>JAXLYC010000008.1:0-259908 GCA_046351635.1 Nannocystaceae bacterium | reverse complement strand
CTCCCTCGAGACTCAGCCCTCCGGGGTCGGCTCGCGGTGCCCCGGCGGGCACGGATCGCGCTCGCGCTCGACCTCGCCGCGGGGCACGCGGCCCTCGTTCTCGTGCCGCGAGTACTCGTTCACGAACACGCTGCGCCCGACCAGCTTGCCAGTGCGATCGTAGAAGAAGCGAAACGACGTGTACACGACGCTGGTCGGATCGGTGCGCACCGCGAGCACGGTGTAGCGACCGACGAAGCCCATGCGCACGGTCGCGATCTGTTTGCACTGCTGCTCGATCTCCTGCTGCAGCTCGGTGCACGGCACCGCGCTGCAATCGAGCGCGCGCGCCTCCTGCTCCTGCACGACCGGCTGTGGCTGGACCTGGCCGCCGCCGCCGGTGGGCGTCGTCGTGGTCGTCGCCTGCGGCTGGCACGCCGCCAGCCCCGCCAGCGCGAGCGCGGCGAGCCGCATCATCGCGCCCTCACGAAGGCCGCCGCGCGCCGCGGTCGCGTGTCGTGCTCCTCGAGCGGCCCGTCGTCGATGCGCACGGACCAGTACTTCTCGGTACCACCTTGCGAGCTGGGCTCGCAGCGCAGCTCGACCTCGATGCGCGCGCCCACGGCCACGCGCTTGGGCTCGTGCAGCGGGAAGATCATGCGACCCCAGTGGGTCAGCGGCGCGCCCGGTGCGGTCGTCAGCACCGCGCCGCCACCCATGTCGGCGTCGAACCAGGTCGCGATCGCGGACAGATCGCCCTCGCGTTCGACCGTGAAGGACAGCCGCGCGGCGAAGACGTCGTCGGCCTCGTCGCGGCTGCAGCGGTAGGCGTCGTGGTGCCATAGCACCTGCGCCGGCGCGAGCATGTCCTCCGGGGTCACGGCCCACTGCACGAGCTCGGTCTCGTTGGCGCTGGAGTCCGCCACGACCGAGAGGTCGACGCCGTGGGGGCGCGAGCGCCAGTGCGCCTGCGAGTCGTCGAACTCGACGATCCACATCGGCGCGGCCATGGCCGTGACCGCCGCCGGCACCACGCGCCCGCCGGGCGCGAGGAAGCGATCGCGCGCGATGAGCAGCGGCGCGAGCATGTTCTCGTCGACGCCCAGGCCGCCCATCCACTCGGAGACGATGACGTCGACCTTGCCCGGCAGATCGATCTCCTCGAGATCGTCCTGGATCACCGTGATGCGATCGGCGAAGCCGTTGCGCTCGATCACCCGCCGCGCGATCGCGGCGATGTCGGTGCGTTCGACCGCCCACACGCGGCTGGCCCCGGCCTGCGCCGCGAACACGCTCAGGATGCCGGTGCCTGCGCCCATGTCGAGCACGACGTCACCGGGCCGCACCGCGCGGACCAACGCCTGGCGATAGGCCTCGTTGCGGACCGAGTCCGCGAGCATCCAGCGATGGACACCGAGCTGGGCGTAGCCTTCAGCCATGATCCGAACCACTCCTTCGATCGTGGACGACGATCGCCGCGGATGATGCCACAGCCGCCCCGGGCCTGCCGGCTCACGGACCGACGTAGCGCGCACGCGGTCGCAGGATGAAGCCGGCGGCGCGCTGCTCCAGCGCGTGCGCGATCCACCCCGCGGTTCGGCCCAGCGCGAACAGGCCGGCCGCGGTGCCCGGCGGCAGCCCGCACGCGATGGTGATCGCGACCAGGCCCGCGTCCAGGTTGCGCGTCGCGGCCGCGCTCGGCCATCGGCAGCAGCGCCTCGAACGTGAGCCAGGCGTTGCTGCGAGCGCGGCGCCATCGCGCGCGCACGCGAGCAGCGGCGGCACGCGTGGATCGCCGGCGGGGTAGATCGGGTGGCCGAAGCCGGGGACGCGCTCGCCCGAAGTGGGCGCCGC
Organism: Nannocystaceae bacterium; assembly: GCA_046351635.1. GTDB lineage: Bacteria > Myxococcota_A > Polyangia > Nannocystales > Nannocystaceae > Xiheibacterium. The sequence continues at coordinate 258,075 of JAXLYC010000008.1, read as the reverse complement.
GCACCAGCGCGGGCACACGCGCGGGTGCACCGGCGCGCGCGAGCAGTTGCTCGAAAGCACACGCGAGGCCGCGCCGTGACGAGGTCCGCTCATCACGTGCAAGCCCGCTGCGACGCTGGCGGCCAGATCGGCGCCGGTCGAGGCCGCGACCCGCACCCTGAAGGCCGATGCGTTGAGCTCGTGATCGGCGCTGACGACCAGGGCGAGCTGATCGCGTCGCGCTTGCGTGGCGCATCGGCGCACCAGCGCGAGCGCACAGCGCTCGGCCACGGTGGTGCTGGTACGACCGCGCGGCGCCACGGGCGGCCAGCCCAGCGCGTGGGCCAAGGTGGCCACCAGCGCGCGGGCACCGGCGATGGCGTCGTCGTCGTGAGCGCGGCGCCGTGGACCAGCCCGATCCACGACGCGACCAGGGCCAGCCGCGGGATCGCAGCGCCGGGCGACTCGATCACCGCCCGCAGTCGCGCCCACGGCAGCGGCAATGCCGTCCACGGCTGCACCTGTGCCGGCAACGCGCCGCACCACAACAGCTCGGCGACGCGCTCGAAGCCGACACGGTCCGCGACCAGCCGCGACAGCGCGTGGCCGCGGTAGCGGATGTCGCCCTCGGCCAGCGCCGTGATCGAGGTCGAGCACGGGCTCACCGAAGCGCATGTGCGGCTGCGACCGCACCGTGGCCCGCGCGCGCCCGCTTGCGCACGAGCAGCCGCTCGATGTCGTCGGGATCGTAGAGGTGACGCCGACCGTGCGGGCCCGGGCGACTGCGGACCAGGCCGCGCGCGGCGTAGGCGTACAGCGCGCACGTCGACGCCCAGGCGCGCCGTGCGGCGGCGCGCGCCGAGCAGCGAACGCCGACGTCGATCCACGCGGATCAACCAGCAACCAGAGCCGACCAGATCGAGAGATGCGCATCACCGAGGTCGCGGCATTGGCCAGCTTGCGGAGGCTCGCGATGGAACGAAACGACGTGCATGCCGAGGGCTCGACCGCGTGGTCGTGGCCCGCACCGCAATCTCCATGGTGGACGGCGAGGCCGGGTCGCTTGGTCTTGGCCGGCCGCGCCGAAGTCGACGCTCGCCGGGACCCCGTTCGAGGCGATCGTGTCCCGGCTGTGGCGCGCGGCGCCGGTGGCCCGCACCCCTGCGCGCACGCAGTGGCGCTCATGACGCCGACGAGGCCGGCCTCGCTGCGCGCGGCCCTGGGCGGCGCGGCGGCGTGCGGCGCAGGCGTGGCTCGGCGACGGCGGCGCGGCTGCGGCTGCCGGTCGCGATGGATGCCGTGCGCGGCGCGGTCGCGTTGCTGCACGAGGACACTGCCGCGCTCGATGTCGTAGCCACGGTCGCGGTCGCGACCGCGTGGGTGGATCGGCGGTGGCGCGACGTGGCAGCGCGCCGCCGCGACCCGATCTCTGGGCTCGATCACGCCGGCGATCTGCTGCGCATGATGGGCGGCGTCCCCGCCCGCGCGCCGGCGCTGGCGCGCTACCTCGTGACCGTGAGCGACCACGGCATGAACGCGTCGACCTTCGCCGCGCGCGTGGTCACCTCGACCGGTGCGGACCCGGTGTCCGCGGTGGTCGCGGCCCTCGGCGCGCTCAAGGGCCCGCTCCACGGCGGCGCGCCGGGGCCGGTGCTCGACATGCTCGACGCCATCGGCGAGCCCGCGCGCGCGCACGCGTGGTTGCTGGGCGAGCTCGATGCCGGCCGCCGCATCATGGGCATGGGCCATCGCATCTACCGCGTCCGCGACCCGCGGGCCGCAGCGCTCGAACAGGCCATCACCAGCCTCGAGCCCGATGCAGGCATGCACGGCCGCGGCGGCGCGCGGCTGGCACTGGCGCGCGCGGTCGAACGCGAGGCCACCGCACTGCTGTCGGCGCGGCACCCCGACCGACCGCTGGCCGCGAACGTGGAGTTCTACACCGCGGTGCTGCTCGAGGCGCTCGAGATCCCGCGCGAGGCCTTCACCGCGATCTTCGCCTGCGGCCGCGTCGCGGGCTGGCTCGCCCACGTCGAAGAGCAGCGCCGCTGCGGCCGGCTGGTGCGGCCACAGTCGCAGTACGTCGGCGACTGATCGCGCGCACGCGCCTCAGGCCGCGCGCCGACGCACACCCGTGCGCGCGCGCGCCAGCAGATCGAGCGCGGCCACGCGATAGGCCTCGGCCATGGTCGGGAAGTTGAACACGCCCTCGACCAGCTCGCGCACGCGGCCGCCGCTGCGCAGCAGCAACAGGCCCAGGTGCACCAGCTCGGTCGCGCCTTCACCGACGATACCGACCCCGAGCAGGCGCTCGCCCTCGGCGTCGGCGACCAGCTTGAGGAAGCCGTCTGGCTCGCCTGCGATGTGCCCGCGGGCGATGCCGGCGAAGTCGGCGCGACCGATCGTGACCTCGCCGAAGCGCTCGCGCGCGGATCGTTCGGTCTCGCCGACCGCGGCGAGCTCGGGGATCGTGAAGATGCCCATCGGCACCAGGCTCGGCGCCTCGCCGGTCTCGAGCCCCAGCGCATGCATCACCGCGCGACGACCCTGCTCCATCGAGTACGACGCCAACGCCGGCGGTCCGATCACGTCGCCGACCGCGTAGACGTGGCCGGCCACGGTGCGGCCGTTGGCGTCGACCGGGATCCGCCCGTGGGTGTCGACCGCGATGCCGGCCTCGGCGAGACCGAGGCTCGCGGTGCTGGGCACTCGACCCAGCGCGACCATGACCTTCTCGCTGGTCACGGCCTCGCCGCCGTCGGTGTAGGTCGTGACCGCGGCGAGTCCGTCGGGATCGAGCCCGCGCACCTTGCGATCACCGAGGTACACGCCGCCGGCGGCCTCGAACGCGCGCAGGAAGCCCTCGGACAGCTCGGGATCGAGGAACGCGAGCGGACGCGGCGCGCGATCGATGATGGTCACCAGCACGCCGAGGCTGGCGAAGATCGCCGCGTACTCGCACGCGATGATGCCGCCTCCGATGATCACCAACGAGTGGGGCAGGTACTCCAGTCCCAGCACGGAGTCGCTGTCGAGCACGAGGTCGTGGTCGACGGGGGTCTCGGGCGGATTGCGCGGCCGCGAGCCGGTCGCGACCACGATGTGCTTGGCCGTGAGCCGCCGCGACGCGCCGCTGGGGCTGCGGACCTCGAGCTCGTGCGGCGACACGAACCGCGCGCTGCCGTGGATCCGATCGACGCCGGCCAGGGCGAGCTCGTCGCGGATGCTGCCGACGTGCCGTGCGATGACCTGATCGAGCTGCCCGCGGACGTGGGAGAAGCGGACCTCGGACGGCAATACCAGGCCGAAGCGCTCGGCCTGGCGGAAGAACCGCGACAGCTGCACCGCGGCCTCGCGCAGGGTCTTGCTCGGGATGGTACCGCGATGCACACACGCGCCGCCGGGCTGGGCGTCGCGCTCGACCACGGCAACCTTCGCGCCGGCCCCGGCGGCGCACAGTGCCGCCTTCTGGCCACCGGGACCGGCACCAATGACAATCCAATCGTAGTGGTCGCTCATGCCATCGACTCCACCGTGGCGGCGATGGTCGATGCCATCGCGACGATCGTCTCGAGCTCTTCGGGATAGAGGTTCAGCGCCGTCACGTCCTCGGCCGCGGGGTCGAGCCCGCGCGCGAACGCGGCGGCGAGCCGCGCGGTGCAGACGTGATCGAGGTACTTCGGATCGGGCACGTCCGCGATGGCGGCGCGCACCGGCGCGGTCAATTGCCACGCGTCACACAGCAGCAGCCCGGCGGTGCGAGCGTGACGCGCCAGCGCGGCCTCGACCGCGGGCGCATCGCTGGCCACGCGCGAGCGCGAGAGCACGCGCAGGATGACCGGCACGCCGACCTCGCGCAGCAGCCCGCACAGGAACGCGGAGTCGACCGCCTGTCGTCGCAGCCGCGCGATCTCCTTGGCGAACAGCGCGGTGGCCAGAGCGTCGCGCCACCACGTCTTCATGTGTTGCTCGAACGCGCCGTGATCGACCAGCGCGCTGCGCATCGCCGCCGTGGTCGCCAGGGTCGCGACCTCGAGCAGGCCCAGTCGCAGCACCGCCTGTCGCGCAGACACGATCTCGACGGTGCTGCCGAACATCGCGGAGTTGGCCGCGCGCAGCACCGTGGCGCACAGCGCCGGATCCTTCTCGATCGCGCGGGCGACCTCGGCCGCGCCGCGCTTGGGGTCGCGCGCGGCGATCATCACCTCGTGTGCGACCTTGGGCAGCACCGGCAGGTCGACCGCGCCGGCCGCGAGCGCGGCCTCGACGGCCTCGAGCGGACCTGCGGCGCGGGCGCGGGGATCGGACGACGTCGCAGCCGTGCTCACGGCAGCGTGCATCGTCACCGCGGTGCGCGGGACGAAGTGCCAGATCGGTCCGGATCACCGCGTGCCGAGCCACAGCCCGCGCACGAGCACGTCGCGCCGCAGCTCCACCCGCGACAGCCCCGCGTCGACGAACGCCTGCGCGATCTCGTCCTCGGTGGCGAGGAACATCTCGTGGGTCTCGACGAAGTGCTCGACACCGGCGGCCGACGCGACCAGGTGGTGCATGGGCATGACCGAGATCCGCCCGCGGACCTCGCTGCGGACCAGGCGTGCCGCCTTGAGCTCGGGCCGGTCGATCACGAGGCTGCCGTGCACGGTGCCGGGCCGCCAGGCCTCCGGCGTGAACCACGGCTCGATCGCGAGCACGCCGCCGGGCGCGACGTGCTGCGCCATCGCGGCCACGCCGCGCCGCAGCTCGTCGAGCGAGGTGACGTAGCCGATCGCGCTGAACAGGCACACGACCGCGTCGAAGCTGCGCCCCAGCGCCAGCTCGCGCAGGTCGCCGACGTGCAAGCGCACGCCCGGCAGCTTCTGCCGGGCGCACGCGATCATCTCTGCCGACACGTCGACGCCCTCGACCTCGAACCACTGCTGCAGCTGCACGAGGTGCCCGCCGGTGCCGCAACCGACATCGAGCAACGTCCGCGCCCGGGGGCAACGCTCGATCACCAGCGCATGCACGCACGCGGACTCGGCGACGTAGTCCTTGTCGTCGTAGATGCCGTCGTAGAGCGCCGCGGAGGCGCGGTAGGGCGCGGCCATGGGTTACGGTAGCGCATCGCACGGCACCGCGGGCGCGCGGGGATGCTACGATCGCAGCCCGTGGACCGCGCGCCGTTCGTCACCATCCGATGCCCCGCGTGTGGCTCGACCGACGTCGCGTCCCGCGGCGCGCAGCAGTACGGCTGCCGTCACTGCGGCAGCTCGTTTCTCTACACCGGCGCGCCGCAGCAGCCGCAACAACCCCCGCCGACGGTGCTGCGCCGCCGCACCACGGTCCCGGGTGCGGGCGCGAAGATCGGTCTCGCCGTGGGCGGCGTTGCGGTGGTCGGCGCGCTGGCATCGACGTTGATGCTGGCGACGGCACCCTCGGGGTCGCACCACGCCGCATCGATGCCGGTGGCCACGGCGCCGACTGCCACGATCGCCTCGTCGCCGGCCACCCGGCCGGTGCCCGCGATCGCATCGCAGGGACCGAACCCGGCGATCGCTGCGACACCGGTGGCACCCGAGCCCATGCCCACGCCGGAGGTCGACCCCACGCCGGCCCAGGTCCCGCTGGTGCTGGCCGACTTCCAGCGACTGCGCGGCTGCAGCTGCGCGGGCAAACCCGCGATCGATCTGTACGCCCGCGCGACCGGTCGCAGCACCACGATCACCGGCGCCGGCGTCCGGACCACGCGCAACCTCGAGTTCGTGCTCGCGCGCGGCGACGAGCCGCCGTGGCTGCTGCCCGCGACCGAGCAGAGCGCACCCGCGTCGGGCTACGACGTCGACACCGTCGCGATCGCGATCGGCTGCCGCGACGACCTCGTGGTGATCGCCGCCGGCACCGCGGTGAGCGCGTGGTCGCTCGCGACGCACGCGCTGGCGTGGAGCACCGCGCTGCCGGGCCCATTCGGCCGCTTCGAGGGCCAGGGCGCCGAGCTCGAGCTCGACTGCGAGCGGCTGCGCCTGGGCAAGGACCGCGTCGAGCTGCGCACCCAGGGCGGCCGCGTGCGCGTGGCACTGCGCGACGGCAGCAGCGGCTGACGCGACGGCGTTGGACGCGGTGGGATCGCGCGCGCCGCCGGTCGCGACAGCGCGCCCGAGGCCACGCGAGGGCCGCTCGGGTCGCGCCCGAGAACCGAGCCGCGTCACCAGTGGTACGGTGGCCCATGCGCTTCGCATGGCTCGCGCTGTCCACCGTGGCGCTCGGCGCCTGCTTCAACCCCTCCGCGTCGCAGGGCGCGGGCACGGATGCGGGCGATCCGAGCTCCACCGCGGGTGAGACCGGATGTCCCGACGGCAGTGTCGGCTGCGCATGCTACGGCAACAGCACCTGCGACACCGGCCTCGAGTGCAACGCGACCGTGAAGCTGTGCATCCCCGACGACTGCGATCCGGGCGCCGAGAACTGCACCTGCAATGCCGGCGAGTGCCTGGTGGGGCTGGAATGCCAAGGCGGCGTCTGCGTGCCGCCGGGCGTGACCACGGCCGCCGACGCGAGCGGCACCATGGGCACCGATTCCGCCACCACCGATCCCGTCACCACCGATCCCGTCACCACCGATCCCGTCACCACCGATCCCGTCACCACCGATCCCGTCACCACCGATCCCGTCACCACCGATCCCGTCACCACCGATCCCGTCACCACCGACTCGGCCACCACCGACCCGAGCGCGGGCGACGAGGTCTGCGTCAGCTATTGCTCGGTCTACATGTCCTATTGCGTGGAGTACGGCGTGCAGTACGCGGACGAGGCTTCGTGCCTGGCGGCATGCTCGACCTGGGAGGTCGGCGTCGACGGCGACACCACCGGCAACACCGTGTACTGCCGCATCTACCACGCGAACGAGGCCCACAACGACCCGGCGACGCATTGTCCCCACGCCCAGGAAGTGCCCGAAGACATCTGCGTGTGAGCCGGTCGTCGCGCGCATCGGTCTCGCCGGGCAAGCGCGGCTGGACCGCAGCGATCGACGGCGCCTCGGCAGCCGACCGCCGTGGTCGCCGCGCTACTCGCCCGGCTTCGCCGCGGGACCCTGGTCGTCGTGCTTCATGTTCTTGTAGAGATCCTCGAGCGAGTTCTCCTGCCGCGGCGTCGTGACCGCGACGACCGACATCGCGAAGATGTAGCCGAAGATCGCCGCGAACGCGACGAGCAACAACACGTGCGCGAGTCCGGCTGCGGTGAAGATGGGGGCCTTGCTGGCTTCGAGCTCCCACTTGTTGTCGGCGATCTCGGATGCAGGCATGACGATCTCCTTGCACGCGACGATGGCCAGGCCTTGCCACGCAGCGATCTGTCGACGCTAGCACGCGGGTTGCGTCGAAGATGTGCTGTGCAACGTCGTTCGACGGCAGCGCAATGGCGACCCACTGCTGTGCATCGTCGTCGCACGCGATCATCTCGCGTCAGCTCGCACCGATGGCTTCGCGATCGACCATCGTGCCGCGATGTTGTGCATCGCCGTCGCACTCGCTTCGCCACGGCGTGCATTCCAGTCGCAGTTCGGCGCAGCGACGCCGCACTCGTCGAGCGGCGGCGCCGCCGAGTGCCAGGCTCTGCCGAGGCGCGCGCGCGCGCCTTGCGTGCGCGCGACCCCGGGCGCTATGCTGGGGTCCAGGGTGCGGCGGATCCTCCGCCGCAGGATCCGGGCTGGTCGGGCCGCCAGCCCCGCGAGTCGTCGACTCGCGGAGGTGGCCCGTTCCACGACGACGTCAAAACGTCCTCCGATCCGTCGAGCTGGCGTCGCATCGCCCGGCACACGGGCGACGCCCCGGCGTCCCGAGCGAGACCTCGCCCACGAACCTCGTGGAGGCGCTGCCGCGCGACACGCTCGACCAGTTGCAGCAGCTCGCCGAGCTGCTGGCCGTTGCGATCCGGGGATCCGATCGCGCGACGGTGCCGCTCCACGAGTGGGTCGAACAGGCGATCGTGGGTGATGGCTTCCTGGCCCGCGCCTCGCGGGCCGGGCTCACGCTCGCCGAGATGGAGCGCGCATACATCCGTGCCACACTGCACATCGTCGGCGGGAACAAGAGCCGGGCCGCGCGTCGCCTCGGGATCAACCGGCGGACACTCCAGCGCCGGCTCTACGGCGAGGGTGCTCCGGACGCTCGTGACGACGACGACGACCCCTGACGCGTTTGGCCGCAACCGCGAGGCCCATCCTCGCCGCCGTGTCGCAGCCCCACCTGCGCCCGCGGCAGCCCGTGCACTCGTCATCGCCGCGCCCTGCGGCGACCATGGGACGTCGTGACGCGCCGCGCCCTCGCCCTCCCCCTGCTCCTGTCGACGCTCGCGTGCGGGCCCGTGCGCGACGACACGACGACCACGTCGTCGGGCGCGACCACCACGACCGCGGCCAGCTCCTCCGCCGACGGCAGCAGCACCGCGGACGCGAGCGGCAGCGGCAGCAGCACCGGTGACACCTCGCCGGTCGCATGCGAGTTCGGCGGTTGCCCGCTGTCGCAGCAGGCGTGCGCGCCCGCGTGTGGCACACCGCCGTCGCCCTTCGATGCCGACGGCTGCCTGCGCCGGCCGTGCACCGCCGACGGCGAATGTGCCGCCGACGAGCGCTGCTTCCGCGGACAGGACTTCGGCCTGTGCGAGAGCTCGGGCCGCTCGTGCAGCGAAGACCCCGACGGCACCTGCCTCTGCACGGCCGACGACGACTGCGGTGGCGGCCACTGCATCCCTGCGGCCGAGCTTCCGCGGGTCGAGGCGCCGCCGGTCGAGGACGTCGCCGACCTGTTCGTGGGCTGCACCGGCAGCCGGGTGCGCCTGTTCGCGCCCGACGTCGAGGATCCCTGCAACGCGGCCACCGAGCTCGCACGCGCGCAGATCTCGTTTCGATCGACCGAGCTCGGCGCGGTGCTCGACCCCGAGGCCACCGACGACTTCTGGCGCGAGGGCGACATCACGCATCCGCTCGTCGCCGCCGGGGGCAGCTTCGATGGGCTCGAGCTCACACACTACTGGGTGATCTATGCCGACGACGACGGCCTGGTGTGGGTCGAGGGCGACGTGAGCACGTTGGTGTGCGGGATGTCGACCGTGCCCTGCGGCTGACACGCCACCGCGACGACGGCGAGACGACTCACCGACCCGGCAGCGGGAACCACAGCCCCAGCTCGAGCCCGGTGTGCAGCTCGAGTCCACCGAGGCGCTGCAGCGGCGCGCGCGTGCCGTCGGGCTTGGCCACGCCGATCTCGACCGTGCGCGCGCCGTGATCGGGCACGAACGAACCCGCGAGCTCGACGTGCACGCCCAGACGCAGCGGCAGCCCGCGTCGACCGACGCGCAGGCGCAGCCCCGGCGACACGCGCACCAGCGCGCCCAGCAGTGGCCGTCGCGCGGCGGCGTCGCTGCCGATCACCAGCGGCACCGCGCCGCGATGCCGACGCAACGCCCACGGCTCGAGCGTCATCGCGCCGGCGAGCACCAGCTCGGCGGTGCGGAAGCGGAAGCCCCAGCCGCCGCCGAGCTCGAGTCGCACGCGCACCAGCGAGAGCGCGTCGAGTCGCCGGCCACCCACGCGCACACCGAAGCTGCCCAGCGCACCGTCCTTGCGCCGCAGATCGAGCCCGATGCGACCGTGTCCGGCCGCGAGCGCGTCCGCGCCGGCGCGCGGCGCCAACCCGGTCACGACGCCGGCGTCGCCCACCAGCCCCAGCTCGTGCGCCGGTGGCGTCACGATCGGCTCGGGCGTCGCGGGTGGCGGCGCGACGATCACCGGCGTCGGCCCCGGCGGCGGCGACACGGCCGGCGGCGGCGGCTGGGGCTGCGCCACCGCGGTGCGATCGGGCTCGACCTCGCCGCCTTCGATCGCGAACGTCAGACTCGCGAGCGCGCTGGCGATCGCGCGCGCACGATCGGCCTGCTCCACCGCGATGCTGCGATCGTAGGCCTCGCCTTCGCCGGTGATGAACGACAACGCGATGCTGCCGTCGTCGCGCAACGTGATCGCGGCCCAGTCGTAGCGCGCCGGTCGCGGCGCTTCGGCGTCGACCAGCGGGCGCAGCGGCAAGCGCAGCGCGATCGCATCGCGCAGCGGCTGGCGCGACAGCCCCTGCAGCTGCAACACGATCGGTCGCGTGCGGCGATCGGATGGATCCGGCTCGACCGTCGGCGTGACCCCGACCGCGGCGACGGTCGCGTCGCCCGAGTCGGGTCGCGACAGCACCAGCGCCAACACCACGCGCTCAAGCACCAGCGACACACTCACCGTCCTCGCACCGCTGCGAGGGATGGCACGCACGGTTGCAGGAACCGCAGTGCAGCGGATCGCTGCCCACGTCGGTGCAGGCCTTGTCGCAGTGATCGGGCCAGTCGCCGCAGTCGTCGGGCTGGCACTCGCCACCGCCGCAGGGCTGACCGTCGCAGCCGCGATCACACTCGCCGCAGTTGGACTCGTCGGTGACGAGATCGACGCACTTGCCGTTGCACGCGACGAAGCCCTCGCGACACTGGCACGCCCCGGCCACGCACACGGCCTCGTCCTCGCAGGACTGGTCGCACGCGCGTACGCACTCACCGGCCTCGCAGACCTCGTCGCTGTCGCACCAGCGGCGGCACGCGCCACAGTTGGCGGGATCGCGATCGAGCTCGACGCAGAACCCATCGCAGACCTCGTCGGCCGCGCACGCGGGCACGCACGCCGCAGCGACACAGGTCTCGTCGGCGGCGCACGCACGGCCGCAGGCGCCGCAGTGATCACGGTCATCGGTCAAGTCGATGCACAGCGCGCCGCACACCACCTCGTCGCCGTCGCAGCCGAGATCGCCCTCGAGCGGCACGGTGTACTGCAGCACGCACGCGCTCGCGAGCGCGAGCAGGATCGCGGCGACCGGCGCGATCAGGGGGCGGGCGGGACGTCGGTCCATCGGCGGGCCTCGCGGGCGTGGCTGCCCGCGGGATGGGCACGGAGATACTCGCTCCAGCACGCGCGCGTGTCCGCTTCGCCTTCGGCTCGACGACACAGGCCCGCGCGCGCGTCTTCGGCGTAGCGGCCGCGGGGGAACTGCCGCAGGTACGCGCGCCAGTGCGGCACCGGTCCGCTCGCGCCGTCGCGTTGACGCGCGAGCGCGAACAGATCGCCCCAGGCCAGCTCGGCCCGCTGCGAACGACCACCGCGCGCGATGATGCGACGCAGGCGTTGCTCGGCGCCGTCGAGATCCCCGGCGCGCCACGCCACCTCGGCCTGCTCCGCGAGCTCGTCGAGCGAAGGCGGCCTGGGTTTGGCCGCGCCCGGCGGCTCCGGCTCGGTCGTGGTGGCGCTGGTGGTCTCGCTGCTCGCCTGCGGCGGCGGCTCCGGCGGCGAGGGCTCGCTGCGGCGCGGCGTGGTGCGCTCCGCCGGCGGCACGCCGTCGCTGGCCTGCCACGCGTCCGTCGCCTCGCCGCGCTGCAGCGTCTGCATCGCCGAGGACGCATCGCCCGTGCCCTCGCGCTCCATCCATCGAGGCGTGAGCGCGACCAGGGCCGCGACCAGGCCGGCGGCCAGCACCGCGAGGCCCACGCCGAGCGCGACGCGCGGACGAGTGCGACGTGGCGGCGCCGGGATCTCGGCCATGCCGCGCTCCTGCAGGTCGCGCTCGATCGCACCGCGCAGCGCCCCCGCGAACGCGGCCACCGCTGCGTCGTCGTGCTCTCGTGCAAGCGCGCGACGCTCGGCCAGCGGCACGATCTCGTCCTCGATCGCTGCAGACCACGCCGACGGCACGGCCTGGGCATCGATCGCGCGCGCGCGCACCAACACGTCCGCGGCGTCGGGCACCGCGACCGCGCGCACGATCTCGCCGTCGACCCGCTCGGCGAGCGCGTCGCAGAAGCGGCGCAGACCCGGGTCGAGCGCGTCGCTCATCCCTGATCCTCCGGTTCCAGCCAACCCAGGCGCTCGAGCTCGGCGCGGATCATCGCGCGCGCTCGACTCGCGCGCACGCGGGCGTTGCCGACGCTGATCGACAGCCGCTCGGCGACCTCGGCGGCCGCGAGCCCTTGCACGTCGGAGAGCAGGAACGCCTCGCGCAGCTGGCTGGGCACGCCCTCGAGCACCGCCCGCAACACCTGGGCCCGCCGATCCTGCAGGTGTGCGTCCTCGGGATCGCCCGAGCGCGCGCGCCCGACCGGCGGGGCGATCTCCGCCAGGCGATCGTATGCGCGAGCGCGTCGGCTCTGCGTGCGCCAGTGGCGACGCACGAGGTTGTGCGCGATGCCTCGCAGCCACGTCACGAAGCTGGCGCGCGCGTCGTACCGGCGCAGCCCGGTGAGCGCGGCGGCGAAGGTCTCCTGGACCAGCTCCTCGGCGCCCGCGGCTCCGCCCATGAGGTACGCGACATCGCGGAAGATCCGGTCGAAGTGCCGCTGGTACAGCCGCACCCACGCGCGCTCGTCGCCCGCCAGCGCGCGCGCCACGAGCATCTCGTCGCCCGACGGATCGGACTCGTCGGGCGGTGCGTCCGCAGCGCGCGGGAACGGCAGGGGATTGCGGCCTTCTTCCACGCGGGTCGGACCATGGTGCCCGATGGCGACGGTTCGTTACACGTCGGCGCGCGCTGTAACGCCCCGCCGGACGCGGGCACTTGGGGGCAGTCATGAACCCACGCATCGTCGTCCTCACCTGCCTCGCTCTCGCCGCCGCCTGTGATCGCCAGCCGGCCGGACCGACCCCGACCGAGCGCATCGCGCTCGCGCTCGAAGAGGCCCAGACCAGCCTGGCGGACGCCATCGCCGCGGCCGAGGCCGAGGCCGGCGGGACCGCGATCGAGGCCAAGCTCGAGCCCGAGCACGGCGCCGATCGCTACCGCGTCGAGCTGGTCGGCGCGCAGGGCCAGCGCCGCATCGAGCTCGACCCCGAAGATGGCAGCATCGTGCGTTCGCGCGAGTCGAACTCGGGCAACGCCGAGCAGAACGCCGCCGCCGCCACGTTCGCCCAGGACGCGGACTGGCCCACACTGATCGCCGCTGCCGAGGCCGCGGTCGACGGCGTCGCGTTCGAGATCGAGGTCGACGTCGACGACGGCGTCTACGAGGTCGACCTGCTCGCCGACGACGGTGTGTGGGAGGTCGAGCTCGACGCGTCCGGCACCGTGGTCGACCAGGAGCACGACGACGACTTCGACGATCACGGCGGCGACGACGACGACGACGACGACGACGACGACGACGACGACGACGACGACGACGACGACGACGACGACGACGACGACGACGACGACGACCATCACGGCGGGGACGACGACGACACCGAGGGTGACGACGACACCGAGGGTGACGACGACACCGAGGGTGACGATGACACCGAGGGTGACGACGACACCGAGGGTGACGACGACACCGAGGGTGACGACCACGGCGGCGACGACGACACCGACGGCTGATCGCGGCCGCGTCGCGTAACACCGGCGCGCGTGCGGGCACTTCGGGGCCGGAGGTCCTGATGCATCGCCGCGCGCCGTTTCGCTTCGCGCTCACCAGCGCTTGCTTGCTCTTCGGTTGTGGCTCCGATCCGCCGGGGGCCGGGGAGTCGAGCAGCTCGGGCGACACCGGCATCGGTGGCAGCCTCGAGACGACCGCGACCGGCACGGTGACGGTCGCGTCGAACGACGACGGCTCGGGCAGCACCGGGGCGTGCCTCGCGGCCGGGCAGGCCTGCGTGGCCGCGAGCGAGTGCTGCGGCGGCAGCTGCCGCGACGCCGGCGTGTGCGACGGCGGCGGCAGCTGTCTCGAGCTCGGCGACGACTGCACCGACGACGGGCAGTGCTGCTCGGCGCGCTGCGCCGGCTCGGTCTGCGTCGAACCGGGCATGTGCGAGCCGCCGGGCACGCCCTGCACCGACGAGACACCGTGTTGCTCGGGACGGTGCGAGCCCGAGCTCGGCGGCGGCGAGGTCGTGTGCCTCAACTACTGCGCCGCCGACGGTGTCGCGTGCTCGCAGGCGCTCGACTGCTGCTCGCTGGCCTGTCACGGCGACGTCTGCGGCGGCGCGCTGTGTCTGGTCGAGGGCGAGGACTGCGACACCAACCAAGACTGCTGCTCGAACATCTGCGGCAACGACGGTCGCTGCGAGGTCGATCTCGCGCCGGGCTGTCGCCCCACTGGCGAGAGCTGCACCAGTGGCGGCCCGACCGAGTGCTGTTCGATGAACTGCAACGAGGACACCGGTCGCTGCGATTTCGGCGAGGACACCTGCAAGGGTCAAGGAGGCGCCTGCGCGACCGACGACGACTGCTGCAACGGCACGTGCGATCCCAGCACGATGACGTGCGTGCCCGCGTGCGCACCGCAGGATCAGCCGTGCGTGCTGCCCTCCGACTGCTGCAGCAACGCCTGCACCGACGACGTGTGCGTGCCGCCCGGTGGTGACTGCACGCCCTCGGGCGAGGCCTGCGTCACCGGTGCGGACTGCTGCAGCGTGTTCTGCTTCGCAGGCTTCTGCACGCCGCCGCCGAACATCCCGTGAACGCGAGCGCCGCCGCCGAACATCCCGTGAACGCGAGCGCCGCCGCGCCGACCCGCAGATCGCGGACCGGGCGCCCGACTCAACCGCAGTCGTTGGCGTTCACGCAGGCGATGTCCTCGAGGAACGCGACGTCGCAGCACACGTCGCCGCCGTTGCACTCGTCACACGGGCACATGTTGCACGCCGGCAGGGTGTAGTCGCGGCAGTCGCCGTTGATGCACACCTGATCGACGTTGCAGTCGTTGCCGCACTCGCCGCAGTTGAGCGGGTCGGTGTCGAGATCCGTGCAGCTGTCGCCGCACTGGTCGGGGAAGCCATCGCAGTCGGGCTGGCACTCGCCCGCGCCGCAGGGATCACCCATGCAGTCGACGAAGCAGTCGCCGCAGTTGTTGGGGTCGTTGCCCAGGTTCACGCAGGTGTCGCCACACAGCGTGAAGCCCGGTGCGCACTCGCAATCGCCGGCGTTGCACAGGCCCAGCGGACCGCAGTCGTTGTTGCATGCGCCGCAGTTGTTGGGGTCGTTCTGCAGATCTGCGCAGCCGCCCTGGCAAGCCTCGAGGTTGGCCGGGCAGTCGCACATGCCGTTGGTACAGGTGCCGTCGCCGCAGTCGGTGCCGCAGTCGCCACAGTGGTTGGGGTCGTTCTGCAGGTCGAAGCAACCGTCACCGCAGGCGTCGAGGCCGGCCCCGCACTCGCAGTTGCCGGCCTGGCACACCTGCTCGGCCGAGCACACGCCCTCGCAGCTGCCGCAGTGCAGCGGATCGATCGAGACGTCCGGGCAGTCGCTGCCGCACTGCACCGTTCCGTCGGGGCACGCGTCGAGACACATGCCGCCGCCGCAGACCTGGCCCTCCGCACAGGGGTTGTTGCACGCGCCGCAGTGCTGCGCGCTGGAGTCGGTGCTGACGCACTCGAGCCCGCACATGGTCGTGCCCACCGGGCAGCCCGGCACACAGTTGCCGGCGGTGCAGGTCTCGTCCGCGTCGCAGGCGTTGTCGCAGCTGCCGCAGTGCTCGTGATCCTGCGACACATCGATGCAGGACTGCCCGCACTGCACCAGGCCCTCGGCGCACATGTCCGCGCAGCCCCCGAGGCTGCAGACCTGCGGCTCGACGCAGGCTTCGCCGCAGCTGCCGCAGTTGTCGGGATCGATCTGCGGATCGATGCAGCCGCCGCCGCAGTCGAGCTGCCCCGGGACCGCGCACTCGCCCCCACCGCCGCTGCTCGAGGAGCCGCCGACGGTGGTCGTATCGGTGGTCACACCGCTGCTCGAGCTGTCGGCCCCCGAGGCCGAGTTCGCGGTCGCGGACATGCTCGCGCTCGCGGAGGTGTCGGTCGCGGTCGCGGAACCGCTCGAACCCGAGCTGCTGCTGTCGGTGCCAGCCGAGCCCCCGGCTTCGCCGGGGTCACCACAGCCACCCAACCATACCAGGGACGAAAGCACCCCCAACCATCGCGCGCTGCGACGTGTCGTCATGAACAAGCCCTCCGGGCCACAGACCGGCCCGTCGACCCCGTTGCCGCTGCCGCACAAACGTTACGCTGCGCGCGAAGTTTTGGCGGACATCCGCGCGTGCTGTCGCAGCTCAGACCGAGCCCGAGGGCGGGGCGGCGAACATCGCGACATACGGTCGCGGATCGAAGTACAGCCGGATCGTCGCGATGCGGCCGTCCTTCACGCGGAACCACTCCGCGACCTCGGTGGTGCCGATCGCCGGCACCGCAGTGATCAGCTGATAGCGCAGGCAGACCTCGTCGCCGCGCTCGAGCTCACCGAGCAGTTCGACCGAGCGGATGATGGGCTGCAGCTTCGCCAGCTCGGCCAAGAACGGCTCGGCGCGGTCGAAACGATCGATCGGGCCCTGGAAATCGACGTTCGGCGACAGCCGCTCGGCTGCGAGGTCGAGCTTGCCGGTGGTCCAGGCATCGTGATACGCGCGCACGATCTCGCGCGCGCTGGGGCCGAACAGCGGCCCGCGATCGCGGCCCTCGGCGGCGTCGCGGAGCCGGTGCATCAGCGCGCCCCAGGTGGTGTTGCACAGCGGCAGCGCGCCGTCGTCCTTGGCCCAGCCGATGTGGCCGAACCGCAGTACGGTGCCGTCGCCGTCGGGCTGCAGCTCCGCGACGATCTTGGTGTCGACCCACTCGCGCGGGCTCTTGGGGTTGTCGACGCAGGTCCACGTCAGCGCGCGGGCGCGATCGTGGCGATCGACGCGGAAGTGCATCATCACGGTGTCGCCGTCGAAGCCGAACCGCAGCACCGCACCGGGTTCGGGCGTCGCGGCGGTGCTGGCGGTCCACCAGCGACGCAGGCCCGACTCGGTGGTGAGCAGATCGAACACGCGCTCGGGCGGCGCGGCGATGCGGAGTTGGTGGCGGCTGGCGTACTCGGTCATGGCGTGTCTCTCCTGGCCTCAGTTGGCGTCGTCGAATCCGCGCAACAGCGTCCGGATCCCCAGCGCGAAATCCTCGGGGCTGCCGTGCTGCGGGAGCCCCCGCACGATCTCGGCGCCGCTGCGCAGCCGCTCGATGTCGACGCGCAAGCGATCCTCGCGCACGACCGGCAGGCGGGCGAACGGCGGCGCCGCGGGGTCGACGATGCCGCCGGCGATCGCGAGCGGCAGCAGCCGGCGGCAGCGACAGGCGTTGTCGGGGTTGGCGAGCCCGCAGTGTCCCGCGAAGAACGCGTCCATGTCGGCGCGCGCCCGTGACAACCGCTTGCGGTAGGCGGCGTGCGAGATCTCGAGGATCGCAGCGGCCTCGTCCCCACCCAGCTCGAGGATCTCGCCCAGGATGTACGCGACGCGATGCGGGCGATCGAGGCACAGCAGCATGCCCTGCACGCAGACCTGCTTGGCCTCGTCGATCAACGCCGCGTGCTCGGGCGCGAGCGTCATCCCGGCCGAGGCCGCGACCGCGGCGTCGAGCGACTCGCCGAGCTCGTCGAAGTGCGATTCGCGGCGCCGCAGCGAGACCTTGGTGTTGATGAGCGCATGCACGGCCAGCCGATGCACCCACGTGGTGAACGACGACTCGCCGCGGAACGAGCCCAGCTTGGTGACCATGCGCACCAGGATCTCCTGCGAGGCATCGCGCGCGTCCTCGGCCGAGCCCAACATCCGCAGCGCGAGGTGGAACACGCGGTCCTGCATCGCCCGCACGACCTCGGCGAGCGCATCGCGGTCCCCCGCCTGCGCGCGCGCAACCATGGCTTCGACGTTCTTCGACTCGGTCACGACGGCCCCCCGGGTCGCCCGCGCGCCCCCGCGCGCCAGCCTACGGCACCGCGACCGGGCGCGGCTGGCCCCTGGGACGCCGGCGTCGTCGGACGCCGTGATGCCTTGGGCATCTGGACATCGCCCGCCGCGGGTTCGTTCTGCCGCGGCGACGTGCGGGCTGCGGCCGCGGGCACCGCCGCCCGCGCCCGCAGCTACGGGCCGATGCTCGCGCTGCCGGGCACCGACGACACCGCAGCGCGAACTGAGCTGCAACGGCGCGACGGTGCGCTGCGACGGCGTCGCGAGCCATCTCGATGCCGTCGGCGGCGGGCGGCGGCGGCAGCCCGCTGCGCCCATCGCCGCCGGCGGCCGGCGCATCGCGGCGCTCGGCAACGGCGCGCGGAACACCGCCCGATCGCGCGGCCGATGCACGCGCTGGCCTCGGGGTCGCCCGCCCCGAGCGATCCGCTGGCCGACAGTGCCCCGCCGTCGCGGGCGGCTGCCGTCGCCTCGCGCGAGCCCGACGCGCTGTCCACCGCGACACGGCCGCCGCCGTCGACCGCGATGCGCAGCGCGGCTGCACCAGCGACGGCCGCAGCTCCGGGTCGGGCGCGACGCCGGACGCAGCTCGACCGCGTCGGCGCGCTGGTCGAGCGCCTCGGCGATCGCGTCCACGTCGGCGTCGCCGCTGCGCACGGCGCCGTCGCCACCCCAGCCGCGGCGGGTGGACGCCGAGCACGAAGCGCAAGGACGGATCGCGGCGCCGTAGCGTCTTGCGAACTCGAGCAGGACCCGCGTGAGGCAGCGGGCCAGCGGCGGCTCGACGCGGGCGTCGTGGATCGACCGCGGCACCGACGTGCAGACGAGTTCGTCTTGCCAGCTGCCGCGGCTCGCCGCGCACTGCAGCAGGCTGTCGTGCAGCGCTCGCGCATGGAGCTGCAGCGCAGCGGTGGTCGCTTCGTCGCGCGCGCGCAGCTGCAGCCCCTCGTACGGCAGGCCGCGGCCTCGCCGATCTCGCGCCGCCGGTGCAACGCTGGCCGCCGGCGCCGCGCGCAAGCGAGCAGCCCATCCCGAGCAGCATCGCGCGCGCCCGGCGACTGGTCGCCGCGGCCGGGCGACGGTTCGCGGCTGTCGGCAGCAAGCTCACGGGCGGCCCGCGTCGGCGGCTCCGTGAAGCGATGCGCCGCGAACAGTGTCGCGCGTTCGCGGTTGCGCACCCACGGCGCGTCGCCCTCGTCCAGCGCGACCGTCTCGGTGAGCACGCCGTGCTCGTAGTCGTAGCGCTGGTCGATGCGGTAGGTGTCGAACGGGGCCGCGCGGCACGTCGGCACGCATCTGCAGGTGGGCGGTGCGAAACTCCGGATCGGTCTGGCCTCGCCCGGCCCCAGGGTCGAGGTGATCGCGACCGGCACGGTGTCGTCGGCGACGCGCCCCAGCTCGAGCCGGAAGTACATGGTCTGCTCGCGTGGGCCCGCGCTGCCGTCGTAGTCGGGGTGACGGCGGCGCAGGTGCTTCACCGACTCCCAGTGATCGGCAAAGCGGCGCTGCTCGACGCTGAACTCGTAGTCGAAGCTCGGCGCGCGCTGCCACCGGCCGTCGACCAGACGCTCGGCCTCGCCGCGGCCGAGCCACACCAGCGTGAGCTCGGGGGCCGGCGGCGCGACGGCCTCGGTCGGCAGGACACCATCGCGATCACCGTGGCAGGCGCTCGCGAGCAGCAGCACGAGGGAACCCAGGACGACGTGGCGTACAGGCATGGGCTCAGCATGACCCTCGCCCGCGTTGTCGCCAGAGCCGCGAACGACAACATCTCGTTGTACAATCGACAACACCGATGAACCTCAACCACCTCGCCCTGATCGTGGCGGTGGCCGAGCACGGCAGCCTCCGCCGCGCCGCGCAGGCGGTGGGCACGGATCCGGGCAACCTCAGCCGCGCGATCCGTGCGTGCGAACGCGACCTCGGCGTGGTGCTCTTCACCCGCGCGGCCCGGCGCGTGACCCCGACCGCCGCCGGCGCAGCGTTCGTGGCCTCGATCGGCGCGCCGCTGGCCAGCCTCGAGGCCGCAGCGACACGCCTGCACGATCGCGCGGCCGAGCCCCGCGGCCTGGTGACGCTGACCGCCCCGCCGGATCTCGGCCCGACCCTGCTCGCGCCGGCGATCGCCGAGTTTCGTCGCCTCCACCCCGACGTGCGCGTGCGGCTCGTGCTCGACGTCGCGTTGCTCGAGGTCGGCACCGCCGCGGACCTCGCGGTGCGTGCCGGCCCCGGCGGCCCCGGCCGCTTGCGCGCGCGTCGACTCGGAGACGTGCGCGCGGGCTTCTTCGCCGCGCCGAGATACCTCGCGCGCCGCGGCGTGCCCAACAGCCCCGCCGATCTCGCGACCCACGACGGCCTGTGGCCCGCGCGCCCGCGACGGCGCAGCTTCGCCGACGCCGCGCATCCGCCCCCACCGACCATCGACTGCGACGACTTCGCGACCCTGCTCGCGCTCGCCAAGGCCGGTGCCGGCGTCGCCGTGCTGCCGCTGCACCTCGCCGCCGCGGAGCTCGGCGACGGCGCGCTCGTCCGCGTGCTGCCGCAGCTGACCCTGCCGGGCGCACCGCTGCGGCTGGTCACGGCGCCGGAACGCCCGCTGCCACCGCGGGTCGCGGCGCTGCGAGACTTCCTCGTCGCACGGCTGCCTGCGCGGCTGGGGGGGTGACGCCCGGCGCCGCGCCGTCAGCCGTTCACTTGAGCAGCCGACCCGCGCGCGAGCGCGCGGCGTCGGCGAACAGCCGTGCCGCGAACGGCAGGTCGTGCACGAGGTAGCGCTTCGCCAGCCGCTTGGGCTCCTGCGTGAGCCGATGCACCCACTCCATGCCGATGTCCTGCACCCACTCGGGTGCGCGCTGGACCTGGCCGGAGATGAAGCCGAGGCTGATGCCGACGCCGATGAACCACGTCGCGGGGAAGCGGTCGCGCAGGCCGCGGGCGACGTACTCCTGCTTGGGCGAGCCGAAGGCGACGTAGACGATGTCGGGGTTGCAGGCCTCGAGCTCGCGCGCAATCGCGTCGAGCTGGTCGTCGGTCGCGGGCAGCGACACGCGCGGGCTCGACAGGCCGCACACGCGCGTGCCGCGGTAGCGCTGCTCGAGCACCGCCTTGGCGCCCTCGGCCGCGCCGGCATCACCGCCCAGCAGGTACAGCGAGCGGCCCTCGTCGGCCGCGCGCTCGGCGATGAGCCACGACAGCGTCGAGCCGGCGATGCGCACCGGCAGCGGGTCGCCCTGCAGCTTGCTCGCCCACACCAGCGGCATGCCGTCGGCCACGCGCAGGTCGGCGGCGCCGTACAGCGCGCGCATCTCGGGATCGAGCGCGTAGCGTCGCAGGATGTCGAGGTTCGCGGTGACGATCCAACCGCCGCGGCCCACGTGCAGGCCGCCGAACATCTCGTCGAGCAGGGACTCGTAGTCGAGCACGTCCAGCGACATGCCCATGAGATCGATCGTGCGCGGGACGTCGTTCATCGTCATCTCGTCAGCGGCTGGCGCGCGAGGTCGTGTCGCGCTCCCACACCTTCTCCATGCGCTTGCGCAGCTTCTCCTGCGCGCGCAGCTTGGCCAGGAACATGACCCCGAGATAGATCGGCGCGTGCGGCCACAGCCGGGGCGTACGCGCGAGGATCTCCAGCGTGCGGCCGGCGCTGGTGTTGCCGTGGGCCTGCAGCTCCGGGAACTTCTGCCGCAGCTCGTACTGCCCTGCGCGTGCGCGCGTGTTGATCAGCAACACGCCCGAGATCGTCCGCGGCGGATGGATGGTGAAGGTCGCCTTGGGTGTCGCACGGCGCTCGTGCGGCGCGGCGATCAGCCGCGCGAACTCGTCGTCGGCGATCACGTCGGGGAAGCGATCGAAACGCTCGCGACCACGGCGCGAGAACGCGTACACGCCCGAGCCGATCATGTTCTCGCGGAAGTACGGCAGGCTGGTCCAGACCTTGTAGAACGACCGCACCAGCGGCGAGCGATCCTCGAACGCGACGATGGCCTGCGGCGCCGCGACCACGATGGGCGAGTCGTCGCCCAGCAGCGCCGCGACCTCGCGGATCGCACGCGCGTCGAGCTGCACGTCGGCGTCGACGTAGAAACGCGGGAAGCCGGCGACGTGTTCGTCGCCGAGGTTGAGCGCGCCGATCTTCGAGCCCACCGGCGTCTCGACCACCTTCACGCGCGGCTCGAACTTGCGCGCGCGCGCGGCGGTGTCGTCCTTGCAGCCGTTGCAGACCACGACGATCTCGAACTCACCGGGCTTGGCATCGGCCAGGATCGCCGAGAGGCAGCGCTCGATGACCTCGCCCTCGTTGTAGGCCGGGATCACGATCGCGATCGGCCCTGCGGGCGGCGGCGTGGACACGGCGCGATGATGCCCCAGCGGACCGGCCGTGCGCGAGGGTCCGCCTGCCGACGAGAGCGGCGCGGCGCGGCGGGCCCCGCAGACACGCTGCGCGACCGCGCGCGGACTCGACCGTCGGCCGGCCCGCTGGGCGGAACCCCGCTCAGCCGACCGGCGTGAAGTCCTGACAGGCCGAGTCGACCACCTGCAGCGCGGTCTGGAACGCGGCCTCGAGGTCGCCCTGGCACAGGTCCCAGAACACGCCGCGATCGGCCGCCACGAAGATGTTCGAGACCTCGCGCAGCATCGCGGCTTCGTCGGCGCTGCCGTAGGGACCGTCGCAGCTGCTGTCGCCACCGATGCCGAGGAACACGACGTTGTCGATGCTGCCCTTGGCCGCGATGATGCGGTCGGCGATCTCCTGCGCGCTGCGCTGCGGCACCGGCTGCTCGTCCTCGTCGGTGATCGCGACGATGAACAGCACCGCGTCGTCGCGGACGAAGCCGGCGTTCGGACCGGCGGCCGCCGGCGCATTCACGGCGTCGGCGGCGGTGTTGGCCGGCTGCTCGTCGTCGTTGTCGCCCGAGCAATCGTCGGCCTGGCCCATGTAGCCGTCGGGGGTCAGCTGCGTCACACACTCGTATTCGGTCAACAGCGCCGGCGACGACGAGCTCATGAAGTTCTTGCCGGTCGAGTAGTTGCAGCCCCCGCCGGCGCCGGTGTCGTGCAGAAACGGCGGCGCATTGCAGGCATCGATGACACCGAGTTGGAAGTCGTCGAGCCCGTTGTTGATGTCGAGCAGGGTCTGCGGAAACGAGTCGAACACCGGACCGGCGAGCGCCTCGATCTCCTCCTGCATGCTGCTCGAGTTGTCGACCGCGATGACGACATCGACGAGCTTGCAGCCGACCTTGGGTCCGCCGTCGTCTGCGCCGCTGGTGGCTTCGCCGCCGCCGACGTCGAACTTCATGCCGCCGCCGCTGAGGCTGCCTTCGCCCACCGTGAGGCTGGCCGCCGAGCTGCCGGCGTCGTCGTCGGGCTCTTCGGGCGGGCTCTCGCTCGGACAGCCGCTCGCGCACGGCACCAGGATCGCGAGCGCCGCCGCCGTCGCGACCGCGCGCGCATGGACGAGATGCATCATCGTGTTGGAAGTATTGCGCGGCGCGACCACGATCGCCAATGCGTGACCGACGATGAAACGCTCCGGCAGCGTCGCGCGGCGAGCCCGGCGCCGCGACTGCATCCGCCGCTACGGAATCGACGCCAACGCCTGCGCAACCGCGGCGAAGCCCTCGGCCGTGTCGGGCCTGCGGACCGCATCGCACCGCGCGAAAACCCGCGGCGCGGATCAGCGCTGCGGCAGCCCGACCAGCTTCATCGCGGCCATCGCGAGCGCCAACGCGGCGACCAACACGGCGAGGGCGAGCCCACGATGGACCGCATAGACGCCGATCACCGCCACGGTTGCGCCGAGCAACCACCAGCGGTCGCGCTGCGCCAGCGCCCGCATCACCCGCGCGCCGGCAACGCCCAGCACCGCGAACCCGAGCAACCACGGCACGCTCGCGAGCGCGGCCGGCGGCAGACCGTCGCCGAGGCCCCCGCCCACGAGCACGAGCCACCCGGCATCGTCGAAGCGCTCGAGCACGGGCACCGCCGCGAGCCCGACGCCGAACCACCGCGCCGCGGCGTCGCGCTCACGGGTGATCATGCGATCGGCGAGCGATGACTCCGATGCCTGCATTCACCCACGCGTGTGCTCGTGCGCGACCGACTCGCGCACCGCATCGGCCAGCCGCGCGGTCTCGGTCGGCGTGTAGTGGTGCTTGCGCACCGCCTCGCGGCCCTTGGCCGCCATGGCCTCGAGCTGCGCCGGCGCGGCCGCGAGCACCTCGGCGATCGCGTCGGTGATGGCCGCCTTGCTGCCGGCGGGGATGAGCCAGCCGTTCTCGCGGTGCACGACCAGCTCGGGGATGCCGGCGATGTAGGTCGTCAGCACCGGACGGCCCAGCGCGAAGGCCTCCATGATGACCATCGGCAGGCCCTCGGCGAAGCTGGGCAGCACCAGCGCGCGCGCGGCGAGGATCTCGCGTCGCACCTGCTCGCCGCTGATCCAGCCGGTGATGCGCAGGCGATCGCCGAGCCCGCGGGTGACCGCGATGCGCTCGATCTCCGCCCGCATCTCGCCGTCGCCCGCGAGCACCAGGGTCGCGTCGAGGCCGCGATCGATCGCGTCGGCGAAGGCCTCGACCAGCAGCAGCTGCCCCTTCTGCGGCGAGAGCCGGCCGACGCACACCAGCGTGCGGCTGGCGGGGTCGATCGGCTGGGCCTCACGGAAGAACTCGTCGCCGACGGTGCAGTGGACCACGCGGATCTTGTCCCAGTGCTCGTGCGAGACCCAGCGCCGCAGCTGCGCGGCGCAGTAGTTCGTGATCGCGACGACGAACGCGGCATCTTCGATCTTGGGTCCGAGCTTGAGCCCGATGGGCGCGTCGAGCTCGTCGGGGCCGTGGACCGTGAACGAGTACGGTGGCCCGCCCATCGCGCGGGTGATCTGCGCGACCGCGGTCGGGTTGGTGCCGAAGTGGACGTGCACGTGCTCGATGCCGCGGCGCTCGAGCTCCTCGCGCAGCATCATGGCCTCGAGCAGGTACGCGCCGTGGACCGGCAGGCCGCGCTGGCTCTTGCGGCCCAGCTGCACCGCCTTGCGTGCGCCCGCGAGGGTCTCGCGCGGGTGCAGCAGCGCGCGCTTGGCCAGCACCGCCAACCACCGCGCCTTGCTCTGCGACAACAGCCGGAAGGTCTTGCCGTCCTCGCGCGCGTCGTCCTCGTCCACGATCTTGTACGGCGTGTGGCGGATGGCGAAGCGCGCGACCTCGCCGACCTGCCGCTCGAGCTCGACCAGCTCGCGTCGGATGAAGGTGTGGCTCACCGAGGGATACGTCGTCGTGAGGTACGCGATGCGCAAAAGAGGCCTCGTTCGCGTCGGCATCATGCCCCGCACCCGCCGAGCTTGGGAAGTGTGCTATCACGCGGTCGTGATGGCACCACGCGGGAGCGGGCGATCGGCATGGACTGTGGCGCGCGCGCCCGCGCTCGGTTGCGCGCTGCTCGGCAGCGCCGCCTGCGGCGAGAAGGCGCCCGAGGCTGCAGCGGAGCTGCCCGAGCGTCTGCGCGGCGCGTTCGGCCAGAACGAAGCGCAGGCGCACATGCCCACCGTCGGCCTGCAGGTCGACGCGACCACGCTGAAGCTCGGCGAGCTCACGCTCACGATCACCGCCGGCCACGCGACCGGGCCCGAGGACTACCAGGTCACGCACGCGGAGGCCGCGTGGGCCAAGGCCAAGGGCGGCAAGCCGCCGCCGCCGTGCAAGGGCACCATCTCGCGTCAGGGCGACACGTTGCTGGTGAAGCTCATGCGCGAGGGCACCGAGGATGTCTGCGAGTCGGTGCTCGCGGGCGAGTGGAAGGCGTGGCAGCTGCTCACGCAGGTGCCCGAGTCCCATCGCGGCACCTACGGTGGCGACGCGCGCGGCAGCGATGCGAACGTGGGCCTGCGCATCGACGCCGAGGGTATCGGGTTCACCGACGGCGGACCCCGCGTGACCATCGGCGAGTTGGTGCAGTCGAGCGGCAAGCCCGACACGCTGATCGTGCGCAAGGCCAAGTTCGACGACGTCGAGTGCACCGGGCAGATCATCAAGGAGGGCGAGACGCTGCGGCTGCAGCTCCAACCCGCCGAGGGCGCGCCCGCGGGCGCGCAGTGCCCCCACGGCTCGGGTACCCGCTGGACCGTCGATGCCAAGCATCTGCCCGGCGGCACGCTCGACAACGGTACCGTCACGATCGCCGTGAAGGACGGCAAGCTCGTGCTCGCGGACAAGCAGGGCCTGCGCTGCGAGCAGGACATCTTGCGCACCAGCGCCCGCAGCGTGACCGAGAGCGCCTACGACGGCATCCCGTTTCCCGGCGGCCACGTGCTCGTGCTGGCCCAGGCGGCGCCGGTCGCCGGCGCAGACAGCTGCAAGCAGCGACTGCTCGCGGTCGCGCCGACGATCTGCCGCCAGCTCGGCGAGGAGGCGTGCGACGCCCAGGCCGCGGCGCAGCTGGTCGCGGACGTGCCGCCGACGTGCCCGACCTCGATCGCGATCGGCGAGGGCATGCGCGGCGAGCACAAGGCCGCGCTGTTGCCCGCTTCGGCGGTGCTGCTGACGTGCTTCGACATGACCGGCGCGTTCGCGGCCAAGTGAGCCCGCGCGGAGGTCAGCCGCCGGCGTCGAGCGAGAACACCCGCGCGAGCTCGTCACCCTCGTAGCGATGGGCGGTGTCGATCTCGCTCAGGCTCGTGACCGTACGATCGCCTCCGTGTTCGCGCACCTCGATGCGCTCGACCCGGGCCTCGCGCCCGCGCAGCACGATCGACTCGACCAGCTCGGTCGCCGGCGAAGCGATCGGGCGCAGCGCCAGCACCCACGCCCGCGGCTCGCCGTCGGCACCGCCGGAGAAACCCACGGCCCAACTCGCCTCGATGCTGGCGACGTCGCCGGCAAGGACGTGCAGCACCGAGTGCACGAATAGCGCGACCACGGGATTGCTCGCGAGGTCGACCTCGTCGCGCCCGAACGCATCGGCGAAGCGCAGGCGCCCGCCGGCGACGACGGTGCGCGCGCGCGCGGGCGTGCGTTGGTGCTTGGCCAGCCGATCGGGCGGGGCAAAGTGCATCGTGCCCTCGGACACCAGCGGCGCAGCCAGCAGCGCGATGTGCTGCTCTTCGCGGTAGCGGGCGTGCACGCCCGGCACGGCCCGCAGCGCCGCCAGCAACTCGTCGCGCGTGATCGTCGGCACGGCCGGTGCGAGCGCGGCGGCGGGCTCGGGTGCCACCGGGTCCGTCGCCGGGGCCAGGCCCAACGCGCACGCGATCGCCGACAGCATCGTTCGCATGGGGCCCCTTGCGCACGGCAGCGTAGCAAGAAAGGCCGCCTGCGCGAGCACGCGGGTGCGCCGGCTCCTGGTAGCATTCCGTCGCCCGATGAGCCTGCCGCCCTGGACGCCGAACTTCGACTTCTACTTCGCGCAGATGCGCGGGGCGCCGGCGGTCATCGCCCTCGATCTCGCGGCCGCCGAGCACGCACCGGTCGAGGGCCACGGCCGGCGACTGTCGCTGCGTGTGCCCATGAAGGAGGCGCGGCCCGACGGGCTGCGCAGCCGCGAGGAGTTCGACGCCCTCTCGGCGCTCGAGGATCGTCTGGCCGAGGCGCTGGGCTACACGGTCGACGGTTGGATGGTCGGGCGCGTGGTCTACCGCGGCAACACCGATCTGTTCTTCTACCTGCCGACCGCCGACGAGGACGACGAGGACGAGCGCATCGACAGCATCATCGAGGCCGCCCGCGGCGACTACGAGATCTCGCGCTCGATCGACGAGGACACCGGCTGGGGCTTCTACTTCGACTTCTTGTGGCCCGACCGCGCGGCGATGCAGAGCATGGGCAACCGCCGGGTGCTGATGCAGCTGTCGGAGGCGGGGGACGATCCCACGCGCGAGCGCGTGATCGATCACTTCGCGTTCTTCGAGGACGCCAAGACCTGCAAGCGCATCGCCGCAGAGCTGCGCGAGCACGGCTTCGACGTCGACGAGCCGACCGAGCGCGACGATGGCTCGTGGGCGCTGCAGTTCCACCGCACCGACGCGCTCGCCAACGGCCGCATCGACGAGGTCACCGCCGAGATCCTCGGCATCATCGGTGAGGACGACGGCGCCTACGACGGCTGGGGCTGTCCGGTCCAGCAGCTCAACTGAGAGGGATGCTGACGGCCTCTCGTCGCGCCAGCGACCGGAGGGAGAAAGGACCCGCGGCGGCCCTGCCGGCGCGTGAAGAGGAAGCGGAGCTTCCGCTTCACGGCCTGAGCCCCGCACCGCGCTACACTGGCGCGACAGTGGAGACGACGACGCTGCGCCGCGGTCTGCCCACGGCGACCGAGGCACCCGCGCTGCACGGCGGCACGCTCGATGTCGCGCTGGTGCTGACGCACGCATGCAACCTCGCGTGCACCTACTGCTACACCGGCGAGAAGAAGCGCGTGCGCATGCCCGCCGAGGTCGCGCGGCGCGGGCTCGCGGTGGCGCTGTCGGCCGCGGCCGCTGCGGGCGCGCGGCTGCAGCTGACCTTCTTCGGCGGCGAGCCCCTGCTCGAGCACGAGCTGTTGCTCTCGATCGCCGGCGAGGCTCGCGAGCGCAGCGAGTCGAGGGCGTGCCGCTGCTGCTGCAGGTCACGACCAACGGCACGCTGCTCACCGCGGCACTGGTCGAGCAGCTGGCGGCGCTGCGCGTGCACGTCGCGATCAGCCTCGACGGCGGCCCGGCACAACACGACGCGCTGCGCCCGATGGCCGGCGGCGGCGCCGGCTGGGCCGCCGCCCACCGCGGCCTCGCGCTGTTGCTCGCACAGGGCGAGCGCAGCCCTTCGACGTCATCGCGGTGGTCGACCCCCGCACGGTCGAGGCGCTCGGCGAGGGCGTGCGCACGCTGCTCGACGAAGGCGTCGACGCGCTGACGCTCAACCTCAACTTCGGCGCACCGTGGTCGGACACCGCGCTGGCGCAGCTCGAGTCGCAGCTCGAGCTCGTCGCGGCGCTGCAGCTGGCGTGGCTGCGTCGCGGACGGTGGGTCCGCATCCAACCGCTCGAGTCGGCGCTGCGATCGATCGCGGCCGTGGGCCGCGTCGCGCCGCCGTCGTGCAGCGCGGGCGTCCGTCGTCTGGCGATCGCGCCCTCGGGCCGGATCTACGGCTGCGCCCGCGCGGTCGGCGAGGACACCGGCGCGCGGGCCCTGGGCCACCTCGACCAGGGCCTGCCGGCCCCGCGCGCGCTGGGCCCCGGCTGCGCCTGTGCCTCGGCCGAGGAATCGGGTGACCCGACCGTCGCGGGCCCGGCCCAGCTGCGGCATGATCACATCGTCGCGCGCGTGGCCGAGCGCCTCGCGACGCGCCTCGCTGCCGAGTACGAGCTCGTCCACATCGTCGAACGAGGGCACGCACCATGAGATTTCGCGCCACGATCGTCCACGTCGCCGTTGCCGGCCTGCCACTGGTCGCGTGCGACGAGGGCAAGGACGCCAGCAAGACCACCGCCAAGGCCGACACCGGCAAGACCGACGTGACGCAGAAGGCCGATCCGAAGACCGACGCGAAGGTCGAGCCCAAGCAAGAGCCGAAGGTCGAGCCCAAGCAGGAGCCCCAGGTCGAGCCCAAGCCGCCGGTCGTGATCGTGAAGCCCGAGGACATCCCGGTCGCGCTCGCGGGCGCGCCGGTGCCGTTCACACCGCCGCCACCGCCACCGCCCAAGGCCGACGCGAAGGCACCCCCCGCACCGGCGCCGCCGGCCGCACCCGCACCGAGCAGCGCCGCGCCGGCGGCCACCGCACCCGCGCCGGCCGCCGCCGCCACGGCCGCGCCGGCGAGCAAGCCCACCGCGATCGCGCTGGCGCACAATCATCCGCCGGGTGAGCCGTGCACACCGCTGACGCGCGAAGAGGTCGAACGCGCGCTGGCGGATCTGAAGCGCTGAGCTCGGCGATCCGCGATCACGCGACCATCGTCACGCAGTCGGATGCGGCAGCAGCTCGACTGTCGCGCCGGCGTCGCGCAGGCTCGTGGCCAGGCGCTCCGCCGCACTGCGCGGCAGCGCCTGCGCGATGGCGCACGGCACACGCTCGAGCATCGCGACCGCATCGGCGTGGCGCCCCTCGACCTCGAACAGCACGAGCGACAGGCGGCGCACGATCTCCTTGGGGGCGGGTCCGACCGCGCGCAACCACGCGTCGAACAGCCCCCGCGGCACCGCGGGCCGGCTGGGGCGGAACAGGCCCGCGGGGTCGTCGGCGCGCCACGCCTCGATCACGCGGCTGCCCAGGCTCGCGCCACAGCTGCGGGCGATCGCAGCCAACGCCGACGCGCCCGCGACCGGGTCGCGCCACTGCACCGCGATGGTCATCGGCGCGGCGATGAAGTGATCGTCGCAGGTCCACGACGGTGGGTGTCCGGGCTCCACCAGGGTCACCAGCGGCCCGTCGTCGGCGAAGGCCGCGTCGAGCACCGCCGCGCGCCGGCTTCGATCGACGCCTGCGTGCGCCCCTGCCACGGCCACCACAGCTCGTGCAGCCACACCAGCGGCGCGTGGGCGTGGACGAGCTCGGTGTCGACCCGACCGCCACGCAGGAAGAAGAACTCGCCGAACACCCGCGGCATCGTGATGGTGTAGTCGACGTACAGCAGCAGCTGCGATCCGACCGCGCCGACCTTGGGTATCGAGCCGTAGTGGGGCCACGCATCGTCGCGACCGTCGCCCGGCAACGCGCGCAGACCCAGGGCCTCGGCCCAGCGCCGCAGCGGCGACGGCGGCGGCGCGGCCTCGTCTTGCACCCACGCCTGGTGCTCCGCGATCACCGCCGCGAGCTCGCTCGCCGCGGCCGCAGCGGCCTCGTCACCGGGAAAGCTGCCGACGATGGTGTAGCTGCCGCTGTTGTTGCTGGCGAACGCGCGCCAGATCTCGATCTTCACGGTTGCACCTGCGCGTTGTGGCGCCGCAGCGCCGCCATGGGTACGTCGAGTCCGCCGAGGCCGAAGTCGTGGCGGCGCGCGCAGCCCGGCCGCACCGTCGCGCTCGCCATCGCCGCGCTGCGGGCTCGCCACAGCGCGAGCAACTCCGCCGCGTCGGCGAACGCGACCGCGTGCTCGTGGAAGCTGCACGGCGCGAGCTTGCGATCGGCGGTCACGACCACGAACTCGCGACCGGCACCGCAGTCTGCGGACGACCGCAGCCGCGGCACCGCGGCCATGCGCGAACCCCAACACACGTCGAGCTTGATCGTGACGCGGCCGCGCAGCGCATCGGCCAGCGCGCGTACGCGTGCCGCCAGCGCGACCGCGGCAGCGCCTGCGACGTGCAGGCCGCCCTCGAAGCCGTTGTACGCCAGCAGCAGCACGTCGGTGCAGCCCAGCGCGACCAGCTCGAGCACGCGCGTCTCGAGCTCGGGCAGCACGGCGGGCGTGACCAACAGGTTGGCGCCGAAGCGCGCGCGCTGCTCGGCCAGCATCGCGATGATGGGACGCCACGGTTCACCGTCGTAGATCGACACGCGGATCTGCCCGTACCGCGGCCGGCCGTCGGCGTCGTGCCACGCGCGCAGCCGCGTGCGATCGAGCAACAACCCGTTGCTGGTGAGGCTGACCCCGAGCGGCGTCTGGTCGTACAATCGCAGCAGCAGGCGATCGAAGCCCGCGAACGTCAGCGGCTCGCCGCCGCCGAACGCGACCTCCAGCACGCCCGCGGCAGCCAGCCGCGACAGCAGCGCGAAGGCCGAGTCTGCGGTCCAGGTGCTCGCGGTCGCGAGCTCGCGCGAACAGAAGCCGCAGCGCAGGTTGCAGTGGTTGGTGATCGCGAACTGGATCACCTGCGGCGCGCCTTGCTGCAGCGCCTGGGTCGACGCGTCCTCGCAGCGCACGCACAGGCCGCCGTCGCGATCGAACAGCATCAGCGCGCCATCGAGCGGGACACGGCGCATACCCGCGAACGCAGGCGGGACCGCGATTGCGTCGACATCGGCGGACTGCACGCCATCGCAGACTATCACGCGCTCACCGAGGTACGCGCAACCTCGTCGCGCGACACCGCCGGGGCGGCTGCAACGTTCGCGCACCGCCATGCGCCGCAATCCCACGATCGCGGGTCCCGTGCCCGATGCGACCCCGCGATGCGGCCATAGATTGCAGCGTCCATCATGACCCGACTGCACTTCGCCCCTTTCCTGCTCTGCGCGCTCACGGTCGCCTGCGGAGGCGACGATGGCGGCACCGCCTCCGCTGGCACGGGCTCGTCGTCGGGCTCGAGCGCGAGCACGACCGCGACAACCACCGCGAGCACCACCGACACCACCACCGCGACCGGCACCGATGGCACCGCCACCGGCTCGTCGTCGTCGAGCGGACCCGGCAGCACCAGCGACGCCAGCAGCAGCTCGAGCGGCAACCCCACGACCACCGCCGCGGACTCGTCCTCGAGCGCGGGCTCGGGCAGCACCTCGGGCGGGCTCGAGTCGGTGGTCGTGATCAACGAGGTCTCGTCGGCCAACGACGGGGTCCTGGGCGCCGATCCGATCGAGATCTACAACGCCGGCGACGTCGAGGTGGATCTGTCGGGCTGGATCATGACCGACGATCTCACCGCGCCCAGCGATCCCTACGACCCGTTGCTCGACGACGAGGAGTTCGTGTTCGCCGACGGCACCGTGATCCCCGCGGGCGGCTTCGTGGTGGTGGTGCGCGGCGTCGTGCCCGACGGCCACCCCTTCGGCCTGGCGGGCGAAGGCGACGACGTCGCGCTCATGGATCCCGCGCTCACGGTGATGGACTTCGTCGCCTACGGCACCGACGAGGCGGCGATCTCCTACTGCCGCATGCCCGACGGTCCCGACGGCAGCTGGCAGGCCGGTTGCACCCCCAGCTTCGGCGCGAGCAACGGCTGAAGTCGGCGCGCGGCGCTCAGCCGCCGCGCTTGCTCTCGATCTCGGCGATGCGCGACTGCAGCCGGTCGATGAGCGCCGCGTCGCCCTTGCTCTGCGCCAGCGCGAGGGCCTGACGCGCGACCGCGAGGGCCTTGTCGGGCTTGCCCGAGGCCAGCAACGCGACCGCGAGCACCTCGAGCGCCGCGGGATCCTTGCCGCCGGTCAGCCGCACCGCACGTTCGGCCGCATCGGCGGCCTTGAGCGCGCCGGCGGTGCCCTCGTCGGAGGTGCGCAGCAGCACTGCGGCCATGCCCTGCAGCGCTGGCACCGAGTTCTCGTCGCGCTCGAGCACCGCGCGGAAGGCCCCGAGCGCGTCGGCGTCCTTGCCCTGCGCGGCGTACACCCGCGCGAGGTTCTCGCGGAACAGCGAGCGCTTGGGCACCAGCTCGACCGCGCGCGACAGCGCCGCCTCGGCGTCGGCGAGCTTGCCCGCGAGCTCGTAGCTGATGCCGAGGTTGTTCCACGTCTCGCTCGCGTCCGGCTCGAGCTCGACCGCGCGTCGCAGCTGCGCGATGGACTCGTCGTAGCGCTTCTGTCGCCGTCGCAGGTTGCCCAGGGTCAGGTGCGCGCGGGCATCGTCGGGCAGCTGCGCGACGGCCTGCTCGAGCTCGACGCCGGCCTCGTCCAGCTGCCCCAACGACATCAGCACGATCGCGAGCTCGACCCGCGTCGCGTGGCGATCGGGCGCGGCCTCCAGGCCCTGGCGGTAGTGCGCGACCGCGTCCTCGGGCCGCCCGCGCCGGGCCTCGAGCGCCGCCATCGCCACCAGCGCGGTCGCGTCGCCGGGCTTGTCCGCGAGCACGCGGCGAAAGTGCGCGATCTGGCGATCGAGCCAGCCGTTCATGAAGTTCTGATCGAGCGCGACCAGATCCTTCGGATCCGCGGGCTCGATCTCCAGGATCAGCTCCGCCATCTCGTCGGTCGACTGCGAACCGAAGCCCACGCGCACCGGCGGCGAGCTGGGGTTGTGCGGGTTGTCGGCCGAGTTGTCGTAGGAGAAGTCCATCTTCAGCACGGTGCCGGCCGGCAACCGGATGGGCTCGGCGAAGCGGTACTGGTCCTGCCAGTCGAAGTTCCAGTCGTCGATGCGCACGAGCCACTTCTTGCTGCCGTCGGGCAGCTCGGCCCAGCCCTGCAGCGACTTGCCGAGGTAGTGCGCGTGGGGGTAGACGCTGATGACGTAGGTCTCGACCGGCAGGGTGTAGCGGTCGGTGATGTGGACGTCCTTGGCACCCGGCGGCAGATCGATCTCGGTGGTCGCGAGCTCCATCGCGAGCGCGCGACGGGTCGCGGGCCGATCGCTCATGTGCAGCCCGATCTTGGCCTTGACCGTCTCGGGCTTGCCGCTGGGGCGCATGTGGATCTGCAGCACGATGTCGTTGCCGGCCTCGAGCCGGAACGCGCGCGCGACCTGACCCGGATCGACCGCCTTGCCCGGGGTCCAGCCGACGAAGCGCCCGTCGGGCATCAGCGCGCCGGCGAAGTCCATGCCGTCGAAGCCCGGGGCGGGGTCCTCGGCGTCGCGCTGCGACGACGCGCCGGTCTTGTCGACGCGCATCACCATGTGGTGCACGACCTTGGGGTTGCCCGGCACGAGCTCGACCGACTTCACCCAACCCTCGGCCTGCGGCGGCACGCGGATGACGAAGTTGCGGTACAGGTCGCGACCGTCGGCCGGGACCTCGAAGCTCTCGCTCATCTCGAGCACGACGTCGGGCTTTCCGCCGCGCCAACCGCTCGCGGCCGCCGGCGGGGGCGGCAATGCGTCGGCGGGACCCTCGAGGCGACCGCCGTCGACCCAGGCCTTCAGCGTGTCGAGCTCGCCCTGGGTCAGGCGCCGCTCACCGGCGTAGCGCAC
This sequence comes from Nannocystaceae bacterium, assembly GCA_046351635.1. Taxonomy (GTDB): domain Bacteria; phylum Myxococcota_A; class Polyangia; order Nannocystales; family Nannocystaceae; genus Xiheibacterium. The sequence continues at coordinate 223,591 of JAXLYC010000008.1, read as the reverse complement.
CAGATCCGGCGCGGGCAGCCACGGCGGCATGTAGCGGCTGTGCGTGACCTCGACGATCTGCGACGCGTGATCGCGGACGTCGTCGTAGTCGAGCAGCGTGAACGGGCCGGGCCCGCCGTCGTAGTGACACGCCGCGCAGGCACGAAAGACGATCGGCGCGACATCTTGCGTGAAGGTCGGCGGGCCGGTGCGCACCGGCGCGGCGGCCGCGACCGGCGCCGGCGGGGTCTCGCCGCCGCCCCAGCCCAGCAGCGCGAGCACGATCGCGCCCGAGCAGCGGCGCGGGCTCATGCGCGATCGTCCTCGAGCTGGACCTGCTCGCGCACGTCGCGGGCCCAGCGCTCGAACGCATCCGCGCTCACCGACTCCGCCGCCAGCGGGTCCTGGGTCGCCATCGCGGCCAGCACCTCGCGCATGCGATCGCGCGCGCGGGTGATGCGGCTGCGTACCGTGTTGTGGCTGATGTCGAGCACCTCGGCGATCTCGACGTCGGTGAGATCCTCCCAGTAGAACAACTCGAGCACGACCTGGTGCGCGAGGCTCAGCTGCCGCAGCGCCGCCAACACCAGCCGCTGCTCGGCGCGGTGGCCCAGTAGACTCGAGGGCGAGGGCTGCAGCGCCTGCGCGGTGACGTCGTCGAGGTCGAGCGCCGCATCGCGCTTGGCCGCGCGAATGTACTCGCGCAGCACGTTGCGCGCGAAGCCGAGGATGAACGCGCGCAGGGTCGCGCGGCCCTCGAACGCGGTGCGCGAGGCCTGCACCCGCGCGAGCGTGGTCTGGGTGAGATCGTCGCAGGCCTCGCTGGCCTTGTTGACGAAGAAGCGCCGCACGGCGCCGTGGTGACGCCGTACCAGCTCCAGCCACGCCGCGCCGTCGCCCTCGAGGTGGCGGCGCCACAGCACGTCGTCGGATTCGCGGTCCAAGCCGCACGGGAGGGTACCACCGTGGGACAGGCCCCGCCCGCGGGGGCTCGGCGCCCGGGGTACCCTGGCGTCCGCGGGCCCGTCGGCGATCCGCGCGGCGGCACGGATCGAATCGACCGCCGCGATCACTCCCCGGGCGAGACCACCCTTGGCGCGTCGCAACCACGATCCCCAGGACGCCGACGTCGACGCGCTCGTCACCGCGGCGGTCCCGGCCGATCCGCTGGGCGAGGCGCTGGGACTGGCGAAGGCGCTCGCGAGCTTCGGTGAGGGCCAGGGCTCGGTGCGACTGGGGGCCTACGAGGTGCTCGAACGACGCGGCGCGGGCGGCCACGGCGTGGTCTACCGCGCGCGCCAGCCCAACGTCGGCGGTCGTGCGGTCGCGCTCAAGCTGTTGCACCCGACGGTCTTTCGGCGTGGCGGCGAGCTCGAGCGGCTGCGCCACGAGGCGGCCACGCTGGCGCGGCTCGATCACCCCAACGTCGTCACGGTGCACGACGTGCTCGACACGCCCTACGGCGCGGCGATGGTGATGGAGTACGTCGACGGCGAGTCGCTGTCGCAGTGGCAGGCGCGCACGCAGGCCGACTGGCGCGAGATCGTCGACGCGTACGCGCAGGTCGCCGACGCGCTCGCGGCCGCCCACGCGGTCGGGATCCTCCACCTCGACGTCAAACCCAGCAACGCGATGCGCTGCAGCGACGGGCGCGTGCGCGTGCTCGACTTCGGCATCGCCTCTGGGCCCGGGGCCGGCCGCATCGCGGCAGCCGCAGCGCCGCCCTTCGACGGGCACGAGCGCGACGACGCGGCTGCGGGTTGGACCGTGGGCTATGCGCCGCCGGAGCAGATCGCGAGGCGGCCGGTCGACGCGCGGGCGGATCAGTTCGCCTTCTGCGTCGCGCTGTGGCACGCGCTCTACGGCGTGATGCCGTTTCTCCCGCGCGAGATCCGGGCGCTGGCCGACGGCGACGTGGGCCTGCGACCGCATCCGGGCAACCCCCGCGGTCCGCGGGCGATCGCGCGGGCGCTGCGGCGCGGCCTGTCGGCCATGCCGGGCGATCGATGGCCCGACATGGGCTCGTTGCTGGCGGTGCTGCGGCGTGCGCCGTGGCGCCGCCGTCCGGGTACGTGGGCGTCGCAGGGATCGCGCTCGCCGGCGTGCCGCTGGGCTTGTTGCGACTGACCAGCGACGACGGTGCGTGCGACGATCCGCGGCAACAGCTGGCGCGGGTGTGGAACGACGACGTGCGCGCGCAGACCGACGCCGCGCTCGCACGGGTCGCACCGCACGGGGACCAGACCCTGCGCGCGACGCTGACGAACGCGCTCGAGGCCCACGCCGACGCGTGGGTCGCCGCGACCGACGCGATGTGCAGCGGTGCGGTCGCGCAAGGTGCCATGGGCGGCACGATGCAGCTCGAGCAGGCCGCGTGCCTGTCGCGGCAGCTCGATCAGCTCGCGGGCTTCGTGCAGGTCGTGGCCGAGGCCACGCCCGAGACCGTCGCGCGCGCGCCGGAGCTGCTGGCAGAGCTGGGCTCGCCGGGGACTGCATCGCGCCGGCGCCCAGCGGCGGCGCGGCCGTGGCCGACGCGGCGTTGCTGGCCGAGATCGATCGTGGGCGCATGCTGCTGGCCGCGGGCCGCATCGGCGAGGCGCTGGGCATCGCCGATCGCGGACTCGTGCGCGCGCAGCAGCGGCGCGAGCGGCAAGCGCTCGCGGATGCGCGGATGTTGCGGGCATGGCGCTGTCGCAATCCGGTCGCGTCGACCTCGCGCGCGACGAGCTGCTCGCCGCGGTGGCCGACGCGGTCGCGCTGGGTCGCGATCGCGCGGCCGCGGAGGGCTGGCGGCGCCTGGCGTGGTTCGCGGCGGATCAGCTGCAGGACGTCGAGCGCGCGCGCGAGTGGATCCGCATGAGCGCGGCGCTGCTCGATCGCCTCGGGCGACCGCCGCGACTGGTGGCCGAGCACTACGACGCGCTGGGTCGCATCGAGATGCTGCGCGGCGACGCGGCCGCGGCCGCGCAGGCCCACGAGACCGCCCTGGGCGCGCTCGAGCAGGTGCTGCCGCCGGGCGATCTGCGCTTCGCGACCACGCTGACGGGCCTGGCCCACGCGCGCGCGCAGCTGCAGCTGTTCGACGACGCCGCGCGGCTGTACCAGCAGGCGTTGGCGCTGCTGGTCGCGGGCGTGGGTCGCGAGCACCCGCGGGTCGCCGATCTGCTGCTGTCGCGCGGGCTGCTCGCGCGCGACCGCGGCGAGACCGAGGCCGCCGCGACCGACTTCGCCGAGGCCCAGCGCGTGCTCGAGTCGTGCTGCGGCGAGGATGCGCCCGGGCTCGCGGCGATCCTGACCGCGCGCGCGGAGCTCATGACCCGGCCCGAACAGCTCGACGAAGGCGAGCGCCTGGCGGAGCGCGCGTGGGAGCTGCAGCAACGCTACCTGCCGCGGGGACACAGCGATCGCGGCGGCGCCCTGGGTGTGCTCGTCAACCTCGCGGTCGTGCGCGGCGATCCGGCGCGGGCGCTCGCGGCCAACCTGCGCCTGGCCGAGGAGCTCGCGCAGCACGACGGTGCCGAGGAGGCCGTCGCCACGGTCGAGAACAACATCGGCTGGTACCTGTGTCGCCTGGGTCGCTGCGCCGAGGCGCGCATGCACCACGAGCGCGCGCGTGCGATCGAGGGCGTCTCCGAGGCGGTGCGCGTGCAGGCCGAGCGCGGCATCGCCGAGACCGAGCTCGCCGCCGGCGAGTACGCCCGCGCCGGCGCGCGGCTCGAGCCGGTGCTGCAGCGCGCGCTTCAGCTGGCCGAACCCGAGCCCGGCCTGGTCGCGGAGATCCAGTGGCAGCTGGCCGTCGCACTCGCCCGCCAGGGCCGCGCGCCCGCCCAGGTCCGAACGCTCGCAGAGGCCGCCAGGGCCTACTACGACGCAGCGCCGGACGATTTCGCGGAGGCGGAGATCGAAACCCTGCTGCGCGACACATCAGCGACGGACGACACCAAGCAACCCTGAACGACGAAAGCGCGCCATGGCCACCAAGATCACCATCACCTACCGGACCGGGTCGCCCGCGAACACGGTCCTCGACAACACGACGACGGCGACGCTGACGTTGGTGCCCAGCGCGGGCTACCAGTACAACAACCGCAACGTGCTGAAGTTGGACTACGTCCTCGATGGCACGGGGACGGCGACGCTGAACGTCAACTTGCCGTCCAGCGTCAGCGAGCAGGAGTTCGACGTGGCCTACCAAGCGGGTGATGCCACGCGCGGGGCGACCTGGAAGTCGAGCTCGACCAGCGCCACGTTCACCTTCTCGCCGACCGGCACCCCCACGATGCACGCCATGGTCGTCGGCGCTGGTCGCAGCGTCGACGTCAACGCCAAAGCTTGAGCCCCGCGGAGAACACGACCATGGCCAACATCACCTTCACGATCACCTACGACGGCACCCCCACGCCGCCTCCGTTCACCATCACCCAGCCGAGCACCACACCGCTGCCGCTGAGCTTCGACCCCAACGCAGGCTCGCAGTTCACCGGGTATGTGCACAACGGCAACAATGTTGGAACCATCGCGATCGACCTGCAGCTGGTCGCCACGACCGCATCGTTGACGATCGCACCGATCACCGGTGGCACTGCGTCGCTGCACCGCGCGACGCCGAAGGTGCCGACGAGCGCTACCAAAGAGTCTTCGCTGCAGTGGTCGACCACGGGTACCTCGACGGCCAAGCTCGAGATCACCGCCGGGCTCGACCCGGTCGATCTCGATCTCACCGCCGGCGACCGCACGCCCAAGCCGGTGAAGATCCACATCACGCGGCCGCTCGCGCAGCCCGCGGGCCCACCGCTGGCGCCGGGATCGGGGCCTCGCGGCAGCGCCCGCCACGGCGGCAGCGTGGACACCGGCGCCTTCCGCAAGCTCGCCGTCGTCGTCGGCGCGAACGTCTACGCCGACCAGGGCGTCGGCCTGCTGCGCGGTGCCGTGGCCGACGCCGCGTGGATGCACGGCGAGCTGACGGCGCGGGGCTTCGAGTCGGTGCTGTTGCTCGATGCAGATGCCACGCAGTCGGCGATCCAAGGCGCGCTGGGCCAGGCACTGCAGAACGCGATGCCCAGCGACCTCGTGGTGTTCTACTTCGCCGGCCACGGCACCCAGTTCGTCACGCTCGACGATGGTCTCGGCGGCATGGAGGGCGTGCTGCGCGAAGCCATCTGCCCCTACGACTTCGACCCGGCGCGCGCGGCGTCGGCGATCAGCGACGAGCAGCTGCTGCATGCCGCTGGCCGGTGCAAGGGTCGGGTGCTCGTGGTGCTCGATGCCTGCTTCTCGGGCGGCTTCGCCAACGATCCGGGACAGCCGGGCTTGCTGCCGCACCCACCGCACGGCGCCGCGCGCTTCACTGCGACGCTGTTCGCCACACCGCGCGCCAAGCACGAGTCGAGCTTCGTGGCACCGTTTCCGCCGGCCCTGCGTCGCGCGGCCGCCGTCTTCACCGCGTGTGGCAAGAAGCAGCGCGCCGCCGAAGGTGAGTTCGACGAGGGCTTCCGCGGCGCGTTCACGAGGTTCCTCGGGGATCGCATCGCCGGCGGCGCAGCGGTGGAGATGGTGACGCTGCGCAAGGACGTCGAGGACGACCTGACGGGCCACGGCTTCCATCAGGAGCCCGAGCTCGAGACCAAGGAACCGCACCGCCACTTCGCCGAGTGACGGCCGCCCGCGCGGCGCGGGTACGACCCGCGCTGCGCGGCGCCAGCGGTGGTCGCCGCCGGGGAAATCGGCGTGACACCGGGCCCCGGCGCCGCCTCTGGCACGATCAGCGGCGAGGCCAGTCGAGACCGTGACCACGCGAACCCTGCACGCCGCCACCGTCGTCGCTCTCACCGTGCTCGCGTCCGCCTGCGGACCGCGGGAGCCGACACCCACGCCCGCCGCGAAGACCAACCAGCCCGCGGCGACGACCGCAGCGCCGGCGCCCGCGCCGACACAGGACCAGCCCAGCGGCCCCCCGCGCGCCGGTGAGTCGCGCGTGCTCAGCGGCACCTTGCGCTACACCGAGATCCCCGCGGGCGTGCAATCGGTCGCCGCGTACCGCAGCGAAGATCTGACCCTGGTCGGCGAGGGCGGCGAGTCGTGGAACCTCGCCGGCTCGAGCGCGGTGCCCGAGGAGCGACTCGTCGCGCTCGCGGGCAAGCGCATCGAGGTCACCGCGACGTACGTCCCACCCGCAGCGCCCGATCCCCGCGCAGCCGCGCCCATGGATGGCGACAAGCCGATGGAGTACCCCGCGCGATGGGACGTCACCGCGGTGCGCGAGCTCGGCCCCTGATCCCCGGCGCGCGAGCACGCCCGCTTGGTCCGCGCCCGTCGCGGTGCACCTGCGCCCACACGCGCTGTGCCGATTTCCGGACCCTCGCACCCGACGCGGTTCAATCGTGCGGCACCGCGGTGTGCGATCGTGGTGCGATGACGAACGCATCCTCGCCGCGGCGTCCGGTTCGCATCGGCCCCATGTTGGCCGCGCTCGCGTGCTCGCTGCTCGCACCGGCCTGCGGCGATCCCCAGGACGGGGACGACGGCACCAGCGGCGTCGACGACGACTCGACCGGCGGCGGCGGCAGTGGGCCAGGCAGCGGCGCGACCTCGGTGTCGTCCACCGCCTCGACCTCGGCCGAGGGCGACGGCACCGCGAGCAGCGACGCCGGCGACAGCACCGGCGACGCACCACCACCCAGCACTCCACTCGCCGGCGGCATCGGTCTGGTCACCGTCGAGGTCAACCAAGGCGTCGGCGTCACCGTGGTCGCCGACGGCGCGCCGCAGGCCGCCGACGGCTTCGCGGTGCCGATCCTCGCTGGCCGCGCCGCACTGGTGCGCGCCGACCACGTGGTCGCCGACGACTTCACGCCGCGCACGATCGACGGCTACCTCGAGCTCGAGCACAGCGACGGCACGGTCTCCAACCACGTCAGCACGCGCACCGTCGACGGGGCCGCAGACTTCACCGTGCTCGACGGCGGCTTCACCTGGCGGCTGAGCGCCGAGGACACCGCCGCCGTCACCGGCATGCGCGTGTCGCTGCGCGAGCAGGACGACACCGCCGTGGGCACTGCGATGCCCAGCGCGAGCGTGCCGGCCGAGGGATTCCTCGATCTGGGCGCGTGGCAGGACGAGATGTCGCTCGAGGTCATGGTCGTGCCGTTGTCGTGCGACGGCATCGACGCGGTCGAGGTCTCGGGCGCCGACCTCGACGACTTCGAGGCCTACCTGTTCGACGTCTACCCCGTGACGAGCCTGACGGTGACGGTGCACGAGCCGGTGTTCTCGCCGGGCTGCAACGAGTTCGATGCCGCCGAGACCGAGCTGCCGGCGCTGCGCGAGGCCGACCAGGCCGCGCCATGGGTGTACTACGGCGGACTGCTGCCGACCGACGTCGGCGGCTACTCGATCGCCATCGAAGGCGGCGATCAGATGGACTACCGCCGCACCTTCGCCAACGGCACCTGGCGCGACTACGGCCTGACGTTCGATCTGTTCGCGCACGAGCTCGGCCACAACCACGGCCGGCCACACAGCTTCGAGGATCCCGACTACCCCGGCGACAACGACGGCAACTGCGGCAGCATCGACACCTGGGGCTTCGGCGTGGTCAGCGGCAACATGCCGCAGTGCGGCTACTCCAACGACCAGGACATCGGCATCCCGTGGGTCGATCCCAACGCGATGCTGATCGCGCCCACCGGCACGCCGTGCGACGGCCTGCCCTCGGCCAACCAGGGCAGCTTCAGCGACATCATGAGCTACGCCTATCCCTACTGGGTCGGCGCCTACACCTACCGCGCGCTGGCCGAGCGCGTGCGCATCGTCGGAGCGTGGTCGCGCTCGGGCATCGACGCGCCGGTCGACGACTTCGACATCGTGCGCGCGAGCTTCGATCCCGAGGGTCGCGTCCGCACCACGCGCGGCCGCGGTCGACTCCACGGCGCCACTGCGATCGCGCGGTGCCACGGCGCCGACGGCGTGCTCGCGCTGCCGGCACGGCGGTCGACCGCGGTGCACGATCAGCGGCAGCCCGATGGCAGCCTGCGCGCGTGGCACTACGTGACGCTCGAGGTCGAGCTGCCGCGCTCGCGCCGCGTCAGCCGCTGCGAGATCGACGACCGCGACGGCCCGCTGGGCTTCGCGGTGGCGCAGCCCCAGCCGTGATGCCGGCGCGGAACTGCGATGGCGTCAGGCCCACGGTCGCCTTGAACTGCCGCGAGAACGCGCTGTGATCGGCGTAGCCGCAGGCCAGCGCGATCGCGGCGACGCCGTCGTCGCCGTCGCGCAGCAGCGCGGTGGCGCGCTCGAGCCGCCGCCGGACCAGCAGCTCGCGTGGCGACAATCCGAACACCTCCTTGGCCAGGCGTTCGAATCGCTCGACCGACAGGCCCCGTCGCCGGGCGATGGCCGCGATGCGGACCTCGCCGTCGAACCTCGCCTCGAGATCGTCGATCGCAGCGGCCAGGCGAGCGAACTCCGGGTGTCGATCGTTGGGCCGACGCAGGTCACGCGAGAGCCCGACCACACCGCGACGCTGCGCGAGCGGGAACTTCGAGCTCAGGCACCAGCCCTGCGCGCCGCCGGTGTACAGGTGCAGCTCCAGGCGATCGACCACGGGTCGTCCAGTGCGCAACACCAGGCGATCCTGCTCGGTGTAGCCGCGCCCCAGCGGCGCCGGGAAGACCTCGTCGGCCCGGCGACCGCGCAGCGCGTCCTTCGAAGCCACGCCCGCGCGCACGACCAGGGTGTGGTTGACCGCGACGTAGCGGGCATCGGCGTCCTTCACGAAGAACACCACGTCGGGCACCGTGTCGAACACGGCCTCGAGCGCGGGCAGATCCACCATCGCGAGCTCGCGCAGCGTGGTGTCGCGATCGATCATTGCTGCTCCGGTGTGGGCCGCGTGCCGGCTCAGTGCAGCGGCCGCGAGCCCAGCGCGCCGTGCTCGTTGCTGCCCCAGCACACCACGTCGCCGTCGGTGCGCGCGGCACAGCCGTGGTGGGCGCCCAGCGCCAGCGCGCTGGCATGCTCGAGGTGTCGGATCACGTGCGGGCTCTCGTGCGGCGCGCTCGCGCCGGTGCCCAGCTGCCCCGACTCGTTGCCGCCCCAACACGACACGCGACCGTTGTGCCCCAGCGCGCAGCTGTGGTTGCCACCGCCGGCGAGCGCGACGATCTGCGACAGGCCCGCGACCGCGACCGGCTCGTGGCGCTTGCGCTCGTGTCGAGCGCCCGCGCCCAGCTGACCGCTGCCGTTGTCGCCCCAGCACGCGATGGGCCCGCCCTTGCGGCGCACGCAGGAGTGGTTCGCACCGGAGGCGACGTCGACCGCATCGAGCAAGCCCTTGACCTCGACCGCGCGCACGCGTGAGCCGCTCTGACCGTCACCGAGCTGGCCCTCGGTGTTGCGACCCCAGCACAGCACCTTGCCGCGCGCATCGACGGCGCAGACGTGCGCACCACCGCAGGCGAGATCGGTGGTGCCGACGACGTCGGGGATCGTTCGCGGCGAGGCGAACACGCGCTGGCTGTCGCTGCCGAGCTGACCGCTCTCGGCATTGCCCCAACAACGCACGGTGCCGTCGCGCAGCCGCGCGCACGCGAAGTCGTCGCCGGCCGAAAGCTGCGCCACGTCGCGCAGGCCGAACACCGCGACCGCGCTGGGCGTGATGATCTTGGGCCGGCCACCCTTGCCGTCGCCGAGCTGCCCGTCTTGGTTGTCGCCCCAGCACGCGACGGTGCCGCTGCGTCGCCGCGCGCACGAGAAGCCGCGACCGACCGCGACCTCGACGGCGTCGTCGAGGCCGGCGACGCGCACCGGCTGCGATCGATCCTCGCGCGTTCCGTCGCCGAGCTGCCCGTCGGTGTTCTTGCCCCAACACAGCACCTGACCGTGTTCACGCACCGCGCAGCTGTGCTGGTCCCGCGACGACACCGAGACGAACACGTCCGCGGCCGGCCGCGGCGCGTCGGGCTTGCCCGGCGTCACGACCGTCGGTGTGGGCTCGGGCGTGGTGCTGGGCGCGGGCGCGGGGCAACCCGCCAGCGCGAGCGACAGCAGCAGCCCGCACGCGAACGATCGGCAGCTCACGAGCGCGGAGCATACCTGCGCGCGGGCGTCGGTGACACGGCGGTGGGACGCGCGCGGCTACGGCAGCCCGTCGCCCGCGTCGCAGTAGCGCTGGCAGTACAGCCCGCCGACGCAGCAGATCGCGGCGTCGGGCACGCGGTCGAACAGCGCGTGCGCCGCTGCCTCGCCGTCGACCGAGGGATCGGGCGCGTGCACCGGCGGCACTGCGTCGACGAACACCACGGCGTCCGCGGGTGCGGGCACCTGCGCGGTGCCGCGGGTGGCGTTGTCGGCACCGCGACGGGCGTGGGCGCCGTCGCGGCAGCCTCAGGCGTAGGCACCTTCGCCGCGACCTCGGCCTTCTCGCCGCTGGCGCAGCACGGCGCAGTCGTGCTCGCGTCCGGCGACGGCCGCGACCGCGGCCGCGACCAGTGCCGCTATCGCGACACCGGAGCGTGCCCGCGCGAGCACCATCGAACCGTCGCCTCCGAGCTGGTAGCGCAGGCACGCCGCTTGCGCGACCATCGAGGCCCGCGAAGAACTCGCGTCGAGCTCGGATGGGTGCCAGGCGCGACACCTCGACGACCGTGCGGCCACAGCGATCGCACCACGAGCGTTGCGGCTGCTGCTCCGACGCGGGCGACAGCCCCGCGAGGACCTCGGGCCACGGGCAAGGACCGCTGATGGGCAGTGGGCGCGGGGGCATGTCGGCGCGTGCTCGCACGGCGAAGGCAACCGCCGCGCGTCGAAGTTCCACGCCGGTCGCTCGCGCCGAGCCTCGCTACCACGCCGCCACCCACGAACGCGGGCAGTCGGACGACGGCCTGCGCCTGCCGCGCAGGGAGCGCCACCCATTCTGCTCATCCCTCACCCGGCTCGATGCGCAGCTCGAACGGCACCGTCTCGCCCCCATCCTCGACGATCGCAATCGCCCAGAGGCACGGCGCGAAGAGGAACGTCATCGACTCCCCGCCATCGACGCTGTGGCGCTGGTAGTGCTCAGCGCTCAGGCCCGTCTCCGCAGCGCACTCCACGGTGAATAGTTGCGCGGTCACGTTGTCACCGACCATGCCCAGGTGCAGCGACATGGGCTCCGACAACTCGAAGCACGTGATCGGATACGACAGCGGGCCTGTCCCCACAGTGCCCCGGGTCTTGGCATCATCGCAGTCGAGCACACCCATGATCGAGAGTCCATCCGCCTCCCAGGGGACGATGCGATCGGGGACGCACTTGGTACCCCAGCGGTACTCCGCCGGGGCTTCCTCACGCCATGCCATCTCGGCTTGGGTCACAGTGCGTCCTAGGACTGCCGCGAATGCGCCCGACGGGTCGTCCGCATTGGTATAGCGAGCATCGTTGAGAAACGCGACCACCGGAGACGCGCCCACATCTTCGATCAGCCAAGCAAGAAAATGCGCCGCCGTACCATAGTCTTCGAACCCGATCGAGTTCCACGGCGCGTCGAAGAGTACGGCCGGACCAGGCGTTATCGTCGGAGCGTCCACGTTGACTACGAGACTTTGCGGCGGGGTGACGCCGAGGAACTCGGCCAGCCCCTCTTCGACGAAACGCGTACCGTGGACACCGTTGGACCATCTCACCGCGTGAACCAGCTCGTGGTTCAACGCGAGTCCACTACTCGCCACCCGAGTACTCGCGCCTGTTCCCCAGGTGCAACCTGCCGCGCCGTTGCAATACTCCTCACCCACGGACTCACCATAGAGGACGTGGATACGATGCGGGATTCCCACGCCGAGAAACCCCGCGACATGTGCGAGCTGCGCCTCGAGATCCCCCAGCGAGCCCGGACAAAGGGGTTCGCGATCGATGTATTCGATCGACAGGTGCTCCGTCTCGCTGCGTATTTGCTCATGCTCACTGCACGACGCAGCAGCGATACCGACCGCCGCCACGAGCAACACCGCCGCCCGGAGTCTCACGTACACGTCCTCGTATACGTGATCGCCGTCGCATCCATACGACCAGTAGCATCCTTCGAGATCAACCCAATCTTATGTCTGCCAGCCGGCAGAACCACCGACAAGGTGCTTCCCGACGCAACCATCAGCCCGGGGACCCACCAGGTGTGCAAAAGGGATCCGCCATCGAGATCGCTGCTCGCTGCTCGAAAGACGACGGCCTGACTACACGACCGGGGAACATACAACGGAGCAACGACCGCGGTGGGAGCCCGCCGTGTGTAGTCCGGCATCACCGTCTCCGCCGCCGCCGCCGCCTCCTCCGAACGAGCCGCTTGGGGTCGCGAAGAGCGCCAAGGTGGCCACCGTGGGCAGAACGCATGCGAGCGACAAATTCCCATACTCTGCGTCCATCGGTCGGACGCTACCGCCCGTCCATCGCCTGTGTCAAGCGACGTGGTCGCACCTGCCCGGACTCACGCCGGCGTTGCTGGGCGATGGGGAGCGGAGACGAGTGGCCGCAGATCTGCCGCGTGGTCGGCTCCTGGGCGGGCTCGCACCGGCAACGATCAAGGCCACGCCGCGAACGCAGATGTCGAGGGAATTGCACAATGCACGGGCCCGGCGCACCCGAGACACGGTGGCCGTTCGGTCGTGCTGGTACGATCGCACCACGAGCGTTGCGGCTGCTGCTCCGACGCGGGCGACAGCCCCGCGAGGACCTCGGGCCACGGGCAAGGACCGCTGATGGGCAGTGGGCGCGGGGGCATGTCGGCGCGTGCTCGCACGGCGAAGGCAACCGCCGCGCGTCGAAGTTCCACGCCGGTCGCTCGCGCGCACGAAAATCTGCTACACGAACGTCCCGATGCATCCCGTGCGATCCGCGATCGTCGTCGGCGGCGGCACCATGGGCCTGGCGAGCGCGTGGGCGCTGGCGCGGGACGGCGTCGCCGTGACCGTGCTCGAGCGCTTCTCCCACGTGCACGAGCGCGGCAGCCACGGCGGGCTCACGCGCGTGATCCGGCAGGCGTACCACGAGGGCGAGAGCTACGTGCCGCTGGTGCAGCAGGCCGATCGCATGTGGGTCGAGCTCGGGCAGCGCAGCGGCACCACCTTGCTGGTGCGGACCGGCCTGCTCGAGCTGGGTCCGGCCGACGATCCCGACTTCCGCCGCTCGATCGCCGCGTGCGAGCAGCACGGGGTCGCGGCGCAGCTGTGGGACGCACCCGAGCTGACGCGGCGTTGGCCGTTCACGGTGCCCAACCACTGGGCCGCGTGCTTCACCCCCTCGGGCGGCATGCTGCGGGTCGGGCCGTGCTTCGACGCGATGCGGCGCGAGGCGCAGGACGCCGGCGCGGCGTTCCACTACGGCGCGCACGTGCGCGAGATCCAGCGCGGCGATCGCTGCGGCGTGGTGCTCGACGACGGTCGCACGCTGCACGCCGACGCTGTCGTGGTGACCGCCGGCGCATGGCTGCCCGAGCTGCTGCCGGCGCTCTTGCCCGGGCGCTTGCAGCGGCTGCGCCGGGTGCTGACGTGGTGGTCGCCACCGGCCGAGCGCATCGACATGCTCGCGCAGCTGCCGGTGTGGGCCGCGTTCGATCCCGCAGGCTTCTTCTACGGCTTCCCGTGGAGCGACGAGGGCACCACCGGCCTCAAGCTCGCGTGCCACACCACGCGCGAGCCCGACCCGGCCGACACCCCCATCGACCCCGACACCGTCGATCGCGCGCTGCACGAGTCCGACCTGGCGCCGCTGCGACGCTTCGTGGCCGAGCGCTTCCCCGCCGCCACCGGCACGCTCGCGGCCCATCGCGTGTGCCTGTACACGACCACGCCCAGCTGGCACTTCCTGGTCGATCGCGATCCCGACGACGCGCGCGTGATCGTGGCCGGCGGCTTCTCCGGCCACGGCTTCAAGTTCGCGCCGGCGATCGGCACGCTGGTGTCGGATCTCGTGCGCGACCACGGTCGCGAGGCGCCGGCGGCATTCGCCCGCGCGCGACACCTGGGCTGAGCGCCCGCACGCGCGCGTGGTATCGCGGTCGCGTCGCGCACCGCCTCGGCCGGCGCCGCGCGGCGCGACCGCACCGGCGTGCGGCCGCGGCCGCACCCGGGCCGCACGATCGGCTCAAGGTCTCGCAACGAACGTCGATGACCGCGCCGACGCCGGTTTCGTGACCGCGGCCGGCGGGCCTGGACCACGACGAGCCCAACCGAGGATTGCCATGTCTGCTGCACTTCAGCTCGACCCCAATCGCCGCCAGAACGACCGCATCGACGTGGTGCTGCCCGTACGCGTCGATGGCACCGCCCAGGGCCGCAGCGCGAACCTGTCGTTCGGCGGGGCCTGCGTGGAGATCGAAGGGGCCGCACCCGCGGTCGGGAGCGCGGTGACGCTCGCGTTCGACGTGCACGGTCGCACGATCGAGGTGCACAGCGAGGTGCGGTGGGCCAAGCCCGGCGCACGCCCGACCATCGGCGTGATGTTCCGGCGTGGCCACCGGGCGCTGGTCGCCGCGTTGGTCGCCGGCCTCGTCGGAGCCGGCGCCGCAACCGCGAGCGCATCGACCACGACCAACGTGCCGACGTTCGATCCCAACGCGGACGTCGAGCTCGACATGAATGCCGGGCCCGAGCGGCCCGACAAGCAGCAGGTGCTCGACGCGTTCTCGCGGCAGTACGACGCGATCGATGCCTGCGTGGTCGACACCAAGCGCGATCCGGACAAGCCGCTGCAGGGCGAGGCCCACGTCGAGGTGCTGCTCAACCCCACCGGCGAGGTGCCGCTGGGCGTGAACACCGAGCTGCCCAAGAGCCTGGCGAAGAACCGGCAGCTGCGCGAGTGCCTGCGCGCCGCGGTCGCGACCGCGGACTACCCGAGCTACGACGGGCCCCCGATCGTGGTCGAGTTCGACTTCGAGATCGACCCCGGCTACGAAGAGGAGCCCGCCGAGTAGCCGCGGCTCAGCGACGCTCGAGCGCGTCGAGACGGCGCTGCAGCGACGCGACCGCGTCGCGCAGGCCATCGACCTCGGCTTGCAACACCGCGACCCGGCGGTGCAACGCCTGCACGCCCGCGAGCGCCACGCCGTCGGCGTCGACCTGGAAGATGGCCTCGTCGCTGGCACCGACCGCGAACGCGGCCTGGAAGTCCTGCGCCATCGGGCCGATGTGCCGCGCGCCCAGCGGGTCGTCGCGGTAGCTCCAGGTGGTGATCGGCAGCGCCGCGAGTGTGTCGAGCACCGCGTCGCCGTCGACCGCAGCGAAGTCGCGCTTGACGTTGCGATCGCTGCGCGGGCACTGCATGCCGCAGTACTCGCTGCCCGGCGGGATCGGCACGCCCGCGCAGCAGGTCAGGCCGTTGCAGCAGGTCTCGCCGTTGGCGCAGCTGTCCTGCTCCATCGCGCACACGCCCCCGCTCTCGCCGCTGCCGCCGCTGCTGCCGGCCGACGAGCTGCCGCTGGCGCCCGACGAGCCGCTGTCGGCCACGCTGGTCGCACCCGACGAGCCACCACCGCTGCTGCTGCCCGACTCCGAGCCCGCGCTCACGGTGCCGGCGGTCGCGCTGCTCGAGCCGCCGCCCGAACTCGAGCTCGCGTCGGTCGTGCTCGCGGTCGTCGTCACGCTCGTGCTCGCGGTGCTGCCCTGGCTCTCGCTGCCGCCGTCGTCGCCGCCACAGCCCGCGAGCAGCATCGCAGCCATCACGCCGACCCTGCCAACCCTGCCAACCCCGATCGTCGCATGCATGTCGAGTTCACCTCGGGCGCCGGAAACGAGTGACGCCCAGCGCCCAGGCTACCAGCCCCGCGCACCCGCCCGCGGCGAGGGCCCCGGTGTTTTTTGCGCCGCCGCAGGACCCGCTGCACGCCGTCCGCTCGAGTCGTGCGATAGTGAGCCCCGATGCAGGCGGTGCAACGCAGCCGGCGGAAGGCTCGCCCCCCGGCGCACGGATCGATCGGCAGGTGGGCACGCAGCGGCACGCTGCTCGCTGCCGTCTCGTTCGCAGCCTGTCGCCCCGACGGCAACACCCCACCGCCGGGCGGCGGTGGTGGCGGCGGCGGCAAGGGCGGCACCTCGGTTCAGCAGCTGATCATCGACCTGTCGTCGGAGATCGCCCGCTTCGGCTTTCCGGTCGAGCTCGAGTCGCTGCTGATGGAGACGCGCAAGCCCGAGGACATGCGCGAGGTCGCCGACACCTACCTCGGCATCGTACGCAAGCCCAGCTCGCACGAAGCCTTCGCGCAGCTGCGACGCACGCTCGAGATCCCGCCGCTGACCAACGGCGCGGGCCTGCGCGCGGGCATCGTACAGATGCTGCAGAGCGCGACCTTGGTGGGGTACCTGCACGATCGCGACACCATCGTGCTGCGAACCGACGCGCTCGAGCTGCGTGGGCCGCTCGAGCACGCGCTCACGCGCGCGTTGATGTTCGCGTACATGGATCAGGCCCTGGGCGGGCTCGCGACCAGTGTGCTCGATGCGCAGTCGACCAGCGACACCGCGCTGGTGCGGCAGTGCCTGGCCGAGGGCTTCGCGACCTACGTCGCGGACACCATCCACGCATCGCGGCGCAACCGCAACGAGGCGGTGCCGACCAACGTCGCCGCGGCGTTGCTCGGCACCCACGCCAGCGTGCCTTGTGCCCCCGGCACGCAGCACGTCGCGCGGCTGCACGCCGCCGGCGGCTGGCAGGCGGTGCTGTCGGCGTTCGCACAGCCGCCCACGTCGATCGAGCAGATCCTCCACGCCAACAAGTTCGAGAAGGACTTCCCGGCCCACGTCGAGCTGCCGTTCTGGCCCGAGGATGCCGGCGAGGCCGAGCAGATCCACGACGACGTGCTGGGCGAGCTCGCGATCGAGCGACTGCTGCGCGAACGCGGCTATGACGACGCCACCGCCAGCCAGGCCGCGACCGGCTGGGACGGCGATCGGCTGGGCATGTGGCGCGTGCCCTCGGGCGAGTCCGTGATCGTGTGGCGCAGCGTGTGGGACCGTGACGAGGACGCCGAGCAGTTCGCCGGCGCCATCGCACCGTTCACCAAGTCCGAGCCCCGCGGCTTCCGCATCGTCCGTCGCGGTCGCATGGTCGACGCGGTCTCGGCCGAGTCCGAGGACATCGCGACCAAGTGGTACGTGGTGTTGCAGGATGCGCTCGACACCCTCGGCATCGAACCGACCGACGCGGTCAGCACCCGCGAGGCCGAGGCCGAACCACCGCCGCGGCCGCGGTAGTCGCGTGCCCGCACGCACGCGGACGCGTGCTCGCGGCCGCACGCTAGTAGTGCACGTGTCCGAGGATCGCGGGCTCGCGCGCGCCGGTGACCTGCGGCAGCGAGCTGGGCAGGCGCGCCAGGGTGCGGGCGGCGATCAGCGCCATCGCGGCGGGCTCGTGGTGCTCGGGCGCGAACACCCCACCATCGTGCACGACCACAGGGATCGGATCGGCGAGCTCCGCGACCATCTCGCGCAGACCGGGATGGCGCGCGCCGCCACCGGTCAGCAGGATCTCGCCGATGTCGACGTCCTGCTCGCGCGCCGAGGTCACGATCGCGGTCGCGGTGGCCCACAGACTCGAGCGCAGCAGCGTCGCGCCGTCGAGCTCGCCGAAGCGCAGCAA
The DNA here is from genome assembly GCA_046351635.1 of Nannocystaceae bacterium. Lineage (GTDB taxonomy): Bacteria > Myxococcota_A > Polyangia > Nannocystales > Nannocystaceae > Xiheibacterium. The sequence continues at coordinate 206,014 of JAXLYC010000008.1, read as the reverse complement.
CAGCCCCGCGACGAAGCCGGCGCCGAAGTCCTCGCGCCCGGTCGAGCGCGGCGACGGCCGCGCGAAAAACGGGTGATCGAGGATGAAATCGACCGCGGGCTGGTACACGTCGCCGCCCTCGGACAGCTCGCCGTCGCGATCGCAGTCGAGCGCGCCGCGCGAGACGTGCCGTGCGAGCGCGTCGCTGATCATCATGCCCGGACCGATGTCCGAGGCGCTGACGCGATCGAGCTCCCGCGTGACGCAGGTGTAGTTGGCGATGCCGCCGATGTTGACGACCAGCCGCGTGGGGTGCGACGGCGGCGTGAAGAACCAGTGGGAAAACGGCGCGATCGGGGCACCCTCGCCGCCGCGCGCGACGTCGGCCCCGCGCATGTCGCCCACGACCGGCATCCCGAGCAGGGCCGCCAGCGCGCCGCTCGATCCCAGCTGCAGCGTGTTGGCGACGGTGCTGCCCTGCGAGGGCGGAGCGTGCCACACCGTCTGCCCGTGCATGCCGCACACGCTCGCGGACTGCCACTGTTGCAGCTCGCGTACGGCATCGTGGTACAGCCGCGGCAGCTCGAAGTGCAGCTCGGCCACGCGCCGCAACGTCAGCGCCGCGGGATCGCGCAGCTCCGCCCGCAGGGTGGCCGGGAACGGCACGTAGGCGTGACCGAGCACCCGTGGCTCGTGGCGCTCGTCGACGTGGGCCAGCTCGAGCAGCAGCGCATCGACGCCGTCGCACGAGGTCCCGCTCATCAGCCCGATGGCCCGCACCGGTCCGCCGCGCCCGCCGATCATCGCGACGCCTCCAACAGCAGCTCGAGTTCTTCCATGACCCGCTCACCACCGCGTGCGGTCAGCACGCGATGCGCGGCGGCGCGCGCCTGCGGGTGCGCGTCGGCCACGGCGCAACCCAGGCCCACGCGCGGGAACACCAAGGCGTCGTCGAGGCCGTCGCCGACGAAGCAGATCCCGCGGCCTCGATCGCGTACTCGCGGCAGATCTGCGGTAGCGCCTCCAGCTTGTCGCGCACACCCAGCCAGCGCGCGTCGAGCCGCAGCGGCGAGATGCGCTCGCGCGCAGCCGCGGTCTGGTTGCGCGACAGCGGCAACACCGGCATGCGCGCGGCCAGGCGCAAGATGGCCTCGCCGTCGCGGACGCTGTAGCGCTGCACCCACCCGGTGGCCTCGCCGGCCCACCAGGTCGAGGCGTCCGTGAGGGTGCCGTCGATGTCGAATGCGACCAGCGCGATGGGGCGGGCGTCGACCACGTTCGGTTCGGCGGCGAGCCTAGCCGACGGCGTCCACCCGGTCGAATTCGGCTCGGTTCGCGGGCGAGCCCCGGGGCTCCGCGCTCACGCGGCGTCCGCGGCGTCGGGCACGAGGTGACTCGCGAGGATCTCGGCCACACACCGTCCCACCCACGTGAACACCACGTGCTCGTCGTCGACCCACTCGGACATGTCGATGGCACACAGCCGCTGGGCGATGCCACCGCGGCCGAAGTGCGGGCCCACGTGCAGCGCGTCCTCACCCGCGCGCTCGCTCGCGAGCATCTCGAGCAACATGCGCCGCTCGGGCGCGGCCAGCGTGTGCACCTGCATCGGCACCGGGTTGGACGCCGGTCGCCGCGGGATTTCCAGCCAGGTTCGCATCGGCGGCGCGGTCAGAGCCCGACGACGACGTTGTGTCGGTAGTAGGCCGCAGCGTCGAGGTCGCGGACCCGCTCGGCCTCGGCGAGCAGGAACAGGCACATGGCGTGGGCCAGGGCCCGTTCGCCGCGGTCGTTCCACAGCGAGGCCGCGCTCTGGCGCACCTCCTGCTCGACCATGGCGTAGACCACCGAGCGCTGCTCGCGATCGAGCGGCGCGACCGCGGCGAGGTACGCACGCCGCATCCCGACCCAACCGATCCACGTCTGCGACGGCATCAGGCCGGGATCTCGGCGCCGGCCCAGGGCCGCGGCCTCGCGGCCCAGCCGCTCGAGCGCGTCCTCGAAGTTGACCTCCCGCGCCCGCCGCAAGATGCCGGCCTCGCGTGCGAGGCGGTCGGCGCCGCGGCCGCACTGCGCGACCAGGCTCGCGAGGTCGCGGGCGACCGCCCGCTGCAGCCGCGCGACCAGCAGCTCACCGGTGGCCCCGACCGCCAGCGCCTCGGCGCGATGACGCACCTCGCCGCGCAGGCCGAAGTCCGCCAGCGCGAGATCCCACGCGTCGGCGAGCCGCTCCACCAGCGCGGCCGCGACCGGCTGCGTGGTCGGGATCGCGGCGATCTCCGCGTGTAGCGACAGCGCCGCGATCACGGGCTCGCCCGCACCGTTGGCCGCGAGCAGCGCGAGCTCGTCGTCGGCGATCGCAGCCTCGCCCACCACCGAGCGGCGCAGCGCCGCGAACACCAGCCCCAGCGTGCGCAGGCGACGGGGCGCGAGCAGCCACGCCCACAACACCGCGCGGCGCGGCACCGACTCGCCCAGCATCCGGCGCGCCGCCGCGGCGACCAGCCGCGTGGTGCGGGTCGGGAACGGATCATCGGCCACGCGCTCGACCAGCTCGTGCCACGCACCGCGACGCGCGGCGTCGGCGACCAGCCAGTCCAACGCGATCGCGCGCGCCAGCGGCGGGCACACCTCGGGCTCGATCTCGTCGAGGCTGCCGAGGATCACCCGCGCGCCGTCGCGGTCACCGGCCTCGGCCGCGAGCAGACCCAGCGCGACCACACCGGCGCCACCGATGCGCTCGCGATCGAGTCGCTGGCGCAGCCACGTCGCGCGCTCGGGTCGGTGACGACGACGCTTGAGCGCCGCCATCGCACCCGAGCACCGCGCCACCCATCGGGTCGCGGTACCACGGATGCTCCATGCGGCCGGCGAGGAACGCCGGCCGCACCCAACCCAGCGGCACGAACACCCAGCGCACCAGCAGCCACGGGTGCACCAACGGCACCGCGATCGCGAGCAGCACCACCAGCGGCCAGAACGTCTGCCCCGACTTGCCGAAGATCCACAGCGTCAGCAGGGCGCAGGTCGCGGCCAACATCACCGCCGCGGCGAACTGCTGCTCTGCCCGTCGCATCGCGCGGGCGGTGGGCCCCTGGGGATCGACCGTCGCGACCGCCGCGAGCGGCGAGACCCCCACGCCGACACAGACCGCCACCGACAACAACACCACCAGGGTCTCGGTCATCGCGACCTCCAGCCGAACGCGCGGTCGCTGCCGCACCACGGCGCGGGAGCCGGCGCGGGATCGCGGCGCGATCGAACGGGGAGGCGAGCCCACACTTCGTGCACGATTCGCGCTTCGCGGTCGCACAGCTCGGTGACCGCCTCGTGCACGAGCCGCTCGTCGCGGACCCGCTCACCCAGCGGCGTGGGGTAGCGTGCGACGTCGGGCTCGCCGCGCGCCAACGCGTCGAGCAGCTGGGCCGCACAGTGGCTCAGCTCGCGGCCCGAGGCCGTGGTCGGCGCGGTGAGCACGTGGAACGGGTCCAACGTGAAGCGTTGCGCCATCACGGACTCGTCGGGGCTTGGGGCAGTGCATCGGACCGGACGGGGGGGTTCGTCGGGGTTCTGCGCCACAGTCGGGGCATGACGTCGGCTACGGCGTGAAAGTTCCCACGCGCATGTCGAAGAAATCGTCGTCGTCGCGCACGCAGGTGGTGCGAAGCCGTCTGCGCAGTGCGAGCGCACCCACGAACCGTTGACCGGCCGCCGCCGGCTGCGGTACTCGGGCGCCCGGGAGCGCTCGGACAGACCGAGCGATGGATCGACGCTGAAGGGGATCAAGCTCGCCGGAACCGGCGTGTGTCTGCCACCGCGCGTGCTCACCAACCGCGAGCTCGAGCGGATGGTCGACACCTCGGACGAGTGGATTCAGGAGCGCACCGGCATCCGCGAGCGACGGATCGCCGATGCCGAGACCGCGACCTCGGACCTGTGCGCCGGGGCGGTGCTGCAGGCCTGCGCCGACGCGAAGATGGAGCCGGCCGCGCTCGACGCCCTCATCGTCGCCACCTCCACCACCGACACGCTGTTCCCTTCGACCGCGTGCTGGGTGCAGCGCAAGCTCGGCATCAAGGGCATGCCCGCGTTCGACGTGAGCGCCGGCTGCAGCGGCTTTCTCTATGGACTCGAGCTGGCCACGGCCCTGGTCGCGGCGGGCCACCGCGCGGTCGCGGTCGTCGGCGGCGAGGTCATGAGCAAGGTCGTGAACTGGAAGGACCGCGGCACCTGCGTGCTGTTCGGTGACGGCGCCGGCGCGGCCATCGTCACGCCCGGCGACGGCCGCTCGGGCGTGCTGGCGTCGAACTGGGGCGCGGACGGCAACCTCGCGCCGATCCTCTACCAGCCCGCCGGCGGCACGCAGATGCCCGCGAGCCACGAGAGCGTCGAGGCCGGGCGCCACACCGTGCACATGGAGGGCAACACCGTGTTCAAGCACGCGGTCGTGGCCATGAGCAGCGCCGCGGTCGCGGCCATGCGCGACGCCGAGGTCGGCGCCGACGACATCACGCTGATGATCCCGCACCAGGCCAACTTGCGAATCATGGAGGCCGCGCGCGAGCGCTGCGGCATCCCGCGCGAGCGCATGTACTCGGTGCTGCACAAGTACGGCAACATGTCCGCCGCGACCATCCCGGTCGCGCTGCACGAGGCCCGCAGCGAGGGCCGGATCCACGACGGCGACGTGATCGTGTCGACCGCGTTCGGGACCGGCTTCACCTGGGCTGCGACCGTGCTCCGCTGGTGAGCTGCGCGACGCGGGCGCCGTCGTCGTCCTCGCGATCGATGCGCTCGGTCTCGACCGCCGAGGGCAGTTCTTCGGGCCAGCGCCCGTGCTCGACCGCGTAGGCGACCATCGCCTGCAGGCGCGACGCGAGCTCGCCGACCTCGGCGTCGCTCAGGCCCGCGGTGGGAAACTGCGGCCCGACCAGGACCTCGACCCGACGCAGCGGACGGATCAGCAGGGTGCCCTTGTGGTTGACGTCGTAGAAGCCGTGCGCCGCGACCGGCACCACCGGCATCTCGGCGTTGCGCGCCATCAAGAACACGCCGCGGCGGAAGCCGTGGACCTTGCCGTCGAGCGTGCGGTGGCCCTCGGGGAAGGTCAGCACCGACATGCCGATGCGCTTGCGTTCCCGCGCCGCGGCGCTGAGCTCGACGATGATGCGTTCACGGCCGGTCTTGCGCACGCCGATGCCCTTCGACAGCCGCATGAGCCAGCCGTAGATGGGGATGTGGAACTGCCACGCATTCATCAGGCCCGAGAATGCGTGGGGGATCGCCGCCGACGCGAGGTGACCATCGAGCAGATTGACGTGGTTCTGCAGGAACACGCTGCGTGTCTCGGGGTCGAACTGCGGGTGGTAGTGCACGCGCACGCGCGCAGCCGCGAAGACCCGCACCACCTGCACGAACATCGGCGCGGTGAACCATCCGTGCACGCGCTGGTACGGCAGGCCCACGACCAGCATCAGCAGCGTGCCGGTCGCGCCGATCAGCATCCACGCGAAGCTGCCGCCCCACGCCCACAGCGAGAACAGCACGAGCCCGACGTGACGGACGAGCGACATGGCGGCGGAGTTATACGGGCAGCGGCGCGCCGCGGTCCACCGCTGGACGCGGATTTCGCCGGCGGCCGCCTGCGCCGCCAGCAATGGCCCTACAATCGCGGCGGTGGCCGACGCGCGCCGTCTCAAGATCGCCTTCATCGGCACGCACGGGGTCGGCAAGACCACGCTGTGCTACGGACTCGCGGCCCGACTCAAGGCGCGCGACGTCGTGCTGGAGATCGTGCACGAGGTCGCGCGACGTTGCCCGCTGCCGATCAACCGTGAGACCGGGCTCGCGTCGCAGTCGTGGATCCTGCACACGCAGCTGGCCGAGGAACTGGTCGCGAGTGCGCGCTACCCCGTGGTGTTGTGCGACCGCAGCGTGCTCGACAACTACGTCTATCTGCTGCTGGCCGCGGGCCGTCAGCCCGCGCTCGAGACCCTGGTCGAGTCGTGGATGACGACCTACGACCTGCTGGTGATGGTGCCGGTGACCGGCGCGCCCAGCCCCGACGGTCTGCGTGCGACCGATCCCGAGTTCCAGCGCGCGGTCGCGGATCGCGTCGAGCGCGAGCTCGATCGCCGCGGCCTGCCGGCGCTGCGCCTGGGACCCGACGATCGCGACGCCTGGCTCGATCGGGTCGAGCGCGAGGCCCTGGCCCGCCTGGCACCGCCGCAGCTGCCGCTGTTGTAGGCTGCGGCGCACGGGGCTCCGCGTGACGGCGATCGTCTCCACGCTCTACTGGCTGTTCGTGGCCATCGTGGCAGCGGTGATGTTCCCGCTCGCGGTCGTGGTCTGGGCCGCGACCGCGCCGTTCGACCGGCGCAAGCGCCTGCTGCACCGCTTCACCACGCTGTGGGCCGCGCTGTACACCTGGGCCAACCCCTGGTGGCGCGTCGAGGTCCGCGGCCGCGAGCACCTGCACGATGATCGCATCTACGTGATGGTCAGCAACCACCTCTCACTGGTGGACATCTTCGTCTTGTACCGCATCTGGGCCCACTTCAAGTGGGTCTCGAAGGTCGAGAACTTCCGCCTGCCGTTCATCGGCTGGAACATGCGGCTCAACGGCTACGTGCCGCTGCGACGGGGCGATCGCGAGAGCGTGGTCGCAATGCTGGCGCAGTGCCGATCGCTGCTGCGCGAGGGCAACTCGATCATGATGTTCCCCGAGGGCACGCGCTCGAAGACCGGTGCGCTCGGGCAGTTCAAGCCCGGCGCGTTCGAGTTGGCCTGCGAGGCGGCGGTGCCGGTGCTGCCGATCGCCGTCGCCGGCACCGCCGAGGCCCTGCCCAAGCACGGCTTCGCGATCGGGCGCGCACGCCTGCGCGTGACGGTGTTGCCGGCGATCGCGAGCGAGGGCAGCTCGCCCGCGGCGCTGTCGGATCGCGCGCACGCAGCGATCGCCGCCGCCAACGCCCAGCCGCGCTGAGGCGGCACGCATCGCACAGGTGGGGCACCACGCCACGCGTGTCGAAACCACCCGCGCCGCGGCGCGCTGTCGCGGGCGGCCGCGCCGCAGAAGAACAGCCAGCCCACGCGTGCGTCGATCGTCGTTGCGTGCTGCGAGCCACGGCTCGCGCACCACGTGAAGGAAACCATGACGACTCACGCCAGCTTCACACTCGCCGCGCGCGCCACCGGCTCCGCCGCGATCGCCCTGGGCCTGGTGCTCACGGCCTGTGACGGCGGCGCCGGCGAGCGCGGCGACGACGACGACCCCAGCGCCGGCATCGTGACCATCGGCCACGACGACGACGGCAGCAGCAGCGACGACGGCAGCAGCAGCGACGACGGCGGCAGCAGCAGCGACGACGGCGCCGTGCTCGGCTGCGGCGAGATCGAGGTCGCGGTCGCGCCCCGCACGCCCCAGGTGATGCTGGTGCTCGACAAGTCGCACAGCATGGTGACCAACCGCTGGGACCACGATGGCGACGGCGCCACCGCGACCGTGACCCGCTGGCACAGCCTGCACGAGGTCGTCGCGGATCTCGTGACCGACTTCGGCGACGGCTCGCTCGATCTCGGCGCGCTGCTGTTCCCCAGCGTCGCGCTGGTCGACAACGACGTCGCGACCGCGTGCACGGTGCCCGCGGCGCCCGACGTCGCGGTGGGCCCCGGCAACGCCGATGCGATCCTCGCGGCGATGCCCGACGCGGACTCGGCCGAGATCTGGGGCGGCACGCCGACCGCGGCCGCGATCGCGCGCGCGGCCGCGGAGCTGCGCCGGCTCGACGCCTCGATGCCGCGCGCGCTGGTGCTGGTCACCGACGGCGCCGCGAACTGCATGGAGGGCGCGCCCGAGTCGGAGACCTTCAGCCGCTACGACGACACGCCTGCCCGCGGATCCGCCCGCGTGCACCTGCGCCTGGGCGACTCGGGCGGGCCACTCGGCCGACTGCAGCGACGCCAGCGGCCAGCGCTACGCCGCCACCGACAGCGCCGTGCAGCTGTGCGCCGCCAGCTGCGACGACTTCGCGGCGACCGGCACGATGCACGCCGCGTTCGACTGCGTGCCCGAGAAGTAACCCGTCGTCGAGCGCAGGGCCCGCGGTACTACCCTGGGCCGCGCATGGAGCTCGTCGCGATCACGCGCACGCTCGCCGACGCGGTCGACCGCCTGCGCTTCCGCGCCCCGGTCACGCACGTGTACAACCCGCTGCGCTACGCCTGGGCGCCGCACGAACAGTACCTGCGGCGTTTCGGCGAACGCCACGGCCGCGTGATCCTGCTGGGCATGAACCCCGGTCCGTTCGGCATGGCGCAGTGCGGCGTGCCCTTCGGCGAGGTCGGGCTCGTGCGCGACTGGCTCGGCATCGACGGCGTGGTCGAGCGGCCGCGACACGAGCACCCCGCGCGGCCGATCGAGGGCTTCGCGTGCAGCCGCAGCGAGGTCTCGGGCGCACGGCTGTGGGGCTGGGCGCGCGATCGCTTCGGCACCCCGGCGCGGTTCTTCGCGCGCTTCTTCGTGATGAACTACTGCCCGCTGGCGTTCCTCGAGGCCAGCGGCAAGGACCACACCCCCGACAAGCTCCCGACCGCCGAGCGCGCGGCGTTGTACGACGTCTGCGACACCGCGCTCGAACAGGCGCTGCGCGTGCTGCAGCCCGCGCGCGTGATCGGCATCGGCGCCTTCGCGCAGGCACGCGCGCAACCGATCTGCGACCGACTCGGCATCGGCGGCGGCACCATCTTGCATCCCTCGCCCGCGAGCCGCTCGCGAACTCGGGTTGGGCCGACAAGGCCAGGGCGCAGCTGCGCGCACTCGGGATCGCGCTGCCGTGACGCCCGCCGGCTGGCGCAGCGCGGCGCAACCACGAGCAGTGAAATTGCAGCTGCACCGCGTCGCCGTGTTCCGCCGCGCGAGCGCAGCGCGGCCGCGGACGCCCGGGCGCCGGCGCGATTCCCGATCCGCGCCGGCCGTGGCTACGAATGACGGCGACCGATGGTGGACACGCGCGAGCCGCTGGATCCGGTGGCCTCCGGAACCGACAAGACCGCGCCGTGCACCGCGGATCTGCGGCCGCACCGGCCGCACGCCACGCCCTCGCCCGGACTCGGCCGCCCGCCCTCGACCGAGCCGCCGCCGTCGCGGCCGCCGATCGGCTCGATGGCAGACCTGCTCATCGGCACGGTGCTCGCGGACCGCTACAAGCTGCTCACCAAGCTCGGTGAGGGCGCGATGGGCTGGGTCTTTCTCGCCGAGCACACCGAGATCGGCAAGAAGCTCGCGATCAAGGTCATGCGGCCGTCGCTGTGCCGGCTGCCCGAGGCGGTGCGCCGCTTCCGTCGCGAGGCCCGCGCGGCGACCCAGGTCGGCAGCAAGCACATCGTCGACGTGACCGACTTCGGCACCACGCCCAACGGCGCGGTCTTCTTCGTGATGGAGTACCTCGAGGGCGGCGAGGACCTCGGCACGCTGCTCAAGAAGCAGGGCCGCCTGCCGTGGACGCGGGTGCAGCACATGATGGTGCAGCTGTGCGCCGCGCTGCAGGCCGCGCACGACACCGGCATCATCCATCGCGACGTCAAGCCGGCCAACTTCTATCGCGTGCAGGTCGGCACCGATCCGGACTTCATCAAGGTGCTCGACTTCGGCATCGCGCGGCTGGCCAACCCCACCGACTCGATCGTCACACAGACCGGCGTGGTCATGGGCACGCCCGACTACATGGCGCCGGAACAGGCCCAGGGCCGCCACGTCGATCACCGCGCAGACATCTACTCGCTCGGCGCGACCGCCTACGCGTTGCTCACCGGACGGCCACCGTTTTCGGGCAACAACGAGTACGACGTCATCTACAAGCACCTCAACGAGACCGCGCGCCCACCGAGCGCGACGAGTCCCGACGTGCCCGAGTGGGTCGACTCCGTGATCCTGCGCGCGATGGCCAAGGAGCCCGAGCAGCGCTACCAGTCGATGGCAGATTTCGGCGCGGCGCTCCGCGGCGGCAAGGCCGAACCGGACACCGCGTCGCGCAGCCTCGCGCATGCGAAGCTGTCCGAGTCCGAGCCGCAACACGGCATCTCACCGCTCGTGCTCGCCGGTGGCGCGCTCGGGCTGGCGGTCGTGGGCGGGCTCATCGTGTACCTCGCCTTCGGTTGACATGAACGCAGCGCCCCACGTCATCGACACACTCTCGCTGGGAAAGATCGTGCAGATTCGCGAGCGCCTCTTCGAGGTCGCCGCGCAGGGCCGCAAGGTCTATCGCCTCGAATCGGGCGACCCCAGCTTCACGCCGCCAGCCCACGTCATCGACGCCATCGTCGCGGCCGCGCGCGCGGGCAAGACCCACTACATCCCCAACGCCGGCATCCCCGAGCTGCGCGCCGCGCTCGCGCACAAGGCGGTGCACGAGAACGGCATCCCGGGCGTGCGAGCGCAGGACGTGTTCGTGACCCACGGGGCCATGCACGCGCTGTTCTGCGCGTTCCATGCCCTGCTCGACGTCGACGACGAGGTCATCGTGCCCGACCCGATGTGGACCGAGGTCGTGGAGAACGTGCGACTCGCCCGCGGGCGCCCGGTGCCGGTGCCGCTCGACCACGCGCACGACTTCGAGTACGCCCCCGAGGCCGTGGCCGCGCGGGTGGGCCCGCGCACGCGCGCCATCTTCGTCAACACGCCGCACAACCCCACCGGCGCGGTGCTCTCGCGCGAGACGTTGCTGGCGCTGATCGACATCGCGCGGCGCAACGACCTGTGGATCGTCTCGGACGAGGCCTACGAACACGTGGTCTACGCGCCGCACCAGCACCACTCGATCGCGAGCCTCGCGGGTGACTGGGCCCACCGCGTCATCACGGTGCAGAGCTTCTCGAAGAGCCACGCCATGGCCGGCCTGCGGGTGGGCGCGCTGCTGGTGCGCGACGCCAAGCTGGAGGAGCGGCTGCAGAAGGTGTTGCGCTGCACGATCAACGGCGTCAACAGCCTCGCGCAGTGGGGCGCGCTCGCGGCGTTGCAAGGGGACCGCAGCCACCACGCGATCATGCTGGCCGAGTACCAGAAGCGCCGCGACGTGCTGCTGGGCGCGCTGACCGGCATCGACGGCGTGCGCGTGTTCACGCCGCGCGGCACCTTCTTCCTGTGGGCCGAGTTCGCACCGGAGCTGTTCGCACGGCTGGGCGCGCGCGACACCGACGAGATCTCCGAGCGGCTGTGCGCCGAAGGTGTCGGCAACACCCCCGGCGACGCCTTCGGTGCCGCGGGCGTGCACGCGATGCGCTTCGCCTACTCGTGCGAGACCGCCATGGTCGAGCAGGGGGCACAGATCCTGCGCCGCGTGCTGCTTCAGGGCTCGGCCGCGCGCACCGGCTGAGCCGCGCGTCGCGGCAGGCACGTGGGCTCGAGCACGAGCTCGACGCCGAAGCGCGCGTGCACGGCCTGGCGGATCTCCTCGGCCAGCGCGAGCAGCTGCGCGGTCGTGCCACCACCGTGGTGCACCAGCGCGAGGCAATGGCGCGACGAGACGCCCACGGCACCGCGACGCAGGCCGCGGTCGATGCCGCTGCGCTCGATCAACCACGCCGCCGCCAGCTTCACCGTGCCGCCTGGCTGCGGCCAGCGCGGCACCTGCTCGGCGCGCTCGACCACGCCGGCGGCCATGGCCCGCGACACCACCTGGGCCGCGACCGCGGCGTCGACCACCGGGTTGGTGAAGAACGAGCCGACGCTGCGACGGTTCTCGTCGTCGCGATCGAGCACCATCGACTTGCCGCGACGCAAGCGCAGCACCGCCGCGCGGACCTCGTGCGGGGGCACCTGCGTGCGTCCGCCCAGCGCCGCGACGAGCTCGGGGTAGCGCACCGCGGCGGTGGTGCCCAGCGCCAGGGCGAACTCGACCGCGACCACGATCGCTGCGTGCGGCTCGCGCTTGAAGTGGCTGTCGCGGTAGCCGAAGCCGCACGCGGCCGCCGGCAACCACGAGAACGCGGCGCTGCGGCGGTCGAACACACGCACGCGCGTGATCGTCTCTGCGACCTCCTGGCCGTAGGCACCGACGTTCTGGATCGGCGTGGCACCGACGCGACCGGGGATGCCGCTGAGGCCCTCGAGCCCGACGCAGCCGGCGGCGACGGTCTGGGCCACGAACGCGTCCCACGGCTCGCCCGCGGCGACGGTCCAGCGCATGCGTTCGCCCTCGCGATGCTGCGTCACGCCGGACAACGCGACGTCGAGCACGAGGCCCGCAACGCCCTCGTCGGGGACCAGCACGTTGGAGCCGCCGCCCAGCGGCACCACCGGCAGCGCGCGGGCATCGGCCCACGCGAGCGCCTCGACCAGCGTGGCCTCGTCGCGCACGGTCGCGAAGGCCTGCGCACTGCCGCCGAGCTCGAGCGTCGTGCGCGGCGCGAGCGGGACGTCGGCCTCGATGTGGATCGCCATGGGCCGCTCAACGCTGCAGACGCCGCTCGAGCGCCGGTCCCCACCGCAGGTACAGCGCGGTCCCCCCGAGCATGCCGAGCACGGTGAACACCGCCATGAGCTTGCCTTCGCCCAGCTGCGCCAGCCCGGTGCCGGGACAGGTGCCGGTGATGGCCCAACCGGCGCCGAAGATCGCTGCACCGAGCACGAGCCCGGCCTTCATCGGCTTGGGCTGCACCAGCGGCGCGAAGCGGGCCAACACGCCGCCGCGCGCACGCCGGATGATCGCGAGGCCGGTGCCCGCCACGACCATGGCCACGCCCATCACGCCCATCAGGTGGAGGTCCTCGAGCAGGAACATCCGCGCGATCGCATCGTAGTCGGTGGCGCCGGCGCGCTGCAGCAGCCCGCCGAACACCACGCCGCACACCAGCGCGAGCCAGTCGATGCCGCCGCGGTTCATGCCGCACCTCCGAGCAGCAGTCGCGCGACGATCATGCCGGTGATCATGAACACCGCCGTCGCGATCCACGACGACTTGGCCAACAGCGCGGTGCCGACGATGCCGTGGCCCGAGGTGCATCCGCCCGCGAGCCTCGCGCCGAAGCCCAGCAGGATCCCGCCGATCACGAACCACGCCGCCTTGGCCGCCGGCACATCGGTCACGCGCGCATCGAACATGCCCATCGCGAGCGTGGGCGAGAACGAGCCGCTGGCGAGCGCCGCGGCGAACCCGCCGCACACGATGCCGACCAGGAACGGCAGCCGCCACGAGCGACGCAACCGCGCATCGAACGGTGCGGCGCAGGCGTCGGCGAAGCCGGTCGAGACCCCGAGAAGATTGCGCGTGGCGACGAGCAGCACCAGCACGAAGAGCCCGATCGCGATTCCGCCGGCCCAGAACGGCCATCTTTCGGGTTGGCTCGCGAGCAGCAGCGGCATCGGGAGAAATCCTGCGCCCAGGTATAGCAGATGCGGTCGGAAGGCCACGTGATCGGCGTACCGCGGGCGCGCGGGCGCGCATGCGGCCCCGGCGCGCAGCCGGGTTTCGTCGGGTGGTTCCAGCCCGCGACGTTCCTGCTACCGTGCAAGGGCGAACCATGGACGGCGCTCACAAGCCCCACGAGGAGAGGTCGAGGCCCGACCTGCGCGACGCGATCCTCCGCGCCAGCCTCGAGATCGGCAGCGAACACGGTGAAGACGGCCTGACCATGCGGGCGATCGCCTCGCGACTGGGCCTGAGCGTCACGGCGCTGTACCTGCACTACGACGGCAAGCCCGCGATCCTCCGCGCGCTGCGGCTGTGGGGCGCCGAGATGCTCGCGCACGAGCTCGCGCCGGCGCACGAGCACGGCGATCCGGTCACGCGCCTGCTCGACGAGTCGGTGCGCTACGTCGAGTGGGCCATCAGCAACCCGTGGCTGTACCGGCTGATGTTCCAAGAGGAAGAGATCGACTGGCGCAGCTTCACCGACGCCGAGCGCGAGCGCATGATGGAACCCAACCTGCGGACCCATCGCGCGTTCCAGCAGGCGGTCGAGCAGGGTCAGTTCCGCCGCGACGTCGACATCGAGACCGGCCCGTTCCTGATGTGGGCGGCCAACCACGGGCTCGCGACGCTGATCCTCGGCGGTCGCATCAGCGAGCGGCACCCGGTGTTCCCGGTGCGCGATCAGAAGGACTTCATCCTCGCGTTCGCGCGCGGGGTCGTCCGCGGCTTCGCGTGAGCGTCACAGGCCGCCGTCGCTGGGACGGGTCGCGGTGCGGCCGATCAGTCCCACGACGATGAGCCCCAGGCCGCCGAACGACAGCACCTGTTTGGTCACCGGCGGCAGGCTCGCGATCGCGGGCACGTCGTGCAGGTACGGCATCGCGAACCCGGCGAGGCCCATCACCACGCCGGTGTACATCACGAACTTGAAGACCGCGAACATCGTCGAGCGCTCGCGGCCGAGTTAGCACGTTCTCGGTGATCGAGACAAGTTCGACGGCGATCGCAGCACGTCGACGACCCGCGGCGATGGGCCACAGTGGGCCGACGTCGCCCGATCAGGCCGAGTCGCCCGAGCCGCCCGAGCCGGAGGTGTCGGGTGGCGGCACCGACTCCGCCGCCGATGGGGCGACGCGCGCCCGCAACGACCGCGCCCAGCCATCGAGATCCGAGAGCGTGCTCTCGAGCGCCACGTCACCACTGCCCAGCGCCCGCAGCTGCTCCTCCAAGAGCTGCTTCGCACGGCGGATCCGGCTGCGGACGGTGCCCTCGGGCAGCTCCAGCACCTCGGCCAGGTCGCTGGCTTCCATGTCCTCCCAGTAGTAGAGCTCGAGCACGAGCTGGTGCTCGACCGGGATCTTGCGCAGTGCCTGCAGCATCAGCATCTGCTCGGCGCCATTGGCGAGCAGGCGGGTCGGCGACAGGCCGAGGTCGAACACCGACGAAACCCCGAAGTCGAGCCGGTCGTTTTCCCGCTTGCGCGTGCGCAGCGTCGAGCGCAGCACGTTGTGGGCGACCCCGAACAGATATGTCCGGAAGCTCGAGTGACCGCGAAAACGCTCCTTACCCTCGACGCAGGCGATGAAGGTGCGCTGGACCAGATCGTCGACGTCGCGGTCGACCTTGTTGGCGAAGAAGCGGCAGATGCTGTCGAAGTGGCGCTCGAACAGCGTGCTGCCGGCGGTGCGGTCGCCGGCGCGCCAGGCCTCGAGCAGTTCCAGGTCGGTCGCCACCTGCGACCGAGCCTACCGCGGTTTGCCGCCGGCTCGACGGCCCGGTCGTTGCGCGCTGCAGAGCGCCGGGCAATGATCCCCACGCGCGGATGGGCGCCACACCCCCAGACGGCGCCGTGCCCGGCGACGGGGCCCCGGCCGAGCCGGACCCGCGCGCGCGGTTGGGACCGCCGCCGGTGGTCGAGGATCGCGACGGCATCCGTGCGGGGGGGTGGGGGGGGTGTGGGGCGCGGCCGAGCCCGCCGCCACGCAGGGCCGACCGGCCGCGCCGCCGAGCTCGACACCGACCGCGATCGGCCGCTTCAAGATCCTCGAGCGCCTGGGCGGCGGCGGCATGGGCGTGGTCTACGCCGCGTGGGATCCCGAGCTCGAGCGCCGCGTCGCGATCAAACTCCTGCGCGCCGACCTGGCCGGGCGCGACGGCTCGGTCGGACACGCGCGATTGCTGCGCGAGGCCCAGGCGATGGCCCGGATCAACCACCCCAACGTGGTCGCGGTCCACGAGGTCGGCACCCACGAGGACCAGGTCTTCGTCGCGATGGAGCTGGTCGAGGGCACGACCCTGGGCACGTGGCTGCAGCAGCGATCTCGCAGCTGGCGCGAGGTCCTGGCGGCGTTCTCGGCCGCGGGCACCGGCGTCGCGGCGGCGCACCGCGCCGGCGTGGTCCATCGCGACTTCAAGCCCGACAACGTGCTGGTCGAGCGACCGGCCGACGGCGGTGACGGGCTCGGTCGCGTGCGGGTCGGCGACTTCGGCCTCGCGCGCGCGGTCGCAGAGGTGCCGGCCCCCGCGACGCTGCCCGGCCCGCCGAGCGAGACCGAGTCGGCCGGCGGCTCGCTGACCCGCACCGGCGCGTTGCTGGGCACGCCCGCGTACATGTCACCCGAACAGTGGCTCGGCCGCGCCGCGGACGAACGCTCGGATCAGTTCAGCTTCGCGGTCGCCTTGTACGAGGGTCTGTGGGGCCGGCGCCCGTTCACCGCGAGCACGCTGCAGGGGCTGATGGCCGCAGTCCTCGAGGGCAAGCTCGCGCCCGCGGGCAGCCAGCGCGCCGTGCCGCGCTTCGTCGAGCGCGCGGTGCGACGAGCGCTGCAGCGCGAGCCGTCCGCGCGCTTCCCCAGCATGGACGCGCTGCTCGACGCGCTGCGCCGCGACCCCGCGCGGCGCTGGCAGGCCGCGGGTGCGGCGGTCGCCATCGCCGGGGTCGCGAGCGCGGCGACCCTGCTCGCGACCGACGACGCCGGCGACGCCGATCGCTGCGCCAGCGTCGGCGCGCGCATCGGCGAGATCTGGGACGACGACGCCCGCGGCCGCATCGAGCAGGCCATCGCCGCGACCGGGGCACCGTTCGCGGCACGCACGTGGGACTCGACCCGGCGCCTGCTCGACGCCCACGCGCAGGCTTGGATCGATGCCGCGACGGCCGCCTGCGCCGCCGCGACCGTGACGACCGACCACCGCGAGGACGCGGCCCGACGCGAGCGCTGCCTCGACGACCGCGAGCTCGAGCTGGGCGCCCTGGTCGAGCTGCTGGCCGAGGCCGACATCGGCATCGCGCTGCAGGCGGTCGATGCCGCGGCGCGGCTGCCAGACGCGTCGATCTGCAGCGACGCGCGGCGGCTGTCCGCCTACCGCGAGCCCGCTGACGCCCAGGCCCGCACCCGCGCCGCGAACGGCCGCGCCGAGCTGGCGCGCGCGACCGCCAGCGGTGCGGTCGGCCACTTTCGCCAGGCCGCCGACGAGGCGCAAGGCGTGGTCGCGATCGCGATCGAGCTCGATGATCCGGCGCTCGAAGCCGCGGCGCTGCTCGTGCGCGGGCAGAACGAGGCCGCCGCCGGCGACTGGCGCACCGCCGAGGCGACCTTGCGCAAGGCGGTCGCGCGCGCGGAGCTGGCGCAGGACCACGCGGTGCGGGCCCAGGCGCTGACCCACCTGGTGTTCGTGGTCGGCATCGACGGCGCTCGCTTCGACGAGGCCCAGGCCCTGGCCGCCGGCGCGAGCTCGGCGCTCAAGGTCATCGGTGCCGACGCGCTGCTGCAGGCCCAGCTCGACGGCACCGTGGGCACCGCGGCGCGCAAGGCCAGGCGCCTCGATCTCGCGCTGACGCACCAGCGCGCCGCGCTCGCGACCACCACCGAGCTGTTCGGCGAGGATCACCCCTCGACCCTGCGCGCGCTGTCGAACCTCGCGACCACGCTCGCGGCGGCGCCCGGTGGCCGCGAAGGTGGGTGGGACGAAGCCGAGGCGATGCATCACCGCGCCGCCGAAGGCCTCGAGCGGGTGCTCGGCGGCGAGCATCCCAACGTCGCGGTCTCGTTGTCCAACCTCGCCATCCTCGTGGCCCAGCGCGGCCGCCATGCCGAGGCGGTCGCGCTGCTGCGGCGATCGATCGCGATCCGCGAGCGCAACGATCCGACCCAGCCCTCGCTGACCCAGGCCTACTTCAACCTCGGCCGCGCGCTGTACGACAGCCGCGACTACGCCGGCGCGCTCGAGCAGTACCAGCGCGCGCTGCAGCGACGGCTGGAGTCGTCGCAGGACCCCGCGGATCTGGCCGAGTTCTACGGCGGCATCGGCAACTCGGCGTTCCGCGCCGGTCGCATCGATCTCGCGCGGCCGGCGTTCGAGAAGCGGCTCGAGCTCGAGCTGGCCCACGGTCGGCGCCCGGAGCTGATCGCGGCCGCGCGCGTGGGCCTGGCACGCGTGCGCCTGGCCGACGCGCCGCACGACGCCCAGACCTTGCTCGCCGAGGCTCGCCCGGTCATCGCAGCCCGCTGTGCCAGCGACGCCGCGGACGCCAACGACCGCGCGCTGCTGCGCGACATCACCGTGCTCGAGATGCTGGCCGAGTCGCTGCGACGGCTGCAGGCGCCCGC
The DNA here is from genome assembly GCA_046351635.1 of Nannocystaceae bacterium. Lineage (GTDB taxonomy): Bacteria > Myxococcota_A > Polyangia > Nannocystales > Nannocystaceae > Xiheibacterium. Next base: position 188,016 of record JAXLYC010000008.1, on the reverse strand, counting down.
GCCCGGCTGAGCCCGCACGCGGCGCCGCGATCACGCACCGGTGCTGCTGCCACCGTCGCTGCCGCTCGAGCTCGCACCGCCGGTGCTCGCGTCGCCGCTGCTGCTGCTGCTGCCCTCGACCACGCAGTAGCCGCGGATCGTGCAGGTCGCCGCCGGATCGCAGCAGGCCTCGTCGTCGTAGCACCAGCGTGTCTCGTCACCCGCCTCGACACAGGCGTCCACGCAGGCGAACGGCCCGCGATCGTTGTCGGCGTAGGGCGCGACGCAGACCTCGGCCGGATCGCACATCGCGGTGCCGTGGCACGCATCGCTGCCACCACCGCCGCTGCCGCCCTCGCTGCCGCTGCCGGTGTCGCCGTCGCCGGTCGCACTGCTTGCTCCGGCGGTCGTGCTGAACGTGCCCGTGAGGCTCGCCTCCGAGGTCATGCCCCCGGTGTCGGTCTGTGCCGGCCCGTCGGGTTCGCACCCGAGCACGAGCACCACGGCCAACATCATGCGCTCAGCCGACATCGCCGACCCCCATCGTGGTGGTGCTGTCCGCACCGCTGCTGCCGCCGCCGCTGCTGTCCGCACCGCTGCTGCTGCTGCCGCCGGTCGCACCGCCGTCGACGATGCGCAACCCGCGATCGCAGCGCGCCGCCGCGTCGCAGCACGCGCTCGCGTCAGCACACCAGGCGCCCTCGTCCATGGTCTCGATGCAGCTGTCGACGCAGCGGAACACGCCGATGTCACCGTCGAACGGCGCCGCGCACACGCCCACGGCACACTCGCCACTTGCGGCGCAGCTGGACTCGCCGCCGCTGCCGCTGCTGGCCTCGCAGCCGGTGGTCGTGCCGGTCGTCGCGTCCGTGTCGCAGCTCCACGGTGGCAGATCTTCGGGCATGTAGCCGCTGTCGCCCAGATACGACGAGTCGGCGGCGGAACAGCCGACGCCGAGCAAGAGGACGCAAAAGCCAAGGCGCATGGAAGCAGCATAGCGGATCCACCCGCGCTCGGCCGCGTGCGCGGGGCCGGGGGGTGATCCGTGCGGCCTCACGACACGTTCGCGCACCGGGCCGCAATCGTGGCGACTGGCCGCGGCACTACCGGTGTTCGGCCTGCGATTTCAGTCGACCAGGCAGTAGCCCCGCGGCGAGCAGTGGGCGGCGGCGTCGCAGCAGGAGGTGTCGTCGGTGCACCACTGGCTCTCGTCGAGGGTGGGCACGCAGGCCTGGACGCAGCGGAACGCGGCGCGGTCGCCGTCGAAGTCCGCCAGGCAGGCCTCGCCGTCGGCGCAGTCGCTGCTCTGCTCGCAGGCGTCTTCGACCTCGCCGTCGGTCTCGCACGGACCCGTGGTGGTCTCGCGGCAGGCCGGCGGCAACGGCTCGTCCATGTAGGGATCGGTGTAGTCGTCGCCGGCGCCGGCGTCTTCCTTGTCCGCGCCGCAGCCCGCGAGGCAGGCCCACGACACCGCGAGAACCACGATCCCACGCACCATGGCGGCAGCATAGCGCAGCGCGGTCGCGACGCCCGTGCAATCGCGCGGGCCGATGGGATGTGCGCTGCGACACCGTCGTCGTGCGGTCGAGCCCACGCGCACGCGATCGTGGCGCATGCGGGCGGCACTACCCCCGCCGAGAGGCTCGCGCCATGGTCCGCCCCAGCACCCCGCTCCGTTCGACTCCGCTCGCGCCCCAGCGCGCGCTGCTGCACCCGGTGTGGCTCGCCTCGCTGGTGCTGCTGGCGCTCAACGATCACTGGCTCAAGTACGCCGGGCTGCTGCCGGACGTGGTCACGGGCAAGCTCAGCGACCTCGCGGGCCTGGTGGTCGCGCCGGCGCTGTTCGCCACGCTGCTGGGCGCGCGCACGCGACGATCGCTGCTGTTCGCCCACGTCGCGGTCGCGGCGGTCTTCACCGCGATCCAGCTCTCGAGCACCGCCGCGGCGACGTGGTCGGCGCTGATGGCCGGCTTCGGATTCCCGTGGGTCATCACCTCGGACCCGACCGACCTGCTCGCGCTGCCCATGCTCGCGGTGTCGTGGCGCGTGCTCGGGCAAGCGATGGCCACGCCCGCGGCCGCGCTCGCGCGGCGCAGCGCCGAGGCCGGCGCCGCCGCCGTGGGCCTGTTGTGCTCCGTCGCGACCTCGCGCCCCGATCCCGATCCGTTCCCGGAGCCCAACTGGCTGCCGCCGATCCAGGGCGACGTGTGGCTGCACAACGGCACCGGTGAGCCCTTGGTGGTGCGCGTGCGGGCGCTCGCGCCCACGGTGTTGCTCGACTGCGGACAGATCGGCGGCGAGCCCGGCCGACTGCTCTCCGACGACGTGTTCGGCCCGGTGCAGAGCTGGTCGCTGCCGGTCGACGCGAACCTCACCGTGATCGATCACGTCGACGGTACCGCCGACTGCTATGCCGCGCGCGTCGACGCCGACGGCTTCGAGCCGGTGGTGTTGTTCTGGCGCGGCGGCGACTACTTCGTCCGCGATCTGCCCGGCGACGGCCTCGACGAGACCCTGCCCGGCTGGGTCTCGCTCGAGTACGACGGCGACGGCGAGGGCAGCTACACCGCCCGCGACGCGATCCTGTTCCCCCGCGATCCCGAGTCGGTGCCGCCGACCGGCGCGTGTGCGGCCCCCGACGACGCCGATCGCATCGACTGGGGCGACGAGCCCGTGATCGGCAACTTCACCATCGCGGCGATCGCCCCCGGCGTCGACGGCTGCGTCGCGCTCGATCTGGTCGCCGCGGGCACCGAGGGCGCGCCGCACCGGCAGTACCTGTGCATGCCCACGCTGGAGCTGCCGTTCGCCACCGGCGACAACGTCGCGCTCTCGGCGGTCTACGGCGCGCAGTCCGAGGCCCTGGTGTTGTCGGCGCTCGACGACGCGTACCTGCCGACCAACCCGACGCGCGAGCTGTGGCTCAGCCGCGGCGGCGCACTGCCGACGATCACCAGCGCGCCGGGGCTGCAGCTGGCGGCGGTGCCGGCCTACGGCTGCGCGCTGTCGGTCGACGCCTGCGGCACGGTCGGTCGCGCGGTCGGCCTGACCATCGGCGGCGACGGCTTCGCCGCGACGCAGCTCGAGCACGGTGGCGCACCGCTGACGCTCGAGCGCGACGACGGCAGCCGCGTGACCTTGGCGTTGGCCCACGCGCAGGACCGCGTGCTGCTCGACGGCGAGTGCGCCGCGGGCCCGCAGCTGCTGGGTTACGACCTCGAGCTCGCCGCGCTCGTGGAGGGCGCGGCGCAGTGAATCGCCTGGCTTGCACGAAGGAGAACCACGCCATGTTTCGACACGCACACAAGCTCGTGACGGCCGCATTGTCGGTGACACTCTCGGCCTGCGCCGCCGCCAAGGAGGACGCCTCCTACGGTGGCGACGGTGGTGGCGGAGGTCCCGGCGTCGGCCAGGGCGGCGCGCAGGACTTCGGCCAGTTCCGCGACATCCTCGACGCCGGCGAGATCCCGGCGCCGAGCACCCTCGACGACGTCGGCTTCTTCAACGAGCACAAGATCGAGCTACCCGCACCCGGCTGCGGCGAGAACCTGTGCATGCACGCGCAGCTGGGAGTCATGGGCAACATGATCACCGGCAGCAACTGCACCATCGTGATGATGGGCATGAACACGCCGATCGACCCCGCCGCAATCGAGCGCCCGCCGCTCGATCTCGCGTTCGTGATCGACACCAGCGGCTCGATGATGGGCGAGCCCATCGAGTACGTGCGCGAGGGTCTGCTGCGCATGCTCGACGAGCTGCAGCCGCAGGACCGCGTGTGGTTGATCTCGTTCGCCAGCGGCGCCGAAGTGCTGCTCGACGGCGCCGCCGGTGACGCCACCGCCGACATCCAGCTCGCGATCGAGGCGCTGTCGGCCCAGGGCAAGACCAACGTCTACGACGGCCTGCGCGTGGGCTACGAGAAGGTCGCGGCGGCGACCGAGCCTGGGCGCCAGAGCCGCGTGATCCTGCTGTCCGACGGCGAGGCCACCGCGGGCATCACCAGCACCTCGAAGATCGTGGCGATGAGCGCCGGCTACAACGCCATCGGTCACTCGCTCACGACCATCGGCATCGGCGAGGAGTTCGATCCGGTGTTGATGCGCTCGCTGTCGGAATCCGGCGGCGGTGCGTTCTACTACCTCGAGGATCCCGCGGCGGTGCAGGAGGTCTTCGAGCAGGAGGTCTCGACCTTCCTGGTGCCGCTGGCCCGGGACCTGCGCATCGACGTCGCCATCGAGCCCGGCTACACCCTGCGCGCGATGTACGGCACCAAGCGCTACGAGCTCGAGGGCAACGACGGCAACATCGAGATCCCCAACGTCCAGATCGCCCACCGCACCAGCGTCGACGACGACGAGGACGGTCGCCGTGGCGGCGGCGGTGCGATCGTGGTCGAGCTGGTGCCGCACAGCGGCGCGCAGGCGGCCGCGGGCACGGTCGGGCACGTGACGCTGAGCTACGTCGACGCTGGCAGCGGCGAGGTCGTGGCGCAGGAGCTGCCGGTGACCTCGACGCTCGCACCCGGCGAGGTGCCCCAGGGCGGTCGCTTCGACGGCGCCGCGGTCGAGAAGTCCTTCGTGATGCTCAACATCTTCGCCGGGTTCCAGCTCGCCAGCGAGCGCGCGCTGTGGGGCGACGATGCCGGCGCGCTCTCGGCCCTGCTGCCGCTGGCGGCGTCGGTGCAGTCCTGGCTGGCGGCCAATCCCGACGACGACATCGCCGACGATCTGGTCTACGTGCAGAAGTTCATCGACAACCTGCGCGCGCGCGGTGCCGCCGAGCCGCCGCCGACCAAGAACCCGCCCGAGCCCTGGCCGCAGGACTGAACCCGCGCGGCCGCGGCCCTGCTATCGTCGCCGGCGATGCCAGCTGCCGGCGACGAGCGCGTGCGACCGTGGCTGGCGCTCGGGGTGCTGTTCTGCATCAACCTGATGAACTTCTACGACCGCCTCGTGATCGGTGCGGTCGGCGAGGCCATCGCGCTGGACTGGCAGCTCGGCGACACCGAGCTGGGCTACCTCGGCACCGCGTTCATCCTGCTGTACGCGGTGGTCGGGCTGCCGCTGGGTCGGCTCGCCGATCGCACCAGCCGCACGCGGATCCTGACCGTGGGCGTGGCGGTGTGGAGCGTGCTGACGGCGCTGTCGGGCTTCGCCACGCGCTTGTGGCACATGGTCGTGCTGCGGCTGGCGGTCGGCGTGGGCGAGGCCAGCTGCGCGCCCGCGGCCAACTCGCTGCTGGGCGACCTGTTCCCCGCGACCAGCCGCGCGCGCGCGATGTCGATCTTCATGCTGGGCCTGCCAGTGGGCAACGCGCTGGCGCTGCTCGTCAGCGGCATCGTCACGCAGCGCTGGGGCTGGCAGGCGGCGTTCTTCGTCGCGCTCGCGCCGGGGATCCTGTGCGCACTCGCAGCCGCGCGCCTGCGCGAGCCGCCGCGCGGGGCCAAGGAGCAGCACGCGATCGGCGACGCCCGACGCGAGGGCTCACCGCTGCGGCTGGTGCTGTCGATCCCGACGATGCGCTGGATCATCGTCTCGGGCGCGGTGCACAACTTCAGCATGTACACCATCGGCGGCTTCCTCGCGCCGCTGGTGATCCGCGTGCACGGGCTGTCGCCGCAGTCCGCGGGGCTGGTGACGATGGCGGTGTTCGGCCTCGCCGGTGTGCCCGGCATGCTGCTGGGCGGGGTCTGGGGCGACGCCGCGGTGCGCCGCCACGCCTCCGGCCGCCTGCGCGTGGGCGCAGCCGCGGCCGCGCTGAGCGTGCCGCTGTTCTACGTCGCGCTGGGCAGCGGACCCGGCGACTGGCTGCGCTTCGGCGTGCTCTTCGGGCTCGCGTGCGCGAGCATGTACGTCTACTACGCGACGGTCTACACCACGATCCAGGACATCATCGAGCCCTCGCTGCGCGCCACCGCGATGGCGGTGTTCTTCCTCGCGATGTACACCCTGGGCGGCGCGCTGGGACCGATCGTGATCGGCCGCGCGAGCGATCACTTCGCGCGCGAGGCCGCCGCGGCCGACGGCGTGGTGTTGGCCCAGCTCGACGACGCCAGCAAGCGGCCGTATCGCGCGCGGGGGTTGAACACGGCCCTGTTCGCGCTGCCGATCGCGTCGAGCGTGCTGACGCTGAGCCTGATCGCCGGCGCGCGGACGGTACGGCGGGACGTCGAGGCGCTGCAGGCGTGGATGCGCTCGCGCGGGTGAGCGGGCCACGGGCCGCACGGCGTGTTCGAGGGCGGCGTGGACGGGGCCGGTCGAAGCCCGTTCGCCGCTCACTCGCCGTCGGGCCTGCGGGCGCCCAGCGCAGCCGGCGTCCGCGCCGGGCCGAGCCGGCGACGTCGATCCCGGACCCACAGCCACGCGCCCACCAGCGGCACCAACGCGAATGCGAGCGGCGGCACGCCCACCGCGAGCAGGAGCGCGCCGATTCCCAAGGCGATCAACGCCAGCAAGACGACGGCGAACCCGGTGCTCGCATGCCACTGGGGTCGCCGCTGGGGTTCGAGCGGCATCAACGGCGCGACCTCGCCGAGGCGCGCGCGGTCGTGCTCGACCAGCCGCGTGAAGCACTCCCGTGCAGCCTGACGTAGGCCCACGAGGGTATGCAGCACCCACGGCGTGCCGTCGGCCGCGACGCCGCCGTTCCACAGGTGTCCGCCGGTCAGCTCGACCGCACCTGCAGGTGTTGCAACGCCTCGGTGATGACCGCGTCGTCCTCGCCTTGGCTGTGCCTCGAGGCCGCTGAACGCGGGTCGGCATCCCCAGCCGTCCGACCGCGGCGATCGCAGCGAGCGTGGCGAGCAACGCCGACGGCGGCGACGTGCGTGCCGCGACGAACACGTCGACGAGCAATCGATCGACGGTGCGCAGCTCCTCGAGCGCCTCGACCATCGGGTCGTGCGACCTACTGCGCGCAGCGTCACCGCGCAGAGCGTGCCACAGCGCCCCGCGTATTCCGGCAGCCGAGCACATGCGCTTCCGCCGGCGAGGTGGCGGACGCCGGGCTTGCGCCGAGCCGCTGCGGTCCCGGCGCGATGGCTGCGCAGGGCCGCCCCGCGTCCGCGCGGGCGAGGCTGAGCGCGGCCGCGCTCAGATCGACTCGTCGAGCGCGGCCGACCACACCGCGTAGCCCGACGCGTGGCTCTGCACACCGTCGAAGAACGCCTGCAGCACCGCGCCCATCTCGAAGTCCTCGCAGCCCGACCACACCAGCAGCTTGGGGCTGTGCACGCGCAGGCTCGCGGCCGCGGCCGTGCGCGTGTAGGGCACCGCGAGCACGACCTCGGCGCCCGGCCACGCGTAGCAGCGCAGCTCGAGCACGAGCGCACGCAGGGCCGTCTCACCCTGCTGGATGCGACCGTCGTAGAGCAGCACCGCGTCGTTGGCGTCCATCGCGTTGGTCGTCAGCTGCACGCGCGCGTGCTCGATCGACTCGCCGACGTGGCCGGCGAACTTCTGCAGCTGCCGCTGGCCCTCGGCGTCGGTGAAACCCAGCATCGGCACCGGCCGCACCCCGGCCGCGATCGACTCGATCGCATGCGCGGCGACGAACCCTGCGAGCTGCGACGCGACGATCATGCTCAGCTGCCCGTCCGCGCGAAGAAGACCACCGCACACATCTCGTCGCCGCTGCCCTCGCCCCACGTCGTGGTGCCCTCGCGGCCCAGGGAGGAGAAGTGGCACTGCAGCCGCACCTGGTCGCCGGGCTGCAGCGACACCGGCGTGGTGTAGCGGTACAGCTCCTGCCAGTGGAAGTCGTAGCGCGGCACGTCGGCCGCGCAGGTGGTGCCACCGGCCGACTCGATCTCGACGTGCATGGTGCGGCCGATCTGGTGCATGTGCGGGAACACGGCCACGAGCTCGACCGGCGCGTCACCGTCGAAGCTCGTCACACTCTCTTCGACGTGATCGCCGACGTCCGGGGGAATCGACAGCTCGCTGTCGACGAAGATCACCGGCAACAGCGGCGTGCCCTCGCCCAGCTGCACGTCGATCGCGGTCTCGTCGAGCATGCCGCTGCTGCCGAAGTTGTAGTGCATCTGCACCACGATCGGCCGACCCGGATCGAGCGCGACGCCGGTGCCCTCGGGGTAGCGCACCACCGGCACACCCGGCGTCCACGCGCCGACGATGCGGCTGTTGCCGACCCCGGCGCTGCCGAAGCAGCGGTAGCCCGGCTCGGCGTCCTGGTCCTGCAGCGCGAGCGCCTGCTGCACCGCGGCGTCGTCCTCGAGCGAGAACATCACGATGTGGTGCGCCTGCTCGACCACGCCGGGCCGCACCTCGAACGCGGTCATGAGTCCGCCTTGGGGCAGGCCGGTGTCGACCACGAAGCAGCGATAGTCGTCGAAGGGGTGCTCGGGCGGCTCCGCCACCGGCGTGTAGGGCGGCAGCGCGATGGTGCTCGCGACCTCGCCCAGGGTCGGTGGTGACGGAGGCTGCGGCGCCGCGGCGAGGTCGCCCGGCGGCGCGCCGGCATCGGCCCACGCCGCGAGCGTCGCGAGCTCGTCGTCGCCCAGCCAGCGCGCGTCGTCGTAGCTCTGGCACGCGCCGGTGCCGTCGATGGGCCACGGCGGCATCTCGCGCGCCGCGCTGATCGCCGCGATGCCGGCGGCGATCGGCTGCGCGTCGTCGTAGTCGACCAGCGAGAACGGCGCGAAGCCGCCGTCGACGTGGCAGCTCCAGCAGTGTGCGGCGAGGATCGGCGCGACGTCGTGCGCCCACGTCGGGCCCGCGGCCCGGCACCGGTGTCGCTGCCCTCGCCGCCAGACGTGTCGGCGACCGAGGTGGCCTCGGCGCCCGTCGACGTGCCGCCTGCGTGCGAGGTGGACCCGTCACCCGAGCCGTCGTCGCCCTGCTCGGCCGCGCCGTGATCGCGGCCACCACACGCGGCCAACCACGCCGCTCCGATCACCCACGCCGCGCGTCGCATGGCGACCAGGATAACCAACGAAAAGAGCCCCCGCGCGAACGCGAGGGCTCCCTTCGTCTCGAGCACGGGTGTGCGCGAATCAGCCAGCCGAGTCGGCGCCGCAGTGGCCCTCTTCGGTGTGGCCTTCGCCGCACTTGGCCTCGGCCGCATCGCCGCCGCCGCCGCCGTCGGCCGCGTCGCCGCCGCCGCCCGCATCGCCGCCAGCCGCATCGCCGCCGCCCGCGTCACCGCCGGCGCCGCCGGGGGTCTCGGTGGCCTCGCCCTTCTTCTCGCAACCCGTGAACACGAGCGCGCCCGAACCCAGGATGGCGAGCGTCGCTGCGATCTGCTTCAGATTTGCCATGGTCTCGTCTTCTCCCGTCGTCGCCCGATCCATCGAAAGGGCCCGCCGAGCTTGGCCGAGTGCGCGCGATCTGTCCAGCCCCCGACGCAATCGGGACGAGAACGCGCCGCCGCGACGCTAGCCGCCCGTCAGCTGCGGCCCCAGCAGCGCCAGGAAGCCCGGTAGCCGCGCGGCCCAAGCGGCCTCGTCGTGCGTGGCCCCGGGTGCGTGCAGCCACTGCATCGACTCGCCCTGCACCCAGCCCAACGCGACGAGCAGGTCCCGCATCTGCACAGTCACGCAGTAGTTGTCGCTGTCACCTGGGCACGGGCCGTTGCCGCCGCTGTCGAGGTACAGCCACACGTCCGTCGGTGGGCTCTGCTGGTACAGCTCGAGGATGCGGTCGTTGTCGAGGCCGATCCGACCCCACTGCAGCGTGCCCGACATCGAGCCCGCGCGCGCGATGACGTCGGGATGACGCCACGCGATGTAGAGGCTGACCAGGCCGCCCATGCTCGAGCCCAAGGTCGCACGCGAGCTCGCGGTCGCGGCGGTGGGGTAGCGCGCGTCGACGAACGGCAGCACGCCCATCGCGACGAAGTCGGCGTACTCGTCGGCCTTGCCGCCGAGCGGACCGGAGCCGAGGTCGTCGGGCACCGGCGAGTACTCGTCGAAGCGCGCGTCGGTGTTGTCGATCGCGACCACCAGCAGCGGCGGCAGCTCACCGCCGGCGATCGCGGCGTCGACCGCCGCGCCGACCTGCCAGCCGCCGAAGGGTGCGTCGGGGGCGAAGAGGTTCTGCCCGTCGTGCATCACCAAGACCGGCAGCCCGCTGCGCGCGAGCGCGTCGGCTGGGACATAGACCACGATCTGTCGCGGCTGCAGCGAGCCGATGCCGTCGTCGAACCCGGGGTAGCGCTCGTGGTGCGACGCACCCGGGCGCGCGTCGGTCAGCGAGTACTCGCCGAACTCGTCGTAGCCGTAGCGGCGCGCCCACGGATCGGCGGCGTAGTCGGTCCCGTCGCGCACGAGCTTGTACAGCGACGGCGCCCGCGGTTCGTCGACCGCGATGTCCGCGACCCACAGATCGAAGCCGTCGACCATGGGCGCCAGCGGATGCGCCTGCGGATCCCAGGCGTCGAAGTCGCCCGCGACCGACAGGGTCCCGGCCTCGACGCCCTTGCGCGCCAGCACGACCATGCGGCCGTCGCAGCGCACCGGCAGGCCATGCGCCGAACGCCAGGCGTCGTGCAGGAAGCCGTCGAGCAGCGCCTCACGGGCCGGCGCATCGGCGGCGCGGGGCAACGCGGCCGCGAACGCGTCGTAGGCCGCACAGCCGTCGTCGCTGCCGCCGCCCAGATCCGGCGCGACCCCGCTGCTGCTGCCGCTGCCGCCGTCGATTCCTCCGCCGTCCGAGCTCGCGGTGCCGCTCGATCCCGCGCCGTCTTCCGTCGGCGTCACCGTGGTCGCGGGACCATCGTCGCTGCTGCTGCTCGCATCCGCCGCAGCGGGCCCGTGGCCACCCGCGCACGCACTCGCCGAACCGATTGCGATCAGCAGCAAGAAAAGTGATCCGCAGCGCAGCGTCGACGCACGCCGTGCATGATCCGAAGCGTCGCTCGTGTATCCCATCGCGGACGCGCGGACGGTATCATCCCGCGCGGAGAGGTTCACGTCCCATGGTCAAGCTCGGTCTCGGTTCCCTCATCACCTCGTGCTTGCTGCTGCTCGGCGGCTGCGACAACGCCAGCAAGGGTGACGTCAAGGTCGGTGGCGTCGAGGTCACCAAGGACGGCGTCAAGGCGCCCGGCGGCGTCGAGGTCACCAAGGACGGCGTCAAGGCACCCGGCGTCGAGGTCACCAAGGACGGCGTCAAGGCACCCGGCGGCGTCGAGGTCACCAAGGACGGCGTCAAGGCCGGAGAGGTCGGCGTCGACATCAAGGGCGACGGCAGCGTCGCCGTCACGGCTCCGGGCGCCAACGTCACCGCCGACGGCAAGAACGACAAGGTCGAGGTCGCGGCCGGCGGCGCCGAGGTGAAGGTCGACGGCGGCAAGGCCGAGGTCGAGGCCGGCGGCGCGAAGGTCACGGACAAGAGCGTCGAGGTCGGCGGGGCCAAGGTCAGCGACAAGGGCGTCGAGGTCGGCGGCGTCAAGGTCGGGCCCGGCGGGATCGACGTGGGTGACGTGCCCAAGGCCGGCGGCGGCGGCGGTGGTGGTGGCGGCGGCGCGAGCAAGTCCAACAGCTGCAGCAGCGGCAACTGCACCCAGAGCTGCGGCGACAACGGCAAGTGCGACTTCAGCTGCTCGGGCGGCAACTGCAAGCAGACCTGTGGCGCCGGCGGGACCTGCAACTTCAGCTGCTCGGGCAGCAACTGCACCCAGACCTGCAAGTCCGGGGCGAGCTGCGATCTGAGCTGCTCGGGCGGCAACTGCAAGCGTGACTGCGGCGGCGCGACGTGCAAGAAGAGCTGTACCGGCCAGGGCTGCTCTGGCTGATGCAGCACTCGTGCTCGGACTGACTCGCTACCAATGGCTCGTGCTCGGGGCCGCCTGGCTCGGCTGGGGCTTCGATGTCTTCGACGGCCTGCTGTTCAACTACGTCGCGCCGATCTGCGTGCCGAATCTGCTGGGCTATGACCCGGCAGATCCGGCCGCCAAGGCCGACACGGTGTTCTGGACCGCGACGCTGTCGAGCATGCTGCTGCTGGGCTGGGCCCTGGGCGGCGTGCTGTTCGGCAAGCTGACCGACCGCCTCGGCCGCACGCGCACGCTGCTGCTGACGATGCTCACCTACGCGCTGGGCACCGCGGCGTGCGCGTTCGCGCCGAACCTGTGGGTGCTGGCGGGCTTCCGCTTCATCGCGAGCCTCGGCATCGGCGGCGAGTGGGCCGCGGGCGCGTCGCTGGTGGCCGAGACCATGCCCAAGGACAAGCGGTTGCTCGGCGGCGCGCTGCTGTACACCTCGGCGCCGATCGGGCTGTTCCTCGCGACCTTCGTCAACGACCTGTTCACGCGGCAGCTCGACTCGATCGCGGCCGACCCCGATCTGTCGTGGCGCGCGGTGTTCTTGACGGGACTGATCCCGGCCGCGGTCGCGATGCTCATCCGCATGAAGGTCAAGGAGCCCGAGCACTGGGCGCCGTCGGAGCGCACCGAGCTGCGCGAGCTGTTCTCGCCCCAGCTGCGCCGCCGCACCATCGGCGGGCTCGCCATGGCCGTGATCGCACTGGTCACGTGGTGGAGCTGCTCGGTGTTCATCCCGGTGATCGCGAGCTTCCTCGCCGCCGACACGTCCACCGATCCCAGCACGCTCGCAGCGCGCAAGACCGAGTTCATCACGCTGGGCACGACCATGTTCAACCTCGGCGGGCTCGCGGGCACGCTGCTGACCGTGCCCATCGCCCTGCGCATGGGTCGTCGCCCGATGTTCGCGATCTACTTCACCGGCGCCGCGATCGCGATCTTCGCGGCCTTCGGCGCACCGCTGCCACCCGAGGGTCGGCTGTACATGCTCGGCGCCGTGGGCCTGACCGTCTTCGGCGTCTTCGGGGCGTTCAGCTTCTACTTGCCCGAGCTCTTCCCCATGCGCCTGCGGGGCACCGGCGCCGGCTTCTGCTACAACGCCGGTCGCGTGATCACGGCCGCCTTCCCCTTTGCGGTCGGCGTGATCGTGCACAGCGGCGTGAACCCGCTGACGGTGCTGCAGTTCGTCGCGCTGCCGCCGCTTTTGGGGCTGGTGCTGCTGCGGCTGGGGCTGGGCGAGGAGACGCGCGGGCAGGCGATCGACTGACGGACGCGCGGCGCACCCGTGCTACCGTCGCCGCGGCCTCGCGGCCGGAGCTCCGATGTTCGTCGACACCTTGCGCGCCTACTACGATGCATTCAACGCCGGTGACCGCGACGGCATGCTCGCGCTGCTCACCGACGACGTGATCCACGACGTCAACCAAGGTGCGCGCGAGCTGGGCAAGCCGGCGTTCGCGGCGTTCCTGGCCCACATGGACCGCTGCTATCGCGAGCGGGTGGAGGACCTGGTGGTGATGGTCGACGCCAGCGGCACCCGTGGCGCGGCCGAGTTCACCATCGTGGGCGAATATCTGCGCGACGACGAGGGCTTGCCGCCGGCCCGGGGTCAGCGCTATCGCCTGCCCGTGGTCGCAGCATTCGCGGCCGCCGGGGATCGCATCGCGCGGGTCAGCAATTACTACAACCTCGCGGACTGGATCCGTCAGGTCGGAGGCTGACATGGACGCCATCGTCGTGCGGCCACTGGTGGGCGAGGCCCTCGCCGCGGCGCTGCCGGAGCTGGCGGCCCTGCGCATCGAGGTGTTCCGTGCCTACCCGTACCTGTACGAGGGCTCGCTCGCGTACGAGCGCGACTACCTGCAGGGCTATGCCGAGACCGCCGGCAGTGTGATCATCGGCGCGTTCGAGCGCGATTCGCTGGTCGGCGCCGCGACCGGTATACCGCTGCGGGCCGAGCCGCCGTCGGTGCAACAGTGCTTCGTCGCGTGTGGCGACGATCCGGCAAAGTGGTTCTACTTCGGCGAGTCGGTGCTGCGATCGCAGTACCGCGGCCGCGGCATCGGCGTGGCGTTCTTCCGCGAGCGCGAGGCCCACGCGCGCCAGCTGGGCTACGCGCGCACGTGCTTCTGCGCGGTGGTGCGGCCCGACGACCATCCCCAGCGACCGCCGCAGTGGCAGCCGCTCGACGGTTTCTGGCGCCGCCGCGGTTACGCACCGCTGCCGCACCACGTCGGCAGCATGCAGTGGCGCGACGTCGGCGAGGCGGTCGCGAGCGACAAGCCGATGCAGTTCTGGGGTAGGCTGCTGCCGTGAGCCGCATCGTTCGCGTCGCCGCCGCGCAGTATCCGATCGAGTGGCTGGCCGATCGCGATGCGTGGCGGGCCAAGCTCGAGCGGTGGGTCGCCGATGCCGCGGGCGCCGGCGCGCAGCTGCTGCTGTTCCCCGAGTACACCGCGATGGAGACCGCATCGCTGTTCCCCGAGCCGGTGCCCCGCGATCTCGCGCTGCAGCTCGCCGCGGTCGCCGAGCTGGTCGACGAGGCCGACGCGTTGCACCGCGCGCTCGCGCGCCAGCACGGCGTGTGGATCGTCGCCGGCAGCTCGCCGGTGCGGCACGGCGACGGCTTCCGCAACCGCGCGCGCCTGCTGGGCCCCAGCGGCGCGGTCGGTGTGCAGGACAAGGTCATGATGACCCGCTTCGAGCGCGAGCAGTGGCACGTCGGCGGCGGCGATCGCCTGGCGGTGTTCGACACGCCGCTGGGCCGGCTGGCCATCGCGATCTGCTACGACGTCGAATTCCCACTGCTGGCCCAGCGCGCGGCCCAGGCCGGCGCGGAGCTCTTGCTGGTGCCCTCGTGTACCGACACCGCGCGCGGCTACTACCGCGTGCGCACCGGCGCGCAGGCTCGCGCGCTCGAGCACCAGATCGCCGTGGTCCACGCGCCCACCGTCGGGCTCGCGCCGTGGTCGCCCGCGGTCGACGTCAACGTCGGTGCCGCCGCGGTCTACGTCCCGCCCGACCTCGACTTCCCCGACGACGGCGTGCTCGCGATCGGCGAGCGCGATCAACCGGGTTGGGTCCACGCGGAGATCGACCTCGATCGCCTCGCCCGCTGCCGCCGCGACGGCGACGTGCTCAACGCCCGCGACTGGCCCGAGCAGGTGCTGGGCGAGCACGCGGTCGAGACGATCGTGTTGCGCTGAAGACGAGCCCGCCGCGCGAGGCCGCGTCGCCGCGACGGCGCGCGTCAGCCGGGCGGGCAGCTCGACGCCATCACGCAGGCGCTGTCGCCCGCGAGCCCGTCGAGGCAGGCGTACATCGCCTCGCCCTCGGTCGCAGCCAGGCAGCCGTCGAAGTACGCCGGCTCCGCGAGGCCGGTCCAGCGCTCGTCGTAGCCGCAGGCGAAGTCGCCCACGGAGCGTCGACGCGCGATCGCGGTGCCGTCACCGAGCACCTCGATCTGCAGGTGCGTCGAGCTCAGCTCGATCGTGTAGTGGACGCGATAGGTGCCGACGGCGCGGTCGCGCAGGCCGTCGGTGATGCACTCGGAGACCGTGTCATCGAAGGGTTGTCCCGCCGCGAGCTCGAGCTCGCTGCACGCGTCGGGGCTGCCGCACGCGAGGTTCGGTTGCACCGCCGCGCTGCAGTCGCGACCGCCGAACAGGTAGCAACCCGGCGCGCCCGTGCTCGAGTCGCCACCGTCGTCGCTGCTCCAGCCGCCCCCGCCCGAGCTGCTCCCGCTCGAGCCGCTGCCGCTCGAGCTGCCGCCGTCCGCGGGCACGCAGCGATCCTCGACGCAGACCTCGTCCTCCTGGCAGCCCGGGTCGGTGCAGTCGCTGATGGCCCAGCCCGTGGTCGGCTCCGTCGACGAGCCGGACCCATCCGGCGATGGGTCGCCGCACGCGGCCGCCCACCCCGCGGCCCACAGCCACCACACCCTCGAACCCACGCGCGCGCGCACGCCCATCGCCCACCCCATCCAAGACCGTTCGTTGCCCGTGCGCGCGCGGTGGTTCGGTCGGCGCCGCAGATCCTTCGCGCCCCGACCCGATCATCCCGTAACCGCCCGGGCCGACCTCCCGTATTCTCAGACGCATGGGAAAGAATGAAGACCGGGTCCCGGGCGGCCCTGCGGCCGCGATCGCGGGCCTGCTGCTGACGCTGGCCGGCTGCCAGGCGCGCCCGCACGAGCCCGAACCGCTGCAGGGGATCGTCGAGTTCGACGAGCGCGTGCTCGCGTTCGAGATCCCCGGTCGCGTGATGACCATCGCCGTCAGCGAGGGCGACGTCGTGGCCGAGGGTGCCGAGCTCGCGCGGCTCGACGACACGCTCGAGCGACTCAACCGCGACGCGCGCGCGGCCGAGGCCCGCGCGGTGCGGGCCGAGCTCGAGCTGCTGCAGGCCGGCTCGCGCCCGGAGGACGTGCGCTCGCTGCAGGCCGAGCTGGTGGCGGCGAAATCGGCGGAGACCCTGGCCAAGCAGAACGTCGAGCGCGCGCGCCAACTCGGCCGCACCGGCATCGGCACGCAGTCGGAGCTCGACGCGGCCGAGAACGGCATCACCACCGCGACCGCCAACCGCCGCGATCTCGAGGCCCGACTCGCGCGGGCCAAGCACGGCGCGCGCGCGCAGGAGATCGATGCCGCGAGCGCCCGCGCCGAGGCCTCCGACACCGCGGTGCGGCTCGCGGAGGAACGCATCGCGCGGCACGTGCTGCACACCGACGGCGCCGGCACCGTGCTCGACGTGCACGTCGACCCCGACGAGTTCGCACCGGTGGGCCTGGCCATCGTCACGCTCGGCGACGTACACCACCCCTACGTCGACGTGTTCGTGCCGCAGGCGCGCATCGGCGAGGTCACCCTGGGCGGCGCGGTCCAGGTCCACACCGACGCCCACCCCGAGGCGCTCGCGGGCAAGGTCGAGCACATCGGCCGCGAGACCGAGTTCACGCCCAAGTTCCTCTTCAGCGAGACCGAGCGCCCCAACCTGGTGCTGCGCGTGCGCGTGCGCGTCGATGCCCCCGCGGGCAACCTGCAGGCGGGCCTGCCTGCGTTCGTGACGCTCGGAGGCGGCGCATGAGCGCCGAACCCGTGGTCCTGGCCGAGACGCTCGCGCGGCGCTTCGGTGACCTGGTGGCCGTGCGCGACGTGTCGCTGCGCATCGAGCGGGGCGAGGTCTTCGGCGTGCTCGGGCCCAACGGCGCCGGCAAGTCGACCACCATCCGCATGCTCTGCGGTCTGCTCGATCCCAGCTCCGGTCGCGCGACCGTGGTGGGCCACGACGTCGCGCGCGAGCCCGAGGCGGTCAAGGCCAACATCGGCTACATGACGCAGCGCTTCAGCCTCTACGAGGACCTGTCCGTGGTCGAGAACCTCGAGTTCTACGCCGCGGTCTACGGCGTGGCGCGAGGGCGCCGACGCGCCCGCGTCGACGAGGTCGTCGTCACCACCGGACTGACCGATCGCCGGCGTCAGCTCGCGGGCACGCTCTCGGGCGGGTGGAAGCAGCGGCTCGCGCTGGCGTGCGCGACCATCCACGAGCCGCCGCTGCTCTTCCTCGACGAGCCCACCGCCGGCGTCGACCCGGTCAGCCGCCGCGCCTTCTGGGAGCGCATCCACGAGATCGCACACGCAGGCACGACCATCGTCGTGACCACGCACTACATGGACGAGGCCGAGCGCTGCCACCGGCTCGCGTTCATCTTCCGTGGCACGGTGCTCGACGTCGGCGCACCCGACGACATCGTCGCGCGTCGGGGCCTGCGCGTGGTGGAGCTCGACGCGCGCGACCCCGCGGCCGCGACCGCCGCGCTCGAGGCCTCGCCGGAGATCGAGGAGTGCGGCCACTTCGGCCGACTGCTGCGGGTCGCGACCCGCGACGTCGACCCCGAGGACGTCGTGCGCAGGGTGCTCGGCGAACGCGGCATCGAGATCACCGCGCTCGTGCCCGGCCGCGCCACGGTCGAGGACGCGTTCGTGTCGATGGTGCGGGAGGACCAGGCATGAACCGTCTGCTCGCCATCGCCCGCAAGGAGCTGCTGCAGCTGCGCCGCGATCGCATGACCATCGCCATGATGTTGATGCTGCCGATGGTGCAGATGCTGCTGTTCGGCTGGGCCATCAACAACGACGTCCGCCACATCCCCACGGTCGTGTTCGATCAGGATCGCAGCGCCGCGTCGCGCGATCTGGCGCGGCGGCTGGTCGCGACCGGCTACTACGACGCGGTCGCCGAGGTGCAGGGCTACGACGAGATCTCCCGAGCGCTACGCAGCGGCCGGGCCAAGGTCGCGCTGGTGGTACCCCCGGGCTACGGCTCGCGCGCGACCCTGGGCCGCGGCGCGACCGTGCAGCTGGTCGTCGACGGCTCGGACCCGCAGACCGTCGGCAGCGCCACCAGCACCGCGGCGAGCGTGGTCGCCGAGCGCTCGGCGGCGATGCAGCGCACGCGCCTGCAGCAGGCGGGGCTGCTCGCGCAACCCGGCGGTCTGCAGGTCGAGGCGACCATCTGGTACAACCCCGAGCAACGCACGGCCGTGCACATCGTGCCGGGCCTCATCGGCGTCATCCTCACGATGACGATGGTGATGCTGACCGCGATGGCGCTGGCGCGCGAGCGCGAGCGCGGCACGCTCGAGGCGCTCATCGTCTCGCCCGCGCGCCGCATCGAGATCGTCGTGGGCAAGATCGTGCCCTACATCCTCATCGGCTACGTGCAGATGACACTGGTGTTGTTGGTCGGCAGCACGGTGTTCCGCGTGCCGCTGCAGGGCTCGATCGCGCTGCTGTACGCCTGCTCGATGGTGTTCATCGCGGCCTCGCTCGCGGTCGGGCTGGTGTTCTCGACCGTGGCCAAGACCCAGCAGCAGGCCATGCAGATGTCGTTCTTCTTCCTGCTGCCCAACATGCTCTTGTCGGGCTTCATGTTCCCGTTCGAGGGCATGCCCGAGCCCGCGCAGTGGCTGTCGTCGGCGCTGCCGCTGACCCACTTCATGCGCATCGTCCGACGCATCACACTGCAGGGCGCGACCTTCACAGACGTCGCCGAGGAGGTCGGATGGCTCACGGTCATCCTGCTCACGGTCGTGCTGCTGGCGTCGCTGCGCTTCAAGAAGAAGCTGGTGGCCTGAGATGGCGCGGCCCAAGAGCGACATCGACCGCCGCGTCGTCACCGCTGCGCGCGCGCGCTTCCTGCACGACGGCGTCGACGGGGCCTCGCTGCGATCGATCGCACAGGACGCCGGCACCAACGTCGGGATGATCTACTACTACTTCCCCAGCAAAGATGCGCTGTTTCTCGCCGTGGTCGAGGAGGGTTACAGCCGCATCCTCGCCGACATCACCGCGGCCATGCGCGCGGAGCAGCCGGTGCGGGAGCGCTTCCACGCGATCTACCGTCGGCTCGCGGCGCTCAGCGAGCTCGAGTTCGACATCGTCCGCATCGTCGCACGCGAGGCGCTGGTGTCGTCCACGCGGCTGCAGCAGCTGGTCGCGCGCTTCGGCGGCGGCCACGTGCCGGTGGTGCTGGCGGCCGCACAGGCCGGTGTCGCCGACGGCACCTTCGATGCCCGCCACCCGCTGCCGGCGTTGCTCGCCGCAGTGGTCGCCAGCGCCGTGATGCCGCAGATCCTCCACCGGCGCCTGAGCACCGAGGTGCCCGCGCTGGCGGGCCTGCTGCCGCCGCCGCCCGCGTTCGCCGACGCGATGTTCGACATCATGATGACCGGCGCGACCCCGCGCACGCCGGTCACGGCACCGCCGCGAGCCGCTGGGCCAGCCCCGAGTCGTGGAGCCGCGTCGCGATCGCGCGGGCGCGGTCGATGAGCACCGCGCGATCGGCCGGATTGTCGTCGCCCAGCGCGAGCGCATGGGTCAGCGCGAGGTGGCCGGCCTGGGGCGAGTCGGGCTCGACCCGCCTTGCGGCCTCGGTGCACAGCGCGATCGCCCGGGCGCGATCGCCGACCTCCAGCGCATGCACGGCGAGCTCCGCCTGCAGCGCCCCGGCGAAGTGCTTGCCACGCGCGCCGGGCTCGCGCGAAAACGCGGCGATGCCGTCCTCGAGCACCGCCATCGCACCCGCGCGATCGCCCATCAGCACCAGCGCCCGGGCCTCGTTGCCGTAGGTGTACATGACGCTTTGCGCGTCCGCGTGCGCGCGCCCGAGCTCGACCGCACGGGCGTCGCGGGTGTCCTGCAGCCCGCGCGCGAGCTCGCCGGCGTCGATGCGCATGAGCCCACGCGCGATCAGCAGCTGGGCCCGCTGGAAGCCGTCGTCGCTGTCGTCGAGCACGGCGAAGGCCTGATCGAAGGCGCGTTCGGCCCCGGCGATGTCGCCGGCGACGTGCAGCGCGCTGCCCAAGGCGCCGTAGTAGATCGCCCGCCGAGGTGCGTCCGGGGTCGTGACCGCCTCGGCGATCGCGACCGCGCGGCGCGCTGCTCGACCATCGCGGCCGTGTCACCGTAGGCATCCGCGACGCGATACTGCACCAACGCCTCGCGCATGAGCTCCGGTTGCCTCGGGCCTTCGTGGCGCTCGATCACCGCGCGCGCACGCGCGCCTTCCTCGCGCGCCGCGTCGAGCTGCCCGGTCACGACCAGCGACTCGGCCAGACCCACGCGCACGATCGCCGTCGCGACCGCGTCGGCACCGTCGTGCGCGACCGCGCGATCGACCGCGCGCTGGCGCAGGCGTAGGGCCTCCTCGTAGTCACCCTCGCGGATCGCGATCACGGCGAGGTTCTCCAGCGCGGCGGTGTGGGTGCCGGCGCAGGCCTGGGCGCACACCGCCAGCACCTCCGCGAACTCGCGCTTGGACAGCTCGAGGTCACCGCGATACCCGCGACCACCGCGATCATCTGGTGACGGCGCCCGCGATCGACCGCGGCGAGTTCCAAGCCACTGGCGGCGGAGTCGGCGTGGCGCAGCCACTGCGCAGCTTCGTCGTGGCGGCCGCGCTCGGCCAGCTGCCCCGCGAGGTAGAGCGCGGCCCGCATCGCGACGAGGCGATCGCCGGCCTCGATCGACGCGAAGTACGCCGCCGAGAAGTTCTCCGCCGCGAGCGCGGGCGTGCCCAGGGCGTCGTAGGCGTAGCCGAGCTCGTAGGTCACCTGCCGCACCAGGTGCGCGCCCGCGGGTCCCAGGGCCTGCCGCGTCGTCGCGGACCTGCAGCGCGAGCGCGACCGCCTCGGCGCCCAGGCCCGCGCCCGCGAGCGCTCGCACGCGCGCGCGGTGGCGTCGGACAGCTCGGCCTCGCGCGCGCGCAGCGACTCGGGCACCTCGGGCAGCGCACCGTCGCTGCAATCGTTCGGGTCGGGCAACGCCTCGACCTGGGCGATCGCGCGGCCCAGGATCGCTGGCGAACCGCCGACCAACAGCTGCACCGTCGCGTCGAACTGGGCCGTGGCCGCGCCGACGCAGCGCGCGACCGCTGCTTGGGCCGGCTGCGCCGTGCAGACCGCGACCTCGGCCTCGCGCAGGCGGTCGGCCTGGGCGTCGAGCGCGTGCTCGAGCAGCATGCGATCGACCGCGCCGTCGAGCGAGTCCACGGCGCTGGCCAGCTCGGCCCGCTGCGTCGCGCTCCACGCCCGCGCGACCCGATCGCGTCCGTCGCAGGCGTCGTCCGCACGCGCGCGCGCGAGCGCGAGACCCGAGAGCGTCAGCGACACCGCGCCGACGGCGATCCACAACGGCCGCCGACGGCGCACCGACGGCGCCAGCGCGTCGAGCAGCGCCGACATCGTCGGCCACCGCTGCGCCGGATCGGCTGCGAGCCCACGGACCACGACGTCGTGCACCGACTGCGGCACGTCGCTGCCGCCGGCGGGCTCGACCAGGGAACGATCGAGCTTGGCCCGCAGCACGTGGGCGAGGTCGCCCGAGAACGGCCGCACGCGATACAGCGCCTCGTACAGCGACACGCAGAACGCGTACTGATCGCTGCGCGCATCGACGGTCTCGCCGCGATGCTGCTCCGGCGCCATGTACAGCGGCGTACCGACGACCGCGCCGGTCTCGGTGAGACCGCCCTCGTCGGTCTCGGCGAGCTCCTCGACCTCCGGTCGCGGCGACACGGGTGCCACCGCCGGCGCGGCGCCGGCCCGCGCGAGCCCGAAGTCGCCCACGCGCACCCGCCCAACGCGGCCGCCGGGCGCGCGGCCCATGAACACGTTGGTGGGCTTGAAGTCGCGGTGCACCAGACCCACGGCGTGCGCGGCCGCGAGTCCGGCACCGGCCTGACGATAGGCCTCGAGCACCGCGCGCCACGATCGCGGGCGCGCGAGCCACTGCGCCAGGGTCTCGCCGTCGACCAGCTCCATCACCAAGAACACGCTGGGCTCGCCCTGCGGGCCGCGGTACGTGCCGACGTCGAAGATCTGCACGACGTTGGGATGCGACAGCCGCGCGAGCGACTGGGCCTCGCGCACCAGTCGTTCGCGCAACGCGTGCCCGCGGGGGCCCTCGGCCGCGCGCACGATCTTGATCGCGACCTCGCGCGACAGCTCGGGATCCTGCGCCAGCCACACCTCGCCCATCGCGCCGCTGCCCAGCGGGCGCTCGAGGCGATAGCGGCTCAGCCGCGGATGCTCGGCGGCACCACCGAGCAGCGCCGCACGCACGCGCGCCGCGGCCTGCTGCTCCGACATGCCCACCGCTTCGGGCTCGGCGAACATCCGCCCGAGCGGGTCGGTCGAGGGCGCGGCCTCGCTCGACGACTCTCCCAGCGACGACTGCGGATCGGGGGCCACCCGCACCGAGCACACACGGACCGGCGCCGGCTTGCAAGCCGCCGGCGCCGGGAGCCCCCGCGGGTCTACCGCGCAGTCGTCACTGCTGCAGCAGCTTGAACTCGATGCGGCGGTTCTTGGCCTTGCCGGCCTTGGACTTGTTGTCCGCGATGGGCTCGTCGGGGCCCGCGCCGCGGGTCTCGATGCGGTCCGCCGCGACGCCCGCGTCGACCAGGTACTTCTTCACCGCGGCCGCGCGCCGCTGCGACAGATCGAGGTTGTGCTCGCGCTTGCCGGTGCTGTCGGTGTGGCCCGAGATCTCGACCCGGACCGACTCGAACTTCTTGAGCACCGACACCGCCGCGTCGAGCGTGGCCTTGCTCGCGGGCTTGATGGTGTCCTTGTTGGTGTCGAAGAAGATGCCCTCGATGACGCCGGTGAACTTCTCCACCTCCTTGGGCACCTCGTCGGGGCAACCGTCGCCGTCCTCGAAGCCGTTCTTGGTCTCGGGCTTGTCGATGCACTGATCGACGTCGTCGAAGATGCCGTCGCCGTCGGTGTCGCGGATGGGGCAGCCGTCGGGCGCCACGCCGGGCTCGTCGATGCACTTGTCGTCGGGATCGAGGAAGCCGTCGCCGTCCTTGTCGCGGATGGGACATCCGTCGGGCGCCACGCCGGGCTCGTTGACGCACTTGTCGACCGGATCGACGAAGCCGTCGCCGTCGGTGTCCTTGGGCGGCGGCTTGGGCTTGTCCTTGCGGCCCAGGGTGATCGACAGCCCGCCGAGCACCTCGAGGTTGCTGATGACGCCGTCCTTCACGCCGCGGCGCGCGGTGACGATGTCGCGCACGTCGACGCGCAGCGCCACGTAGCGCGAGAGGAAGAACTTCAGACCGCCGCCGAAGTGCACGCTCGCGTCGACGTCGTTGCCGACCGCCAGCCTCGCGCTCGCGACACCCAGCGCGCCAGGACCCACGAGGATGAACGGCGTGATGCTGGCGAGCCCGAGCTGCGCAACCAGGTGGCCGCGCACGGTCCAGAACGTCGCCGCCTGATCGGCGCTGGTGCGCCCCGGCATCGCGCCGCCTTCGACCTCGAAACCGAAGAAGCGACTGGGATAGAAGCCCGCGCGCAGCCCGACGTCGGGCGCGAGCCGCTTGAAGGTCTTGAAGCCCTGATCGGGCAGATCCAAGCTGGCCTCGAACAGCTCGAGCGTGCGCGAGGGCAGGAACACGCCGCCGTACACACCGATCTCGCCCATGTTGCGCTCGGGTGCCCAGCGCTTGATCCACCGCTGGTCCTTGCGCCGATCCTTGCCCTTGCGCGCCTTGGGTGCCTCCGGTCCGGTCGCCTCGCCCGAAGCCTTGGCCCCGCCGCTGCCCAGCGAGACTTCGCCACCGGCCGCGGGCGCGGCAGCAGCGGTGCCCGAGAGCGCGAGCAGGGACAGGGCGAAGAACGACGACGAAGCAGCAATGCGCATGGATGAGACCTCGGGCATGGGTGGCAATGGGATGCGGGTCGCGGAGGCGGTGGGCTCAGCCGCCGGCAGCCGCGAACGCGGCGCTGACGATCTCTTGGGCTTCGCGCTGGATCCTCGCGAGGTGGTCGGGCCCGCGGAAGCTCTCCGTATAGATCTTGTACACGTCCTCGGTGCCGGATGGGCGCGCCGCGAACCAACCATGTTCGGTCACGACCTTGAGCCCACCGATCGGGGCATGATTCCCCGGCGCGTGGGTGAGCTTCGCGACAATCGCGTCACCGGCGAGCTCGGTCGCGGCAATTTGGGACGGCGACAGCCGCTTGAGCGCGGCCTTCTGCGCGGCGTTTGCGGGCGCATCGATGCGCTCGTACACCGGCGCACCGAAGCGTTCGATCAGGTCGCGATAGCACTCGCCGGGATCGCGCCCGAGCGTCGCGGTGATCTCGGCCGCGAGCAGATCGAGGATGATGCCGTCCTTGTCGGTGGTCCACACGCGACCGTCACGGCGCAGGAAGCTGGCCCCGGCCGACTCCTCGCCGCCGAAGCCGAAGCTGCCCGAACGCAGGCCGTCGACGAACCACTTGAAGCCGACCGGTACCTCGCACAGCGTGCGGCCCAGCGCGCCGGCGACGCGATCGATCATGCTGCTGCTGACCAATGTCTTGCCGACCGCGGCGCCGGCGGGCCACTGCGGCCGGTGGCGAAACAGGTAGTCGATCGCGACCGAGAGGTAATGGTTGGGATTGAGCAGCCCGCACGACCGCGCGACGATGCCGTGGCGGTCGTAGTCGGTGTCGTTGCCGAACGCGATGTCGAAGCGGTCCTTCAGCCCGACCAGGGACGCCATCGCCCACGGTGACGAGCAGTCCATGCGGATGCGGCCGTCGCGATCCAGCGTCATGAACGCGAAGCTCGGATCGATGTTGGGGTTGACGACCTCGAGCGACAGGTTCCACCGCTGCGCGATCGGGGCCCAGAAGCCGATGCCGGAGCCGCCCATGGGGTCGACACCGATCTTCAGCTTCGCGGCGGCGATGGCCTCGACATCGACGATCTGCGCCAGTGCCTCGACGTAGGGCGTGACGTAGTCGTGCTGCGCGAGCAGGTCCGAGGCCAGCGCGCGCGCGCGCGACACCCGGCGCACGCCGGCGAGGCCCGCGGCCAGCAGCTCGTTGGCGCGGCGCTCGATGACCGCGGTGACGTCGGTGTCGGCGGGGCCGCCGTGGGGCGGGTTGTACTTGATGCCGCCGTCCTCGGGCGGGTTGTGGCTCGGCGTGATGATGATGCCGTCGGCGAGGCCGTGATCGCGGCCGCGGTTGTACTCGAGGATCGCGAACGAGGCCGCGGGCGTGGGCGTGTAGGCGTTGCCGGCGGCGACGCGAATCGCGACACCGTTGGCGGCGAGCACCTCGAGCACGGTGGTGTGCGCGGGCTCGCTGAGACCGTGGGTGTCGCGACCGACGAACACCGGTCCGGTGATGCCTTGCTGCGCACGCCACTCGCAGATCGCCTGGGTGATCGCCAGGATGTGCCCCTCGTTGAAGCTGCGCTGCAGCGAGCTGCCACGATGACCCGAGGTGCCGAACGCGACCTTCTGCGCCGCGTCCGTCGGATCGGGCGCGTCGGTGTAGTAGGCGCTGACGAGCCGGGGCACATCGACCAACAAGTCGCGCGGCGCGGGCTTCCCTGCGAGCGGATGCGTCATCGCGCCCACGATAGCAGCACCGCCCGGGGCCGCGCGGCCCCGAGGCGGCCCGTCGCACGCCACCGCCGGCACGCCCACGCCCGAACCGGGACACCACGTTCGTCATCGATCCGGGTTGCGGCCCCTGGCGCGCGGCCTCGCGCGACCGCACAGATTCGATCGGTCCTCGTCGATGCAGCCACCGATCTCGCTGGAGTCCGCGCGCCAGGCCGCCTCAGCCGCGCGCGGGGTGACGCCCTCGGAGCTGCTGGCCGAGCAGCTCGCGGTTGGACCGGCGCGCGTGCTCGCCGAGGGCCGACGCAACCTGATGATGCGCGGCCTGCCGGTCGCGACCATCGGCTCCGACCCCGGGCGCGTGACCGCGGTCTGTGCTGTCTCGGCCGCGGATCATCCGGCGGTCGACGTGCTCGCCGCGCTCGCGTCGCAAGATCCCAGCGGCGTGCTCGTGATCGAGACGGTCGACGACGCGTTCGCGTTCGAGGTCACCGCCGGTCGCCTCACCGGTGCGCGGGGCCTGGGCGCGCTCGATCAGCTCGAGCCCCACGTCGCCGAGGTCCACCGCCGCCACCCCGAGCGTTTCGGCCCGGCCGCGGAGTTCGGACCCGACGCACCGGCGTGGATGAAGGTGGCGCGCACGTTCGTGGAGGAACGCGTGCTCGATCAGCTGCAGCTGTGCCGCGCGCCCGGGGCTCGGCTCACGCTCGTGCGCGGCGACGTCGCGTGGCTGGGCACGCGGCTGCCCGCCCACGTCGGCCCGAGCCTGGGCCACGTGCTGCTGGAGAACGCGCGCCGCATCGACGAGCGCAACACGGTGCTCGCGGCCCTGGGTCCGCGCGATCGCCTGGTCGTGCCGCTGTCGGAGCCCGGCGCGCGACCGTCGAGCAAGCCCACGGCCGCAGACGCGGACGGCGAGGCGTGGGACTTCTTCTCCGATCCCGACCCCGCGGCCCTGGCCGAGTGGGACGACGCGCTGCTCGTGTGGTCGCTGTGCGACGGCAGCTCGTCGATCGCCGAGATCGTCGAGGCCGCGATGCTGGGCGAGTTCCGGGCGCTGTTGGCCCTGCGGACCCTGGTGGTCGCGCGCCACGTGGTCTTGGTCGAGCCGCGACCGTCTGCGCCGCCGCCGTGCGAGTCGGGCGCCTCGGTCGTGCAACTGCACGCCATCGTGCCGGGTCTGCCCACGCCCGCGCCGGTCGAGCCCGAGCCCGAAACCAGCTACTCGCTGGTGCTCAAGAAGCCACGCAAGCGCTCGCGGCCCGCGACCCCGACGCCGCCACCGCCGGCGTTGGACCTGCACGCGCCGCCGCCGGCTCCGACCCCGCGCACGGCCGAACCACCGCCGCCCGCTGCTGCTCCGATCGTCGCGGCCCCGCCCGCACCGACGCTGCCCGCACCCTCGCCGGTGGCGCCGGAGCCCGCAGCCGGCGCGACCATGGCGGCCGCGCGCGTGCTCGACCGCGCGCTGCCCAGCGCGACGATGGTGATGATCGTGCTGGGCGCCACCGGCGTGGTCGCGACCGTCGCGGCCGTGATCGCGCTGCTGTGATCGCGCGCTGCGACTACGTGCACCACGAGCCGAAGGTGCCGCCGCCGTTGCACTCGAAGATCACGTTGCCCGACGAGCAGATGCCCGAGCCGTACACGAACGCGTAGTCGTCCGGGCACATCGCCGCAGGCACGCTGGCCGCGCTGCTGTCGCTGCAGGTGGTCTGGTTCAACATGCAGCCGCCGCCCATGCACACGTTGCAGGCCGTGAGCGCGTGGTTCGAGTTCGTCGGCTGCGCCCTGCTGACACCAGAACGTCGCGCCGGTCGGGCACACGACCTGGGGATTGAACGTGTAGCAGAAGTCTTCGCTGGCGCAGTCGCTGCTGCAACCGTCGTTGTCGACGAGGTTGCCGTCGTCGCAGCCCTCGCCGAACTGCACGAAGGTGTCGCCGCAGGCCGCGTCCTGGCACGCCGCGGTGCACAGATCCTCGTTGTCCTGGTCGCCGTCGTCGCACTGCTCCATGCCGGCCCAGATCACGCCGTCGCCGCAGAACGCCGCGGTGCAATCGTTCTTGCAGTCGTCGGTGTTGACGACGTTGCCGTCGTCGCACTCCTCGACGCCGTCCCAGGTCACGCCATCGCCGCACTCCGCCTCGGTGCAGTCGTTGCGGCAGGCGTCGTCGTCGAGCGGGTTGCCGTCGTCGCACTCCTCGCCGGGACCGCCGGCGACGCCGTCGCCGCAGACGTTCTCGCTGCAGTCGACATGACACGCATCGGCATCCTCGCGGTTGCCGTCGTCGCACTCCTCGACGCCGGCGTAGACGAGGCCGTCGCCGCAGGCGGCGTCGTGGCACTGCACGCAGGCATCGTCGTCGTCGGCGTTGCCGTCCTCGCAGTCCTCGCCGGGATCGAGCACGCCGTTGCCACAGTTGGGATCGCCGGTGTCGGTCTCGCTCGAGCTGCCGGTGCTCACGTCGCTGTCGCTCGCGCTGGTCGAAGCGGTCGCGCTCGCGCCGGTGGCGGAGTTGCTCGCAGAGCCCATCGTGCCCGCGGTGGCGCTGCTGTCGGCACTGCCCATGGTCGCCGTGCCCTCGCCCATGCTGGTGCCGCTGCCGTCGCCGGAGCCGCCGGCGGACTCGGACTCGGTGGGGTCGAAACAGCCGCTCGGACCGCAGAGCAGCGCCAGGCTCAGGGGCCAACCCCGCGTCACACCGCGCCTCACGAAGCCACGCATGGTCACAGTGTCCGGCATCTTCGCGGTGGCCGTCGAGCGGGTTTCGCCACGGGCGCGATCGCGCTGCACGCCGGCGCACGCGACGAGGCGTCGGGGCGCGGTCCGGCCGTCGGTGAGGCGGCTAGCAAAAAGCCGCGGCTTTGCGCCCCGGCTCACGCGCGGCGATGCCCGCGGAGCGGACATGGCAGCGCGATTGCTGCACCGACGCGACCAGGGTTGCGCCGTGCGAGCGTGGCCGATCGAGCAGTGTTCGGCGCAGACGCGGCGAAGGCGGGTGCCACGCGTGAACCGGCACGCACCCAGCAGCACATGCCAGACGCACCCCATGTTAGAAATGAGCTCGATGCGGAAGGCGGCGGCGATGGCGAGGCCCGTGATCGCGACTCCCATGGTGCTGTGGCTGGCGCTCGCTGCTACGGCCTGCCGCGACGGCAGCGGCAAGGGCGACGATGGCGGCGACTCCGGCTCCGCGACCAGCGGTGGCAGCGGCAGCGCCACCGACTCGTCGGCCGACTCGACCGACACCGGCGACGTCCCGCCCGAGCAGGATGCGATCGCTCGCGTCGGCATGCGACGACTGACGCGTTACGAGTTCGACAACGTCGTGCGCGACATCCTGCTCGACGGCTCGCGCCCCGCGGCGCAGCTGTTGCCCGAGGATCCGCGCACGCCGTTCGACAACGACTACACCCTGCAGGTGGTGTCGCAGCCCCTGGTCGACGGCATCGAGGTGCTGGCCAAGGAAGCCGCGGAGCGACTGCTCGAGGACGGCGACAAGCGCGACACCGTGGTCGGCTGCCAACCCAGCGGCGTCGACGACGAGGCCTGCATGCGCGCGTTCGTGACGCGCTTCGGCCGGCTCGCGCTGCGGCGTCCGCTCGAGGCCGCCGAGGTCGACGACTTCACCGCGCTCGCGCTCGACTACGCCGGCCAGGGCGACGACTTCTACGTCGGCGTGGAGGTCGTGATCCGGGCGCTGCTGCAGGACGCCGAGTTCGTCTACCGCGTCGAGCTCGGCACCCCGGTCGAGGATCAACCCGGTGTGTTCGCACTGTCGCGCTACGAGCTGGCCTCGCGCATGTCGTTCTTCCTCATGGGCACCTCGCCCGACGCGGCGCTGCTCGACGCGGTCGAAGCCGGCGAGCTCGACACCGCCGACGGCGTGCGCGCACGGGCGCAGATGATGCTGTCCGACCCGCGCGTGCACGAGCATGTCGATCGCTTCCACTCGCTGTGGCTGGGCTACGCCGAGCTGCCGCACCCGCAGGATCTGACCAACGCGATGCGCACCGAGACCGCGGCGTTGGTCGAGCGCGTCGTGTTCGACGAGCGACGGCCGTGGACCGACATGCTCACCTCGACCGAGACCTGGGTGACGCCCGCGCTGGCCGAGCACTACGGGCTGCCCGCGCCGGCCGAGCCGGCGTGGGTGGCGTATCCGGACGACGGCCGCGCGGGGTTGCTGTCGCACGGCGCGTTCCTGTCGGTCGGCGCCAAGTTCGGCGACACCAGTCCGACCCAGCGCGGCAAGCTCGTGCGCACCAAGCTGTTCTGCCAGGAGATCCCCAAGCCACCGCCGGATCTCATGGTCGACGTGTGCGCGCCGCCGCCGGCGGATCCGGACGCGTGCAAGGTCGATCGCTACTTCATGTCGCACGAACCCGCCTGCAGCGGCTGCCACTCGCTCATGGATCCGATCGGCTTCGGGCTCGAGGCCTACGACGCCAGCGGAGTCTTCCGCGCCACCGAGCTCGACCGCCCCGAGTGCGTCATCAGCGGCGACGGCGACTTCGTCGGGTTGGGCACCTTCAACGGCCCCGCGCAGCTGGCCGCGCTCGCGGTCGGCTCGGACGCGCTGCAGCCCTGCGTGGCGCAGCAGCTGTACCGCTTCGCGGTCGGCCGCACCACGCTCGACGCCCACGACGAGGCCCTGCTCGAGCGCGTCGCGGCCGAGAGCGTCGCGGACGGCGGGCTCGACATGCTCGGGTTCATCAGCGGCTACGTCGGATCCGAGGCGTTCCGCTACCGCCGGGAGGAGGCGCAATGAGACGCCGTCGATTCCTGCGTGGCATCGGTGGCGCCTCGTTGGCGCTGCCGATGCTCGAGTTCTTCGCGCCTCGCCGCGTGCGCGCGGCCACGCCGATCAACCGCTATGCGTTCCTGTTCGCAGGTTTCTCGATCGGCTCGTACGGCAACGACCGCATCGCGCCGGCGACCGAGGGCCCGTGGAACGGCACGGTCACGCGCGCGTTGCAGCCGCTGGTCGACCTCGGCGTGTCCGACGTCGTGAGCCTGGTGTCGGGGCTGGAGATCCCCGTCGGCGTCGACATCCCGGTCGCCGGACGGCCCGCGTCGTTCCACTCCACCAGCCATCAGGTGCTCGCGACCGGCCAACGCTTCGATCCCGACCGCTACGGCGAGCTCGCGGCTCCGTCGTCGGACTGGGTCGCGGCGAGCGTGCTCGCGGGCGACACGCCGCAGCCGGTGCTCACCTATCGCGCGCAGCCGTCGTTTTACCGCGTGGACTCCGACGGCGGCACCGACGGCGTGATCTCGGCGCGCCTGGGCGCCCAGGGCCAGCTCGAGCAGGTGCCGCCGATCACCAGCCCCCGACTCGCGTTCGAGTCGTTGTTCTCCGGCTTCGTGCCGCCGGATCCGGCGCAAGCGCTCGCGGCCAAGCGCCTGCTCGCCATGCGCAAGAGCGTGGTCGACCTGGTGGCCGACGACGCCTCGACGCTCATCGGCAAGCTCGGCAAGGCCGACCGCATCCGCATGCAGCGGCACTTCGACGAGCTGCGTGCGCTCGAGTCGCGGCTCGACCAGCTCGAGCTACCGGACGCGCCCGCGTGCGCGATGCTGCCCGACCCCGGCGACGATCCACCGATCGGCGACGGCATCGATCCGTCCGGCGGCGGTGACTACAACGCCTACTACGAAAACGCGAACGGCTACTCGAACGAGGAGCTGCGCGCGACGGTGATGACCGACCTCATCCACATGGCGTTCACCTGCGACATCTCGCGGGTGGCCTCGTTCATGCTGACGTTCGCGCAGTGCTTCATGAACATGTACACGTTGCTGGACCTGCCGAGCGATCTGCACGAGATCACCCACGGCAGCATCGGTGACAACGAGGACCAGATGCAGGACGCGTTGGCGGACTGCGCGGCCTGGCACGTCAAGCACTTCGCGCGGCTGGTGCAGAAGCTGCGCGACACCGAGGACGAGAGCGGCGAGTCGATGCTCGACAGCACCGGTCTGGTGCTGGCGTTCGAGGGCGGCTGGGGCTTCGATCTCGAGAGCGGCGGCGACTCGAGCCCGCACTCGACGCAGAACATGGTCATGCTGGTCGGCGGCCGCGCCGGCGGACTGCATGACAGCCCGGGCCGACACATCCGCGCCAGCGGACAGCACCCCGCCGCCGTGCTCAACACCGTGCTGCAGGCCGTCGGGGTCGACGAGACCCTCGGCGAGGTCCCGGGCACCGTCGACGCGCTGCTCGGCTGAGGCCGCAGCGCTGCTCGGCTGAGGCCGCTGCTCGGCTGAGGCCGCAGCGCTACACGCTGTCGCAGCCGATGCGCGCGTCGTCGAGCGCGACCTCGTCGATCCACACGACGAACTGCGGACTCGCGATCTGGTAGTTGGCGAAGCCGACGCTGATGTCGTCGAACACCGGGATCTCCGGGCTGGTCTCGGGCCCCTGGGTGATGGCCTCGACCTCGACGCCATCGAGCCACAACGTCGCGGTCTGCCCGACCTGGTCGTGGTGCCACTCCATGCAGAACCACTCGCCGTCCCATTGGTAGACGTAGTCGGTGCCGCTGCCGAACTCGTCGGTCGAGCGCTGCACGTTGTAGATCCACTGGAAGTACTGCTGTGTGTTCTCGACGATGCCCCAGCGCACGTTGTTGACGTTGTTGTCGCCGTAGGGCCCGCGGGCCTCGAAGAAGTCGCCGTGCAGCACGCCGTCGCCGGGCCACGGTGCGGGCGTCTGCACGCGCACGAACATGCGGCCCCAGTGCTCGGTCGCCAGGCCTGCGAGCGCGCCCTGGTACGCGAGCCACTGCGCGCCGTTGTCACCGCCGTCGATGCGCAGCGACTGCGCGCCGCGATAGGCCGCGTCGCTCGCGATGCCCATGCCGTTGCCGAGCCAGGTGCCGGTCGCGCGCTTGTCCCAACCCTGGGGATAGCCGCCGGGCGCACCGTCCTCGAAGTCCTCGCACACCAGCAGCTCCGGGTTCGCACAGCCCAGCGGCGCCTCGCCGGTGGAGCCGCTGCCACCGTCGCTGCTGCTGCCGCCGCTGTCGCTCGCGGTCGTGCCCGCGGTGGTGCCCGCGGTCGTGCCGACGGTGGTGCCCGCGGTCGTGCCCGCGGTCGTGCCCGCGGTCGTGCCCGCGCTGCTGCTGCTGCCCGAGTCGGCGCCGGTCAGCAGGTCGTCGCCGCCGCCGCCGTCGTCGCTGCCGCACCCGAGCACCGCCGACAACAGGATCGTGGTCGCGCGCCGTGTCATGTCGCCCTCAGGCCTTGAGCTGGTCGAACTCACCGGGCTCACCGTACGCGGGATCGCCGAAGATCGAAAGCGGTCCGCCGCCGTCACCGGTGACACCGCACGCGTTCGCGATCGTCGTCAGCAGCTTGTTGTGCGGCGCGTCGACGTCGTTCATGGTGTTGTCCTGCGCCGTGACCTTGATGTACTGGCCGGTGCGGAAGTAGCCGCCGCAGCTCCCGAACATCACGTACGGCATGTCCATGAAGTGGTGGGCCTTGCCGTCGGAGAGGTTGTTCATCCACACCACCGAGGTGTTGTCGAGCAGGGTCCCGTCGCCCTCGGTGTAGCCGTCGAGCTGATCGAGCAGGTAGGCCAGCTGGGTCGCGTACCAACGGTCGATGTCGAACAGCATGTCGAGGTAGCCGTCGACCGCGGAGCCCGAGCAGTCGTCGGCGGTGTTGCCGTGCGACAGCTTGTGGTGGTTGTACTGATGGTTCATGCCATCCCACGTGAACACCGGGCCGCCGGCCTCGGAGCCCCACATCAGCGTGGCGGCGTGGTTGGCACCGCAGGCCAGCGCCAGCGCGAGGATGTCCATCTGCATCAAGCCGATGCGCTTGTACTCGCTGTCCGCGTCGGCGTTGGCGCCCTCGAGCGTCTGGATCTCGGCCACGCGCGCCTCGGGTAGCATGCACGGGATCAGCCCGGCCTCGCCCATGCCGACCTCGAGGTCGCGGATCGCCGTCAGGTGCATGTCGAGCTTCTCGCGGTCGCGCTGCGACAGGTCGATCGACTTCAGCCGCGCGAAGTCGTCTTCGACCAGATCCAGTACGCTCTCGCGCCGCGCGGTCAGCCGCTGGATCGCGAGATCGTCGAGGTTGGAGAGGCCCATCAGGTCCTGGTAGACCAGCCACGGGTTGTTCTCGCCGACCGCGGGCGCGTTGGCGCCGCTGTACGAGACCACGCCGTTGGTGCCCTGGTAGCGATAGCCGACGTGGAGGTTGAGCGCCGGCGCGCCACCGTCGTTGAGTTGTTGCGCGATCACCTGATCGAGCGACGGGCCCATGGCGTAGAGCGTGCCCGAGTCGAGCTGCTGCGCGGTCAGGCGATGACCCGCGCCCTTGACGTGGTCGCAACCAGCGACGGGATCGAAGCCGAAGCCGCGCGGCACGGTGTGGATGCCGCGCGGCACCAGCATCTTGCCGACGTGCCCGGCCAGCGGTTCGAGCGCGGTGCCGGCCAGGCCCCCGGCCGCGAGCGCGCCGTAGGGCGACGTCGGCCAGAAGCGCGTGATCTCGACGCCGTTGCAGCAGCAGAACCCCACGAAGCGGCGCGGCGTGGTCGTGCCGCCGCCGGCGCGCGCGCGCCGTGGCAGCAGCGACTCGAGCAGCGGCAGGCCCACGGCGACGCCACCGGCGCCGCGCAGGAAGTTGCGACGATTCATCTTCATTCGCCCTCCTCGGCCGCTCGGAAGCGGAAGCTGACGGTCTGGGTGAGCGCGACCAGGAGCTCCTGCACGTCGTAGTCGGTCTCGAGCATCGCGGTGTGGATGCCGTCGAGCGTGCAGGCATCGAGCTCGGTCTCGGGCCGCATGCTGGCGTAGCGGAACCACTGCGTGGTGTAGCAGCGCTTGGCGGTGTCCGACTCCGCCAGCTGGCCGATGAGATCGACCGCGCCGGTGAAGCTCATCGCGGTGCCGTCGCCGTTGTCGAAACTCGCGACGGTGTCGACCGGCTCGCCGTTGTCCACGGTGCGCACGGCCCCGACCGCGTCGAAGCCCTCGAAGGCGTAGCCCGGCGCATTGATCATCGAGTGGCACGGCGCGCACTGATCGGGCGAGGTGTGCTGCTCGACGCGCTGCCGCGTGGTGCGGATGTTCTCGTCGGCCGGTGGCAGCTGCAGGTCCACGCCCGGCGGAGGATCGGGGATGTCCGCGCACAGCACCTGCCGCTGCACGAAGACGCCGCGGTGGATCGGCGAGCTCTCGGCGAAGTAGGCGTTGGCTGCGAGGAAGCCGGGTTGCGTGAGGAAGCCCGAACGCGTCGCGGGGTCGAGCTCGACCTGCGTGAGCTCGGCGCCGAACTCACCCTGCAGGCCGTAGATCCGCGCGAGGGCGTCGTCGACGAACGTCGTCCGCGAGGTCATCAGGTCCGCGAAGCTGCCGTCTCGTTCGAGGATCACGTGGCGGAAGAACTCGCGGGTCTCGGCCGCCATCGACGCGGGCGTCTCGCCGCCGAAGTCGGGGAACAGATCGGGGTCCTTGGAGATGTTGGAGTAGCGATCCATGCGCAGCCACTGCGCGTGGAAGTCCTGCACCGGATCCGCGGCGCGGGCATCGGCGAGCAGGCGACGGGCGTGGCCCTCGATGCCCTCGGGCGTGTCGAGTTCGCCGGCCTCGGCCGCGTCGAGCAGCACGTCGTCCGGCGTGGAGTTCCACAGCATGTACGACAGCCGCGCGGCGATGCCGTAGCCGTCGAGCGCGACCAGGGCCTCGCCCGCAGGCGGCACCTCGAGCTCGACGCGGTACAAGAAGCTGGGCGATTGCAGCATGCCCTCGACCACCAGCGCGATGCCCTGCTCGAAGTCGCTGCCGCCTTCGTACAGCCCCGCGCCCTTGCCGAACAGCGCGACGAAGGCGTCGATCTCGTCCTGGGTCAGCGGGCGACGGAACGCGCGGCGTCCGAAGCGGGTGATGAACTCGGTCGCGCAGGCGCCGGCGTCTGGCGCGGGATCGCAGCCGACCACGGTGGACAGCCGCGCGGGATCGGCCAGCAGGTCGCTCGAGATCTGCTCGGCCGCGCGGCGATAGTCGCGGGCGAGTCGGTCGGTCACCACCAGCTGCTCGGCGTTGTTGGTGAAGCCCTTGACCGCGGTGTCGGCCAGGAACGCGTCGGAGGGGTGATCCTGCACGCCCAGCAGGTCGCGCACGCTGTTGTCGTACTGGCCGTGGGTCAGCCGCACGAAGTGGGTCATCGGTGCCGGCAGCGTCTCGCCCTCGCAGTACGGGTCGACTGCACCGCTCTCACCGCCGTCACCTGCGCTCGCGGAGCCCGAGGCGCTGCCGTCGGCGCCACCGCCCAGGCCCTGGTAGCAGCCGGCGCACGACCACAACAGCAGCAGGGCTCGCGCGCGGCGTCGCGCGGCGTCGCGCGCATCGACAGCTTTGCGAGCACCCGCGCTCGCCGAGACCCGGCGCGGCCGAGGAAGCATTCGCTGGGTTCCCATCGCGAAGCCCGGATACGCGGCCGCGCGCGGGTGGGTGAGAAATTCGTGCGGCGTGTTCGAGATTCGTGCGCGCACGGACGCGACGGTGGGCCGCGCCACGTTCGCAGCAGCAACACGCGCGGCGTCGGGGCCCGCGGGCGGCAGCGCGTGGGGTCGCCCGGCCCGGACGGCGGTGGCTCGCAGCGCGCTGGTAGACTGCAGGGCAGCGCATGTCCATCACGCCCGAGCCGCGCACCGTCACGCGGTACTCCGACCCCAGGCCCAGCGTCGCCGCACCGTCGTCGACACCGCGATGACCCGCCGCGCACGCGCCACTGCGCTGCTGCTGCTGCTGCTCTCGTGCGAGCGGGCCGAGGCCGAGCGCCACGACTCCGCGCGCGTCGCCGCGCCGGCGGGCGCGCGCTTCACCGCCGCGACCGCGCACACCGTGTTCGTGCCCGGGACCCACGGGGTCCACTCGAGCACCTCGGAGCACGTGCTGTTCTCGCTCACGCTCGAGCGCGATGGCGCGCCACCGCTCGAGCTGCAGCTCGACGACGCGCTGCGCGGGGACTCGCCCGGCGACGCCTCGGCCACGCGGTGGCAACAGCTGCGTCGTCCCGCGTTCGATCTGCGTTTCGCGCCCGACGGGCATGCGTTGGCGCTGTCGCTCGATGGCGGCGCCAGCTACGAGCTGGTCGCGCTCGACCTGGGCGATCCGCTGTACTGCGCCCACGCGCACTTCGTACCCGGCGACGACTTCGCCGGCGCGCCGAGCTCGCGCGAGCTCGTGCTCGACGTGCTCGCCAGCGCCGATCCACCGCAGGGCGCCGGCACGCTGCACCTGGTGCCGGGCGAGTACCCGCGCGCGCGCGAGCGCTTCGCCACCGAGCTCGCGGTCGCGCGAGCGTGGGCCTGCAGCCACCCGGCCGACGCCGAGCTGCGCGAAGCCGCGGTCGCCGCGTTGGTGCGCCCGGGTTCGCAGATCTTCGCGACCTCGGACGAAGCGCCGCTGGTTCGCTGCGTCGCCGCGCTCGCGCACGACCACACCGAGCTGCGCGCGCCGCTGCTCGATGCGCTCGAGCATGGCGCGCTGCCGCAGCGCACCCGCGCGGCCCTGGCGCTCGCCCGCAGTCCCACTGCCGCGATCCGCGACACGCTGCTGGCCACGCTCGCGCGCGAGCCGATCGCGTGCGACGGCGGCGACTGCATCGGTGCCAAGATGCTGCGGCTGGGCCTGGCGTGGTCGATCGCCGCGATCACGACCGCGCTGGCAGAGGTGCCCCCGCCGCTGCTCGAGGCCGCGATCGCGTGGACGCGCGAGCCCGAACCCACCATGCAGATCCTCGGCATCCGCACGCTCGCGCGCGCGACCGACCCGCGCGCACACACGCGGCTCGACGAGCTCGCCGCGGCCGGCTGCAGCAGCCCGCAACCCTGGCGCGACGACTTCGACGACATCCACGACGACATCGGCCGCAGCGAGTCGCCCGCGTGCTGGGCCGTGGCGGCGGCAGCCGTGCGCGCACGCGGTACGCCGCCACGCGATTGACCGCGCGACCGCGACGCGGCGACAATCGCGATGGTGGCGGACCGTGGGCGCAGGATCCTGCTGGGCGCGGCGCTCTCGTGCGCGTGCAGCGATGCCGCACCGCGTGGGGGTGGCGACGACAGCAGCAGCACCGCTGCCGCCACGTTCGCCTCGTTCGGCGACGGCGCCGAGGATCCCGCCGGCAGCGGCACCGCGGCGACCGGCTCGAGCTCTGGCGGCGCGGGCACCACCACGAGCGTCGCCACGACCGACGCGACCGCGCCGACGACCGCGTCGACCACCACGGCCACCAGCCTCGACACCACCGACACCGCGACCGGTGGCAGCAGCAGCACCGGTGCCGACACCGGCGTCGCACCCTGCGAGAGCATCGCGGTCGTCATCCGCGACCTCGCCAGCACGCATCCGGACGTGAGCGCGGCGTCCTCGGGCAGCGTCGTGCCGGGACTGGTGTCGCCGACGCTGGGCGACGACGACACGCCGTTGCTCGATCCCATGTACATGGGCATCGCGGCGATCACGAGCCCCGAGACCTTTGCGCAGTGGTACCACGACAGCGACGGCAACAACGTTCGCTTCGATCTCGAGCTGCCGCTGGCGCCCTCGGCCGAGGGCCTGCTGGTGTTCGACGCCCTGGCCTACTTCCCGATCGACGGCCAAGGCTTCGGCGACGAGGGCAACGGTCACAACTTCTTCTTCACCACCGAGCTGCACACCAGCTTCGTGGTCGACGACACGCTCTCGCTGGGCTTCACCGCCGACGACGACCTGTGGGTCTTCATCGACCGGCAGCTGGTGATCGACATGGGCGGTCGGCACTCGGCCACGAGCGCGTCGATCGCACTGGCCGATTTGGGCCTGCGCAACGGGCAAGAGGTCGCGCTCGATCTGTTCTACGCCGAACGCGGGGTTGCGCAGTCGGTACTGCACTTCGAGTTGCCGGGGGCCTGCGGTCCTTGAGCGGGAATCCCGAGGCGGGACCGCGCGTCCTCGCGACCACCACGATGCGCCGCGCCGCCGCTCTGCTGCTGCTGACCGGTTGCTCGCGGGAGGCCGCGGCGCCGCCACCCACGCTGGCCGCTGCGCCGGTCGAGACCGCCGCGGCGCCCGCCACGGCGACGCCGGCGGCGGCACCGGTGACCGCGACCTCGACCCCGCCGCCCCAGAACACCGCGCCGGCCTCGGTCACGATCACGCCGCGGGCGGTCGAGATGGTCTCGATCGCTGCGGCCGAGCATCACCGCTCCAGCGTCGCCGCCGACCAGAGCGCGCCGGTGGTCGCGTTGCCTGGGTTCGCGCTCGACCGCGAGGCGGTCACGCGCGCGGACTATGCCGCCTGCGTGGCCGCGGGCGCGTGTCCGGAGCTGGCGCGCGCGACGGATTGCGCCGGCGCGCCCGACGACCCGCTCGCGTGCGTCGATCTGTACGAGGCCAGCAGCTACTGCGCGTGGGCGGGCAAGCGCCTGCCCCGCGAGGACGAGTGGGAGGCCGCGCGGTCCCAGCTCGCGCGCGACCCCAGCGACCACCACGTGTGGCTGCTGGCCACGCATTGCGGCCCGCACGAGCGCACGTGCCTGCCGTTGGCGCCGTGGAGCGTCGATGGCTGGCGCGAGGCCGAGCTCACCGCGGTGCCGCGCGGCGAGAGCTCCATGCCGCATCCCCAACCGCACCAGGCCTCACCGCAGCTGGGCCTGCGTTGCGCTCGCGACCTCGAGCCCCCGCGCACCCCGGTGTACGGCGAACCCTGCTGGGTGAGCTGCGACGGCTGCGACGACGTCCGCGACGGCGTGGTCGATCGCCGGGTGGTCGGGAAGCTCCGCGGTGGTCGCCTGCGCGGGTTCGTCGAGCTCGACGCCCGCGGCGCGCTGGTGCGCAAGTCCAAGCCCCAACCACCGGGCGCGATGATCGCACGGGCGATCCAGTCCAGCATCGTGCTCGACCCCGCCAGGCGCACGATCGCCTTCGCGCGCAACGATGCTTCCGGCACGCTCCTGCACGAGTCCTTGGTCCGCGACGCCGCCGGCAACGTGACCATGCGCGTCACCACCGGCCCCGGCATCCGCCAACACTGGCGCTACCACTACGGCTGCTACCGCGACGATGCGGCCGAGCTGCGCGCCGAGGCCAACCGCTGCCCGCGCGAGCAGCCGCCGCGGATCGAACCCCAGACCGACTTCGGTCGCTGCGTACCGGGTTCGCATGGCCGCTGGGAGTTGGTGTTCGACGACCTGGTGCTGGACTGTGCCCGCGACGAGGGCCCCGGCAGCGCGTGCAACTACGGTACGGCCCAGGGTCGCTGGTCGCTGCGCTACGTCGCCGACACCGGCGTCACCGCGACCACGACGCCGGAGGCGTTCTCGCTGCTCGACGCCGAGGTGCTCGAGCGACGCACGCTCACGGCGTTCGACTACGACGGCGACGGCCACGACGAGCTGGCGCTGCGACGCGTCGAGGGACACGTCGAGGACGCGGGGGTGGAGGTGGAGCTGTGGCGCTTCGACGGCGCTGCCATCGTGCGCTACGAGCCCGCGACGCGGCAGCCCGGCATCGAAGACGTGGTCGACGTCGATCGTGACGGCCGCCCGGACCTGTTGCGCGCCGGTGGGCTCGAGATCCCGTCGTCGGGCGAGATGGGCGAGACCTGCTTCGGCGGCGTGCGCAGCGTGGCGCGCTCGCTGCCCAGCGGCGACTTCGCGCTCGACGTCCGCGAGACCCGCGACGACCTGAAGCGGCAGTGTCCGGCGGCCCCGCGCGGCCCGCTGTTCGTCGACGGCGACACCGGCCCCGACGCGGTGCATCGCATCGCGTGCGCGTGGGTCTGGGGCGAGGACCGAGCCGCGCTGCGCTCGCGCATCGACAGCGAGTGGAAGGCGCTCGCGTGCGAGGGCAGCGACAACGGCTGCGCCTGTGATCGCGCGACCATCGACACGTTCGTCCGCGAGCTACCGACGCTGGCCGCACCGCTGGGCGCGCCGTGAACCTCAGCCCAGGCCGAAGACCGACGCCGCGTTGTCGTGCAGGAAGCGGCGCCGCGCGTCGGGCTCGAGCGCGAGCGCGTCGAGCTCGGCGACGCACTCGTGCGGCATCAGCATGGGGTAGTTGCTGCCGAACAGCACCTTCTTGCAGCCGCTGCTGCGCATGTACTCGACCAGCTCCGGCGGATAGCGGCTGGGCTTGTACGCCGAGGTGTCGAGGTACACGTTGGGGTACTTGCGGCACAGCGCGATCATCTCGAGCGTCCACGGCCAACCGATGTGCCCGCCGACGATGACGAGCTCGGGGAAGTCCAACGCCACGGTATCGAGGTACGGGATCGGCCGGCCGGGCTCCGAGGGTCCGAGCGGACCGGTGTGACCGACCTGCAGGCAGAACGGGACGCCCAGCTCGATGCACTCGGCGTACAGCGGGTAGTAGCGGCGATCGTCGGGCGGCGTCCGCCACAGCCACGGCAAGATCCGCAGCGCGCGAAATCCCAGCGTGCGGACGCATCGTCGCAGCTCACGGACTGCGGGCATCGGTCGGTCCAGATCGACCGAGGCCACGCCGACGAACCGCTCGGGCGCCGTAGCGACCACGGCGGCGACCTCGTCGTTGTCCGCCAAGGGGCCCTGCGGGCCCCACCATGCGCACACGAGCGCACGGCCCACCGACGCGCGGTCCATCGCGGCGAGCGTCGCCGCCACCGGCAGCGGTTCCGAGAACGCCCGTCCAGTCCAGCGCACCAGCGGCGCGAACATGGGATGCGCTGCCATGCGCGGGGTCGGGTGCTGCATCCACGCGTCGATGATCGGATGGACAACGTTCATGGCACCACGAAGTGTAGGCCGGCGCCGCGCGACGCGGTCGCATCTCGAGCACCACGAACCTGCAGCTGCGAACGGCATGCGTGCCGGCCGGGCGGCGGCGCCCGTACCTCGGGCCGTCCCTGGGGCATTTCGCGACTGCGCACGCAATCGCCACCGCCGCGCCGCGCGCCCGCGATCGGCCCAACGCGAAACCCGCACGGGCGCCGCGGCGCAGGTACCCTGGATCGCTGGAGTCGCAGCATGGATGGCACACCGATGACCGACACCGCGACGAAGACCCCGGGCACCGTGCTCGTCGTCGACGACGAGCCGTTGTTGTGCGGCGTGATCAGCCGCGCGCTGCAGCGGCGCGGCATCCACACCCACGCCGCGACCGACGTCGCGACCGCGCTCGCGATCGTCGAGCGCGGCGGCATCGAGGCCGTGGTCTCGGACATCGCGATGCCCGGCCGCGACGGACTCGATCTGCTCCGGGCCGTGCGCGCCCATGATCTCGATCTGCCGGTGGTCCTGATGACCGGCGCGCCCGACCTCGACAGCGCGATCACGGCGGTCGAGCTCGGCGCGCTCAAGTACGTGACCAAACCGTTCGAGACCTCGACCCTGGTCGATGCGGTGCAGCGAGCGATGAGCCTCTACCGCCTCGCCCGTGCCAAGCGCGAGGTCATCGCGCTCGTGGGGGGCCCCGTGGGCGAGGGCTCGGATCGCACCGGCCTGCAGACCAGCTTCGAACGCGCGCTCGCGCAGCTGTGGATGGCGTACCAGCCGATCGTCCGCGCCGACGGCAGCGTCTACGGCCACGAGGCGCTGCTGCGCTCCGACGAGCCGGCGCTGCCCAACCCCGGTGCGATCCTCGATGCGGCGGGGCGCCTGGGCCGACTGCCCGAGCTGGGCGACGCGATCCGCCGCCGCGTGGCCACCGACCTCGGCACCGATCGGCCGCCGTGGTCGCTGTTCCTCAACCTCCACCCCCACGATCTGCTCGACCCGACGCTGTTCACCGGCGAGGCGCTCGCGGGCCTGCGCGAGGGGCTCGTGCTCGAGATCACCGAGCGCGCGGCGCTCGACGACATCGCCGACGTCGCCAACCGCGTCGATCGCCTGCGCAGCCGCGGCCACCGCATCGCCATCGACGACCTCGGCGCGGGCTACTCCGGGTTGTCGAGCTTCCTGCACCTGCGCCCCGAGGTCGTGAAGCTCGACATGAACCTCACCCGCGGCATCGACCGCGACCCGATGCGGCGCAAGCTGGTCGCGTCGATCACCGCGATGTGCCACGAGCTCGGCACGCTGGTCGTGGCCGAGGGCATCGAGACCGCGCCCGAGCGCGACACCCTGGTGGCGCTCGAGTGCGACCTGCTGCAGGGCTACTACTTCGCCCGGCCGGCCCGCGCGCTGCCCTGCGTCGGCCGCGGCTGACGCAGCGCGAGCTCAGGCCACGCGCTTGCCCAGCACCGGCGCGTACTTCTTGTCGATGCCCTGGATGTGCGCCGTGAGCCACAACCGCAAGAACGAGAAGAAGTCGTCGCCGATGGTGCCGGTGCCTGCGCGGAACGCCTGCAGGTGCTTGTCGAGCTTGGTCAGCAGCTCCTTGTGCACCCAGGCATGGTTCTCCAGGCCGGCGTAGCCGGCCGCGCGCATCATGGCCTCTTCGTGGGCGAAGTGCTTCTTCGTCACGTCGGCGAGGCCGTCGAGCAACGGCGACAGCACGGTCTTGCTCGCGCCCGCGGCGACGCGATCGTGGATCTCGTTCATCTTTGCGATGAGGACCTTGTGCTCGGTGTCCATCTCGTCCACACCCAGCAGCAGGTTCGGCTCCCAATTCAGAAACGCCATCGTGTGCTCCATCGGCCGCGGCCCGCCCAACTCGAGCGAAGCCTTTGCGGGCGGCTACGTGCCGGTGCGAACCCGACCACCGGCGTCGCCACCTTGCGCGGCGACCCGGGTCATGATCTCGTCGGCCATCGCATCGATGCCGACCTGCGCCTCGGCCGCGCCCTGCCGCCACGCCTCGCGCGGCATGCCGTAGACCACGCAGGTGGCCTCGTTCTGGACCAGGGTGCGCGCGCCGGCGCGGCGCATCTCGAGCAGGCCGTCGGCGCCGTCGCGGCCCATGCCGGTGAGCAGGACCCCGACCGCGCGTCGGCCCGCGACCGCGGCGACGCTGGCGAACATGACGTCGACCGAGGGACAGTGGCCCGAGACCTTGGGGCCCGGTCGCGTCCGCACCACGAAGCGGCCGCCGTTGCGCACGATGGCGCACTGCCGCTCGCCCGGCGCGATGTAGGCCGTGCCCTGCATGATGACCTCACCGTCGCGGGCCTCGACCACGCGCAGGTTGAGCTCTTGGTTGAGCCGGTCGGCGTACATCGAGGTGAAGCCCGCGGGCATGTGCTGCACCACGACGATGCCCGGCGCGGTCGAGGGCAAGCGCGCGAGCACGCGACGGGTCGCGTCGGTGCCACCGGTCGAGGCACCGATGGCGATGAGCTGCTCCGTCGGCCGTGCGACCAGCGGACACGATCCGGTGGCGTGTGCCGGCAGCATCGCCCGCTTCCAGCGGCTGACGTTGGCGCTCGCCGCGATGCGCACCTTGGTGCGCAGCTCGTCGAGCATGCGCGTGAGGTCCTCGTGCCTGTCGCTCGTGGCCTTGAGCACGATGTCGACCGCACCGGCAGCCAGCGACGCGAGCGCGAGCTCACCACCGGCCGGCGTCAGCGCGCTGACCATCACCACCGGCAGCGGGTGCTGCGGCATCAGGCGCTTGAGGAAGTCCACGCCGTTCATCCGCGGCATCTCGACGTCCAGCGTGATGACGTCGGGGTTGCGCGCGACGATCATGTCGCGCGCCTCGTAGGCGTCGCCGGCGGTGCCGACGACCT
Source organism: Nannocystaceae bacterium (assembly GCA_046351635.1). Taxonomy (GTDB): domain Bacteria; phylum Myxococcota_A; class Polyangia; order Nannocystales; family Nannocystaceae; genus Xiheibacterium. The sequence continues at coordinate 143,685 of JAXLYC010000008.1, read as the reverse complement.
CGAAGGTGGGCTCGCGTGCCAGACCCTCGGCCAACAATCGGCGCATCACGACCGAGTCGTCGACGACCAGGACGCGGATGGGTCGCTTCTGCGCGCCGGCACGGGTCATGGCTTGCGGAACACCCCCGGCCGCACCGACTCGAACTGCCGCTGGTCGGGTGGCAGCGACTCCGCGGCGCCGATGAACATGAACGCGCCCGGACGCATCACCGCGGCCAACCGATCCATCAACGCCAGCTTCGTCGGCATGTCGAAGTAGATCATCACGTTGCGGATGAACACGATGTCGAAGGGCTGCTTGAACGGGAACCGCGGGCTCATGAGGTTGAGCCGGCGGAAGGTCAGCTCCTCGCGCAGGCGCCGATTCGCCTGCCAGCGCCCGTCGGGCAGGCGGTCGAAGTGGCGCTTGCGCAGGGACTCGGGCAGCCGCTGCACATCCTCGTTGTCGTAGATGCCCTCGCGGGCCCGCTCGAGCACCGGCGCGCTGATGTCGGTGGCGAGCACGCCCGCGTCCCACGCGGGATAGTCGACGCCCAGCGCCTCCATCGCCAGGGCGCCCAGAGTGTAGGGCTCCTGCCCCGCCGAGCTCGCCGCGCACCAGATGCGCAGGGTCTTGCTCTGCGCCCGTCGTCGCGCGGCGATGACCGCCGGCAGGGCGACACGCGAGAGGAAGTCGAAGTGATCGGCCTCGCGCCAGAAGAAGGTGTGGTTGGTCGACAGGCGGTCGACCAGCTCGCTGCGCAGGCGACCGGTGGTATCCGAGCGCACGCGATCGATGTACTCGCGGTAGGTCGCGATGTGCTCGCGCGCGAGCACCGGCTGCAACCGCCCACTGACGAGCGAGTGTTTGCTGTTGTCGAGCGCGATGCCGCAGGTGTCGTAGACGTAGGCGCGCAGCGCCTGGAAGTCGGCATCCTCGATCAGCTTGATGGCAACGGTCATGGTCGGGAGGTGGCAGGGAGACGGGGTGAGATCACGGCGGCCGCCGCGACACCGCCTGCTGCGGTCGCGACGGCCGCGCGGTTCGAGCTCAGTACTTGCCGAACTCGTCGTCGTCGAGCGCGATCACGGGACCAGCGCGACCGCCGAAGTCGGCGCCCGCGGCCACGCGTGGACGCGGCGCCTCGGCCGGCGCGCCGTTGGCCGCGCGCGAGCGCATGTACTGCTCGATGATGGCCATCAGCTCCGGCGGAAGCTCGCCCGGCAGTGCGGCAGCCTCGGCCAGGCTGCGCAGCTTGAAGCGACCGAGCCGCTCCTCGAGCTCACGGGCCTGCCGCGACAGGTCCTGCGACGCTGCCGCGCTCTGCTCGGCGCTCGCGGTGTTGGTCTGCGTGACCTTGTCGATCTGCGAGATGCCCTCGTTGACGTCGCCGATGCCCCGCGCCTGTTCGTTGCTCGCGGTGGCGATCTCGGACACCAGCGACGTCACCCGCGCCACGCCATCGACGATCTCGCCCAGCGCGACCGCGGTGCGCTCGGCGATGCCGGTGCCTTGGTTCACCTTCTCGATCGAGTTCTCGATCATCTCGGTGGTCTCCTTGGCCGCCTTGGCCGAGCGGCCCGCGAGGCTGCGGACCTCCTCGGCGACCACCGCGAAGCCCTTGCCGTGCACACCGGCGCGCGCGGCCTCGACCGCGGCGTTGAGCGCGAGCAAGTTGGTCTGGAACGCGATGTCGTCGATGACCTTGATGATCTTGCGGATGCTCTGGCTCGCGTCGTCGATCTCCCGCATGGCGCCGACCATGGCGCGCATCATCTCGTCGCCGCGGACGGCGGTCTCGCGCGCGGTGGTCGACAGGCCGCTGGCGACGCCGGCGTTCTCGGCGTTGCGCTTGGTCTGCTCGGTGATCCGCTGCATGGTCGCGGTGATCTCTTGCAGCGACGCGGCCTGCTCGGTCGCGCCCTGGGACAGCGCCTGGGCGGTGTCGGAGACCTCGCGGCTGCCCGCCGCGACCGAGCGCGAGACGTTGCGAACCTTGCCCAGGGTCTCGTTGAGCGCGTCGAGCGTGGCGTTGAGGGCGTTCTTGGCCAGGGCGTGGTCGCCGGCGAAGGCGGCCTCGATGTACGCGGTCAGATCGCCCTGGGCCACGCGGTCGAGGTGCTCCTTGAGCGTGCCGATCGGCGCGACCACGGCGTCGATGATCTCGTTGATCGACTGCATCATCGGACGGAAGGCCTCGCTGAGCGAGGCCACGCGGCCGCGCACCGACAGGTCGCCGTGCTGGCAGGCCTCGAACACGCGCTGGACCTCGCGGCGGTAGACCGCGCGATCGTTGTAGTCGCGCCACTCCACCGCCGAGCCCAGGCGGCGGCCACTGGCATCGACCAGCGCGCACGCGGTGATGCCGAACTCGAGCTCGCCGACCCTGATCTCGGTCGAGAACGGCAGCCGCGAGGCGTCGGCGAGCAGCTTGCGCTGGTGCGCCGGGTTGCGGTGGAACACGTCGATGCAGGTGCCGCCGACGTTGTCGACCGAGAAGCCGGGGAAGTGCTGCCGCAGGTCGGCCTCGTACTTGCGCAGCATCGTGACCAGCGCGGGGTTGGCGTAGGTGATGCGCAGATCGTTGTCGACGATCATGAAGTAGGACTGCGCGGCCTCGACCAGGGACTTGAGCCGGTCGCCGGTCTCGGCGCGAGCGCGCATCTCGGTCACGTCCTGCCACTCGAGGCAGTGGCCGATGAACTCGCCCGCGGGGCTGCGCACCGCGGTGACGTACAGCTCGAACACCAGGCCCTCGATGCGGATGTCGGCGCGGTGGGGCAGCCGCGAAGGATCGTCGAGGATCGCCCGCACGCGCCGCGGATCGGCGTGGAAGCCGTCGATGCACATGCCCACGAGCTTGTCGGGGTCGAAGCCGGGGAAGGCCTTGCGGATGGCCGGCAGGTGGGTGCGCAACAGCGCGTGGGTCGCGGCGTTGGCGTAGGTCACGACGAAGTTGCGATCGATCATCACCATGGCCGTGCCGGCGCCGGTGATGGCGGCCTGCATGCGGGCCTGCTGCGCGACCTCGTGATCGGACGGCGCGGGCGTGAACACGGCGACGGCGCCCGAGGGCTCGCCGTCGGCGTCGAACTGCGGCGCCACGTTGAGGATCACCGAGACCGGGCCGCCGGTGGCGGTGGTGATGCTCTCGCGCTGCTCGACCGTGATGCCGGCGTCGAGCGCTGCGTCGAGCGGGGTGCTGCGACGAGCGCCGCCGAGCGCGAACCATGACCGCTTGCCCACGACCTCGCTCGCGCGGCGACCGGTGAGGGTCTCCGCGGCAGCGTTCCACGCCACCGCGATGCCGTTGCGATCGACCGCGAGGCACGGCAGCGGCACCGCATCGACGGTGGGGACCTCACCGCTGGGGCTCGGTGCGGTCGCGGGCCGCGACGCCGGCACCTCCGTGGCGCCGGCGTCCGCGGGGACCTCCTGCCCGGCGCCCGCCAGCATGTGCCGTGCGACCTCGGCCAACGCCGTGGCCCAGGCCTTGTGCACGGTCGGCGTCCATGCCTTGCCGGCGAGCTCCGCCATCGTCGACAAAAGCGTCTCTGCGACCACGCCGTAGTGCTCCGGCATCGCGCCGTACGCGACGTGTCGCTCACCCATCGCGCGCAGGCGCGGCACCAGCTGCTCGGGCTTGCGCAGGTTGGCGATCACCAGCTGCAGCGCCGCGACCAGGTGCCGGCCCTGCTGCTTCATGTCGCGGCCCTCGAACAGTGCCTCGACCTCGGGGTGGGCCTCGAACAATCGTTGATAGAAGCGTGTGACCAGCGCGTCGGCCTGCGGCGCGAGCTTGGCGAAGGTGGACTCGATGATGCGAAGTTGGGCGTCGTTGAGCGTGGGCATGGCGGGAACTCCTTCAGGCGGCGGCGCCGGCCTCGGTGCCGTAGAGCAGCTTGTGGGCGTCGAGCAAGAGCTTCACGTGGTCGCCGACCTTGCCGACGCCGCTCATGAAGCCTCCACAGACCTGTCCGATGGACGGCGGTGGTTCGATGTCACTCTCGGGGATGTCGATGACCTCCGAGACCGTGTCGACCACGAGACCGATCTCGGTGTCGCGCACGTGGATCACGACGATGCAGGTGCGTGCGTCGTAGTCGCGCCCGGCCATGCCGAAGCGCGCGCGCACGTCCATCACCGGGATGACCTTGCCGCGGAGATTGATGATGCCGCGCACGTAGGTGGGCACGTCGGGCACGCGTGTGATCGCGTGCATGCCGATGATCTCGGTGACGTAGCGGATGTCGAGCCCGTAGGACTCGCCGTCGATCAGGAAGGTCAGGAACTTGCCGTCCTGCGTCTCTTCGCGTTCGTCTGTGACTTCGCTGGTCATGGCACTCCTCGCGCGTGGCGCCGCGCGGATCGGGAATCAGATTTCGAGTGGTGGACGATCGGGACAGGTCACGACGATGCGACCGCGATCGACGGTCACGGTACGAGACCAGGGCCCACCGACGTCCTCGACGGTGGGCGTGAGTCCGAAGCGCTTGAGCGCGGTGCGAGCGGCCACAACGTTGCGCTCGCCGATGTTGAACACGGTCGCGCCTCCGCCACCGGGACGACCGCCGCCCACCAACGCGATGTGCAGCGGCCCCATGCGCGGGCCACTGCCGTTGCGCAGCAGCTCGGTCAGCAGCAGCGGTACGCCGACGTCGGTGAAGTAGGCCGCCGGCCGGCGATCGCGGGCATCGTCGTCGACCGCCGGCAGCACGACGTGGGCGAGACCCAGCACGGCGCGGACGCGATCGACCACGACGATCGCGACGCACGAGCCCAGCGACAGCGTGCGCAGGGCCTTGTCGTCGCCGCGGACGACCGCGAGCTCGCCGATGCCGACGTTCAGCGGCGTCATGCGGCCTCCCGGCGGTCGTGCTCGACCTGGACCTCGAGCACCTGGCGGATGTCGAGGATGAGGCAGATCTCGCCCGAGCCCAGCACGGCGCAGCCCGAGACCCCGCGGATGCCCGAGATGTAGGGATCGAGCGGCTTGATGACGATCTGCCGCTGACCCAGCAGCTGATCGACCCGCAGCCCGCACACGCGCGTGCCGTGCTCCACGATCGCGACCAAGCCCGCCGAGGGCTCGTGGCCGCTGCCGAGGCCGAAGATCGTGTCCAGTCCGATCACCGGCAGGATGCGGTCGCGGATGCGGATGATCCGCGCGCCGTCGGGCAGCGGCGTGACCGCGTCCTGGCCGATGCTGACCGACTCGCGCAGCGACAGCACCGGCAGGCCGAACAGGCACCCGCCCGCGCGCACCAGCATCACGTCGATGATCGCGAGGGTCAGCGGCAGGCGGATCGAGATCGTCGTGCCCTTGCCCAGCTCGCTACCGAGCTCGACGCGGCCGCGCAGCGCCTCGATGTTGTGCCGCACGACGTCCATGCCGACGCCGCGGCCCGACACGCCGGTGACCTTCTCCGCGGTGGAGAAGCCCGGGCGGAAGATGAACTGCAGCAGCGCGGACTCGCTGATCGACTGTTCTGCCGTCAACCACCCCAGCGACTCGGCCTTGGCGCGCAGCTTGGCGGGATCGATGCCGCCGCCGTCGTCGCTCACGGAGATCCACACCTCGCCGCCCTGGTGGCGCGCGTGGAACCGCAGCGTGCCCTGGATCGGCTTGCCCGCCGCGAGTCGGCGCTCGGCCGACTCGATGCCGTGGTCGAGGGCGTTGCGCACGATGTGGACCAGTGGATCGGCGATGCCCTCGAGCACCGACTTGTCGACCTCGGTGCTCTCACCCTCGGTCTCGAACTCGACGCGCTTGCCCAGCTTGATGCTGAGGTCGCGGACGACGCGGTTGAGCTTGTTGACCACGCCCGACATCGGCACCATGCGCATCGCCATCGCGGCGTCGTGCAGGCCCGAGGTGACGCGCAACAGCTGGCTGGCGGCGGCGTTGAAGCGATCGGCCTCCAGCGCCGCGACCTCGGGGCTCTGGACCACGGCCGAGACCGCAGAGATCAGCTCACCGACCTGGTTGAGCAGGCTGTCGAGCTGCCGGTGTCCACGCGGACGAACGACGCCTCGACCCGCGCGGCGCGGGGCTCTTCACCTGCGGGGCCGGCGGCCGCGGGCGCCGCCGTCGGCGGCGGCTGGACGCCCTCGGCGATGCGGCGCTGCTCGTCGAGCGTCGCCTCGATGGTCTTCTCCTCGACCAGGCCGAGGTTGACGAGCAACTGACCCAGCGGCCGGCGCTGGAAGTCGACGATGGCCTCGACCGCGCTGGAGTCGACCGCGCCGTTGGCCACGAGCAGCTCGCCCAGCCGTGGCACCGACGCGCGCGGGTTGGCCTGCGCGAGCTCGGCCTGCAGGCGTTGCACGATGCTGTCGCGATCGGGGATCGCACCGCCGCGATCGAGATCGCCCAGGCAACCTCGGATCGCGTCGACCGACGCGAGCACCGCCGAGATCAGGCCCTGGTTGGGCGGGAACACGTGTTTGCGCAGGCCGTCGAGGATGTCCTCGGCGCGGTGCGCCACTGCTTCGATGTCGGGCAGGCCCAGGCAACCGGCGTTGCCCTTGACGCTGTGCATCGCGCGAAACGCCTCGTTGAGGGTCGCGTCGCTGCAGTCCTGCTCGATGCCGAGCAGCACCTGCTCGAGTGTGTCGAGCTGCTCGCCGGCTTCCTCGGCGAACATCTCGACGATCTCGCGCGCGGCCTGTTGGCCGTCGCCGCCTTCGTCCACCGGTTGCGTCTCGTCGCTCATCGATCGCGCCACGCTCCCCATCGAGCGCTCGAGGCACTTGTTGTAGTGAGGCCCCGAGGTCGCAACTCGCTCGCACGCGACCGTGCGCCATCGCGACGCAACCGCTGCGCCGGGTCGCGACGAAGCCCGCGGAGCACAGCCGTCGCCGAAGTACGGCAGAACGAGACGTGCTCGGCGCGAGAACAGCATTCCGTCGATCGATTCGATCGCCTCGCGAGCGATCGAGCCACGCGAACGTGCGAGCGAGCGCGGCCCAAAACATTACGGACGCGTGCGCGTCTGGCCCTCGCGGTCACTCGGGACTAACCCCGAGACCACGCGAACGCTCGTGGGGCCACCTTCAGGCATTCCCGGATGCGTGCGTGGAGCATGGATCGATCGATCGCACCCACGCCCAGGGATTCCCGGGCCGTCGGAGCGAAACGGCCGAACGACCGCTGTCCGTGCGCGCGACCGTCAGCGACGCGAACGCGGTTCGCCGCTGCAGCGCCGCGCGATGCGGGTGCGACGACGTCGGCGCAGCCACCAGGGCGCGACGGCGAGCAGCAGCGGCGTGGCGAGGTCGCGGCCGCCGCCGCTGTCGCAGGCGCAGCCGCGATCGAGCAGTTCTCCCTGCTCGCCCACGCCACCGCTGCTGCTACCGTCGCTGCCGGTGCCCTCGTCGCCGGTGGTGGTCAGCGGCGGCGGCGGATCGGGCTCCGGCTGCGGCACGGTGCCACCCGAGCTGTCGACGCCCGTCGGATCGGTCGTGACATCGCCGGTGTCGTCGACCACACCGGTGGTGCCGTCGGTGCCGCCGTCGTCGGTGCCGCCGTCGTCGGTGCCGCTGGGATCGGGATCGAACGGGCCGACGAAGGGCTCGCACACCTCCATGCCACCGGCCTTCGCATCGCTGGCACAACCGTCGGCCCAGCTGCCGTGGGCCTTGTGGATCTCGGTGGGGAAGTCGCCGCAGCCGGGGCCCGCGACGAACACACCCGCGGCGTCGTGGCACGGCGTCAGATCGAAGCCGATGGTGCTCTCGAGCCACGAGATCACGAGCGGCGCGTTGCCGTAGGCTGCACCCGGTCCGCACACGTTGCCGGGCAACATCGGCGGCGGCAGTCCGCCGGGATCGAACAGCGTCGAGCCGGTGCCGAACACACGCCAGGTACCGTCGGCGAGCCGCACGAACGCGGGTCCGCCGGAGTCACCGAAGCACGCCGACTGCGAACCGTTGGGTCCGACCAGGTTGACCACGCCGAGGGTGCCGTCGAGATTCTCGATGGTCTGCGTGGTGTAGCGCTTGGTGCCGACGCCCTCGATGGTCTCGATGTCGCCCTGGGCATCGACGGTGGCGAAGGTGCTGCCGAAGCCGACGATCACGACCTCCTGGCCCGGCTGCAACGCCGACACCTCGCAACCGGCGAGCAGCGGCGTGATCGACAGCGCGACCGGCGACTGCAGCACGCAGAAGGCGACGTCGTGGTTGCCGGTGGTGGCGTAGTCGGGATGCGCGGTGCAACCCGCGGTGTCGACCACCAGCGCGGGTATGCCGACGTCGGGCGACGCCTCGCCGAAGCCGACCGCGTCGATCGGCGCCTCGGGCAACAGGCAGTGTGCCGCGGTCATCACGACCTGGGGATGGATCAGCGTGCCCGAGCAGATCATGCTCGAGGCGTCGCCCACCAGCATCGAGACCACGGTCGGGAACTGGCACGTGCCCGCGTCGGTGCCGCCGACGATGGTCACGGGCTCGGGCGCGGGCGTGGACCAGTCCGTCGCCGCCAACCACACCATCGCCGCGAGCCGAAGCGTCACCATGCCTTGGTGATGGTCGCACGACCGCGATTCCTTGGCCGCACGCGCGCACCTGCTACCATCGACGACGCATTGCGTCCCCGCGCTGCACGGCCGTGCCCGCGCCCCCGCATGGCCTGCGCGAACGTGGCCGCGCTCGCGCTCGTGCTGGCGTGCAACCCCGCCGCGCCCGGTTCGACGCCGCGCCAAGACGCGGCCGGGACCACCGCGGCGATCGCCGGTGACACGGCGGCGACCGCAGCCGACGCCGAGGCCGCGGCGCTGGCCGCGATCCGCCGCGGCGGCAACCACCTGCGCGACGAACCCAGCCCGTACCTGCAGCAGCACGCGCACAACCCCATCGACTGGTACCCGTGGGGGCCCGAGGCGCTGGCGAAGGCCAAGGCCGAGAACAAGCCCATCTTCGTGAGCGTGGGCTACGCGAGCTGCCACTGGTGTCACGTGATGGCGCGCGAGTCGTTCGAGGACGACACCATTGCGGCGTTCGTCAACCGCCACTTCGTGGCGATCAAGGTCGACCGCGAACAACGACCCGACGTCGATGCACTGTGCCTCGCGGCCGTCGCGACGCGCGGCGGCGAGACCGGCTGGCCGCTCAACGTGTTCTTCACGCCGCAGCTGTCGCCGATCGTGGGCACGACCTATCTGCCGCCGCGCGGCGACGGTGACCGCGGCGGCCTGCTCGAGCTGGCGCAGCGGGTCCAGGCCGAGTTCGCGCAGCGGGGCGAGGCCGCGGCTGGCAACGGCCGCGCGGTGCTCGAGGCGTGGAACCGCGACGGTGGCAGCCCGCGCGGCGGCTTCGACGTCGACGCGACGCTCGACGCCCTCGCGCGCGAGCGCGACGAGGTCCGCGGCGGCTTCGGCAGCCGACAGAAGTTCCCCCACGCACCGCTGCTGCTGGCGGAGCTGCGCGCGGCGGTGAGCTCTGGCGACGATGCGCGTGCGAGCGCAGCGCGCGAACACCTCGAGACCACGCTCGCGCGCATGGCCGATGGCGGCCTGCACGACCACGTCGGCGGCGGGTTCCACCGCTACACCGTCGATCCCGACTGGCACATGCCGCACTTCGAGACGACGCTGTACGACAACGCCCTGCTCGCGCTCGTGTACCTCGAGGCCGCGCGACACTTCGACCAGCCGCGTTGGTCGAGCGTCGCGCGGGGCGTGCTCGACGAGCTGCTGGCGCACTGGCGCGTCGCGGGCGGCGCATTCGCGGTGGGGTTCGACGCCGACGATCCCGAGGGCGAGGGTCGCTACTACGGCTGGAGCCGCGCCGATCTGGCGGCCGCGTTGCCGCGCGAGGACGCCGACGCGATTGCGGCGGTGTTCGACGTCGGCGACGACGACGGCGAGCTGGGCGGACGACAGGTGCTGCACCGCGTGCCGCACGAGCGCCTGGTCGCGCAGTTGGGCCCGGCCGCCGCCGAGCACGCGCGCACGCGCGCCCTGGCGGCCCTGCCCGCGCTGGCCCGTGCGCGCGCGCAGCGAAGCGCGCCCGCACGCGACGACAAGGTCGTGGTCGCATGGAACGCCCTGGCGATCGCGGCGCTGGCCGAGGCCGGCCGCGTGCTCGACGAGCCGCGCTACCTCGCGGCCGCGACCGAGGCCGCGCAGTTCATCGAGGGCTGTTGCCGCGCGGGCGATCGCGTGACGCGGGGCGTGGTCGGCACGCGCGTCCTGGGCGAGGGCTTCGCCGACGATCACGCAGTCTTGGGCCTGGCGCTGGTGCGGTTGTTCGCGGCGACGGGTGATCGCGCGTGGCTGCATCGCGCCGACGCGCTCGCGCGGAGCCTACGACGCGACTTCTGGGACGACGGCCGCGGCGGCCTGCGTCATCGCGCCAGCGCGGGCGAGCTGCCGGTGGCGACGCTCGATCTCGACGACGGGCCCACGCCCTCGGGCACCAGCGCGACCGCGGCGCTGTGGCTCGAGCTCGGCACCCTGGTCGGCGACGATGGCATGCGCGACGATGCGCTGGCGCTGCTCGAGCGTTGGGGTACACGGGCACGGCAAGCCCCGACCGCGGCGGGCATGCTGCTCGCGACCGCGATCGCGGCGCCGCGGTTGCGCGAGGTCGTGGTCGCGGGCGCGCCGGAGGATCCGCGCACGGTTGCGCTGCTGGAGGTGTTGCGCGAGCCCACCGGCACGCGGTTCGTGCTCGCGCCGGTGCCGGCGGCGGGTATCGAGGCTGCCGAGGCGAAGCAGTGGCCGTCGTTGGCGAACAAGGTCGCTGGCGGCGGGACGCCGACGGCGTTCGTGTGCGAGCACGGGAGTTGTCGCGTGCCGGCGCGGGAGCCTGGGGTGTTGCGCGGGCAGCTGGGGGGGTAGCACCCGGCGGTTCGGCGGAATGCCCCGCGTTCTTCCGCACCGGGCTACGTATCGACCCAACGTCCGATCACCCCCTCGATCTCCGCGATCGTGAGGGTGCCGCGTCGCAGCACGCGCGGCCATGCGCCGACGCAGGAGAGCACCAGCGATGGCACGCCGCCGGCACAGGGGCCGCCGTCGAGGATCATGTCGGGGCTCTCGTCGGGCTCGCCGCCGGGGGGCGACAGCGCGGTGATGACGGCCTCCGCGGTGGTCGGAGGCGGTTCGCCGAAACGATTCGCCGACGGCGCGGCGATGCCGACCGGGGCGCCGCGACGGCGACCGAGCTCGGCCAGCAACGACAACGCGACGTCGTGCCGTGGGACCCGCAGACCGATGGTGTCGGCACCACCGGTGAGCCCGGCCGGCACGTCCGCGCGGCGACGCAGCACCAGGGTCAGCGGGCCGGGCCAGAACGCGCGCGCGAGCTCGAACGCGTAGTCGGGCACGTCGTCGGCGAACGCGGCGATGCCCTCGGCGTCCGCGATGTGCACGATCAGCGCGCGCGTGCGCGGACGACCCTTCATGCGGTAGATGCGATCGATGGCGGCATCCGAGCTGGTCAGCGCGCCGACGCCGTAGACGGTCTCGGTTGGGAATGCGACCACGCCGCCTCCCTCGAGCAACGCCACCGCCCGCGCGATGTCCTCCGGGACGCTGGCTGCCATCGTCAGATCATATCCCTGGGGCGCGCAGCTGCGGTAGCGTGCCGCCCGTGAGCAGGGACTACGACGCGGTCGTCATCGGCTCTGGCCCCAACGGGCTCGCTGCTGCGTGCGCGCTCGCACGCGCGGGCGCCCGCGTGATGGTGCTGGAGGCCAATGGCGAGCGTTTCGGCGGCGCCGTGGGCTCCCAGCTGGGCGAGCGCTGCGGCACGCGAGCGGGGTTCGTGCACGACGTCGGTGCGGCGTTCTTCCCCTGGGGCGCGCTGAGCCCTGCGTTCCGGTCGTTGCGGCTGGAGGACTTCGGCCTGCGCTGGCTCGGCATGCCGATCGAGAGCTGCCATCCCGCGCCCGATGGCAGCTACGCCTGCATCACGCGCGATCACGACACCACCGCGACGATGTTCGGCTCGCCGCGCGACGGCGATCGCTTCCGCGACATCGCGCGGTGGTACGGCAGCATCGAGCCCCACGTCATCGGGTTGCTCATGCGCACGTTCCCCGCGGTCGGACCCATGCTGCGGCTGCTGCCGACGCACCTGCTGCGGCTCGCCGGGGTCTTCGCATCGCGGGGCCGCTCGCTGGCGCAGCGATGGTTCGAGAGCGAGGCCGCGCGCCGCGTGATGCCCGGGCTCGCGCTGCACGTGGACGTCGGGCCCGACGACGTCTTCGGCGCCGCGCTGGGCTTCATGCTCGGCATGACCGCGACCACCGGCGGCTATGTCGTGCCGCAGGGCGGGGCCCAGTCGATCGCGGACGCGTTCGTGCGCTGCGCCGAGCAGCACGGTGCGCGGATGCAGCTGGGTGCTCGCGTCGCGCGGGTGGTCGTGCGCAACGATCGCGCCTGCGCGGTGGCGCTCGCGGACGGCACCGAGATCGGCGCGCGCACGATCCTGGCCGACACCGACGTGGGACGCTTGATGCTCGATCTGGTCGAGCGCGAACACGTGCCCGGCCGCATGGTCGAGTTCCTGCAGCGCTATCCCCGGGGCTGGGGCACGTTCAAGATCGACTGGGCACTGTCGGGGCCGGTGCCGTGGTCGTGCGAGCCCGCGCGGCGGGCCGCGGTGGTCCACGCCGGCGACAGCCTCGACGATCTGTCGCGCTTCACGAAGCAGGTGCGCCGCGGCGAGCTGCCCGACAACCCGTACCTGGTGATCGGCCAGCAGAGCCTCGCGGACGAGACCCGCGCACCCGCGGGGCACCACACGCTGTGGGCTTACTCGCGCGTGCCACCGCAGCCCGCCGGCGGCTGGGCCGCCCACGCGCAGGCCTTCGCCGATCGCGTCGACGCCCGCATCGAGGCCCTGGCGCCGGGCTTCCGCGCGCAGGTGATCGCGCGCCGCGTGGTCGCGCCGCCGGATCTCGAAGCGATGGACGCGAACCTCGTGGGCGGCGACCTCGGCGGCGGCTCGAACGCGTGGCACCGTCAGCTGCTGATGCGGCCGCTGTTCCCGTGGTTCCGCTACCGCATGCCCGTGCGCGGGCTGTATCTGTGCTCGAGCTACGCGCATCCGGGCGCGGGCGTGCACGGCATGTGCGGCTGGAACGCGGCCGAGCGCGCGCTCGCCGATCTCGAGCTGCACGCGCAGTGATCGGCGTGGCGCGGGTGCCTACGGCACGACGCGGACCGTCAGCGCCACACGCTCGCCCGCGCGATCGAGCTCGATGCGCAGCGACTCGGCCTTGCGCAGGGTCGCGTACTGCTCCAGCACCGTGTCGACGCCGTCGAGCACGATGCCGTTGATCGCGGTGACGCGATCGCCGTTGCGCAGGCCGAGCTTGTCCAGCACCGTGTCGCGGCGGATCGAGAACAGCTTGAAGCCGCCGTCGGTCGCCGGCACCACGCGGGCCGACGACGCGAGCGCGCTCGGGTCGGCCAACGCAGCGTCGCGCTCCGCCACGGTCATGCTCACCTCGAGCTCCGTCACCGGGCCGGGCGCGGGCGATCGCCGGGGCACCAGCCCACCGGCGCCGCGGCCCTCGGGTGCGGCATCGACCGCCAGCGAGGTGCGCGCAATGGTCAACACCGATGGACCCACGACGCCCTCGCGCGGTGTGACGCGCACGGTGGTGGCGGCGTCGTCGGCCGGACCCTGTACGCGCACGTCGAACGGACCGCCGCGCTCGAGCGCCTGCACCAACGCCACCGCGAGCGTGGACGCGCCGCCCTCGACGTCGGCGATCGCCACCAGTCGCAGGCCCGCGCGCCGCCCAAGCAGCGCGCCGCACTCGGCCGCCAGGCCGCGGTCGAGCGCGTCGGCCAGGATGTCGAGCGCCGCGACGTCGACCACGACCGCGTCGGCGCCATCTGCCTGCACCGCCTCGCCCAGCGCGTCGAAGCCCCGTTCGATGCGATCGCGCCGCGGCGTCTGCGGCCGCATCGTGCGGAAGCGGTAGCGGTGGATCCGCGTCGCGCCGTCGCGCACCAGCGCCAGCTCGAACAGTCCCTGCGCCCGCGCGGCCCGCAGCGCGTCGCGCCACTGCGTCGGGCTGCCCACCGGCTGCCCGGCGACCGTCGCGATGCGATCACCTTCGCGCAGACCCAGTCGCGCGAGCACCGAGCCGGCCGCGAGCGTTCCCAGTGAACATCCGCCCTCGGGAGCCGCGACGCACGGCGTGGCGCCCGAGACCACCTCGAGCACGGCGTCGGTGAGCACCGCGTCCTCGAGCCGCCACAGCGTGTCGGTCACCGCTTCGATCCACAGCGTCGGATCGCCCACGACGCGCGTCGGCTCGACGTGCGGCGGTGCCGGACCGGGCGGCGCCGCGGCAGGCTCAGGCGCGCTCGCGACGGGCTCGCCGGTCGCCGGCGCGGGCGCGCGATCGCAGGCGAGCGCGAGCAGCAGCGTCATGCTCACGATGCCGCGGCGCGGGCGGATCGGCGTGCGTCGACCCATCGAAGCGCTCACCCCGGGGCGGCGGGCTCAGCCGACGTCGATGCCCAACGAGCCGCAGATCTCGAGCGCCTGCGAGTAGTACTCGCTGCCCTTCGAGAGCTTCGAGACCGCCTTGGTGGCCTTGCCCTTGTCGCCGAGCTTGCAGGCGGTCTTGGCCATGATGAACGCCGCGCGCTGCGTCGGCTTGGCCTTGTACGCCTTGCTCGCCAGCTCGTAGCCCTGCGCCGGATCCTTGAGCGCGGCCTTGCCCGCTTGATCGAGCAGCTCCTCGGCGTTGACCTCGGGCACCGGCGGCGGCGTGGGCTTGCTCGGCGGCGACGACACCGGCGGCTTCTTCGGCGTGGGCGCCGGGGTGGGCTTTTCGGGCGACTTCGCGACCGCAGGCTTGGGCGAGGTCTGCGGCGGGTCGATCGTCGGCTCGGGCTCCTCACCCGCGTCGGAGCTGGGCTCGTCGACCTTGGTGTCTGGCTTGGGCTCGGCCGGCGTGGGCTCGGGCGTGGGCGGCACCGCGGGCGTCGGCGACTGCGCCTTGGCTTCGGCGGCGGGCGGCGTCGCGGGCGTCGGCTTGGTGCCCGCGGCCGCGTTCGCAGGGCCCTTGGTGTCGGCGGCCGCGACCTGCGTCCCGCCCGGACCCGGCTCCGGGCGGCTGATCCACCAAAAGCCCAGCAATGCGACGGCACCGATGCCCACGAGTCCCAGCGCCAGCATCGCGCCGGCGCGGCGCGGCGGCTCGCCCGTGTTCGCGCTCGGGCGCGAGACCGGCATCTGCCCCGAGTCGACGAACATCGGCGGCGCGACCGCGGGGTTGTGCTGCGGATGCTGCCCCGACGACAGCGCCGCGATCTCCTCGGGCGACAACCGCGGCAAGTTGGTGCTCGAGCTCGCGAGCATCGGCTCGGCATCGTTGGCCGCGCGCGCGCGATCGTAGTTGAGCGTGCGACGATCGACGTCCTCGGTGAGCGCGAGGTGGTAGTCGCCGATCTGGACCACGTCCCCTTCGTGCAGCGTGGTGCGACCGGTCGCCGGACGACCGTTGATCTTGATGCCGTTGTAGCTGCCGAGATCCTCGAGGATCCAGGTCTCGCCCTCGGGCGTGAGCTTCGCGTGACGGCGCGAGACGTTCTTCTCGGTCAGCTGGATCGTGTTGCCCTGCTGTCGACCGATGGTGACGATCTCCTTGCCGAGGGGCACGACGGTCGTGCTGCCCTCGTCGTCCTCGATGATGAGGCGCAGAGACATCAAGACCATGAGATTAAGAACCCCCCGCAAACGGTGTCAAGCCGGCGGGCGCCGGCAGTTTGGTGTGGCCATGTTCCGCGCGGCCCCATGCCCGCGGCGTGACCGCCCTGCGCGAACGTGGCGGCGGCCGCCAGGGCCGCCGGCGGGCCTTCGCAGCCCAGCGGCGGCGGCATCGGGGCAGCGAGCGCCGCCACAGTGACGCTCAGGGCCCCGAGGCGCGGCCCTGTGCGGATCCCGCGTGCGTGAGCAGAACCGAGGCCAGGTAGACCGAGACCCCGGCCTCGTAGAGCTCGAGCAGCCGCCGGCGCAGCACGTCGACGGTCGCGGCCAACGGGTGGCCGATGGCGACCACAGGCCGCTCGCGCGACATCGTCGCGGCGCGCTCGAGCGCGGCTTCGATCGCAGCCGGGTCGGGATCGTCGTCGAGGAAGACCTGCCGCGCGATCGCGGGAACGCCAGCGTGGCGTGCGGCTTGCTCCGCGACCGTGGCCGGGGTGGTGCGAGAGTCGAGCAAGAACAGCCCACGCTGTGCCAACACCGGCATGAGGGCGTCCATCGCCGCACGCTCGGCGCTCAGGCGCGAGCCCATGTGGTTGTTGACGCCCACGGCCGCGGGCACGCGGTCGAGCGCTGCCTCCAGCTTGCGGACGAGTTCGTCGGGCGGGTCGGATGAGAGCAGGAACGTCTCGCGCGCGTCCTCGGTCTCGCGCATGCGCCCGGACTCGAGCGGCTCCATCGGCAGGTGCAGCATGATCTCACGGTAGCGGCGTCGATCGGCCCGCAGCCGCAGCTGTGCGCCGGGGGCATAGACTGCGCCCGGCAGCACCGAGAACGTGATCGGGTAGCGCAGATCGAGCAGCTGTTCGAACAGGTGCAACTCGCGTCCGACGTCGTCGATGACGATCGCGAGGTGACCGCGGGCCTGCGACCACGGCAGCTGCCGGTCGCCGCGCTCGCGCTGCCACGCGCGGGTCTCGGCGACCAGGCGATCGAGGCTGCGTTGGATCGCTGCGATCTCCTCGGCGTCCATCGGCGGCGCGGCCGGGGGCGCCGGCGCGACCGCGAACGCGACCACGGCCGCGCCGATCCACGCGAGCAGGCCCCAGGGTGTGGCAGCGTTGGCCATCGTGGCGTTTGGCTGCGATCACCGCCGCCGGCGCGGGCGCACGCGATCCCACGCGACCAGGTGCTGCACCGCCGTTCGCAGCTGCAGGTCGTCGGCCGCGGCGCGCACCGCCGGGCTCTCGTCGCTCAGCGACGGCACCACGCGGCCGAAGTCCTCGGGTCGCAGGTGTCGCGGCGCCTCGCGCTCGGGCAGGATCTCCGGCCGCGAGTCGCCCAGCGGCAGCGCCGCGCCCTCGCCTGCGCCGACGTGCACGTCGGGCGTGATGCCGCTGGCCTGGATCAGCCGGTCGTCGGGCGTGTAGTAGAGCGCGGTGGTCAGCTTGAGCAGGCTGCCGTCGTCGAGCTCGAACGGCGCCTGCACCGAGCCCTTGCCGTACGTCCGCTCGCCCACGATCAGCGCGCGGCCGTGATCCTGCAGCGCGCCCGCGACGATCTCCGAGGCGCTGGCCGAGGCCTTGTTGACCAGCACGACCAACGGCAGATCCGAGACCGTGCCCGGCCGCCGCGCCCGGGCCTCGTCGAGCAGGGTGCCGCGGCGACCACGGGTCCGCACGATGACGCCTTCGTCGACGAACAGATCGACGATGCCGACGGCTTCGTCGAGCAGGCCCCCGCCGTTGTCGCGCAGGTCGAGCACGAGCCCGCGCAACCCGCCCTTGCCCGACTTGTCGCCCTCGCCCGTGCCGAGCTCGCGGCGCAGCCGCGCGATGGCGTCGTGGACCTCGCGCGCGGCCGCGTCGGAGAACTCGCGCAGCCGCAGCGACGCGATGCCCTCGCCCAGCACGCGGATCTCGACCGCGGGCGGGTCGATGACCTCGCGCACCAGGGTGACGCTGCGGACGATGCCGCGGCCGCGATCCTCGACCGTGACCTTGATCGAGGTGCCCGGCTCGCCGCGGATGGCCGTGATCGCCCGCTGCAGATCGGGAAACTGCGCGATCGAGCGGCCGTCGACCTTGACGATGCGGTTGCCGGTGACGATGCCCGCGTCGTCCGCCGGGCCATCGGGGATCACGTCGCGCACGTCGAGGAACCGCGTGCCGTCGGGGTCGCGCCCGAGCACCACGACCATGCCGACGCCGCCGAAGACCCCTTCGATGTCCTCGCGCAGCAGCCGGGCCTCGGCCGGCACGAGGAAATTCGAGTGCGGATCGAGCTCGCTGACGAGCCCGCGGATCGCGGCGTAGACCAGCTGTTCGCCGTCGACCGGCCGCACGTAGTGCTGCTCGATGATCGACAGCGCGCGCGCGAACATGTCGAGCTTGGCGTAGCGCGAGTGGCTCGCGGGCGCGGGCGGCGGCGTGGCCGTGGACGCCAGCGCCGGCCGCAGCTGCGCGCCCAGGACCACGCCGGCGGCGAGGCATGCCGCGCCGAAGAGGAGGGTTTTCGCGCGGGCAGCCATCGGCGACAAGCCTGGCCCACCCACACCGACCCACGCAAGCCTTTGCGCGTGCCGGCGCACGCGGGCCCGATGTAACGTCACGTGCGGGAGTCGGACCTACGGTGTCGGGTGCAGGCGATGGTGCGAAACCGGACGGCGCGAACGGGGGCCGCGGCGGCATGAGCTCGCCGAACCTGCGGCTGTTGCCCGAGCGCGACGCGGCGCCGAGCCGCTCGCACGCGCAGGCCACCGCGCCCACCGGCGACGCCGCGGCCGACACGTCCCTGGTCGCCCGCTCGCTGCAGGGCGACATGGCCGCGTGGGGCCAGCTCTACGGCACGCACCTGCCGGGCGTGCTGCGCCACGTGTGCTTCCTGACCGGCGACGCCAACCTCGCCGAGGACCTCGCGCAGGAGACCTTCGCGCGCGCCCTCGCGGCGCTCGATCGCTTTGCCCATCGCTCGAGCTTCTCGACGTGGGTGCACGGCATCGCGATCAACACCGTGCGGAAGCACCGCGAGGCTGCCGCGCGGCAGGTCAAGGTGCGCGAGCGTGCGGCTCGCATCGCGGCCGTGTCGCCACCGGTCGACGAGCTCGATCGCCAGCAGGTGCAGCAGGCGCGCATCGAGGCGCTGTACGCGATCCTCGATCAAATGCCACAGCACCTGCGCGAGGCCTTCGTGCTGCGCGATCTCATGGGTGTGCCGGTGGCCGAAGCCG
Source organism: Nannocystaceae bacterium (assembly GCA_046351635.1). Classification (GTDB taxonomy): domain Bacteria; phylum Myxococcota_A; class Polyangia; order Nannocystales; family Nannocystaceae; genus Xiheibacterium. The sequence goes on along the minus strand of JAXLYC010000008.1, from coordinate 124,795 downwards.
CGGCCCAGCTCGACATCACCGAGGAGAACCTGCGCGTGCGCGCCCATCGTGGCCGTGCACGCGTCCACGACGCGCTGGTCGCCGCCGGGTGGATCGAGCCCGAGCCGGAGGAGCCATGAGGCCGCCGCGCGTTTCGTTGCACGACTTCGTCGACTCGGTGCAGACCGGGCTCGACGCGTCGCGGCGGCGGCTGCAGGTCAGCGCCGATCTGCTCGACGTGGTCACGCGCGCCCGCGGCATCGCGCCCGAGGTCGTGCCACGCGCGTGGGTCCAGGCCGCGCGCGCGCAGCCGCCTACGCCGGCCCAGATGCCCGCGGCACCGCAGCACGGCGCGATGGCGGAGTTCCTCGGCGACGTCGCGCGGGGCCTCGATCGCCGCCTCGACGAACCGCGTGGGGTCGCGCCGACACCGACACCGACGCGGGCTCGACCGCGGTGGTTGCTGCCGCTGTTGGTGGCCGCCGCGGCGGTGCTGTTGGCGCTGGGGCTGTCGTGGTCGCGCGAGCTGGCCCTGGCCGACGACGCACCGCGGCGCGACGAGGCCGCCGGCGATCTCGCGACCGAGCCGGCGCCGCAGCCGGTCACACCGCCCACGCCGGCGACGTTGCCGGCGACCTTGCCGACGCCCGCGGCGACGCCCGCGGCGACGCCCCAGCCCATCGCGGCGGCGCCGAACCGCCACAGTCGCCCGCAACTCACCCCGGCGGCGCCACCGAGCCTCGAGACGCTCGAGCGCGAGGCCCAGCAGCGCTGGGCCGCCGGCGATCTCGAGGGCGCGCGCGACCGCTTCGAGCAGATCGTCTCGCGCGGCGGCAAGACGAAGATCGCCGAGCTCGCGCTGGGCGATCTCATCACCATCGCGATGCGAAGCCGCGACACCTCGCGCCTGCGTGGGGCTTGGTCGCGCTACGTCGATCGATTCCCGCGCGGCCGCTATGCCGACGACGCGAGCGCAGGCTTGTGCCGCACCGACCGCGCTGCCGATCGGCCGGCCTGTTGGCAGGCCTACCTCGCGGCGTTCCCCGCCGGTGCGCACCGCAGCGAGGCCCGCGAGGCGGCCGCGCGCGCGGGGGCACCGTGATGCGCGCGTTGCTGCTGGCACTCGCGCTCGCGAGCGGCACGGTGGTCGGCTGCGTGACCGACGTCGTCGCCGACGAGGCCGGCGCGGTGGTCTGCACCGGCGAGCTGACCGCGTGTGACGGTGTCTGCGTCGAGCTGCACGAGAGCCACGACCACTGCGGCGACTGCGACGTCGCCTGCGCCGAGCAGGAGTTCTGCCACGACGGCGACTGCGTCTGCCGGGCAGGGTTGCGGCGCTGCGGCGATGTCTGTGTCGACCTCGACACGGATCTGCAACACTGCGGGCAGTGTGACCAGGCCTGCGGAGCCGACCAGAACTGCGTCGCGCGAGCGTGCGTGCCGGCGTGAGGTGATGATCCTGCGCGCCGGGATCGCACTGCGTCTGGCAACCGTGATCGCGGCGATCGCCGGTGCGCCGCGAGACGCTGCAGCCGAGCCGAGCGCAGGCCCAACCGTGCCCGAGTTCGATCGCCCGGTCGCGCTGGCGGTGCCGCTGCTGCTGCTGCGCTGCAGCGGCGCCGATGCGGCAGAGCTCACCGCACAGCTGCGGCTGCGCGCGCCCGATCTGCGCGTCGAGATCGTCGGTGACGGCGATCGCGTGGACGCGCCGCCGCCGTTCGCCCACGCGATCCTCCACCGCGACGGCGACGCACCGCAGCGGTGGTCGCTCGCGGTGGTGCTGTCCAACGGCGACGCCTACCACCGCAGCTTCGAGGCCGAGGCCGCCGACGCCGAGCGCATCGCGGCGACCACCACCATCGCGTTGCTGTACGGCTGGACCCTCGCGAACCCGCTGCCCTCGACGCCGACGGCCGCGACCACGACCTCACCCGCGGTCGCAGCCACGCCCGTCGCGATCACGCCGCCGCCGCGACCACCGCGACGACCGCCACCGCCGCGCGACGAGCTCGGCATCGCGCTCGACGGCGGCACGCTGCAGGGCTTCGGCCCACCACGCGACAACGACGGCCTGGCCGCGGGACTCGTGGGTCTGGCCGCGCGCGCGCGGCTGCGGCGCGGCGTCATCGTGGCGCTGGGGCTGCGCGCGGCCACGCGCACTCGCTTCGACTACACGCTCGTGCGCGGCGGCATCGTGCCGCGTGCGGGCTACGCGTGGCGGTTCGGCCGCATCGAGCTCGCGCTCGAGGGCCAGCTGTCGATCGAGCGCTGGTGGCTGCTGCGCCGCGGACACCTCGCAGCGATCGACACACGCGTCGGACCCGAGAAGGCCTCGCCGTGGGTGCTCGGCGCGGGTGCACGCTTTGCGCCGGGCTATCGATTCGTGCGCGGTCGCGACGCACTGCGCATCGCTGCGTTCACCAGCGTCGGCGGCGCGAGCATGATCCTCGGTGGCGTCGCGAACATCGCAGTACCGAACACTACCGGTTCGGCAGTCGACGCGTTTCGCGTGGGCGGTTTCGAGTGGGCGATCGGCCTCGAGCTCGCGTGGTCGCGTGAGATCGTCCGTCGATCGAAGACCGCGTTGTAACGTGCAGACGCCGACGCGGACCCACGGCGGTCCCGAGGAGTCTCGCCATGCACCGTGCCGTTCCTGCGCTCTGCCATGCTGCTCTGGTCGCGTCGCTCGTCGCCGCCTGCGGCTCGCCCTCGAACGCCGGGGACGCTTCGTCCGCTGGCAGCAGCGGCGGCAGCGACAGCGGTGGCATGACCAGCGCCGGTCCCGGCGGCAGCTCCGGCGCGGACACGACCACGACCAACGGGCTCGATCGCTACCACCCGCTGGGCTACCACGAGGCCGGCGCGCACGGCCCCGACATGAAGCTGCAGGTCGAGGACTGCCGCGAGTGTCACGGCGACGACCTCGCCGGCGGCACCTCCGAGATCAGCTGCGATGGTTGCCACACCGAGGGCTGGCGCACCGACTGCGTGTTCTGTCACGGCGGCGAGCTCGATCAGACCGGTGCACCGCCGCGCGACATCACCGGCACGACCGATCTGTCGATGCTGAGCTTCATCGCGCATCCCAAGCACATCGCGCAGAACGACCACCCGGCCTACGACTGCACCGAGTGCCACACCAAGCCGCTGGACGTGCTCAGCAGCGGTCACATCTTCGACGAGACCGCCGCGGTCGCCGAGGTCTCCTTCGCCATGGGCCTGTCCGACGCGGGCGTGTGGGACGGCAGCGGCAACTGCTCGTCGCTGTACTGCCACGGCAACGGCCGTCAGGACAACGGCGCCTACTCCCACGACATGGCCGCGCCCAGCTGCGGCGGTTGCCATGCCTATCCCGGCACCGAGAACCCCAACGTCGGCGGGCTCTCGGGGCGCCACGGCGAGCACCTCGGCGAGCAGGGCCTGACGTGCCAGGACTGCCACGCGGACACCGACGCGGGCGGCAGCATCCTGACCGCGACGCTCCACGTCGATGGTGCACCGCAGGTCAAGCTCGCCGGCGACGCCGCCGTGCTGATGTGGGATCCGGTCAACAAGACCTGCCTCGGCAGCTGCCACGGCGCCGAGGAGACCAAGAACCACACCTCCGAAGACAACTGGTACGGCGGCTGAGCCCGACGCTACTCGAGCAGCAGCTCGACGTCGTCGTCGTCGATCGCGTCGTCGTCCGCCGCTGCACTCGGCTCCGCGGCCGCGCGGCCGCGCCGGGCCTTGGGTTTGCGCGTGGCCACCGCGCGCCGCAGGTACGGCTCCGGATCCACCGGCCGCTCGCCGTGGCGTAGCTCGACGTAGATGGTCGGGCCGAGCCCGTCGTCGATGGCCTTGGGCGCCGCGCGACCGAGCACCGTGCCGGGCTCGACGGCATCGCCGGGCGCGACCGCGATCTTCCACAGCCGCGCGGTCAGGCTGTACTGCCCGCCGCCGTGCTCGATGACCACGGCCTCGCCGTACTCGGGCAGCTCGGTGACCATGACCACCCGCCCGGTCGCCATCGCGAACACGGTCTCCTCGCGCGCGGCCGTCAGCTCCACGCCGTTGCGCACCACCGGCACCGCGAGCACGCGATCCAGATAGGTGCCGAAGCGGCCGACGACGTTGCCGATCACCGGCCGACGCAGCGATCGCGCGCCGTCGAGACCGCGCAGCTGCTCGAGCTCGGACCAGTTGGCCTTGACCAGCTTGACGAGCTCGCGGTTGGCCTGCCGCGCCGACTTGGGCGAGCGCCGTAGCGCGAGCTTGCGCGAGCGCACCGCGCCTTCGACCTGGGGATCGATCGCCGCGCCGGCGTGGTGCAGCACCTCGCCCTGCATGGTGTAGATGCTGCCCACGGTCGCCAGCGCCGCGAGCTCGCGCGAGGCCGACAGCAGCTCGGCGCGGGCGCGCGCGCGCGCGCGGCGGTGCGACGAGAGCTCGTGCAGATCGTGGCGCACCAGCTCGCGCAGGCTGCGGGCCTGGGCCAGGCGCTGTGCGGTCGCACCCTCGGCCTCGTCGCCGAAGCGCTCGCCGAAAGCGAGCCGGGCCGCGCCTCCGCGCGCGAGCTTGTACAGCGAGCGGGCGCGGCTGCGCAGGCGCAGCTCGCGGGCGTCGGTGCCCTCGGCGTAGGCCGAAAGCCGCCGCATGCTCTCGCTGCTGGCGTGATCGAGCAGTGCGGCGGTGTACTGCAGGCTGCTCTGCTCGCGGTCGAGCGCCTCGAGCCCGCGGTGGATCTCGGCCGACGAACGCGTCAGGCCCAGCTCGCGCTGCAGCGTGTCGACCAGCTGCACGCCCAGCTCGCGCGCGCGCCGTGGCGCCGCGATCGCAGTGGTCGCCGCGCCGGCCACGGCGAATGCCAACGCGCCGAGCAGCAAACGATGACGTGGCGTACGCGACATGCCTGGCTAGCCCTCGACGTAGCGCGCGACCGCGGCGCGACTGCCCAGTACACCGAGCGCCGCACCGAACCCGACCAGCGCGGCGCACTCGATCGGCGCGAGGAATCGCAGGCCACCGGCCGCGAACGCCAGCGCGAACGCGTCGGCGAGCATTGGTCGCACTGCGTCGAAGCCGAAGTACAGCATCGTGACCGCCGCGGCCGCGCCGAGCGTACCCTGGACCAGCCCTTCGACCACGAAGGGCCCGTGCACGAACGACGCGGTGCCACCGACCAGGCGCAGGATCTGGATCTCCGCGCGGCGGGCGTAGACCGCCAGCCGAATCGTGCTCCACACGATGGTGAGACACGCGAAGCCCACCAGCGCCGCCGCGCCGATGGCGATGCGACGCAGGGTCTCGAGCAGGCTCTGTGCGCGCGCGGCCCACTGCCCTGCGGCGACCACGTCTTCGACGTCGGGCTCGGCGCGCAGCTCGGTCGCCAGCGTCTCCGACTGGCCGACGTCGCCGCCGCGCACGTGGATCTCGAGCGAGGTCGGTAGCAGCTCGGCTTCGATGCCCTCGAGCAGGCGCTCGTCGCCGCCCAGGCCTTCGACCAGACGCTGCTGCGCCTGCGCCGGCGTGACGATGTCGACCTGCTCGACCTGTGGCAGCTCGCCCAGGCGAGCCGCGAGATCGGCGGTGCCCTCGGCGGTGACATCCTCGACCAGGTACGCGGTCACCGGCACGTCGACACCCCAGCGATCGGCGATCGAGCGGGCGTTGCTCCACACCAGCACGATCGTTCCCAACAGCAGCATGCAGACCGCGAAGGTCGCGATCGCCAGCAGCTGCACCAGCGGTGCCTGGGCCATGCCGCGCAGGCCGCGGGCGGTCACGTAGCGCATCGCGAACAGCTGCCGCATCACGCCACCGCTCCGATCGGCTGCAGCGGCAGCATCGTCGGCTCGGGCGCGGCTTCGGGCACGGTCGCGACCGCGTTCGAGTCGTCGACCAGTCGACCGCGCGCCAGCTCGAGCCGGTGGGACGCCGCGACGTGATCGAGCACCAGCGGATCGTGGGTCGCGATCATCACGGTGGTGCCGCGCGCACACACGCGCTGCAGCAGCTCGAGGATCTCGCGCGACAGCCGGGGATCGAGGTTGCCGGTGGGCTCGTCGGCCAGCAGGATCGCGGGATCGCCCGCGAGCGCCCGCGCGATCGCGACGCGCTGTTGCTCGCCGCCGGAGAGGCAGCGGGCCGGACGACGCGTGTCGGGATCGAGCTCGACGTCGAGCAGGCTCTTGCGCGCGCGCTCGTGGACCTCGCCCGGCGGCAGGCCCAACACCTGCAGCGCCAGCGCGACGTTCTCGCGCGGCGACGCGTCGAGCAGCAGCTTGAAATCCTGGAACACCGCACCGACGTTGCGGCGCAGGTACGGGATGCTCGACTTGCGCAGCCGGTGGATGTCGCGGTCCGCGACGCGGATGGTGCCGCGATCGGGTCGCTCGCTGGCGAGCACGAGCTTGAGCAGGGTGCTCTTGCCCGCGCCCGAGGGACCCGTCAGCAGCGCGAACGCGCCCTCGGCGATGGCGAAGGAGACCTCGTCGAGCGCCGTCACGCGCCCGCCGCGGTTGCCGTAGCTCATGGTCACGCCCGCGAACTCGAGGATCGCCATGGTCAGGCCAGCTCTAAGCACGCCTGAGGGCTGCCAGCCAGTTTTCGGCGGGCGCGAGGGGGTCGGACCGGGGCCGCCCGCCGCGAGCTGGCTCAGAGGCGGTACACGAAGACGTTGCGATCGCGCGCGCCGACCCGCTCACCGCTGCCGGCGACGGGCGCACCGTCGCCGCGGCACGACGCCCGCATCGACCACGCAAGCCCTCACGCTGCTGCTGCGCGCCGCATCGGCGCGCAGCGTCGCAGCGCGGCCAGGGCGCGGCCGCGCTGGAGCCTCGACGACGATCAACCGCCAGCGCCGACGGCACCGCTGACCTCGACGAACGCGTTCGCGCTCGCGGTGAGGTCGTCGGTCGGGCCTTCAACACCGCCGCCGACCTCGCCCAGGGCATCGAGCGCGCAGCCCATTCCGATGGTGATGCCCGAGGTCGAGGTCACCCTCGAGCGACGCATCGACCGCACCCTTGACCGCACCCGAAGCCGAGGTCACCAGGTTGCCCGCCGCCTTCGCGACGATGTCCAGCTTCGCCTTCACCGCCAGCATCGCCGAGAAGCGCGCCTTGAACATCTCGAGGAACGCCTTGAACTCCACCCTGGCCCGTCCGCGTCGAGCCCAGCCTTGAACTGAACCCGATCGACAGCGACGGCGGACGGCACTCGATCTTCGCCTCCGCCTTCGCCTCGACCTGCGCCCTGGCACTCCGCCTTCACCATCGGCGGCGTGACCTCGCCCTCGCACTTGCCCTCGCACTTCGCCTCGGCCATCGCCGACACGTCGCACTTCGCGCTCGCACCGGCCTCGCACATCGCCATGCCCGGGTTGGCCGCGCACGAGCCCTCGCAGCGACCGCCACCAGCTACCGCCCCGCCTCGAGCTTGCACTCGCCCTGGCACCGCGCGTCGCACGAGCCGGCGCAGTTGGTCACGAAGCCCATGCCGTCGGTCTCGCACGCACCGCGGCGCACGCCGAAGCAGTTGCCCTGGCACGTGCCGTTGCACGAACCGCACGCCGCCGCGACCTCCAGCTGGCACGAACCCGTGCAGCTACCCGAGCACTCGAAGTTCGGCGCCGTGCCTTCGCACTCCAGCGTGCCCATCGCCGAGCACTCCGCTGCCACGTCCGCCGAGAACCTCGCACGAGCCTCGCACTTCGCCTCGATGCTGCCCGGAGTCCGCCTCGACGTCGCACTCCGCCGCCGCCTTCGCCGTCACCTCGAGGTCCACCTCGCACTTCGGCAGGTCGTACTTGATCGTCAGTCCGCCTTCGGCCGACGCCGACAGCTTCGCCTCGATCGCGCCCTTGACCGCGGCGCTCGGCGCCGGCAGGTCCATCTCCGCGTAGCCGTCGATCGCCAGGAACGACGCCATGCCCTCGAGCTCCGCGCGGATCGAACCGCTGATCGTCGCGCCGACGCGCGCACGTCGAGCACTGCGCCGAAAGGAAGCCGTCGATGCTCGCGACACCGGAGATCGACGCGTTGCCATCGGCCAGGCCTCGTCCGGACACACGGTACACTCCTTCGCGAGGTCGGTGGGGTCGCAGCCCTGCGCCTCGATGCGGCCGCGATGCCGGCGAGCAGGCCGAGGCCGGCGAGGAAACGAAGCGAGGAGCCGTGGGAGTCGAGTCGCGCATGGTTGCATCCATCCTTGCCGAGCCGTCGGCCGGGTGGTTGTCTCGGTCGGACTTCCCACCCGGATCCATCGGATGCCGGTGTCGCGCGTGCAAGTTGGCCGGATGTTGCAGGCCATGAGGACGATCCCAGGCGCCGCACGCACGATCGTGCCCGGCCTCGCGTGCGGATCAGCCGCCGGCGCCGACAGCCGCGCTGATCTCGACGAATGCGGCGGCGCTCGGCGTGACCTCGTCGATCGAGGCCTGCATCACTTCGTCGACCACCACTCGCGCCGGGGTCGCTGGCGGTTCTGTCACGCACCCCGCGAAAACGAAACGGGGCTGCCCGCGATGCGGACAGCCCCGTTGCCGCCGGCAGGCACCCTGGTGCCCGCACGTTCCGCGACGATCCGGGCGCCGACGGCCCCGCCGACCTCGACGAACGCGTTCGCGCTCGCGGTGAGGTCGTCAGTCGAGGCCTTCAGCACGCACCGACCTCGCCGGGGCATCGAGCGCGCAGCCCAGCCCGATGGTGGCCTTGAGGTCGAGGTCACCCTCGAGCGACGCATCGACCGCACCCTTGACCGCGCCCGAAGCCGAGGTCACCAGGTTGCCCGCCGCCTTCGCGACGATGTCCAGCTTCGCCTTCACCGCCAGCATCGCCGAGAAGCGCGCGCTTGAACATCTCGAGGAACGCCGCTTGAACTCCGCCTGGCCGTCCGCGTCGAGCCCAGCCGCCGGACTTCGGAACCCGATCGACAGCGACGGCGGACGGCACTCGATCTTCGCCTCCGCCTTCGCCTCGACCTGCCTGGCACTCCGCCTTCACCATCGGCGGCGCGCGACCTCGCCCTCGCACTTGCCCTCGCACTTCGCCTCGGCCATCGCCGACGTGCGCCTTCGCGCTCGCACCGGCCTCGCATCCTTCGCCCGGGTTGTACTTGCACGAGCCCTCGCAGCGGCCGCCGCAGCTGCCGCCCGCCTCGAGCTTGCACTCGCCCTGGCACATCGCGTCGCACGAGCCGGCGCAGTTGGTCGGCCATGCCGTCGGTCTGCGCACGCCGGCGCATGAAGCAGTTGCCCTGGCACGTGCCGTTGCACAGACCCTCGCACGCCGCCGCGACGCCAGCTGGCACGAGCGTGCAGCTGCGAGCACTCAAGAAGTTCGGCGCCGTGCCTTCGCACTCCAGCGTGCCCATCGCCGAGCACTCCGCTGCCACGTCCGCCGAAACCTCGCACGAGCCCTCGCACTTCGCCTCGATGCCCCGGGTCCGCCTCGACGTCGCACTCCGCCGCCGCCTTCGCCGTCACCTCGAGGTCCGCCTCGCACTTCGGCGGGTCGTGCCGCCCGATCGTCAGTCCGCCTTCGACCGACGCCGACAGCTTCGCCTCGATCGCGCCCTTGACCGCGGCGCTCAGCGCCGGCAGGTCCATCTCCATGTACCGTCGTCGCCGAGGGCGACGCCATGCCCTCGAAGCCCGCGCGGATCGAACCGCTGATCGTCGCCGCCGACGCGCGCACGTCGAGCACTGCGCTGAAGAAGCCGTCGATGCTCGCGACACCGGAGATCGACGCGTTGCCATCGGCCAGGCCCTCGTCCGGACACACCAGTCCGCACTGCTTGGCGAGGTCACCCAGCGGACCGCCGTCGTCACAGCCCTGCACCGACGCGACGCTGATGCCGCAGAGCAGACCCAGGCCTGCGATGCTCAGAAGGCTGTGGTTGGAGGCCCGGACGGGAAGGTTCGTTTCGCTGCGGTCGGTCATAATCTCTGCGTTCTCCTCTTGTCTGCTCTGCCCGATGGTTGCGCTTCGACGGAGGCACTGGGCCACCGATGCACGCACCTTGAAGTTTGCTTCACGTGGGTTGGTTGACGAACGACGATCGTGCTCGTGATCGCGAGGCCGCGCCGTGGTCAACAGACGCGAGCGACCGTCGTGCACGGGATGGTCCCACAGCCGGGCCGAGGGCCGCAACTGTCCGCGCCCCGCGGCGCTGGTGGAAATTTCGCGGGGCGAAGGGCTCCGGTGTGATCGCTTTTTCGTGCGCTTCTTGACCGGCGGCGCCGATGTGTGCCCAGGTGTCGCGCGGGGCACGATGCCCCGCGATGCGGCATGCTGTGGCGCGCGTGAGCGAGTCGGACGAATCGACGCAGAACCCCCTGTCGGGCCCCGAGTCGGGGCCCGTGGACCGTCTGCAAGGTATGTCAGGCTTGCCCCGCTACGCGTGGCAGCGCGGGCAGCTCGTCCCGTTCGCGGACGCGGGTGTCTCGCTCGCCGATCGCGGGCTGCTGTTCGGCGAGAGCGTGTACGAGGTGCTCCCGATCACAGCGGGCCGCACGCGATGGGTCGGTCCCCATCTCGCGCGCATGCGCGAGGGCGCCGCCGCGCTGTCGCTCGCAGTGCCAACGTGGTTGCACCCACCGCTCGCGTGGCCCGACGCGCTGGTGGCGGCCGAGGGGCTCGTCGATGGGCTTCTCTACGTCCAGCTCACCGGCGGGCCCGCGCCCCGCGGACACCTCGCGCGAGGCGCCGGCGACATCTTCGCGTATGCGATGCCGCACGACTTCCCCGACGCAGCCCGACGGGCCCGCGGCGTGGCGGTCATCACCCGCGACGAGCTGCGCTGGGCCCGTTGTGACCTCAAGACCACGATGCTGTTGCCGTCGGTGCTGGCCAAGCGCGAGGCCCGGGCGGCCGGCGCCGACGAGGTGCTGTGGGTCGACACCCACGGCAACGTCGTCGAGGGTGGCTCGAGCAACCTCGCGATCGTCGAGCGCGGCGTGCTCGTGACGCCGCCGCCGGGGCCGTGGCGCCTGCCGGGCATCACGCTCGCGATCGTGGAAGGCCTCGCCGCCGCCGCCGGGCTGCCGTGGCGCTTCGAGCCGCTGCCGCGCGCGCGGGTGCGTGGGGCCGACGAGGTCTTCATCACCGCGACGTCGCAGCTGGTGATGCCGGTGGTCGCGATCGACGGTGCACCGGTCGGCAGCGGCAGCGCGGGCCCGATCGCGCTGCGACTGGGCGAGGCGCTGCGCGAGAGCATGGCGCGCGCGTGAGCCTGGACGGGAGCGCTACACCAACAGCTGCTCGAGCAGCTCGAGGTACTCCTGCTCCGACTCGTCGAAGTGCTTGTCCGACTTGAACGTGTCGCGCGCGGCCTTGAGGAAGAGCGCGCGGTGTTCGTGGGGGATCCGCGTGGGGTCCACGTCCTCGGCCGGCGGCGGCCGCTCGAGCCAGCGCTCGATCTGCGCGCGGTCCTGCTGCAGGCCCAGCTTCTCGACCATGCGCATCACGAACTTGCGCTCCTCGGGCCGTACCTCGAGGTCGACCCACACGAACGAGCACACGAACTCGAGCAGCGTGAGCCGCTCGTCGTGGGAGAGCTTGTCGAGCATCCCCGCCAGGGTATCACGCGGGGGCCCGACCGGGTGCCAGCGAAGCGCCGGCGCGGTCGAGCCCGAGCGCGCGTCGATCAGCTGCAGCCCGAGGTCGAGCCACAGGTGTTGCACTTCAGGCAGGAGCCGTTGCGCACCATCGTGAAGCTCTGGCAGTTGGGGCACGCGTCGCCCTCGTAGCCCTGCATCCGCGCCTTGTAGACCTGGGCCGACAGCGCGACCGCGGCGCGGACCTTGGCCGAGCGCTCGGGCCGGGCCGCGTCGCCGTCGCCGTTGCCGGGCGCCTCGTAGGTCTCGCTGGCCTGGGCCGTGCGATCCTCGAACTCGATCGGCGTGGGCGGCACGAAGCCCGGGACCTTGGCGGACAGCCGCAGCGGCCCCGGCGTCACCACGCGCTCCTCGACGACCTCCTCGTCGCCGTAGTCGACGCCCGGCAGCATCTCCTCGTCCGCGTCGCCGGTGGTGTCGGGCGTCAGATCCTCGGGCATCACGTGCGCGAGGTCGTTGCGACCGAGGTAGCTGACCGCGAGCTCGCGGAAGATGTAGTCGATGATCGACGTGCACATCTTGATGTGCGGGTGACCGTGCACCGGGCCGTTGGGCTCGAAGCGCGTGAAGGTGAACGCGTCGACGTACTCCTCGAGCGGCACGCCGTACTGCAGGCCCAGGCTGCACGAGATGGCGAAGCAGTTCATCAGGCTGCGGAAGGCGGCGCCCTCCTTGTGCATGTCGATGAAGACCTCGCCGAGCGAGCCGTCTTGGTACTCGCCGGTGTGGATGTAGACCTTGTGGCCGCCGATGGTGGCCTTCTGCGTGTAGCCGCCGCGGCGATCGGGCATGCGGCGGCGCTTGGCCAGGTAGCGGTAGACCATGCGCTCCGACACGCGCTCGACCACCTGCGGCTGCGAGGTCGCGGCCGCAGCCACCGCCGGCAGCTGTTGCTCGTCGTCGTCGTCGGTGTCGCTGGTGACCTCGTCGAGCAGCGCGGCCGACAGCGGCTGGCTCAGCTTGCTGCCGTCGCGGTACAGCGCGATGGCCTTGAGGCCCTGTTGCCACGACGCGAGGTAGACGTCCTCGACCTCGGCCACGGTGGCGTTGTTGGGCATGTTGATGGTCTTGCTGATCGCGCCCGAGAGGAACGGCTGCGCAGCCGCCATCATGTGCACGTGGGCCATCGGCGCGATGAAGCGCTTGCCGTAGCGACCGCACTTGTTGGCGCAGTCGAACACCGGCAGGTGCTCGGGCCGCAGCCCCGGCGCGCCCTCGACCGTCATGGTGCCGCAGACGTAGTCGTTGGCGATGCGGATGTCCTCGCCCGAGAACCCGATCTCGCGCAGCAGGTCGAAGGTGGGATCGGACAGCTGCTGCTCGGTGAAGCCGAGCACCTCGCGGCAGAACGCGTCGCCCAGGGTCCAGCGGTTGAACGCGAAGCCGATCTCGAAGGCGGCCGGCAGCTCCGACTCGATCTTCGCCAGCATCTGAGCGGTGAAGCCCTTGGACTTGAGCTCGGCGTGGGTGATGCGCGGCGAGCCCACCAGACTGCCGGCGCCCCGGCAGTAGCGCACGATGGCCTCGACCTGCGCGGCGTCGTAGCCGAGCCGGCGCAGGGCCGTGGGCACCGACTGGTTGATGATCTTGAAGTAGCCGCCGCCGGCGAGCTTCTTGAACTTCACCAGCGCGAAGTCGGGCTCGATGCCGGTGGTGTCGCAGTCCATCAGCAGGCCGATGGTCCCGGTGGGCGCGATGACGGTGACCTGCGCGTTGCGGTAGCCGTGCTGCTCACCCAGCGACAGCGCGAGGTCCCACTGCTGCCGCGCCGCGGCCAGCAGCTCCGCGGGGCAGTGCGACGGATCGATCGCGGTCGGCAGCACCGACAGACCCTCGTACTCGCTGGCGGGCGCGTCGTAGGCCGCGCGGCGATGGTTGCGGATGACCCGCAGCATGTTGGCGCGGTTGGGCGCGTAGCCGGCAAAGGCGCCCAGCTCGGCTGCGAGCTCGGCGCTGGTGGCGTAGCTGGCACCGGTCATGATCGCGGTCACGGCCCCGCAGATGGCCACGGCCTCGGCCGAGTCGTACGGCAGGCCCGAGACCATGAAGTAGGTGCCCAGGTTCGCGTAACCCAGGCCCAGCGTGCGGTACTTGTAGCTGAGCTCGGCGATGCGGCGGCTGGGGAACTGCGCCATCAACACCGAGATCTCGAGCGCGATGGTCCACAGCCGGCAGGCGTGCAGCATCGCGGGCACGTCGAGGGCGCCGTCGGCCGCGAGCAGGCGCATGAGGTTGAGCGACGCGAGGTTGCACGCGGTGTCGTCGAGGAACATGTACTCGCTGCACGGATTGCTCGCGTTGATGCGGCCCTCCGCCGGGCACGTGTGCCACTCGTTGATGGTGGTGTCGAACTGCAGGCCCGGGTCGGCGCACGACCACGCGCCCAGCGCGATCTTGTCCCACAGCTCGCGCGCGCGCACGGTCTTGGCCAGCTTGCGATCGGTGCGGCGCATCAGCGACCACGGCCCGTCCTGCTCGACCGCATGCAGGAAGTCGTTGGTCAGGCGCACCGAGTTGTTGGAGTTCTGCCCCGAGACCGTGCCGTAGGCGTTGCTGTCCCAGCCGGTGTCGTACTCGGCGAAGTCGATGCGCGTGACCCCCTGCCGCGCCAGCTGCAGCGTGCGCTGCACGTAGTTCTCGGGCACCTCGGCGCGACGGGCCGCGCGCATGGCCTTGCGCAGCGCGGGGTTCTTGTCCGCGTCGAAGCGCGCGGCACCGGACAACGGTGACGACAGCCCGGCGCGCAGCACCTCGTTGAGGTGGAAGTTGCAGGACTTGCTGCCCGCGACCAGGGCCGCGACCTTCTGCTCCTCGACGACCTTCCAGTCGATGAAGCTCTCGATGTCGGGGTGGTCGATGTCGACCACGACCATCTTGGCTGCGCGACGCGTGGTGCCGCCGCTCTTGATCGCACCGGCGGCGCGATCGCCGATGCGCAGGAAGCTCATCAGGCCGCTGCTGCGACCGCCGCCCGACAGTCGCTCGCCCTCACCGCGCAGCCGCGAGAAGTTGGTGCCGGTGCCCGAGCCGTACTTGAACAGCCGCGCCTCGCGGACCCACAGATCCATGATCCCGTTTTCGCCCACGAGATCGTCGTCGACCGACTGGATGAAGCACGCGTGGGGCTGCGGACGCTCGTACGCGTTCTGCGAGCGGCGCACCTCGCCGGTCTGCGCCTCGCAGTAGTAGTGCCCCTGTGCCGGGCCGGTGATGCCGTAGGCCCAGTGCAGCCCGGTGTTGAACCACTGCGGGCTGTTGGGCGCCGCGATCTGGGTCGCGAGCATGTGCAGCATCTCGTCGTGGAAGGCACGCGCGGAGGCCTCGTCGCTGAAGTAGCCGTGGCGCAGGCCCCAGTAGGTCCAGCAACCGGCCAGGCGACCGAAGACCTCGCGGCTGTCGTTCTCGCCGCGGGTGCGCTCGGCCTCGGGCAGCTCCGCGAGCGCCTCCTCGTCGGGCTCGCTGCGCCACAGCCACTGCGGCACGCCGGGCTCGGGCACCTTGCCCAGCAGCGCGGGCACGCCGGCCTTGCGGAAGTACTTCTGGGCGAGGATGTCGACCGCGACCTGCGACCAACCCTTGGGCACTTGGATGTCCTTGGCCTCGAAGACCACCGAACCATCCGGGTTCGCGATGCGGGAGCTGCGGGACTCGAACTCGATCCCGGCAAACGGCTGGGACTGCTCCGGCGTGAAGTGACGCGTGATCTTCATTGTCAGGACTCCGGCGGGCGAGCGGGGTGGGCGTTGGGCCGCGGGGCGAGGAGGCGGCCGAGGTGGAGGAGGAAGACGAGGCGCGCGTCTGAACGGATGAACAGCCCGGTCGATCGAAAGGGTAACAGGACCCCGGCGACCCGCTTGGGGGTGGGTCGCTTTGGGGTCCGAAGCCACGTCCCGAGGGGGGCGCGGGAGGGTCGGGCCGACCGTCCGTTCGGCCCGGCCTCGCTGGCGACCGAGGGGCTCGGCCGGGCGCGGACGGGTCGACCTTCACACGGGGTGGCGTCGCGGAGGCGGCGACACCCCATGTTGAGGTGGGGGCTATGTAAACCACAAGATGTTGGGGCTCGCAAGAAGCCGACGTGTCTGCAGGCGCCCCGGTCGCGCGCAAGTTATCCACAGGGGGAGGGGGTCGGTCGCGGGCCCCGGTCTCCCCAGGCGGTCCACAGATCTATCCACAGATTTCCCGGCGCCTCGAACGCCCGCGGACGGGCGGCCAGAGCGGCGGCGGCGGATCTCCGAATCCTGTTCGGCGGGCCCCCCGGTCGTTGGCACGGCCGAGTGGCCAACGGCCGCTGCACACCGATGGCCCAGGCACGTGCGCGAGTGGCACTGCACAGCCGCGCTTCACAACCGCGCCCGTCGCGGTGGCCCGAACGGGGCCGGATTTTTTCGCCGAGGAGATCTCTCCCCGCGCGTTGGCGCGCTTGCCCGTTGCGTGGGGTTGCTCGATGATTCGGCGCGACCGATGGCCCGCAACGCCAACGAGATCTTTCGCGCGCAGGTGGGCTACGGCGAGCTCGAGCGGCTCTCCGCGCTCGAGACTCTCAAGGGCCTGCGCAACCCCGAGCTCGTGACGTTGGGTGACCTCGTCGGCTTCCTCGACTCCCGTGGGCTGTGGCCGCAGTTCGCGAAGATCACGTTGGGTGACCTGCGCGAGGGCTTCTGTGCGCCCGTCGCGGAGGGTGAGCCCGCCGGCAAGAAGCGCCGCAAGCAGCGGATCCTCGAGGACGAGCTCGAGGAGGCCTATGTGGAGAAGGCCGCTGCGGCGGCCGCGGCCACGCGCACCAAGGCCGTCGACGACGGCGGCATGACCAGCGACGAGTTCGCGCGGCTGGTGCTGCCGTTCATCGAGGGCAACGGCGAGGTCACGCTCGACGACATCGCCGAGTACAGCCGGCTCGATCGCAAGGTGCTGCGCCACCACCTCGGTCAGCTGGTGAAGGACGGCCGGCTCGAGCGCGTGGGCGTGGGCCGGCACGCGATCTACACCGCGTTGTGAGCCGCGCGCCCACGACGAGCGCACGCGCAGACTAGCGACGACGGCGGCGCCGCTGGCCCAGGGCCCACAGCGTCGGCAACACCAGCAGCGCGCTGACGGCCGCGAGCGAGATTCCGATCGACGCCAGCTGGCCGATGCCGCGCAGCCCCGCCGAGTCCGCGACCATGAACGCCGCGAAGCCGGCGACGGTGGTGAAGGTCGCCGCCAGGATCGCACCGCCGGTCTCCTGCAGCGCGCGCGAGAGCCCATCGAGCTCGCCGTGCGTACGCCGGATAGTGTCGGTCAGATAGACGCCGTTGTCGACGCCGATGCCGAGGATCGCGGGCAGGATCGGCAGGTTGAACAGCGTGAAGCGCAGGTCGAGCGCGCCCATGAGCCCCACGACCCACCACAGCGCCAGGCCCAGCGGCAACAGCGTCAGCATCGTCAGGCCGAACGAGCGCAGCTGCCAGTAGACGAACGCCGCGATGAGCACCGAGGCCATGCCGACCACGATCGGCGCCTCTTCGCGCAGCATCAGGAACATGCTCGCGTAGACCGTGGTCTCGCCGACGAACAGGCCCTGACCGTCGAGGTACGACGAGGTCTCCTCGGTGAACTCGACGCCCTTGCGCATGTCGGCCGCGTCGAAGTTCGGGTACGCAAAGATGCCGTAGGCGCCGTCGGGCGAGCGGACCTTCCGCAGCAGCACCTCGGGCAGCTCGTCGATGCCGAACGGCTTGGCGCGGAACATGTCGACCAGCTGGCGCGCCTCTTCGCGGCTGAGCCGCTTGGGCTCGGGTGTGGGCACGCCCGGCGCACGCGTCGTCGCGGGCACCGGGGCTGGCTTCGCGTCGGGCTCGGGCTTCGCGTCGGGCTCGCGCTTCGCGTCGGGTTCGCGCTTCGCCTCGGGCTGCGCCGGCGGTGGTGGATCGTCGGGCACCGCGGTGGGCGGCTGCAGCTCGTCGCTGCCGCCGCCGCCTTCGTCGTCGAAGTCGTCCCAGTCGTCGTCGACGGTACCGGGCTTGGTCGTGCCGGGCTTGCTCGGCGGCTTGGGTGCGCTGGGCTCGCGGCCCTCGGCGATGTCCTCGAGCCGCGCGAAGGTGTCCTCGTTGTCCTCGTACATCGCGTCGATGGCCGCCTTGCGCTTGGCCATGTCGATGTCTGCCGAGGGCAACAGGTCGGGCGCCGCGAACAGGCTCGCGACCGTGGTGTCGCCCGCGGCCTTGCGCAGCTCGTGGCGCTGGCGCGCCTGCGCCAAGGTCGCGCGGGTCGACTCGAGGTCGTCGCGCACCAAGATGCCGGCGTGGATGTCCTTGCCGAAGACCTTGGAGATCAGCTTGATGTCGGCCTCGGACTCGCGACGGGTCTGGTCTGACTGCAGCGCGCGGCCGTTGTACTCGAAGCCGACGCGGCGGAAGCCCTGGAACGACAGCACCGTGACCACCACGGTGGTCGCGAACAGCGCCCCGGGGTGGCCGAGGATCTTGCGCATGATCGCACCTTCGTGGTGCGGCAGCGGCTCCTCGTGGCGCTTGATGCCGACCGCGTACAGCAGCGCCGGCAGCACCGTGCACATCGCCAGCATGCACAGCGCCACGCCCCATGCCGAGATCAACCCGAACTCGCGGAAGGCCGGGAACTCCGAGGTCGACATGACCAAGAACGCGCCCACGGTGGTGCCCGAGGCCACGAACAGCGGGATGATGAGGCTGTGGAACGCGCGGCGGATGGCCTCGGCGTCGTCGTGGCGCCGGCGGTCGATCTTCGCGCGCGAGTAGAAGTGGATGCCCGCGTCGATGCCCATGCCCATGAGCACGGTCGAGATCAGGCTGGTCATGAGGTTGAGCCGACCCAGCACCAGCTGCGTGAGCCCCAGGGACCAGATCACGCCGAACGCCAGCGGCACCAGCAGCACCAGCACCGCGCGCATCGAGCGGAACAGCAGGTAGATGATCCCGACGACGCCGACCAGGCCGATGACGCCGCCACGGACCATGTCTGCGCGGATGATGCGTTGCTCGTCGGACTTGTTGGTGTAGGGCCCGACGATGTTGTACTGCATCCCGGTCCCGCTCCACGGCTGGTCCGGTCGCTCGAAGATGTCGCGGATCTCGCTGCGCATCGCGTCGCTGACGCGACGCGCGAAGTCGAGGCTCGCGGCCGGCTCGGTCGGGTGCAACAGCACCACGGTGGCGTCGATGCCCTCGCGCTCGTACAGCTCGCGGAAGCCGGTGCGCGCCAGGGCCTCGCCGCGCTTGCGCTCGATGAACGCTTCGAGTGCCTCGGGCGCGCCGGCGTCGGGCGGCAGCAGGCAGGTCTCGGCCGCGCGGCTGCAGAACTCGTAGTGGGTGTAGTCCTGGACGCGGGTCTCGAGCTCCTGCATCTCCGCGTCGGAGAGGTAGTAGAGCGCGTGCCGCGTGAAGAAGTCGCTGGGCAGCCGCTCGTCGACGTCGCGCAGCATCGGGTGGCCCTCGAGATCGCGCGCGAGCGCCTGCACGAAGGCGTGGCGCGCCGCGGGCGTGCCGTCCTTGATCACGACGTTGACGCTGCCGGTGCTACCGAAGGTGCGCTCGATCGACTCGAGCCCGACCAGCACCGGGTGACCATCGGGCAGCAACCGCCGCAGATCGGTGTCGATGCGCAGGTGCGTCGAGAGCCACCCGCACACCACGGCGAGCAACGTACCGACCAGCAGGATCAGACGATGGTGCGCGATGACCTGCCGGATCCAGCGATCGCGCAGTGGTTCCTTCGTGCCCAAGGGCGGCACACTCTTGCACGAAGCGGGGCGCGCCGGCCACCCCCGCCCACGCCGGCTGTGTCACCGCAACGTGACCGCCCGCGGGTGCCGGCGTGGGCGTCGCCATCCCAGCAGGCACAGCGACCACAGTCCCGCCACCGGCGCGCGAGGCTGCGCGCCGCAGCCGCAGCCCGCGTCGCGATCGAGCTCGGCCGCCCCGCCGTCGTTGCTGCCGCCCGACGTGTCGCCGCCCGAGCCCCCCGAGGTCGAACCCTCGGGCTCGCCGATTCCGCCGGACTCGTCGCCGCCGGCGTCGCAGTGATCGGGCCCGGGTTCGACCTGCGGCGGATCGCTCTCGCCGTCGCCGGGGTAGACCGTGACGAAGCCAGGCGAGTGCGCGATCCAGCGCTGGCCGTCGGGTCCGCGCGCGACCGCCCGCAGCAGCACACCGAGGTAGACCATCTCGGGCGCGAACGTCAGCTCGGTGTCGATCCAGCGTGCGCTGGCGTCGAGCTCGGCGAAGCTGGTCCAGCTCGTGTCGGCGTCGAGATCCGCAGCGGCGGTCGAGGCCCACTGCAGCGTCACGGTCGTGCCGGGCGGGCCGTCCATGCAGCCCAGCACGCGATAGCCATCGCGCTCGAACGCCTTGGCGTCGTACACCGGTGAGACCAGCGCTGCGACCGGCAGCGGCGTGCCGTCGTGGACCTGCACCACGCCGGTGCGGGCGGTCCACAGATTCGACGGCGGCGCGAAGGTGTGCCCGCGCAGCACGTAGTTGCCCGCGGGCACCGCGGCGACGTCCCAGTCGACGCCCGCGGCGGTCGCGTCGCAGGAGATCGGCAGCGGCTGCGGCGTGGCCAGCTGCACGCACGAGTCGGCCGCGCCGTCGTGGCCCGGCGTCCACGCGGGGCTGTCGCGCAGCACATCGGCGGCGTCCGGCAGCGCGTCGATGATGCCGGCATCGAGCGCCCGCGCGGCGTCGTCGGCGTCGATCCAGTTGGGCAGCGGCTCGAGCCGGTGGGGCTCGCGGCACAGCGCGACGAAGCTGAACGTGCGGCTGTCGGGCAGCTCGTCCTCGGTCAGCTGCGTGTCCTCGTAGGGGATGTGCACGTCGAAGTGCGTCGTGGTCGACGCGCTGCGGTCCACCAGCGTCAGACACGGGTGCGGCGGATACAACGCGGGTGTGCGCGGCATGTTGCCGTTGGCCGCGGATGCGTCCGTGGGCGCCAGCGCGGGCAGCAGCAGCAGCGCCCACGCGCGCGCGGCGTGGCAGCGGACCGACGGGCGCGGCATCGTCCCCTCCACGGTCGCGCGCCCGCACGCCGCACGCAAGCGTGGCCGCGCAGGCGTGCCCGGCCGGCGCACGGCTCGGCGCGGCAACGCTCGCGATCAGTAGTGCGGCGGCGGCTCGTCGACGATCTCCGGCGCCTCGGACGCGGCACCGGTGGCGTCCATGCGCGCGCGCAGCTCGGCCAGCTCGCGGCCCATCGCGTCGAGCCGCGCCGCGTACTTGGTCACCATCTCGTCGAGGTCGCGGATGGTCTTCTCCTGATAGGCGATGCGGATCTCGAGCTCGACGATGCGCTGTTCCATCGCGACGTCGAGCCTACGCCAAAGCCCGGCCGCGTGAATTGACGTGTGGCGGTCGGCCGCGCCAAAGTTCGCCGCGAACGATGGCCGCCGCCGCCCCCCACGACCGCCCCGCCCCGCCCTCGCCCACCGACGGCATCCGCCGCGTGGGCATCGTGTTCGCCGGCGGGCCTGCGCCGGCCGCCAACGCCGTCATCTCCGCCGCCGCGACCTCGTTCCTCGAGGACGGCCGCGAGGTCATCGGCTTCTTCCACGGCTACTCCAACCTGCAGGACTACCACCCGGTCACGCACCGGCTGCTGCCGGATCAGCACTACCGCATCTTCGAGGAACGCGACCTGCGAGGCATCCGCAACGCCCGCGGCATCAACATCGGCACCGCGCGGGCCAACCCCGGCAAGGGCATCGAGTCGCCGGCCGACCTCGGCGACGAGCTCAAGTGCGCGCGGCTGGCCAACGTCTACCGCGCGCTGGTCGACCTCGAGATCGACGCGCTGATCTCGATCGGCGGCGACGACACGCTCAAGACCGCGAACCTGCTGTTCGAGTACCAGCGGCGGCTGCCGCCCGGGGCCAAGCGCGTGCGCGTGGTCCACCTGCCCAAGACCATCGACAACGACTATCGCGGCATCGACTTCACCTTCGGCTTCTTCACCGCGGTCGACTTCATGGCCAAGGAGCTGCAGAACCTCCGCGCCGACGCGCTCGCGACCAGCAGCTACTTCATCGTCGAGACCATGGGCCGCAAGGCCGGGTGGTTGTCGTACGGCGTGGCGATCGCAGGTGAGGCCAACCTGGTGATCGCGGTCGAGGACGTGGTCGACGATCTCGCGCTGCCGCACCCCGACCGTCGCCTGCTGGCGATCGATGTCCTGGTCGATCGCATCGTCGATCTGATCTTGACGCGCGAGCGCCGGGGCAAGCACTACGGCACCATCGTGCTCGCCGAGGGCCTGGCCGAGCTGCTGCCCGACGACGTCATCGCCACCTTGCCGCGCGACGATCACGGCCACATCCCGCTCGGCGGCATCGACCTGGGCAAGCTGGTGTCCGAGCGGGTCGCGGCGCGTTTCGAGCAACGCACCGGCGGCAAGAAGAAGATCGCCAGCGTGCAGCTGGGCTACGAGTCGCGCTGCGCTCCGCCGCATGCCTTCGACGTGATGCTCGGCAGCCAGCTGGGCATCGGCGCGTACCGGGCCCTGGTCGAGGAAGGCCTCGACGGTCACATGGTCAGCGTCACCGGTCAGCTCGACCTGCGCTACGTGCCGTTCGCGGAGCTGGTCAACCCGCAGAACCTCCGCACCGAGGTCCGCTTCATCGTGCCCGGCAGCGACTTCCACCGCCTCGCGCGCTTCCTCGAGACCCGCGTCGACCGTCTGCGGGAGTGGGCCCCGGGCCGCCGCATCGAGCGCTGAGAGGCTGTCAGCGGGTGCTGACGGCCTCTGGTCGCGCCAGCGACCGGAAAGGAGAAAGCGCCCGGAGGCGGCTCCGTCGGCGCGGGAAAGAGGAAGCGGAGCTTCCTCTTCACAGACCGAGCCCGGGCGGCCGCGCGCCAGGCCCGGGTTTGTCACACTCGAGCACGCCCACGCGTGGATCCTCGCCGATGTCCGTGCCCTCCGTCGGGATCGAACAGCTCTTCGCCCAGCACCGCGGGCTGATCTACGGCCTGTGCTACCGCATGACCGGCGACGCCGCCACCGCGGACGACCTGGTGCAGGAGACCTTCGTCCGCGCGCTCGCGACCCCGCCGGCGGATCCGTCGCGACCGTGGACACCCTGGCTCGTCACCGTCGCCACGCGCCTGGCGATCGATGCGCTGCGCCGGCGACGACGCCGGGCCTACGTCGGGCCGTGGTTGCCGGGCTTGGTCGACCTGCCGGCGTGCGCCGAGCCCCATGCGAGCGGCAGCGATCCCGAGCAACGCCTCGCGGCCGCGCGCAGCGTCTCGTACGGCTGGATGCTCGCGCTCGAGCGGCTCAGCCCGACCATGCGCGCGGCGCTGCTGCTCGGCGATGGCTTCGGCTACGCCGGGCCCGAGATCGCCGCGATGCTGGGCCTGTCGCACGCCAACGTGCGCGCGCTGTTGCACCGCGCGCGCACGCGGCTGGCGGGCGTCGATCTCGAGGCCGCGCCCGTCGGTGGCAGCGACCCGCGCGCGAGCGCCATGCTGATGCGGGTGCTGGCCGCCGCGGCGGCCGGCGACCTCGAGGGGCTGCAGTCGGCCCTGCGCGAGGACGTGACGCTCTGCAGCGACGGCGGCGGCGAATTTCTCGCCGCGCTGCGTCCGATCGTGGGCCGCGAGCACGTCGCGCGCTTCGTGATGGGCATCGCACGCAAGGGCACGGTCGTGGCCGCGAGCCTGGTGGCGTTCAATGATCGACCGAGGTTGCTGGGCGTGGTCGACACCATGCTGGCCCGCGCCGCGCGGTACAGCGCGACCACGCTCGCGCTCGATCGCGACGGCCGCGTCGCCGCGATCTGGGTCGTGGTCGCGCCGCGCAAGCTTCACGGCGTACGCTTCCCCGTGGCACCGCCGACGCCGAACACGTCGCGGTAGACCCGCGCGTAGTCGTTGTCGAGCGGATCGGGGATTGCGTACAGCCAGCCGGCGAAGCTGGCCACGCCCGCGATCGCGAGCAACCCGATCACGACCAGCGGCAGCGCGGCGCGGCGCAGCACGCGGGTCGGCGGCGGCACGCGCACGCCCAGCACCGCGAGCGCCGACGCGACGCCGTAGACGCCGTGGATCAGGCCCGCGATCGCGAGCAGGGAGTAGTAGAGGCTGAAGAAGCCCGGCATCCACGCCATCGCGAACGAGACCCCGGCGAAGCCGCAGTCGACGTCATAGGCCAGCTGCAGGCCACGGGTCGCGCCGACGTGGCCGAAGATCACCGCGAGCAGCAGCCACGCGCTTTGGCGGTGCAGCCGCACCGCCCACGGCAGCGGCGTCGTGCGCCGCGGGCGTCGACGCATCCGCACGACCCCGACCACGACGTGGACCACCAGCGGCAACAGCAGCAGCACCCACTCGTAGGGCGCCGCGCGGTAGACCACCGCGGTGCTGCGCTGGACGCCGTCATACCACCCCGGACCCAGGGCGCTGGCGCACAGCGCCACGAGGTGGACGGTGAGGAAGACCGCGAAGACGAGTCCGGTGACGGCCTGCAGCCGCGCGAGTCCGCGTTCCATGACGGCTCCACGCGCGGGCACGGCCGCGTGTGACGACGGCCCCTGCGAATCCGGGTCGGGCGCGTTCACGGCGTGGGCGGGCCGTGCACCCGCCACCAGCGCACGATCGCGGCGAAGCCCTCGGGCAGCTCCTCGATGGCGGCCCGCAGCTCGGCCTGGTCGCACGGTTGCACCTCGGTGATGCCGTCGTCGGACACGATCACGACCGGCAGGCCCTCGCGCATGGCGTAGCTGCGGAAGATGCGGCCGCCGCCGATCTGGAACGTCTGCCCGCCGCGCATCGCCTCCAGCACGTCCTCGAAGAGCGCCACGTCGTCGTCAGGATAGACCCTGTGCCGCACCGGCGGCACAGGGTCCGCCCAGGCTCAACCCGCGCCGTCGGCCTGGGTCAGCGCGGTGACGTACAGGTCCGTCTTCCACGGGTCCTTGGCGACCGCGACCATCGCGGCCTCGAACGCCGGGCGATCCATGCCGGCCTTCTCGAGCAGGGCCTCGGCGTCGTCGGGCTTCGCCGTGATCTCGCGGGCGAGCCGCGCGAGCTCACCGATCTTGGCCGCATCGAGCTCGTCGCCGCCTTCGCCTTGCGGCGGCGGCGTGTCGGAGCCGGCGGAATCCGGGTCGGCCTTGCTGTCGGGCGACTTCGCGTCGGGCTGCGCCTTGGTCTCGGCCTTCGCGTCGGACTTGCCCTTGCCCTCGGTCTTGCCGTCCTTGCCGTCCTTGCGGGCGATCTCGGTCTTGCCCTTGGCGTCGCCGGTCTGGTTGCCACAAGCGCCCACGGCGAGCGCGATGCCGATGCTGATGATGATCGTGCGCATGGTGTCCTCCATCAGCCGCCCTTGCCTTCGCCGTGCTTGCCGTGGCCCTTGCCGTGCTCGGCCTTCTTCGCGTCGTGCTCCTCGCGGCGCTCGTCGCGATCCTCCTTGCGGTCCTCGCGATCTTCCTTGCGATCCTCGCGCGCCTCCTTGCGGTCCTCGCGATCTTCCTTGCGATCCTCGCGCGCCTCCTTGCGATCCTCGGCACGCTCGAGCTTGTCCTCGGCCTCGTCGACGCGGTCCTCGACCTCGTCCTCGCGGTCCTCGAGTCGCTCCTCGCGCTTCTCGGACTTGCGCAGCAACGTCTCCAGCGCGGCCTTGCGCGAGGGATCCGCCGCGATCGCATCCTCGATCCGCTTCTGTCGCTTGTCGTTCTTGGCCAGCCGCTTCTCCAGCTCGGCCAGCTCCTTCTCCCCCTCGCGCACGGCCTTCTTGCCCTTGGCCACCAGGGCCTTGCGGCGCGCGTGCAGCTGCTTGCGATGATCGACCCACGCGTCGTGCAGCGCGTCGAGCTTGGCGTCGACCTGGGCGCGCTCGTCGTCGGTCATCGCCTTGTACTCGGCCTTCTTCTCGTGGATGAGCGCGGCCAGCTCCTTGCCGCGCTTGCCCGCGGCGACTTGCGCCGCGACCCACACGCCGAAGCCCTTCTTCGCGCCGCGCTTGCGCGTGGCCTCGGCCTCGGCGCGCAGCACGTCGCTGGCGTCGGCGGGCGAGCCACCGCCGGCGTCGACCGCCGTGATCGCGGCCTCGACCTCGGCCGGCTCGACGCCGGCGTCGCGCGCATCGTCGGCCGCCAGCGGCAGCGCGAGCACGCCGAGGATGTCGTCGTGCAGCGCGTCTTCGTCGGTGACCGCGGGCGGGGTCGCGGGTGCGTCCGCGGGCGCGGCGGCCTTCGCCGGGGGATCGTCGCCGGCGGCAGCGGTCCGCGCGGCGATCGCCGCGGGCAGCGCGAGCAACAAGCCCAGCGCGAACAATCGGTGCGTGGTCATGGGGTTCCTTTCGATCGCTGCGAGTGCACCGCACGCGGCGCGTCGCCGCAAGGGTGCGCGGCCCGAAAACCCGGCGCGTGCGACCCCGTGGCGCACCGACGGGCGTGGCGAATCGCCCCGGGCTCCGCCCGCGGCGCGTGATCAGGGCGTGCAGTCGGCCAGCTGATCGTCGAGCGTGAGCGCCGGCGCCGTCGCGACGCCGTCGATCGCGACGAACAAGGAGTATGGCGCACCGTTGGTGCAGCCGTTGCCCGAGGCCTGCACGATCGACAGCTCGTAGGGCCCGTCGACGTCGGCGGTCAGCAACACCTGCGGGCACGCGCCGCCGTCCCAGGTGGTCTCGCTGCAGGTGAGATCGTCGTCCTGCCACGCGAGCGCGCCGCTGGGCGAGCGCAGCTGCAGCGCGACGTCGGCCCACACGCCGCCCATGATGCCGGCCTCGCCGATGTTGTCCGCGCGCGCGTACAGGCACTGCCCGGCGACGAGATCGATGGTGTAGACGTCTTCGTAGAAGATCGAAAAGTCGGTCACGGTCGCGTCGCAGCCCAAGGTGCCGTAGCTGGGCGTGCCGTCCATCGACGCCGCGCAGCCGACCAGGGCCGTGGGCGCGTGATCGCAGATCGGCGGCACGCTGCCACCGGTGGTGGTGCCGTCGGTCGGATCGCCGCTGCTGCCGGTGGTGCCGGAGTCGTCGACGCTGGTGGTCGCGGTCGCGGTGGTGCCGGCGGTCGCGCTGCTGCTCGCGGTCGCGCTGCTCGTCGCGCCGTCGCCCGATGCGTCGGACATGGTGCCCACGCTGCTGCTGCCGCTGCCGTCGGCACCGTCGGCCTTGGTCGGGTCGAAGCAGGCGGAGAGCGCGAGCAGGGCCACGAGCGGAGTGCGACGCATGGTCGCCGCAGGGTACCCCAGCCGCGGCGGTCACCGCTGCCGAGCGGGCGACGGCGCGCGCAGCTACCAGCGCACGCGGACCTCGTCGATGCGCACCGTCGCGCCGGGCGGCCACCAGCCACCCAGGCCCAGCTCGAACACGCCGTGGCGGATCTGCGCCGCCGCGTCGACACCGTCGCGGAACTCGAACGCGCGCAGCGGCACCTGCAGCAGGCGGTACTCGCCGTCGTGACGCAGCGCGAAGCTGGCGAAGTGCCCCACGCGATCGATGTGCTCCGCGTCGTACCACGCCGCAGCTGGCTCCACCAGCTGGTCGCGTCGCCGGCGACCGCGACCGCGAGCTCGAGGTACGCGGTGGTGGCGAAGTCGCCCGGCGTCATGCGCGACAGATCCACGCCGAGGTCCTGCCAACGCAGGTTGGCGAAGCACTGCGGCGGATCGCAGCGCGAGGTGAACTGCAGGTGGTGCGTGCCCGCGTAGGGCTTGGTGTCGACGACCTCGAGCACCGGGATCGAGAAGCCGTGCGGCCGCGCGTCGGCGAACACCACGACCTCGGCCACCGGCGGCGGCGCGGTGTGGACCGACGCGACGTTGCTGGCGTGACGTCGCCCCGCGGTGTCGGTGGCCCATAGCCGCGCGAACACGGCCTGCTCGGGCGCGTGACCGTCGGTGATGGTCGCGCGCACTGGATCGGCGCCGCCGGTGCGCGGCAACAGGAAGTGGCCCAGCTCGGGGTTGTCCGCGCGCGTGAACACGCGGCAGGCGTCGCTGCGCGTCAGCACGTCGTGCTCGCTGGGCCCGACCACGAGCTCGTAGTCCCGCAGCGCATCGGCCTCGCCCTGGGCGCTCCAGGCCCAGCGGATCGTGTTGGGCGTGGCCCACTGCGCGTGCAGCTCGCCGACCTGCACCGCGGCCGCGGATCGGAGGCGTCGTACGCGGCCGGGCGCTGCCACCACAACGCGCCCGCGACCATCACCACCAGGCCCGACAGCAGCAGCGGTGCGCGCCAGCGTCGTCGCGTCGGTCGCAGTGCGTCGACGAACGCGAGCGTGTCGGCAAAGCGCGCCGCGGGATCGCGCTGCAGCGCGCGCTGCAGCACCGCGCGGACCGCCGCGGGCGCCTCGGGCGGCTCGTAGCTGCCGTGCAACACCGCCGCGCGCGTGGCCGCGAGGTCGGGCCCCGCGAACGGCCGCCGCCCCGCGAGCGCCTCGTGCAGCGTCACCGCCAGGCCCCACTGATCGGCGCGGGCGTCGACGTCGGCGCCGAGGAACTGCTCCGGAGCCATGTACGCCGGCGTGCCCAGCAATGCGCCGGTCTGCGTCAGCTCGCTCGACGACGGCAGCGCGCTCGGCTCGGCGCGGGATCGGCGTCCGCGAACGCGAGCCTGAAGTCGACCACGCGCGCGCGGCCCTCGCGATCGACCAGGATGTTCGAGGGCTTGACGTCGCGGTGGATCACACCCGCGGCGTGGGCCGCGGCGAGCCCACGCCCCGCCTCGACGACCACGCCGACGATCTCGTCGACGGTGTGCGGCGCCGCGGCGAGCCACTGCGACAGCGTTGCGCCGTCGACGTACTCCATCGCCAGGAACACGCCGTCGTCGGCGACACCGACGTCGTACACCGCGACGACGTTGGGATGCCGCAGCCGCGCGAGCGCCTGGGCCTCCCGACGCATGCGTGCCTGCAGTCGCTGGCGTGCCGCGGGATCGAGCCGCCGCGCGATCGACTTGATCGCGACCTTGCGATCGAGCTCGGGATCGTGCGCGAGCAGGACCTCACCCAGGCCGCCGGCGCCGATGACCCGCACGGGGCGGTAACGCCCGAATCGCGGCACCTCACGCGCGTCCGCGGGCGCGGGCTCGAACAGCGACGCGGCCACGCGCTGCAGCTCGTCGTGCTCGTCGGGCGTCGCCGCAGCAGCTGCGCGCACCAGCGGATCGAGCCGCTCGTCCACCGCCACCACGGCGTGCGATGCTACCATGCGATGGTGTCCACCGCGAGCGACGGCGCGCTGCTCGATGCGTGGCGCGGTGGTGATGCCGACGCCGGCCGCGAGCTGTTCGCGCGGCACGCCGCAGCGGTGCAGCGGTTCTTCCGTTCGAAGCTCGGCGCCGAGCGCGAGGACCTGATCCAGCGCACCTTCGTCGCCTGCCTCGAGTCGCGCGACCGCGTGCGCGAGGGCGCCAGCTTCCGGACGTTTCTGCTGACCATCGCGCGGCACAAGCTCTACGACCACCTCGAGCGCATGCACGGCCCCGCTGGGCGCTTCGATCCGCTGGTCTCGTCGGTGGCGCAGCTGGGCGCGCCCTCGCCCAGCGCGATCGTGGCGGCCCAGGAGGATCAGGGCTTCGTGCTCGCGGCGATGCAGCGGCTGCCGCTCGAGCTGCAGTTGGTGCTCGAGCTGCACTACTGGGAGGAGCTCGACACCGCCGCGATCGCGCAGGTGCTCGGGATCCCGCGCGGCACGGTCAAGACCCGGCTGATGCGGGCGCGCACGTCGCTGCGCGCGGAGCTGGCTGCGACGCGGCCCGAGCTGGCGGACGCAGACGAGCCTGTGGTCGCGCTCACGCGTGGGATCGGCGCGGCGCTCGGCGCAGCCTCGTGAGCCGCGAAACCCAGGCGCCGTGAACCGCTCGGGGCCCTCGCCCGACAACAGTCCGGCAGGAGACCTCCGACGATGCCGAGCCTGCCCCGCCCCATCCCTGCGAGCCTCGCGCTCGCGCTCGCGTGCCACGTCGGCGACGCGGGCGACGAGGCCGCGAGCGCCGACGACACCAGCGGCGGCTCGCAGTCGAGCGGCGCCACCGCGGGCACGGCCGGCACCACCGCGAGTGCAGGCAGCGACGGCGGCAGCGAGGGCAGCAGCGATGACGCGAGCGACAGCAGCGGCGGCGACACCGGCCCCAACGTCACGCCCGGCGGGCCAGCGCTGTTCTTCTCCGACCTGGTGATCGCGCCGCGCAGCGGCAACTCCGACACCTCCGCGGGTCAGACCGCCGGCGTCGACGGGGCCATCGTGACGGTGTGGGGCAAGAACCTCGGCGACCAGCAGGACGACTCGGTCGTCACCGTCGGCGGCGTACCGGCGCGCGTGCTCGCGTGGGGGCCGGCGCGGCACGGCGCGGACCTGCACACGCGCCTGGGCCTGCAATCGATCGCGCTGCAGATCCCCGGCGACGCGCCGCTGGGCGACACGACCATCGAAGTCACGGTCGCGGACACGCCCTCGAACGCGCTGCCGCTGCGCACCCACGACGAGGGCGCGATCCGCTTCGTCGCACCCGACGGCGACGACGGCGGCGACGGCTCGTGGGACGCGCCGTGGGCGAGCTTCGACCATGTCTCGATGTCGATCGCGCCCGGCGACGTGGTCTACTTCCTCGACGGCTTCGTCGATGCCAGCGGCCAGGGCTCGACCGGCTTCTTCGGCCTCGACACCAGCGGGACTGCGGATCGACCCAAGGCCATCGTCGCGTACCCCGGCGCGACGGTGATCGTGGGCGGCGACGCATGCGAGCCGACCGGGCACGCGCTGGTCGCCAGCTACTCCCCCGAGATCGACGGCGACAGCGCGCACTGGGTCATCTCGCAGCTGCGCGTGCTCAGCCCGGCCGACTGCGCGCAGGACACCGCGGTGTCGATGGGCGACGGCTATCGCCTGGTCGGCAACTACCTGTCGACGCCGCGCACCGGCGATGGCTGCCAGAGCGGCGCGGTGCAGTGCGGCGGCCTGGGCCCCTGCGGCGACGGCATCTTCCTGCTGGGCAACGAGCTCGATGCGGCGCAGACCGCCAACGCCGACACCGGCAGCAAGCAGTGCCATGGCTTCTACATCTCCGGCAACCGCGTCGAGGATGGCGTCGAGAGCGGCCGCGAGATCGCGTGGAACTGGATCCACGACTGCGGCAACAACCGCGCGATCAACATCTACAACGAGAGCTACAACGGCGAGGATCAACCGCGCGCGCGCATCGAGGGCCACGCGGTGCACGACAACTGGGTCGAGAACCAGCGCGGCATCGGCCTGCTCATGGGCCAGGACATCACCGGCGACAACTGGGTCTACAACAACGTGTTCGTGAACACGGGCTTGGGCCCCGAGTACCCCGACGGCGGCGGCTTCTTCCCGCTGCAGCTGCAGCCCGGCAGCGCCTACGCGCCCTCGCCGACGACGCTGTGGGTGGTCAACAACCTGGTCTGGGGCACGAGCTTCCCGCAGGGCCCCGACTGGGCGCGCGGGCTGCTGTTCTACGCCCAGGGCGAGCAGGTCACGCTCGAGCTGCACGACAACATCTTCGTCGCGACCGTGGCCGGCATCGACTACGTCGGCTACGAATCGAGCCCGCTGCCGGGCACGCACAACCTGTGGTTCGGCGCGGGCACGCCACCGCCGGAGCAGACCGATGCGATCGCGGCGGATCCCGCCCTGGTCGATCCGGCGGGCTACGACTTCCACCTGCAAGACGGCAGCCCCGCGCGCGACGCCGGCACGCCGCAGCCGGTGGGTGCGCTCGACTTCGACGGCATGCCCCGCAGCGCCGACGCGTGGAGCGTGGGGCCGTATCAGTGAGCCGCGGCGGGTGCGGTGCCCGCGAAGCGGCGCGCTTGTGCCGGCGCGCGCGCGCATGACACCCTGATCCCGGCGTGCTGCCCCACGACGCCGCGACGGGTGATCCGCTGGTCTCGTCGGCCGATCAGCTCGAGGCCACCGTCGATGCCAGCGGTGGTGCGCGGCGGCGGCCCGACGTGGCGTTGCTGCCTCCGGGCGCCGAGATCGGTCGCTATCGCGTGCTGCACTGCGTGGGTCAGGGCGCGATGGGCTCGGTCTACGCCGCCTACGACCCCGAGCTCGATCGACGGGTCGCGATCAAGCTGCTGTACGACCGCAGCGACACCACCCTGCTGACCGAGGCCCGCGCGCTGGCGAGGCTGTCGCATCCCCACGTGGTCGGCGTGCACGATGTCGGGCGCGTCGGCGGCGTGCCGTTCGTCGCCATGGAGTTCGTGGTCGGATGCACGCTGCGTCAGTGGCTCGGCCCGCCGCGCAGTCGCTCGCCGCAGGAGATCCTGCCGCGATTCCTCGACGCTGGTCGCGGGCTCGCGGCCGCCCACGTCGCGGGCATCGTGCACCGCGACTTCAAACCCGAGAACGTGCTGGTCGGTGACGACGGCCGCGTGCGCGTGGGTGACTTCGGCCTCGCGCGGCCACTGCTGGGCGAGCCCATCGCGACGGTGGACTCGGGCCGCAACCTGCTGACCACGCGCCCGGCCGGCACGCCGGCGTACATGGCCCCGGAGCTGTTGCTGGGCGAGCCCGCCGACGCGCGCTCGGACATGTTCGCGTTCTGCGTCGCGCTGTGGGAAGCGCTGCACGGCGAGCGACCCCACGGCGGCCGCACCCTGACCGAGCTGGTCAGCAGCGTGCTCGTGGCCGCACAGGCGCCCGAGGGCACCGGCATCCCCGCGCACGTCATCGCGGCGCTGCGACGCGGTCTCGACGGCGATCCCGCGCGGCGATTCCCCGACATGGCCGCGCTGCTCGACGCGCTCGCACCCGCGCGGCCGCGGCGACCACTTTGGCCCGCGGTCGGGCTGGGCGTGCTCGCGATCGCCGGCGCCGCGGTCGCCTCTGGCCTGCGCGACGCCCCCGCCAGCTGCGACACGTCGTGGCCGGCGTGGTCACCGACGCGCGCGCGCACCATCGCCGCCGCGATCGAGCGTGTGCCCGGCCCGACGAGCCAGGCCGTGGCGCAGGCGGCGGTCGCGAGCTTCGACGGCTTCGCGCGTGCGCTCGGCGACGCGCGCGGACAGGCGTGCCCGCTGCGCGAGCGCGAGCCGCTGCAGACCGCGGTCATCGAGGCGTGCCTCGAGCAGCGCCGCGCCGCGGCCGAAGCGATCCTCGACGTGCTCGCCGCGCCCGACCGCGACGTCTTGCAGGCGTGGCCGTCGCTGCGCGAGGACCTGCGCGATCCGACGCGCTGCCTGGACCCCGACCACGCGCGCCGCGAGGCCCCGTTCGACAGTGACCCCGCCGCGATGGCACGCGCTGCCCCGGTGCGCGCCGCCATCGCCCGCGCGCGGACCCAGCTGCGCGCGGGTCAACGCGAGCGCGCCCAGACCACCCTCGTCACCGAGATCCCCGAGCTCGACGACGACGTGTCGCTGCGCGCCGAGGTCGCGCTCGCACGCGGCGAGGTGCTCGACGAGCGCGGCGAGGTCGAGGCCGGCCGCGCCGCCTACTACGACGCGGTCGAGCTGGCCACCCGCGGCGGCGATCGACGCACGACCGCGCTGGCGTGGATCGAGCTGGCCTTCACCGAGGGCTGGCTGCGCCACGATCACGAGGCGGGTTTGTTGGCGCTGCGACTCGCGCGGGCGGAGATCGACGCGCTCGGCGGCGACGCCAAGCTCACGGCCCACCACGACGCCCGCGCCGCGATCGTGTACTTCGCCATGGGCGAGCTCGAGCGCGCGCACGACTCGGCCGTGCGCGCGACCGCGGCGCTGCGCGAGCTCGGGCTCGAGCTCGAGGCCGCCAACGTCGCGATCCACCGCGTCAACATCGACGTGATCGCGACCCGGCTCGACGACGCCGAGCTCGCGATCGACGAGGCCGAGCGCATCTGGCTCGAGCTGCTGCCGCCGTCGCATCCGTGGCTGTCGCGGATCCCCGAGGCGCGCTCGCGCGTCGCGGGTGCGCGCGGCGACGTCGCGCGGCAGTACGCGCTCGCGACCGAGGCGCTGGCGCAGCGACGCGAGCTCCAGGGCGAGTCCGACGTCGACACCATCGCGCTCGCGATCTACTGCGCCGAGGTCGCGTTGGCCGCCGGCAAGGTCGACGCAGCGCGGACCCTGGCCGAGTCCAGCATCGCGACGGCACGCGCGAGCGGCCGCGCCGACCTGCACTCCAACGCGCTCATGGCCCTGGCCCTGGCGCTGCGCACCGCCGGCGCGAACGAAGCAGCGCTCGTGCGCATCGACGAGGCCATCGCGGTGTTCGACGACCCGCCAGAATCACCGCGGTGGTTCGACCGCTTCGAGACCCGCGCCGACATCCTGCGGGCGCTGCATCGCGATGCCGAGGCGCTGGCCGAGTACGAACGCGTGGTCGCGTTCGAGCGCCGCATCTTCGGCGAGGACCACGCCTACGTCGCGATCACCCTGCTCGACATCGCCGGCTGCCAGCACGCGCTGGGCCAGCTCGAGCGCGCGCGCGCCGGCTTCGCCGACGTCGTCGCCCGCTCCGCGCGCCTGACCCAGACCCCGCCGCCGTTGCAGCTGCAGCTGCTGCAGGGCCTGGCCGAGGCCGCGCCGGTGCTGGGCGAGGGCGGCGACGCGCGGGCGCTGGCCGAGCGTGCGCGCAGCTTCGCGGCGGAGCACGGCCTGCTCGACGCGCGGGTGCAGCCCGAGCCCGACGCGGGCGCGTACGACCGCGACGGCTGAGCGCGGCTCAGCCGGCGGTCGCGACCGTCGCCGCGGCAGGCTTGGCGATGCCGAGCTCGCCCTCGAGCACCGCGAGCACGTGATCGCGCAGCAGCTCCGCGCCCGCGGGCGTGAGGTGGATGCCGTCGCCTGCACGCACGCGCACCTTCTTGGCCGCCTTGCCGTCGGGGCCGGGCTCGCCGATCGCGATGCGATCGGCGTACTCGCCGTCGTCGTCGGCGAGCACCTCCCAGGCATCGACGAAGCGCGCGCCGGGCCGCACGGCCATGCGTGCGCGGTAGATGACGTTGACCCGCTTGACCCGCTCGTGGAACTTCTCCGGGCGCATCACCGGCATGCCGACCCAGAAGATGCGCTCGCCCGCGGGCGCCAGCAGATCACACAGCGCGTCGACACGGCGGGCGTACTCCTCGTCCCAGCCCTCGTCCTGCCAGCGGATCCACTCGCCCGAGCCCATGTAGAGCCCTTGCACGTCGTTGCCGCCGAACATCACCACGCTCGCGTCGGGCTTCCACTTCGCGACGATGGCCTCGGCGGCCTCGGGCCAGTCGTGGAAGTCGGGTCGCGCGAGGCCCGAGCTGCTCTTGCCCGCGCGTTTGCACGGCACGCCGTACTCCTTCTTCAGCGCGCGCTCGAGGAACACACCGAAGCCGCCGGCGATCATGCTGTCGCCGAGGATGAGGACCTTGGGGCTCGCCGCGGTCTGCGCCGCGGCGCGTCGGGGCAGCAACGCGGCCACGGCCGCACTCGCGCACAGCCAGCTCATGGAACGACGGGTGAGGACGGGGGCAGCCATGGGGTGATCCCGGGCGGACGATGACAAACCTGGGCGCGCGCGCCAAGCAACCGACGCGGCAGCTTGCCCGGGACAGTCCCATCGCCTATTTCACGGGGGGCGGCCGCGGGCCCGCGGCCGCGGCCGCCACGACCGCCCCGCGCGGACGCGCCCCCGCTCCAGGATCCGCCATGCTCGACGAGAACACCCGCAAGTTCATCGACCACCTCGTGCAGAACAACCGCGTGCTGCTGTTCATGAAGGGCAACAAGACCTTCCCGCAGTGCGGCTTCTCCGGCGCGGTGGTCGAGGTGCTCAAGGCCACGGCGCCGAGTTCCACACCGTCAACGTGCTGCAGGACCCCGCCATCCGCGAGGGCATCAAGGAGTACAGCAGCTGGCCGACGATCCCGCAGCTGTACATCGACGGCGAGTTCGTCGGCGGCTGCGACATCGTGCGCGAGATGGACGCCAACGGCGAGCTGGCGCAGAAGCTCGCCGCGGTGCGCGGGACCCCGTGACCGACGTCGCGCTGCGCTGCCGCTGCGGCACCATCGTCGGCCGCATCACCGGGCTGTCGCCGCGCAGCTGCAACCGCGCGGTGTGCTACTGCAGCGACTGCTTGGCCTTCGCGCGCTGGCTCGGCAGCAGCGACATCACCGACGCGCACGGCGGCACCGACATCGTCCAGGTCGCGCCCGCGAGCGTCTCGTTCACGTCCGGCCACGAGCACCTGCGATCGATGCGGCTGTCGCCCAAGGGCCTGCTGCGCTGGTACAGCGACTGCTGCCGCGTGCCGATGGGCAACATGATCCTCGCGCGTGCCGTTCGTGGGCCTCGCGCGCGCAGCTGGTCGATGTGCCGGCGGACGCGACCGGCCCCGCGGTGGGCGTGAACGGCCGCTCGGCGCCCGGCGGCGTGCCGCCGGGCGCCGTCGCCCGTGCGCCGCTGGGGATGATCGTGCACTCGGTGCGATTGCTCGGCGGCTGGTGGCTGCGCGGCAAGGGCCGGCCGTCGCCGTACTTCGACGACGCCGGCGCGCCCACGGTTGCGCCGCTGGTGTTGTCCGAGGCCGAGCGCGCGCCACTGTACGCCAGCTGAGCCGCGCGCCGCTCACGGTGCGAGTCTCGCCGGAGCGCACGCGGCGCAGCGCGAATGCGGTGTGCGACCTGCTCGTGCCGTCGCAGCGGTTCACGCCGGTGCCGAGGATCATGGTGCCCACGTCGATCACGTAGCGCATCGTCGCAGCCTCGCTGTGATCGAGCACGGAGCCTCCTCTTGGTCCGCCTCGCGCACGACGAGGGCACCCCGCTCGACGTGCCGTCGCACCCGCCGGGCGACTGCTCGCAGACCACCCACGACGGAAAGCTCCAGCGGCGTCCAGAAGTCTGTCACCCGGCCTCGAGCGTCGGCAACGAGGTGCCGACGCCTCCCCGCGCAGACCACGTGGTCGTCGTGGCGCATGATGAACCAGTCCTCCGCGGGTAGGCCGATCCTTCCACGTCGTAGTCCCGCAGCGAGACGTCGACCTCTGCGCCCGTCGGGGGCAGCGCCCGGCTGCGGCCGCGGCGTCGATCTCGTCCGCGATCGTCACGGGTTCATCGAAGCGCGGTGCCGTCGTCGGTGCACACGAGCGTCGCGGCCAGCTCGTCGGCGCTCGCGGTGACCTCGGCGAGCGTGCGCGAGTCGACGATCACGGTGTCGAGCCCGGGCGGATGGCCAGGGTCGATGGCGACGGTGATCTCGCCGCGTGCCGGGGGCGTGCACGAGGTCGGCGCCGGTTGTCTCGCCGCCCGTCGTGGCGCTGACGCTCTGCCACGTCGCGCCCGCGGGGTGCGGCCCTGCGGCACCGTGCACGCGGTAGCTCGCCGCCCGCAGGGCCCGCCTCGGCCCGTTCGTGGAACGCATGCCGCAGGCGGCGTGCCATTGTGACCCGATGGTCGAACGCCGTGTCCGGCGAGGCAAGGTGACAGGCCGCTCACCGCGAGCGCGCAGGTCACCGCGAGCATCACCGCGATCGAGCGCATCGCCGAAAGCGTAGGCCGCGTGTGACGGCGGGTCAAAGCCGCGCCCGCATCACTGCCGGCGCTCGAGCACGTACGTCGCCAACCGCGACAGCCCCAGCAGCTGCGGCTTGCCGTCGAGCAGCTGCAGGTGCGGCGCCATGAGCTGCTGCGCCCAGCGGCGTCCGGCCGCGGTGCCCATCAGCGTGGCGAAGGTCGGCAGGTTGTTGCGCGCGTCGCTGCCGGCGGGTCGACCGAAGGCGTCGTTGTCCGGTGTCGCGTCGAGGATGTCGTCGATGACCTGGAACGCCAGGCCCAGGCTCGCGAGCACCGCGCGCAGCTCGGCGGCGTGGGGCTCGGGCACGTCGGCGAGGATCGTCGCGAGCGTGGCGGTCAGCTCGAACAGCGGCACGGTCTTGCGCCGGTGCACCTCGAGCACGTCCTGCAGCCCGACCGCCGCGGTGCGTCGGGTCAGCAGATCGAGCGCCTGACCGCCGACCAGGCCCTCGCCGCCGGTCGCCGAGGCCAGCGCGCGCACCAGCCGGGCCGCGCGCGCTGGGCCGACCGCGGCATGCTCCGCGAGCGCAGCGACGTCCTCGAACGCCAGCGCGACCAGGGCGTCGGAGGCCAGCAGCGCGGCGGCCTCGCCATGGCGGCGGTGCGTCGCGGCGTCGCGTCGGCGCACGTCGTCGTCGTCCATGCACGGCAGATCGTCTTGATCAGCGACGCGGTGTGCAGCCACTCGGTCGCGAGCGCGGCCGGCATCACGGCGTCGAGCGGCACGCCGTGCGCGCACGCGATCACCAGCGTCAGCACCGGCCGGATGCGCTTGCCCCCGGTCAGCGCCGCGTGGCGCAGCGCCGCGAGGATCTCGGCCGGCAGGCCCGCCAGCGAGGCGAGCCGCGCCTCGATCGCACGCTCGACCTCGTCGGCGAGGTTGCGTCCGCCCAGCGACACGAACGGGTACGCGTCGGTCGGCTGCAGCTGCGCCGCGGCGGGCCCGAGCGACTCGAGCAGCGTCGCGAGCACGTCGCGCGCGTGGCACTGCGGCACGCGCGTGATCGCGTCGAGCAGGTACGCGTCGAGCGACTGACGCATCGCCTCGAACGAGGTCGAGCGCCGCGGGTGGCCCAGCGCCAGCGCGGGGTCGGGCCACACGTTGCCCTCGCGCAGCAGCGCCAACACCTCGTGGCCTTGCAGCGGTGCCCACTGCGGCAGCGCGAACACCAGGTGCTCGCCGTCGAGCCGCTCGAAGCGATGCTCGCGCAGACCATGGCGCTGCTCGAGCTGCTGCCAGCGCCGGGTGTTGGGCACCGGCACGAAGCAGCGCGGCACGATCGCGCGGTAGCCCAGCTCGCGCAGCGCCAGCGTGCGCGCGCAGGCGTGCGGCAGATCCTCGTCGGGCAGCGCGACCGGCACGAACGCCACGCCCGGCGCCGGCGTGGGGCCGCGCGGCTCAGGCTCTGCATCGCGCCGGCGGTCGCGTGCTCGGGCCTGAACCACGTCCACACCGGCACGCGCGCGCGCACGACCGCCGCGGGCCACGGCGCATCGGCTGGGCCCAGCCATCCGCCGAGCATGCCGCGACGTGCGGCGCGCTCGGCCAGCGCCGCCGCGCCGGGGCCGTTGTCGACCACGAGCACGCCGCGCAGGCCCGCGCGCGCATAGGCGCCCAGCAGGCGATCGCCCTCGATCTCGGGATCGTCGGCGGCGCTGCCGGGCAACGTCGACGGCGGCGCGCCCTCGTCGGCGCCACCGAAGAGATCGGCGAGATCGAGCACGCCCGCGTCGGGCAGCGCCGCGCACAGCAGACCCAGCCGCACGCCGCTGTGCCGCGGGTGCCACAGCTCCGCCACGACCATCGGCTGCAGCCAGCGCTGCGGCAGCGGCACGCCCAGCTCCTGCAGCCACGGCAGCATCGCGCCGTCGAAGCTCGCGGCCGCGACGTCGTCGCGGTGCTGCGCACCGAGCCAACGTCCGCGCACCACGATCGGTGGTTGGCCCGCAGCCGCGAGCTGCGTGCACGCGCCCAGGGCGGTCGCGAGGCCATCGGCGCCGAACACCGCCAGCACCGCGGCCGGTCGCGCGCGAGCGATGCGCTCGAGCTGGATCGGCCGCGGGTTGGTCTCGACCCGCACCGCCGGCAGGTTCTGGCGCAGCAGCGCCAGTCCCGGCGCCTCGAGCAGGCGCAGCGGTGCAGTGGGCGAGGCCGCCGCGGTCTCGCGCCAGCCGATCACGACCGGAGCACGACGCATCGCGACCTCAGGGATCCTGCTCGGCCTCGCCGGAGCCGCGCGGCGGACCGCCGCTGCGGAACATCTTGGTGCCGAGCTCGATCATCTGCAGCGCCCACTGGAACGAGGTCGGTTGCAGCGCGCGCGCGGTCGGATCGCCACGGGTCTCGGGCAACGACGTGCCCTCGTGCGCATCGCGGCCCTTCTGCTTGGCGTTGTTGTACAGCTCGAGCACCTGCGCGCGCACGGTGTCGGCGATGCCGATCGCGGCGTAGACCTCGGGCCGGGCCTCGACGAACACGTTGGCGGAGGCGTTCTCGTTGCCGCCGCCGAAGCTGACGGTCGCATCGACCTGGTAGGTCTTGCCCGCCTCCGCATCCACGGGCTTGATCGCGAAGCTGCGCACGACCGTGGCGCCGGCCGCGACGTTGCCGACGACGTAGCCGCCCTCGGCCGCGCCCGGCAGGTACGCCAGGTGGCCGGCGCTGTTGGGCGTGATCGCGCCGCCGTGTGCGGCCTTGATCACGACGTCGTGTGCGACGGCGCCGGATTGGTTCTCGTAGGTGATGGTGAGCTCGCCGATCGCGCCGTCGACGACGGTGCGAACGATCTGGATCGTGGTGGCCATGGGCAGTCCTGCGGTTGTCGGTTGCGTTGCGGGGAGGAACTCAGGTGCGCGCGTCCGCGGCGATGGATTCGATGCGGGGGAAGCCCACGGTCGGCAGCAGCGCGCCGACCACGAGCTCGCGCAGGCTCGCGATGTGAACCGCCTCGGACATGCTCAACGACGCGACCAGTCGCGAGGTCCGCATGACCTCGGCGACCGCGCGACGGCGTCGCTGTTCGTAGCGCAGCAGCGCGGCCTCGACGTCGGCGCCGCCGCCCAGGCACTGCGCCAGCACCACCGCGCTGTGCAGCGCCTGGCCGGCACCCTGGCCCAGATCGGGCAGGCACGCATGCGCGGCGTCGCCCAGCAGCGTGACGCGGCCGCGACACCAGTGCCGCAGCGGCGCGAGCTCGCCGAGCTCGACCGGGCCGACCAGCTCGACCGCGGGATCCTCGGCCGCGCGCACCAGCGCGGCGACCGGGTCGTGCCAACTGCCGAACGCCTGCGCGAGCGCGACCACGCCGGGCGCCGCGGGGCGCCGCGTCGCGTTGACGGTCGCGTACCAGAACACCCGCGCGTCGTCGATGCGCGCGGCACAGAATCGCTGACCGCGCCCGACGCTGCCGATGGCGACGCCGTGCGGGATCGCGGCGAGATCGTCGTGGGGCACCGTCGCCAACCACGCGAGCTGGTGCAGCTGAGGGGGCGGCACCGTGCCGAAGAGCTGCGCGCGCAGTCGCGAGTGCACGCCGTCGCACGCGACCAGGGCGTCGGCGACGTGGTGGCTGCCATCGGCGAGCGTGAACTCGACCGCGTCGGGCTGCGGCCGCGCCGAGCTCACCGTGGCGCCGGTCACCACGGCGTCGCCCGGCAGGGCCTCGCGCAGGGCCTGCAGCAGCGCCGCGCGGAAAACCACGTGCACCAGCCCAAGCTCGGCCAACGACCACCGCGCGAGCGACCGACCGTGCTGCGCGCGGAACTCGACCTCGCGCACCGCGGTCGCGCCGGCGTGCACGCGCGCGCCCACGCCCAGCGCATCCAGGGCGGCCATACCGTTGGGCCACATCATCATGGCCCCGCCCGCCGGCGCACCTTCGTCGCGGCGCTCGAACACCTGCGGCCGATGACCGGCGCGCACCAGCGCCAGCGCCGTCGCCAGGCCAGCGATGCCACCGCCGGCGATCGCGACACGCAGACTCATGCGACGCGGACCATGTTCACGAAGAAGCCCTGGTCCTTGCCGCCGCGCACCACCGCACCGGCGAGGATGCCGTCGCCCGAGCCGTGCAGCACCAGCTTGGTGCCCGCGAGCGAGAGCCCCGCGAGTCCGGCGCTGTTGGGCGCGGGCTTGGGCCATCCCTGCGGCGTGGGCACGTCGGGGCCGGGCACGACGTCGAAGTCGAACTCGATCGCGTCGCCCTCGTGCACGCCGAAGTAGCCCGGGCCCAGCAGGCTCTGGCCCAAGGTGACGACGCGACCGAACACCTCGCCCGAGGGCGCGCGGAACAGGTGCAGCTCGACCGCGCCCAGGGCCGGGAACGAGGTCTTCGCGAGGAACACCGCGACACCCTCGCCCAGCCCGAGCGCGGACTTGCCGTGCTTGCCGTGGCAGTGCCGCAGCGCCTCGACCAGGCGCCGCGACGCGGCCCCGTTCGCGATCGCGTCGAGCAACGACGCCCGCGCCGGACGATCGAGCGTGCGCAGGTGCTTGGGCAAGGCCTGCGGGTGTTCGCTGGCGGTCTGCAACAGGTGCGAGAGATCGAATGCCATCGCCGTGGGTCCCGGGCTCGGATCGCGCGCCGGCGCGATCGCGGCGCGGAGTCTAGCCACGGCGCGCGCCGGGCCCGAACGTCGCGCGATCGCAACGCGTGAACGCGCGTTCGCGTGGCGTCGTCACCACGGTGTCCGAAAGATCGCGCGCCGGCGGGCCGACGATCACGGCTGCGCCGGCAAGGACAGGTACAGCACCACGAAGTAGCGCGGCTCGCCCTCGGCGCCCTCGCCCCGCGTGACGCCGAGGCTGTAGTGCAGCGGCGTCTCGTCGAGCTGCAGGTGCTCGAAGAACACAGGCAGCTCCTGATCGCTCCACGTCAGGCGATACCAGCGCGGCGTCTTGGTCCAGCGCGCGGCACCGGCCGCGGTCTCGTCGGCGATGCTGGCGTCGGACTCGGGCGCGCGCGGCAACGTCGCCCAGCGGGTGGCGATCGCGTCGAGCGCGGCGTCGGCCTCGGCGACGTGGACCAGCTGCGGCCAGCGCTGCTGCAGGCCGCGCACCAGCTGCTCGCGCGCCTGTGCCGGCGTCAGCGACACGAACGCACGTCCAAGCCGCACCGAGGTCGAGCTCAGATCGCGGCGTACGTGCAGCAGCTGCCACTGCGGCTCGACCAGGGACGCCAGCAGCAGCGGGTTGTGGGCGAGGTCGACGAAGCGCTCGGCATCGTCGCCGCTCGACAGCCACGTGATGCAGCGCTGCGTCATGGTCACGGCCTGCTCGTCGATGGTGCGCGCGAGCGTGTCGCACGGCGGCGCCTGCTCCTCGCCGATCGCCAGCGGGCTGCCGCCCCAACCCACGCGCGCGGCCACCAGCGCCTCGGGCAACGACTTCGCCTCGCGGCCAGGCATCGTCGGCACGCCGCCGAGCTCGATCACACCCAGGGTCTGCTCCGCGGTCGCGACGCGATCGGGGCTCGGGCGCGCGGCCGTCTCGGCGCCGACGATCGCGAGCACGGTGCCCTCGAAGCCGCCGGCGCGCTCGACCACCCAGGCGTTGCCGTCGATCCGCGCGGGCAGCCGCTCGGGCCCGCGCGGACCCAGCACCACCGCTGCGCCGGTCAGCGGCAGGCTCGGATCCAGCGTGAAGCGCACCTGCGTCGCACCGCGGCGCGGCACCGGATGCGGCAGCCCGAACA
This sequence comes from Nannocystaceae bacterium, assembly GCA_046351635.1. Lineage (GTDB taxonomy): Bacteria > Myxococcota_A > Polyangia > Nannocystales > Nannocystaceae > Xiheibacterium. The sequence goes on along the minus strand of JAXLYC010000008.1, from coordinate 82,060 downwards.
GCTGCCGCGCGAACACCAGCGCGGTGGTGTCGCGCGGACCCGCGGCCACGCCCACGCGCAACGGCCCGCGACCGGGCACCGCGGCGACGAGCTCGACGACGCGATCGCGCGACAGCGGCTGCGCGACGATCGTCGCGGCCACCGGTGCGTAGGGCGAGCCCGCACGCAGCGACAGATCCTGCAGCACGTCGGGCGCCTCGGCGAGCTCGGGCGCGGCCATGACCACCGCGGCGACCTTCGACAGCGCGGGGTCGAGCACGAGCGTGCCGGCGGTGCCTGGCTCGGCCGCGCCGTGGGTCGCGATCGGCAACCACCGCTGGGCGACCTCGGGCGGCGGATCGGCCCAGGGCTCGGTGCGGTACTCGGGTGCCTCGTCGAACTCGAGCTCGGGCGAGCGCGACGCGGTGGAGCGGTGGCACGCGGCGGCCGCGAGCACGAGGGTGACCAGCGGTGCGAGGGCACGCATCAGCGCCGAACGTACACCCGCGGCGGCCGGCTCAGCCCACGGTCGCGCTGTGGTCCGCCAGCTGCCAGCGCCCTGCGATCGCGCACGCGCCGGTGCGCTCGAAGTCCTCGGCGTCGAGCTCGACCCGCGGGACGCCGCCGCCCAGGGTGATGAGCGCCTGCACGGTCGCCTGCATCGTGAGCGGCAGGGTCGGCGCGCGCACGGACGCGGGGCACCCGAGCAGGCGTACGTGCACGACGTCGCCGTCGTGCTCGACCCCGACCTCGCCGTGCTCGCGGGTCGTCACCTCCCACGCGCGGCCCATCCACCGCAGAAGGCCCACGGGCGTGCGACCGAAGATCCGCAGCGCGCTGGCGTAGAGCCCCTGGAAGAAGCTCTCCTGGTGCGAGCCCGCGGTGTACTCGCGCCACAGCGCGAGGTACTGCTCGGTGCCGGCGAGCGCGAGGTAGCGCAGGTTGAGTGCGTGCAGGCACTCCGCCGGCACCCAGCCCAGCTTGCTCGCGCGTTCGATGCGATCGAGGTGGCGCGGCTCGAGCTCCGCGATCGCGCGCAGGCCCAGCGGCCCCGCGGCTCGCATCGTCGCGAGGCCGCCGTGGCACACGATGCCGCGGAACGCAGGCACGCCCATGGCTGCTTTCGTAGCGCCGCAACCCCGCGCGCGCCAGCGCCCGCGCGGCGCAACGCGTGCATCGCGATCGCGGCGGCTCGGGATCGCCCTCAGGCGAACGCGAGCAAGGCCCAAACCACCGCGATCGCGGCGCCGTACAGCGTGTGCCGCGTCAGCCGCTCGCGCGCGTCGAGGCGCAGCGCAAGAGCCCGATCCTCACCGCGCACGTAGTGCTGCGCGATGCGACCGTGCAACACCTGCGCGCGCTGCAACGCCTGCTCGGCACCGCGGAGCACCCAGCCCTGCGCGTCGGGCTCGAAGCGCGCGTCGACGCCGGCACGCTGCAGCACCAGCTCGACCCCCGCGGCCTCGTCCTCGTCCTCGCAGATCCAGGCGAACGCCACAGCAACTTCGTGCGGTCGAGCGGGCGCGCGGGCGAGGCCCGAGTCGGGCCTGTGCGGGCGCGGGCGCCGTCACCCGCTGGGATCGCTGACCGGACCGTTGCCGCCGTCGAGCGTCGGGTCGACCGTCGGGTCGACCGTGGGATCGACGGTGGGATCGACGCTGGTCGCGACCGTGCCCTCGCCCGAGCCCCCGCCCGTGCTGCCGCCCGTGCCGCCGCTGCTGCTCGTGCCGCTGCTGCCCTCGGTGTCGCCGCCGCTGTCGCTGGCGCTGCCGGCCGCGCCGCCGCCGGCGTCGCCCTGCCCGCCCTTGGGCGTGACACCGCCGTAGTGCGACTCGCCGACCGGTGCGGGCCCGGCACGCTCGGGCGCACCACAGCCGCCCGCGAAGAGCGCGAGGGTCCATGCGAAGGCGAGACGCGAGCGCACCATGCGGTGCTTGTGCCATCGCGGCCGCCACCGCGCCAGTTCGCCGGCCCACCGGGGTCCGCTCGACGACCGCGCCGCCGGTGGGCGACACTGTCGCCGCCGTGGTCGCACCGCTTCTGCGTCTGCCCGAGGCGACCAGCACCGCCGAGCTGTGGCCGGCGATGAGCCCCGAGGCGATGGCGCTGCCGCTGCACCCGGCGCAGCCGCTCGATCTCGAGGATGCGATCCGCTACCTCGAGCGACCGCGCATCGACAGCACACAGTTCCGCAGCGCCGCGATCCGCCTCGGCGCGCTGCGGGCCGACGACGACGAGCCGCCGATCGCCTTCGTCGCGCGGGCCTGGCTCGAGGGCCGCGCATCGTTGCACGTGCGCGAGGTCCTGCGCGCGCGCAGCGACGTGATGGTCGAGCCGGTGCAGAACCTCGCCGACCTCGCGCAGGGCCTCGCCAACGCCGTGCGACCGTCGCCGGCCAAGAGCTTCTTCGCGGTGCAGGTGCTGTACGAGGGCAACCTCGGCTGCGCCGGCGCGAGTGTGCGGGTGGTGTTGCCCGACGGCGAGCAGCGCACGCTGACGCTCGACGGCGACTCGGGCCTGCGCGTCGACGGCATCGAGCCCGGCACCTGCGCGATCGAGCTGCCCGAGCCGCTGCCGCTGCCGGGGCCCGACGCGCGCGAACTCGTCGCGGGGCCGATCGACGGCAGCACCGCCACCATCGCGCGCGACGGCCACGCGCGCCTGCGCAGCGGCGCGTCGCACCGCGTGCTCGTGCGCGGCGCGTGCCTCGAGCTGGCGCTCGATCTCGGCGAGCGCCAGCGCTTCGCGCCCGGCTGCCGCCTGCGCCTGCGCGGCGGCGGCTACGACCGCGTGGTCCCGCTGTCGCAGGCGCGCGACCACGCCGGGCTGTCGATGTTCCACTTCCACGGCGTGCGTCGGGGTCTGCGCTACGCGCTGACGTTCGAGCCCGAGGCGGATCCACCGGTGACGCTGTTCGAGGACCAGAGCCTCGACGGCTTCTTCGACGTGCTCGGCGATCGGCAGGCCGCGGTCGAACCGATCGTGCTCGCCTGCACCATCGCCCCGCCGCCACCGCACCAGACCGAGCCCGCCGCCGGCCCGGCGGTGGCCCAGCGCGACGACACCCGCGAGGTCCGCCGCGCGCCCTATCCCTGGGAGATCGAGAGCGCATGAGCGAGCACGCGGTCGTCACCGTGGTCGACGAGACCGGCGCCGCGATCACGCCCACGGCGGTGAAGCTCGTCGCCGGCGCCACCACCCACGCCTTCGCCGACGTGCCACCGCAGGGCCTGTCGCTCGATCTCGCCACGCCGGCCGCCGGCACCTGGCAGCTGGTGCTCGAGCTGCCCGACCACCCGCCGCTGCCGTTCCAGGTGCAGGTCGCGGGCACCGGCGCCAAGACCATCGCGTTCGCGGGCGACTCGCCGCGGTGCTGCGCGCTCGCGAGCGCGTCGGTGACCGACGGCAGCAACGGCACGCGCAAGCTCTTCACCTTCGCGTTCAGCCTGAGCAAGAAGCACACCGAGCTGGTGATGCTCGCGGGCTGGGACTACCACGGCGGCTCCGACAACACGCTGTACGCCAAGACCTGGCGCGACGACCTCTACAGCGGCGAGACCTGGCAGACCGGCAAGAAGGCCAGCATCACCAAGCGCATCGGCGACGCCACGGTCGTGACCATCTTCGATTTCAAGAGCGGCAACCGCGTGCGCTACATCAAGGGCAAGCGCGACTGGCACGTGATGGATCGGGTGCTGCAAGGCAGCGTGCCCACGCACACCGCCGGGGGCGAGACCGCCGCGGCGGTGCAGCAGCGGCACGACGACGACTCGATCTCGATCGTGCACGCGTACCGCTACGTTCAGGATCTCGGGGTCGCCGCCGCCGGCTCGCTGCTGCGCTTCGACATCTTCTCGCACGCGTGGGTCGGCGGACCCATCATGATCGACACCTGGCAGGCACCCGACTTCGACGCCGGCGGCGCCCGCGAGGGCGAGCGCGATCCCGGCGACAAGGACGGCCGCTCGAAGGACTTCAGCTCGACCAACATGACCCGGCGCGGCGACTTCAAGAAGGCCTTCGCAGCCGACGCGGTCGCGAAGATGTGGGGCTGCCAGGCGACCACCGACAACCGCGCGCTGGTGCGTGCCGCGGCCGGGGCCAAGGACCCGGACGCGACGCTGTCGGTCAGCTACGCCGGCAAGACCTACGCGGTCACGGCCAAGCAGATCGCCGCGGCGTTGAACAAGAACATCCTGCCCGACACGTACATGAAGCAGCTGGCCAAGACCGTCGGCATCACCATGTACGGCGCGCCGCCAGGCATGGGCGCGAGCCTGCGGGCCGTGGGCGCGCGCAACTACATGTTCGTGGACCAGTCGGTCTACAAGCTCGAGTACGCCTGGTACAAGTCCGCGATCGGGCTCGTGCCCGACGAGACCGGCTACTTCCCCTACGCGCCATGACGCTGCTGCGCCCGCGCTCGCTCGTGCTCGCGGCGGCGGTGCTCGCCGGTGCGTGCGCGCAGCGGCGCCCGCCGACCCCGCGCGCGCCGGCGATCGCAACCGTGCCCAACACCGCCGCGGCCCTGCGCGCACGCGCGCCGCAGCTCGACGCGATCGCGGTGCAAGATGCCAGCGGCGCGCCGTTGGGCCGCTGCAGCGACGAGGTCGTGGCGCAGGTGCGCGAGGCCTTCGCCAGCGCTGAGGTGCTCGAGGGGCTCGCGATGGGGCCGCCGCCGTGGGACGCGGCTGCAGCTGCACACGCGCGACGGCGCCCGCTTCGTCGCGCACCTCGCCAGCGACGCGACCGTGCGGCTGTGCCCGGGCGACCGTGCCGGCGCGGCCCCCGATCGCGCCCACGCCGGCACCGACGATGGGAGCGCAGCGCACCCGCGTGCGGGGGACCCCGCGCCGCCCGATTGCAGCGATCCCGCCGCGGCCGCGCGCGGCCACGAGCTGGCGATCCCACCGGCGCTGTTCGACGAGCTCGGTCGCATCGTCGGCCGTCCGCCGCGGCGCGAGTACCAGCTCGCCCCGCGATCGCCGGGCGGCGCCACGAACTCGCCGCTGGGACCCGAAGTCCGCTAGACTGCGAGCATGTCCTGGCTCGCTTCGAATCCGGCGTCCGCGAGGCTCCCTGTCGCATCCCCACGGGCATGGGGCCTGCTCTCGGCGTTCGCCGCCGGTATGGCGGTGGCGTCCGCGCTGGCGTCGTGCGCCCCGGTCGCGCAGGGCGGCTGCGACCAGGACGAGCAGTGCGGCCGCGGGCAGATGTGTGATCCGGACACCAACGAGTGTGTCGACAAGGACATCGACACCAGCAGCACCGAGTCGCCCGCGCCGGCCACCTTCAGCAGCAAGCAGGTGCCGTTTTTCCGCGGCAAGGTCTGCACCGTCACCGAGGTGAAGTCCGGCGCGGAGATCCCGGTCACCATCAACCCCTGCTACCACCCGTGCCTGGACAAGGGCGCGTTCAAGCACAAGCACTACTACGAGTGCCTGGGCTCGCGCTGCAGCGCGTGGGCGGTCATGTTCGTCGAGGCCAAGAACACGCCCACGACCTGCCCGACCGACGCCTTCGGCCAGTTCGACGCGGCCGAGTGTGCCTACGGGCCCCCGGTCGAGCTGAAGATCGGCACCACGATCGACTCCGGTCCGGTCACCGGCACGATGCACCTCGAGATCCCGTTCTTGACCAACGCCGACACCGCCGAGATCGCGGCGCACTTCGACGACACCGCGTTCATCCAGTCGAAGATCGACCAGTATCCGCCGCAGGACAACCGCTGGGTCGGCGGCATGGACATCGCGATGAACTCCACCGCGGCCGAGCCCCCGGCCTCGTGCAACGAGAGCACGGCCGGCATGGGCACGTGCAAGTGCTTCGACGTCGGATTCTGAGTGATCGACGACGACGCGACCGACTTCCATCGACCTCGGGTCGGCCTGGTGCTCTCGGGCGGCGGCGCGCGCGGGGCCTACGAGGTCGGCGTGATCCGCTACGTGCGCGAGCGGCTGCGCAAGGCGCTGCCGTTCCACGTCGTCACCGGCAGCAGCGTCGGCGCGGTCAACGGTGCGTACATGGCCGCGACCGCCGATCGACCGCGCGCGCAGGGCCGCATGCTCTCGCGCGTGTGGAGCGAGCTCGACCTCGACGGCATCTACCACTTCGGCTTTCGCCAGCTGCGCAACTTGCCGCAGGTGCTGTTCGGTCGCAACCTGCCCAAGGAAGACCACGGCCACACCCTGGGCGGTCTGGTCGACGCGAAGATGATCGAGGACATGGTCCGCTCGCGGATCCCCTGGGCCGGCATCGACGCGAACCTGCGCGCGGGCAACATCCACGCCTTCGCCTGCAGCGCGACCGAGCTGTCGACCGGCATCACGACGGTGTTCGTGCAGACCCGCGACGGCGAGCGGCCGCACTGGCCCAAGGTGCCGGGCCAGGTCGTCGTGCAGACGCACATCACCCCGGCGCACGCGCTGGCCTCGGCCGCGATCCCGGTGCTGTTCCCGGCGGTGCGCGTGGGCCAGGAGCTGTTCGTCGACGGCAGCCTGCGACAGAACACGCCGATCCGCCCCGCGATGCACCTGGGCGCCAACCGCCTGCTGGTGGTCGGCCTGCGCCACGATCCCGGCGCCGAGAACTCGCGCCCGCGGATCGTCCGCAAGAAGGTCATCTATCCCAACGCGGTCTTCATGCTGGGCAAGATGCTCAACGCGCTCATGCTCGACAAGCTCGAGGCCGACCTCGCGCGGATCCACCGCACCAACGAGCTCGTGCACGCCGGCAACGCGCTGTACGGCCCCGAGTTCTCGCAGCGCATGGCCGACCAGATGTCGGGCCGCCGCTCGCGCCCGTACCTCGAGATGAAGGTCGTGCTCATCCGCCCGAGCAAGGACCTCGGCGAGGTCGCCTACGACGTCATCCGCCGCACCGGCCTGTCCAAGCACAAGGGCGTGATGGCGCGCTGGCTGCGGCGGGTCGTGACCGCGACCGACGAGGTCACCGAGAGCGATCTCGCGAGCTACGTGCTGTTCGAGCCCAACTATGTCGCCGAGCTGATCGAGCTGGGTTTCAACGACGCCGCCGCGCACCACGACGAGCTCACCGCGCTGTGGGAGTGACGTCGGGATCCTCACCCGCCTGTGCGCGCGCCGCACCCTCGGCTTCGCGGTACACCCGAGGGCGATGGCGTATCAGCTCGTCACTCTCCCCGGCGACGGCACCGGACCCGAGGTCATGCGCGAAGGCATGCGCGTGCTCGAGGCGGTGTCGCGCAAGCTCGGCATCGAGTGGAACAACCAAGAGATCCCGTGCGGCGGCAAGTTCTACCTCGAGCACGGCAGCCGTGACTGGCCGCAGGGCAGCGAAGAGGCCTGCGCCGCCGCGGATCTGATCCTGCTGGGCGCGGTCGGCTGGCCCGACCCCAAGGGCACCGGCGGCCCGGTCACGATGGCCAACGGCAAGATGGCCGGCTACTCACCCGTGATCGGCAACCGCATCCGTCTCAACCTCTACGCCAACGTGCGACCGGTGAAGCTCTACCCCGGCGTCCGTCACCGCATCCACGGCGCGCACAAGCAGGTGTGGGAGCCGGGCAAGGTCGACATCGTGTTCCTGCGCGAGAACACCGAGGGCATGTACAGCCAGGCCGGCGGCAAGCTCTCGCCCGGTGGTCGCACCGACGTGGCGATCGACACCCGCGTGATCACGCGGCGCGCGAGCGAGCAGATCATCCGCCACGCGTTCGAGTTGTGCCGCGCGCGCCCCACCGGCGCGCCCAAGGACGGCAAGAAGCGCGTGACCGCGATCGTCAAGGACAACGTGCTGCACGGCTGTCAGTTCTTCCGCGACGTGTTCTTCGAGATCGGCGCGGAGTACCCCGAGATCGAGAAGGAGACCGCGATCGTCGACGCGTTCACGCAGTGGCTGCTGGGTCAGCCCGAGCACTACGACGTGTGCGTGACCACCAACATGTTCGGCGACATCGTCACGGACCTCGCGTCGGTGCTGCAGGGCGGCATGGGCATGGCCGTGGGCGCCAACGTCGGCCGCGAGCACGGCATGTTCGAGCCCATCCACGGCAGCGCGCCCAAGCACGCGGGCAAGGACAAGGTGAACCCGATTGCGATGATCCTCGCGGTGAAGGAGGGCCTCGACTGGCTCGGTCGGCGCAAGCACGACGAGCGTCTGGGCCGCGCCGCGGTCGCGATCGAGGCCGCGGTGATCGAGATCCTGCGCGCCGGCAAGCCGCTGACCTACGACATCGTCGGCGAGACCGAGGCCGCGCGCTGCAGCGACGTGGGCAAGGCCATCGCCGAGCGCTCGGCTGCGCTGGTCTGACGCGCGCGCGGGCACCCGGCGGGCACCCGCCGGGTTGGTCGGGTTTTTGGGCGTCGGTCGCGGTCGTGGCAGGCTATCCGACACGACCATGCTCGCCGTGCTCCCGTTGCTCGCCACCACGTTCGCAGCGCCGGACGCGGACGCGACCGCCGCTGCCGGCGGCTCGGTGCAGGTCGGCGGGGCAGCGCCCAGCGCCGCCGCGAGCGGGGACGCCAGCGCGGGCGCGCCGGCCAAGCCGCGGTTGAGCAAGCGCCGCGACAAGAAGTGGATCCATCGCTGGGCGCCCGAGCGCGGGCGTCAGATGGGTGAGCTTGGCATCTACGCCGGCGTGATCGTGCCCTCGCGCAAGCTCGAGCTGTTCCAGGCCGAGCTGGGCCTGCCGCAGCAGGGCTTCGCGCCGCTGTCGCGCGCGGCCTTCGACATCGGCGGCCGACTCGCGTACCTGCCGTCGCGGTTCTTCGGCTTCGAGCTCGAGGGCGGCGCCATGCCGGCGCGGGCCAACGATCGCGCCGCGACGATGTGGACCGCCCGCGGGCACCTCATCGGCCAGCTCGGGCTGTGGAGCGTGACGCCGTTCGTGGTGGTCGGTGCCAGCGCGCTGGGCGTGTCGAGCGACCGCGCCGCGGTCGGCAACGACGTCGACGCCGGCATCCACTTCGGCGCGGGCGTGAAGTTCTTCCTCAGCCGCTACACGATGCTGCGGCTCGACGTGCGCGACACCGTCACGTCGGCGCGCGGCGTCGACGAGGGCGTGACCCACACCCTCGAGGCGCTGCTGGGCCTGTCGTTCACCCTCGGCCGCGCGCGCGACGTCGATCGCCCGCCACAGCCACAGCCGCAGCCGCAGCCGCCTCCGGACCGCGACGGCGACGGTGTGCTCGACCGCGACGACCAGTGCGTCGACGTGCCGGGCGAGAAGCCCAGCGGCTGCCCGCCGCCGGCCGATCGCGACGGCGATGGCTTCCGCGATCCCGACGACGCCTGCCCCGACGTGGCCGGCATCGCGCCCGACGGCTGCCCCGATCGCGATCCGGACAAGGACGGCATCCTCGATCCCGACGACGCGTGCCCCGACAAGCCCGAGAGCAAGAACGGCTTCGAGGACGGCGATGGTTGCCCCGACGAGGTCCCCGGCGAGTTCGGCCAGCTCGAGGTACTGCAGGGCGTGTTCTTCGACACCAACAAGGACACCCTGCGGCCAGAGTCGCGCAAGCGCCTCGACGAGGCCGTGGCCGCGCTGCAGAAACACGCCTCGGTGCGCGTCGAGGTCAGCGGCCACACCGACTCGACCGGCAACCGCGAGCACAACATGGAGCTCTCGCAGCGCCGCGCCGATGCGGTGAAGCGCTACCTGGTCGAGCACGGCATCGACGCCGCGCGCATCGAGACCCGCGGCGCCGGCCCCGACGAACCGCTGGATTCCAACGCGACCAAGTCCGGCCGCGCGCAGAACCGCCGCATCGAGTTCCGCATCCTGCGCTGAGCGCCCAAGGTGCCGCCCGCCGGCGCGTCGCTCAGGGCAGCTCGTTGGCGAGGGCGTCGGGCACCAGCGGGCTGCGCTGACCTACGCCGAGCAGCCACAGCTGGAACGCGGCACGGGTCGCGCCGATGTGCAGCAGGTGGCGCGACTGCACCTGGTCGGGGTAGTTCGCGCGCGTGGGCTCGAGCAGCACCACGTAGTCGAACTCGAGCCCCTTGACCTGGCGCACGTCGGTGACGTCGATGCCGGCGGTGAAGCTGAAGTCTTCGCGCCGCACGCGGCGCAGCCGCGGCACCTCGGCCACGCGCAGGGCCTCGTAGTAGACGTCGGCCTGCTGCGGGTAGCGGGCGATGAGCGCGACCGAGGCGTTGGGCTCGCGCTGCATGAGCCCGCGCAGGGCCTCGCCGAGGAACGCGACCGCCTCGCCGGTGTCGGTGAACTCGAAGTAGCTGACCTCGGCGCCGTCGCGCGCGACCAGCTGCTCGGGATCCGCGAGCGGGCCCAGCACGTGGCGCGAGAACTCCATGATCTGCCGCGTCGAGCGGTAGGTGATCTTGAGCGGCTGGATCTCGACGTGGGGCAGACCGGCATCGCCGAGCAACTGCGGCCAGTCGACGAAGCCGTTGTCGAACACCATCTTCTGCGCGCGGTCGCCCGCGATGGTGATGCTCTTGCCCTTGCTGGCGCAGTCGAGCAACACGCGGACCTCGAGCGGGCACAGGTCCTGGGCCTCGTCGATGACGATGTGCTCGTACTCGATGCGCTTGCCGCCGACGAAGAGGCCGCCGTACTTGAGCTGCATCAACCGCAGCAGGATCGCGTCGTCCTCGGGATCGAGGCCGGCGCCGTCGGGCACGGCCTGCTCGGGCTCGACGTCGAGGTCGGCCTTGCGCGCGCACCAGCGCACGATGGTGCCGACGTCGGCGTCGGTCCACTCGCCCGGCGCGTGCTCGCGGATGGCCGCGCGGATGCGGGCGTCCGCGGTGTTGAGCTCGAGCCAATCACCGACGAAGTCGCGCAGCTGCTCGCGCGCGGCGCGTGCGACCGTGCCCGCGGCGGCCTTGAGCTTGGGCGCGAGCTCGGAGCCGCGACCCTCGCCGAGCCACTTGATCAGGCGCTCGGCCCGGACCACCGGCGGCAGCGTCGACCACGAGTCCCAGGTGCGCAGGACCTCGGCGCCGGCGCGCTCGCCCAGGCGCTCGACCAGCTGGCTGCGGATGTCCTCCAGCTGCTCGCGCACGAGGTCCTCGGCCATGCGCAGCACCAGCGGGTGCTTCTTGAAGCGCTGCACCGGATCGGGCGTGGCGCCGCCGTAGCGCTGCTCGATGCGCAGCTTCATCTTGGCCAACAGCGCCGCCGACCACTTGCGGTAGGTCGTGACGCCCACGCCTTCGACGCCCAGCGCCGGCAGCACGTGACGCACGTACTCGACCAGGCCGTCGTTGAACACCACGATCAGCATCGCCGCGGGCGCGAAGCGCTGCGCGTCCTGGAACGCCAGGTACGCCACGCGGTGCAGCGCCACGGTGGTCTTGCCCGAACCCGCGCCGCCCTGGATGAGCACGATGCCGGACTCCGGCCGCGTGATCAGATCGAACTGCTGCTTGTCGATGAGCGCCGTGATCTCCTGCAGGTGCTTGTCGGCGCGCGCGGTGTTGTCGCCGTCGCCCACGCCGAGCTGGCCCTGGGGCACGCGGATGGCCGAGCCCGAGCCGCCGTGCAGCGTGGGCTTGGCGTTGCCCACCGCCTCGCGGAAGCGGCCGCGGCCGTCGATGGCGAAGGTGCCCTGCGGCGCGGCCACGCGACGCAACACGCCCTCTTGCACCGCGAGGCTGCGACGCACGAGGATCTTGCCCTCGAGCGTGCGGTCGTCGAACTCCTCTTCGTACTCGTCGTCCTCTTCGTAGCGGTAGTAGAGGCGGCTCACCGGCGCGTTGCGCCAGTCGACGATGGTGACGCCGTCGCCCTGGTCGAGCATCGTGTTGCGACCCACGAGCACGTCGCGGACCGAGCCGGTCCGACCCTCGCGCAGGCGCAGGTGGCCGAAGTACGGGTTGCCGGGGTCGACCGGCAGGCTGCGGCCCTGGCCGCGCTTGCGGCTGAGCGCGGCGACCTGGTGCATCTGATCGATCAGCGACGGGACGTCTTCTTCCTTCGCCTCGGCGATCGCGTCGCGCAGCTCGATCAGCTGCGCGTCGAGGTCCTCGATCTTGTCGGGGTTGCTCTGCGCGTCCTTGGCCACGCGCTGCTGCACCCGCTCGAGCAGCACCAGCTCGTCGTGGACGATCCGTCGCCCGACCTCGGCGAGCGCAGACAGATCGGGCATCTTCGGCTTCGCGGGCTCGGTCAGCGCGCGCTCGCCAGCGCCGTCGTCGGACATAAGTGCTATCGCATAGCAAACTCGGGCCGTCGGGGGCCCCGCGGCGGTGCACGGCGCTTCCGTGAGCTTCTGCACGCATCGCTGCGGCGCCGCGGCGTCGCGTGGCCGAAGCCGCGTGGGGGACCGGGCGCTGCGGGCGCGAAGCGCCACCTCCGGGCGGTCGCGCCTGCTAGCGTGCGCACGGATGCGAGCACGCTTCGGATTGCGGTCGGGTCGGGGTGGGTCGTCGGGCGAGCGCGGTCGGTGGGGTCGAGCGCTGCACGCTGCCGCATGCGTCGTCGCGATTGCGCTCGCGTCGTGTCGCCCCGAAGCGACCAAGCCGCCGAAGCCCGACACGCCGGCCAAGCCGCGAGCGGGCGAGCCCACGCTGGCCGATCGCATCGACCCCGGTCCGGTCGATGGCCTGATGGTCGGCATGCCCGCATGGGCACTGCATGACCTCGGGATCGATCGCGCGCCCCACGACGCGGACGCGCTGCGAGCCGCGCTGCAGGCCTGGCGCGCGCTGCCCAAGCACGCGACCAGCGGCCAACAGGTCTCGACCGCGATCCAGATCGGGCTGGTGTTGCTCGCGCTCGAGCACGCCGACCCCCATGGCGTCGACGATCCCGATCGCCTGGTCGCGCTGGCGCAGCTGTACGGCGCGTTCGACATGCCGCTGCTCTTCGATCGCAAGGGCCTGTTCGGGCAGATGCTGACGTTGAGCGCGCGCGCGCTGGCGCAGTCGACCCAAGGTGATGCCGAGCAGCGCACGCGGGAGCTGCTGACGTGGTTGCCCGAGGCGTTCTCGCGGCTGCCGGGGCTGCACCGCCGCGCAGTCGCCCGGGTGCTGCGCGAGGCGCCGACGCGACCCGAGCTCGCCGATCTGCTCGATGCTCTCGCGGCCGCGGAGACGCCCGAGTCGGGCAAGCCGGTGGCGCTGCGCCGCGAGGCCATGCGTCTGCGCGGGCGCTACGGCCTGCCGAAGCAGCGCCGCGCGCTCGCGATCGCGTGCTTCGACGCGCTCGATCTGGCGTGCGGCGATGCGGCCATGACCGCGCCCGGTGCCGGCGAGGGCGAGGCCTCGCCGACCAAGACCGAGGTCGCGGCCGAGCGCGAGCGTGCGGCGCGGGCGATCGAGCTGACCAAGGCGAAGTCCGTCGACGATCGGCTCGAGCACGCGCGGCTGCTGCGGCAGCTCGGCCGCGTGCGCGATGCCCATGCCGCGTTCTCGTCGCTGCGGCGCGAGGTGCCCAAGGACGCGCGCGTGCTCGGCGGGGAGATCGACGCGCAGCTGCTCATCGACCTCGACTTCGACCGCGCCTACGCCACGTTGATCGCCGCGCCCGAGGCGCTCGAGCACCGCGAACCGCAGTACCTCGAGCTCGCGGTCGGCGTGCGCGCGATGCACCTGGCCTACTCGGTCGTGCCGACTGCCGCGAGCGGTGGGCTCGGCGCGGCGATCGATGCGGTCACACCGCTGCTGCCGCCCTTGCGTCGCGACGTCGACGCGCTGGCCGCTGCGGGCGTCGACATCGGCATCGTGCTGCAGTTTCTGCTCGGGCTCGGCGACGAGCTGCTGCCGATGGTGCTGCGCGACGATCGCGACGCGCTGCTGTCGCTCGCGCGGGGCTTGCTGCCGCGGGCCAAGGCCCTGCGTGCGCGCACACCCGACAGCACGCACTCGCTCGACGTGCTCATCGCTGCGGCGCAGTTCACCACCGACGCCGACGCCGCCCGCGCGGCGCTGGCGGGCCCGCTGCCGAGCGATCCGGCGCTGGCCCGGCGGGTCGCGATGACGCGGGTGACGCTGGCGGCGACCTTCGATCGCCCTGCCGATCTCGAGGTCATCGCGCGCGACCTCGACGCTCTGCCGCCGACGTTCCCGCCCGCGATGCGCACGCGGCTGCACGCGCGGCTCGACGCGGTGCGCTGGCGCATGATCGGCGACGCGCGGGCGCGCGACCAGGCCATCGAGCGCTACGGCGCGCTGCTGGCCGAGGCCAACGACACCGCCGATGTCGCGGATCTGTCCAACCTCGCGGTGCTACTGCACGACGCCGGACGCCAGGCCGAGGCCGCGGTGCCGCTGGCGCGCGCGATGGAGCTGTCGAGCGACGACAACGTCGTCGCGCTGCAAGCCGCGCTGATGTTCGTGCCGCCCGACCTCGCGGCACTCGAGCGCATCGTCGAGCGCGACGAGGCCCAGGCCGGGCTCGCGGCGCTGCGCGAGTTGGCTGCGCGCACCACCGAGCCCAAGGCCCGCGCGCGCTGGCGCACCGCGCTGCGCGAGGCCGAGGCGCGGCCCCAGGCCCGCGCACGCACGCTGCCCAACGCCGCCGGGATCGGCGCCGACTCGTCGCTGCAGGTCGGCGTGGGCTACTCGACCGCGACCGGGCTCACCCACGGCTTGCAGCTCAACCTCGACGCAGCGCCGACGCCCCGGCTGTTCCCGCGGACGTCGGCGGCCTCGCCGTCGACGCGCGCCGGCGGGCGCTGACCCAGCGGCGCGCATCGAGCCGCACGCGCGGACCCAGCCGCGCGCGGCCGCGGCGAGCGACGCCGCGGCCGCGCGGCTGTGGTACGACCGCGCGCGATGGATCCCCGTCGCCCTTCGTTCGCCGCGTCGGTGTCGCTGCTGCTCGTGTCGTGCCTGTCGCTCGGCTGTCGCCGCACGCAGGGCCCGGCCACACCCCCGGCGGCCGCGCCGACGCCGACCGCGAGCGCCGATGCCGAGCCGCCCGCGGCGGTGGTGATCGACGGCGCGCGCATGCACGGCCTGCTCGCCGCGCTGGCCGACGACGCGATGGCCGGGCGCTTCACGCTCGCGCCGGAGATCGAGACCGCCGCGACCTTGCTGGGCCAGCGCTACGCCGACGCGGGCCTGCGACCGGTGGGCAAGGACTTCCGCGTGGGCTACCCGGTGACCACCGGCGCGGCGTTGCAGCGGCCGCTGTCGATCGCGGTGACGCACCGCGGCCGCGCGCTGGCGATCGATCCCACCGCCGTGGTCGCGCGCAACTTCGGCCCCGGTGGCAAGGCCAGCGGCGAGCTGGTGTTCGTGGGCTACGGCGTGCGCTCGAACCCACGCGAGGACGGCAGCGTGCGCTACGACGATCTCGCGGGCATCGACGTGAAGGGTCGCGTCGCCGTGCTCATGCTCGAGGGTCCGGGCCGCGCGGAGCTCGACGAGCTGCTGCCGCCGCTGCGCACGATCGTCGAGGACGCAGCTGCCCGCATCGCGCCGCTGGTGGCCGCGGGCAAGCGCGCGGAGGTGGCGGCCGAGCACGCGCGCGCGCGCAAGCAGCTGCTGGCGATCCTCGGCCCGCGCCTGCGCACCGCCGCGGCCAAGGCCGTGGTGCGTACGCCCGCCGCCGACCCCGCTGCGCCCATCGATCTGATGGCGCTGCTGCAGCAGGTGCGCGAGCGCGAGGAGGCCGACGGCATGGCGTTCGATCTGCGCGAGCTCCGGCTCGCGCGCAAGCTCGAGCGGCTGCAGCAGGCCGGCGCAATCGGGGCCATCGTGGTCAAGGCGCCCGCGACCTTCGTCGACGCGGCCGCGCGCGAGGCCGACGCCCTGCCCGAGCTGACGTCCTCGCGCGTGCGCGACCCGCTGCCGCTGCCGGTGGTGCAGCTGCGCTGGCACGCGGCCGAGCGCCTGCTCGCACCCATGGGCATCGCGCTGACCAAGGTGCAGCGCGGGATCGATCGCGATCGTCGCCCGCGCTCGCGCGTGCTCGCCGGAAGCCACACCGAGCTCGACGTCGCGCTGCAGCCGATCACGCGTGACGTGCCCAACGTCGTCGCGTACCTGCCCGGCGGCGATCTGGCCCACGAGATCGTGCTGGTGGGCGCGCACTTCGATCACATCGGCGCCGCGCCCGGCGGTCAGTGCCGACCGCTGACCCACAGCGATGGTCGCCAGGACGCGATCTGCAACGGCGCCGACGACAACGGCAGCGGCACCGCGGCGATCGTGGAGATCGCCCACGCCATCACCCAGGCCGGCGTGAAGCCGCGCCGCACGTTGGTGTTCGCGAGCTTCTCCGGCGAGGAGATCGGCCTGTTCGGCAGCGACGCCCTCGCGGACGCGCCGCCGAAGGCCGCGCCGTTCGATCGCGGGCGCGTCGTCGCGATGATCAACCTCGACATGATCGGTCGGCTCGGCGCCAAGGGCCTCGCGATCGGCGGCTTGTCGTCGAGCCCGGCGTGGGCGCCGCTGCTCACCGAGCTCGGCACCCGCGGCATGGCCATCACCTACGATCGCGCGGTCACGACCCGCAGCGATCACGCCAGCTTCTACGGCAAGAAGATCCCGGTGCTGTTCTTCTTCACCGGCGTGCACGCGGACTACCACGCACCCGGCGACGAGCTCGCCGGCATCGAGCCCGAGGGCATGCGCCGCGTCGCACAGCTCGCGGCCGACATCGTGGTCGAGCTGGGCAACGGCCTGCCGGTCGCGTTCGCCGAGCCCGCGAACGCGGCCGAGGGTTTGGTCGGCGCACTGCCGGGCGACAACCCGGCGACCCTGGTCACCTTGGGCGCCAGCGCGGCCGCACCGTCGACGCCATGACGCGCTCGGCCCGCGGCGCCGGCAGCCAAAGGCCCAGCTCGAGGCCTGCGATGATCTCGAGCCCGCCCAGGCGGAACACGTCGCGCACGTCGGTGCCGACGCGCTCGCGCACCCGCACGACGCCACCGTCGCGCGTGGGCATGGCCGCACCGGCGAGCTCGAGCACCGGACCGATCACGAGCGCACGATCGTGCGCCAGCGGGCGGAACCACCGGGGTGCGACCCGCACGAGCCCACCCAGCAGCGGCGCCTTGCGGCGCGCGTCCGCCAGCGACAGCGTCGCGCCGTGGCGCACGAGCAACCACGGCTCGAGCGAGACGCCTGCGGCGACGGCGAGCTCGAACGCCGGCCGCCGCCAGGTCCAACCGCCGGTGAGATCGACGCGCACGCGCGCCAGCCCCCAACCGCGGCGCTGCAGCCCCGCCGCACGCAGGCCCGCGCCGACCGTGGCGCCCGCGCGCCAGCGCATCGTCACGGCCATGCTGCCGCCCGCGGCCGCGAGCCCCTGCGGCGATGGTGGACCCGCGGCGGCGATCACCTCGCCACGCGCGCTCCAGCCCCACTCTCGGCGCGGCACCGTCGGCGGCACCGGTGGCGGCGCGACCTCGGGCGACACCACCGCGCGCAGCGGCTCGGGCAACGGCACGTCGCGGGCATCGGGCGCGACGGTGTCCTCCTCGATCGCAGCGACGAGGTTCGCGATCGAGGTCGCGAGCTCGCGGGGGCGCTCGGCCGCCGGCGCGAGGATGCGACGGCGATAGGCGCGGCCATCGGAGAGGATGAGCGCGAGCTCGGCGGCCTCGGCCTGCACCTGCGCCAGCTCGATGTACGCGAACAGCTCGCCGTCGCGGGGCGGCCGCACGCGATCGGAGCGCACGATGCCGCGCCCGTCGATGCGCAGCTGCAGCCCGCGTTCGACCTCGTCGAGCTGCGGCATGCCGGCATCGAGCACGATGCCGTTGATGCGCCCGCGCGCGATCGCAGCGCCGCCGGGGTCGTGGGCGGCCGCGGACGCCGGTGCCGGCGCGAGCAGCAACAAGCCCGAGATGGCGGCGGTCGGCAGCAACCGGGCCCGATCTAAGCGCAGCTGCGATCGCGATGCCAGCTCAATCGGGCACGCACGCGCCCTCGATCCAGGTGCAGCCGGGCGTGCGGCCGCAGCCGGGCATCTCGAGCTCCCAACACGCGGGGCAGTCGATGGCCTCGCAGTGCCCGGTGCGCATGTCGCCGAGCCACACGCACGCGCCCAGGCCGGTGCAATCGTCGTAGGGCAGCTCGATGCAATCGGGCAGCAGGCACGCGAGCTCGGCCTCGTTCCACACGCAGATCGGCGAGGCCAGGCACGCGTCGGCGCCGAGCTCGGAGCACAGCGCCGCGGCGTCGGGGTGGCATGCGTCGACGAAGCACTGGTCGGTCGCGTACCAGTCGCACGCGGGCACGACCTCGCAGCCGTCGGCGTTGTCGATCGCCGCGCAGGCACCGGGACCATCGCCCATGGTGGTGGCACCGGTGGTCGGGACCTCGGTGGTGGTGGTCGGCTCGCCGGTGGGATCGGTGGTGGTGCTGCCGGGCTCGCCCGTGGTCGTGCTCGCGCCCGTGCTGCTGCCGCCCTCGCCACCGCTGCTGCTGCCGCTGGCGCCGGTACCCGTGCCCTCGGCGCTGCCGATCGTGTCGCCGCTGGTGCCCGCCGGCAGCGTCGTGCTGCTGCTGCCGCCGCTGCTGCCGCCCTCGCCGACCAGGAAGTCGGCCGTGCACGCGGCCGGAGCGAGCAGCGCTGCGATCGCGAGCCCGCGCATCACGGCGCCTCACCGAGCTCGCGCAGCGCCTTGTCGCGGTACGAGCCCTGGGGCATGTCCTCGAGATACTCGCGCCAGCAGCTGCGCTGGGCCTCGCCCTGCGCGCGGCGACACAGGCCCGCGCGCGCGTCGTCGGCGAAGCGGCCGTGCGCGAAGCGCTCGAGGTACGCGCGCCACAGCGAGGCCTCGCGCTCACCGTCGCCGCGGCGCCGCGCGAGCGTGAACAGATCGCCGTAGGCGAGATCGGCCAGGCGCGAGGTGCCGGCGAGATCGATCAGCGCTTCGAACTTCGCCTCCGCGGTCGCGAGATCGCCGACCTTCCACGCCGCGTGGGCCTCGTCGTCGAGCGCGGCGAGGCGCTCGGCCAGGCTCGGCTGCGGCGGCGCGGGCTCGCCCGCAGGCTTGGCCGCGCGGCGGGGCTTGCTCGGGGTGGCGGCCGGCGGATCGAGCGGCGCCGGCGGCAGCAGCTCGGGTGCGGGCGGCGTGCTCGACCCGCGCCGGCTCGCGCACGCGCGGCTGCGGCGTGGGCGTGTCGTCGACCACGGCGCGCTCGGTCGGCACGCCGCTGCGGTCGCCCTGGTGCATCGCGGCATCGGCCTGCGACACGCGGCGGGCCTGAACCAGCTGCACGCCTTCGATCACGCCGACGCCGAGCACGACCGCAGCCGCGAGCGCGAGCGCGCCCCAGGCGAGCCGACGCAGACCCGAGGTCGGTCGAACCGTGGCCACCGCAGGCGTCGGCGGCAACGCGGGTGAGCCCACGCCGTTGGCCCGCAGCGCCGCATCGAGCTCCGCGTCGGCGCGGACGTCGGCGACGATCGCCGCGAACGCGAGATCGTCGCGGGTGGCCCGGCGCGCGCGCCGTTGCTGCGCCAGCGAGACCACCGGCTCGGCGGACTCGACCTCGCGCACGACCGCCTCGGGATACTGCTGGGGATCGAGCGCGTGTGCGCGCCGCACCACGGCCGCGAAGTCCCACGGCACGTTGGCACAGGTGACATCGCGATCGATCCAACCGCCGATGTCCGACAGCATCGTCGCGAGCTCCGGATCGGGCCCGGGATCGACGCCCTCGTCGAGCTCGGAGTCGTGCACGCTCATGACGCGCCCTCCTCCGGCAGCGGCGCGAGCCAGCCCAGCTTCTCCAGCTCGACGCGCAGGCGCTGCCGCGCCCGTGTGGCCCGCACCGCGAGGTTGCCCGCCGAGATGCCCAGCTGCGCCGCGGCCTCGGCCGGCGGCAAGCCCTCGAGATCGCGCAACACGAAGGCCTCGCGCAGGTGCTCGGGCAGATCGGCCAGCAGGGCGTAGACCACCCGTGCCCGCTCGCGGGCCAGGTGCGTGCGATCGACGTCGCCGCCCGGCGCCGCCTCGCGCACGGTGTTCATCGCGCGCAGGCGATCGTGCGCCAGCGCGGTGCTGCTCTGCGAACGCCAGTGGTTGCGCACGACGTTGACCGCGATGCCGTGCAGCCAGGTCGAGAACGCCGAGCGGTTGTCGAAGTCGCGCAGCGACACCAGCGCGCGCGCGAAGGTCTCCTGCACGAGGTCCTCGACCGCGGCGTGCTCGCCCGCGAGGTAGCGGACGTGGCGGAACACCGACTCGAAGTACAGCTGGTACAGCTGCGCCCACGCATCGGTGCGGCCGGTGCGAGCGGCGTCCACGAGCGCGTCGACGTCCGTGGCCGGGGCGCGGCGCGGCGGCTGGACTCGGGGCTCGGTGTTCACGCGGGGCACGGCTGCGGCGACCTCTCGACCATCCGTGAGTCACGCGAGCCCGTCGCCCATTACGTGGGCTCGCACACGCGCACGATCCAGGGTCGCAGATCCGCGGCCGACGCCGCAGCAGCCCGGGTTTTGCGTGGGATTCCGGGCTCGCGGGCCGAAGCCTCGGCCGCGCGAGTCCGCGCCGCGCCGGCGGCCGCGCCGGGCACGGCGTGTCGGGCAGCAGGCTACACTGGGGTCGCGCGATGGCGGTGCCGGGCACGAGCGCGGAGGTGTGTCCGAGCGAGGACGAGCTCGGTGAGTTCCTCGCCGGGGTCGCGAGCAAGCCCGCGCGCGATCGCATCGAACACCACATCGACGCGTGCAGCCGCTGTGCGCAGACCGTCGCGCTGTTCGGCGGTGCGTTCGGCAGCACGCCGCCCGCCTCCGTCGGCAGCCTCGAGCGCGAGCTGTCCGGCGGCGACAGCACCGCGCACGATCACGACGTGCTCGCAGCCCCCGAGCAACCGCCCGGACCGCTGTTGGGCTCGCTGTTCGCCGATCGCTACGAGATCCGTGCCTGCGTCGGCTTCGGTGCCGGCGGCACGGTCTACGCCGCCTACGATCCGGAGCTCGATCGCCAGGTCGCGCTGAAGCTGCTGCGCGCGAGCGTCGTGGGCGGCTCGCAGCACGCCGGTCGCTGGACCCGCGAGGCCAAGATCATGGCCCGCGTGGTCCACCCCAACGTCGTGGCGGTGTTCGACGTGGGCGCCGCGGACGGCCACGTCTTCATCGCCGCGGAGTTCGTCGACGGCAGCACGCTCGACGCGTGGCGCAAGGCCCAGCCGCGACGTCGCGACGAGATCCTCGCCGCGTTCGTGGCCGCCGGCCGCGGGCTCGCGGCCATCCACGCCTGCGGCCTGGTGCACCGCGACTTCAAGCCGCACAACGTGCTCATCGGCCGCGACGGCCGGGTGCGCGTGACCGACTTCGGCCTCGCGCGCCTGCAGGGCGACGGCGAGCGCCTCGAGGAGACCGCGGCCAGCGACATGGCGATTCCGGCGCTGCGCGAGCAGACCGCGATGACGCTGACGCGCACCGGCGCGGTCGTGGGCACGCCGGCATACATGGCCCCCGAGCAGTGGCGCGGCCAGGCCGTCGATACCCGCGCGGATCAGTTCGCGTTCGGGGTCGCACTGTTCGAGGCGTTGTTCGGCGAGCGCCCGTGGCAAGGCCGCACCGCCGCAGAGCTCGCGGCCGCGGTGACCGACACGCCGCCGAAGCTGCCCGCGCACCACGGCGTGCCGCGGTGGATCGTGCGCGTGTTGCTGCGCGCGCTCGCGGCCGATCCCGCGCAGCGCTTCGCCGACATGAACGCGCTGCTCGACGCGCTGGTCGACACCCCGGGTCGGCGGCGGCGGCGTCAGACCGCGGCGCTGGTGACGGTGGGATTCGCCGCGGTCGCGGCGACGTCGTGGTCCCTGGGTCAGACCCGCGGCGACCCGCAGTGCCAGGGTGACGCCGGCCTGTCGCAGGCGTGGTCGGACGACGTCCGCGCACAGCTGCGCGAGGCCTGGCCGACGATCCCCGAGACCGAGCTCGCGACCAGCTTCGCGCGCGTCGACGCTTGGGTCGCGCGCTGGCGCGAGGCCCACGACGCGGCCTGCCGCGGCCCGCAGGACGAGGGCCACGTGCGCACGGTGCAGCTGCGCTGCTTCGAGCGCCGGGCGTCGGAGCTGCGCGCGTCGCTGGCGATCGCGGCGCTGCTGTCCTCCGACGACGCGCGCGACGGTGACCTGCTCGCACCCGTGGGTGAGCCCGGAGCGCCGCCTCGACGGCGCGCGACCGTCCGCGATCGAGCCGATCTACTCGACGCCCGCGGCCCACGTGCTCTCGCTGCAGCTGGCCGAGTCGATCGATCGCGTCGAGGCGCTGCGCTTCGCCGGGCGCCACGAGGAGGCGTTGGCGATCGCGATCGCCAACCTCGCGCGCGCCGAGATCGACGGCGATCACGCGCTGCGCGCAGAAGCCTGCTGGGCCTGGGCCGGGTGCACTCGATGCACAAGGACGCCGCGCTCGCGGAGGCGATCCTGCGCAAGGCCGCCTGGGCCGCGGACGCCATGGCCACGTCGAGGTCGCGGCCGATGCGGGGTCGATCTGGTCGCGGTGCTGGGCACCATCGAGGAGAAGCACGCCGCCGCGCGCGAGGCCGGCGAGCGGGCCGAGGCCGCGCTCTATCGTCTCGACGATCCCTCGCGCTCGCTGACGCTGGCGTCGAACTCCTCGCGGTGGTCACGAGCCTGCAGGGCGACTACGAGGGCGCGTTGCCAGCACCTCGACGTGCTCGACCGCGCGCAACAGTTCGCGGCGGACACGCGGTGCGCGGCAGATCCCGCGCGTGCACATGAACGCCGCCGCGGTGTTGGCCCACCTGGGTCGCCTCGACGAGGCGGTCGCACACCCGCGAAGGCATCGCGCAGCAGGAGCAGCTGTACCCCGGCCCGCACACGGTGACCGCCGAGATGTACAACACGCTGGGCGCGATCGAGGTCCAGCGTGGCCACCTCGACGAAGGCCGCGCGGCGCTCGAGCACGGCCTCGAGCTCGCGGCCGCGCGCATGGCCCAGGACAACCCGACCATCATCGGGATCCAGCAACCTCGCCGCGATCGCGCTCAAGCAGCACCGCCTGCCCGACGCCATCGACGGCTACACCCGCGTGCTCGCGCTGTACCGTGGGCTGTACGGCGCACGCCACCCCGACATCGCGCTGGCGATGCACAACCTCGCCGGCGCCTACGACGAGGTCGGCCGCCGCGACGAGGCCATCGCGCTGTACCGCGAGGCGCTCGAGATCCGCAGCGCGACCAGCGGGCCCGAACACCCCGGCACCGCCAACACCATGCACAACCTCGGTCGCATGCTCAGCGCCTCGGGCCCACCTGAGCGACGCGCCGAGGGCCTGGCACTGCTCGAGCGCGCGCTGGCCCTGCGCGAGCAGGCCAACATCGATCCCTGGCGCCGGGCCTCGACCTGCTGGGCACTGGCGCGTGGCTACGACATCGACGGCCAACGCGACCGCGCCATCGCCATGGCCCAACGCGCGCGCGCGCTGCTGCGCGAGGTCGGCGATCGCGACGCCGAGTTCGTGAAGAAGCTCGAGCAGTGGCTCGCGGAGCACGCCGCGAAGCAGGGCGCATGAGCTCGGCTCACCGCACCGTCCAGCTGTAGCTGCCAGCGAGCTCGCCCCACTGCAGCGACAGCACGTTGCTGCCGGGTTCGACCGCGCGCAGGCACAGGCGGTCGTCGGGCCAGGACGCCTGGCGATCGAGCACGAGGCCCGGTGCGTCGAGTTCGATGCGCGGTGGCTCGCTCGAGCTGGCCGCGGATCGCGAGGCCATCAGCCGCGCGCGGCACCAGGTCGATGCACTCGCTCTCGCCGGGCGAGAGCGTGGGCTCGATCAGTCCATCGACGCTCGCGACCGCGGTGGCGTCGACCACGTCGAGCTCGTAGACCGACGGCGCCACCGGCGATTCGAAGCGGATCACGTTGGGCGTGCTGCCGGTGTGGACACGCCGGCGCTCGGGGTCGACCGCCGCGCGCGCGTCGATGCCGCTGGTGCGCACCAGCACCGGCCCCCACCTCGCCCAGCGCGACGCCGTCGGCGTCTCGTAGCCGACCGCGAAATCGGTCTGCACGCTGGTGAAGACGTGTGCGCGGGTCACATCGCCCGCGCTCGCGACCTCGGCCGCATCGGTGGTGAAGCGCGCGAGCGCGACGTCGTGCACGGCCATGCTCACGTGGCCGCTGCCCGACATGTTCGACGCGGCGAACTCGAGCGAGTAGTCGCCCGCGAGCTCGTGCTCGACCACCACGACCGCGCGGTCGTCCTGGCCGCACTCGTCGGCGTAGGCGACCAGGCCCTGCGCGACCGAGGGCTCGACCCGGAGGTCCGCCGGCGGATAGCGACCCCAGTCCAGCAGCAGCACGCGATACTCGATCTCCGCACGCAGCTCGCTCTGCAGCCCCGCGCCGACCACGTGGGTCGGGATCGTCGCGGCGCCGTAGTCGTCGTCGCGGCGCTCGAACTTCCAGTCCCAGTCCTGCAGGCAGTCGATGCTCGGCAGCGGGATGCCGGCGGCGTCGAGGATGTGGCAACCGCCGTGGCTGAGATCGCGGACCTGCGAGCAGCCCTGGCGGCTCTGCGTCGGGGGTTCGAGCTCGGTCGGTGCGGTCTGCAGGCGCTCCTGCTCCCAGGGATCGCCGCCGCCGAAGTCGCGCTCCGGCTCGAACGTGATCGATTGCGGCTGGCCGCCGGCGGTCGCGGCCACGACCTCGCAGGTACCGAAGCCGCGCACCGGCACGTCGACGTCGGCTTCGCCCACGTCGAGCGGCACGTCGCCGTCGATGGCGAAGCCGCCGATCGCGACCGCGCATGCGCCCTGCTCGACCCGCAGCTCGGCGCGCAGCGAGCCCTGCTGCACGCACGCCGGCGTGCCGCGGACCGCCGGGCTGACGCGCACGGTGTCGACGACGTCGTCGTCGTCGAAGTCGCGACCGAGAGACAGCGCCAGCTCGACCTCGGCGGGCGTGAACACCTCGAGCCGCAGCGGCTCGCTGTCGCGGCCGATGGGCTGCAGCAGGTGCACCCCCGCGGTCGCCGGCGCGGTCAGCAGCGCGCCGGGGCCCTGCGTGAAGCCGCCGGCGTCCTGCAACAGCGACAGCGTGCCCGTGAGCAGCGGACGATCGTCCGCGAACGCGTCGGCCTCGAGCGAGAACTCCGCGCCGGCGGAGACCAACAGCGGCGCGCCGGGCTCGGGCTCGCCGCGACACGGCGGCTGCAGCTCCACGCGCGTGACCTCGTAGGCGTACAGCTCGAAGCTGTCGACGTACTCGTCGCCGAACGGGCCGTCGTAGCGCACGCGCATCGTCGCGTGACCGTGTGCCGCTGCCCGCAGGCGGACCTCGACGTCGAAGCCGTCGGACTCCGTGCCCGCGAGCACGAACCCGTCGGGCCCGTGGATCGTGACCTCGACCTCGCTCCGGGGCGACTCCGACAGGCAGCCGTGCGAGGGCGATGTGCCGGTGCAGGACAGACCGTCGAGCGTCAGCGTCACGTCGGCCCCGACCGCGAGGTCGAAGCGACGCGGCTGTGCCGGCTCGTCCGAAGCGTCGTCGTCGAACAGGCCGAAGCAGCCACCGGTCAGCAGCGACAGCGCCAGGAGCGTCCCGCGTGCGTGCGTCATGATCCCCCCCAAAGCCAAGCCGCGGTGCAGCACCGCGATCGTGGAGTATGCCGCCCGGGTCCTGGCACGGCAGCCGCGAAAGGTGGCGCACGCGGGCGCGGGTTGATCGGCGTCACGCGACGCGACACCGATGTCGCGGCCCGGCCCCGGACGGAGCGGCTGCGCGCCCCCGCGCGGGCGCGACCTCAGGGTGCGAGCACGCGCCCGGGGGCGCCGTTGCGCCCCTGGGCGGTGTGGCACGACGCGCAGTCGAGCTCGGTCTGCGGCGTGGTCATGACGCGCTCGCGCCCCTCGTACTCGAGTCGCACGGTGTAGGGCATCGCGAGATCGAGCGAGCTGCGCATGAAGTTGCCGGCGTCGTTGCTGGTGAGCGTGACGGTCTTGCCGTCCGCACCGACCAGGTGCACGGCGACGTCGGCGACGCCGAAGCAACCGTCGGCCTCGTCGGCCGCGTCGTAGACGGTGCCGGCGACCGCGAAGCGCGGGCCCTCGCCGCGGTGGCAGCCGATGCAGTCGCGTCCGGGGTTCATCAGCACCGAACCCTGGTTGCCACCACCCCAGCGCTCGCCGCTGGCACAGGAGCGATCGGCAACGCCGCCATCGCCGGTGTCGCACGCGAGCCCAGCAGTCATCGAAGCGATCGCGAGAAACGAGACGATCATGGTTCGCATACCCGCGAGCATGCGTGGCCGTGCAAGCGCGGCCGTGGCCCGCGGCCGCAATCGCTGCGTTACAACGCGCGTCGGGACTGCGTGTCGATCCGTCTCGCACGCGTGCACGCGACGCGAAGCGGTCGTGCGCAGCGAAGTGACACCTCGTCACGCCGATCCGCGACGGCAAGCGCTGCAGCGGCGCGACCGCGGACTGCCGCGACATCGCCTCGCGACGGCGTCGGGCACTCGACTCGCGCAGGACGCGTCGCCCCGGCGCGACGACGACGACATCGGCCCACCGGCGCGCCGTCGGCCGCGTCAGTTGCCCGCGGCGTGCACCAGCGATCCGAGCACGCCGATGTCGCGACCCCACGCGCGGGCGATCGCGATCGCCGTGCGCACGCCGTCGAGCGCGGCGCTCATGATGCCGCCGGCGTACCCGGCCCCCTCGCCGCAGGGGAACAGCCCCGCATGCGAGGGCGACTGCCCGTCGGGGCCCCGCAGGATCCGCACCGGGCAGCTGGTGCGGCTCTCGGCCGCGACCGCGATCGCCTCGGCACCGACGAAGCCGCGCATGCGCGAGCCGATGTGCCGCAACGCCTCGCGCATCGGCGCGGCGAGCTCGCCCAGCACCGCATCGAGCTCGACCGCCGCGACGCCGCGGGGATAGCTGCACTCGGGCAGCTCGCGCGATGCCCGGGCAGCGACGAAGTCGTCGAGCCGCTGCGCCGGCGCGACGAACGCCCCGCCACCCGCGACGTAGGCCCGCTGCTCGAGCTCGCGCTGCAACACCACGCCGGCCAGCGGGTCGCCCGGTGGCAGGCCGCGGCGCGCCAGCGCGGCGGTACCGACCTCGACCACGAAGCCGCCGTTGGCGAAGCGACCGCGCCGCGACGATGGACTCCAGCCGTTGACGACCTGCTCGCCCGCCGAGGTCGCCGCCGGCACCATGAAACCACCCGGACACATGCAGAAGGAAAACACGCCCACACCGCAGGCCTGCTCGACCAGGCGATACGACGCCGAGCCCAGCGCGGCGTGACCCGCGAGCGTGCCGTACTGGATGCGATCGATGGTGTGCTGGGGATGCTCGATGCGCACGCCCATGGCGAAGGGTTTGAACTGCAGCGCCACACCGGCGTCGGCGCAGAACTGCTGCACGTCGCGGGCCGAGTGCCCGGGCGCGAGCACGACCGCGCGCGCGTCCATGCGCTCGCCCGACGCCAGCTGCAGCCCGACCACGGTGGTGCCGTCACACGACAGCGCCGCGGCCCGGGTGCCGAAGTGGAAGCGTGTGCCGGCGTGCTCGAGCTCCGATCGCATCGCGCCGATCACCTGCGGCAGACGGTTGGTGCCGATGTGCGGCCGCGCGTCCACGAGGATCTCCGGCGGTGCACCCCAGGCCACCAGCGCGCGCAGGATCGCCGCGACCTCGCCGCGCTTGTCCGCGCGCGTGTACAGCTTGCCGTCGCTGAAGGTGCCGGCGCCGCCCTCACCGAAGCAGTAGTTGCTGTCCGGATCGAGCTCGCCGCGGCGCACCAGCGCCGCGAGATCGTGCCTGCGCTCGCGCACCGGCTTGCCGCGCTCGAGCACGCGCGCCAAGATGCCCAGCTGCGCCAGCGCCCACGCGCAGAACATCCCCGCCGGACCCGCGCCGACGATCGCGACCTCCGGCTCGCCCGACAGGCGCGGCAGCGCGACCGGACCCGGGCCCGCGGCCGGCGGCGGATCGCCGCGCATCACCAACGCGACCTTGAGCAGCAGCCGCACGCGACCGCGCCGCGCGTCGATGGCCTTGCGCAGCACCACTGCGTCGTGCACGTCCTGCTCACGCACGTGCGCGACGCGGGCGGCCTCGCGGCGCAGCAGCTGCTCGTCGAGCAGCACGTCGGGGTGGACCGACAGCTCGATCGGCGCGCGCGTGGTCACGGCCGCTGTCGCAGGATCACGACCGCGAGCGCGCCTGCAGCGGTCCCGAGCACCGGGATCCGTCGCACCGGCCGCAGCCACCACAGCCCCGGGAAGATGCGCAGCAGCATGCGGCCGGCGCCGGCTCCGACCTCGCGGCCGGACACGCCCTCGATCTCGAGCACCAGCTTGCGCGAGGGCACGGTGTCGTCGGCGACGAAGCGCAGCCGCTCGCCCAGATCCCACAGCCGCAGCAGCGCCGCGTGGCGCACGCTGGCGTCGTCGGGGTTGTGGTGGATGATGTACCCGCGGCCCGGCGCGCGGTAGCGCAGGCGATCGATCGGCGCGAGCAACCGCCGCGCCCACGGTCGCTTGCGCACCGGCCGACCGTGCTCGCCCGGCGCAGCCGGGCCCGACAGCGCGTAGCGGAACGCGCGACCGACCTCGTCGCCCGAAGGCCACGCGAAGTACGCCGCCATCATGACCTCGGCGAAGGTGCCCACGTTCATGCCCAGGTCGATGCCGATGTGCATGAAGAAGCCCCAGATCAGCCACACCCGGCGACCCAGCAGCCAGTGGAACACCAGCGCGTGCCAGCGCGGGCGATCGCGGACCACGAAGTAGACCACGACCGCGAGCACGCACGCGGCCACCGCCAGCGCCGTGAACACCGCGAAGAAGCTCTGCGGCGGCAGCCACGGGATGTAGCGCGGCGGGATGTAGTACTGCGCGCCCCATCCGGTGATGATCGCGCCGCAGCCGAGCGCGCCGGCGATGAGCGCGTACGACAGCTGTCGCCGCCACGCCGGCGCTTGCGGCCAGCTGCCGTCACGACGCTCGCGCTCGTAGCAGTTCACCGCCATGCCCACGAGTACGACCGGGAACAACAGCTCCCAGTAGCGCACCCACACCGTGATCACCGGCAGCACGCCGATGTACTGCATGAAGGTCGCGACGTGGATCTGCTCGGGGAAGCGATAGAAGTGATCGAGGCACAGCGAGAAGTACAGCGCGGTGCCATCGATCCACGTGCCGCCGCTCTTGAGCAGGCCGGTCGCGCAGTAGATCACCGCCAGCTGCAGCATCATCAGGCGCTGCGGCCAGGCCGGGATGCGTCGCAGCGGCGGCAGCGTGGCCG
Organism: Nannocystaceae bacterium; assembly: GCA_046351635.1. Taxonomy (GTDB): domain Bacteria; phylum Myxococcota_A; class Polyangia; order Nannocystales; family Nannocystaceae; genus Xiheibacterium. The sequence continues at coordinate 52,939 of JAXLYC010000008.1, read as the reverse complement.
CGCCGCCGAGGATGGCCTTGCGATTGCGCCGCCAGTTGTCGATCGAGTAGGCCTCGCCCCAGCGGCAGAACATGCCCAGGAACAGGAACACCCGCACGACGGTGTCGCCGCCGGTGTAGAAGATAGGGCTGTAGCGGTACAGCTGCTCCGACAGCACCCACGCCAGGATCGAGGCCGTGCGGGTGAAGCAGCCCAGCACCATGCACACGATCGACAGCAACAGCAGCGCGTAGAGCCCGTACACGAACGCGGGATCCGAGCGCATGTGCAGGATCGTGAACTTGCTGCCCAGCACCGGGAACAGGTCGTACCAGTGCTCGAAGCCATGCTCGGGATCCCACAGCGTGGACAGCTTCCCGCCGTAGTTCTTCCGCGCCATCTTGGTCAGCCACATGCCCTCGTCGGTGAAGAGGAACCGGGCGTCGCGCGTGAGGTCCACGAAGGTCCACAGCACCACCAGACCGAAGGCGATGCGCATGATCGCGGCCGGCCGTGGATCGAGCCGGTCGAACAGCATCCGTTTCCACAGCTCGGGCCGCACCACGAAGAAGGCGATGACCAGGCCGATCGCGACCAGGGCCAGCGTCGTCGCCTGCGCCAGGTGGGCGCTGACGTCGACCTCGGGCTCGTCGAAGAAGCCGAGCACGGCGCCCATCACTCCTTCGCTCCTTCGACCTCGCCGACCGGCTCGGGCACGGTCGCGTCGTCGTCGGTGCGGGCTTCGGCCGCTCGCTGCTCACGCTCGGCCTGGCGCTCCTTGGCCTGCTTCTGATCCCACCAGGTGCGCACGTGCACGTCGCGATAGCGCCCGGGGTGCGCCGCCGGCAGACCGAGCCGCTCGCGGATGTCCTCGGGCACCTGACCGTGGTACGAGGTCGAGCAGCGCACGGTCTCTTCCTCGCGCTGGTTGAGGTGCAGCTTCATCGGGTCGTAGCCCATGGTCGGGTAGACCTTCTGCGGCGGCGGCACCTGCGTCCACATCTTCACGAACTGGACCTCGTCGGGCGACTCGCCGCCGTGGGTCATCTCCCAGTCGCGGCAGACCCACGCGGCGTAGTGCCGGCGATAGCCCTTCTCTTCGATCAACCGCCGGTTGATCTTGCCCATGCGCGAGTAGAACAGGTACGGGTACTCGCGCCGACCGTACATGTCATGGGCGAGATCCCAGACTTCGCCGTCTTTGTCCTTCACCAGGACCTTCATGAACATGTTGCTGCGGTGGGGGTTGGGCGCGAACATGGCCCAGCTCTGCGTGTTGCCGGTCGCGCGCATGTACGCCGACGCCTGCAGCTTCTCGTTGAAGAACGTGTGCACGTCCTTCGACAGGCCCTTGCCCGGAAGGTTGTGCACCAAGAGCACCAGCGCGTGGTAGCCGACCGCCAGCGACATGAGCAGCAGCAGCCACGGCCGGTAGGCCCAGCGTTGCTCGGGGCGATCGTCGTCGCGGCGCGGCGCGTGCAGCAAGGTCTCCGCCAGCGACGGCTTGGGCGCGTCGTCGACGGTGTCTCGCTCGGGTCCGGCTTCGTCGGACATCAGCTGTTCTCCTCGTCGCCGGGGCGCTCGGGCTCGTCCTCGACCGGCACGGCCTCGTCGATGCGCTCCTCGAGGTCTCGCTCCTTGCGCTCGCGTTGCTGCCGTTCCATCCGTTCCTTGCGCTCCTCGGCCGACTCGCTGGCGCGACCGAAGTCGGTGCGATTGTCCCACGACTTGCGCCGCGACTCGTGAAGCCGCTCCAGGCGGGCGTCTTCTTGCTTCTGCGCCTGCTCGTCCTCGGGCAGCAGCGGCAGGCCGTAGCGCTGCTTCATGAACGGCGGCAGCTGGCCCGACTTGCCGCACTGGTGGGTCTGGACGTGGCTCTCCTTGACGACGAGCGCGCGCGGGTCGTACGGCTGCCCGGTGATCGCGCCCGAGCCGTCCCTGCGGCCCTTGAACTTGCGCGGCTGCCAGACGTTGACGACCTCCGGCGGCGGGATGCGGGTCGTGATCGACCAGATCTCGACCTCCTTGGGCACCTCGCCGGTGCGCAGCGCCCACTCGCGGCACTGGAAGTCGACCCAGTAGCGCAGGTACCACTTGCCCTTGCCGACCATGCGCCGCTGCATCTTGCGCATGCGGTCGTTGATGATCCACGGGCTCGGCCGGTACTCGAACGCGTTGTTGCGCAGGTCCCAGCGATCGCCGTCGTGCTCGACCACCACCGACTTCATGAACTGGTTGCTGCGCGGTGGGTTGGGCGCGAACATCTCCCAGCTCTGCGAGGTGCCCGAGACCGCCAGCCACGGTCCGAACACCGACTTCGCCGGGGTCCGCCAGGTGTTGTAGATGGCGTAGGGCGGGAACAGGTGCAGGCCGACCGCGCCGGTGTGCCAGCAGAAGGCGAACAGCGCCAGCGCGCGGCCGATGGCGGAGTACGCCAGCGCCGGCGGTTGCTGGATCAGCGCCAGCTCGCGCGGGCGCGGCCGCAGCAGCCGCAGCACCACCGCGATCACGACGATCGACGCGAGCCACACCTTCGCGCCCGTGCCGACCCAGGTCTCCTTGTGTGCGCGGGCCCAGACCAGGTACGCGCCGCCCAGGCCGAGCACGAGCACGAGCACGTCGGGGAAGCGGCGGCCGCGGACCGGCACGCTGCCGGGCGCCTGCGCCGGGATGAACGCGGTCGCCGGCGGCGCGAGCCGGGCCAGGCGCGAGCGCGTGCGCAGCCACGCCGCGATGCGCCCGAAGCCGCGGGCGTACTCGTCGCCGGTCACGTACGCCGCGTAGGTCATCAGCATGATGAACGGGAACATGCCGATGTTCATGAACAGGATCAGGAAGCCGTGGAAGATGAAGCCGAGCGTCAGCCACAGCCGACGACCGAGCAGCCACCGTCGCATGCTCTCGTGCGAGATCGTGATCTGCGGCAGCCGCAGCGTCCGCAGGATCCGCGGCAGGCGGGCCGGCAGCGTGATCGTGCGACCGCCGCGCAAGAGCACCAGCGGCCAGCGGCGCAGCGCGTACCAGATCGCGACGAACAGCGGCACGCCCACGCCCATGGCGAGGTGGGTCTTGAACAGCGGCCGCGTCGGATCCTGCGGCGTGTCCTCGATCATCGACAGGCAGAACGGCAGCGTGATGACCACGACGCGGTAGGCGATGAGATAGCCGGCGAGCAGCAGGCCGCGCCCCAGCCACAACCGCACGCCGCGGCTCTGCGCCTTCATCCACGCGGCGTCCTTGTGCAGCAGGCCGAAGCGCAGGATCTCGCCCACGATCAGCAGCGGGAAGCAGCGCTCCCACCAGTGCGTGACCCAGGTGTTGAGCCGGAACAGGTTGGTCGCGAACACCGACGACACCGCCTGGGTCAGCCCCTCGAAGCGGTAGAAGTGGTCCATGTTCAGCGCGTAGTACAGCGCGTCGCCCTTGAGCCACACGTCGCCGGTCTTGACGCAACCGGTGGAGCAGTAGAGCCCCGCCAGCTGCAGCATGCACAGCCAGCGCGGCCACGCCGGCACCAGGCGGTAGATGGGCTCGCGCTTGCGGCCGTCGGGCGCGGTGCCGTCCTCGCCGGGGATCTCCAGCCGTCCCTGCTTGCGCAGCCGGCGACAGCGCCACCAGTTGTCGAAGCTCCACGCGTGGCCCGTCTTGGCGAACAGCAGGATCAACCAGAAGCAGCGGTAGACGGTGTCGGTGCCCTCCCAGTACAGCGCGTTGCGGTTGTACACGCTGCTGATCAGCAGCCAGCAGACGAAGCCCATCGTCCGCGAGAACACGCCGAAGCCGTACAGCGTGCACGCGGCGAACAACGCCATCATGTGCCAGAACACGAAGTCCGGGCTGCCGTACATGTAGAAGAACGACGGCTTGTTCCACAGGAAACAGACCACCGCCCACAGGTCGAAGAAGCCGTCCTCGGGGGTCCAGCCGCGCAGGGCGGAGCGACCCATGCGATCTTGCGCATAGGCCATGTCGAACATGCCCTCGTCGCTCCACAACATGCGCCAGTAGGGCGCGAGGTTGAGGAAGCAGATGATGGTCATGATCGCGAAGCCGATGCGCAGCACCGCGTACGTCCGCGGGTCCTCCAGCGCCAGCACGCACCGCCGCACCGACTCGGCGCGGGTCCACGTCCACAGCAGCATCACCACCGCGAACGCGAAGAACCACCAGCCCACCTGCACCCCGAACTCGGCCGGCACCGTGGGGTAGCGGGCCTTGTCGTCGAGCAGGGCGACCAGCACCGAAGCCATCGAAGCGCTGCGACACTAGCACGGGCGCTGCGCGCCCAGCCCCGCGTGAACCGCAATCCGTGCAGGCGCGCGCACCGTCGGGGCCGCGCGAGTGAGCAGACGCACCGCGCGCGCACCGTCGATGGGCGCCGACGGGCTCACGCTGCGTCAGCTCGACCGCGCGGCCGCCGTCAGGCGCAGCAGCGCCGGCACGACCTCGTGCAACAAGCCGTCGAGGAACGACGGACCGCCGACGTTGGTCGTGTGCTCGCGCCACCGCTCGGTTGGCGCATCGGTGCAGCGAGCCCAGTGAGCCTCGGTCTCGCTCCCCCCGCACAGCTCGCCGAGCACGGCCTTGGCGTCCCGTGGGTCCGACTGCCGCTTGGCGGTGAGGCGGTCGGGAGAACGGCGCGGGTCGAACGACAGGCGCGCGACGACGTGGTCGAGTCGGCGCTGCTCTGCCTCGTCGCGCGGATCCCAGCCCGCGATGACCCACGCTTCGACCTCGGGCTCCGCATACGCGAGCACCACCGGCTTGCGCGGAGGATGATCGCGCAGAGCCTGTCGCGCGCCGTCGAGGCGCGCCGGCTGCCCGTCGGTGTCGCGGGCAACGACCGCGAAGTCGAACGGCCAGTCGTCGAGAGCCCACAGGGCGAGCTGGGCACGAACCATGTGCGCGTCGGGCTTGGCTGGCTCGGCACCGAACTTGCCGTGCAGCTTCAAGCCCCTGGTCTTCGCTTGCTGGTGCGCCCTGGTGATCGCCTCGAAGTGCCAGCGGTCGTCGCTGTCGTGATCGATGTCGGCGAACCACGCGATCGCATCCCCGAGGCACCGTCGCGCCAGTGCTCGCACCACCGCGTGGTGTCCACGGTCCTCGCCCGCGACGACGAAGCGGAAGCCTCCGTCACCCGGCATCGCCGAACACCCACGACTCGCCCACCCACGACCAAAACTCGCCGGCCGAGAGCTGCCCTTGCATTCGCGCCCAGTCGGGGTGTTCCGAGAGCGCCTTGACGTGCGTGTGCCCGCGACGGTCGAGCTGAAACACTCGCACGTCGTCCGGTTCGATCTCGTCCAAGAAATAAGGCGAGTGCGTGGTGCACACGATCTGCAAGCTCGGGTCGGCGTCGAGCAACCCGCGCACGCACGCGACGAGCTCACGCTGCGCGCGCGGGTGCAGGCCGCGCTCGATGTCGTCGAGCAGGAGGACCTGCGGCCGCGCTGGGGCGTGCAGCGCTGTGAGCACGGCGAGGGTGAAGAGCGTGCCTTCGCTGAGGTGCGTGGCCGGGCACCAGCCGTTGTCGGTCCCGCCGAGCTTCACATCGACGGCCGCACTCGGCCCCTGTCCGATCAGGTTCTCCACGTGCGTGCGGACGTCGGCCACGACGGGCACGACCTTGCGGGCCAGCTCCACGATCTGGCTCATGGCTTTGGTATCGGTGAGCTGTAGGTTCAGCAACGTCGCGGCGAAGCCGGCGCCATTCTGTGCGATCGCCGTCGAATCGCGCGACAGCGACGCAGGCGCCTGCAACACCGACGGGTCGAAGCGAAAGCAACCGATGCGAGGCAACGTCTCGGCCCGAAGCGGCCGGCCGGGCGCATCCGACCACCCGTGCCAGGTCCACGCGTCTGCCCCGCGCGTCCACGTGAAGCCCCCCAGCGCACCGGCAGCCGAGACCTCGAACTGCACATCCGTGACGACGCCGTGCGTACGGGCACCCTCCATCCACGTGTGCCGCGCGTCCGCCTTGATGCCGAAGATCACCTCGGCTGCGTTGGTCTCTCGCACGCGCCCCATCATCGCGAGCGCGTCGAGAAACGACGACTTTCCGCTCGCGTTCGCGCCGACGATCACGGTGAAGCGACCGAGCGCCACCGTCACGTCGGCGAGCGCCTGGAAACCGCGGACATGGACCTGCTCGATCACCGTGCCGCCCAGCGTACCATGACCGCGTCCTCAGCCGGCGTCGCTGGCAGCGGGCATCGCGGCCTTCGCCACCGCCATGAGGAAGTCGAAGCGGGCCTGGAACGCCTTCACCTGCAGCGCGAGGCCCTCGATGCGGTGGCCTTGGCCTTCGAACTCGACGTAGGTGATCGGCAGCCCCGCGGCCTGGGCCGCCTGCGCGAACTGTCGGCTCTCCTGCACCGGCACGCGCCAGTCGTTGCTGCCGTGCGTGAGCAGGATCGGGAACTGCAGCCGCGAGACGTGGGTCAGCGGGCTGCGGTCCTTCATGCGCGCGAGGTCGGCGGGCTTGGATGGATCGCCGCTCTCGAGCACGACCCAGTCGGGGATGTTGCACTTGTCGTGGAAGCTCTTGATGTCGGAAAAGCCCGCGTGCGACATGCCGAAGCCGAAGGCGTAGTCCTCGTTGCGGCCGTTGGTGCCGGGCGGGAACGTCATGGCGCGCATGGTCGCGTAGCCGCCGTGGCTGCCGCCGTACACACCGATGTGGCGTGCATCGAGACCGGCGCGCTGCTCGAGCCAACGCGCGACGTGGAACAGGTCGACGATCTCGTCGCCGCCGAGATCGCGATCGTTGAGCGCCGCGAAGTCGCGACCAAAACCGGAGCTGCCGCGCACGCTGGGTGAAACCACCGTGAAGCCCGCGGCGCACATGATCTGATCGAACTCGCTGAAGGCGTTGTCGCCGCCGTAGAACGCAGTCACCAGGCCCAGTCGCTGCGATGCGTCGGCGAGGGGCTGCCGCGGCTCGAGCAGGAACGCGTGCAGCTGCCGCGGCTTGCGGGTCTTGGGGTCGAGGTCGAAGGTCGGGATCTGCACCGCCGTGGCCTTGCACGCGACCACGCGCGGCTGCAGCGCGGCGTCGGGCTCGGCCACGATCGCGGGCTTGGGCTCGCTCGCGGTCGCGTCGAGCTCGAGCGCCTGGAACACGATGTCGGGTGACTCCTGCGTGAGCAGGGCGCGGGCGCCGAAGCCGTCGATCACGTCGACGGTGCCGGGCATGCGCGTACTCGCCGTCACCGCGCCCGTGGCCGCATCGACGCGCACGACGGTCGAGCCCGCGGGCGTGCGATGCACCGCGATCACGCCGGCGTCGGTCAGGTGGGCCGAGGCGATGTCCTCGGTGAAGTGGGTCAGCGCGCGGCTGCGCCGGGTCTTGCGCGACCACGCGTGGAGGTTGGCGAAGCCGTCGTCGTTCGCGAGATAGATCAGCTCGTCCCCGGACCAGCCCTCGAGCGCCTCGAGCGTGCTGCGGCGCGCGCGAGGGTTGGTCAGCACCTCGACCTTGGGCTTGGCCGCGTCGAGCTGCACGCGCACGAGCTGCTCGCGGTTGCGATCGCCCTTGCTCTGCGCGTTGAAGTAGACCTCCTTGCCGTCGGGCGAGAAGCGGATCGCGCTCCAGGTGAACGTGAGCGCCGGTGTGTCGCACACGACCTCGCGCTCGTCGCCGGTCTTGACGTCGCGCAGCCGCAGGCACGAGCGAAACGGCGCCTTGGTGCCGCTGCGCGGCAGGTACGCGATGGTGTTCTCGTCCTCGGAGAAGCCCAGGCCGTAGACGTAGTCGTGGTGCGTGACCTGCTCGAGCGCGCCGCTGGCGAGATCGAGCCGCCACAGGTTCATCACCTCGTCGTTGGCGGCGTCGGCGTGCAGCCACAGGCTCTGCGTCGCGGCGTGGTGATGCAACGACCACAGGCTGCGCTTGGACCAATCGACGTCGCTGATGGGCGTGCCGGCCTGCAGATCCCAGCGCGCGCCCTTGCGCTCGAGCGGCGCCATCTCGAGGGTGTAGCGATCGCCCAGCGCGTAGTAGAAGAGCGCGCCGGTGCGCAGGCTCGGGCGGTAGCGCCCGAACGGGAAGCCGACCAGGAACGGCTCGAGGTCGACCTCGCGATCGAAGTAGCGCACGATCCCCGGCGACGGTTTCGCGGGGCCGGCCTCGTCCTTGCTCGGCTCCGGCTTCGCCCCTGTGTCGGGCACCTCGGTCTTCGGATACGGCTTGGCCGAGTTCGGCGGCGCACAGCCGAGCCCGGCACAGCCGAGCACGACGACCAGGAGCACAGCGATCGCGTCACGCATGGGCCCGAGTCTGCGTCCGGCGGGGTACGGGCAGCAAGGGGCCGATCGCGATCCGCCTCAGCCGCACATGAACGCCGGCGCGCAGACGCCTCCGCCGTTGTCGATCGCGACGCAGCAGCCGCTCGAGCACTCCGAGCCGTCGTTGCACAGGTCGGCGCAGACCTTGGGCCCGTCGAACTGCGTGCACACCGTGGTGCCCTCGTCGAAGCCGCAGCAGTCGCCGTTCACGTCGCAGTCGTCGCCGGGATCGAAGCACGCGGGCTCGCCGCTGTCGTTGCCCGAGTCGTTGCCCGAGTCGTTGCCCGAGTCGTTGCCCGAGTCGTTGCCCGAGTCGTTGCCCGAGTCGTTGCCCGAGTCGTTGCCCGAGTCGTTCGAGTCGTCGTCGTCGTCGTCGTCGTCGTCGTCGTCGTCGTCGTCGTCGTCGTCGCCGTCGTCCGCGCTGCCGTCGTCGCCGCCGTCGTCCTTCTCACAGGCGAGGGGCATCGAGGCGAGGCCGCAGAGGGTGAACAGGAACGTGAGGTGCTTGGCCAACATGGTCGTCGTCTTCTGCCGCTTCGTCCGCGGCGCCCCTTCGATGCGGGGGCCGTGCCCAAGTCGCGTTTTTTTTCGCCAGCCCCCGGCGCGGGCCCCACGCCGCACGGGCGCCGGGCCGGCGCTGCGGCCGTGCTCGCCCGCGCGCGGCCGCGGCGCGACGATCGTGGCGGGCCGCGCCCGGCTTTGGCACACCTGGCGGCGATGTCACCTCGCGTCCTGCCGCGCCGCTGGCCCCGCGCCGCCGCCCTCGCTGCCCTGCTCGCGACCGCGCCGCTTTTGGCGGGCTGCCGACTCCACGCCGACGCCGAGCAACCGCAGCTGCGCGCGCCCAGCTTCGTGCTGGTCGACGCGCGCGGTCAGAGCTTCGATCTGCAGGCCGCGCTCGCGCGCGGACCGGTCGTGCTCGCGTTCTATCGCGGCTGGTGGTGAGTGTATTGCCGCCGGCAGTTGGCCGGCCTGCAGAGAGCCCTGCCCGAGCTCGAGCGTCGCGGCGCGACCTTGGTGGGCATCAGCGCCGACGAGGCACCCGAGTCGGTCGCCTTCGCGAGCGCGCACAACCTGACGTTTTCGTTGCTGCACGATCCGAGATCCGAGGTCGCCTCGCGCTACGGCGTGCGGATGGATCGCGAGGCCATCGCGATCCCGTCGGTCTTCGTGCTCGCGCAAGACGGCAGGATCGCGTGGCGCCACGTCGGCGAGACCGTGCCCGACCGCCCGACGCCCGAGGCGGTCCTCGCGGCGCTCGACGCCATGGCTGCGCCGGGCTCGCGCGGGTCGGCCCAACCCAAATCGGTTGCAGCGGAATAGGGGACCGTGCGGCCGGTTCTCCGGCCCGCCGTCCCTGGAGACTGCACCGAACGATGAACGCCACTCGACCCCTCCCCGCCGCCCTCGCCCGTACCACCGCCGCCCTCGCGGTGGTCGGAGCCCGGCAGGGCCGCCGCGGCCTGCCGCTGCTCGCCCATGCGCTCGTGACCGCGGGCCTGTTCGTGGGCACCATCGCTGCGATCGCGCTCGGGTGACGCAACGCACCGCGCTACGCTTCGCGGCGATGAAACACACCCGCATGGACTCCGCCACCGCGACGCCCAACCGCGGGCGCGCGCCCACGCCCAACGAACCGATCGCGAGCACGACGCTGGCGTTCGATCGCTGGCAAGAGGGCGCCCGCTTCGGCGGTGGGGAGATCCCGCTCGCGGATCTCGGCGGGGCCACGCGCATCGGCGTGAACCTCGTCGAGCTCACACCGGGGCGGCAGAGCTGCCCGGCGCACTGGCACCTGCGCGAAGAAGAACACTTCTACGTGCTGTCGGGTCGCTGCGTGTTGCGCAGCGGCGAGCGACGCTTCGAGATGGGCCCGGGCGACTACGTGTGCTTCCCCGCGGGCACCCGCGTCGCACACAGCTTCGAGAACCCCTACGACGCACCGTGCACCGTGCTCGCGATCGGCAACCGCGACGCCGACGAGATCGCGGTCTACCCCGACAGCGGCAAGGCCAAGCTGCGCGCGCTCGATCGCATCGTGCCGTGGCCGCCCGCGCCCGACGGCGACGGCCTCGACTACTGGCAGGGCGAGGCGACCTCGGTGCCGCTGGTGCCGGCGCAGAGCCCCGAGGCGATCGCGGCGGCGCGCAAGGCCCAGGCCGAGGCCGCGAAGGCCGCGGCCGAGCAAGCCGAGGCCGCGCGCGAGCGCGAGGTCGACGACGCGCTCGCGGCGATGAAGAAGCGACTGGGGATCTGATCCGGAGCGCGGCCACGGCGCGAGCGCTGCGCGTGGCGCGAACTCGTCACACCGCGCGCACGCGCGACTCCTTCGGGTCGTGAACACCAGTGCTCAGGACGCGATTCGCGCTCACCACATCCTCCGCGACGGTGGCGTCGTGCTGCTGCCGACCGACGTCGGCTTCGGACTGGTCGCGTGCAGCGACGCGGCGATCGAGCGGATCTACGCGCTCAAGGGTCGACCCGCGAGCAAGCCCTGCGTGACGGTCGCGAACGCCGCGATCCTCGACGACGTCGCCGAGCTGCCCGGCGATGCCGAGCGCGCGTGGCTCGACCATGCTGCCCGCCGCGCCCCGATCGCCGTGGTCAACCGAGTGCGCGCAGGCTCGTCGCTGCTGGACCGCCTGTCGAGCTACGCCCTGGGCCAGATCACCACCGGCGGCACCATCGCGACCTTCCTCAACGCCGGCGCCCTGGTCGACGCGCTCGCGGTGCTCGCACGGCTCGACGGTCGCCTGGTCGTGGGCTCGTCTGCGAACCTCGCCTTCACCGGCAACAACTACGACCTCGACGAGGTGCCGGCATCGATCCGCGACGCGGTCGACCTGGTGATCCCCGGCGCACGTGCCCGCTACGCCGACCCGCGCAAGTTGGCCACGACGATCCTCGACATGACGCGCGGCAGCTTCGTCCGCGAGGGCATCGAGTTCGATGCCATCGCGCGGTCGTGGTCGGAGTTCTGCGCGACGCGCCCGCGCCGAAGCGCGTGAGCGCGGGCGCGTCACGGCACGACGATGAAGCCCTGGCGCACGTGGACGCGCGTGGCGACGTTGAACTGCTGCAGCGGCTTTGGGCCGGGGTAGCGCCACCACCGGACTTGCTCGAGCACGCAGGCATCGAACGCGTCCGACAGATCCGACTCGGCGACCCAGGCGTCGATCACCGCACCGCGCGCGTTGATCTCGAAGTCGAGCTCGAACGCGGCCTGCTCCGCGAGCTCGTCCGCGGCCAGACAGCCGGCGAGCTCGCTCGCCCGGGCCCGCGCGACCTCATGGACGAGCTCGCGGGCGAACGCGCCACGCACGACCGGGCGGGTCACGGCAATGCGAGCGTCACACACCGGCGCCGTCGGAACCGCGGCCCGTGCCACCGACATCACCGCGAGGATTGCGGCCGCCGCGATCGCGGCCGTGCTGGGCATCGACATGCCGAGGGTTCACGCGCCGCGGCCGGCTTGGTTCCCGCTGGGCGCCGCGCCGGCGCGCTGCTCGTTGCGCACCGCGCTGTAGGTCGCGACGCAGAACGGCACGCAGAAGTTGAGCACGACCCGCGGCCATGGCAGCGCCTCGCCGGCGAACAGCACCGGGCCGTAGTTGAGCAGGTTGAGCACCACGCCGACCACGGCGGCGATCCGCAAGCTGGTGGTCACGACCTGGCGGCGCGAGGCGATCGCGAGGAAGCCTGGGCTCGGCGGGGACATCGCGGGCGAAGCTCAGCATGGCATCGCCGCCTCGTCGTGACGAGCGGGTGACCCATCCTCGTGCCGCTTCGGCGCCGCGCGGACGGACCTGGGCCGGTGACTCAGCCACGCCGGCGCCGGCGCGGCCGCGCGAGCGCGAGCACGAGCAGCCCCAGCATCGCGACGGCGCGGCCGTGCGCGTTGCGGCAGCCGCAGCCCGAGCCGGCGTCGTCGCTCGCACCCGCGCCGTCGCTGCTGCTGCCGTCAGCACCGCCACTCGACGGGCCGGTACTCGTCGCGGTGGGGCCGTCGCTGCCGCCCGCGTCGCCACCGCTGTCCTGGGTCGCCGTGGTGACGCCGCCCTCGCTGCCGCTGCCACCGTCGTCGGCGCTGCCGCCGGTGCCGGTACGCAGCAGCACGAACGCGCCGAACTGCGCGCTGGTGTGCACGTACGGCGTCGCGGGCGTGCCCACGATCGCAGCGGCGGTGCGCGACACCATCGGCACCATCACGTCGGTGCCGTCGTAGTCGCCGCTGAGCACCGCGGCACCGAAGTAGTCCTGCGCGTCGCGCAGTTCGAAGCTGTCGCCCGGTGCGAGCACGGCGCTCGGATCGACCGCGACCTCGGCGGCCGCGTCCCAGTTGAACACCGCGATGCGGGCGCGGTCGGGATCGTAGACATCGGGCCGCAGCACCACCGTCGCGCCGGTGGGTGCGGACTCGGGGTACCACTGGTTGTCGGGGAACGCCGCCGGATCGAAGCCGTCGACCGCGCCCCAGCCGAGGTTGCCCGCGATCGTCGAGCTGCCGACCTCGGCCACGCGCAGTGCCGTGCCCGCGGCCATGACGTTGTCGGTCACGACCGCGTTCTCCACCGAGCCGTAGCCGAGGTCGATCGCGACGCCGCCCTCGCCGGGCTCGAACCACGTTGCGTTGCCCGCGACCCTGGGATCGTGGGCCACCATCGCCCCGCCGACGAGGATGTTGGTGGTCGCGTCGCTGATGGTCGAGACCACGCCGTTGCGGAAGCTGATGTTGCCTTCCATGTCGAAGTTGTCGAGGTGACCGCCCTCGCCGTAGCCATGGATGCCGTAGCTGTACTGACCGAACAGGATGTTGTCGCGCAGGTGTTTGGTGCCGGTGAGATTCTGCGTGTACACGCCGTGGCCGTGGCCGCGATCGTCGGCGTCGAAGCCGTTGAAGTAGATGAGGCAGCCGTAGATCTCCGCGTCGATGGCCCCCTCCCAGAAGCCGATCGCCGAGGCGGTATCGTGCACGATCAGACCGATGAGCTTCGTGCCGGGCGCGTCATAGACGTTGAGGCTCTGCCCGCGTGCCGGCGGGATCTGCGACTCGGGCGTCCACGAAGGTGCCCAGCGATCCGCCGACGCGCTCGCGACCTCGAAGCCCCAGTACCAGGTGTCGCCGCCTTGGATCGACACGACGTTGGCGAAGTCGCTGCCGGTGTCGAGCTGCACGTGCTCGCCCGCAGCCGCACGCACGACGATGGGTGCGTCGGCGGTGCCGGTGAGGATCGACGACAGCTCGCCCTGCACCGGGTAGCTGCCCTCGTGCAGCCAGATCGTGTCGCCCGGCTGCACCGCGGCGGGGTGCGACAGCGCGGTCGCGAGATCCCACGGCGCGCCGCGGGAGCCGTCGCCGGCCGCGGTGCCGTCCACGGTGACGTGCCACTGCGCGGCCGCGGCCAGCCGCGGCACGGGCAGGAGCAGGGGCGCGAGCACGGCGAGGGTCCGACGGGTCTGGCGCATGGACGCGTGGTGCCGCTGCACTGCTCCAGGTTGCATGGCAATCGCACGCGGCGATAGCCGCGCCTCGCAGCCGCGCCAACGAACTGCGCAACCGCGGGTCTGGACAGCGCGACGATCTGCGCAGCCGCGAGCCCACGGCGATGCGGCCGCGGCCGCGATCATTTCCGCGCCACGACGGCACACACCGTGCACTTCCCCGCCCGCGGCGTGCGGCACCGCCTCGAGGCACCATGACCACGACTCGTTCGCGCAACGCCGTGTGCTCGGCGTGTTTCACGGCTTTGTTGGGATGCACGCTCGAGCAGGACAGCAACCCATTCGGCCACGGCGGCGGCTATCCCGTCGGGACCACCGCCACGCCCGCTGCGAGCGACACCGGCGAACCATCGTCCAGTGGCGACGACGACGGCGAGGACGGCGACGACTCCGGTGACGACGGCGACCACGGCGACAGCAGCGGCGGCGGTGCCGATCCCAGCACGACCATGCCCGCGACCACCGATCCCACCGGCGACGCACCCGGTGGCAGCAGCGACGGCGGCGCCGACCCGACTGGCGCCGTGCCCGGCGCCGGCGGACTCTACGATCACTGCCTGCAACCCGAGGACTGCGGCCCCGGTACCACCGCGTGCCTGCAGATCGTCGACATGGCGATGATGCCCATCGCCGGCTTCTGCACCCACGAGGGCTGCAGCGATCCCGCCGCCGATTGTGCGCCGCCGACTTCGGGCACGGCGCAGCCGTACTGCACTACCGGTGATGATCGGCAACATGCAGGTTGCGGTCTGTGCACTCGACTGCAGCGGCGGGCAGAGCTGCCCCGACGGGACCGTGTGCATCCAGCTGCAGGCAGGCTGGGTCTGCGGGTGAGCGACTCGGCAGCAGGCAACTGCCGACCAGCTCGCGTCCCGGTGGCGCGTGCCCGGGCTCGTACCACGGCACGCATTCGAGCTGCGGATCGATCAGCGCGCAGGTGAAGGAGTCGAGCTCGCACCACGACGTGCAGCAGCCGCTCGGTCCCTCGCAGCCGGGCACGCCGACCGCGGCGGCGCAGAGCATCCCGACGTTGCAGGCGTTGCTGCTGTCGCAGGGGTCCCCGAAGCGTCCGATCGGGCCACTGGCATCGGGCGCGCATTCGAGTCCCTCCGCCAGCGGATAGCAGCCGTCGCCCTCGCGGCAGTCCTGCAGCAGTGGATCGCAGTCGGCCAAACACAGGCCGAAGAAGTGACCGACGCAGTGCGTGCGCGGGTCGGGACACACCGGGTCGGCCTGGGTCCCGCGGCACAGCGCCTCGCAACGGCCCAAGCCCGTCTGGACATCGATCCCCCAGCACATCGCGCCGCGATCGCACGAGTCCAGGCCGCTCAGCGGACTGTGGACGACCGTACACGCGGCGCCGACGGGATCGGGATCGGGTGCGATCGGCACGCACTTGGTCGCGTTCCACACGCCGTCGCCCTGGCCGTCGTAGTACGTGCACTTGTGCCCGAGCGTGCAGTCCTGATCCCACGGACTGCAGGGCGTGTCCGCCGAGCCGGCGTCGGGCGGCGAGAGAAAATCGCCGTCGACGGCGTGCTCGTCGGTGCTCGCGCCCGCGGTCGTCGCGGTCGTCGCGGCGGAGCCAGTCTCCGACCCACCGTTCGATCCTGTGCTCGCGCCGGTGGCTCCGTCGACGGCGAACGGCTCGCCGCAGGCGCCCACGAGCTCTGCCGTCACCGCGAAGGCCCAGCCGCCGAGTCGCGGGGCACGACACGCCACCTCGACACGGTAGTGCCGCGGGCGCGAGCTTGACAAGCGGCGGTCGTCGGCGACGCCCGCGCCGTCTCAGAGGCAGACGGCCAATGCCGTCAGCCTCGTCGCGACAGCGACTGGAACCAGGGGAGGCGCGACGGCTTCGCCGGCGCGACCGGGAGGAAGCGGAGCTTCCTCCCTGAAGACTCGAGACTGTCAGCGAATGCTGACAGTCTCCGGCACCATCGTCGGACAGCCTCTCAGCGCGGCACGATCGCGCTGCGGCCTTCCCATTGCCCGTACTCGCCCACGCACGCGAAGCGCAGCGTGGTGAACTCGACGTGGAAGTCCTTGCGGCGGCGCTCGACCATCGCGTCGGCGTGGCGTTGGGCATTCGCGGTCGCGTCGCGGCCGTGGACCATGTCGGTCATCGCGCGCGCGCTGTGCCAGATCGTGAAGGTCGAGATCGTGCGCAGCGGTCGGAACGCCGCGAGCGCCAGGGTGGTGCCGGGATGATCGCGGACCTGTCGCTCGACCGGCTTGCCCCAATGGATGAAGCGCGGCACCTGCAGCAGCCGCAGTCGCGCGACCGTGACCGCGACCACCGGCGCGTCGGGATCGGTCTCGCCGTCGCTCGCGGGCAGGCCGTCGAACGCGGCGACGCGACCCCAGCGTCGCAGGAAACGCAGGCGCACGTGCCAGCCGCGCGCGAGCACGCGACCCAGCGCCGTGCGCTGCAGGAACGCATCGATCGCGGCCTCGTCCTGCCACGCGGCGAACATCGCGAGCCGTCGCAGCTGCCAGCGCCACGGCGAGAGGATCGATGCGCCCAGCCGCATCGGCACCATGCACTCGGCGTGACGCAGGCCTGGCACACGCGCCGCGGTCGGCGGCCGCGCCAACGCCATCGCCACGCGCGCCAGGCCCGGCGTCGCCAAGTGGAACGTATGGACGAGGGTCGACACCCGCGCGTGCCCACCGAGGGTGCGCGCGGCCGAGCCGGCGCGTCAACGCCTGCGCGCGGCGCTGCGGTGGCCGCTCGATCGCGGCCGCCGGGTTGCACGCCCGCGCCCCGCGTGCAGGCGTGGTCGTCGCATGGCGGATGGCAACGCGCGCTCGGGGTCGAGCTCCCCTTCGTCGTCGCGGCAGCGGAATCACCGGCGCGCCCGCGCATCGTCGGCGCGGTCGTGGGCACCCTGGTGGCCCATGATCGCGACGGTCTGGGCGTCGACGTCCCAGACAACCCCGGTGGGCCCGTGCGCGCGCGCCTGGCCCGGCCGCTGGGCGCGGAGCAGATCGCCCGTGCGCTCGAGGATCGCAGCGGCGTGGTGCTGATGTTCGAGCACGGTGACCCGGCTCAGCCGCTGGTCGTGGGCCTGGTGCAGCCGGTGCGCCCGCCGCAGCCAGCCGATGCCGCCGTGGCCCACGTCGACGGCAAGCGCGTCGAGCTGGTCGCGCAAGACGAGATCGTGCTGCGCTGCGGCACGGCGTCGATCACCATGCGCCGCAACGGCCGCATCGTCATCCGTGGCACCTACGTCGAGACCCGCGCCAGCGGGGTCAACCGCATCCGCGGCGGCTCGGTCGCGATCAACTGATGGGCGCGCCACCTGCACCGCCCTCGCGCGTGCGCTGGGACATCGTCGAGGAGCACCTCGACGAGGCCGAGTTCCTGTTCGAACAGTGGACCAGCGCGCTCGAGTCGTCCACGCGCGGGCTCGATCGCATCGCGATGGGCGCAGAGCGACGGCTGATCGCGCACGTCGACGCGCTCGCGGTCGGCGAGGCCGAGGTCGCCGACGGGCTGCTGTGGCCGGCGCTGGCGCCCGAGGCCGAGTCGGCCGCGCGCGTGACCGCGGCCACGCTCGCGCTGTTGGTCGCGCCCGGGCCCACGGCGATCGATCGCGTGCTCGAGCTCGCGGTCACGCTGCCGCCGGGCGCATGCCACGACGGCATCGTCGCGGCGCTGTCGATCGCCGCGCGTGCCGACGTCTCGGGCCGCGTCGCGAGCCTGGCCGAGCGCACCGACGACGCCGGTCGTTGGCGGCTGGTGCCGGTGTTCGCGAACCGCGGCGGCATCCCCGGACCCAACCTCACCGCGACGCTGCTGCAGGCCCACGCCCAGGCCGAGCCCGCGCTGCGCGAGGCGGCCGCGCGCGCGGCGATGCACCTCGCTCGCCCCAGCTCGCTGCACGTGGTCGAGCGCATGGTCGGCGACGCCGATCCCTGCGTGCACGCGGCCGCGCTGCGCAGCGCGATCGCCCACGGCTCGAGCGGCGCCTACGCGCGCGCGTTCGACCTCGTGCGAGCTCGCCTGCCGTGCGAGCCGCCGGTGCTGCGCGCCGCAATGGAGTTCCTCGCGGCCGGCGGCGAGGCCGGACCGATCGGCGCGTTGGTCGATCGCCTCGGCGACGCCGCGCTGCGACCCGACGCAATCTGGGCCCTGGGCCTGTGCGGTCGCGCGGACATGGTCGACCGGCTGATACCTTGGCTCGGCGACGACGCCTGCGCCGCGCTCGCGGGCGAGGCCATCGGCGGCATCACCGGCCTGGGCCACGAGCAACCGCAGCTGTTCCGCGAGCGCCCGCCCGAGCCACCGCCGCCAGACGGGCTCGACGAGCCGTTGCCGGCCGAGGATCTCGACGCGGCTCCGGTCGCGCCGGGCAACGACGAGCTGCCGCTGCCGGATCCGCAGGCCTTCGCGAAGGCGTGGGCCAGCGCGCGCACGCGCTTCGACCCACGCGTGCGCGTGCAGCTGGGCCGACCGCTCGCGAGCCTGTCGGACTGGCTCGCGGTGCTGGCCGCGAGCACGATGCGACGCCGCGCACCGATCGCGTTCGAGATCGCGATGCGCACCCGCGGCGTCCGGGTTGCGCCGGTGCGCACGCTGTCGGTGTGGCAGCGCGCGCAGCTGCAGGCGTGGCCCGCCAGCGAACCCGTCGACGGCAACCGACCCTTCGCGAGGATCTCGGGATGAATCCGCCGCGCACCATGAACGCGTGCATCGTCGCGCTGGGGGCCCGCACCGCGGTCGGCCTGCGCGCGGGACCGGCGGCGGCGGCCGTGCGCGCCGGACTCACGCGCCTGGCCGAGCACCCCAGCATGGTCGATCGCACCGGCGATCCGTTCCGCGTGTGCATGGACAGCACGCTGGACGCGGTCGGTCGGCTGCGACGCATGCAGGCGCTCGCGACCAGCGCGCTCGAGGAGGTGCTCGAGCCCATGCCGGTCACGCCCGAGCAGACCGTGCCGATCCTGCTGGGCGTGCCCGAGCCCGGCGACATCCCGCCGGTGATGGTCGATCGCATGACCGCGAGCGTCGCGGCCGCGCTGTCACCTCGTTGCCGCGCGCACATCGTGCCCGTGCGCGAGGGCAATGCCTCGGTCATCGTCGCGCTCGAGCGCGCGCTCGCGGGCATCGCCGACCGCACCATCGAGTGCTGCATCGTCGGCGGCGTCGAATCGTGGATCGACGCCGACGTGCTCGAGGCGCTCGACGCCGAGCGGCGCGTGCTGTCGGTCTCCAACCGCTGGGGCGTGCCGCCGGGTGAGGGCGCGGCCATGCTCGCGGTGTGCAGCCACGCGTTCGCGCGGCAGTCGGGCCTGCGCCCGCGCGCGTGGATCGCCGCCGCGGTCACGACCATGGAACCCAATCGCGCGCGGACCGACAGCGTCTGCACCGGCGAGGGCCTGGGCCAGGCCTTCACGCAGGCGGCCGCGCGTGCGGGCGCGAGCGTGACCAAGCAGTACTGCGATCTCGACGGCGACCGCTACCGCGAGCACGAGTTCTCCTTCGCGATCCTTCGGGCACCGCCGGCGGCGTTCGTGAACGCGGTCGACTACGTCGCGCCCGCGGACTGCTGGGGCAGCGTCGGCGCGGCCAGCGGGGCCATGCTCGCGACCTTGCCGGTGCTGCACCACGAGCGCGGCTTCTCGCCGGGCCCGTGGCCCATGGTATGGTGCGGCTCCGACAACGGGCGCCGCGGCGCGCTCGTGCTGCACCTCGAGCCCCGGCCGGGCTGACGCCCGGCGAGCGGAGCGTCCGCCATGGTCAACGTCTACGTCAACCCGCCCAAGACGCCGGTCACGGAGAACAGCCAAGGCATCAAGACCGCGGTGATGCCCAATGTCTGCAAGATGCCGGGCCCACCGGCGCCGTTCGTGCCGACGCCGCTGCCCAACATCGGCAAGTCCGGCGACACACCCAGCGGCTACTCCGAGGACGTGACGATGATGGGCAAGAAGGTCGCGATCAAGGGCGCGACCTTCAAGAGCATGGGTGACGTCGCGAGCAAGGCCACCGGCGGCGGGCTGGTCTCGGCCAGCACCCACGACGTCACCGAGTTCGTCGGTCCGGGTTCGATGGACGTGAAGGTCGAGGGCAAGAACGTGCAGCTCGTCGGCGACACCATGTCCAACAACAAGAAGAACGCGATGTAGCCGCGCGAGGGCCTGCGATGACGATCGTCATGCAAGCGATGGGGCCGACGATGCCGGGCACGGTGGTGCTCGACAAGATCGCCGAGGCCTGCAACAACAAGATCAACGCCGAAGAGGCCAAGCAGGTCGCGAACAAGAAGAAGAAGCGCACCTGCCAGAAACTGGGCCAGGACAAGCACGCGTGCTGCGAGGAGGAAATCCAGAAGCACCGCGACGCCAACCCGGAGAACGGCGACCCGCCGATCGAGGGCGAGAAGGCCTACAACCGCCCGCGCTTCGACAGCAACGGCGACCCGGTGCAGCCGGTCAACACCGCGACCGTCGCGATCTCCCGCGGCCAGGCCATCACCAACGCGATCAACAGCCTGCCCGCCGGCGCCGACGCGGCGGCCAAGAGCGCCGCGATCGGCCGCGCGCTCGCGGGCCTGGTGTTCCCCGACGCGGCCGTGCTCGGCCCGCCACCGCCGCCACAGTCGAAGACCTTCGTCGACTTCAAGTTTGCGTGCCCGGCGTCGCACCGCAGCAAGCGCAAGAGCACCCAGGCCAACTACCGACCGCCGAGCCAGAGCCCGGGCCAGGAGGCCGCGCACAACGCCCTGGGCCAGGCCACCGGCGGGCAGACCACCGCCACGATCCTCTTCTGAAGCGAGCGCGCATGAGTCACTGGTACGACGTCCGTCCCACGTTCACCGAGCTCGGCGCGTCGATCGCCGTCGCGCGTCCGGCCTTCGTCGCGGAGTTCTTCGCCAGCGCAGGTCTGATGGCCCACGCGCAGGCGGTGTTCGATGCGTGGTGCAAGCTGCTGCCGGCAGACACGGTCGTCTACTACGGCCAGGAGAAGTCCAAGAAGCTGGTCAAGGCTACGCCCAAGGCCACCGCGAAGGTCCGCGACGCGCTCGCGCCGGCGAGCATCGCGGCGGGCTACCAGTGGCACTTCGCCAAGAGCGCGGCGCCCGGCGGCGCCGCCGACGAGGTCCACGGCTGGTCGTTCGAGATCAAGGCCAACGAGAGCAGCGGCTCGTTCGTGTACGTGACGTTCCCGCTCGACTGGGTCGACGTGCAAGGGATCGACGCAGTCGTGAAGTGGTTCGCGACGTGGTGCAGCGACTTCGGCTTCGCCCACGCCGACGCGGGTCTTGGTTTCGAGCTGGCGTGGTTCGGCGAACAGGCCCAGCGTGCGTATCCGGCGATCCTGCCGGTGGCGTTGCGCTTCCACGGCGTGCGGCTGTGGCAGCGCCACCACGCGCGCTTCAAGCTGCCGGGCCCGCAGACGCTCGACACCGCGGCGTGGCTGACCTACCTGGGGCCCGCAGCGCTCGAGAGCCTCGGCGCCGCGGCGATCGAGCGCATCGACGCCGGCGTGCTGCGGCACCCCTGCGGCAAGGGCCTGGTGTTGCAGGCCGGGGCCAAGCCCGAGCCCTGCGACACCAACCGCCGCGACGCCGGCCATGCGCTGCTGAAGTCGGTCAACGACGCGATCGTGCCCATCCGCACGACCAAGTGGTGGATCGGCGGCTTCGCGGCCGAGCCCGACAAGGAAAACGGCTGGTTCGAACGGATGGATCGATGAACCTGCAGGGTTGGCCGTTCCCGATCACCGTGCTGGGCGACGTCGGCAGCGGCGGCCCGGCGCAGTTGATCGTGGATTTGGGCGTCGCGATGACGCCCGAGGGCTTCGAGCGCATCGCCTACGCGGTCGATCGCTTCGTCGCGCTGGCGCAGGCCGGCGGCCTGGGCGGCGATCGCATCCCGCCCGATCGCGTGGTCGCCGAGCTCGGCCCGGCCGCGCCGCCGCGCGCGGGCGCGCGGGCGCAGTTCGACCTCGCGCGGCTCGGCGTCGATCTGCGCGGGCTCGGCGTGCTGTTCGATGCCATCGCGCTGCTGGCCGACGCGCCGCGTGGGCTGACCCTGACCGCCGGCGGATTGCTGCAACAACCGGCCTTCGGCCCCGAGGAGCTGCCGCCAGCGTGGCCGCAGCTGCCCTTCGGCATCGAGGACGATCGCACCGGCCCCAACATCGAGCTGGAGATCGAGCTGGTCGCGCGCCCCGACGAGGCCCACGCCACCGCGCTGCTCGATGCGGTGGGCGTGTGGCTCGACTGCGGCTCGATCCGCGGCTACCGCGATCCCGCGAGCAAGCCCGACGGCGGCTACCTCGCGCCGACCGAGGATCCGCGCTTCCGCCTGCAGGGCACCACGCTCGCGGCGCTGCTGCACGACTCCGGTGTGCTCGAGGAGGGCTACGACATCCTGCTCAACGTGCTGTGCCGCCTGCACGCGACCGTGCCCATCGCCCGCGTGGAGCTGCTCTGATGTGGACGATCAAGAACGACACGCCCTACGTCGCCGACCGCACCATCGTGGTCGACAAGCACGGCGCCAAGCACTACGTCGTGGTGGTCAAGGGCACCTTCGACATCCGCCCCGACGGCACGACCAAGCCCGCCGACGAGCAGGTGCCGGTGTGCGTCGCGCCGGAGTACACCGGTGACGACGGCGTCTCGAGCCTGCGCTACGAGCAGGACCTGACGCCGCCCAAGCCGCGCACCGACGTCTATGTCAACGGCATCGCCCACGCGCCCGGCGGCCGCCCGACCACGCGCATGACCGTGAGCCTGGGTTCACCCGCCGGCACCAAGTCGATCGCGGTACACGGCGATCGACGCTGGGAGCGCGACCTCGTCGGCGGCATCACGGCGACGCCGCCGCTGCCGTTCGCGCAGATGCCGATCGTCTACGAGCGCGCCTGGGGTGGCTACGACCAGGGCGATCCCGATCCCAAGCAGCACAAGCTCGACCCGCGCAACACCGTGGGCACCGGCGTGTTCATCCGTCCGGCGAACCGCGTCGGCAAGCTGATGCCCAACCTCGAGCCCATGTCCGGCAGCGCCGAGACGCCGGTGGGCTTCGGCGCGCTGTGCAGCTTCTGGAAGCCGCGCACCGACTACCAGGGCACCTACGACGGCGCGTGGTTCGAGAAGCGCAAGCCGCTGCTGCCTCTGGACTACGATCCGCTGTGCCTGCAGTGCGCGCCGGTCGACCAGCAGTTCGCGCCGCACCTGCGCGGCGGCGAGCCCTTCGCCCTGAGCGGCATGACCCAAAGCGGCACCCTGCGGCTCGAGCTGCCCAAGCACTACTTCGCCTTCACCACGCACATCGGCAGCAAGCGCCAGGAGCACCGCGCGCAGATCAACACCGTGGTGATCGAGCCGGAGTTCCCGCGCGTGATCGTGCTCTGGCACTCGATGCTGTCGTGCCACCGCGACATCGACGACATCGACATGACGGTGGTGGTCGAGAAGCCCTACGTCTGAGCCGCGGCGCCCCGCAGGGCCTCGAACTGTTCGGGCGTCAGCGCGATGCGACGCGCGGCCCAGTTCTGCTCGAGGTGCGCGAGCGAGCGCGTGCCGGGGATCGGCAGCATCACCTTTGATCGGGCCAGCAGCCACGCCAGCGCGATCTGGGCCGGCGTGGCGTCGTGAAACCGCGCGATCTCGTCGAGCGCACCGCGCCCCTGCGCGACCGTACCCATCGCGAGCGGGAAGAACGGCAAGAACGCGATGCCCTCGCGCTCGCAGCGGGCCAACACCTGCTCGGGCGCGTCGACCACACAGTGGGTGCGCCGCGCCAGCACGCCGTCGCCGCCGCCGAGGTTGTAGAGGTTCTGCACCGCGGCGATGGGCGTGCGCGCCAGCGCGAGTTCCAGCTCGGCCATGCCGACGTTGCTCAGGCCGATGTGGCGCAGCTTGCCCTCGGATTGCAGCGCGATCAGACAATCGAGCGCCTCGGCCAGCGGCACGGGCGACGCGGTCATCCAGCGTAGGTGCACGAGGTCGAGCCGCTCGCGCCGCAGCGATCGCAGATCGTGCTCGATGGCGTCGCGCAGGGCCTCGGGGCGCAGCGCCGGCACCCAGCTGCGATCGGGCCCGCGCGAGCTCCCGAGCTTGGTCGCGATCACCAGGTCCGCAGGATATGGGTGCAGCGCCTCCGCAATGAGCCGGTTGGCGACCATCGGACCATAGAACCATGCGGTGTCGATCAGCTGCACGCCCAGATCGACCGCACGTCGCAGCACCGTTCGCGCCGCCGCCGCATCCTCGGGCTCGCCCCACACGTCGGGGCCCGGCAGTCGCATCGCGCCGTAACCCATGCGGCGGACCTCGAGGTCGCCCAGACGCACGGTCGCGGGTGGATGGGCGTGGTGGTCGAGCTCGGGGCACGCGATCATGGCGCGAGCATGGCGCGTTCGCGTCGACGCGCCTTGGGCAATGTTGGCAGCACGGTCGATCGCGCACGAACGCTGGCGGCGTAGACCCCCGGTGTCACGCCGACGATGCGACGGAAGTGGCGGTGCAGCTGGCTCTCGTCGCAGAAGCCGACGCTCGCCGCGGCCTGGGCCGGGCTGGCACCGGCGCGCCGTCACACGTCGATCTCGCCGACCAGGTACGGCATGCACGTGCCGGCCAGCCGCACGCGGTCGCCCGCGGCGACGCAGCGCAGCGCGCCGCCGCGCTGCGACAGCTGTCGCGCGCGCAGCTCGGTCTTGCCCAGCTGTGCGGCCCAGTGCGGCACCAGCGTGCAGTGGGCGCTGCCGGTCACGGGATCCTCGGGCACGCCGATGTGCGGCGCGAAGTAGCGCGAGACGAAGTCGACCTCGTGACCGCGCGCGGTGATGACCAGGCCGTCGCCCGGCAGCGCGGCGATGAACGCGAAGTCCGGCGTCGCGCGGCGGACCGCGTCCTCGTCCGCGAGCACGGCCATGCACTTGCGCGCGCGCCAGGTCGAGAGCACCGGCACACCGAGCGCGCGGTCGAGGCCGTCGAGCGGCGCGATGGCTTCGGCAGGACGCGCCGGCAGATCGATCTCGAGCTCGCGGCCGTGCGCGCGTACCACCAGGATGCCGGCATGGCGCGTGGTGAAGTGCACGACGTCGCCGGCCTCGCCGCGGGCGCGCAGCACGAACGCCGCGGCCATGGTCGCGTGGCCGCAC
Organism: Nannocystaceae bacterium; assembly: GCA_046351635.1. Lineage (GTDB taxonomy): Bacteria > Myxococcota_A > Polyangia > Nannocystales > Nannocystaceae > Xiheibacterium. Next base: position 28,047 of record JAXLYC010000008.1, on the reverse strand, counting down.
AGCTCGACCTCCGCGGTCGGCGTGAACCACCGCAACGCGTGGGGCTCGCCGGTGTGCGTCACCACGAACGCGGTCTCCGACAGGTTGTTCTGCGCCGCGATGGCCTGCAACGTGGCGTCGTCGAGCCACGACGGCAGCAGGCACACGGCGGCGGGGTTGCCGGTGAAGCGCCGCTCGGCGAAGGCGTCGACGTGATGCAGCGGGATCCGCATGGGCTTGGTCCTCGTGGTTCGGGGCAGCTCAGGGTTCGGCGGCCGGCTCGCGCGGCAACGGGGCCGTGCGCGCGGCGGCGGTTGGATCGCGCGCCCGGATGGTCCACGCGACCGCGACCAGCACCAACACCATGGCCGCCAGCGCGTCGATCGTGAGCGGCTCGCCCGCAGCGGCGCCGAGCGCCAGCGCGACCACGGGATTCACGTAGGCGTAGGTCGCGACCTTGGCCGGCGCAACCCGCCCGAGCAACCACGTGTACGTCGCGAAGCCGACCACCGATCCGACCGCGACCAGGTAGACCCACGCGACGACGGCCGATCCATCGAGCTGCGACGGCGTGGACAGCTCGCCCGCGCACGCGCCCACGATCGTCAGCAGCGCACCGCCCGCGAGCATCTGCGTGCCCGCGGCCATCAGCGCGCCCATCGGCGCACGCTGGCGCCGGTACGCGAGCGAACCGTGGGCCCACGCCGCCGCGCCGAGCACCAGCCACAGCGACGCCGCTGGCAGTCCCGCGCCCGGTCGCACCAGCCACGCGACGCCACCGAAGCCCAGCAGCAGGCCGATCCATGCGGACAGCGGCGTGCCCTCGCCGCGCAGGCGACCGAGCACCGTCATCCACAGCGGCACGGTCGCGATGAGCAGCGCGGCCGTACCCGAGGGCACGCCCGCGGCTTGACCGTAGGCGACGCTGCCCGAGCCGATCGTGAACATGCACGCGCCGATCACCGCGGCGGTGCGCCACTGCGACGCGCTCGGTCGCGGTGCGCCGCGCCGACGCGCGAGCACGTAGAGGATCGCGCCCGCGGTCGCGAAGCGCAGGCCGGCCGAGATGCCCGCCGGCGCTGCCGCCACGAGCTGGCGCAGCGCGAGGTAGGTCGAGCCCCACACGAGGTAGAGCGTCGCGAAGGCCAGCGGCACCGCCAGCGACGCGCGGCCCGATGATGACAATCGAGACAATGGGACCGGGGCGTTCACGGGAGCGGCGAGAGAGCGCGAATTCGTCGAGCTGCTGCCGAAACAATAGCTTCGCGGCGGGGCGGTGCAATTGGTTTATTGTCGCGGTGACAATGTGGACTCCGCGGCTGGCCCAACACGGTGGACCTCGCTACCTCGCGATCGCCGACGCGATCGCGGACGACGTCGCCGCGGGGCGGCTGTCGACCGGCCAGCGCATGCCGACGCACCGCGAGCTCGCCGACGCGATGGGCCTGACGGTGGGTACGATCACGCGCGCGTACGCGGTGGCGATCGAGCGCGGCCTGCTCAGCGGCGAGGTCGGGCGCGGCACGTTCGTGCGCGGTACACCGCCGCGCGCTCGCATGCCGAAGCTGGCGCCACGCGACGCCGACGAGCGCGTCGGCATCGACCTCGCGCTCAACTTCCTGCGCGTGCCCGAGCTCGACGGCGTGTTCGCGCGCGGACTCGCGGAGCTGTCGCGGCGGCCGGATCTGCCGGCGCTGCTCGACGAGTACAAGCCGCAGCCGGGCACGCGCGAGCACCGTGCCGCCGGCGCGCGCGGGCTCGCGCGCGCCGGCCTGCAGGTCGAGCCCGACGACGTGCTGGTGTGCGCGGGGGCGCAACACGCGTTGACCGTGGCACTGCTGACGCTCACGCGACCCGGCGACGCCATCGCGGTCGAGGCGGTGACGTACCCGGGCATGCTCGCGCTCGCGCGGGCGCTGGGGCGCACGGTCGTGGGCGTGGCCATGGACGACGAGGGCCTGATGCCGCAATCGCTCGACGCGGTGTGCCGCACACGACACCCGCGGCTTCTGTACTGCATGCCGACGGTGCAGAACCCGACTGCGCGCGTGATGTCGGCGGCGCGGCGCGAGGCCATCGCGGCGGTGCTGCAGCACGACGACACCCCGCTGCTCGAGGACGACGTCTACGGCTTCCTCGCGGCCGAGCGCACGCGCCCGCTCGCGTCGCTGCTGCCGCGGCTGGGCCACTTCGTCGCCGCGTGCGCAAGTCGGTCGCGCCGGGCCTGCGCATCGGATTCCTCGCGGTGCCCGCGGGCGAGGCCGGTCGCTTCACCGAGGCGGCGTGGGCCACCGCGGTGATGGCCCCACCGCTGACTGCCGAGCTCGCCGCGCGGTGGATCGACGACGGCACCGCCGCGCGGCTGGCCGACGCCCGTCGCAGCGAGGCGCGCGCCCGTCAGGCGCTCGCGCGAGCGCAGCTCGACTGCCTCGATCTGCCCGGCGACGCGGCCGCGTTCCACCTGTGGCTGCCGCTGCCGCCGGCGATCACGGCCGCAGCGTTCGTCGCGGCGGCGCAGCACCGCGGCGTGCAGGTGGTCCCGGGCGACGCATTCGCGGCCGGCCACGATGCGCCGGCGGCCGTACGCGTCTCGCTGGGCCCACCGCGCGATCACGCAGAGCTGCAGCGCGGGCTCGCGGTGCTCGCGGACGTGCTGCACCAGGGCGCGCGCTGGCGCGGCGTGTGATCGCTGCGCCTCACCGCGCGCGGCGTCAAGCCGCGCGCCCGATCACAGCGAGACCAGCCGCGTACGCACGCTGGTGTCGAGCGCCGCGACCGCGCGGCACAGCTCGTCTGCGGCGGAGTCGGTCGGGCCCAGCGGCATGTCGACGAAGAGCAGACCGACATCCTCGAGCGTCGCGAGCGCCTGGCCGGCGATGTTGACGTTGCTCTCCGCGATGACCCGGTTGATGCGCGAGAGCACGCCGGGCACGTTGCGGTGGATGTTGATCAGGCGGCAGGCCGGTTTGCCGCGCAGGCTCGGCGGCGGCGGCATGTCGAGCTGCGGCAGGTTCACGCAGCCCACGGTGCGGCCGAGCTCGAGGTAGCGGCCGACGGCGCCGGCGACCTCGAGGCCGATGTTGGCCTGGGCCTCGAGCGTGGAGCCGCCGATGTGCGGCGTGAGGATGACGTTGTCGAGTCCCTGCAGCGCGCATTCGAAGCGGTCGGACTCGCTCGCGGGCTCCTGCGGGTACACGTCGAGCGCGGCACCGGCGAGGTGACCCGCGTCGAGCGACTGGCGCAGCGCCTCGAGCTCGACCACGCGTCCGCGGCTGGCGTTGACCAAGTACGAGTCGGACTTCATCGCCGCGAGCTCGGCCTTGCCGATCATGCCGCGGGTGAAGTCGGTGTCGGGCACGTGCAGCGAGACGAAGTCGCTGCGCGAGAGCACGTCCTGCAGACTCGCGGCCTGGCGCGCGTTGCCCAGCGGTAGCTTGGCGACGATGTCGTGGAAGATGACCTGCATGCCGAAGGCCTCGGCCAGCACCGACAGCTGGCTGCCGATGTGGCCGTAGCCGATGATGCCCAGGGTCTTGCCGCGGATCTCCCGGGAGCCCTGGGCGTTCTTGGCCCACTTGCCCTGATGGGCAGCGTTGCTGCGCGCGACGATCTGGCGCGACAGCGCGACCAGCTCGGCCATCACCAGCTCCGCGACCGAGCGCGTGCTCGAGAACGGCGCGTTGAAGACCGCGACCCCGCAGGCCCGCGCACACGCGAGGTCGATCTGATCGGTGCCGATGCAGAACGCTCCGATCGCGGACAGTCGCGGCGTGGCCTCGATGACCGCGCGCGTCACCTGGGTCTTGCTGCGGATACCCACCACCAGCGGCCCGGTGCCCGGCACCGCCGCGAGCGCGGCGATCAGCTCGGCCTCGGTCAGGCCCTTGTCGATGCGGTGCGTCGCCACGCCGTGGCGCGCGAGCTCGTCGTCGGCGGAGGCGTGGACTTTCTCGAGCAGGACGGCGTCGGCGCGGAGCACGGGCGGACTATGGCCGATGCCCGCGGCCGCTTCAACGCCGCACACGCGCAAAGCCGGCCCGGCCCGGCGTCAGCGTGCGCGCGCCTCGCTCTTGGCCCTGGCGCGCGCGACCACGGTCGCGCTGCTGCTGCTGCCGCCGCGATCGAGCTCGAGCCGCACGCTCTGCCCGGTGCGGATGCCCGCAGGCGAGAGCAGTTGCACCGCCGTGCGCGCGCCGAGCGATGCGACCTGCTGGCCGTCGATCGCGACGATCTCGTCGCCGGGTTCGACGCCGGCGCTCTCGGCCGGGCCGCCCTGCTCGACCGAGATCACCCACAGCCGCTCGACCTCGTCGGGCGCCTTGGCATCCTCGGCGTCGTCGGAGCCCGGCGCACGCGGGCGCTTGGCCCACGTCGCGATGTGCGTGTTCATCCCGAGCTTGCCGCGCTCGTCGGGCGGGACCTTGCTGGTGGCGAGCATCGTGATGGTGCCCAGATCCGCGGTCTCGCCACCGTCGAGGGTGTAGCGCGCCTCCACGCGCGCGCCGTCGAGTGCGTCGCGATCGAAGAACACCACCGTGCCCTCGCCCGGCGGGACCTCGCCGATCTCGAAGTGACCGCGATCGTCGGTCTTGGGCCCGCCACCGGTGAACAGCGACATCATCGACGCCGCCGAGGCGTTGTTGCCGTTGCCCTGCGCCATGATCGACAGGCCCGCCACCGCGGTGCCGGTGCCGTCGACCACGATGCCGCGCAGTGAGCCCCACGCCTCGATCTCGAGCACGACCTCGGCGGTGCGGCCCTGCTCGAGCTCGACCTCGGCCTCGGCGGTGCCCTGCTTGGTCTGTGCGGTGACGGTGTAGCTGCCGGGATCGAGCCGCTCGAAGCGGAACGCACCCTTGGCGTCGCGCACGGCCTTGCTGCGCGGCGTGGGACCCGAGATCGACACCGTGATGCCCTCGAGCGCCTTGCCGCCGAACTCGACCCGGCCCGCGAGCACGCCCAGGCTCTCGAGCTTCAGCTCGGTCTTGCTGCCCAGCGCGATGCCGGTCTTCTTCACCCGCGCGCCGCCGCGCTCGCCTTCTGCCACCAGGGTGTACGTGCCCGAGCGCAAGCGCGGCACCGTGAACTCGCCCTGTGCGTCGGTGAGCACCGGCGGCTCCTTGCCGAAGAACTGCGCGAGGTCGATCGCGTCGTCACCGTCGTCGGGTAGCTCGGCGCGACGCTGCTCCGGCTCACCCATCGCGCGCGGCGAGAACGGGTTGGTGCCCTCGCGGTAGGCCGTGACCCACGCGTCGGCGACTGCCTGACCCTGCTCGTCGACCACGCGACCGCGCAGGGTACCGTCGCGGGCCTCGACGCGCAGGGCGTGACCCTCGAGCCCGCGCTCGGGGATGTCGAGCTCGATCGGTGCGTCGGGCTCGGCCGGATCCGCCGGCTGGGCCCACGCGAGCGCGGTCGATCGATCCTTGACCGTGATGTGATAGCGCCCCGGCTGCAACCCGCGCACGACGTAGCTGCCGTCCTCGGCCGTCGCAGCCTCGTACTCGCCCGGTCGCGTCGCACCGCCGAAGGCGATCGAGAACGACGCGGTCTTGCTCGCCTGCTCGGGCGAGCGCGCGAACACGGTCACGCCGGCCGCGGGCTTTCCGGCGGCGTCGACGACCGTGCCCGCGAGGCTGGCGCGCGGCGCCAGCGGCACGACCACACCGTCGAGATCCTCGGCGCCGACCTCGATCGGCACCACGCCCTCGCTGCCATCGTCGGCGGTCGCGACCAGCTCGAGCTTGCCGCCGGCGACCGGCGCGAGCGTGAAGCTGCCGTCCTCGGCGGTGCGCGTGCGCAGCAGCGCGTTGCCGATCGCCGTGAAGATCGCCGACAGGCCCAGCGACTCGCCGTCGATGCGCACCGACACGGTCGCGGGCCTGGGCGGCTGCACGCGGCCGCGCACGCTGACGCCGGGATCCATCACGACCAGCACGTCCGTGACGTCCGCGTCGGTGACGATGGCGCTGGTCCCGGTGAGGTTCGGCAGCGCCTCCTCACCGATCGCGCCGACCATGTAGTTGCCGGGCTGCACGCCGACGATCTCGAAGTAGCCGTCCTGGGCGCTGGGGGCCGAGGCCACGAACAGCGCCGGCGGCTGGATCGAGAACGCGCCGACGAGCACGCCCTCGAGCGCCTGATCGTCGTTGCCGCCGCGGCGGACGACGAAGCCAGCGATGGTGTACGCGCGGTCGACCCAGATCTCCACGCCGGTGACGTGCTCGGCCACGCCCAACGCGACCTCGACCGGCTCGGCGGTGGCGTACTTCGGCGCGCTCGCGGTCACACCGTGCACGCCCGACGCGAGCCCGCGCAGCTCGAAGTTGCCGCCATCGTCGGTGACCACGCGCGCGCCCAGGCCGAAGCGGAAGCCGCCGCCGGTGGGGCCGTCGTCGCCGGCGACCACGAAGGCCCCGGCCACGGGCTCGCCGCCCGGCAGCGCTCGCACCACGCCGCTGATGCTCGCGCCCGGGGTGAGCACGAACTCGACCGTGCGCGGCCCCGCGACCACCACCTGCTTGTCGTCGGCGACGTAGTCCGGGTGGCTCGCGCCGAGCATGAACGTCCCCGGCGGCACCGTCGCGACGAAGCGCCCCTCCTCGTCGGTGACGATCGGCGCGGGCGCGCGGCCGAAGTCGATGACGTTGCCTTCGTCCGTGCGCGTGATCTGGATCATCGCGTCTTCGATGGGACCGCCGCCGACGTCGGAGACCGTGCCGGTGAGCTCGACGCCGCCGGCGACGAGCTGGAAGTCGAAGCCGGGGTTGTCGACGCCGGCAGCGACGTCGGCGTGACCGATGCGCCCGGGCAAGAAGCCGCGCGCCGACGCGCCGATGGTGTAGCGGCCCGGCGGCACCGCGTCGATGCGCCAGCTGCCGCCGGCGTCGGCGCGTGCGAGCAGCGGCTCGGCCTGCCGGCCGCGACGCTCGCCCGACGCGGCGCCCAGCCCCTTGCTGGTGAGCAGCACCAACGCGCCCGCGATGGGCTTGCCGTCGACGCCGGTCACGCGACCGCTGACGCTCGCGGCCCGCAGATCGACCTCGCCGCGCGCGCGCGCAGCATGCTTCTCGGCGACGATGCGCACCCGCGCGGGCACCTGCTCGCTCGCATCTGCGGCGTCGGTGGATGCGGCGCGGTGGCTCAGCCACCACGCGAGCCCGCCCAGCAGCGCGACCATGCCCAGGGCCAGGGCGAGCCAGCGGTTTCGTCGCGGGTTCACTGCGCGGCCTCGCGGCCGATAGAGTCCATCGACGAGCTTTCGATCACGACGCGCCGCAACTGTCGCCGGTCCGGGGCCATTTCTGACACCGGCGGCCCACACCGCGGTTTCTCGCGGCTTCGGGCGCGACGCGGGTGCCCGGGCGACGAAACCAACGCGACGCGCGACGGGTCGCGGCCTTCCCGGGACCCCATGAACCTGCTACGCAAGGTGGCCTCATGGCCACCGCCACGCCGCCGTCCCCGACCGAGTCGCGCGCGCAGCCGCGTCTTCTGACCGGCGATCGCCCGACCGGACCGCTGCACCTCGGACACCTGGTCGGCAGCCTCGAGAACCGCGTCGCGCTGCAGCACGACCACGAGTGTTTCATCATCGTCGCCGATCTGCACACGCTGACCACCCGTCCGCGACGGGAGCAGATCGAGGCGCTGCCGGGCTTCGTGCGCTCGATCGTGCTCGACCAACTCGCGGTCGGCATCGATCCGCAGCGCGCGACCTTCTACCTGCAGTCCGGTGTGCCCGCGGTCTACGACCTCGCGATCCTGCTGCAGATGCTGGTGCCCAAGACCCGGCTCGAGCAGATCGGCAGCCTGCGGTCGATGGCTCGCGCGGCGGCGCTGCCCGACGACGCGATGACCATGGGTCTGCTGGGCTACCCGGTGCTGCAGGCCGCCGACATCCTGATGGCGCGCGCGTCGGTGGTGCCGGTCGGTGCCGACAACGAGGAGCACATCGCGATCGCGCGCGAGTGCGCCAGCGTGTTCAACGAGCTGTACGGCGAGCTGTTCCCGCTGCCGCAGGCCCGCACGACCCGCTCGTCGGCGCTGCCCGGTGTCGAGCTGGGCCCGGTCGGCAGCGGCGCGAAGATGTCGAAGTCCCTGGGCAACGCGGTCTACCTCGACGACGACGCGGCGACCGTCGCGAGCAAGATCCGCACGCTGGGCTTCGACGACGTCGATCGTCGCAACGAGCACGATGCCGCCATCGTCGCGTTCGCGCGGGCGTTCCTCGGCGACGACGAAGCCACCGCCCTGGGTCGGGGCCTGCGCAGCGGCAGCACGACCACCGCGGCCGTGCACGATGCGATCATCACCGCAGTCGAGACGCGACTGGCACCCATCCGCGAGCGCCGCCACGAGCTCGCGGCGCAGGCCGGGCTGGTCGACGAGATCCTCGTCGACGGCACCATCCGCGCGCGCGAGGTCGCCAACGGCACGCTCGCGCGCGTGCGCGAGACCATGGGGCTCGAGCCGCTGTGGTCGGGCCTGGTCGCCGCGACCGAGGCGCGCGCCAAGGCGCGTCGGAAGCCCTACTGAGGATGCCGGTCACCAAGCGATCGCTGTCGCAGCTGCGCCACACCGTCGCGCGGCACCTGCGGCGCGGCTTCGTGCGCGCGGTGTTCTCGCGGCCGGGCGGCGACGACGACGAACGCGTCGAGGGTACCACCGGCGGCGCGCCGCCCGACGCGGCGGCGTTGACCGAGCTGCTCGCGCGCTCAACCGCCGCGGCCGAGGCCGGTCGCGTCAAGCAGACCTTCGTGATCGACGAACGCACGCGCGTGGTCGTGGACGCTCGCCACGGCGGCGGCAAGCTCGTCAGCGTCGACGAGGCCCGCGCGAGCAAGCAGATGGGCGGCAAGGCCCGCGCGCTGCACCCCGAACGCTCGGGCACGCTGCTGCAGCTCATCGGCATCATGAACCAAGATGGCACGATCAGCGCGAAGCATGCCAAGAAGTACAAGCAGGTCTCGCACTTCGTCGAGCTGTGCCGCCCCATCTGCGACGCGCTGCGGCGCGGCCCGGACGCGGCGCCGCTGCGCGTGCTCGATCTGGGCTGCGGCAACGGCTACCTGACGTTCGTGCTCGCGGAGGCGCTGCGCCTGGCGGAGCTACCGGCGATGGTGCACGGCGTGGATCTGCGCAATGACGTCATCGAGCGCTGTCGCGAACGCGCCGCAGTGCTGGCGACAGCGCAACCGGACGCCGCGGTCTCGCTGGCGTTCTCGTGTACCAGCATCGCCGACAGCGGCGGTGCTGCGGCGGTGCTCGGGGGCAGCCCCGATCTCGTGATGGCGTTGCACGCCTGCGACACCGCGACCTGTGACGCGCTGGCACTGGCGATCGACGCCGCCGCGCCGGCGATCCTGGTCGCGCCGTGTTGTCAGCACCAGCTCGCGGCCCAGCTCGAGCAGGGCAAGGAGATCCTGCGCACGCTCTCGCCCGCGATCGCCAGCCACGGGCTGCTGCGGCAGGACTTCGCCGCGACGCTGACCGACGCGCTGCGGATCGAGATCCTGAGTGCGCTGGGCTGGTCGGTCGACCTGCTCGAGTTCGTCGACGACAGTCACACGCCCAAGAACCTGCTCATCCGCGCGCGGCTGCTCCACGGCGTGCGCGAGCGCAGCGTGCTGGGGCCCATCGTGCGACGCTGCGAGTCGCTCGGTGTCATGCCGCGGCTGCTGCAGCGGCTGCTCGCGCGCTGAACTCCGGCGCCGCTCAACCGGCCGACGCGGTGACGGCCCAGATCGCGCCGGGCATGTGCACGCCGTCGGGCCCGTGGGCCTCGACGTAGACGCTGCGCACCGCCGAAAGCGCCGCGTCGCGCGCCGCCGGCTCGGCCTGGGCCAGCGGCGCTGCGGTGGCGCCGAGCAGCTGCGCCAGACGCAGGGCGTCGTCGGGATCGCGACCGACCTGCAGCGACACATCGATCGGCTCGATCACGACGCGGTGCCAGCCGGCGCGCGCGAGGATCTCGGCGATGTGCGGCCCGTCGGCCAGGCCGAAGGGCCCGGGCGCGCCTGGCTCGGGCGGCGGCGGCGGTTCGACGTGGCGGGCCATCGCGCGCAGCGGCGCGGCGAACCATGGGTTGTCGGCGACGCTGCGCCAGCAGACGAACGCGAGCCGACCGCCGCGATCGCAGGCACCGCGCAGGCGCGTGAATGCAGCGACGGGATCGGCGAAGAACATCACGCCGAAGCGCGACACCACCGCGTCGAAGCGCGCGTCGCCGAGGTCGTGCACCTGCGCGTCCGCCTCGAGGAACGACACCTGCGGCAGGCCTTCGCCGCGTGCGCGCGCGCGCTCGAGCAAAGGCGCCGAGACGTCGAGGCCGACCACGCGCCCGGACGGGCCGGTGCGCGCGGCGAGCTCGACCGTGGTCTGGCCCGCGCCGCAGCCGACGTCGAGCACGCGCTCGCCGGTGCCGATCGCCGCGCGGGCGAACAGCGCCGCCGAGCAGGGCGCGAGCATGGCCGCGACGTAGTCGTCGGCCGTGACCCAGCGGGGACCGGCCTGTTCGTTCCAGAACGCGCGCTGCTCGGGGTTGCCGGAATCGCCGGACATGGGCCGGCCAGCGTAGCAAAGGCCGCGGGCGGTGGTGACACCGCGGTGACAGCCGCGTCTGCGCCCGTGCGATACCCTGGGTGGCATGCGACGGGGTCTATTGCTTGCGAGCTGGACGGTGAGCGCGTGCGCCGGCACGACCGTGGATCCCGAGCCGTCGGCGGCGCCGAGCGAGCAGGCCGCGAGCGCGACGCCAGCGCAGCCGCCCGCGCCGGTCGCGAACGCACCGGCCGAGCCGGCGCCCGAGTCGGATCCGTTGGCGCCGCTGCTGCGCGAGATCGCGTCGGCGTATCGCAGCTGGGGCATGGTCGACAACCAGTTCCACTGGGCCCCCGGGCTGTGCGCGATGCCGATGGAGGGCGTGGCGCACATGAGCGCGGCAGCGGGTGACGGCGGCCACGCGCAGAAGGTGTTCGTGCTCTACGCAGCGGATGCGATGGCCTACTGGAAGGCGACCGACGTCAAGGCCGAGCTGCCGTCGACGCTCGCGCCGGCGCACACGCTGTCGTCGCGCGGCGACGTGCGACAGGTGCTGGTGAAGGAGTCGTTCGTGCCGGCAAAGCCCGGCAGTGGCACCGCGGTGCACGCCCACGTCCGCGCTGCACGCAAGGACGGCGAGAGCTTCGTCGCGGGTGAGCCCATGGGTCTGTTCGTGATGGCGCAGCTGGCGGGCAAGCCCGCGGACACCGACGATGGCTGGATCTACGCCACCATCGCGCCCGACGGCGCGGTGCGGGAGTCGGGCGTGATCGCGAGCTGCCGCGACTGCCATGCGCAGCAGCGCGATCGGATCTTCGGCGTGCCGCTGGCGTGGCAGTGACGCGCGGCGCGTGCGGGTCTGCGTCGCGGCCGCGGATCCGCGAACGAGGCTTTCGCGCCGTCGACCGCACCGTGGACGTGGACCGCGAACGCTGGCGCGCCGACGGCTCAGGCCTCGCGCTCGCGCAACCACACCAGCAGCTCGCTCAAGCGTCGATGCAGCTGCCGCACCGCGTCGCGGCCGAGCACCCGCTCGGCCTCGGCCTCGAGCTCGCCGAGCACGGCGAGACCCTCGTGGATCCGCAGCCGCCCGCCGCGGCGCGCGAACACGATCAGCTTCGCGCGGGCATCGCTGGGATCGGGCACACGCTCGAACGCGCCCATCTCGATCATCTCGTCGACCAGGGTCGCAACCGCCTGCTTGCTGACGCCCATGCGCCGCGCGAGCTCGGTCAGGCGCGTGCCCGCGAGATCGACGTGGGGGAACAAAGCCGTGTGCGCCGGCCGGATCGCCAGGCCCGAGCGCGCGCGCACCAGCGCAAGCGCCTGTTCGTCGAAGCGACGCGCGCACTGCAGCAGCACCTGCGCGAAGCTGCGGGCCTTCGCGGCCTCGAGCGCCTCGACCTCGGCCGCCGTGGGCGGGGACACGGACGTCGGTGTCGGCACACTCGCGCGTGGGCGTCGGCTGCGGGCCACCGCGTGCGAGCATCCCCGGCGGCGCGGCGATCGTCAATCCCGCTTGACGATTTTGGTCAACCCTGCTTGACTATGTCCCGGCGGGCACCGCGAACCCGTCGGAGCGATCGATCATGACCAGCCCGCTCGTCGATCACGGTGACGGCATCTACAGCGCGAGCGCGACCATGCGCTTTCCCGGCTTCCGTCTGCCCATCCGCATGGCCGCGGTGGCGCTCGAGCGCGGCGGCCTGTGGTTGCACTCGCCGATCGCGGCAGACGCCGCCCTGCTCGACGCGGTCGCGGCCAAGGGCGACGTGCGCTTCGTGGTCGCGCCCAACCAGCTGCATCACCTTTTCGTGCAGCCGTGGCTCGAGCGCTTCGCCGGCGCGCAGCTATGGGGCGCGGCCGGGCTCGAGCACAAGCGCAGCGAGCTGACGTTCACCGGTTTCCACGGCACCGCCCAGGATCCGTGGCACGACGAGATCGAGTCGATCCGGATCGACGGCGCGCCCAAGCTCGCAGAGACGGTGTTCTTCCATCGCCGCAGCCGCACGCTCATCGTGACCGACCTCGTGTTCAACCTCCGCACCGCCGAGGGTTGGCTCGCGCCGCTGTTGCTGCGGATGATGGGCGTGCACGGCAAGCTGGCGCAGAGCCGTGCGTGGCGCTTCGGCGTCAAGGACCGCGCGGCCGCGGCCGCGAGTGCACGTCGCGTGCTCGCGATGTCGCCGCGTCGACTGGTTGTCGCGCACGGCGACGTGATCGAGGCGCTGCCCGAGGGCGCGCTCGAGCGCGCGCTCGAGTGGATGCTCGCCGGCGGCAAGGCGCTGCCGGCCGCGGCGTGATGGCGATCGGACCGCCGTAGCCCGTGCGGATCGCGAGCGCATCGACGCGGGTCGCAACGCACACGCGATGCGCCTTGACGCGGAGCCGATCACCACGTAGCTTGAGAAACGGCCCGCACCCACGGGCCTACGATGCGTGACTGAATCGACCACCCTCTGACGAGGGCACTTCGCCAGGGATCGTCACCGACGCCGCCATTGCGGCCGTTGGCGCGCGTTTCCGAGTGATTTGGCCGTCGCGGGGTCGTCGATGCGCACGGGTCCAGCCGCGCCTTCGCGGGGCTGAGGCCGCGCATGGGCGTCACGTCGCAACGGACCGATTCGCACGGCCTCGCGAACCGCGGTGGGCGTCGGCGGTGGCGATCGATCGCCACATCCACCCCGCGGCGTGCACGTCGTCTACGCCGCATCGAACGCGCACGTCCATGCGCGAACACGATGCGTCGTGGGCGGCGTGCGGCCGCGGGCACTTCACCTCCGAGGACCGCATGCCCAGCAACAAATCGATCACCGTCCCCCGAACCTTGCCCTCACCCGCCGGCGTGCCGGCGCAGAGCAACGCCGCACCCCAGCGCAATCCGTCGCCACCACCACCACCGCCACGACCCCCGCGACCCAGACCCGATCGCGGCCAGGCCGCCGCGGCGCGGCGTCTGCCGAACTCGCGGCATCGCGGGTGATGCACGACGCGACGATCGTCCACGCGATCGTTCGGCCGACCCCGGCGCGGGCGCGTGTCTCCGCCTGTGCACCCAAAGTGCACGGGCGGGCACAAGCCGGCGCCGGGATCGGCGATGCGCACTGGCAGAGGTGGTGCTAGAACCCCGCCATGGCTGGTTGGTGGGATAGACGGTGGATTGGTTGCGTCGTGGTCGGCCTCGCTGCGGGCTGCGGGGACGACACGTCCCATGGTGATGGCGGGTCGAGCACCAGCGAGAGCAACACGCTGTTGACCGACGCGACGCTCGAGAGCGACTCGCTCGACGCCAGCAGCAGCGGCGGCTCCGGCAGCGACAGCAGCGGCAGCACGGGCGGCGGCAGCAGCGACGGCGGCAGCAGCTCCACCACCGCTGCGGACTCCACCGGCGGCAGCAGTTCGTCCAGCAGCAGCGACGCGAGCAGCGACGGCTCGGGCTCGACCACCGGCAGCGGCGCCGCCTGTGGCGACGGTGTGATCGACGTGGGCGAGTTCTGCCCCGAGGCGATCGTGCTCGACGGCGAAGCCGGCGGTCGCGGCATCGTCGCGGCCGACGTCGACGGCGACGACGACATCGACCTGGTGACCGTGAGTCAGGTGTTCGTGAACGACGGCAGCGGCACCTTCGCGGTGACCGATCCCTTCCTCGCGCAACCCGAGGGCTCGCACCTGGCGGTCGGTGCGGTCGATGCCGAGCCCGACCTCGACGTGGTGGTGCCGATCGGCGAGTTCGCCGAGCTGCGCAACAACCAAGGTGGAGGCAGCTTCGCCGCGCCGGTGCAGCTGGCCTGCAGCGCGACCTGCTACGCCGCGGCCATCGGCGACCTGGACGGCGATGCCCTGGGCGACATCGCCATCGGCCAGCTCGACGGTCAGGTACAGCTGTGGCAGGCGCTAGGCGACGGCAGCTTCGCGGGCACGCCCGAGTCGCCGCCGGGCGCCGGGGAGATCCGCGATGCCGCGATCGTGGACCTCGACGGCGACGCGCCACCCGAGCTCGTCGTCAGCGACTACTATGGCGGGCTCGCCGTGCGCGCCGCGGGTCAGTGGACCGCCTTCGACGTGTTCGCGCCCTACCTGCAGGTCGCGACCGGCGATCTCGACGGCGACGCCGACGTCGACCTGGTCGGTGCGATGTCGACCGCCGGCGGCCTGCAGGTGCAGCTGGGCGACGGCGACGCGGGCTTCGACGCCGGCACGCTGATCGATCTCGGCCGCGGCATCTCGCGGGCCGTGGCCGTGGCCGACCTCGACGCCGACGGTGTGCTCGACGTCGCCGCGGTCAGCTACGGCGGTGACCCGACGCTGTGGCTCGCGCGCGGCATGGGCGACGGCGACTTCGCGCCGGTCGAGGCCTTCGACGCGCCCTGCGGCGGCTTCGAGGTCGTCGCAGCCGAGCTCGACGGCGACGGCGCGACCGACCTCGCGATCTACTGCGGCGGCGACGGTGCGCCGGCGGGCGTCGGCGTGGTGCTCAGCGATCCGTGACCGCGCGGCGCCACGCGGGCGCTCACGGCTGTCCGCGGCCCTCGCGGCAGATTGCGGTGTCGTGCGCACAACGGTAGTCCACCGTGCCTTCGACCTTGCTCACCGCGCCGGCGGGATCCTCGACCTCGAAGGCGAAGCTCGCGACCAGGCCGGTCTTGTCGAACTTGGTCACGTCGAAGTAGCCGCCGCGCGCGCGGAGCTTTCTGGCGTCGACCTAGATCATCATCGTAATCTGACCGGGCTTGGCACTCATCATCCCGGCGAGCTCGTACTTCTTGGGTCCGAACGGCACGTCGGCGTACTTCGAGTGGGCCGCGGGCAGGAAGTTGAGGTTGAGCCCACCGCCGCTGCAGTTGACGATGAGGGTATAGATCCGCGGGTCCTGCTTCATCGCCTCGTCGACGGTCTTGCCGCCGTTGAACATCGTGACGGCCTTGCGCAGCTCTTCGTCGTTCATGAAGTAGTCCGAGCCCAGTGCGCTCATGCCACCGGCGGTCTCGCGCGACGCCGCGCGCTCACGGCGGTCCGCACCGTGACCGGCAGTGCGTGCGCCCGACCCACGATGGGCCAGATCACGCGCGCGCGACGATTTTCGCGTGCACGGCGACCCGCCGCACCGCACGCACGCCACGATGTCGCTGCCCGCGCTCGTGCTGCTGCTGGTCGTGCTCGCGACGCTCGCGGCGCGCCGCGCGATCGGTGGTCCCCTGCTCGCGCGCCTGCGGGTGCTGCTACCGGCCTGGCGCTTCTTCGACGCGATCGAGCCGACGCCCCAGCTATGCGTCCGCGTGGGTGCCTCGCGCGACGCCTTGGGCCCGTGGCTCGATGCGGTCCCCGCGGTGCGCCGCGGGTTGCTGCTGAGCGCGCGCAGCAACCTCGCGCTGGCGATGCACGGTCTGGTCGAGCGACTGGTCAGCGCCGAACAGGACGAGCGCGCGCTCGCGGTCACGCTCGCACAGCTGACCGCGCTCGCGCGCGAGCGGGCGCAGCGCGAGCTCGGCGGCCCGGGCGTGTTCCAGTGGTGCGTGCGCGACCATGACGGCGCGAGGCTCGAGCGCGCGCGCTCGGAGGTGCTGACGCTGTGATCGCGACCGCCAGCGATTTCGTGCTCGCACGCGCGACCGCGTGCGACGCGACCGCGTGGCTGGCCGCGATCCCCACCGCGATCGCGGCGATCGAGCTGCTGCAGGTCCGCAGCAGCTGGCGCGACGACGGCGTGTGGGGCTGGTCGATCCTGCGCCGCGAGCTGCCCGCGCGCCCACGCGCGCTGCGGCGAATGATGGATGCGCTGCTGGGCGCGACCGGCTTCACCGTCGTGCTCGCGCTGCAGCTGGGTTGCGCGCTCGCACTGCCGTGGGCGTCGGGGCCGTGGCCCGCCGCGATCGCGTGGGCCTGCGTGCTCGCGGGCGCGTTCCGCTTCCGCGGTGCCTACCACGGCGGCGCCGACGCGATGCTGCTGGTGGTGCTGGGCGGGCTCGCGCTCGCGCGCTGCGACCTCGACGGCGCGCTCGGATCGCTGGGCCTGGCCTACGTCGCGGTGCAGCTGGTGCTGTCGTACTTCATCGCCGGGTTGGTGAAGCTGCGCGAGCCCAGCTGGCGCAGCGGCGCGGCGATGCACGAGGTGCTGGCGCTGCCACAGTACCGCGCGCCGAACTGGGCGCGGCGATGGCTCGATCGCCCTGCGATCGCCCGCGGCTGCGCGTGGATCGTGGTGGGCTTCGAGTGCCTGTTCCCGCTCGCGTTGTTCGACCCCCGCGCGGCGGTGCTGCTGGGCGCCGTCGCGATCGCGTTCCACGCCGCCAACGTCGCGGTGCTCGGGCTCAACCGCTTCCTGTGGACGTGGCTCGCGGCCTACCCCGCGCTCGCGTTCGTGTGCACCGATCTGCTCGCGCCGTGATCGCGCGCAGCCGACGAGGCTTCAGCCGCCCAGGGCCGCCGTCACGTCCGCCAGCAGATCCTCGGTCGCCTCGAGCCCGACGCTCATGCGCACGAGAGCGTCGCCGATGCCGAGCGCCGCGCGATCGCCCGGCGACAGACCCGCGTGCGAGCTGTGAGCCGGCCGCGTCACCAGGGTCTCGGGACCACCCAGGCTCGGCGCCTCGGTCGCGAGCTGCAACCGCCGCAACAACCCGCGCGCCGCCTCGACGCCGCCGTGGAGCTCGAACGACAGCATGCCGCCGAAGCCAGCGAGCAACGTGCGCGCGCGCTCGTGCTGCGCGTGCGAGGGCAGACCGGGATAGCGCACCGCTGCGACCGCCGGGTGCGTCGCGAGCCGCTGCGCCAGCGCGAGCGCGCTGGCGTTGTGTTGCCGAACCCGCAGCGCCAGGGTCTTGAGCCCACGCAGCAGCAAGAACGCGGCGTGGGGATCGATCGAGCCGCCGAGGTGATCGAGCTTGCGCTTGACCGCGTCGATCTGCGCCTGTGCACCCATGACGGCGCCCGCGACGATATCGGAGTGGCCGTTGAGGTACTTGGTCGCGCTGTGCAACACCAGATCGAAGCCCAGGCTCGCCGGCCGCAGGTTGACCGGCGTGGCGAAGGTGTTGTCGATCATCGAGACCAGGCCGTGGGCCCGGGCGAACGCGGCGATGCCGGGCAGATCCGCGAGCTCGAGCGTGGGGTTGGTCAGACTCTCGCAGTAGAACGCGCGCGTGGTGGGTCGCAACGCCGCCGCCCAGGCCTGGGGGTCGTCGCCGTCGACGAAGGTGGTCTCGATGCCCAGCGCGGGCAGATCGTGGGTGACGAGATCGTGCGTGCCACCGTACAGACAGCGCTGCGCGATGAGGTGATCGCCGGCGCGCAGCACCGTGAGCAGTGCGGTCGAGATCGCCGCCATGCCACTGGTGGTCGCGACCGCGGCCTGGGTGCCCTCGATCGCGGCGAGCTTGGCGTGCAGCTGCAGGTGCGTGGGCGAGTTCGACAACCGCAGGTAGCGGATGTCGTGGTAGTCGGCGTCGGCGCCGTCGAGCTCGAACGTCGACGACTGGAAGATCGGCGCGACCACGGCGCCGCCGATGCGCGGTCGCGGCTCACCCGCGTGGATCAGATCGGTCTCGATTCGCGACATCGCCAGGCCACCTCGGGCCCCGCCGACGTCGCGGGGCCAGCTCGCGCCGAATCGAGTAGCACGGCCAGCCCGCGGCGCATACAGTCGGGTGGCACGTGTCGCGCCTTCTCGCGTCCCTGTTGCCACCGCAATGGCACGCGCCGCTACGCGCCGCGCTGGTGCCGGCCGCGATCGCAGCTGCGGTCGCCAGCGACGGTGTGCTGCGGTGGATCGCGGCCGCGGTCGCGATCGCGTGCGCGCCCGAGGCCTGGGCCTGGCTCGCCGTGCGGCTCGACCCCGAGGGCGCTGCGCGCCTGCGCCGGCGCGCACCGTTGCTGCTGCTGCTCGCGGTGACGCTGGCGCTGCTGTGGCCCCTGGTCGCGGGCGAGCCCCCGGCCTCGCGCGATCACGCGATCCACTACTTTCACACGCGGCTGCTGCTCGACGACATGCTCTCGCAGGGGCGGCTGTCGGGTTGGACCGATCGCTTCAACCACGGCTTCCCCTACGGCGAGGGCTATCCCGTGCTCGGCTACCTCTGGGTCGCCGCGCCGCACGTGCTGAGCTTCGGTGCCATCGGCCTGCGCACGAGCTACGCCTGGGGACTGCTCGCGCTGTGGCTTCTGGTGCTGTGGGGCACCTGGCGCGTGGCCGCTGCGATCGCGAGCGACGTGGTCGCACGGCTGCGCCCGGGCCTCGCGGCCGACGACATCGCGCGGTGGTCGGGCTGCCTCGCCGCGCTGGCGTGGCTGGTCGATCCCGGTGGTTCGCGCCTGGGCGGTTGGAACTACCTGGTGTTCCACGGCGTGTGGGCGCAGCTGCTGTCGACCGCGCTGTGGCTCGCGGGCCTGCACGCATGCACCCGCGCGCTCGAGCACCCCAGCCCCCGGCGCATGGCCATCGCCGCGGCGTGGCTCGCCGGTGGCCTGCTCGCACATCCCTTCGGCCTGCTGACCACCGCGATCTCGTGCACGGGCCTGTGCGTGGTCGCGGTGCTCGCGGACGATCGCGCCGGGATGTCCAGCGGCGCGCTGCGCTGCATCGCGATCGTGCACGCGCTCGCGGTCGCGCTGGCGGCCGGGGGGCTCGCGACCTTCTTCGCGGCCAGCGGCGAGCTCGGACGCTCGCCGGTGGCGTGGTCGGAGCTGGGCGAGCTGGGCGCGCGCCTGCTGACCGGCGAGCTGTTCGCGGGCCAGTGGGCGTGGACCACCGCCGGCTTCGGCGTCGGCCTCGCGCTGGCGCTGTGGAGCGGACGCGCACGCGCGTGGTTGGTCGCGTCGGCGTGCATCGCGATGCTGGTGGTCGCGTCGCCGGATGCCGTCACGGTGCTGCGGCTCGACCTGCTGGTGCCCGGGCTCGAGAACCTGCAGTTTCCACGGTTCTCGCTCGCGCTCAAGCCGCTGCTGTTCGCGCTCGGCGGTGCGGCGATCGCAGTCGCGACCGCGGCCGTGCTGGCACAGCTGCAGCCGCCACCGCCCGCGGCGCCACGGTGGCCGCGACGCGGGCTCGTCGCGGCATTGCTGGCCCCGGTGCTCGCGACGGCGCTCGCGCGCAGCGATGCGTTCGTGCACCGTCCGGTCGGCGCGATCGACACGCTGTCGCACAGCAGCGAGCTCGAGGGCGAGGCTGCGTTGCGCGCCGCGCTGGTGGCCGAGGCCGCGGCACTGACCGACGCCGGCGGGCCACCGCTGCGGGTCGCGTTCCTGCGCAGCGGCATGGGCGGCGGCATGGTGCCGCTGTTCGCGATCGCCGATGCCGGCGGCGCCGCGGTGCTCGATGGTCACGTCGCGACCATCAACTTCGAGTGGCAGATCGATCGCCGCTCCGTCTCGGTGCTGCGTCGCCTCGCGGTCACCCACGTGATCCACGACCGACCGCTGGGCGATGGCGAGTCCGCGCTGGCGGACCTGCTGACGCCGGTGGGCGACTACGGCAGCTACACGCTCGAGCGCTTCGTGGGCGAGCCCGACACCGCGCCGCGCTTCGTCCGCGGCAGCGGCACTGCCGAGGTGATCGAGCACGACGCCGAGCACACCAGCCTCGTGGTGCAGACCCGCGGTGGCACGCTGGCGCTGTCGCACGCGCCGTCGCATCGCTGGATCGCCGAGCTCGACGGCGTCGAGATCGAGACCACGACCGCACACGTGCACGGCGGCGGCATGGACGTGCTCGCGGTCGAGCTCGAGCCCGGCGGCACGCTCACGGTCCGCTACCGCCGTACCACCGCGGAGCGCGGGGCGCCGTGGGCGAGCCTGGCCGCGCTGGTGCTCGCGCTCGCGATGCTGCTGCGCGATGCGCCGTGGCGGCCGCAGCCGTGGCCCCGCACGGCGGCGCGCCGTCGCACGCTCGCGTGGGTGCTGCTGTTGTGTGCGGTCGTGGTCGCAGCGATGCTGTTGCGACGTGCGTCGCGTCAGCTCGCGCGGACGTGGGAGTCGCTGGCCGAGCCGCGGCTGACGCGGATCCGCGGACCGCTGCCGCAGTTCGCCGACGACCTCGCGCTGGGCGACGAGATCGCGCTCGAGCGCAGCGACCGTCGGGTCTGCGACGGGCTGCTGGGCAAGGACGCGATGGTCGACTGCGAGGAGGGCGATCATCGCCCGCACCTGGCGTTCACCTGGGCCGATCCGTACCTGTACCGCTGCCTCGCCTTCGGCATCGCCGCGGGCGACACCGCGGTCTTGCACCTGGGCCGCCCCGGCGATCGCGTGATCGGCTTCGTCACGCGCCGCAGCAGCGACAACGGCCCGCGGACGCTGCGCTGGCGCATCCACGCCGACGACAACCTGCGCGAACTGGGCCGGCTGCGCTCCGATCTGCACTACCGCCCCGAGGAGCACCAAGACGGCGCACGCCTGGAGATCGTCAACGAGGGCACCGACCCCGAGGACGTGTGCGTGGGCGCCGCCCGCTTCCGCTGAGGGCGGACGCGGGCTTGCTCGCCCGCACGCAGCCCGCGTAGACTGCGGGTGGCCATGGCGGTCTCGGCGGGCGGACAAGAAGGCGAAGCGGTCTGCGAGATCAACGTCACGCCGATGGTCGACGTGCTGCTGTGCCTGCTGATCATCTTCATGGTCGCAGCGCCCACGCCACCCAACGAGCAGATCCAGATCACCGTGCCCAAGGAGTCGGTCACGGCGGTGCCTTCGGATCCCAACTCGCCGCTGCTGGTCGAGGTCTTGCCCGACGGCAGCGCGAAGCTCGGTCAGCAGGTGCTGTCGAACGACTACGAGGCCATGGTCAAGTCGTTCAGCGAGAACGAGAAGGCCCAGACCGACAGCAAGGTCGTGGTCACGGCCAAGGGCGAAGCGCGCTACGGCGACGTCATCCGCGTGATGACGGCCGCGCACGAGTCGGGCATCTCCGACGTCGGCATCGCCTCCGATCGGCTCTGAGCGCGCGCTCGCATCACGGCGGCGGCGAATCGAGGCGGTGCGCAGCCTGCCAGGTCGAGAGCATGTCGAGCGTCGCCGGCGACGCGGTGATCGTGCCCAGGATCGCGCGGGGCCTCGTCCATGCCGGCGATGGCGGCAGCGCGGTCGCCCGCACGCCAGAGCACGTCGGCCAACACCGCGCGACCAGCAGGCTGCCACGGCTGCCGCTTGGGATCGATCACTGCGACGGCACCGCGCGCGGCGACGTCGGCCAGATCCCAGCGACCCTGCCCTGGCGCGCGCGCGCGAGCCACGACCAACAGTCGCCGACCGCGGGATCGCGCTCGCCCAGCAACGTGCGCCGAGCATCGAGCGCGAGCTCGAGCTCGGCTGCGGCGCGCTCGTAGGCCTGCTGCCCGTACGCGACCAACCCGCGCTGGAAGTGGGCGTGCGCGGCGACGGCCCCGCGCGGCTCGGCCAGAAGCGGCGCCGATTCCAACGCCCGCTGCAGCACCTCGTCGGCCTCGTCGTAGCGACCCAGACGCGTGAGCAGCTCGCCGAGCTCGACGTCGACGCCGGCGATCACGGGGTGGCCCGCGCCCAGGACCCCCTGCGCGACCGCGTGCGCGCGGCGGCAATCGGCCAGCGCGGCCTCGAGCTGTCCGGCGGCCGCACGCGCGCGCCAGCTCGCGCAACGCCATGGCCACGCGCACGTCCTCGCCGGCACCGTCGCGCTGCAGCGCCGCCAGCTCGGCCTCGAACGCACGGCGCGCGGCGTCGGGGCCGCGGCAGCGAGCTGCGCGAGGCCCTCCTGGTGCGCGAGCTCGGCTGCGGCCCCGCGCTCGTGCGGCAGTCGCTCGAGCGCACCGCGACCGACGACGACGTGCTGCAACGCCAGCTCGGGCCGCGCCAGGCCCGTGCTCGCGTTGGCGGCCGCCCGCGTCGCCGCGCGCACCAACAGCCGCGGGTCGGCGGCCGCGATCGCCGACTGCATCGCACGGTCGAGCTCGGCCGCGGCCTCGTGCGGGCGCGCCTGCGCCTGCAAGACCTCGCCGAGCACGAGCTGGGCCTCGCCGCGCAGGCCACGATCCGCCAGGGCATCGGCGCTGCTCATCGCCGCAGTCGCGCGGGCATTGGCGCGATCGAGCAGGCCCACGCTGGCCAGCGCGCGTGCCGACGCCAGCGCGCCGTGGACGTCGCGGCGGGTCTGCGCCGCGGCGTCGGACTCGGGCGCGCGCGCCCAGGCGCCGACGTCGACGCACGACTCCGATGATCCCAGCGCCCGCGCGCTGTCGAGCAACGACGGCAGCGCGGTTGCCTGCAGCGTCGACCACTCGCCGACGAAGGCCTCGAGCTCGAGCACCCAGCGCTGCATGCACTCGACCCGGGCCGCGCGCAGCGGCGGCTCGACGCCGCAGGCCTCGGTCGCGAGCGCGTCGTGACGCTCGACCTCGCGATCGACGAGCGTGCGCGCGCTGGCCCACAGCGCGCTGCCGTAGCTGCTGTTCGCGGCCGCGACCGCTGCCCCCACGCGCTCGCGCGCGGCCGCATCCCACACCCGCGCGGCGATGGCCGTGTCGCCGCAGGGCGCTTCGCCGGGCCGCAGCACCGCGACCAGGGTCGTGACAGCCACCAGCGCCGCGGTGCCGATCAGGCCGCCGCGCAGCAGCGCACGCCGACGACGCTGCGCCGCGCCGATCGCAGCGAGCAGCGCACCCATGCTGGCGAAGCGACGCTCGGGGTCGCGCGCGAGTCCCCGCAGCAGGATCGCGACCAGCCAGTCCGGCACGTCCGAGCGCAGCGGGATGTCGGGCGGCACGCCGCTGAGCACCCGCGCGCGCAGCTGCGCCGGGTCGGGCGCGTCGAACGGCAGGCGCTCGAACAGCGCCTCGAACAGCGCCGAGCACCACGCGAACTGATCGGTGCGCGCCTCGATGCGGCCCTCGTACTGCTCGGGCGCGGCGTAGGCCTGCGTGCGCGCGCCGATGACCACGCTGCCCGAGGCCTCGAGCTCGAGCGGGTTGCCGCGCACGACCGTGCGGGCCTCGTCGTGGAATGGGTTGTTGGTGTCGAGACCGAAGTCGGTGACGCGCGCGCGGCCCTGCTCGTCGAGCAAGACGTTGCTGGGGCGGAAGCCGCCGTGGACCACGCCGACCGCATGCGCGGCCTCGAGCCCGCCCGCCGCCGCGACGAACTTCTCGAGCCGCTCGCGCCAGCTGTGGCTCGACGCGCGCAGCCACTGCGCCAAGGTGATGCCCTCGACCAACTCCGTCGCGATGTACGGATGATCGTCGACGCAGCCGGCCTCGAACACAGTCAGCAGGTTGGGGTGCGTCACGCGAGCCAACGCGCGCGCGGCCGCCTGCCACGGCGGCTCGATGCCGGGCTCGGGCGCCGGCGCGTTGAGCAGCCGCAGCGCAACGCGGCGCTGGAACTCGCGGTCCTGCGCGGCGTAGACCGCCCCCGACTCGCCCAGGCCGATGCGATGCAGCAAGGTGTAGCGGCCGATCTGCGGCGGCGGTCGAGCCGGCCGCACCGGCGTCGGCGCGGGCGTCACGATCACGCGCGCGACCACCGTCTCGTTGGTGATGAGCGCGGGCATCGGCGCCGACGGTGTGTCGAGCTGCCCGTGGGTCGACGCGTCACCGATGCCGCGGGTGGGCGGACGCACCGCCGCGCGCGGCGGCGGCAGGGCCACGCCTGCGGGCTCGACCCGGCGGGGCGACGGCGCGGCGTGCTGCGTGGGCTCGGGGTCTTCGATCAGATCGTCGCCCAGCGGCAGCATCTGCGTGGGCTCGGCCTCCTCGGGGGCCGTGCGCGCGAGCTCGGCCACCAGCGCGAAGCAGACCGCACAACCGTCGAGGTGCTCTTCGACCCGCGCGGCATCGGCCATGGGCAGCGCGCCCGAGGCGAACGCCACCAGCGTGTTCTCGTCGGGGCACGCCATCGTGGTTCAGCCCAGGCCCAGCGCGCGGCCACCTTGGAACACCAGCAACGCCGCGAGGTACGCGATCGCCGTCATGCTCACGAACATGAACGCGGGCCAGCGCCACGATCGCGTCTCGCGGCGCACGACCGCCAGGGTCGACATGCACTGGCACGCGTAGACGAAGAACACCATCAGCGCCAGGCCCGACAGCGGCGTGTGACGCCGCGCGCCGGTCTGCGGGTTGCGATCCTCGCGGATGGCCTCGCGCAGGCCCACGGGTTCGTCCTCCTCGGACTCGAGGCCGTAGACCACGCCGAGGGTGCCGACCAAGACCTCGCGCGCGGCGAAGCTGGCGATGATGCCCACGCCGATGCGCCAGTCCTGGCCGATCGGCTCGAGCGCGGGCTCGAGCACCTGCGCCGCGCGACCGCCGTAGCTGCGCGAGATCTCGGTCTTGCCGCCCTCGCCCGCGCCGGTGTCCTGGCGCGGGAACGACAGCAGCGCCCACAGCACGATCGTGAGCCCGAGGATCACCGTGCCGGCGTTGCGCACGAAATCCATGGTTCGGTCGTAGACCACCAGCAGGGTGTTGCGCAGCCGCGGCAGGCGGTACGGCGGCAGCTCCAGCACCAGCGCCGGCGTGGGGCTGCGCAGCACCGTGCGCTTGTAGACGAAGCCGGCGACCAGCGCCGAGCAGGTCGACAGCGCGTACATGCCCAGCATGATGCCGGCGCGCCGCAGCCCGGCGCCGTCCTGGTCCTCGGCGGTGACGAACAGCGCACCGATGACGAGGCTGTAGATCGGCAGCCGCGCCGAGCAACTCATGTACGGGATCATCAGGATCGTGACCAGGCGATCCTTGAAGCTGGCGATCGCGCGGGTGCCGAGGATGGACGGCACCGCGCAGGCGTAGGCCGACAGCAGCGGGATGAACGCGCGGCCGTGCAGACCCAACCGCGCCATCATGCGATCCATGAGGAACGCCGCGCGCGCGAGGTAGCCGCTGTCCTCGAGCAGGCAGATGAACAGGAACAACATCGCGATCTGCGGCACGAACACCAGCACGTTGCCGACGCCGGCGAGCACACCCTGGGTCAGCAGATCGGTGAACAGCCCCGGGCCCAGGGCCTCGGCGAGGTGCTCGGAGCACCAGCCGATGGTGTCCTCGATCGCGCCCATCAGTGGCTCGGCCCAGGTGAAGACCGCGGTGAACATCGTGGCCATGACCAGGGCGAAGGCCAGCAGGCCCCACAGCCGGTGGGTCAGCACGCGATCGATCCGCTCGGACAACGCCATCGCGCGCGCGCCCTGGTCGCTGGCGCCGACCGCCGCGGCGAGCATGCGATCGACCTCGGCGTAGCGCGCCGCGATGATCTGCGCCGCCGCGGCGCCGCGGCGCGCGGGCTGCAGCGGTGCATCCGCGGCGAGCTCGGCCGCGGTCGCACCGAACTGCGCCGCGGTGCCGGCCGCGGCGGTGCACACCAGCCAACGTGCGCGCGCCGAGTCGCCGCCGTGGGCGCGCAGGGCCGCGCGCGCGTCCTCGTCCTGGGCGCCCAGCGGCACCAGGGCCGGCGCAAGCGTGCGGGGCAACGCCGCGACCGCGCGCGCGAGCGCGTCGCAGCCGATGCCCGTGCGGCCGGAGGTCGCGACGACCGGCACACCCAGGCGATCGCGCAACGCCTCGGCGTCGACCGGCATGCCGAGCTCGCTGGCGGTGTCGCTCATGTTGAGCGCGACGACCATCGGCACGCCGAGCTCGCGCACCTGCAGCGCGAAGTAGAGGTTGCGCGCGAGGTTGGTCGCGTCGACCACCAGCACGACCGCGTCGACGTCGCTGCCGGCGAGCTCGCGGTAGGCCACCGCCTCGTCCTCGGCGGTGGCGCTGAGGCTGTAGCAGCCGGGCAGATCGAGCAGGGTCATGGCCCGGCCGACGTCGAAGCGCGCGGCGAGCTCGCCCTCGCGGCGCTCGACCGTGACGCCGGCATAGTTGCCGACGCGGTGGCGCGACGAGGTCAGCTCGTTGAAGAGGCTGGTCTTGCCGACGTTGGGATTGCCGGCCAACGCCACGCGCAGTGGCTTCTCGGCGGCCGAGCTCATGCGATGCGGACCTGCGAGGCCTCGGCCCGACGCAACGAGATGTGGTAGCCACGCAGCTCGAACTGCAGCGGATCGCCCAGTGGCGCCAGCTTGACCAGCCGCACCGCGGTGCCGGGCACGAAGCCCATCTCTTGCAAACGGATCGCGATCACGCCGTCGCCGGTGACGGCGGTGACGCGGGCCGCTTCACCCACCGCCAGCGAATCGAGCGCGCGCGTCGGCACCGACGGAGGATCGAGCCCGGCAGGGCCCACGGTCAAGGCGGGCCGGTCCGAAGGCCAGCGTGCAGGGGCACGCGCGCGAGCAGGGTCACGCCACCGCCGCCGGGCTCGCTCGACTCCCGCGCTGCGCCGCCGACCGATGCTGCTACGCTGCGAGCCGCATCCGCCCCCGGCGCGGGGCCCCAGGGCCCGGTACCGCGGGGTGCGAGCACGGCCGCGAGGGCCGGCGAGGACTTCCCATGGAATACCGCACGCTCGGAAAAAGCGGCCTGCGGGTGTCGACGCTCTGTCTCGGCACCATGACGTTCGGCGAGGCCGACGAGAGCTCGTTCATGCACAAGGTCGGGTGCGACGAAGACACCGCGATCTCGATCATGAACCGGGCGCTCGATGGCGGCATCAACTTCTTCGACACCGCCGACGTCTACGGTCAGGACGGCTTGACCGAGCGCGTGATCGGCAAGTGGTTCGAGCGCGACAAGCGACGCGACGAGATCGTGCTCGCGACCAAGTTCCGCTTCCGCATGACCCGCGGCCCCAACGGCTCGGGCGCCTCGCGCTACCGCATCCTGCGGGCATGCGAAGAGAGCCTGCGCCGGCTGCGAACCGATCGCATCGATCTGTACCAGGTGCACATGCAGGACGTCGACACGCCGGAGGAGGAGACCCTGCGCGCGCTCGACGATCTCGTGACCCAGGGCAAGGTGCTCTACATCGGCGCGAGCAACTACGCCGCCTACCGCCTGGCCGACAGCGTGTGGACCAGCCGGCTGCAGGGCCTGGTGAAGTTCGTGTCGTTGCAGGCGCAGTACAGCCTCATCGCGCGGGAGATCGAGCGCGAGCACGTGCCGCTGTGCCGCGAGCACGGCCTGGGCATCTTGCCGTGGTCGCCGCTGGCCGCGGGTCTGCTGTCGGGCAAGTACCGCAGCTCGCAGCGCCCGCCGGCGGGCAGCCGACTCGAGCAGTGGAAGGATCGCTGGGGTCGACTCGACAACGATCGCAACTGGCGCATCGTCGACGCGCTGGTGATGATCGCCGCCGAGCTCGGCGTGACGCCGGCCCAGGTCGCGCTCGCGTGGCTGCTGCGCAAGCCCGCGGTGACCTCGGTGATCTTCGGCGCGCGCTCGCTCGCGCAGCTCGACGACAACCTCGAGACCGGCTCGGTCGCGCTGCCCGAAGAGATGGTCCGCAAGCTCGACGAGGTCTCGGCCTTCGACCTGGGCTACCCCTACGACTTCATGGCGCGGATCCAGGGTCGCTGGTAGCCGCGGCGCGCAGCGATGGAGCTGCCGATCGAGACGATCGCGGCGGCGGTGCGGCAGGCCTGCGCCGCCGGCCGCAACGTCGTGGTCCAGGCCGAGCCCGGCGCGGGCA
>JAXLYC010000007.1:0-268449 GCA_046351635.1 Nannocystaceae bacterium | reverse complement strand
GCTGTGGTGCGCGTGCTACCAGGGCCTGCCGGGCGAAGGCGACACCGCCAGCTCGAGCAGCGGCGGTAGCGACGGCGGCAGCGCGAGCGCGTCGACAGCCGGCACCGCGGGCACCGCAGGCTCGGCCTCGACCACGGCGGGCACCGCGGGGACGGCCACGACCGCGGGCACCGCGACCAGCGCGAGCACCAGCGACGGCAGCGGCAGCGACGACGGCGCGACCGCGACGTCCGCAGCCGACGGCAGCACCGGCGGCCCCGATCCCGCGGCCGCGATGTGCGAGCGCTGGCTGGCCGATCGCGCGGACATGTCGGAAGGTGCGTGGAGCGGCAGCGTCGCGAGCTGCGACCCCGGGGACATCGCGGCGGTCGGCCGCACCAACGCGCTGCGCGTGCTCAACCTCTATCGTTGGCTCGCGATGCTGCCGGCGATCGAGCTCGACGAGACCCGCAACCAGCTGGGCCAGGCCTGCGCCTTGATGATGGACGCCGACGACGCGCTGTCGCACGCGCCGCCGACCGACTGGACCTGCTACTCCGGCGACGGCGCGATGGCGGCGGGCAACAGCAACATCGCGACGACCGCCGCGGTCGCGTCGATCGATCTGTACATGGTCGACCCCGGCAACCCGACACCCTGGGCCATCGCCGCTGGATCCTCTCCAACAGCATCGGCCCCACCGGCATCGGCTCGACCAGCGGCTATTCGTGCCTGTGGACCCTGGGCGGCAGCGGAGCCGCCAACGCGCCGTGGACCGCCTATCCCTCGCCGGGGCCGTATCCGTTCGCGGCGTCGACGCTGGGGTGGACCTCGCTCGACGAGACCGGCTGGTCGATCCAGAGCGACAGCATCGATCTCACCGCCGCGCAGGTGACGATCACCGCCGACGGCGATCCGCGCCCGGTCACCGTGCACGTGCTCGGCAGCGGCTACGGCAGCAACAGCGCGATCTCGATGATCCCGCAATCTGCGATCGAGGCACGCTTCAGCGTGCCGCCACACGCCGCGGTCAAGGTCTACGATCTGCAATCGTGCTGGCTCGAGCGCGCGCAGGTGCTACTGCAGTGCGCGCGGCTGATGGCGAAGATCTTCCGATGCCGCCGCCCGCCCATCCACGATTCCGGTGCTTGCCGAGTAGTGATGCGTCCGAGCTGTGGCTGCAATGGTGCGGCTACTGGGGCATCCGGCAAGGTCGGCGGAAAGAAGGTAAGTGTGCTCAATCTGCTCAATCTGCTCAATCTGATCAAGGTGCTTATCGTCGTCTGCATCAGCGCGATCGCGGGGTGCAAGACCGAAGACAAGAACTGGATCCCGGTCGACGGCGCCGAGTCCGGCACGAGCGACGGTGTCTGTGAGACGGACGACCACTGCATGCCGCCGACGACATCGGCCAGCACGGCTGCCGATTCGAGCGGCGGCGAATGCGGAGGCTATGCGACCTATACGTGCCGCGGCTGGCACGCGGGAGTCTACGTGAACGGGTCGCAGAAGCGCTTCGACTTCGAGGGCGTGAGCGATGGCGAGAAGTACGCGGGCTGCGAGAACTTCGAGATCTGCATCGAGTTCGCCGGACTCCCCGACAACGAGGCGATCTACGCAGCATGCAAGGAGATCGCAACGGGCACCGAAGCGCCGACGTTCCCGCTGCATCCCTACACCGGTGGCGAAGCGTGGACTTTCGATCACATCGAGTTCGTGTTCGCGGACAACGCGTCATTCGGCGCCATCCCGGGCGTGACCGGGAGCTTCCTCGGCGGCTGCTCATGGGTGCCGGAGAGCTCGAGCGACCTGTCGAAGACGCACCAGGTGCTCGGGGGGGAGTGCCTCCCCGAGGACGAGTGCCCCGCGGAGGCGCAGGTGTGCCTCGGCTGGTCGCCGGGGGGCTTCATCACCTCGAGCACGAACACGGCGACGCGCACGATCACGACATCGATCGACCGCGACTGGCTCGAAGCGCAAGCGCAGGACTTCTTCGACGCGATCGTGCAGTGTGACGGCGGCACGTGGACATGGTCTACGTCGGCCACTCCGGACAAGTGGCGCATGCAGGGGTTGCTGTCGCGCGATTTCATGTACAAGGCCGGGTTCCGGAACTACGACGAGCAGATCCGGATCAAGAAAGCCGGCTCGTCGACGTGGTACAACCTCTTCGACGCGACCATGCTCGACGGCTACGACAAGATGGCCGCGGCTTTCGGGGCGCTCGCCGGCGAGACGAGCTTCGTGCTCGAGCTCAAGCGAGGCTCGAGCACGTACACTATGAATCTGACCTTGATCTGATGTAGACTGGCTGCCACCATGCGCGCGCCCATCCTCGCTGCTCTCTCGCTCGTCGCCTGCGCTCCCGAGGATGGGCGCGCCGATTCGGTCCCGGTCCATTCGCTCGAAGGCCTGCGCCCGCACTCCGACGTAGTGCTCGACGCCGTGGCCGAGATCCTCGGCCTCGATCTCGAGGAAACGGACGCGAGGCCTGCCGGCGCTGTAGTGCTCGTGCGGATCGACTCCCCGGTGTCGGGGTGGGATGCGCACTCCGACTGGGTCGCAGCGTGCAGCCCGATCGCGTGGGCGCCCGATGCGTCCTACGTGCTCGCGCACGAGGTCGGGCACACGCTCGGCCTCGAGCACAGCAGCGACCCCGCTAACCTGATGTACCCCGCGCCCGGCTACGAGCTCGACGACGAGCAGGTCGACACGCTGCGACTGGGCGCGTGGCGGCTGCTGCACGAGTGCCCGTGACAGCGTGCATGAGGTGCGCGATGCGCGAAGAGTGGCATGCTTCCGTGGCGATTACGCTCGCATCCCTCCGACAGATCGACTTCATCGCCGCGTGCGGCGCCGCCCTGCTCGCGGTGCTGCTCGTCGCCCTCCCCGACAACGCGCTGATGCGCGCGATCTTGAGCTTCGGCGTGCAGGGCTGGGCGCTGACCGCCGGGGTCCGCTATCACGTGAGCGTGAGCGGCGTGTCCCAACCCATCGAGTACGACGTCGACGTGGTCGACTGCGGCGCTTGACGGCGCGCAACCGGTCGTCGCGCGCGTCGACGATCGCCGATGCGCGCGGCGGCACGCACCGCGCGGGCGAGCGCGCGGTCGACCGCGGCGCGCACCGAGGCATCGCGTGCGGTCGCGGTCACCGGCGGCAGACCGGCGACGCGCAACGTGACGCGGCAGTGCTTGTCGACGCCGCCGCGGGGGCCGTTCTCGTCACCCAGCGCCACCGACACCGCGGTGACGCGGCGAGCGTGGCGCTGCAGGCTCGACCGCACGCGCTGCTCGAGCTCGGCGGCGAGCTGGGGTTCGTGCTGGAGCTGGCGGATGCGAAGCTCGACGTTCATGCTGCCAGTGTGGTCCGGCCCCGGCGTCGGTCTGACGCGCGCCTGCGGGCTACTGCACGGCGACCATGAACTCGACCTGCGCGTCGATCTCGCCCGGCAGCGGCTCGCCCGCCGCGAGCTGCTCGGCGAGCCCGGCGACCTTCTGCGGCGATCCGCCCAGCGGCGGCATGTGGCGCAACGACACGACCAGGGTGCCGCTGCCTGCGGCCTGCGCGGTGATGCGGTTGACCAGGCCCACCGGCAGATCGTCGCCGGTGTTGGGCCCGTAGTTCGACTCGACGTCCGCGTAGGCGTGCAGCAGCGGCGCGGCGGGATCGGAACCCGCCGCCGGACCGCTCACGGCGCTACCGGAGACGAACACCTGGTGGTCCTGGGCTTCTTCCCGGATCTCCTCGGTGATGTCCTGCGCGGGTTGCTCGAGCGCGTCGAGGAACTCGACCGCCAGCGCGTAGCCGCCCTGCGTCAGCGCGAGCGGATCGGCGGTGCCGGGCATGCCGCCGTCGCCGTCGGGGTCGGTGAAGGCCGCGGTGATCGGCGCGCCGCCCCCGTCGGGGTTGAGGATCAGCCGCACGGTGGTGATGACCTCGGTCTGCGCGTCGGGGTCGGCGTCGAAGGGCTCGGCACAAGCGCCGAGCGTCGCGGTGATCGTGATCGCAGCGAGGGACAGGCGTCGGGTCATCGCGGCTGTGCTCATAGGCAGTTCGCGGCGCAGCGTCAAACCGTGCCGCGCAGCGCCGACGCTCGCACGACTGTCGAAACGTCGGAGGCGCGCGCGGGTGGCTCGATCCTGCACGCTCGGCCGTCGCGGACCGCTGCGCGCTGGCGCTGCGGCGGGCCCCTGGCGACCGCGGGACCGCGCCGCGTCGCGGCACGTGCGGGGCCCCCGCGCGCGGCGTCGGTTGCGTTACCATCGACGGCGACGATGCAGCGACCTCCGCGGGCGTGGCCCATCGGCCCTCGTCGAACCCTGGCCGCGATCGCTGGCCTCGCCCTCGCCGGGGTCCGACCCGCCGCGGCCGCGGCGGCGCCCGAGCCGGCGCCGACCTCGGTCGCGGCCGACCCCGGCGCCGACGTGTCCGCCGAGGCGGCCACCGCCGACGACGCCGCGCCCGAGACCCCGCTCGCGCTGGCACGGCGGCTCTACGACGAGGGCACCGTCGCCTACTCGGCGTCCGACTACGACCAGGCGATCGAGAAGTTCACCGAGGCCCTGCGCATCATCAGCACACAGGACGTCGACGTCGGCGCCGACACCCGCGCGCTGTTGCTCTACAACCTCGCGACCGCGCATCGCAAGGCCTACGAGATGTCGCGATCGCTGCAGCACCTGCGCAAGGCGGTCGATCTGTACGACCGCATCGCGCGCGAGGCCACCAGCGCCGGTTACTCGGCCGACACCGTGATGCAGGCCAAGGACGCCCGCAGTGCGGTCGAGCGGACGCTCCGCGAGGAAGAAGCCAAGGCCGCCGCGGCGCGGCGGGCAGCGACCGCGCCACGGGTCGATCCAGTGCCGCGCCGGCTGGTGATCGCCGGCGGCACCCTCGCGGGCGTGGGGCTCGCCAGCTCGGCGCTGTGGATCGCCGGGATCGCGCTGGGGCTCGGGGCGAATCGCGACATCGAAGCGACCACGCGCCCGTCGCAGGCCGCCAGCCGCACGGACCTCTTCGATCGCGGGAGGCAGGCCGACGCGCTCGCGATCTCCGGCGCGGTCGTGAGCGCGGTGCTGGTGACCACCGGCATCGCGCTGCTCGCCGCCGGCATCGCGCGCAAGCGCAAGCGCGCCGGCACCGAGCACGCGTGGCGGTGGCAGCCCCTGTCCCGGGCGGGTGCACGATGACGCGCACACGAGCGGTGTGGCCGTGCCTGTGCGCAGCGCTGTCCGCCTGCTTCGCCCAGGACGCCGCGCTCGATCTGCCCTGTGCGGTCGATGCCGACTGCGGCGACGCGCTGGTGTGCGTGCAGGATCGCTGCCGCAGCGAGGGCACCACGGTCGAGCAGCGCTGCGCCGACGGCAGCATCGATCCCGGGGACTACTGCTACTTCGAGCCCGACATCGCGATGCTCGAGCCCGCCGCCACGGTGCAGCACGTCGCCGCGGTCGACCTCGATGGCAGCACCGGCACCGACCTGCTGCTGGGCATCGACGACCCGAGCGCGCCGCTGCAGGCGTACAGCGGCGGTGCCGGCGGGCTCACGCCGCACCCGATCAGCTACGACCTCGACGCGCTGCTCGACGGCATCGACATCCCGCTGGCGGATCTCGAGGTCGAGCTGCTGGCCCAGTCGAACGTGGTGCCGCGCGCCGGTGGGTTCGAGGGCGTGCTGCTGGTCCGCGCGGCGCCACAGGTCGGCCCGCCCATCGTCCGGCTGGTCCGCTACCTGCTGGTGGGCGACGCGGTCTCGTTCGTGCCGCTGGGACTCGATGCGAAGGCGCTCGAGCTGCCGGTCGCGCTCGCGGCCGGGGACTTCGACGGCTCGGGCACCCTCGACCTGCTCGCGGTGGGCAAGGCCGACATGGCGGTGGGCGGCAACGCGATCGCGTCGGCGCAGTTCGTCGCCGAGGTCGGCGAGCTCGGCCTCGACGATCACCCGCCGGGCGTGCAGGTGGAGGTCGGCGGCAAGCAGAGCTGGCTCGTGCGCGACGTCGACGCAGACGGCCGCGCGGATCTGCTGTCGGTCGACGCGCCGATGGAGGGTCCCGGCCGGGTGTTCGCGGCGTTCGGGCGCGCGGACGCGAGCCAGCCGCTCGCCGCTCCGACGCCGCGCGCGGTCTCGGAGGTCCCGGTCGCCGCGATCGCGGACGTCGACCTCGACGGCCAGCTCGACCTGCTCGTGGGTCATCGCGACGACGAACGGGTGCTGTGGTTCCGCGCCCTGGACGGCGTGCTCGCCAAGACTGCGACCGAGCTCGCGGCGCCGAGCGCCGACGCCGTGACCGCCGCCGATCTCGACGGCGACGGCACCAGCGAGCTGGTGGTCGCCAACGGCGACGGCACCTTCGTGGTCCCGATCATCGCCGGCGAGGCCGCGGCGCCGATCGTGATGTCGCAGCGTGGCGGCCGGCTGCTGCTGGTCGACGCCTTCGACACGCGCCCGGGCCCCGACGTGCTCGTGGCCGGGCTCGACGCCGCCGGGGTCGCCTACGCGCGCGCGGGCGACTGAACTGCGCCTCGGCGATCACAATCCGCGACGATGGCCGATCGGCCATCGCCACCAGCACGCGCGAACGTGCGGATCGGATCGCGTCTGGGGCACACTTCCGTCTGGCCATGCTGTCGATCCGCGTCGCGTCCTTCAACGTCGAGAACCTGTTGCACGCCGGCGCCCGCTTCGCGCAGGATCCCGGCAAGCCCGGCTACGCGCCGGCGGTGTACGCCGACAAGCTCCGCTGGATCCGCGGCGTGCTCGACGAGGGCGAGGTCGATCTCGTCGGGTTCCAGGAGCTGTTCAGCCGCAAGGCGCTCGACGAGGTGCTGGTCGGCTCACGCCTGGCGAACGCGACCGTGATCGCACCCGATCTCGACGACAACATCACCCCGGGCACGCCCGAACCGCTGGCGCGCGGCCCCTTCTGCGGCCTGGTCACGAACCTGCCGGTCAAGACCACCGCCGCCGACGCGCGGGTGTTCGAGTTCCCGCAGGAGGTGAAGGACCGCCTGGTGGTGATGCCCGATGGTGGCGGAGAGCCGGTCGCGCTGCCGGTGTCGAAGTTCCAGCGACCGGTGCTGCGGGTCGAGGTCACGCTGCCCAGCGGACAGGACGCGACCGTGTTCGTCGCGCATCTCAAGTCGAAGCTGGGCCAGTTCATGCCCGGCGAGGACCACGACGATCCGCTGGCGATCGCGTTGGCGAGCGTGCGTTCGCTGGTGTTGCGTGCGGCCGAGGCCGTGGCGCTGCGCAGCCTCGTGCTCGCGGCCGTGCGCAACACCGACCGTCCGGTGCTGCTGCTGGGCGATCTCAACGACGACCTCGCTGCGGTCTCGACCCAGACCATCGCCGGCCCCGCGCAACCCAAGAAGCCGGCGACGTTCGACACGCTGTTGCACAGCGCCCACGACATCCAGGATCGCCAGAGCCTGCGCGACGTGGACTACACCCACATCTTCGACGGCCGCTACCAGCTGCTGGACCACGTGTTCGTCAGTCAGGAGCTGTTCCACGGCAACCCCAAGCACATCGGCAAGGTCCGCAACACGCGGATCTTCAACGACCTGGTCGACACCGGGCTCGCGATCAACCGGCCCTCGAGCCTGTCGCCGCGCAGCGACCCGGCGTGGTCGTGACGGATCGAGCTGAACGCGGCGATTGCCTGGGGTTCAGCCCGCCGGATCGAGCACGATGCCGTTGATCGACGCGAGCCCGCCGCCGGCGGATAGCCGTACGACGCGGCCTGATCGGTGCCCTACACCGTGACGCCGAAGGCGCCGGCGCTGCTGGCGAGGTGTTGGCTGGTCTCGCACGCGGGCACCATGCCGACGCCGGCGCGGAACAGCTCGACGTGGGCGACCTCGTAGATCCCACCGTCGCCGACCGGCATCCAGTCGTCGATCGTGCCCATGCACGCGATGTCGACGTCGGCGAACCCGGCGGTGCCACGCGTGCGCGTGACCACCAAGGTGGTGGTGCCGTAGGTCGGGTCGACGAAGAAGGCGTAGTTGCGCAGGAACTGCGCCGGCGGCACGAGCATGACCCACTCCTCGTCGCCGAGCTGGCAGTTGCCGGGCTGGTTGCCGCAGCCGGGCTGACCCGAGAGCGTGCCGGACATGTACTGCGTCAGCGCGAACGGGTGATCGTCGTCCTGCGAGCGCACCGTGAAGAGCTCGCGTGACTCGAACTCGACCACCTGGCCGGCATCGAGATCGGCGACCGCACCCGCAGGCATGGCCGCGTCCCAGTCGAGCTCCGTGCCGTCGACCACACCCACGAGGCGATAGCGCACGCTCTCGGCCGCCAGCGCAGGCAGGCGGCTGTACAACCCCGCGCCGACGTACTCCGATCCCAGCGCGTTGACGTCCGGGATCATCTGGTGCGCGCTGTCCTGGCCCGAGACCGGGTTGTCGGCGGTGGTCACCAGCAGGTACGCGTTGCCGGTGAACAGGCCCACCGGTCGATCGGCGGCGACGATGCTGCCCGCGGGATCGCCGGTGCTCTGGAACTGGATGATCTCGCCGGCGTCGAGCTCGTAGTCGGTGACCACGTTCGCGGGCGGGTTGGCGATGGTGCCCGGCGTGATCGCGACCGTGGGATTGATGCTGACGGTGGTGCCGTCGTCGCGCGCGACCACCAGCATCCACTCTGGCCCGCTCTCGGGGTGCGGCGCGACCACGAGGTAGTCGTCGCCCCACGCAGTGCTGGGGAAGATGAGCGACGCCGACGGCAGGTAGCTCGCGGCGCCGCCATACGGGATGATGTCGTAGACCTGGATCGGCGTGTCGCTGACGAGCTCGAACGCCACGCCCATGTCGCTGCCGTTGGGGGCGGTGTCCTCGAGCACCGCCGGCTCGATCGGGCACTCGAGGCTGGTGCCGTTGTTGGTGCCGGGCTTGTGCGACAGGAACACCACCGCGACCTGTCCGCTGGGGATGCCGTCGTCGGGCAGCGCGCCGTAGCTGGTGCCTGCGCCGATGCCATCGGGCACGCGCGCGACCGCGGCGACGTCGAGGCTGTCGCCGCCGCGCGACAGCTGCAGCTGCGCCGGGCGATCCCACGGGTTGGACACCAACAACGCGTGACACGGGCCCGCCTGCGACACCGGCGTGCCGTTGAACACGAACGGCGAGGTCGGGACGACGAACTCGCAGCCCATCGATCCCTTGGCGCCGCTGGCCGCGGCACAGGCGGCCACGCACTGTCCGTCGAGGCAGCCCTCGTCGGGCCCGCAGGCCTCGACGATGGCGCCGTTTTCCGCCAGCACGTACTTGAGATCGCCCGAGCACGTGGTGCCGTCGCCGACCGGGAGATCGTCGACGCCGGCGACGTCGAACACGACCGGTGGTCCCGCGCTGCTGTCCGACTCGCTGCTGGTGCCCAGCGCCGTCGTGCTGGCGGTGGTCGTGCCGGTGCTGCCACCGCCGCTGCTCGTGCCGCTGCCCGAGCCATCGCCGATCCCGCTGCTGCCGCCGCTGGTCGACGCCGCGTCGGTACCACCGCCACAGGCCGACGTGCACGCCCACACGGCCGCGCACGCCGACGCCCCGAGCTTCCGCATCCCCATCACGCGCACGAGCGTACGGCCTTTCGCGCCTGCAGGGGCAGCCCCACGCGATCCCGCGCCATGGCCTGTCGCCGCGGGCCGGTGCCATCGCCGGCGTGCGGGCCGCCGCCGTGCGTCCGATCAGCCCCGCGGCGCGACCAGCTCGAGCTGCAGCAGCACCTGGTCCTTGATCAGATCGTCGGGCATGCCCGCGTAGACGATGTCGAAGTCCTTGCGGTTGATCGAGAACTCGGCCTTGCCGCGGACCTCGGTTGCGCTGACGGTGATGGCCGCGGGGAACGACACCGTCTTGGTCTTGCCGCGCAGGGTCAGATCGCCCTCGATCACATGGGTGTTCGCGCCGTCGGCCTTGGCGACGATCGAACGCGAGAGAAACGACGCAGTCGGAAACTGCTCGACCGCGAAGAAGTCGTTCGAGGCCAGGTGATTGCGCAGCTTCTCGGGCTCGGCCGCGATCGATGCGGTCTGCACCGTGACGTCGATGCCCGTGGGCGTGTCACCGTCCACGGTGGCGGTGCCCGAGAACTCGCCGAAGCTGCCCTCGTGGTCGTCGGTGATCTTGGCGCCGACGAAGCCGATGCGGCTCTTGCTCGCGTCGAGTGCGAGCGGCTTTCCCTTGGGTGGCGTGCGCGTGCCGGCCTTGGCGTCACGCCGCCGCGGCCTTGCCGTCGTCGACCTTGCTGTGACAGGCGGTGCAGAGCAGCAGCGCCGCGAGGGACCAGGACCAGATCGTGGTGGGCATGTCGGTGTTCTGCGCCCCGCGAGCGCGCGGGCGAACCATAGGCGTGATCGCCCGCGCGTGCACGGCCGCCGTCGTGCGGCATCAGCGTCGTGATCGCGGCGGCACAGGGACCTCGCGCCACTGGCCCGGACGCAGCTCGCCCAGCGTGATCGCGCCGACCGCGACCCGCAGCAGCCGCAGCGTCGGCAAGCCCACCGCCGCGGTCATGCGCCGGACCTGTCGGTTGCGGCCCTCGACCACGACGATCTCGATCCACGTGTCGGGCACCGACTTGCGCACGCGGATCAGGGGCTCGCGCGGCGCGATCACGGGCGCGGGCGACAGCACCCGCGCCCGCGCTGGGCGTGTGGGTCCGTCGCGCAGCACGAGCCCGTCGCGCAGGGGCTGCAGCGCGGCGTCGTCGGGCGCGCCCTCGACCTGCGCCAGTAGATCTTGGGGTGCTCGAAGCGCGGATCGGTCAGGCGGTGCTGCAGCGCGCCGTCGTCGGTCAGCAGCAACAGGCCCTCGCTGTCGGCGTCGAGCCGCCCGGCCGGGTGCACGCCCGCGGGCAGGCCGAGCGCGAGCGTCGCGTGGCCGCCCTTGGTAGGAACTGGCTGATGACGCCGTAGGGCTTGTGCAACGCGATCGGCACCGGCCGCGGCCAGCATAGCCCGCGGGCCCAGCCGGTGGCGCGCGCGCACACCGGCGCCGCCGCCCACACCCCACGGCGCCCGCGCCCGGGTTTGTGGCTTTGCGCGAGCCGTTTGGGCGAGCACGATCGGCCTGTCCCCGTGCGCACCTCGGCCCAACCCTCGTCTGCGACCGGCAGCCCGCGCGTGCAGGTGCTGCCGTGGTCGGGCGACGACGCGGAGCTGCTGGCCGTGGTGCAGCGTGGGGGCGCCGGCGCGGCGGCGCTGCTGCACGATCGCTTCGCCGGCGACGTGCACCGCGTGGTCGCGCGCTGCCTGGGGCCCGACGCCGATCGCGACGACGTCGTCCACGACGCGTTCGTGCAGATCCTCCGCGGTGTCGGCCGCGTGCGCGAGGCCGCGGGCCTGCGCGGCTGGGTCGTGGCCGTCGCGGCCAACACCGCACGCTCCGGAGCTGCGGCGACGCCGGTTCCGCCGGCTGTTCTGGTCGGCCGACCCGGCGCCCGAGCCCGGCGTCGGCGATGGCGATCCCAGGCGCGGGACCTGCTGCGGCGGATCTACGATCACCTCGATCGCATGCCGACGGACGAGCGCATCGCCTTCGTGCTGCGCCACATCGAGCGCCACGAGCTCACCGAGGCCGCGCGAATCGTCGGTTGCTCGCTCGCGACCGCCAAGCGCCGCATCGCGCGGGCGAGCGCGCGCTTCGCCACGCTGGCCGCGTCGGACCCCGAGCTGGCGCGCCGCTTCGGTGGAGGTGCGACGTGACCGAGCCGCAACATCCGATCGACCTCGCGGCGCTGGGTGAGTTCGTCGCGCAGCAGCTCGACGGCGGGCTGGACCCGCAGGCGAGGCTCCGCGAGCGCGAGCGCATCGTCGCCGCGGCCGCAGCCCGACCGCGCACGGCGTGGTGGCTCGGCGGCGCGCTCGCGGCCGCGGCCGCCGTGGCGCTGCTGCTGTGGTGGGCGCCGTGGGCCGCGGCACCACCCTTGGCCGCCGACGACGGCCGCATCGCCGCGGTGCCCGATCGCACGTGGGTGCAGGCGCCCGGCCACGGCCACGCGAGCTTGGCGGTCGGCGACGGGGCGACGCTGTCGCTGCACGACGGCGCGCGCGGCCGCGTGTCCCTGGCCGACACCAAGGCGGTGGTGGTGGTGCTCGAGAGCGGCACGATGCGCGCCGAGGTCGATCCCGCGGCGCGGCGCACCGTCGCGATCGAGGCCGGCCCCTACCGCGTCGCCGTGGTCGGCACCGCCTTCGACGTGGTGTGGCTGCCCGACGCCGGCGAGCTCGCGGTGACGGTCTCGCGCGGCAAGGTCGAGGTGCACACGCCCACGAGCAGCGCGCCGATCGCCGTCGACGCGGGCCATCGCCTGATCGCGCGCGAGGGCGACGTCGCGTTGGCGCGGCTGGACGCCGAGGCGCCGCCTGCCGCCGACACCGACCCCGCGGCCGACGAGCCCGTGATCGCGGACACCGACGAGGACACCACGACCGAACCGCCACAGCGGCCGTCGACACCGCGGGTGCGCAGCAAGCCCGCGCCCAGCGCGGCACCGGGCTGGGAGCAGCTCGCCGAGGCCGGGCAGTATGCCGAGGCACTCGCGGCCGTCGAGCGCGACGGTCTCGACGACGCCATCGCCCGCCTGCCCGCGGCCGCGCTCGAGCGCCTGGGCGACGTCGCCCGGCTCGCCGCGCGTCCGACCCAGGCCAGCGCGATCTACCGCGGCATCCGCAAGCGCTTCGGCGGCACGCCGGCGGCCGCGCGCGCGGCGTTCCAGCTCGGACGCCTCGCGGCCGACCACGAGCACGATCCCGCGGCCGCAGCGACGTGGCTGTCGACCTACCTCGAAGAGGCCCCGCGCGGCAGCTTCGCGAAGCTCGCGCGCGGGCGTCTGGTCGCAGCCCTGCGCGACGCCGGCAAGCATGCCCAGGCCCGCGACGCCGCGCGCGTCTATCTCGATTCCTACCCCGATGGACCGCATGCCAAGCTGGCCCAGGCGCTGCTCGACGCGCCCTGAGCCGCTGCATGCTCCCGACCGCCCCGCTCGTCGCATCGCTGTGCCTGGCGCTGGGCTGGGCGCGCGCACAGCCGGCCGAGCCGCCGGCGCCCGAGCCGACCGCGACGGGGCCGGTCGAGCGCGAGGCCGTCAGCGCCCGCGCGCCGGTGCTGCTGTGGATCGACGGCGCGGCCCCGCCGGCGCAGTGGTCGGCACGCGTGCGTCGGATCGAGGACGAGCTCGCCGCGCTCGCGATCGATGCGGTGCTGTTCGTACCGCCGGCGGGCCAGGGCTCGCTGCTGCGGGTCGACGAGGAGCTGCAGCGGCATGGTGCCGAGATCGCACTGTGGATCGACGCGACGCAGGACCGCGCCGAGTTGTGGCGCCGCGAGGGCACGCGCATGGTCCACGTCGCCATCGTCGCGGGCGATGGCGACGCGGGCGAGGACACCTTCGCGCTGCGCTGCGCCGAGGTCGTGCTGGCGTTGGGTACGGTCGTGCCGACGCAGCCACCCGAGCCGCCGGCGCCGATCCGCCGCGAGCCCCAGCCCGTGGCCCCCGTGCTGGCACCGCGGTGGGACGCGCGCGCCGGCGCGACCGTCGGCGGCGCGTCGCAGGACATCGGCGTGATCGTCAGCCCGCTGCTCGGCGCGGGCGTGCGTGTGGGCCGGGCGCGGCGCGTGGGTCTCGACGCAGAGCTCGCCGCGACCGCGCTGCAGGCCCGCGTCGAGGGCCCCGCCGGCACCGCACGGGTGGGCTGGTTCCTCGCGCGCGCCCACGTCGGGTTGTGGCCGGTGCCGCGTGCCCGCGTCGCGCCGATGATCGGACTGGGCGGTGGTGTGCTCGCGGGTTGGAGCCGTGGTCGCGGCAACCCCGGCTATCGCGGCCGCGCCGACGCGACCGCGACCGCGTTGGCCTCGTTCGCACTCGACGTCGCCGTCCGGGTTGCACGGCGACTGCGGATCCGCGGCGGCATGCGCCTGGGCGTCGCGTTGCCGCCGCTGCGCGTCGACGACGGCGCCGGCGGCCGTCGCACGCTGCTGCCACTGGGTGAGGTCGCGCTGGCGCTCGAGCTGGTACCGCGGAGGTCGCGATGACACCGCGGGCGCTGCTGCTGACGCTGGTGATGATCGGCTGCGGCGACGCCGGCCGCCTGCACCCGTTCGCGAGCGGTGCCATGTCGGGCTCGGGCACCGACTCGGCCTCCGGCGGCAGCGGCGAAGGCAGCAGCGGCGGCGACGACGGCCTCGACGGCGTGATCTACGTCCGTTGCCCGCGCACGCCGGGCCTGCTCGAGGTCACCGCCGACGTCGTGGTCGACGGCGCGACCGTGACCGCAACGCGCAGCTTCCACCACGCCGACGTGTACGACCGGCTGCCGGGCACCAACAACGCCACCGCCTTCCTCGCGCCGTGCGACCTGCAGTGGCAACGCGACGGCGCCGAGCCGACCACGCTGTGGGACTGCAGCAGCAGCGCGACCGCCACCGCGGCCTGCGTGGCGCTCGATCC
Organism: Nannocystaceae bacterium; assembly: GCA_046351635.1. Taxonomy (GTDB): domain Bacteria; phylum Myxococcota_A; class Polyangia; order Nannocystales; family Nannocystaceae; genus Xiheibacterium. The sequence goes on along the minus strand of JAXLYC010000007.1, from coordinate 254,018 downwards.
CGCGATCTCGCACGATGGCACGCGCGTGGCCTTCGTCGTGCTCGACGGCACCATCGATCGCTACGGCGAACAGATCGAAGCCCAGGTGCTGCGCGACGACGCCGAACCCGGCCCGGTCGGATCGATCGATCTGCCCAATCCGCGGTTCTCGCCGACCGCGTCGCGACTGGTGGTCATGGACCTGCGCAGCGGACAATGGTGGGAGTCGCCGGCGCCGCCCGGTGCGATTCGACGCTCGCCGACGTTCCTCGCCGACGGTCGCGTCGCGTTCGCCAGCACCCTGCCCGACCACCCGGCCACGCAGGTGCGCGAGGGCGCCGGCGACTGGACCAACCTCGGCGGCACCGCGCGGGTGGGGCTGCTGGCCCAGGCCGACGCCGACGATGTGCCGGTCGCGCTGGGCAGCCACCACCTCACCGCCGCCCGCACGCCGCTGCAGCTCCGCGACGGTCGCGTCGCGCACGTCTCGACCCAACGCGTCGGACTGCTGCCATTTCGCTACACCAACGGCTCGCCCGGATCCCCCGGCGGATTCTATGGCGTGCACCACGTCTATGTGCAGGACCCCGACGGCGCGCGCATGACCGCACTGCTCGGTCAACACACGCACCTGCAGGGCGGGTGGTACTCGCATTCGTCGATCGCGTCGCTGGGTCAGCTGTCGGACGGCCGCGTGCTCGCGGTCGAGGGCGCCGGCCCGCCCGACGCGGGCAAGCTGCTGGCATTCGCGCCCGACCCCGACGGCCGCGAGGGCCCTGCGCCGTTCACCGTCGACGCGCCGCTGGTGTTCTTGCCCGCAGACCTCGAGCTGCTGACGCCGTGGGCCGCGGGCCCGGGCAGCTTCGGCGCGGCGATGCCACCACCGGCGGTGTCGATCGACGGCTATGCCGATCCGCTGGCCTACGCCGGCCGCGTGCGCGACACCAGCGGTGAACCCGGGGGCGGCGTGCTGATGACGTGGGCCAAGGGCGGCTGCAGCGACGTCGGCAGCAACGAGCTGCTGCCCGAGCCCAAGCCGCCGGCGACCAGCGGCAACGGCGGTCTGGTGCCGCTGCACGCGCTCGAGCGGCTCGGGCTCGACAACCCCGGCTGCGACGCCGGCATCGTGCGCGCGAGCACTGTCCCCATCGCGCACCCGGGTGCGTTGCAGACCGTCGTGGACACGCCGCAGTGGCACGAGCTCATGCCCGTCGCCGTGCGTCCGTTCGCGCAGACCCACGGTCAGGACGCGCCGACCATCATCGAACCGGCCCACCGCCGCGCCGCGCCCGACGACGCGCTGCCGCTGGCGACCCCGTTCGCGCTGCTGGGCGCATCGTCGCTGTTGCAACACGAGACCCGCAGCGTCGAGGGCGCTCCCTTCGCCGGCGAGATCCAGTGGGCGCTGCAGGGCGCGCAGAGCTCGGAGTGGCTGCCCGACGAGGTCTGCGGCGTCCGCATCGCCGCGCTCGTGCCCAACGTCGCGGGCGACGACACCGCGCTGCGATCGGCCATGGGCCATCGCGTCCGCATCCTCGCGGAGCTGCCCGTGCGCAAGTCGCAAGACGGCGCGGTCGCGATCGATCCACTCGGCGATCCCGACACCTCGTTTCGCGTGCGCGTGCCCGCCGACACGCCGCTCGTGATCGCCAGCCTCGATTGCGACGGCCGGGTGCTGACCGCGTCGCAGGTGCCGTTCTCGCTGCGGCCGGGGGAGGATCGGCGCTGCGGTGGCTGCCACGTGCGCTCGACATTGCCGCTGCGCTTCGAGGACACGCTCGCGGCCACGCGGCCGCCGCTTCTCGCGGGCGACGGCACCGTGCAGCTGCTCGCCGGCGGCACCACCGATGGGCCCGCGCTCGAGCAGCGCGAGGGCTGGGGCCTCGAGCTCGAGTTCAGCCGCGACGTCTGGCCGATCCTCGCGGACCGCTGCGCGTCGTGTCACGCGGGCGAGTCCGCGGCCGCCGGGCTGCGGCTCGATCTGCCCGGCACCGACGTCGGCTCGACCTGGTGGCGCCTCGCGGCCGACTACGCGCAGGCCTATGTGCCGCCGGCGCAGCAGGTGCCCGTCGCCGGCACCCTGCGCAAGCCGCAGCTGTCGCGCTACGTCCGCTTCGGCTCGGCCCGCGGCAGCCTGCTGTACTGGAAGGCCGCGAACGCGCGCACCGACGGCCGCACCGACGCCAGCTTCGGCGACGGCGACGGCGCGGCCGCGGATGTGGACTTCGGGCCCGAACACCCGACCGAGGCGACCGCCGCGGAGCTGCGCACGCTCGCGCGCTGGATCGACACCGGCGCGGCGGCAGGCGCCGCGGTGCTGCTCGATGCGATGCCGCCAGTGTTGGTCGCGCGCATCGCGGCCGCGGATCCCACCACGCTCGCGGTGGGCAGCGTCGACATCGGCGACGGCATCGCACCCGACTCGCTCGAGCTCGCATGGCGCGACGACGATGCGTGGATTCCCCTCGCATCGCCGCCGGCAGCGACCGCCGGCGTGATCGCGATCTCGCTCGCAGGCGTGCCCGACGACGCGACGCTGCGCATCGCGGTGTCGGATGCCGCGGGCAACACCACCACCATCGAGCACCCGCGCGCGGCGTTGCTCGAGCCGTAGTGCGAGATCGCGCCCGCGCGCGCGCGCGACCGGAGGTGGCCCACGATGGTACGCTGGCGGCCTGAAGCCAGCCATGCCCATGGTCGAACTGCGTCACCTTCGTCTCGTCGCGATCTCCACCTCGACCCTCGCAGCCGCACTGCTCGCGCGCGAGGCCGAAGCCGCGACGCCGACCTACTACAACAGCCTGGCGTCGTTCACCAACGACATCCAGTCGTCGGTCACGGACGACTACTCCAACCCCGGCTACGTGTTCATCCAGAACAACGCGGCCATGAACGCGGTGCTGGGCGAGACCGACTACGAGACCACGGGCTTCGACAACCTCAACATCGTCTCGGGCGGCTACTACTGCGCCGGCTGCAACGGCTCGTTCCGGCTTTCGTTCACGACCACGAGCGTGGGCACCGCTGCCGGCGTCAACGGCGTCGGCGTGGACATCCCGGTCAACAGCCCGATGCTGCCGTACTACGCGTACATCACCTTCGCCGACGGCACGACCGAGGACGTGCAGCTGCCGGGCGCGGGCAGCTTCTGGGGCGTGTCCGCGCCGGAGCGCATCGAGAGCATCCACTTCGGCCTGAGCATGGGCGGCGCGACCCAGAACGGCAGCTTCGGCATCGACAACCTGATCATCGGCGACGGCATGGACACCACGCCGTGCGGCGACGGCATCGCGACGCCCGACGAGGAATGCGACGACGCCGGCGAGTCGGCCACCTGCGACGCCAACTGCACCCTGGCGCAGTGCGGGGACGGCACGCTCAACCCCACCGCCGGCGAGATCTGCGACGAGGGCCCGGCCTCGCCGACCTGCAACGCCGACTGCACCGTGCCCTCGTGCGGCGACGGCATCCTCAACATGCTCGCGGGCGAGCAATGCGACGACGCCGGCGAGTCCGCGACCTGCAACGTCGACTGCACCCTTTCGATGTGCGGCGACGGCGTCGAGAACCCGACCGCGGGCGAAGAATGTGACGACAGCGCGCAGTCACCCGCGTGCGACGCCGACTGCACCTTCGCGGTCTGTGGCGACGGCGTCGAGAACAACACCGCGGGCGAGTTCTGCGACGACGGCAACAACCTCGACGGTGACGGCTGCAGCGCCACCTGCACCAACGAGGAGCCGCCCGCGACCACCAGCGACACCGGTGGTTCGAGCGGCGGTTCGAGCGACGGCGGCTCCACCGACGGCGGCAGCAGCGGTGGCGCCACCAGCAACGCCGAGAGCAGCAGCGGCGGCGCGGTCGACAGTGGCGGCAGCGAGGGCGGCACCGCGGCGGACACCACCGGCGGCAGCGGTGGCGCGAGCGACAGCGCGACCACGGCCGCGACCTTCGGCACCGGCGAGAGCTCGTCGGGCGGCGGCAGCGGTGGCGGCAGCGACTCGGGCGGCCAGAGCAACCAAGAAACCGGCGGCTGCGCGTGCACGACCGAGCCCGGCCGCGGTGCGCGCCGACCGCCTCCGCGCTCGTCGGGCTGCTGGGCCCGCGCCGCCGCCGGCGCTGACGCCCGAGCGTGCCGGGCATCACGGCGGCGGCGTCGCGCCGCAGCTGCAGCGCCGCTGCAGGTCCTCCTGCACACCGGCGATCGACGCGGTCGGATCCATCATCAGCGCCGCGACCCCGCGCAGCAGCACGGGTTCGATGAAGCCGCCAGATCGTCGCCGGTGCCGCTGCCGCTGGGCTCGAGCTCGTAGAACCAGTTGCCGCCCCAGGGCAGTTCGGCGTCGGCGATGCGCACCACCAGCCGCTGCACCGGCACGCGCTCGTCGACGACGTAGCCGATCCGTTCGTCGCCGACGTGCTCGACGTAGCGCCGCGGCCCGTCCCCGAGCGCCGCTGACCCGCGTGACGCCGGTGCGCCAGCACGGGTAGCTCGCGACGTCGTCGAGGATCGCGAACAACGCCGCGGGCGTGTGGCTCAGCTCGATGGTCCGCGACGCGACGTGCTCGCGCGGCTGACCTCGCGCCGTAGACCGCGATCGCGCCAACGCCCAGCGCGACGGTCCCGACCGCGACGCCCAGCAGCACCACCAGCCGCCGTCGTCCACCGCTCATGGCGCCTCCGGCGGGGTCGTGGGCACGCACGCAGCCGCGATGCGCTCGAGCCCCGCGACCGCGTGCTCGCGCTCGGCCGCCGGCATGCGCTCGAGCACCGCCTGCAGCCGCGCGGCCGAGAGCACCGAGCTGCGATCGATCGCGTCCTCGCCCAGCGCCGTGCGGCGGTAGTGCACGCGCCGGCGATCGGCCGCGTCGGCGAGGCGTTCCACCAGCCCACGCTCGACCAGCTTGTCGACCGCCTCGGACAGGGTCGAGGCGCCGATGCCCAGGTGCGCCGCGAGCTCGGTCGGCGTCATCGGCTCCCCCGTGCGCAGGTGCGAGAGCACGGCCGACTCGCGCTCGCTCAACTCACTGCCGCGTCCGCCGTGCTGCGTGTGGCAGTGGTACCAGATGAGGGGGTACGCACGTTGGATGCGGCGCACGTGCTCGTCGATGGCCATGCGGCGAAGCGTGCGACCGGGGCGATCGTTCGTCAAACCGAACGATCGCCGGCGCGCGACGACGCCGTGATCGGCACCTACGCGAGGTCCGCTCGATGCGAGCCCCCACGCGCATCACCGCCGGCACCATGGTCGGCCCCTCGACTTGACGCGACCGTGACTGCCGACTATCTTGCCTCGACCATGACCACCTCTCACAGGAGCCAGCGGTGCATCTTGTACCGGCGTGCGCGTCCGTGTCGGGTCGTCGTGCCCACCGCCCTGCGCGGGATCGTCTGATCCGCGCCCAGCGCGGACGGGGTCGAGTCGGGCCCGCTGCGGCGTAGGGCGAGCATTCGCCCGGCGTCGCGACGCGGACGCGTGATCGCGCTGCCAATCCCCCTGCAGCCCCGCGGGCGCAACGGTTCGCCGTCGCGCGCGCGGGTCACGACCTCGTTTCGCCCCGCGCCCGGGTCTGCGCGGCGGCGCATCGGACGACCCAGCCATGACCACCAAACCACAATCCCGACAACCCCGTGCTGCCCTCGCTCCCGCGGCAGGCGTGACGCTCGAGCTGCCGCTGGCGCGCATGCGCAACCTCGGCATCTCGGCCCACGTCGACGCGGGCAAGACCACGCTGACCGAGCGGATCCTGTTCTACACCGGGCGGATCCATCGCATCGGCGAGGTCCACGACCGCCGGGGCCCCGGCGCAACCATGGACGATCTCGCCGCCGAGAAGGCGCACGGCATCACCATCCGCGCCGCGGCCACGCGCGTGGCGTGGCGCGAACACGCCATCACGATCATCGACACGCCCGGCCACGCCGACTTCACCATCGAAGTCGAACGCGCGCTGCGGGTGCTCGATGGCGCGGTGTTCGTGTTCTCGGCCGTCGAAGGCGTGCAGGCGCAGTCGTTCGCGGTCGATCGGCAGATGCGTCGACACGGCGTGCCTCGGCTCGCGTTCATCAACAAGATGGACCGCGCCGGGGCCCGGCCCGAGGCGGTGGTGGAGCAGATCCGCACCCGCCTGGGCCTGCGCGCCGTGCCGCTGCAGCTGCCGCTCGGCCGCGAAGCCGGTTTCGTCGGCGTGGTCGACCTCGTCGAGGAGGTCGAGCTCCGCTGCGTCGGTCCGTGGGGTCAGCACGTCGAGCGCAGCCCGGTCGCCGTCGCTCTCGCATCGGCGGTGGCGCAGGCCCGCGCCCAGCTCGTCGACGAGGTCTCGCGCCACGACGACGCGCTGTGCGAGGCCGCGCTGGCGGGGGATCCGATCCCCGCCGCGCTGCTGCGTGAGGCGATCCGGCGGGCGTGCATCGCGGGCAGGATCGTGCCGGTCCTGTTCGGCTCGGCGCTCGGCAACCAAGCCGTGCAACCGCTGCTCGATGCGATCGTGGACTACCTGCCGGATCCCAGCGAGGTCACCAACCTCGCGACGACCCCGGCGGGACAGGCCCACGTGCTCGATCCGCGGCCGCACCTGCCCGCGTGCGCGTTCGTGTTCAAGCTCGACGAGGGCCGCTTCGGTACGCTCGCCTATGTGCGGGTCTACCAGGGCACGCTCGCGCGCGGTGACACCGTGTGGTGTCCTCGCACGCGCTCGCGCCTGCGGCTCGGCCGACTGCTGCGATTGCATCCCGGCGATCCCACACCCGTCGAGTCGGCCAGTGCCGGCGAAATCGTGGGGTTGTTCGGCAGCGCATGCGAATCAGGCGACACCCTGTGTGGCCTCGATCCGCATACCGGTGCACCGCTGCAGCTCGCCATCGCCGGGTTCGACGCGCCCGCGCCGGTCGTGACCCGCACGATCGAACCCCGACGCGACGCCGACCTCGCTGCATTCGCGCGCGCGCTGGCACGATTCGCCCGCGAGGATCCCTCGCTGGTGATCGGCCGCGACCCGGAACACGGCCACACCACGATCTCGGGCACCGGCGTGCTCCAGCTCGAGATCTATGCCGAACGGCTCGCCGACGAGTGCGGCGTGCCGGTGCGCCTGGGTCCGCCCCAGGTCGCATGGCGGGAGACCGTGTCCGCGTCGATCGCGTTCGACCACCTCCACCGCAAGCAGAGCGGCGGCGGGACCGGTCAATACGCGGGCGTGCGCGGCTGCGTGCAGGCGAGCGGGGATCTCACCACACCGCTGCGATTCGTGGAGCGCATCCACGGTGGGTCGATCCCGCGGCAGTTCGTGCCTGCCTGCGAGCGCGGCGCGCTCGCAGCCCTGCAGGCCGGACCGCTGATCGGTGCGCCGGTCGTCGGTGTGGAGGTCGAGCTGCTCGAAGGCCGGACCCATCCGGTCGACTCGAGCGAGCTCGCGTTCGAGCTCGCGACCCGCGATGCGGTGCGCGCGGCGGTGACCGCCGCGGGCCCGCGCCTGCTCGAGCCGATGGTGCGGCTCGAGCTACAGGCCCCGACCGAGGCCTTCGGCGGCCTCGTCGGTGACCTGCGCGCCGACGCCACGATCGTCGACTCGAGCGTGGGCGAGACCGAGGTCACGATTGTCGCAGTGCTGCCTTTGTCCGAGACCTTCGACTACGCCGCCGACCTCGCCAGCCTCACGGGCACCGCGGCGCGCACTCGCTCAGCACCCGGGGATACGCCGAGGTCCCCGAACCCGTCGCAGCGGCAATCATCGCACGGTTGCGCGCGTGACGATGCCACGTCTCGACCCACGTCACGGGTCGTCGTGCCGGCGGCGCGGTGACGCTGCTCCAGCGTGGAGCAGGCACCGCGTCGCCGTCCACGGTCACCGCCGTCGTGCCGGCGATCGCGGCGCCGCAGCGGGCCCGCCCAGGACCCGCTCCATGCACGGCGGAAGCTGCGTCTGCATCCACGCGACCACGAAGTCGCAGAACACCCGCGTCTTCGCCGGCACCAGCTCGCGGCTGGGATACACCACCCAGATCGGCCCCGGCGGCCCGCGCCACGGCGCCAGCACGCGCACGAGCGCACCGCGGGCGATCTCGTCGAAGGCCGAGAGCGTCGGCAGCAGCGCGATGCCACCGCCTTCGACCACGAGGTCGCGCACGAAACCGAAGTCGTCGGCACTGGTGTGACCGCGAACCTCGAGCGCGTGCGACTCGCCCGGGGCCTCGAGCTCGAGCCGACCGACACCTGGCCGCAGCGCGCCGGCGCGGAACAGCACGAAGCGGTGCTCCGCCAGCTGCGAGAGCGTCGTGGGCGTGCCGTGCCGCTCGAGGTACGTCGGCGACGCCATCAGGATCGGGACCGAGTCGCCGACGCTGCGCCCCACGAGCGACGAGTCGCGCAGGGTCCCGGCGCGCAGCGCCACGTCGAAGCCCTCGCCGACCAGATCGACCGCGCGTTGGGTCAGCACCAGCTCGCTGGTCACCTCGGGGTACTGCTCGCCGAACGCCAGCATCATACGCGCGACCAGGCGGCCCACGTCCACCGGTGCCGTGATGCGCAGGTGCCCGCGCGGCGTGCCCTGCAGATCGCCGACCAGCGCACTCGCGTCGCGCAGGGAGCCCATCGCCGCGGCCACGCGGTCGTGGTAGGCGCGCCCGACCTCGGTGAGCATCATCTGCCGCGAGGTCCGTTGCAGCAGCCGCGCGCCGAGCTTGCGCTCGAGCGCGACCACGCGACGGCTCACGCTCGACTTGGTCACACCCAGCGTGGCCGCCGCGGCACCGAAGCCGCCGCGTTCGACCACCGCCACGAACGCCGCGATCTCGGGCAAGTTGGGCTGGTCCTCGTCGCGTAGCATCTCGCGTGGAGCATCGCACGGCCCCCGCCGCGCGGCAGGAGCCCGTCGTTGCGTCCGGCACAACGATGGATTGCGCGGCCACGACCTGGTCGATGCCCGCGACCGGTTCCAGGGTTGCGGCATCGGAGCGTCCATCATGTCCACCAAGCTCGTCGCCGCCGCCCGCATCGGTCTGGGCCTCGTCTTCGTCGTGTTCGGCCTCAACGGCCTGCTGCACTTCCTGCCCCAGCCGCCCTTGCCGGCCGACGCGGGCTCGTTCCTTGGCGCACTGGTCGCGACCGGGTACATGCTGCCGCTCATCAAGGGCACCGAGATCGCCGCGGGCCTGCTGCTGTTGGCCAACCGCTTCGTGCCCCTGGCATTGCTGCTGCTGGCCCCGGTGGTGGTGAACATCGTCGCGTTCCACCTGGTGCTCGCGCCGCCCAACCCGGTCACGGCGTTGGTGCTGCTGCTCGAAGCCGGTCTGGCCTGGGCCTACCGCGACAGCTTCCGCGCGGTGCTCGAGGCCCACGCGCGTCCGCGTCCGGCGGCCGCCGGCGGCGTCACGATCGCGACCGCGGCGCGCTGAGCATGCGTCCCCGCGGTGTCGCGGTTCACTTCCCGCCCCGCCGCGTTCGCGGCGGGGCGGCTCCGCGGCGAGCTCGGCTGCGGTCGGATCGCGACGCCAGCCGCCACCGAGCGCCTGGTAGATCGAGACCAGCGCCTGCATCTGCTGCTTCTTGGTCTCGACCAGCTCCATCTCGGCCTCGAGCGAGTCCCGCCGCGTCATCAAGACTTCGTAGTAATCGAGGTGGGCGGAACGATACAGCACGTTCGACACGTCGATCGCGGTCTTGAGCGCCTCGACCTGCTGCGACAGTTGTTCGTAGCGCTGCCGCAGGTTCGACATCGCGTTGAGCTGATTCACCACATCGGTGTAGGCCTGCAGGATCGACCGCTCGTAGTCGAACACCGCCTGCACCTGTCGGGCATTCGCCGAACGGTAGTCGGCCTTGATGGCCGCGCGATTGAGCAGCGGCGCCAGCAGGCTGCCGGCGAGGTTGTAGGCCAGCGACTGCGGTGTGTCGACCAGGTGCGCGATGTTGAAGGATTCGTAGCCGACGCCGGCCTCGAGGCTCAGCGAGGATAGAACCGCGCCTTGGCGCTCTTGGTGTCGAGCTTGGCCGCCTCGAGCCGCAGCTGCGCGGCCTTCACGTCGGGCCGGTTGTCGAGCAGCTCGACGGCAGCCCGGTCGCGACCGTCTCGGGCACCGTGCGGTCGAGCGCCGCGGCATTGCGCGCGACCGGCTGGGGAAACCGACCCACGAGGTAGTTGATGCGGTTCTCGACCAGGATCCGCGCCTGTTCGAGGTTGTAGCGCCGCCCCTGGTTCTTGAGCACCTGGCCTGGAATCGCTGGACTTCAACTCGGTGTCGCGCGCCGCGGCCTTCTTGAGCTTGACGATCTCGAGCGCGTCCTGCTGGATCGCGATGTTGCGATCGAGGATTTCCAGCTGCTGATCGAGCGCGACGAGGTCGTAGTACGAATTCCGCGATTTCCGCGACGATCCCGGTGACGAGGAAGTTCCGCTCCTGCAGCGTCGCGGCGTAGCGGACCTTGACCGCCTTGCGCGCGTTTCGCAGGCTGCTCCACACGTCGGTCTCCCACGAGGCCTTGAAGCCGAAGCGGAAGTCCGCCAGGTTCTTCGGCACGCCGTGGGCGGCGTCGCTGACCCTGGGTGGTGTGTTCGCCGACCTTCTCGAGGCCCACGCCGACGCCGGCGTCGAGCCGCGGATGTACTCGCCGCGGATCGCCGCGATCTCGTTTTGCGCGATGATCAGCTCCTGCAGCTGGATGTTGAGGTCCTGGTTGTTCTCGAGCGCTTCGTCGATGAGCGCCTGCAGCTGCGGGTCGTCGAAGAACTCGTCGTAGCGCTTCTGCGCCGCGAGGCTGGGCCCACGCTGCCGCGATCGAGGGAACCGAAGCTCGGCGGGGGCTCCGCGCGAGCCTCGCGCGCCTTGTTCTTGCCGAGGATCTGCGTGCAGCCCACGGCGAGGCACAGGCCCACGATCGCCGCGGCGCCCACGGCCATGCGCCATCGCCTAGCCACTGCGGGCACTCCTCCAAAGGCGCGCGCCGGGCAGGTCCGCGCTGCGCCCGTCCTCGGTCGCTGTGGCCACCGCGCAAGTCACGATCGACCGTTCGGCCATCGCTGTCTCGAACGCACTCATGCCGATGCGCTGATCTGGATCGCGCGCGCCAGCGTCCGGAGCCCGGATGGCTCGGCGCGACCACGCGGATCCCCTTGTAGCGGGCACCCGGGCAGGTGTAAAGGCGACGCGCGGCGCGTTGCGACGGCCCTGGCGCGTTTCGGCCCAGCGGTGCGGGCGCTCGCTCAGCAGTCGCGCCGTCGTGCGCTGCGGTGGCCTGCACGTCGGGGTCCACCGCATCCGCGCGGATGCTCTACGATCACCCGCGCATGCCAGCGGTTACGTTCTTCGGGCTCAGCCACGTGGATCTACCGGTGTCGGATCTGGACAAGGCCCGGGTGCTCTACGTCGACGCACTCGGTTTCGCGGTGCGCGACCAAGGCGAGGGCTGGGTCGATCTCGACACGGGCAGCTGTTCGATCCGGCTGCTGGCGACGCGCAAGCCGGGCACCTGGTCGCCATCCGCGTGCAGTCGCCGACGGTGGAGGCCGCACTCGAGCACCTGTGCGAGCTCGGCGCACGGCTGCACCACCCGGCGACGCGCATGCCGGATCAGTCCCTGGTCGGGGCGGTGCGCGACCGCGACGGCAACACGGTCTACGTGTGGCGCGCGCTGAGCGAGGACGAGTACGACTTCGTGCCCGAGCTGCCCAAGGTGCTCACGTGGCAGCCCGACGCGGAGGCCCTGCTCAAGTCCCTGCTCAAGGCGGTGCCGGCGCTGTTCCGGTGGGCTCGCGCGCCGACGGGTCGCCGCGGTCGCAGAGGAGCTCGCCGCCGCGACCCGCTTCGTCACACGCGAGGAGGTGATCCGGGGCTACATCCTCGCCAGCCCCAAGGTCACGCGCGGGCGCAACCGCAAGCCGCTCGTCGACCACGGCATCGATGTCGACCGCTACCAGGCGGATTGGGACGCGGACCGACGCCGCGGGCCGGACGGGGCACCATCTCGGGGATGCCTCGCGCCGACGCCTGTTGTTGCTCGCACTCGCCACCGCGCGCCGTCGGCAGCCCGACACGCCGCCGCCAACGACCCCCGAGACGACCGCGCCGCCCGCCACGACCGCTGCCGCGGTCGACTGCTCGAACGCCGCGATCGAGGCCGTCGCGAAGGGCAGCGCGACCTGGACCACGCAGGGCCGCACATGCCTGGACAACGCTCGGCACCGCGTGCCGCGAAGGCGACGGCCAGGCTCGGCAGCGCGGCCAACATCTTGGCCGTCGGACTGGGCGGCGTGACCGCGGACGCGCCCGCGGCCTACGCGATGCTCGTGGAGGCTTGCGGTCGCGAGCTGTCGCGCGCGTGCTTCTACGCCGCGTCGATGACGGCGCTGGGCCTGGGCACACCGCGCGACCCGAGGCCACGGTGCAGCACCTGCAGCGCGCGTGATCTGGGCGAGGCCGACGCGTGCAAGCTGCTCGCGAGGGTCGCGCCGCGGCCGAGGGCGAATCGCGGTAGCGCGCGACTCGCGGCGCTGGTGACGGAACCGCCGTCGGGCGACCAGTGCATCGGACGCGCGCCCCAGCCCTCTGCACGGCGATGGCGTTGGTTCGTGGTGATCGCGGTGCTCGCGGCCGTGGGCGGTTATGCGGCGGCGCCGGGCGCAGTCCGACGTGGGCGAGGTGGCGGCGGCCGAAGCCGGCCGCGCACGGGCTCGGGGGCCGCGGCGCCGCCAGCGCGAGGCCGGCGGCGGCGCGCCGCGGCGGGGCGCGGGGATCGAGTCGCTCGGGCGCGCCGCGTCGGTGCGGGGCACCGTGCGCGACGTCGAGGGCCGACCGATCGGCGGCGCGCAGGTGTGCGGGGTCGCGTCGCCGTCGGTGCACAGCGAGCCGGTGCCGAGCTGCGGGCGTGCCGACGACGCCGGGCGCTACGAGCTGCGCGTGGTCTCGCGCGGATCGTGCTATCGGCGAGCGCGGCGGGCTTCCTGCCTTCCCAAGCGGCGCTCGGGACACGCGTGGGCGCGCTGGTGCTCGCGCCCGACGAGGTGCGCCGCGGCGTCGACTTCGTGCTCGATCGTGGCGGCGAGGCCCTGCGTGGGGTCGTCAGCGACGTGTTCGGCGGGCCGGTCGAGGGCGCGGTCGTGATCGCCACGCGCGCCCAGGGGCCGACGGATCTCCCCGGCGTCGACCCCCGCGGGCTGCAACTGCACGCCGTCAGTGACGCCGAGGGTCGCTTCGCGCTCGCGCTCGCGGCGGGTGACTGGCTGCTGCGCACGCGCGCGGACGGCTACGCTCGCGCGCGTGCGGTGGTCCAGGTGCCAGGGCCCGCGACCGCGATCGCGCTGGTGCCCGAGGGCACCATCGCAGGGATCGTGGTCGAGCGCGCGAGCGGCAAGCCGGTCGCCGGCGCGCGCATCGTGCTGCGGCAGTGGCGGGATTCGCTGCCCTTCGATTCGACCGTCGGCACCACCGACGAGCAGGGTCGCTATCGCATCGGCGGGCTCGCGCCAGGGCGCTACCGCCCGTCGGCGACCGACGGCGATCGCCTCGGCGATGCTGCGCGCAGCCTCGCACTGGAACTGGGCGAGACCATCGAAGACGTCCGCATCGAGATCGACGACGCGGCCTCGGTCGTCGCGACGATCACGGTCGCGCCGCACGGCGGCCCGTGCCCCGGCGGCAACGTCGTGCTCGCGGATGCCAACGGGGACGAGAGCCGCACCGCGCCCATCGACGCCGACGGTGTCGCCACCTTGGAAGGCCTGGTGCCCGGCAGCTACGAGGTCGCGGTGCAGTGCGACGACCACAGCGCGAAGACGGTGCCGCACAGCCTCACGGTCGAGCGCGGCACACAGGCGGTCGCGTGGCAGGTCGAGGCCGGCCACGAGCTGCGCGGCCGCGTGATCGATCACGAAGGTCACGGGGTCCGCGCCCACGTCGCGATGTCCGCGGCCACGGGCGCCGGCATCGCTGGGGTCCGGCAGCTCACCAGCGACGCCGACGGCCGCTTCGTGCTGCGCGGCGTACCGGCGGGTGACCACACCGTCACCGCGCAGCTGCGCGCCGGCGTGCGCGCGCGCGAGACCGTCGCGGTCGGGCCGGCCACGCCCGAGCGACAGCTGCGCATCGGGCCCACCGCGACGCTGCGCGGTGTGGTCCGCCGCGGCCGCGAGCCCGCCCGCGGCCTGCAACTGCAGACGTTCGGACTCGGCACCGAGCGCGAGGGCCCGAGCACCGCGAGCACCGACGACGACGGCAGCTACGAAATCGGCGATCTGACCCCGGGCGCGTACGAGCTCGTGGTCCACGACGACAGCCGCACCGAGCTCGCGCGTCGCCGCGTGCAGCTGCCCGAGCGCGGCGCGACCGTCGACCTCACGCTGCCCGCGGAAGCGACCGTCACCGGCGTGGTGCTCGACGACGGCGGTCCGGTGCCGGAGGTCGCCGTCGCGGCGATCGACTCCGCCAGCGCCGCCAGCGTCGAGATGCGCGTGGATGTGCTGCGCGAAGCAACCTCGGCGACCTCGGTGCTGACCGATGCCGCCGGTCGCTTCACCATCCGGGGCGTGAGCGCCGAGGCCCGCTTCACCGTGCTCGCGCAGCGACGCGGCGGCGGACAGGCCAGCGCCGACGGCGTGCGGCCGGGCACGCCGGTCACGCTCCGCATGCAGCCGCTGGGCGAGATCACCGGCCGCGTCGACGGCGAACACACCGCGATCGGGATCACCTTGCGCCGCGTCGACGGCGGGGCCTCGCTGCGCGACTCGTTCGTCTTCGGCGATGGCAGCTTCGGCTTCGACGGCGTGACGCCTGGCAGCTACGAGGTCGTCGCGCGGGCCCGCGGCGGTCGCGGCCGCGCGCGCACCGAGGTCACCGCCGGCCGCACCGCGCGGGTGCTCGTCACGCTCGAACCCAACGTGCGCTTCCACGGCCGCTTCGTCGACGCGCGCACCGGCGCGCCGTTGCCCGAGATCTTCGCGGTCTTCGGTGAGCGCGACGCCACGCTGCCCGAGCTCGCGGCGCTGGCCGATCGCGCCCTCACCATGCGTCCTGCCGGCATCGTCAGCGGCCCCGACGGGGTCTTCACCGCGCCCGACGTGCCCGCCCTCACCGCGCGCCTGTTTGCCTTCAGCGCCGACATCGCCGCGGGCGAACCCGCGTACCTCGAGCTCATCACCCTCGCCATCGGCGAGGCCACGGCGAACCCGGTCGACGTCCCGCTGGTGCGCGTGACCCGGCGTGTCGCGATCGGATCGCCGCTGGGCTTCGAGGTGGACCTGCCGCAGTTCTGCGCCGACACCCCCGTCATCGCGGCGATCACCGACCCGGTGCGCGCCGCGGGGCTGGCCGTCGGGGACGAGATCGTCGCGGTCGACGGCATCGACACCTCGAAGCTGCGCTGCTACCTCCTGCGCGGCCTGCTGCTGCCGCCTGCGGGCGCACGCGTCGAGCTGGGCCTGGGCGACGATCGACATGTGACGGCGGTCGCCGCGGCCGTGCCCTGACACGGCCCGAGTACGCCGCCGCGCAAGCGCTTCGCGTCGCGCCGTCGCGCGACGACGGTACGCTGCAGCGCATGCCGTCCTCACCGCCGCTGGGCCTGTCGACCCGCTACCTCTTCTTCACGGGCAAGGGCGGCGTCGGCAAGACCACGCTCGCGTGCGCGACCGCGCTGGCGCTGGCGGCGGCGGGCAAGCGCGTGCTCATCGTCAGCACCGATCCCGCGTCGAACCTCGACGAGATGCTCGGCGTCGCGTTGGGCCCGCAGCCGCGGCCGGTCCCCGGGGCGCCCGGGCTGATCGCGGCCAACATCGATCCCGAGCAGGCCGCACGGGACTATCGCGAGCGCGTGCTCGCGCCCTACCAGAGCGCCGTGACTGCGGCAGAGCTCGCACGGATGCGCGAGGAGCTCTCCGGGGCGTGCACCACCGAGATCGCGGCGTTCGATCGCTTCGCCGGCCTGCTCGCGGGCGACGACGTGGATGTCGATCACGTGGTCTTCGACACCGCTCCGACGGGGCACACGCTGCGTTTGCTCGACTTGCCGCGGGCGTGGACGAGCTTCTTCGATCACAACACCCGCGGCGCCTCGTGCCTGGGCCCCCACGGCGGCTTGACCACGCGACGCGACCGATTCCTCGACGCGCGCCGCGCCCTCGAGGACGCCGCGCGCACGACCGTGGTGTTGGTGACCCGGCCCGAGTCCACCGCGCTGCGCGAGGCCGATCGCACCGCCGCGGAGCTACGCAGCATCGGGCTCGCGAATCAGCGGCTGGTGGTCAACGGCGTGTTCCGGGCGAGCCTCGCCGACGACGCGGTCGCGCGCGCGCTGCAGGCCCGCGGCGAGGCCGCGCTCGCAGCCATGCCGCCGACGTTGGCGGCGCTGCCCCGGGTCGAGGTCGCGCTGCGGGCCTACGAGATGGTCGGGCTCGAAGCGTTGCGCGCGGTGCTGGGCGACGACTCCGGGCCACTCGAGGCGCCGGCGATCCTCGGTGCGGCCGAGCCGCTGCCCTCGCTCGCGAGCCTGGTCGACGCGATCGCGCGAGACCCCCACGGCCTCGTCATGGTCATGGGCAAGGGCGGCGTCGGCAAGACCACCATCGCGGCGGCGGTGGCGGTGGCTCTGGCGCGGCGGGGCGTCGAGGTGCTGCTGTCGACCACCGATCCCGCGGCCCACGTCGCGGCGACGGTCCAGGGCGCCCTCGAGGGGCTCGAGGTCAGCCGCATCGATCCGGCCGCGGAGACCAAGGCCTACGTCGACGGCGTGCTCGCGAGCAAGGGCAAGCACCTCGACGACGACGCGCGCGCGTTGTTGCTCGAGGATCTGCGCTCGCCCTGCACCGAGGAGGTCGCGGTCTTCCACGCCTTCTCACGCACCGTCGGTCGCGCGCGCCAGGGCCTGGTCGTGCTCGACACCGCGCCGACCGGACACACGCTGCTGCTGCTCGACGCCACGGGTTCGTACCACCGCGAGATGCTGCGCAAGCTCGACGAGACCCTCGCGCGCCGTGTGACCACGCCGCTGATGCGCCTGCGCGACGCCTCGTTCACCAAGATCCTGCTCGTGACGCTGCCCGAGACCACACCGGTGTCCGAGGCCTCGCGGCTGCAGGACGACCTGCGCCGCGCCGGCATCGAGCCGTGGGCCTGGGTCGTCAACGCCAGCCTCGCCGCGTCGGGTACGCGCGATCCGCTGCTGGCACGACGGGTCGCGATCGAGCGCGCGAACATCGACCGCGTGCGCGCGCTGAGCCAGCGTGTGGCGGTGGTGCCCTGGAGCGCGCACGAGCCTCGCGGCGTCGAGGCACTGCTCGCGCTCGCGACCTGACGCCGCGGCGCGTCCACGGCCGCCTCAGCCCGCGAGCTCGTCCTGCAGTGTGCGGTGGACGAACAAGTACCCGCCGCCGATGCGACGCATGAGCCCGCGACGGACCGCATCGTCCAGCACCGTCACCAGTCGCAGCGGCAGGCGCCCCGAGGCCCACAGCAGTAGCCGCAACGTCGCGTGCTGCACCACCGCGTATCCGCCGACGAGCACGCCGGCGAGATACGCGACCGACAGCGTCGAGCCGATCACGCCGATCCACTGGAACCGCACCGGGTCACGTCGCCACAGCTCTGTCATCGCGCCGAGCGCGGGGCTGTCGCGCGCAGCGTCCGAGATCAGAGCGCTCGTCGTCGGATCCGCGCCCGCGGGAGCGAGCACCGTCAACATCGCCTGCGCGCCGCCCACGACCAGCACGACCAGCGCGAACACCCGGCCGAAATTCTCCAGCGAGCGCAACAACCCGAGGTTGGGCCGCACGCGATCGCCGAGGTCATCCGCGCGCAAACCCGCGAGCGTCGCGAACACCAGGCACAGCAGCGTGAACCACAGCCCCAGCTGCACGCCGAAGACCGCGAGCCCGAACGCGGGCCCCGCCGCCGCGCCCCACACCGCCGCTGCGACCGCGGCCACGCCGACGGCACCGACGCCGGCGCGCCCGATCGCGCGCCGCAGTCCGCGACGCCAGTGCGGCCACGACCACACCAGGCGGTAGACCGGCTCGATCCGCGAGGCGCCGGCGACGATCGCCACGAACGCGGCAGCAACGCAAGCGGTCAGCGCGGCCGACCACAGGCCGCCGACGATCCCGACGGTGGCGCTCATGAAGCAGCCGGTCAGCAGCGCGCTGCCCAGCGCGACGCACAGCAGGCTCGATGTCCCGTGCAGTGCGCGGAGCCACCGGCGTTCGAGCCAGCTGGGCTGCAGCTCCTCGATCCACAGCTCGCCGCGTCGCTCGAGGCACATGGCGGCGTGCGACGAAGCCGAGCGTACGCCGCGTGGTCTTCGCGGATGCACCGGTGCGCGCCCCCCCGCGATCGAGCATGCGCTGCACATACGCCTGCCACAGCTGCGCGCGGGCCCGCGGCGCGGCGCCGCTCGCCTGTGTCTCGCGATGGATCGCGCGCAGCAGCGACAGCGCCAGCGGGTTGCGGGCGAGGTCGGTCAACGCCGGATCGCCGTCGATCGCGGCGCGCAGCGCCTGCAGCGAGGGCTCGCTCGCGAGCGCGCGTTCGAGCGCGTGCAACGACAGTGGTTGGATGGCCACGACCGCGGCCCCGGTGGGCCACGCGGCCGTGGCCTCGGACGGCGGCCGCGAGGTGATCACGGCTGCATGCAGCGACCGCGCGCACCAGCGCTCGAGCGCTGCGATGCATGCGGCCCTGCGCGACTGCGCGAGCACGTCGAGACCGTCGAGCAACAGCGTCATGCGGTCCTCGTCGATCCACGCGCGGCTGAACCCCGGCGGGATGCCGTAGCGCGCCTGCAGCTCGGCCCCGAGCCAGTCCTCGATCGCGGTGTGTTCGTCCCAGCTCGAGAGGCTGAGGACGATCGGCAAGGGTGCATCCTCGCGCTCGCGCGCGTGGCGGACCAACGACGCGGCGTGTTGCAGCAACAGCGTCGTCTTGCCTGCACCCGCGGCTCCCAACAGCACCAGACACTCGGGCGCCCGTTCGAGCGCCCGGGCCACGCTCGTCGGTTCGCCCGCCGGCGCCGCAGCGCGGTCCTGCGGCGGCCGCTCGCGCCAGGGGTCGTGCGACGGCGCCGGCTGCGTCGAGAGTTCCAGCGGCAGCGGCGGCTCGCCGCCCAGCGCAGCGCGCAGCACTCCGTCGATCCAGAACGCCTCGACCCGGGTCAACAGGATCCTGCGCGCGCGCTGTTGTGGACTGCTCGCGGCCGCGACCAGCAATGCGTCGAGCAGCTCCCGCATCGACGCATGGCGCGACTGGGGATCGTAGGCGAGCCCCTGGCGCAGGACCTCGACGATCTCGCGCGGCAGCGAGGAGTCTGCGGGCGGCCTGCGCACGCGCCCGGCTCGGATCTCGTCGAGGCGTGCGGGCCCAGCCTCGGCCTCGAAGGGCCGCTGGCCGAACAATCCCTCGTACAACGCGACACAGAACGAGAACTGATCGGCGCGCGCATCCCCGGCGTGGGCGAGCATCTGCTCGGGTGCCATGTACGCGGGCGTGCCGCTCGTGGAGCCCTCGACCGCGCCGGCGAAGCCGAAGTCGAGTACCAGCGCGCGACCGTCGTCGCCGACGCGGACGTTGTCGGGCTTGAAGTCGCGGTGGTAGACGCCCTGCTCATGTGCCGCCTGCAGCCCCAGGCCCGCCTGACGATAGGCTGCGAGCACGTCGTCGGGAGTCCTGTGCGTTTGGGCCTGCCACTGCCGCAGCGTGGGACCGGGCGCCAGCGCCATGGCGATGTAGACCAGGCCCTCGTGCTCGCCGACGCCGTAGACCGACACGATGTTGGGCGCGGACAGTCGCGCCAGCGCGCGCGCCTCCTGCAGCATCGCCGCGGGCGAACCATGCCCGGGGTGCAGGAGCTTGAGCGCCACGTCGCGCTGCAACACGGGGTCGCGCGCGAGGTAGACGGTGCCGGAACTGCCGCGCCCGAGCTCGCGGCACAGCAGGTACGGACCCACGGGAACCGGCGCCGCTTCGTCGCCGAACAACCCCGCTGCCAGCGACGCCCAGGAGAGCCGCCGGTCGATGCTGGACGCGACGCGGTGGGCTCCGCGACGCTGGGCGTCGTGGCCTCGCTCCGACACGCGCGCCGGAATCGTACCAGACGCAATCCGGATCGGCGCCACCGGCCACCACGGATCGAGGGCTCCGATCGGCATGATCCCCGAACGTCTCCGCTGCTGGTGCGCCGCGCCGGCAACGCCCTGGATTGTCGCCGCCCTGGCGTTCGTCGGCTGCCT
This sequence comes from Nannocystaceae bacterium, assembly GCA_046351635.1. Lineage (GTDB taxonomy): Bacteria > Myxococcota_A > Polyangia > Nannocystales > Nannocystaceae > Xiheibacterium. Next base: position 233,834 of record JAXLYC010000007.1, on the reverse strand, counting down.
GCCGGGGCTGTTCAGTGGACTCGCGGCGGACGACGACCTGCGCGCCGCCGTGCTCGCCGACCCCGCGGTCCCCGACGCCGCGATGTTCGACGCGCGCCAGCTGCAGGTGACGCCACCGTGGTGGACGGATCCGCGTTGGCGCGCCGAGTTCCTGCGCCCGTTGACCGTGCTGTCCCACCAGATCGACGCGGTGCTGTGGCCCGACGCGCCGTGGGCCATGCACCTGGTGTCGATGGGCTGGTACCTCGCGCTGCTGGGTGTGACACACATGGCGCTGCGCGAGCTCGGAGGTCCGCGTTGGGCCATCGGGCTCGCGCTGTGGCTGTTCGCGATGGACGACGGCCACGCGCCGAGCGTGGCATGGATCGCCGCGCGCGGGACCCTGCTCGCGGCCGTGTTCGCCACGCTCGCGCTCGTGCTGCACCTGCGCAGCCGACGACGCGGCCAGACCCCGTTCGCAGCCATGCTGTGTTCTGCGCTGGCGCTGGCGTCGAGCAATCCGCGGTCGCGGGCCTGGGCCCGATCGTCGCGGCGACGATGGTGCTCGAGCCGCGCACCCGCGGGGCGCGTGGGCGCTCGCGCCGTATGTGGGGTTGTCGCTGGCGTGGTTCGGGTTGCGCGCCCACCTGGGTTTCGGCGTCGCCGGCACCGGTCTCTACCTCGACCCGTGGACCGAGCCCCTGCGATTCGTCGCGAACGCCGGCCCGCGCGCAGGCTTGTTGATCGCGTCGACCCTGGGCGTGCCGCTGCTGCTCGACCCGCTCGCGTTCGTGCCCGGTGCGCAGTGGGTCGCGGGACTCGTCAGCCTCGCCGCGCTCGGTCTGCTCGCGCTGCTGTTGCGCCCGCTGCTGCGCGACGACGCGCTGGCGCGGTTCTTCGCGCTCGCGACGGTGCTGTCGGCGATCCCGCTCACGGCCACGGTGCCACAGGACCGGCACACGCTGCTGCTCGGCCTGGGCGTCTTCGGCCTGGTCACGCGGGTATTCGTCGCCCTCGCCGAGGGCTGGCTGCGCGCGCGACCGTTGCGCGCGATCGCGTGGTCCTGGTTCGCCGTGCACGTGGTCCTGGCTCCGCTGCTGCTGCCGCTGCGGGCGTGGACGCCTGCGGTGATGCGGCAGTTCACGACGTCGACCGAGCAGGCGCTGCCCGAGCAGCCGCAACCGCCGGTGGTGTTGCTGGCGGCGCCTTCCGATCTGCACATTGTCTACACCCGCGTCTTTCGCAGCACGCGCGGCCGAGGCCATCCCGATCGATTCCACACGCTGTACACCGGCGCGTTGCAGGGCGAGCTCCGGCGGGCCGGACCGCGCGCGCTCGAGCTGCGCACGCCGGGGTGGTTCGCGGCGCCCATGAGCCAGCTGTTCCGCGACGCACCGCTGGCGCCGGGCGACACGATCGCGACCGCAGACTTCGCCGCGACCGTGATGGCGACCGACGAGCGCGGACATCCGACCGTGGTCCGCTTCGACTTCGACTGCGTGCTCGAGCACTGCGCGATCCACTGGCTGCGCTGGCAGGGCGACCACGCGGTGCCGGCCACGCCGCCGACCGCGAGCACGCCGCTGTCCATCGACGGGGCGGGGCAACCGTGAGCGCGTCCGTGCGCCGCCCACACCGCGTGGACGCGTGCGCTACACTTCTGCGCGAGCGCGGTGGCATCCCGCCGCCAGATCGCAACCGGCCCCCACGCCCATGACCCCCGCGCGCGAGACCTCCGACGCCGAGCTGGTCGAGGCCTGGCGCAGCGGCGATCGTCACGCGTGCGAGTCGTTGTTCCACCGCCACTTCGCGACCGTCACGCGGTTCTTCCGCAACAAGGCCCCGGCGGCGGCCTCGGACCTCGCGCAGCGGACCTTCCTGACCTGCTTCCAGCGCATCGCGGGGCTGCAGGATCCGTCGCGGTTCCGGTCGTGGCTGCTCGGTGCCGCCTACAACGTGCTGCGCGAGCACCTCCGCGCGACCCGGCGCGATCGCATCGACTTCGGCTCGGTCTCGGTCGCCGAGCTCGGCAGCTCCGCGGTCTCGCTCGTGGCGCGACAGCGCGAGCACCAGCGGCTGCTCGACGCGCTGCGCAACCTCCCGCTCGAGCTCCAGACCGTGTTGGAGCTCCACTACTGGGAGCGCATGACCGTGCAGGAGATCGCCGACACGCTCGCGCTGCCGCTGGGCACCGCCAAGACCCGGCTCCGCCGTGCGCGCGAGCTGGTCGAGCGGGCGATGCTCGCCGCACCGCCGGATGTCCGCACCCTGCCGCCGGCCGACCTCGATGCCTGGGCGTTCGAGCTCGGGCAACTCATCGAGCCCGACCCCGGGCCGGACTGAGGCCCCGGATCGAAGGTGCTCGCGGACGCACGCGCGAGAGCCCCGGGTGTGCCGACGCGGCTCGGGCTCGCGACCGCAACGCGTGGGCGCAGCGAGCCAGACCCGCGCGGGCACCGCTGCGCCCGAGCCCTGCCGCGGCGTCGCTGCAGACCACGCCGCAGCCGCCTCGCGGGCTCCCAGCGTGTGGCGCGGCGCCAGTCGCCATGCGCGGACGAGGGCGCCGGAATCGGTCTCTCCGGCAAGCGGTGTGTGTTGTCGCGTTGGACAAGAGCGCACGATCGCGCGATGGCTGCGCCCCCGCCATGCAGCCGCTACCCGGAGCCGACCGTTGTGACCTCGATGATGCGCCGATCGACGCGCGCCTGCGCGACGCGATGCGGGCGCGGGGCTTCCACACGCTGACGGCGGTGCAGCGCGCCGTGTTGGCGCCCGAGGCGACCGATCGCAACCTTCGCATCTCGTCGCAGACCGGCTCGGGCAAGACCGTCGCGCTGGGGCTGGTGCTCGGCCGTGCGCTCGGCGATCCCGCGGCGACCCGCGGCACGCTGGCGATCGTGGTCACGCCCACGCGCGAGCTCGCGATGCAGGTCCGGCAGGAGCTGGACTGGCTGTTCGCGCGGCTGGGCCACGTGCGCGTCGAGGTGGTCACCGGCGGCAGCGACATCGCGCGCGAGCGACGGGCGCTGCGCGACGGGCCGACGGTGCTCGTGGCGACGCCCGGCCGACTGCACGACCACATCCGCCGCGGTGCGGTGCGCTGCGACGCCGTCGCCCACCTGGTGCTCGACGAAGCCGACCGCATGCTCGACATGGGCTTCCGCGACGACCTCGAGGCGATCGTCGCTGCGCTGCCGCCCCAGCGGCGGGCACACCTGGTCTCGGCCACGTTCCCACCCCAGGTGCGCCGACTCGCGGCCGCCGTGCAGGCGGATGCGCTGGCGATCCACGGCACCGCGCTCGGTCTCGCCAACGGCGACATCGAGCACGTCGCGTCGGTCGTCGATCGCGTCGACACCTACGCCGCCGTGGTGAACACGCTGCTGCAGGCCCGCGACGAGAAGGTGCTCGTGTTCGTCGAGCGTCGTGTCGATGCCACCGAGCTGGCCGACGGCCTGGTCCGTGATGGGTTCTCGGCGCAGTCGCTGTCCGGGGATCTGAGCCAGGCGCAACGCAATCGCGCGCTCGAGGGCTTCCGCTGCGGCGTCGCGAGCGTGCTGGTCTCGACCGACGTGGGCGCCCGCGGCCTCGACGTGCCCGACATCGGCCTGGTGATCCAGGTCGACGTGCCGCGCGATCCCGACGACTACACGCACCGCAGTGGCCGCACCGGTCGCGCAGGCCGCAAGGGTCGCTCGCTGCTGCTGGTGACCCCGCGCGAGCAGCCGCGCGCGCGCGGGGTGCTGCGCGCCGCCGGGGTCGAGGCCAGCTGGCAGCCACTGCCGACGATCGACGAGATCCGCGATGGCATCGCCGCCACCACGCAGCGACGCGCGCTCGAGATGCTCGCGCAGCCGGGCACCGAGCATGCGCGTGTCCAGGCCGCGGCCTTGCTGCACGGGCGCGACCCCGTCGACGTGGTCGCGGGGCTGCTCGCGCTGTGCAGCAGCCAGCTGCCGTGCGAACCCAAGCTCCTGCAGCGTCCCGCCGCGTCGGCACCGACGCGCGCGGCCGGGCAGCGCAAGCGCATGCGCGCGACCGGCACCTTCGTGCGCTTCTCGATCAACTGGGGCCACCGCAAGGGCGCCACGTCGGCCCGCGTGCTCTCGCACGTGTCGCCGCGGCGACATCGACAGCATGGTCGGCGTGCTATCGAGATCGGTTTCGGCGCGGCGACCTTCGAGGTCGCCGACGCCGTCGCCTCTGGCTTCGAGGCGCGGGTGCGAGCCCGACACGCGCGATCGCGGCTTGTGGATCGAGCGGCGCTGGGATCGGCCCACGGGCTGACCCGCTGCACGTCACGGCAGCGCGAGAATCTCGAGCGCCGCGCGAGCGACGCCCGCGCCCAGACCATGCGCGCGGCGGCGTCCGAGCGTGCGGCCGGGGCTGGACATCCCAAAACCACTCGGTATAGTAAACCTGATGGTTTCAGATCGCTCGGCCCGGCTGGACCAGGTCTTCCACGCGCTCGCCCACCCTGCCCGCCGCGCGATCATCCGGCAGCTGTCCCACGGCGAGCGCAACCTCAGCGAGCCCGCGTCGCCGCTGCGCATGACATTCCCGGCGGCGACCAAGCACGTGCGCGTGCTCGAGCGGGCGCAGCTCGCCGTCCGCCGCCGCATCGCCGGGCGCGAGCACCTGTGCAGCCTGCGCGCGGCGCCACTGCGCGACGCGACCGCCTGGACCGAGCAGTTCCGCCGCAACTGGGAAGCGCGATTCGAGGCGCTCGACGCCCTGCTCGAGGAGATGAAGGCCGAAGCCCAACCTCGCACGCGCCGTCGCTGACGCGGCGCGCTCGTGCCCGCGGCTCGTCACACGAGGACCCGATGAAGACGCCCCTGCAGATCGCCACACCCGACGACACCACCATCGTACTGACCCGCAGCTTCGACGCACCGCGCGCGCTGGTGTGGGCAGCGATGTTCACCCCGGACCGGATGCGCCGCTGGATGCTGCCTCCGCCGGGTTGGACGCTGATGCTGTGCGAGTGCGAGCCGCACGTGGGCGGCAAGCTGAAGCTGACGTGGAAGGACGAGACCACCGATCCGGTGATGACGCTCCACGGCGTCTTCACCGAGGTGACGCTGCACGAGCGCATCGTCCACACCGAGACCATGACGTTGGCCTCCGGCGAGGTCATCGGCTCCCTGGTCGAGACGCACGAGTTCAGCGAGGCCGGCGGCGTCACCCTTGATGCGCATCACGCAGCGCTACCCGTCGAAGGCGGCCCGCGACGGCGCGCTCGCCTCGGGCATGGACGAGGGCATGGAGGCTTGCTACCTGCAGCTGGATACGGTGGTCGCGGCGCCGGCGTAGCAGGGGTGCGGCCCGTGGTCGCTAGGGCGCCTGTCGGGCGCGCTCGCGAGCATCGCGAGGCCCGAGGCGATCGACATCAGCTCGTCGCCGCTGCGCAGCTTCGCCGCGCCGAAGCGCTGCTCGAACTCCCGGCGCACCGCGGGCACGAACGCGGTGCCGCCGGTCATGAACATACCAGCCGACGTCGTGCGGGGCGCAACGTTGGCGCGCTGCAGCGTGTCGTCCAGACAGGCCGAGATCGCCGCGGTGGTCGGCGCCATCCAGCGCTCGAACTCGGCCCGCGTCACCTCGCTGCGGATCTCCACGGGGCCGTCGGCGTAGTGGAACGTCGCGCGTGGTTGCTGCGAGAGCGCGATCTTGGCCTGTTCCACCGACTTGTGCAGCAGAACGCCTGGTTGGTCGCGATGATGCATCAACGCGGCGATGCGCTCGGGGTGTCGCGCGAAGCGACGCAGTCGTTCGAGTTCGGTGCGCACGCGGGTGCCCGCGAGGAACGACAGGTGGTGCCACCGCGCGAGCTTGTAGAAGTACGACGCCGATCGGATGCTCGCGGCCGAACTCGACGTAGGTGTCGCCCTTGCCGAGCGACGGGCACACCAGGTGCTCGATGATGCCGCGTCGAGGTCGTCGCCCGCGGCTCCGACACCGCCGGTGCCGACAATCTCGTGCCGCCGCGCGCTCGACGTCGCCGGCCCCACGTGCATCAGGCAGAAGTCCGTGGTCCCGGCACCGAAGTCGGCGACGAGCGCGAGTTCGGGCCGCGACAAGCGGCGCTCGTAGTGATGGGCCGCGGCCACGGGCTCGAGCTCGAGCGCCGCGTCGGTGAAGGCCGGCCGCGCGCGCGGCCGACAGCAGCCGCCCCGCCGCAGCCTCGTCGTCGGCGGCCCCGCGGCTGCCGGCGCAGCGCACCGGTCGGCCGATGGTCGCGGCTGGTGATCAGTTCAGCACCGTTCCGGCGCGCTGCCGCAGCTGCAGCAGGAAGAGCGCGATCATGTCGAGCCCGATCGCGTGGTGCGCGATCTGGGTGCGCCCGAGCGACTCGCTGGTGGTCAGGTGCGTCTTGAACGACTGCACGAGTCGGCCTTCCCCGAGCGACTCGAGGTAGGCCGCGATCGCGTCACCGCCGGCGGTGTACTGATCGGCTTGCGGACGCTGGTCCTCGGATCAGCACAGCAGCGTGCGCCAGCTGGGCGCCGACGTGCCGGAGCGTCTGCAGCTGCACGAACCGGACCGAGCCCTCGTGCGCGATCGCCAACGCGGAGCTCGAGGTGCCGAAGTCGATGCCGACGCGCGCTTGTGGCAGGACCATCGCTGTCGCCGGTGCGGATGGTACACGAGGCGGGTTCAGCCGCCGCCGGCGGCGTGTGCTCGTGCCAGCCCGCAGGCCGCCGGCCGCGGGTCGAGCGCTTCGCGGCGCGGCCGGTCGCGGCGTGGGGAAGTCGTCGATGTTGAAGGGCACGATCGCCTGCGCTCCGATACGAACCGCGGCGGCGCGGACGTGGCGGTCGTCCGACGCGGGCAGCGTGAAGCCCTCGATCAGCGGCTCTTGTCCGGCCCACGTTGGCGTCCGCCAGGGCGCGGTTCACCAGGTCCTTGGTGCGCGCGAGATTCTCGGCACGAGGTCGGTTCGTTCACGGAGCAGCGCACGGAAGCACTCCTCGATGATGTGATCGCTCCAGTGGGCCTGTACCACGCCCGTCCGCCGGGCTGACGGATCAGCAGGTCCGCGCCACACGGATCAGCAGGTCGCGAAGCGGTGCCGGGAACAGCACGCACGCATCGTAGATCACCATGAACGCCACGACGCGACCTCGTCAGTACCCGAGGGTCAAGCCGAGGCGCCTCGGCAGCGAGCTCGTCGAGAGCGGCCTTCGCCTCGGCCTCCTCGCGACGGTTGTACTCGAGGATGTCGACCATCGTGATGCGGCGATGGGTGCCGACCTTGCGATGCGGATCCGGCCCTCTTCCAGGACGGACGACGTGAGGGCGTGAGACGTTGAGGAACTCCGCCGTTTGCTGCGTGGTGAGCCTCGGCGTGCATCGGGATGACAGCGACCTGGCTTCCGTTGGCCATGTGCCTCGAGCATCTCGGACGAGCAGGCGCAGCGTCGGGCGGGGAGCGTCACGCTGACCTCTCGGCTGTTGTCCTCGAACGCAGCGTCACTGCCCGCGGCGCCCGGGCGCGCTTGCTCAGCGGCTCGAGTCCGCGGAGGGCCGAGCGAGCGATCTCGGCCACGTCCTTGGTCGGCGCGGGTGCGGCGTGCATGGCGATGGGTTCCGAGCAGAGTCTACCCTCCTGGACCAAAAACGAAACAAACGAAACCGGTGCCAGGAGGGGGTCATGAAGGCAGCGGGCGTGGGCCGGCCCGCTCGGGGTCGCGGCGATCCCGGCGCCCCCCTGGGCGTGAACGCCGGCCGCGAAGCGGATTCCGCGCGCGCGAGCGGGCGTGAGCGTTGGAGCGCGGAGCGTTCGCGGGACTTCGCCTGGTAGTTCGCTGGCTGCTGGCTCGTCGTTGCATCGCTCGAACTTCACCGACTACATCCGCGAAGCGCATCGGTGCCTTCGCCTCGACGCAACGCTCCATATCTGGGAACCCGCCAGCTACTTCGACGACGTGGCCGCGTTCTGTGCCGTCCTCGCGCGCTTGGGCTTCGACGTGTTGGCGCCGACGACGGAGGGCGTTGCCTGTGCGCATCCGGGCGGTCAAGAACACGACCACGCCGGCACCCGACCTCGGCCTGCCGTTTCGCGGCCAGACATAGGGTGTCCGTTGCGCCTCTGCGAAACGAATCGGCGTGCGGAGAGTTGAACGCTGAGTCATCGCCGGCGTACCCGCGGTGGCAGCGACGGGCAGTCCGCCAACTCGCTGGGGTCGAGCTGCGTAACGACCCAGTCGAGCTCGATCGCCTGTACTCGCATGCGCGAGTAGCGAAGCGAGTTGTAGACGCAACGAGAAATGAAGTCGCTCTCGAAAACGCCGCGCTCGAGCAACCGTCGGTAGACGCCGACGGTCGTAACCCCGGGGCCAGGGTGAGTTCGCCTTGCGAGAGCCTTGCGCTCGTCGATCAGCGGAGTCAGATCCTGCGCGCTGGGGAAGCCAGCGTGGCGGCCTCACCGTCGTCGAGGTCGCTCGGAGTCTCTGCGCTGATCAAGGCCACGAATTGTTCCGCATCGTCATCGTCGAGCCTGACCTTCGTCAGCATAAGCGGCCCAGCGAGAAGCGGTCTCAGCACGGCATCCCCGACTACGCCCGTTCTCGGGTTTCTTCGCACCTCGGCTGCGGCTTGCGCAACGACCTTCGGCTCGGAATTCAGCGCCTGCAGGACCGCGAGGGGATCATCGATCACCACCAGGTTGATGAGCACGCTGGCGTCGATATCGCCACCGGAACGGTCGAAAGGTCATCACGGATGGTCATCGCCCAGCCGTGGAAGGTTATCACCGAGCCCGACCTGCCCTACTTCGTCGAGCAGTTTCGCGCGCTCACGCGGTCCAATCCGAGCATCGTCGCAACTTGGCCTTCGGAAAGGTCTCCGTCTGCGTAGGTCTTCTGCAGCGAGGAGGCCGAACCTGGATGGTGATCGCGGTCGCAACGTGACGTCAGCGCCGATGACTTCGGCAACGACGCTCTCGTTCAAGCCGCGATTGCGCAGCATCTCAAAGGTCCTGACTCCAGCAGGCGGAGCCCTTCCAACCTGCGGGTGAGCGCCTCGATGGAGACTGCGAACGCAGAAGCGAGATAGATGAGATGCCGCGTCGAGAACTTGCCTTCAGCCCGCTGGTAGTGGTCGAATTTGCCTCCGCATTTCGGGGTGCTGGGAGCAGGAGCGCGCCAGCGAACTTGTCTGCGAAGTGCTCCGAGTCGTCTCCATCGAGCCGTAACACGTCGACGCTGTGTCGGCTCGTCAAGAAGTGCCCGAACTCATGCGCGAGCGTCCAGAGTCGCCGAGTCGCTGGGTGCAACAAATTCAGGATTACGCAGGCGCCCAGCGCCTCGTGGAATGCGAACGCGCCAGCGATCTTGGAAGGCAAAGGGCGCGTGAAGATCCGGAAGCCGACTTCGGACTCAAGAATGCGCTCGAGCTCATGAAGTGGTGCGCGTGGACCGACACCGAGGAGGTGGCGAGTCTGTTGAGCGAGATCCTCGGCCTGCTCAGCGATTCGTCCGCGCCGGACTTCGTACTCGGGCGGGTAGCGAGTGTCCAACGGGACTCCCAATCGATTCTCGAGTTCCACGTACGACGCGGCCAGCCGTTGCAACAGCTTCGTCGCTTCGATCGCGTCATCATCGGAGGTCGGGCGCGTTCGGCTGCGGCGGAACTGCAAGACCAGGTCAGGCACCAGCGCCGGGGAAAGGACGAAGGAGACGTGCGACGTTCTCCCCGTAGAGCCGCCCAAGTGCCACGAGTTCGGCTGGCTTCAACCGCCGCTCGCCCTTCTCGACGGGCCACGATGGTCGTGCGCGACGCCTAGCTCATCGGCGGCGTCGGTCTGAGTAAGCCCGGCCGTTTCCTCGCGGACCGCAGCCGTGCGCCGAGCGCAACGGGATCGAGCTGTGAGGAGGGGTTCGTCATGGCTGCGGCCGTCCTGCTGCTGACCCAGGACATCGCACCGAGCTGATCGACGAAGGTCGTCCAGTCCGAGCGATGCCGTTGGACCAGTCGCTGCACGCCGGCTACCGAGGCTGCCGCTTCCGTCGTCGTGGCGCTCGCGAGCTCGTCGGCGACCGGAAGCAGGGACAGAGCCGGTGGGTCGGTTGAGATCCTCAGCGAGGTACCTCATGTTCAGGATATTCGTGATCGCGACGGCACGGTCGTCCTTCGAGACGGAACGGTCCCCGAGTCTTCCAAGGTGCGTGCCCGGAGGTTCTTCCACACGAACTCTTCGCGGGCTTCCATGGCGGAGAGCTCCAGCTTGCAACGAGCGCGGAGCTGCCGCAGGACGCAACCACCGCACATACCTGCAGGAGCTGGCCGCCTCCGCGCCCTTGTTTCGCCACGGGCCAGCGCGAGCATCGGCGCGTCCGTTGCCATGCATCGGTCTCGAGGAGCGCGGCTGCTTCAAGTAGCACCTCGGCCTTGGTCCTCCAGAGATGCGGGTGCTCGAAGTCGGCGACTCGCTCTCCCACACGAGCCCGAGAAGCCGACTGAGCGCGTCGGTGAACAACGGATGGGTCGAACGATACGGCCACTCGTCACCCATGGGGACCAGTGACGGTCCCAGCGCTCCCTGTCCGTTCTCCATGACGATCACACGGGACACGCCCGCGAGCTTTCGCCGCGAGCGCGGCCGTGGTGAAGAAGACGAAGGTCCGCGTGCGGTAGGTCGGTTCGGGATGATCGCCGACGCTGAGGCCCAACTTGACCGATACGTTGTCGATTGCCCGCCAGCCCTCGCTGCTTCGCCGGATGACACCTCCGACGTCTCTGTTCGTCTCGGTCCTCGATCCGAAGCGCTGCGCTGTCGGGGTTTGCCGCTTGCCAGATCTGAAGACCCGCCAGCGAGTCGAGGCCGCTGCCATAGGGAATGACGCAAGATAATGCCGGCGAAGGACGCGTGGTCGCAATGAAGAGAGGGGCTGCAGCGGGCGCGCCCTCGCGAGTTGCGTGAACTCGATCCGCCAGGCGTCGCCGGTGAGGAGCGTCAGGGAGTCCTCGACGCCGGTCTGAATCGCGGGCTGCCGCCAAAACTCGAGTTCCCAAACCGGAACGGACACCTCGAGGTCGCGCCCCCAGCCGGAGCTCCGTCGCCGCCGCACGGTGCGGTCGGAATAGGCGATGGCACCTACGAGGTTAGAGGTCGAGGTCCCTGTGCGAGAGGTGATGGGGGGAACGAGCGCTGGATCTCGTCGTGGTCGAGCCGGATGTGCTGGTCGAGGCGACACTGCCGAGATCCTCGCCGCTTCTTGTCGCCCGGCCCCTTCACCTGGATGCGGGGCGGTGGGCCGGTCATGCACGGCGGCGCCCTCTCGTCCAACAGGTAGGGCCGCATCGACATCGAGCGGCGGAGGGCGACTTGGTCTGGCCGAGACAGAACCATCGATGGCGGACCGAGCGAGTTGACCGATATCGAGCTGCGAGTAACACGTGCTCATCCGACGCATCAACTCGCGACGCTGCGTCGGGAACTCGCGCGCGCAGTGCTCCTCGGCCGCGCGGGAGTAGCGCTCGTAGGTCTCGTTTGCGGCGTGCTGGACAGCGACGGCAACATCGATGCCGCCGGCGCCCTGAGTCCTTGCCATGAATCGCGTGGTTGAGCATGCAGTCCTGGAACGCGTTGCCGGGGCGCGCGAGCGTCCGGAGCTCGTCGACGTTGGCGACGCCGGGCAGCAACGTTGCCTGGTGACTGAGGGCCTCTCCGAGGTGATCGAGGAAGTTGGCGTTGCCGGCGGTCGCGAGCTCGGCCTGCATGGCGTCGCCGAGACGCCTCTGACCTTCGCTTAGCCAGTGGGCGTCTTCCGTCGTGGCACGCACTGCGTGCTTCCAGCGCGGCGGCACCGGAGCGTTCTTGTGGATGTCGTCCCGCATACCGTGCTGGGAACCATGGATCGATCGTCTGACATAGTCAACATCATCGATAGAAAAAATCTGACATCGTCAGAATGGGCGCCAGATCGATAGACGGAGGGTCTACTGGGCATGCGCGCAGGGCGCACAGCGGCTTGCGGTCGAACCTGAGCCAGTAGTCACCCCGTGGCCGTCTCGGATGGTGCCCACGGGCTGAACGGGTTGCGGCGCGAGTAGACGACGCCCGACGGCAGGTCGTAGATGGCCTTCACCTTGTGGCTGATCTGCTCGTAGCGGTTGCTCGCCTGGTCGCCCGTCTTCCGCTTCTTCTTGCGCTCACCAACCTCCTCGCGTTGCGCGCGAATGCCCGAGAGTGCGAAGTCGCCGAGGAGCCCGAGAACGAGATCCGGCAGAGGGAGCGCAGGGTCGCTCCCTTTGGAGAGGATCTCGCAGCTCGGGACCGCGACGGGCCTACGCGCACCGAGGACTCCAACTCCCGGAAATTGGAGCCGGGCGATTCGGAGAGGAGTCCTCTGCCGACCTTCGAGTTCTCCTCGGCCAAGATTCACGGCACAGCCGTCGTAGCGGCTCATCCCGTAGCAGGTGGCTGAGGACTCGAGCGTAGACGTCGGAGTAGGCAGCCTTGTCCTGTCCCGAGAGCGGGCGCATACGCGACGAATGCACGAACGGAAGCGTGCGCAGAAGCTCCGTGGCCCGGGTCCGGTTGTCGGGCGTGAGATCAACCTGGTGGAGCCCCCGTTGCCTCAGCACCGCGTTCGCTTTCCGCGGTCATGGTGTCCGCGACGCGATCACCGACGAAGCGCTGGACTTCAGCCGAGACCCATTCGACATCTTCGACGACCGTAAGGCACAGCAGCAGCACGTCACGGTCTTGCGGGACCGGACTCGTCGAGGAGGAAGAGCACGGTGCGGCCCGCGAGGCGCTCCTTGCGTCGGGTAGGCAACAGCGGCGCCTTCGCGGTCGAGAAGTTCCATCCACTCCTTGTGCAACCGATCTCCGAGGTCGCGCTCGATGCCGCGGAGGTACTGGATGGTCCCATGGATCTTGTTGATGCCGGATTGAAACGACGGGTAGCCGCGACGCCCGAGATGTTGACGGAGCCCGTACTTCTGAGCGTGATGGAGATCCTGGCGGAGCCGTCTCTTCATGCTCCCGCGCCCGTGGTCGATCGCCGTGTTCGAGCGAGGCCGGTGACGTAGAGACCGCGTCCGCCTTCGCGAGACTCCACTCCCGCGGTGCGATCTCGAATCCGTCGACCGCAAGCGCTGCAGCGACATCCCCGCGCGTTGGGAGTGCGGGCCCGGAGAAGAACAAGTCGTCCGCATACCTGCTGTAGCGTCCGCCGGGCGCCAACGCGCGCAGGCGGGCATCGAGGTCATGGCACTGCGTTCGCAACGATGGGGCTCGTGTGCAGTCCGAGCGGGACGTGATCGTTCCACGACAAGATGCGCGAGAGGGCCGCGGCCGCTTCGTCGTTCAGCTCCGCACGTACGTCGTTGTCGAACGCGCTCGTGGGGGATGGACCTGAAGAAGGCCCGGATGTCCGTGCAAAGGACGCGACGCCGACCGAGGTGCGCAAGGCGTTGGTCCACGTCGATCGGCCAGCGACGTACCCGTGCGCGGACGGGTGGGGGAAGCCAGGCAGCGCGCCGACGAAGAGGGCGTTGAGCCTGCGCGCGAGCCCTTTGTACATGTCGGCAGCCCAGGTCTCCGTCACTTCCCAGATCTCGCGCACTCCTCGATTTCGCGCTTCGGGATCTCGTAGGTGTTGAACACCTCGTCCGGGGAAGCGACGAGAAGCTGGCGCGCGCGTCCTTCCGAGATCCCAAGGTACGTCGGGAGGTCGCTCGCATCACGCATGTTCCTGAAGTCGAGCATCGCGACGAAGTGGCGACCGAATCACGGTAAGAAGCAGTGCCGTTGGCGGCGGGTGCGACTCGCACCCCTTAGACCTTGATCCGGTCGCCACTGCAGATCGTCGATGCTGCCGAGGAGCCCGTCAACGACCTGCTGCCACCGCGCTCATGCTCCGCTCCGCTTCTTGCCGATGAGACTCGAAGGAGCCGCCCGCTGGCGTCGCGCATCCGGCGCCCCTTCGGCAACGCGCACGCTCGCGTGTCGGACCGCTGGAAACGACGAGTCCCGAGGTGAGCTCACCTCGGGACCTTCGTATCTCGCCGAATTCGGCGTCTGCTTGGTGGAGGCGCCGGGAGTCGAACCCGGGTCCGGAGGCCGTCGCAAAGGACGTCTACGTGTGTAGCCGGTGGACTTGATCTCGGCTCCCGGCACGCCCATCGGCAGGCGACCCGGTGGCCCAGCCGCTTGGTCTCGTCAGCACGGTGCGGCGACCGTGGCGACCAGCTCGTGTGTCCACGCTTGCAGGCTAGTCGAGCTCCTCACCTGCTCACGTCGTCGGTTCTTAGGCGACGAGGGCCATACGGCCGTAGTTGCTGTCGTTCGCAGCTACTGTTTCCCGAGTCGTTTTGACGCGGAGGCTCGGGATCCGCGACACGCAGTCTCTTCGTTCGGTGCCCCCGTCGAAACCGTGACACCCCCGTGGGTTGGTTCTCGTGCGGCCCGTGCGACGAGGTGCGCGGGCCGGTTGGCGAGTATGGGTCGGCACACGCGCGCGCGCAAGAGGGCGGCGGCGCTGCGGTGGCCGCTCGGCCAGTGCAGCGCGCGCGTGCGCTGCGAGCTCGACGGCGCTACGGTCGGGCATGGCACGGCGCAGGATCGCTCGGTGGCTCGTGGCAGGGATGCTCACGCACGCGTGCGATCGCGACGCGGCGCAGTCGGAGGTCGCCAACGCGGCCACCACGCCGACCGCGTCGCCCAGCACGCCGCCGCCGCAAGCGGCGAGCGCCGCGTCACCGAGCGCGACCTCGCCGAGCGCGACCTCGCCGAGCGCCGCGGCACCGAGCGCGACGCCGCCGGGCACGACGTCGCCCAGCGCGACCCCGCCGGCCGCGGCACCGACGGCGCCGTCCGCCGACGCGCCGGCGATCGCGACGCGCTCGCCGCTGCAGCAGCTCGCCGATGCGCTGGGGCCGGCGCCCACGACCGCCGCGGGCACGAGCGACGCCGATGCGGCGTGGGCGGCGTACCGCGGCAAGCGTCACCTCGAGGCGGCGCAGCGCTATGCCGCGCTCGCGCTGCGCGAGACCACGCCGTGGAAGTATCCCTACAACCTCGCGTGCGCGCTCGCGCTGGCGGGCCGCGTCGACGACGTGCAGGTCGCTCTCGCCGAGGCCATCGCGCGCGGCGGACAGCGCGTGCGCGACAAGGCCGCCGAGGACACCGACCTCACCGCCGCGCGCGGCGAGGCCTGGTTCGCGACCTTGATGTCGCCACCGATGATTGCGGCGGCGGCCGAATCGGACGACTCCGATGATTCCGACGGCCTGCCGGCGCGCTGCTTCACGCGCGAGACCGACGAATGCTGGGCGTTGATGATCCAGGGTGACTTTCGCTTCGGCGAGATCCTGTCGTTGTCGACCCCGGTGACGTTGACGCTGCCGGCCCCACCCAAGCGGCCCGGCGATCGCTACCGCGCGCTGACCAAGTCGCTGCCGTGGAAGAGCCTCGCGACCGAGCTGGGCCTGGTCGGCGTGCACGGCCTGGGCGACGACCGCGACATCGCCGACGCGCCCGATGCGATGACCCGGCACGATCGCTTCGAGGGCAAGCCCGGCTGGTGGTGGCCCGACGACGGCGCGCCGCTGCTGCTGGTGCCGCATGTGCACCGGGTCGAGAAGGACGGCAGCCCCGAATCGGTCGCGACCGTCACGCTCGTCCGCATCGACCCCACCGACGGCCGCGCGCAGGCGCTCACGCTCGACGTGACCACCGCATCGCAGCACGGCGCGCGCCGGGCGTCGTATCTACAGAGCGGCGTGGGCCTGCGCGGCGACGGCAAGGAGCTGTTCGTGCTGTCGCAGATCGTCGTCGACGGCAGCGACGACCCACCGACCGCGCGTCGGCTGTGCCGCGTCCGCGTCGAGCAAGGCGGCCTGCGCATGGCCTGCGCAGACCGCTTCCGCGCCATCGATCCGTGAACGGACCTCAGGGCGCGGCGTAGCCCTCGAAGTCCTCGGGGCCGCGTGCGGCGAGCTTGAACTGGCTGTTGAAGTAGTTCAGCGGCCCCGCGATCGCGGTGAAGCTGGCGCCGACGCCGAAGCCGGCGAAGTCGCCCGAGGTCGGCGCCTCGTAGAGGAAGTCGTCGACGCGGACGTCGCTGGTGCCGTCGTTGACCACGAACTCGTTGCTGCCCGCGACCATGGTCACGGTCAGATCGCCCTCGACGCGCACGAGCACGCCCTCCCACGGCTCGGCGGTGTTGTCGTCGCCCAGCAGCGTGGCGTCGATGGTCTCGGCGTCGAGCGGCGTGCCGTTCGAGACGATCTCGAAGCTGCCGTTGGTCAGGTCGACCTCGGTGTTGCCCATGTACTCGGCGGTGACACCGGTGAAGTTCACGACGTCGCCGAGCTGCGCGCCCGAGAGGTCGGGGCCGCCGGTCGCGAACACGAACACGCCGCTGTATTCGCCGCCGCCGGGCTCCTCGGCGTAGATGCCGTTGCTGGCGATGCCGGTCACGACCACGCCGTTGATCTCGACGTCGCTGCCCTCGGCCAAGGTGCCGTCTTGGACCTCGTAGATCGTGTTGCCGAGATCGCCGGTGGTCGAGGTGCTGCCACCGTCGGTGCCGCCGCTGCTGCTGCCGTCCGCGACCGAGGTGCCGCTGTCGGCCTGGGTCGGATCGGTGGTCTCGGGGCTCGTCGACGTGCCCTCGGCGCTGCTGCTGCCACCGCCGCTGCTGCCACCGGAGCCACCGCTGCTGTCCGAGCCCGCGCTGCCGAGCGTCAGGCCGACCGTGACGGAGGCATCGTCGCCGGCGCTGTTGTCGTCGTCACCGCTGGTGCTCGGGGACTCGGTGGGACCGTCGCCACCGCAACCGACCAGGGCCAGCGAGACGAACAGCGCGTGCGAGAAACGAGCGAAGGTCTTCATGGGAGCCGCGGACGCTAAGCCACGACCGCCGCGCGGTGCAAGGGGGCCCGGCCTCGGTGTCGCGGCTCGCGTCCGCCACAGCGAGAAAAGCCCGGGGCGGCCGCGCGAGAGCGCCCATCGTGATCGCGCGCACCGCTGCGGCCGCTCGCGACCGCATCACGCGGGCGCTGCCGCGGCGCCCGCGTGACGATGTGCCGCATCAGGACTCGCCGGGCGCGAGCACGAGCACCATGTCGTCGGCGGTCAGCACCAGCTGTTCGCCGGCGTCGCCGGCCTCGAGCGACCACGACCACACCGACGGGTCGATGAGATCGGTGCTGTCGCTGGCGGTGCCGCACTCGTCGACGTGCTGCTCGCCCTGCAGCGGCTGCAGCGACAGCGCGTCGCCGTCGACGGTGTAGTTGCCGAGGTAGTATTCGGTGTCGGTGACCAGGCAGCCGCCGTCGTCGGCCTCGAGGTAGACGACCTGCATGTACGTGCCGTCGTCGTGGAACTCGTACGCGAGCGCGACCTCGTCGAGCGTACCGATCCACAGGCCCACGAGCGCGTCGGCGTCGCCGGTCGCGGGCTCGTCGTCGCCACCGCCGCTCGAGTCGGCGCCCGGCTCGCTGCCGGGATCCTCGCCGCCCTCGGTGCCGGCGGGTTCGTCGTCGCCGGACTCGTCGTCGCCCTCGGTGTCACCGTTGGACTCGTCCTCGCCGTCGCCCTCGGTGTCACCGGCCGACGCCGCATCGTCGAGGAGATCGTCCAGGTCGAGGTTGCAGGCGGGCACCGCTGCGAGCAGCGCGGCGCAGACGAACAGCGGAGCCGAGGGTCGAATCGTGCGGGTCATGTCGTGGCGTGGGTGGGAGCCGGCGCCCGCTTCCGTCACCGCCGTTGCCCGGCGCGCCGCGGCGGCGGTCCCGGGCGCCAGCACCGCGGCGGCGGCGTGCGTCTACGCATGCGGTCCGCGGGCGGGGCCGGGCCGCCGCCCGATACGCGGCCGACCCGTGCGACGTTGTCCCGCAGCAACCGTGCGCCCAGCCCTGCTCGCTCCCGCCACCTTCGTGCTGCTCGCGTTCGCGAGCGCGTGCCCGTCCTCGAGCCCGGCGCCGGCCCGCGATCGCCCCGCGGCCGCCGCGACGGACGGACCGCGCTTCGACATCGCGATCGAATCGCAGCCGCGCGCGACCTCGGGCGACGAGCACACCGTGCGCGTGAGCATCGAGCCGCGCGCGCCGTGGCACATCAACCTCGACGTGGCGCCGCGACTGCGGCTCGAGGATCGCAGCGGCCTGGCCGGCGAACCGCCGCGCTCCGAGACGGCGCGGTTCGACGCGGACGGACTCGCGGTCGTGCATCGCTTCACGCCGCAGGGCAAGGGCACGCGGCGACTGGCCGGCGAGCTCAAGTTCGCGGTCTGCGGCGACGACACCTGCGCGCCCGAGTCGGTGCCGCTCGACGTGTCGGTCGAGGTCGGCTGCGACACCGACGCGGTCTGTTGAGTTTTCAGGCAGGACGCTCCGCTTCCTCCCGTCGCGCCGGCGAAGCCGTCGCGCCTCCCCTCCGTTCGCCTCGCTGTCGCGAGCAGGCCCGGGCGGGGAAGCCGCGCGGGCGCGGCCGCAGGCGCTCCGCACAAGCTGCGCATCGGTTGCGCACAGAAGGTTGCTACCTTCTGCAGCGATGCGATTCGCGATCGGTGTCGACTCCCGTGCCCGCAGCCGCGGTGCCATCGAACTGGCGGCGTGGCTGCGCCAACACAGCCGCCAGGATGCGTCGCTGCTCGCGGTGCACGTGCTCGACCAGCGCGTGCGCGTCAGCCTGCGCGACGATCTGGTCGACGAGGTCGTCAGCCGGGCGCAGCGCGAGCTCGAGGGCGCGCTGCGGGACGCCGACGCCAGCGAGCTGGCCGGCAACGCCCACGTCGCGTTCGGCGACACGCCCGAAGACGGGCTCGCCGCGGCCGCGCGCGAGCAGGACGTCGACGCGTTGCTGCTGGGTCGCATCGCGCCGGCCCATGCGGTCGCGCTGCAGCGTCTGGGCCGGGTTGCACGTCGGCTGGTGCGCGAGCTGCCGCGGCCCACGGTGATCGTGCCGCCGGATCTGCACCGCGACGCCATCGGCGAGGGCCCGGTCGTGCTCGCGACCGACATGCACGCCGATTCCGCGGACGCGGCCCGCTTCGCCCAGCGCCTGGCCGACTCGCTCGGCCGCCCGGTGATCGCGCTGCACGTGATGCCGCCGCGGGACTTCGCACCCGACTGGGGCATGGGCGCGGGGCTGGCACGCGGCCCCGAGCAACCCGACGACGCCGCGCGCCTGCGAGGCCTGACCGAGTGGCTCGCGGCCCAGGGCTGCGAGCGCGCGCAACCGCGGGTGATCGCGGGCGACGTCGTCGACACCGTGCTCGGCGTCGCGAGCACGGAGCACGCGCCCTTCATCGTGACCGGCTCGCGCCAGCTGGGCCTCGCCGGACGCCTGTTCAGCTCCAGCGTCGGCGTCGACCTGGCGCGCCTGGCCGACCGCCCCATCGCGGTCGTGCCCAGCATCCTGTGAGCCCGCGCGGCGGTGCTTGACCGCGGCGCGCCCGCCGTGGTCCGCTGATGCGCGGCGGCGATGGAGATTCCGGCGCTCGAAGTGGTCCACGACCGACCACGGCAGCTGATGGCGCTGTGGCGCTGCTTCGTCATCGTGGTCGTGCGCGCGTCGCCGACCGGCGAAGACGTGCTCGCACTCGAGCAGGCCCTGGCCGAGCTGCGCGCGCGCGGCCACGCCCACGCGGCGATCATCCACTGCTCGGTCGCCGATGGCCCCGGTGCGCCGCCCGACGACGGCGCGCGGGCCCGCTACCGCGTGATGATGCAGGACCGCGGCACCATCGTGCGCGGCTCGGCCATCGTCATCGAACAAGAGGGCTTCGTCGGCTCGCTGATCCGCAGCGTGCTGACCTCGCTGCTGTTCCTGACTCGCGCGGTGTACCCCACGCGCGCCCACGGCACGATGCGCGACGCCGCCGAGTGGCTGACCGTGACGCTCGCGGCGCACGACTGCCGCGCCGCCGTGCCCGAGGAGATCGTCGCGGCGATGTCGGCTGCGGTCGAGCACGCGCGCACGCGCTCGAGCAGCGCGGCCAACACCGCCTGACGCGCGCGGCTCAACCGCGACGGCGCGGCGCGCCCTGGCCCTGCTCGATGCTGGCCTCGGTGACGGCCTCGCGGCCGCGCAGCCACGCCTCGCCCTGCTCGATGGTCGTGACCGCCCGCGAACCGCGATCGCCGACCTCGCCGATGGTCAAGAGCGCCAGGCCGCGGATCCGCGGATGGGCGGTGACGTAGGCGCAGCGCCGCCCGGCACCGGCGAGTACGCCGTGGGCAGCGATCATCTCGACGCGGCCGAGGATGTCGTAGTCGTGGACCTCGCGCAGATCGAGCATGACCTCGCTGGTCTCGTGGCTGCGCACCAGCCACTCGCCCAAGACGGTGCGCAGCTCGGCACCGAGCTGCTGATCGATCTTGCCGCGCACCGTGACCGTGAGCCGGTGCTGCGTGCTCGAGAGCGAGACGTCACCCACGGCGGGAGCGTAGCGGCCGCGCGCGCGGCCGTTCGGCCACTGCGATTTCGAGGGCGCGAGCGGGTCGTTGGCGCGCAGTTTCACACCCGCGGCCATTGGATCATCCGTCGGCTTCGAGTGCACGCAACGCAGCGGCGACCTCGCGCTCGTGTTCGACGACGTCGTCGCGGATGCGCAGGCCCATCGCGACCGCGCGATCGACGAGCGCACCGGCGTCGAGCAGACGCCCGAGCGCGGCACCGCGGGCATCCTCGAGCACGCGCAACCGCGTCAGCTGCGCGACGATGACCTCGCGCTCGCGCGCGGGCTCGCCGCGCGCCTCGCTGCGGGCGAGCGCGCGCACCAGCTGGCCCTCGTCGAGCCCACGCAGCTCCTGATCGATGGTGGTGATGCGGCCGACCTCGCGCTCGATCGCCTGCACCAACGGCTCGATCGGCGCGGTGACCAGCTCGATCTCGGCGCGCTCGCGGTGGTGCTCGAGGCGGTGATCGACCAGACGTTGCACCGCGAGCGCCAGCTCGGCGACGCGGTGGCGCACGTCGGACGCGGTGCCCGGCGACAACGTCGCGGCCAGCCGCGCGACCCACGGGTCGGACGCCGGCAGCGCCGCGGGGGCCCGCCGCAGTCGCATCAGCGGGTCGGGCCGTTTCGGGCGACGGCCACGGTAGCGTGCGATGGCGACCGCGAGCACGGTGCCCAGCAGCACCACCGGCACGACCGCGCGCAGCATGCCCAGCATCGCGAGCGCGACCGCCAGCAGCACGGTGCTGACCATGATCGCCGCCGGCACGACGCTGCGTCGCGCCAGTCGCCGCTCCGGCACCACGCGCGTCGACAGGCCCTGGTCGGCGAACAGGCGCTGCAGCGCCTTGGCGGTCTGGGGCGAGAGGCGGTCGAACAACCGCACCGGCAGGCGGATGCGATTCTGTCGCTCGCGCTGCGAGTACATGCGCTCGTCGCCGATGAGAAAGTCGAGCGCCGGCGGTTCGCCCTCGCCGACGGTCGCGAGCACCTGCCGCAGCCGCTGGCTGAACGCCGCGTCCTCGGCCGCCTTGGTCAACACCAGCGCACAGACCTCGGGCGCGTCCGCGTGGGCGTGGGTGAAGCTGACGGCTTGCTTGCCACACGCGGTGCACAGCCGTTGCTCGCGGCGCACCGACGCGCCGCAGGCCTGGCACGTGATGGTCGCCCGTTCGAGCGACAACGGCTCGCGCGCGTCGAACCCGGCGACGAAGGCCTCGACGCTGCCGGGTCGGCGCTCGGGATCGTCGGCCAGCGCCGCCAGCACCGCCGCGTCGATCACCGGGTCGATGGTGCTGCGCAGGCGGCTCGGCGGTGCGGGCGTGCCCGCGGGCCGCATCACCGCGCCCAGCTCGCCCCACGGCGCGACGCCGGTGAGCGCGACGTAGGCGAGCACGCCCAGGGCGTAGACGTCGGCGCGGCGATCGACCGCGGTGCGGCGCAGGCACTCGGGTGCGGTGTACGGCGAGTCCTCGAGCAGCAGGCTCGCGGCGGTGCGGCTCGACAGCACCTCGGTGCGCGAGCCCGATGTCCACCAGCCACGCGGTCGGCGGCGCCCACGATGTGCTGCGCGCGCGGCGAGATCGCCCAGCACGGCCCCGCGCGTGCACCTGCGCGACCGCGGCGGCGACCGCCCGCAGCAGCGCAGCGCCTCGTCGACCGGCAACGGCGCGGTCTGCTGCAACCACTCGTCGAGCGCGACGCCGTCGGGCTGCGGCCGCAGCCGCCAAGGTGGCTCGGCCTCGAGATCGCGCGGGTCCGGTTGCGGTCCGATCGTCCGCGGCCGTGCGTGGGCCGGAACTGTCGAGCGCCATCATCCGTTCGGTGTCGTCGACCCAGCGCGCGCGCACGCTCGGCTCGCGCGCGAGCTCGGCCGCGAGCTGGGCGAACACCGCGTTGCCGTGCTCGTCGGCCACGAGCCAGCGCAGCTCGGTGCCGTGACGGCGCGGGCCTGCCAGCACGTGCAGGCCGTGGGCCCGCGGCCCGCTCGTGCCCGCGCTCACCGCTGCACCTCCTCGAGCGCCTCGACGCGCGCGCGCAGGGCCGCGAGCCGCTCGGCCTCGTCGCCATCGGGCGTCACCCGGTGGCGTGCAGCAGCCGCACGCCTCGGCGGCCTCGAGCTCGGCGAGCACGCGCTGCAGCCGGCTCGACCACAGATCGCGCTCGCGCAACGCTCGCGCGAGGCTTCGGAGTCGCCACCCAGGCCGGTCCCGAGCCGCCGGTCGAGCGCATCGAGCCGCGCGCGGCCGCGACCGCGGCGGCATCGATCGCGCGCGCGAGCTCGCCTTGGACCTCGTCGCCCGCGAGCTGCGGCCGGCGCGACAGCGACAGCGCGCGCTCGGCCACCGCGTGCACGGTCTCGCGATGACGCGCGGTGGTCACCGCCGGCAGGCTCGCGACCAGGCGCTGCAGCGCCTCCCGCAGCGCGCGCGGCACCGGATCCTCCGCCACGGTGCGGGTGACCGCGCCCAGCGAGACCACGCTCGCGCCCACCGTCAGCCCCAGCCCCGCGACCATCCACGCCAACAGACCCCAGCCGGCGTTGAGCAGCCCGGCGGAGGTCGTGGCCGCGATCAGCCCGACGCGTCCGCTGATCATCACGGCCTTGCGACGCAGCTGCGGCACGCGCACGCTCCACCGCTCGGTCGCGATCGCCTCGATGCCCAGCCGCGCCAGCGCAGCCACCAGCGCCTGCGCCTGGGCCTGGGCGAGCCCGCGCGCGAGCACGAACGGCAGCCGCGGGATCCGCTTCTCGAGCCCTCGGTTGGGCCGCAACCGCAGCGCCGACTCGGCCCGCAGCAACTCGTGCAGCCGCAGCCGCAGGTGGTTGTCGAGCTTGTCGCCGACCTCGCCGGGTCCCATCACGATCACCGCGCTGCGTCCGGGCTCGTGCCGCAGCAGCGCGTGGCCGCAGTGGAGGCACGCGGCCAGACCCGGCAACAGCGGGCGCGAACACACCGCGCACTGCGGCCGTTGGCCGTGGTCGCGCCGCGCCAGTGAGACGGTCTCGCCCGCGAGCATGCGATCGAGCGCGTCGATCACCGCGGTCGCAGCCTGCGGCCGACGCCCCGGGGTCTTGTCGAGCAGCGCGTGGACCAGGCCGCGCAGATCCGGCGCGATCGATTCGGGCAGCGGCACCGGCTCGTCCTCGCGATGGGCCCGCAACACCGCGTGCGGCGTGGCGCCGCCGAACGGCGGCGCGCCGGTCAACAGCTCGTAGCCGATGCAGCCCAGCGCGTAGAGATCCGAGCGGCCGTCGACCGACAGGGGTTCGAGGCACTCGGGCGCCATGTAGTCGGGCGTGCCCAGCACCGCGAACGCGTCGCGGTCGCCCTCGCCCAGCGACGCGCCCCGGGCCATGCCGAAGTCGCCGATCTTGGGCACGAGCCCGCCGGCGACGAGCACGTTGGCGGGCTTGAGGTCGCGGTGGATGACGCCGCGCTCGTGGGCGTGGGCCAGACCCGCCGCGATGCCGCGCATGAGCACCAAGACCTCGCGCTCGGGCAGCGGCGCGCGGCGAGCGACCAGCTGGGCGAGCGTGGGACCGTCGACGAACTCCATCAGCAGCACGGCCTCGCCGTCGATCGCCTCGATGCCGAACACGCGCACGACGTTGTCGTGCTGCAGCGAGGCGGCCACGCGCGCCTCCTGGGCGAAGCGCGCCCGCGCCTGCTCGTCGCCGCGGTGCGACGCGTGCAGGATCTTGCCCGCCAACGGCTGCGCGCTGCCCTCGACGCGGACCACGCGACCGACCGCGCCGCTGCCGAGGGTCTCGCCGATGCGCACGGGTCCGTGAGTCTGCCACATGCGCCCCGCGTCGCCGCGCGCGTCCACCCCCGCGGGGCCGCCGCGCCCGTCGGAGCCCTGCGCGGGCCGAAGAGGTTGCGCGTCCACCTGGACGGGCGCTGCTGTACCGTCGGCGACGATGTGGACCTCGCGATCGAGCACGGCCAACCGCATGCGTGCCCTCGGCATTGCCGCGTGGTCCGCGGCCACGGTCGCGTGCCACGAGCCCGACGACGGCGACGACGTGACGCCGATCGAGCCGTTCGAGGTCGAGCCCACCTGCGTGGCGCCCGCTGGCGTGAGCAACGCGCCGGGGAGCATCGACGAGGTCGTCGCGTTGGTCGGCGCGCTGCCGATGCCGGTGACGCTGCCGTGCCTGCTCGAGGTGTTGGCGCGACCGCTGGACGTGGTCGCCTCGACCTCACCGTTCTCGGCCCAGCCGACCGAGGCCACCGAGAACCCGCGACTGTTCCTGCTGGGGCCCGAGCTCGTGATGACCGTGCTGCCCTCGGGCGACGGCGCCGACGTGCTCGAGCTGGCACAGTGGGTCGCGCCGGGGCAGTCGCTCAAGGCCGAGATCGAGTTCCCCGTGACCGAGCCGCTGGGCGCCGGCGATCCCTATGACCACGTGCTGCTGGGCGGCGTGGCCAGCTGCGGCCTGTGCCACGACGGCCAGCGGCAGGGCGAGGCGATCGACGGCGTGCCGACCTACGTGTCGAAGGCGCTCGCGCCCGATCCACGCCGTCGCATCAGCCTCGCGTTCGTGGAACAGCACGCCCGCGACTGCGACCCCGCGACCGACGTCGCGCGCTGTGGCGTGCTGCGGGCGGTGTTCGGGCACGGTGAGGTCAACCCCGGCACGTTCGTCGACGGCACCGAGGTCTGCGCCGATCCGTGAGCGGGCGCGGGCGCCGGGTTCACACGTGGACCTGCAGGCCCGGCTCGAGCTCGACCCGCAGGACCCGTGCTCGCGTGCCGCGACGGTACGCGAGCGCGAAGCCGCCGCGCGCGACAGCGGCGTGCAACAACGGGAAGAAATTAATGTCGTGGTCGACGCGTCGCCGTCGATCGCAGTCAGCACGTCCCCGTCGCGCAGGCCCAGCTCGGCGAGCAACCCACGGACACCTTGCAGCTGCAGGCCGTGGTCGGCGGGCACGAGCCGCAAGCCCCGCGGCAGCTGCAGCGGCGTGGCCTGCAGGCGCTGCAGATCGATGCGGCAGTGCGATGCGGTGCTGCAGACGATCGCCGGCAGCTCGGCCGCGACGATCGTCGACGCGGCCGCGTGCTGCGTCAGCGAGACCGGCGCGACGATCGTCGTCTGCGATCGCGGCCCCGCGAGCAGGCCGTGCACGGTCGCGCCGGCGTACAGCCCGACCGCGACGCAGACGATCGCGATGAAGTTCTCGATGGGTTTCCGTGCGGCGCGCATCATCGACGCATGGCGGAGCAATGCGCGTGCCACCGAGCGCGCGCGTTGAGGTGGCCAGCGCTTCGCCGCGCGCGAGCACCCGCGGCTGGGTCGACGCGGCACAGCACGGCCGCGTGCCGCGACAGGCTGTCGTCGCGACCCCGCGGCGGCCGCAGCGCCGCCCTTGAAACCGCCATTTCAGGCGGCCGGCGGCAGGCTTCTCCACGACTTGTTGGATTTGGTTGTCTTCGAAACGCGAAGGTGCTTAGACTCCCTACATGCGGATGCGCCAAGCCGGATTCCTCGCCACGCCGTGGCTCGTGCTGTCCCTCGTCGCCTGCGGCGAAGCGAAGAACGACGACCCGACCTCGACCTCTGTGACCACCGCCGGATCGGCCTCGGCCGAGGACACCGGATCCGAGTCGGGCTCCGCGTCCGCGTCGGCGTCCGCGTCCGCGTCGGACACCGCGGACACCGGCACGTCGAACGACCCGACGATGACCACCGCGGGCACCGACGACACGACCTCGGCCAGCGCCAGCGCCAGCGCCTCGGCGAGCGACACCGCCGTGTTCATCGTCGATCCCGACGGCGGCGGCGTGAACAACGAGTGCGACATCTGGGCCCAGGACTGTCCCCGCGGCGAGAAGTGCATGCCGTGGGCGAACGACGGCGGCAACTCGTGGAACGCGACGCGCTGCAGCCCGCTCGACGCCAACCCCGGTCAGCCCGGCGACACCTGTACCGTCGAAGGCAGCGGCGTCAGCGGCATCGACAGCTGCGATCTCGGCTCGATGTGCTGGAACGTCGACCCCGAGACCAACATGGGCGTCTGCGTCGGCTTCTGCATGGGCACCGAGGCCGCGCCGGTCTGCCCGGATCCCGACACCGGCTGCTCCATCACGAACAACGGCGTGCTGATCCTGTGTCTGCCGTTCTGTGATCCTCTTCTGCAGGACTGCAGCATGACCGAGGCCTGCTACCCGGAGCCCAACGGCTTCTTCTGCTCGCCCGATGCCTCGGGTGAGATGGGTGGCTTCGGCGATCCGTGCGAGTTCCTCAACGTGTGCGACCCGGGCCTGTTCTGCGCCGACGCGGCGACCGTGCCCGACTGCAACGGCTCGACCGGCTGCTGCAGCGAGTACTGCGACATCAGCGATCCGGGCGCGACCTGCATGGGCCAGGGCCAGGAGTGCACGATGTTCTACAACGAGGGCGAGGCCCCTCCCGGCTACGAGAACGTCGGCATCTGCATCATCCCGCAGTGACGCCGACGCCCGCGCAGCACGCGGGCGCGCAACCGTGACGAAGGGGCCCCACGCGGGCCCCTTCGCGCATCTGCGGCCGCCGGCGACGCGAGTCCCCACGCGCTGGCGCGGCGTTCGAGCCTAGACTGGGGCGCCCCGCCGTGCCGCTGGATCCCGTCGAGATCTGCCCGGACGAAGACGAGCTGCTCGCGCTGCTCTCGGGCAGCAGCCGCGACGCCGAACGCGTGCGGTCGCACCTCGACGACTGCAGCGACTGCGCCACGGTGGTCGCGCGGCTGCTGCAGCCCGAGCGTCGCCGCAGCGCGCTCGGCCGAGCACGCGCGCCGGGTCAGCACGTCGATCGCTATCTGCTGCTGCAGCCCCTGGGACAGGGCGCCATGGGCACGGTCTGGCTGGCCCGCGATCCGAGGTTGCGCCGCCGCGTCGCGCTCAAGCTGGTGCGGGTCGGCGCACGCGCCGAGCACGTCGGCCGTCGCCTGCGACACGAGGCCCAGGCGCTCGCGCGCGTGGTCGATCCGCACGTGACCGCTGTGTTCGACGTCGGCACCGACGGCGACGACGTCTTCATCGCGATGGAGCACGTCGCCGGCGGCACCTTGCGCGCGTGGTCGAACGCCGCGCCCCGGCGCTGGCGCGAGCTGCTGCCCGTGTTCCGCCAGGCCGCGCTGGGCCTGGCGGCGGCCCATCGCGCCGGCTTGGTCCACCGCGACTTCAAGCCCGAACACGTGCGGGTCGAGCTCGACCCGCACGAGCCCGCAGCGCCGCCGCGGGTGCGCGTGGCCGACTTCGGCCTCGCGTGGGCGGCCCGCGCCGCGCTCGACGACGGCGACGACGCCCCCGAGCAGCGGACCGACGCGCTGCTGACCACGGCTGCGGGCACGCCCAGCGGCACCCACCGCCTGGTCGGCACGCCGGCGTACATGGCACCCGAGCAGTTCGCGGCGAGCCGCGTCGACGCGCGCACCGATCAGTTCGCGTTCTGCGTCGCGCTGTACGAAGCGCTGTGCGGACGCCGTCCCTTCGCGGGCGACGACCTCGAAGCCCTGCGCCAGGCGGTGCTCGAGCGCGAGCCCGCGCCGCTGCCCCGCGGCTGCGCACCGCGATGGCTGCGCGCGCTCGTGCACCGCGGGCTCGCGCGAGACCCCAGCCGGCGCCACGCCGACATGGACGCGATCGCGGTGGCGCTGGCGCGCGGCCACGCCCGCCGCGGGCCGCTGCTGCTTCCGCTGGGCGCCGCGTTGCTGGCCGCGCCGTGGCTGCTGCCGGTGCGCGGCGGCGGCGTGGCCCGCTGCGAGGATCGGCCGCAACCCGCTGCAGCCGTGACCACCGCACTGCGCGACCGGATCGCCGCGCTCGACGACGGCACCGCGACCGCCGTGGCCGCCGTGGCGCAGCGTCGCCTCGACGACTACGCCGCAGCGCTGCACGAGCTCGACCTCTCGGTGTGCGAGACCCAGCGCGACGCCGACGACACGGCGGCCGCACGCGCGCGTGCGTGCGTCGACGCGGCCGCGCGCGAGTTCGACGCCACCGTCGAGACGCTCGGCCACCATGCGCGGCAGCAGCGAGCGCGTGCCGGCCCTGCTCGAGCGCTTGCCGGCGCTGTCGCGCTGCCGCGACGACGCGAGGCTCGCCCGTGACGGCGCGTCGACGCCCACGACCGACCCCGCGATCGCGGCGGTCGATCGCCGCATCGCCGCCGCGCGGGCCCTGGCCGCGAGCGCGCGCGTGACCGAGGCCGAACCGATCGCGCGCGCGGCCTGGCTGGATGCACTCGCGCTGGACGACGCAGGCCTGCGTGCGCGCGCGCGCATGGCCGTGGCCCTGGCCATCGACCCACGCAGCCACGCCGACGAGGCCGGCGCCCTGCTCGAGGCGGTCGCCGCCGATGCGACCGCGCTGGGCGACGACGCCCTGCTCGCCGCCGCGCACACGCAGCTGGTCTACCTGCGGGCCACGTCACTGCCGAGCCCCTGCGTGCACGGGAGCACGCGCGCCACGCCATGGTCGCGCTCGAGCGCGGCGACGACGATCCGCTGGGGCGGCTCGAGGTCGAGCGCCTGCTGGCACAGACCGAGCTCGACGCCGGCACCGCGATCGAGGTGCCGGCGCAGCGGCTCGCCGCCGCGATCGCGCAGGCCGAGCCGCGGGTCGATCCCGCCAGCGACGTCTTCGTCGCGGCGCTGTACACCCTCGCGAGCATCGAACAGGCCGCGGGCGACTACGACGCGTCCGAGCGGGCCTCGCGGCGCGCCATCGCCGAGGTCGAGCAGCGCATCGGCCCGATGCACGGCGCGTTGGTGCCGCCGCTGAGCACGCTCGCGATCACCTTGCTCATGCGGGGCGACGGCGCCGCGGCGCTGCCGATCCTGCACCGCGCGCTCGCGATCCAGGCCGCGACCGCGGGCATGGACCAGGTCGACGCCGCGGTGCTGCTGTCGCAGCTGGCACTGGCGTTCGAGCTGCTCGGTGCGCCACTGGCGGCGGTCGACGCCGCCACGCTCGCGCTCACGACGCTCGAGCGCCGCAGCGCGCCCGAGTACGTCGAGCTCGCGCGCACCAGTGGCACGCTGGGCCGCCTGCTCGCCGGCCAGGCGCGCTGGGACGAGGCCGAGGCCGCCCTTGGCCGCGCGCTCGCGGCGGTCGAGGCCAACTACGGCGTCGACCACGTCGAGTACGCCGCGTACCTGTACATGCTCGGTGACGCGGTGCGCATGCGCGGCGAGCCCGACCGCGCCCTGCCCATGTTGCAGCGCGCGCGCGCGATCTATCGCGCGCAGCATGCCGACGACCACCCCGATGCGCTCGCCATCGACATCGTCACCGCGGCCGCGCTGCTCGACGCCGGGCGCCACGACCAGGCCGTGACGCTGCTGACCGCGCTGTGGCACGACAACCCCGCGCCGAGCGACCCGTCGCTGCGAGGCGACATCGCGATGTATCTGGCGCAGGCGCGGTGGCAACGGGGCGAGCGCGGGCCCGAGCTCGTTGCGCTCGCGCGCGAGGCTGCGACCCTGCTACGCGCCCGCGAACCCGAGGTCGCAGCCGAGCTGGACGCCGAGATCGCGCGCTGGCTCGCCGCGACACCGCCGGGCTGATCCTGCTAGGCTGACGCGGTGACGCGCGAGCCTCCTGCCGCACTGTTGTCGTCGCTGCCCCGCGCCGCGCGGCGTTCCTTCGCGCGGCTGTACCCGCAGGCGCCCGCGACGCTGGAGCACCTGCGCAACCGCCTGTCGCGACAGACCGCCGACGTCGACTCGGCCGCGGCCGGTCGCAGCGGCGTGGACGTGGCGCTGTCCGAGGCCATCACCGAGCGGCTGGAACGACTGCTGGGCGAGTGGGACCAGCTCGACGAGGAGCAGCGCGCGGTGGTCCACGCCGCGGTCGAGTACTACGTGCTCGACGACGACGGCGAGGCCGACCTCGACTCGGAGCTGGGGTTCGAGGACGACGCCGCCGTGGTGAATGCGTGCGTGCGCTGGCTCGGTCGCGCCGAGCTGGTCATCCGCGATCGCTGACACGGCGGCCGCGATCGGCCGGCGTGGACACCAGCGCGCGCGCGACGAAGTCGGCCGGCACCTGGGTGCGCGGCACGTTCACGCGACGGCGACCCTCGCCGCGGAACCAGCTGCGCACGTCCTCGTC
Organism: Nannocystaceae bacterium; assembly: GCA_046351635.1. Lineage (GTDB taxonomy): Bacteria > Myxococcota_A > Polyangia > Nannocystales > Nannocystaceae > Xiheibacterium. Next base: position 203,325 of record JAXLYC010000007.1, on the reverse strand, counting down.
GAGGCCGAGCCCGTGCATGTAGTTGTAGACCGCGGCGCGCAGCCCCGGTGCGAGCGCGTCGTGGTCGGTGCCGACCGGATCCTCGAACGCCAGCTCGTTGCGCGCGAAGCGACCCGTTGGTGCCGCGCGCAGACGGATGCCGAAGCGCTCCGGCGCGCGCCCGATGGGGCTGTGTGCAGTGGCCGCGAAGCGGTGCCAGAACGCCGACTGCAGACACCCCGCGGCGAACAGCTGCCGCACGCGCTCGAGTGCGTCGACGGTGTCTTGCACGGTCTCGCCGGGGAACCCGTACATCAAGTAGGCGTGGACCATGATCCCGGCCTCGGTGAAGGCGTGGGTCACCCGCGCGACCTGGGCGACGGTCACGCCCTTGTTCATGCGGGCCAGCAACGCATCGGAGGCGACCTCGAGCCCGCCGCTGACGGCGACGCAGCCCGAGCGGGCGAGCAGGCCCACGAGCTCGGGCGTGAAGGCCTTCTCGAAGCGGATGTTGCCCCACCAGCTGATGACCGGACCCCGCGCGACCAGCAGCTCCGCCAACGCGCGCAACCCCGCCGGCGGCGCGGCCTCGTCGACGAAGTGGAAGCCGTGCGTGCCGGTCTGCTCGACCAGCTCGACGATGCGCTGGTGCAGCAGCGACGCCGCCGCGGGCTCGTAGCGCGCGATGTAGTCGAGCGTCACGTCGCAGAAGCTGCACTTCTTCCAGTAGCAGCCGTGGGCCACGGTGAGCTTGTTCCAGCGCCCGTCGGACCACAGCCGGTGCATCGGGTTGAGCATCTCGATCAGCGACACGTAGCGATCGAGCGACAGGCCGTCGTAGCACGGCGTGCCGGTCTCGGGCATGGGCAGGTCCTGCAGCGACGGATCGCTGCGCACGACCACGCGGCCGCCGTCGCGCACCATCGTGCGCAGCAGTGGCGCGCCGGCGTCGCGCACGTGTTCGACCAACGCGGCAAGGTCGCTCGCCGTCGTCGAGCGTGACGAAGTCGACCAGATCGAACAGCGCCGGCTCGGCCAGCGTGCGCAGCTCGGTGTTGACGTAGCCGCCGCCCAGCGCGACCACCGGCCGCGGCGTCGCCGTGCGCAGGCGTCGGGCCAGCCGCAGCGCGCCCAGCAGGTTGCCGGGAAACGGCACCGTCAGGCCCACGAGCTGGGGTTGGTGTTGCTGCCACAGCGCGTCGGCGAGCTCGTCGATCATGGCGTCGACGACCGTGGCTGGTCGCTCGAGCGCGGCGTGGATCGGCGCAAAGCTCGGCGCCGACGCGGCCAGGCGTTCGCCGTAGCGCGACAGCTCGAAGTCCGCGTCGATGCCGTCGCGGATCGCATCGGCGATGTCGTCGACGAACAGGCTCGCGAGGTGCTTGGCGCGATCGAGCACGCCCAGCTGTCCGAACGCCCACGCCAGCGGGTCGTCGTCGTCGTCGTCGTGGGCCAAGGCCGCGAAGCGACCGCCCTCGGGCAGCAGCTCGCGGCCGACGATGCGCAGCGCGAGGCTGGGATCGCGGCCCTGCAGCAGCGCCACCACCGGCTCGATCAGCGCGACGATGCGGGGACCGTGGCGCTGCAGGTGCGCGACCGCGGCGCTGTCGCTGCGCCGTGGCAACGCCGCGAGCACGCGCTGCAAGCCCGGGCGACTGAACAGCCGCAGGAACAACGACAGGCCCACGTCGTGCTGCACCACCTGGGCCCGCTCGGGCCGCAGGTGCCGACGCAGGCAGCCGGTCAGGTACGCCGTCGCGGGATACGGCGTGTTGACCTGCGTCATCGGCGGCGTGAGCAGGAGGATGCGCAGGGGCTCCATGCGTGCGTGCGGGCCGGGAGGCCGGCGGCACCAGGGTAGCAGCCCGGACGCCCGGGGCTGCTACCCTGGGCCGGCACGATGCGGCTCAACAAGTACCTGGGCGAGACCGGTGCGTGGTCGCGGCGGGTCGCCGACACGCTCATCGCCGAGGGCCGCGTCACGGTCAACGGCCAGGTCGCGGTGCTCGGCACCCAGGTCGAGCCCGGCGACGTCGTGCTGGTCGACGGCGCGGCGGTCGGCCCCTCGCGCAAGCAACACAGCCCGGTCTACATCGCGCTCAACAAGCCGCGCGGCATCACCTGCACGACCGAGCGACACGTGCGCGGCAACATCGTCGACTTCGTCGCCCACAGCGAGCGCATCTTCCCCATCGGCCGGCTCGACAAGGACTCCGAGGGTCTGATCCTGCTGACCAACGACGGCGACATCGTCAACGAGGTGCTGCGGGTCGAGCACGGCCACGAGAAGGAGTACGTGGTCCACATCGGCAGCCGCATCAGCGACGAGTTCCTGCTGCGCATGGCCGGCGGCGTCGACCTCGGCGACGTGCGCACGCGACCGTGCCGGGTGTGGCGCAGCGGGCCGCAGTCGTTCCACGTCGTGCTCACGCAGGGGCTCAACCGGCAGATCCGCCGCATGTGCGCGGCCCTGGGCCACGACGTCATCGCGCTGCGACGCATCCGCATCATGCACATCGAGCTCGGTGAGCTGCCGCGCGGACGCTGGCGCGACCTGACCGCCGAGGAGGTCGCGGGCCTGCTGCCGCCGCCCGAGCGCGCCCGCCCGCCGCGGCCCTGATCGCGGCGCCGCAGCGCCGCTGGCCATTCGGCCAGCGCGGCCCAGGTGGCGCGACGCGAGCGGCTTTGCCACCATCGCCGGCGATGGCCGAGCCCGAGCGTTGGCTCAACCTCGTCCTGGCGGACAGCACCGGCGCACCGCTGGGCGGCCGCGAGTACGCGCTGTCGTTCGACGGCGCGGCGGAGCAACGCGGCGTGCTCGACGGCGACGGCCGCCTGCGCGTGGTCGTGCCCGCGGGCGCGCGCCAGGGCTCGCTGGTGGTGGCATTCCGACGCTTCGCGCTGGCGCTGGACGCCCTGCCGCCGGCGCACACGGTCGCGGGCGCACAGGAGCGACTCAACCATCTGCACGTGTACTCGGGCCCGGTCGACGGCGATCTCGGGCCCATGACGCGCTCGGCGATCGAGCGGTTCCAGCGGCAGCAACGGCTGCCGCCCACCGGCGCGCTGGACGACGAGACCGTCGCGTGCCTCGTCCGAGCCCACGGGAGCTGAGGCCATGACCGCGGAGCACACCAGCGACGAGATCCGCTTCTGCGTTGCGCTGGCGAGGCCCGGGCGGCGCGAGCAACCGCATCGTGGTCTACGACTGGTTCGCGCACGGCGACGCGATGCACGGCATCGAGCCGACCGACGCGCCGGCTGCCGCGGTGCCCGCGGGACAGCAGCCGCCGCGCGGCGGCAACCTGGTCGAGGTGCTGGTCGATGGCGAGCAGGCCTGGGGCCGCGTCGCCGACGATCTCGAGCAGGCCAGCGGCGAGATCCAGATCGCGACGTGGATGTGCCGCCCCGACACCGAGCTGCGGCGCCCTGCCGCGCTCGCCGTGGCGGAGCCCGCGGCACGCGAGCGCCACACCCTGGGCGCGACGCTCGAGCGCCGCGCCGGCGCCGGTGCGCACGTCCGCCTGCTCATCTGGGGCATGGTCTTCACGCCGATCATGGACCGCTGGATGCGGCGGTGGTTCTGGCGCGGTCGCGACGGCATCGACGTGCTCGAGCAGGACTACCCCGGCCTGACCGGCAGCTACCACCAGAAGACCCTGACCATCGACGGCCGCGTCGGCTACTGCGGCGGCATGAACCTCAAGGAGAACGACTGGGACACCATCGCGCACGAGGCCTGGGAGCCGCGCCGCTTCCCCCACCGCGCCGATGGCTGGACCCGCGAGGAGGCGGTGAAGCGGCGGCGCTTGCCGCCGTTCTTGCCGCGCCACGATCTCATGGTCCGGCTCGAGGGGCCGGCGGTCGGCGACCTCATGGCGAACTTCGCCGAGCGCTGGCGCCAGTCGTGCGCGGCGCGGACACGGCAATGGAGCGCGAAGCTGGTCGACCGTCTGCGCCGTCGACTCGGCGTCGAGCTGCCCGCACCGCTGCCGACGCCGCCGACGCAGCCGCGTCGCGGCAAGAGCTGGGTGCAGATCGTCCGCACCACGCCCGACGGTGAGCACGGCGTGCTCGCGGTGTATCGCCGTGCCATCGCCAACGCGCGCAAGTACATCTACATCGAGAACCAGTACTTCCGCAGCCCGGACCTCGGCGAGCTGCTGGCCGACGCGATCCGACGCAACCCGCGGCTGCACGTGGTCGTGGTCGCGTGGCCCATCGCCGAGGGCGAGATCACCTTCGTCGATCCCAGCGGCTACTACACCGCCAAGACCGTCGCGGCGATCCAGGCCGTGCGGCCGCAGTTCCGCCCCAGCCGCCTGCTGGTGCCGGCCGATGCCGCCGCGGGCGGGCGCACGTGGGTACCGGTCGACGTGCACGCGAAGGTCATGCTCATCGACGACGTGTGGTTCACCGTCGGCAGCGCGAACATCAACGATCGCGGCTTCCGCACCGAGGCGGAGCTCAACGCCGCAGTCGTCGATGCGGAGCTGGCCGCGGATCTGCGGCGGCGACTGATGGCCGAGCACCTGCGGCTGACGCTCGACGATCCGCGGCTGGCCGAGATCGACGAGGCCTTCGCGCTGTGGCACGAGCACGCCGAGCACAACGCCGAGGCGCGCGCGCACGAGCGCGACCCGATCTCCCACGTGTTCGCGTTCGAGCAGGCCGGGCCCGAGCGCCCGCCCTTCGGCGCGGGCTCGGGGTTGTTCTGAGACCGCGCAGCCGCGCGCGGCCATGGCGGACGGGCCCGGACGCGCAGTCGTTGCCGACCGCCGGCGCTGGCGCGAGCGGGGTTTTCGATCGATGCTGACCGCGTGAACCGCCGCATCCCCGCCGCGATCGCCGTGATGACGCCCTTCCCCTACGCCATCGCGGCCGAGGACACGGTCGAGGTCGCCAAGGCAATGATGCAGCAGCACGGCATCCACCACCTGCCGGTGATGCACGCCGGCAAGCTCGCCGGCATCGTGTCGGCGCGCGACATCGGTGTGAGCGACGAGCTGCTCGCCGGCCGCGAGCGCACGGTGCCCCTGGCCGTGTGGGCGATCTGCTCGCGCGACCCCTACGTGGTCGAGGTCGACGAGCGCCTCGATCGCATCGCCGACGAGCTGGCCCAGCGCCACATCGGCTCGGCGCTGGTGACCAAGCACGGCAAACTCGCCGGCATCATCACGACCACCGACGTGTGCCGCACGCTCGCGTCGCTGTTGCGCGAGTCCGCCGGCGCAGACGACTCCGGCGACGACGTCGTCGCCTGAGCGGCGGTCCGGAGATGCTGACGGCCGCCGTCGCGACGGCGACCGGAAGCAGCAGGGACCCAACACCGCTCCGCCGGCGCGGGCAGAGCAAGCGGAGCGTCCGCGTCGAGAGACGGGAGCCGCGCGCCGCCGCACAGCGGGTAACCCCGGGGCCCGCGCCCGCGTTGCCGCGCGACGATGCTGGCCACGCTCGCGTTCGTGTTGCTCGCCGCTCCCGCGCACCGTCGCATCCACGAGGAGCGGCCCAACCTCGTCGGCCTCGAGCTCGGCGCCGTCGGACGAGCGGCAGCGCAGCGAGCTCGCCGTGCACCCGGATCTGCTGCTGGGGGTCTTCGTCGAGCGCGTGCTCGTGCCGGGCTGGCCTGAGCTCGAGCTCGAGCTGCCGCTGCGCGTGGGCCCGGGCGCGCAGCGATCGTTGCCGAGCGCGGCGTTCCTGAAGAAGCCGCTGCACCCGGCACCGCGCGTGAGTCCCTACCTCGGGCTCGGCCCGAGCCTCGAGATCGGCCTGCGCCGGCACGCGCCCGTGGTCGCGGGGATCTCCGGGGTCGCGGGCACGTATGTGTGGACCAGCCCGCGCTTCGGGCTCGATCTCGACGTCGGCGTCGACCTCGGTTTCGCGGCGCAGCGGCCGGAATTGACCGTGATCGTGGCGCTCGGCCCGGTGTGGCGGCTGGCCGCGTCGGCGCGATCGCGCCGACGTCGGTAACCAATCCGCGGCGCCGGCATCCAACCGTGCGAGACCGGCGACGCGAGCTCCGGCCCGGAGCCGCCACGACCTGTTCGTGGCCGCCCGGCACGCGGCACGCGAGCTCCCCCGGTCCTCGGAGCCACCATGACCAACCACCGCCATCGCGGTGCGCACGAGGACTCGCGCGCACCCTCGCACCGAAGCTCGCTCGCCGACGCCATGGAGCGTTACATCGCCGGGGATCTGCGCGCCTTCGATCGCCTCTACCGCGCAATCGAGCCGCGCGTGCGTCGGCAGATCCGCGCCAAGGTCGGTCGCCACGGCGGCAACGACACCCAGGTCGACGATCTCGTGCAGCTGACGATGCTGCGCGCCCACGCGGCCCGGGGCGGCTATGCCCGGCCGGCCGGCCACGCCGACGACGCGCTGGTGTCGTGGTTCTGCGCCATCGCGCGCAACACCGCGACCAACCACCTGCGCGCGCAGTACCGCGATCGGCTGCAGTTCGGCGAGGGCGCGCAGGAGCAGCTCGGCACCACCGCGACCGCCGACGCCGACGCCGAGCAGTCCGCGATCGCGAGCGAGCGCGACGCCGAGCGCCGCGACGCCCTGCTGGCCGCCATCGCCGCTCTACCCCCGGGCCAGCGCGCGGTCGTGCACCTGCACAAGCTCGAGGGCCTGCCCATCGCCGAGGTCTCGCGTCGCCTGGGCGTGCGCGACGGTGCCGTGCGCGTGCGCGCGCACCGGGCCTACGAGTCGCTGCGCAACCGCATCACCCACGCACCGGCCACCCGCCACGCCGCCTGAGCCTGGAACCACCGCCATGACACGACTCGACGAGCTCGATGGCACCGCGCCCCGCTGGGCGCTGGTGCTCGCCGGCGGCGAAGGCCGGCGACTGCAGGCCCTGACCACACTCGGCGACGGCACCAGCGTGCCCAAGCAGTTCTGTTCGCTGCACGGCGGCCGCACGCTGCTGCAGGACACGCTCGCGCGGGTTCCCGGCTCGATTCCCGCCGAGCGGGTGATGACCGTGGTCACGCGCGCGCACCGGCGCTTCTGGACCCGCGACCTCGCCGGCCGCGAGCACGTGGTCGAACAGCCGGGCCTGCGCGGCACCGCGGCGGGCATCCTGTTGCCGCTGCTCGAGCTCGCCGACCGCTCACCGGACGCGCGGCTGCTGCTGTTGCCCTCGGACCACCACGTCGAGCACACCGGCCGCTTCGTCGAGGCCTGCGAGCTCGCGCTCGACTGCATCGAAGACGACGACACGCTCACGATGCTGCTGGGCATCTCGCCCGAGACCGCCGACAGCGAGTACGGCTGGATCGTGCCCGACGAGATCGACCAGGCCGGTCGCCTGTGCGTGCGCAGCTTCGTCGAGAAGCCGCCGCTGGCCCAGGCGGTGTCGCTGCGGCACCGCGGCGCGCTGTGGAACAGCTTCGTCATGGCCAGCTCGGTGCCCGCGCTGCTGGGCCTGTTCGAGCGCCACCTGCCGCAGCTGCTCGCGCAGGTCCGCCGCGCCCGCACCGGTGGCCCCGAGGCGATCGCGCGGGCGTGGCCCGAGCTGCCCAGCCACGACTTCTCCGCGGACATCCTCTCCCACGCCGCGCCCTCGCTGCGGCTGCCGCCGGTCGCACCGTGCGGCTGGACCGATCTCGGCACGCCGGCACGCATCGCCCAGCCTCGCGCGTGCACACGCGCCGACGCTGCGCGCCGCGATCGACGAGGGCGTCGTGCTGACACGGCGCTCGGCCGGAGCGCGGCGGGCTCGCGAGCGCGGCGCGCGAGTGCATCGCGCGATCGCGAGTGCGCCGCGCGATCGCGACGGCACGCGCCGATCACCTCGGCGCCACGGTCAACAGGCCCTCGTCGATCCACTGCCGCAGGCGCGCCCACACCCGCGCGACCGACTCGGGATCCTCCGCATCCGCCAGCCGCACGCACAGTTCGCCGAGCTCGACCCCGTCGCGCGACGCGGCGCCGCGCAGCCACGGCAGCGTCGCGCGCTCCCACGGCTCGAGCCGTCGGTGCCACACGACCCAGGCTCGCTTCCACACCAGCAGCGCGCCAGGGCGCGCCGCGGCCATGGGGATCGGCTCGCTGCGATCGGTCGCAGCCCACACCGTGTCGATGTCGTGGCGCACCGCGATCACGCGCGTGCCCGCGACCAGCCGCACGCGCGGCAGACGCTCGCCGGCCGCGTGCAGCTGCGCCACCGTCAGCGGCGCCTCGTCGCGCGCATCGAACGCGTGCACGCGCGCCCACTCGAGCTGCGCGAGCTCGGCGAGATCCGGCCGCTGTCGTGGCAGGCGAGCGAGGAAGCCCGGCAGCGGCCGGCCGACGTCGCGCAGGTTCGGTCCGCCGCTGGGATGCGCGACCAGGAACTCGGCCGCGAGCGCGCGGAAGGCCCGCTCGCCGACCACGGCCGCGAGCGCCGGGAAGTCCTCCGTCAGCGAAGCCAGCAGCCGCGCGAACACCATGCGGTGGTAGATCGACAGCCGCGCGATCGCGGCGTCCTCGTCCGCGGCCTGCACGACGTCGGCGACGCGCTCGCGTGCGTGCGCCGGCCGCTCGTCCGCAACGCGGTGCAGCGGCTGCGGCTGCATCACCCAGCGGGCGAAGAAGCGTTGGATCTCGACGAGCGTGTTCGGGGCTTCGTCGCTCATGGTGCGGGCGCCTCCGGGTTGTGACGGCCGAGCAGATCGCGCTCGATCCCGCGAGCGCGTGCGGCCTCGGCCAGCACGACCTCGAGCGGCGGGACGTCCTCGTCCCACTCGACCGACGTGGGCACCGGACCGAAGCGGAGCAGCGCGGCGCGGTACACCGCCCAGACCGCGTCGGGCACCGGCCCGACGTGGGTGTCGATGGCGCTGCCGTCGGGGTAGCGGGTGTGACCCGCGAGGTGGATCTGGCCGACCGAGCCCGGCGGCAGCGCCTCGAGCGTCGCGATCGGATCGAGGCCGAGGTTGGTCGCGTTCACGACCAGGTTGTTGACGTCGAGCAGCACACCGCAGCCCGTGCGGTGCACCAGCTGGGCGAGGAACTCGCCCTCGGACATCTCGCTCGTGCGCCACTGCAAGTAGCTGGTGATGTTCTCCAGCAAGAGCCGACGCCGCAGGATCCCCTGCACGCGATCGACCTGGGCGCACACGTGCGCCAGCGTGTCCTCGCGATAGGGGATCGGCAGCAGGTCGTGGGTCCACACGCCGTCGACGCTGCCCCAGCACAGGTGATCCGAAACCCACGCCGGCGACAGCGCGGCGATGACCTCGCGCAGGCGCGCGAGGTAGGCCTCGCCCGGACCGCGGGCGTCGCCCAGGCCCATGCCGACGCCGTGGAGCACCAGCGGCACCTCGTCGCGGATGCGCTCGAGTACGGCCCACGGGCGACCGCCGGCGCCGAAGCAGTTCTCGCTGATGACCTCGAACCACTCGACCCCGGCGGCGCCGTGCTCGAGCAACCACGCGTAGTGCGACGGCCGCAGTCCCACACCATGACCGAGGTGAGTCATGACCGCGTCTCAGAGCAGCGTGCCGCCCTTGGCGGCGCAGGCATCGGCATCCTCGACCACGAGCCAACCCTGGCCCTTGCAGGGCGTGTGCTTGCCGCAGCTGTGACCGGGGCCGTTGCACTGGCCCATGCCCTTGCAGCTGTTGATGCCCTGGCAGCGGACCCCGCTGGTGGTGGTGGCGTCGGGCGCCGCGGTCTGCGGTGCCTGCTTGGTGCAGGCGCCGAAGGCGAGGGCAGCGAGCGCGAGCGCGGTGGCGTTTCGAGTGGTGTTCATCGTGCTTGGACTCCGCGGGCCGGCGTCGCGACCCGTCGCGGCCGACAACCCGCGATCAGCCGCGGGAGTTACGCCCGCTCGCGGCGAAACCCACCCACCCGCGCGGTGTACCCCGCCGCGGAGGTTCCACCGCCCATGACCCATCGCCCGCTCGCCACCCTGCTCGCCGTCAGCTGCGGACTCGCGCTGTTCGGCAGCGTCGCCGACGACGCCCTCGCTTCGCACCGCGCCGCCGCCGGTGCCAAGGCCAAGAACGAACGCGCGACCACGCCCAAGCTGATCGCACATCACACGCTCTCGCTCGCCGCCGCGCAGACGGCGATCGACGCGGTGCTGGCAGAGGCCAAGCGCCTCGGTACCACCGGCGTCGTCGCGCTGGTCGACGCCGGCGGCAACACCATCGCGCTCGCGCGGATCGACGGCACCTTCGCCGCCGGCGCGCGCATCTCCACCGGCAAGGCCCGCACCGCGGTGCAGTTCAACAAGCCGACGCGGTTCTTCGAGGAGTTGATCAAGAAGGGCCGCACGCCCATGGTCGCGCTCGAGGACTTCACGCCGCTGCAGGGCGGCCTGCCCATCGTCGTGGACGGCGAGGTCGTCGGCGGCATCGGTGTCAGCGGAGCCGCGAGCGCGCAACAGGACGAGGACCTCGCGGCCGCGGGCGTGCGCGCGCTCGGAGCTGCGAGCGCGCTCGAGCCCAGCGCCGCCGCGGCGCCACCACCGGCCGCCAAGGCCGCGTGGCTGCCCGAGGTGCTGCACCTGACCCACGAGCAGACCGCCGCCGGCTTCGCCAAGGGCGCGCCGCTGCTCGAGCTGCAGGGCTTCAAGATCCATGCGAGCCGCCGCGACGCGCCAGGCAAGGCCGAGGTCCACAGCCGCGACGTCGACATCTTCTACGTGCTCGACGGCGACGCGACCGTCGTCACCGGCGGCACCGTGCTCGAGCCCGAGCAGGTCGCGCCCGACGAGATCCGCGGTCGAGCGATCCGCGGCGGCAAGGTCACCAAGGTGAGCAAGGGCGACGTCATGGTCATCCCCAACGGCACGCCGCACTGGTTCACCGAGGTCGACTCGCCGATCACGTACTACGCGGTCAAGTACACGGTGGGTGCGCCATGAAGCGGACCTGCCTCGTGCTCGCACTGGGCCTGGGCTGTCACGCCGAGGCCGCCTCGCCGGTCCCGTCGCCGCCGCAGTCCGCGAGCACCATCGCGGCGACGACGTCGCCGCCGCCGAACGCCGGCGCAGCGGTCGCTCGCCCACCGCAGGCGCCGCCCCACGGCAAGCCCGTCGCGGTCGTCGACCTCGCGACCACCGCCGGCGCCGCGTTGCTCGGCGCGCAGTGGCAATACCGCGACGTCGCGGTGGTGCCGGCGCGCGGCCGGGCACCGGGGCCGGATCTGCGCCCCTCGGGCCCACCGGTGTCGACCCTCGATCTCTCACCGCTGCCGGGCTCGCCCGAGTTCGAACGCGGCTGGACGGCGGTGCAACCCCACGAGCTGCTCGCGCGGCGGGGCCACGGCAAGCTCTCGTTCGGTTGGTACCGCACCCGCGTGACCATCCCCGCGCGCATCGGCGAGAGCGACACGGTCCATGGCACGGTCGCGCTCGAGTTCGTGTTGGACGACTACGCCGAGGTCTGGATCGACGGCGAGATCCCGCGCGAGCTCGGCCGCACCGGCGGCCAGGTCGTCGCCGGGTTCAACGCACCCAACCGCGTCGTGCTCACGCGCGACGCCGTGCCCGGCCAGTCGTTCGACGTCGCAGTCTTCGCGATGAACGGACCGGTCTCGTCCACGCCGGACAACTTCCTGTGGCTGCGCTCCGCCACGCTCGAGCTGCACGCGCGCGCAGAGCCCGATCGGGTCCCGTTCACGCGGGAGCGCCGAGATCCGCGACTCGACGTGCTCGTGCCCAGCGACGCGGCGCTCGAGCGCATCGCGACCGGCTTCGACTTCACCGAGGGCCCGGTGTGGCACCCGCAGCGGCAGAGCCTGCTGTTCTCGGATCCCAACCGCAACACCATCTACGAGTGGCACGAAGGCGGCGAACTGCACGTCGCCCGCAGCAAGAGCGGCTACACCGGCCTCGACATCGGTCGCTACCACCAACCCGGCAGCAACGGCCTCGCGCTCGATGCCCAGGGTCGCCTCACCATCGACGAGCACGGCAACCGTCGTGTGACCCGCATCGAACCGACCGGCGCGGTGACGGTCCTGGCCGATCGCTGGCAAGGCAAGCGCCTCAACAGCCCCAACGACCTCGTCTATGGAACCGACGGCGCGCTGTACTTCACCGACCCGCCGTTCGGGTTGCCGGCGGGATTCGACGACCCCGCGCGCGAGCTCGATTTCGCCGGCGTCTATCGCCTCGCACCAGATGGCGCGCTCACGCTGATCTCGCGCGAGCTCGGCGGCCCCAACGGCATCGCGCTGTCGCCCGACCAGCGGTTCCTCTACGTCGGCAACTGGGACCCGCAGCGCAAGGTCGTGCTCCGCTGGCCGCTGGACGAACACGGCGCCGTCGGCGACAGCGAGGTCTTCCTCGACCTGGGCGCGGTGCCGGGCGAGGAGTGCATCGATGGTCTCGAGGTCGATCGCGAGGGCAACCTGTGGGTCTCTGGACCCGACGGGGTCTACATCGCTGCATCCGACGGCACCGTGCTCGGGGTCCTGCGCCTGAGCGAGAAGGCCCACAACTTCGCGTGGGGCGACGCCGACCGTGGCACGCTGTACCTGGCCGCGCGCACCGGCGTGTACCGGCTGCGCACCGGGACCCAGGGCGCGTCGATCCCCCAGACGACCCTCGCAGCGCCGAGGTGACACCACCATCGCTGCATCGCTGCAGCGCGACTCTGCGGTCGGTTTTCCCCGCCCGGCCGCAGGTCGCAGGCCATAGTGGGCTGCATGGTACGCACCGATGACGTCGAGATCGTCGCACTGGATGGCCGCCCGATCGGCGCGACCGTGATCCGTCCCAATGTCGCGCCGCGGGCGCAGGTGGTGATCCACGGCGCGACCGCGGTGCCGCAGCGCTTCTACCTGCGCTGGGCCCACCACCTCGCGGCCCGCGGGGTCACGGTGGTGACCTACGACTACCGCGGGGTCGGGCGCTCGCGCTCGCTACCGATCGCGACCGACCCCGCGACCATGACCGACTGGATCGACGACGCGCGCGTGGTCCAGCGCTGGGCCGCACGCCGCGAGCCCGGTGTGCCGCTGATCGCGGTCGGCCACAGCTTCGGCGGTCAGATCGCGACGGTCATCCGGCCGCACGCCGACGCCATCGTCACGGTCGGTGCCCAGGGCGGCTACATCGGGCGCTTCAACGCACCGCGGCGGCAGTGGCTGAGCCTGCTCATGCACGGCGTCATCCCCGGCTTCGTGCGCGCGATGGGCTACCTGCCGGGCTGGGCCGGACTCGGGGAAGACCTGCCCGCCGGGGTCGCGCTGCAGTGGGCGCGCTGGTGCACCGCGCCCGACTACCTGCTGTCCGAGCTGCCCGAGCTGCGCGCACGCATGGCCGCATGGCGCGGTCCGATGTTCGCGCTGTCGTTCGACGACGACGCGTTCGCGCCGCTGCAGAACGTCCGCTGGCTGCTCGATCGCTTCGGCGGCGCCGACCTCGAGCACCGCCACGTGCACGTGGCCTCGCTCTCACCCGAGCCCGATGGCGGCGTCGGCCACTTCGGCTTCTTCCGCGACCACCGCGCCGGCGAGCTGTGGCCCATGGTCGACGAGTTCCTGCAGCGGCTCGGGGTCGCGCCGATCGTCAGCGAGCACGAGCGCGTGCTCGCGGACCTGCAATACGGCATGCGCTGAGCCAGGGGAAGGCCCGGCTCAGGCGCTGCGCTCGATCTCGGCGAACCACGCCTCGCCGCCGTCGGGGTGCATGTTGGTGACGAAGCGATCGCGCTCGAGCGTGCGCACGACCCAGCCGTGGGCAAACGCCGCCTCGATCTCGTCGCCGCGGACGCGCCGCGGCCCGCCCCACTCGCTGGGCTCGCGCTCGCTGAACACCATCATGAAGTAGCGCCCGCCGGGCACGAGCACCGCGTGCAGCGACTCGACGTAGCGCGCGCGCTCGGGGTCGTCGAAGACGTGGAACACCGCGCAGTCGATCACGGTGTCGAAGCTGCGCCGCAGCGACGCCAGCGCCAGCGCGTCCGCGACCTCGAACTCGGCCGCGAGCCCCTGCGCCGCGGCCTTGTGCCGCGCGCGCTCGATCGCCAGCGGCGCGAGATCGACCCCGAGCACGGCCAGGTTCGCGCGCGCGCACGCGAGCGCGTTTTCACCGGTGCCGCAACCGACGTCGAGCACGCGCCCGCGGATGCGGCCCTGGGCCAGCAGCGCGGCGAAGCGGGGCTGCGCCCGTCCGATGTCCCAGGGCGGCGTGCCGGCGGCGTAGGCGTCGTCGAAGCGGCTCATCGTGGCCGCGATCATGCGGCGACGCGCCCGCGCCGGCAAGCCCGGCGGACCACGGGTGTCGCTCAGCCGCCGCGCTCGAAGCCCGGGTACAGCGTCATGCCGCCGTCGACGAACAGCGTCGTGCCGGTGACGTAGTCGGCGGCATCGGACGCCAACCACACCGCCGCCTGGGCGATGTCGTCGGGCTCACCGATGCGACGGTAGGGCACCAGCTGCATGAGCGCCTCGTAGGCCGCGACCGTGGACCATGCGTCGCGGTTGATCGGCGTGCGCACGGCCCCCGGTGCGATGGAGTTGACGCGGATGCGCTGCGCGGCGAGCTCCTGCGCCATGCTCTTCATCAGCATCATGACCCCGCCCTTGCTCGCGGCGTAGTTGACGTGGCCGGCCCACGGGATGAGCTCGTGCACCGAGCTGATGCACAGGATCTTGCCCAGGGCCCGCGAGCGCTGCGGCACCGGGCCGCGGCGCAGGAACTCGCGCACGGCCTCGCGCGCACACAGAAACTGCCCGGTGAGGTTCACGTCGAGCACGCGCTGCCACTGCGCCAGCGTCATCTCGTGCAACGGCGCGTCGCGCTGCAGCCCGGCGTTGGCCACCAGGATGTCGAGCGTGCCCAGCTCGCGCACGGCACGGTCGACCATGTCCACGACCTCGCGCTCGGACGAGACGTCGGCGCGGTGGACCAGGGCCCGCACACCACAGGCGGTGATCTGCTCCGCGACCGCGACGGCCTCGGCTTCGTTGCCGACGAAGTTCACGACCACGTCGGCGCCGGCGCGGGCCATGCCCAGCGCCACCGCGCGGCCGATGCCGGAGGATGCGCCGGTGACCAGCGCGGTCTGCCCCGCGAGCGGGAGGTGGGAAGGTGGCTGGTTCACGATGAGGCTCCTGGTGCTGGGTTCGATCCGGCGCGCGGCTGCAGCAGCGCCGCGATCAGCCCGGTCCAGCCGGTCTGGTGCGACGCGCCCACGCCACGGCCGCTGTCGCCGTGGAAGTATTCGTAGAAGAGGATGTGATCGCGGAAGTGGGCGTCGTGCTGGGCCAGCGCGTCGTCTCCGAACACCGGACGACGACCGCTCGCATCGCGCACGAAGATCCGCGCCAGGCGGGCGCGGAGCTCGTCCGCGACCTGCTCGAGCGTACACAGGCGACCCGAGCCGGTGGGACACTCCACGCGGAACTCGTCGCCGTAGTAGTGGTGGAAGCGCACCAGCGTCTCGATCAGCAGGGCATTGATCGGAAACCAGATCGGCCCGCGCCAGTTCGAGTTGCCACCGAAGAGCCCCGTGGTCGACTCGCCGGGCTGGTACGCCACGGTCAGCGACACGCCCTCGTGGTCGAAGCGGTAGGGCTCGTCGCGGTGGGCCGCCGACATCGAGCGCACGCCGAAGTCGGACAGGAACTCGCGCGGGTCGAGCATGCGCGCGAGCAGGCACTTGAGCCGGTGCCCGCGCAGCAGCGACAGCAGCCGACGGTCGCCGCGGCCGGGCTCGTGCCAGCGCGAGACCAGCGCGGCCAGCTCGGGCCGGTGTTCGAGCACCCACTGCAGCCGCGCGGCGAAGCCGGGCACGGCCGCGAGCAGCTCGGGCTCGAGCACCTCGACCGCGCACATCGGGATGAGCCCGACCAGCGAACGCAGTCGCAGCGGCACGCGCGTACCCGAAGGCAGGCTCAGCACGTCGTAGTAGAACTCGTCGGACGGGTGCCACAGGCCCACGCCGCCGAGGTCGGCGGTCATGGCCTCGGCGATGTGCAAGAAGTGCTCGAAGAACTTGGTCGCGATGTCCTCGTAGACCGGGTTGTGCCGCGCCAGCTCGAGCGCGATGCGCATGAGATTGAGGCTGTACATCGCCATCCACGCGGTGCCGTCGGCCTGGTTGATGTGACCACCGGTCGGCAGCGGCGCACTGCGGTCGAACACGCCGATGTTGTCGAGGCCGAGGAATCCGCCCTGGAAGATGTTGTGCCCGTCGTGATCCTTGCGATTGACCCACCAGGTGAAGTTGAGCAACAGCTTGTGGAACACGCGCTCGAGGAAGCCGAGATCACCGGCGTCGCCGCGCTGCTGCCGATCGATCTCGAACACACGCCAGGTCGCCCACGCGTGCACCGGCGGGTTGACGTCGTCGAACGCCCACTCGTAGGCCGGCAGCTGCCCCGACGGGTGCATGTACCACTCGCGCGTCAGCAGCGTCAGCTGCGACTTGGCGAAGCTCGCGTCGAGCAGCGCCAGCGGCACGCAGTGGAACGCGAGGTCCCAGCTGGCGTACCACGGGTACTCCCACGTGTCCGGCATCGAGATGATGTCGGCGTTGTTGAGGTGCCGCCAGTTGCGGTTGCGGCCGTCGCGGCGCTCCTGCGGTGGCGGCGGTTGGGCCGGGTCGCCGTCGTGCCACTGTCGCACGTCGAAGTAGTAGAACTGCTTCGACCAGATCATGCCGGCGAACGCCTGGCGCTGCACCGCGCGCGCGTCGGGATCGGCGGCGCGTGCGAGGTCGCGGTAGAACGCGTCGGCCTCGAGCTGGCGGCGGTGGCACAGCGCCGCGACGTCGCGCAGCGGCGTCGCGAGCTGCCGCGGCGCGATGCGCAGCGTGGTCGTGACCTCCTGCCCGGGTGCGACCACGAAGCGGCGGTGGACGCCGAGCTTGGTGCCGTGCCCGTCGCCGAGCGCGTCGACGCGGCCGTGGATCAGCGCCTCGTGGAACGCATCCTTGAACGGCCCGCGCGCGCCGGCGACCCCGAACAGCCGCGCGACGTTGGTGTCGTTGTCGCAGAAACGCAGCGTCGCCTCGGGTTCGACGTGGATCCACCGCAGGCCCAGCTCGGCCTCGTCGGCGAGCACGACCGTGGGCGCCAGCGCGCGCAGGCTCGGCCGCCGCGCGGCCACGGCCGGCCCGCGTGCGGCGAGGCCCACGGGCGCGTCGGCGGTGCCATGCCACGACCAACGGTTGCGGAACCACACCTGCGGCATCACGTGGATCGGCGCGGGCTCGGGCCCGCGGTTGATCACGCGCACGCGCATGATCACGTCGCCCGGCTCGGCCTGGACATACTCGACGAAGACGTCGAAGTAGCGGCCGTCGTCGAACACGCCGAGGTCGCTCAGCTCGACTTCACCGGCTTCGCGCGGTCGACCGCGATTGGCCGCGAGCAGCTGCGCGTAGGGGAACTCGGCCTGGGGGTACTTGTAGAGCATCTGCGCCCAGGCGTGCGACGGCAGCGCATCGAGGTACCAGTAGGCCTCCTTGACGTCTTCGCCACAGTTTCCCTCGCTGTTGGTGAGACCGAACAGCCGCTCCTTGAGGATCGGATCGCGCTCGTTCCACAGCGCCAGCGCGATGCACAGGCGCTGGCCGTCGTCGCTGAAGCCGGCGAGGCCGTCCTCGCCCCAGCGATAGGCGCGCGCGCGCGCGTGATCGTGGCTCAGCGCCTCCCATGCCTCACCGTGGCGGCTGTAGTCCTCGCGCACCGTGCCCCACTGGCGTTCGGCGAGATAGGGCCCCCAGGCTTTCCAGGGCTCGAGTCCGGCGGCGTCGGCCCGCAGTCGCGCGGGCTCGGCCAGGGCGATCGCGTCCATGTCGGGGACCACACTCGGTTGCGTCGGGGCGGTGTCCATGGCTTGCTCCTCAGGGGCGGGCTTCGACCAGCTGCACGACGTGTCCGTCGGGATCGCGGACCATGATCGCGCGGCGACGATCCCCGCACGCGATGCACTCGCTGCTGCGCGCGGAGATCACCGCGACGTCGAGCGTGGCCTCGGCGTCGCGCACGGCCGCGACGGTTGCGTCGAGATCCGCGACCCGCACGGTCGTGTGCGCGTGCGCGCTGGCCTCGGGGTGGGCGATCGCGTCGGCGGGCACCAGGCCCGGCTCGAGGTACTCGAGCAGCTCGACGCCCAGGCCACCGGCACCACGCAGCGCGGTGATGTGGACGCGCGCGCCGTCGACCCCCGACAGCTGCGCCTGCTCGCGGCCCTCGTTGAGGCTCTCGCCCACGACCTCGAGCCCCAGCAGATCGCGCCAGAACCCCAGGCTGCGCTCGGTCTGGGCCACCGCGATCGCGGTGTGATCGATGCCGAGCACACGGTCGCCCCCCACGTGCCAGCGCGACGCGCCCTTGTCGTCGGGATAGTGGATCAGCTCCAGCGCGTGGGCGTCGGGGCCGCGGAAGTAGGCCGCGCGGATGCCCGCGGCGACGCGGTTGCTGTCGGGGATCCGCTGCGGCACCGACGAGATCGGATCGATCGACGCCGCGATCGCGTGCCAGCGCGCATCGATGTCTCCGACCACGAGCGCGAGGTGTTGGAACGCGGCCGTGTTGCTCACGTGCGCGCCGCCGGGCAGCGCCGGGCCCTCGGGATCGACCAGCACCACCTGCTCGCGTCCCAGTGAGAGCGTGCGGACGCGGGTCGCAGGCACCGGCCGACCCCAGCGCGCGGTGTCGGCCGCGACGGACTCGATCGCGCCGGGCTGCGCCGACAGGGCCTGTGCGAACCACGTCGTCGCGTCGTCGAGCGAGGACACCGTGATCGCGACGTGCAGCACCTGCGCTGCCGCCGGTCCACCCGGCGCGTGGGCATCGTGGCTTGCCCCGGCGCACGCCGGCGCGGGCGTGGCCAGCAGCAGTGCAGCGGCGGTGGTCCGAGCGCGCATCGTCATCGTCGCTGCCGGGAGCACCGCAACCGCGGCGGCGGTTACGTCCCCCCCGGCGCGGCGCGGCCTGCGTAACGGCGGTGCGTTCGGGGTGTTCCCGCCGCTCGTGAACCCGCCGCATCCTGCGAGCGAGACCGCGGTGCCGCGCAGCACCCTGGCGCTGGGCTACGTCGCCGGCGTGCTGCAGGGCCTCGCGGTCGTGACGCTGCCCGCGAGCGCCTCGCTGCTCCACGAGCAGCTGGGCCTCGACGACGCCCGCTATGGCGCGCTGTTCCTGGCCCAGACCGCCGCCGCAATCGCCGGTGCGCTCGGTGCCGGCGCGATCGCCCGCGCGGCGCGGGCACGCGCACCGCTGTCGGCCCTGCTCGCGTTCGCCCTGGCCATGCACGCGGTCGCGCTGGCGTCGCTCGACGCCGCGACCGTGGTCGCGCCGATGCCGGCGTGCTTGCTCGCGGCCGCGGCGCTGGGCCTGGGCTTCGGCGTGGGCGCGGTGCCGCTCAACGCCCTGCCCGCCGCGGTCGCGCCCGCGCGCCGCGCTGCCGCGACGGTGGCGATGCACGCGATGGTCGGCGGCGGCTTCGCGATCGGCCCCGCGATCGTCGGGCTCGCGCTGGCGCACGATCGCTGGTCGCTCGCCGCAGGGACGCTGTCGCTGGTCACGCTCGCGACTGTGATCGCGGTGCTGCGCACGCGCATACCCGCACCGCCCGCGCCGCCACCTTCGACGAGGTCGTCGTCGCGCCACGGGCTCGGCACCCTGGGCGCGATCGCGGTGGCCTACGCCCTGGCCGAGGGCACGCTGTCGAACTGGATCACGCCGTTTTTGCACGACGGCCGCGGCGTCGACGGCCCGGTCGCTGCGCTGGCGCTGTCGGGCTTCTGGGCCGCGCTCGCGGGCGGCCGCCTGCTCGCGAGCATCGCGTTGCGACGGATCTCCGCGTTGCGCCTGTGGCAGGCGCTGCTCTCGCTCATGGCGCTGGTGCTCGCGGCGCTACCGTGGGTGCAGGGCGCGGCCTCGGGCATCGTCGCGTTCGTGCTCGCCGGGCTCGCGACCTCGGCGGTGTTCCCGTTGACCGTCGCGCTGGCGGGCGAGCGCCTGGGCCTGCGCCCGGAGACCGCCGCGTCGGTGCTGACCGCAGCGCTCATGACCGGCGTCGGCGTCGGCAGCTTCGTGATCGGTGCGCTGCGCGAGGCCCTGGGCTTCGACACGTTGTACCGCCTCGGTGCGCTCTACCCCGTGCTCGCGCTCGCGCTCGGCCGTGTCGGCTTCGCGCGGCGCGAGCCAAGCCCCCATCGGTGATGCCATGTCCGAGTTTGCATCCTTCGACGTCGTGGTGATCGGCAGCGGTGCCGGCGGCAGCACGCTGGCGTGGCGACTGGCCCGCGCGGGCCGCCGCGTGCTCGTGCTCGAGCGCGGCGACTTCATCCCGCGCGAGCGCGAGAACTGGGACCCGCACGCGGTGCAGGTGCTGGGCCGCTACGGCGCGGACGAGACCTGGTACGACGCCGACGAGCAGCCGTTTCGGCCGTACACGCACTACTGCGTCGGCGGCAACACCAAGCTCTACGGCGCCGCGCTGCTGCGCATGCGCGTGTCCGATTTCGGCGAGGTGCGACACCACGGCGGGATCTCGCCGGCGTGGCCGATCGACTACGCCGCGCTCGAGCCGTACTACGGCATGGCCGAGCAGCTGTACTGCGTGCACGGCCGCCGCGGCGTCGACCCGCTCGACCCGCCTGCGAGCACGCCCTACCCGTTCGAGCCCCTACCGCACGAGCCCCGCATCGCGGCGCTGTACGACGACCTCGAGCGCCTCGGTCATCGTCCCTACCCGCTGCCGCTGGCGCTGCGGCCCAGCGTCGATGCGCCGCCGCGGCTGTCGCTGTTCGACGGCTATCCCGATCCGACCGAGACCAAGGCCGACGCCCACGTCGTCGCGCTGCGGGCCGCGCTCGCGACCGGCAACGCGGCGTTGTGGACCGGCGCGAAGGTCGTGCAGCTCGCGACCGATCCCCGCGGCCGCAGCATCACCGGCGTCGTGGTCGAGCGCGGGCCCGAGCGCACGACCGTGGCGGCGCCGATCGTGGTGCTGGCGTGCGGCGCGGTGAACTCCGCCGCGCTGCTGCTGCGCTCGGCCGACGAGCGCCACCCCCACGGTCTCGCCAACGGCTCGGGCCTGGTCGGCTGCAACCTCATGACCCACCACAACGGCCTGCTGCTGGCCTACGGCGAGGCCGAGAACCCCTCGCCGTTCCAGAAGACCGTCGGCGTGGCCGACTTCTACCGCGACGGTCGCCACGGCGCGCTGCCGCTGGGCTCGGTGCAGCTGATGGGCCGCATGCACCTGCAGGGCATCGCCGAGCTCGCGCGCACGCGGCTGCCGGGGGTCGACGCGGCCGAGATCGCCGCCCACAGCCTCGACGTGTTCCTCACCGCGGAGGATCTGCCTTCGACCGACAACCGCGTGTCCTTGCGGCGCGACGGCAGCATCCGCGTCGCGTACCGCCCGACCAACCTCGGCGCCTACGAGGGCCTGCTGGCGCAGACCTGCCAGATGCTCGCGGCTGCGGACGCGCTGCACGGTCGCCGCGCGCCGGTGTTCCTGCACCAGCGCCTGGGCAGCTCCGGCGTCACGCACCAGTGCGGCACGCTGCGCTTCGGCGTCGACCCGGCGACCAGCGTGCTCGACGTCGACTGTCGCGCGCACGAGCTCGACAACCTCTACGTCGCCGACAGCAGCGTGTTCCCGTCGTCGGCGGCGGTGAATCCCTCTCTGACCATCATGGCCAACGCCCTGCGCGTGGCCGAGCGCATCGACGCGCGCCTGTGAGCGCGCCACCAGACCCAGGAGCAACGACGATGAGTACGACGACGAGCATGTGGCTGGGCATCGCATTCGTGGTGCTGGCCGTCACCGCGGTGCTGTTGCAGGCGTGGCTGTGGAATCCCAAGTACTGGGATCCGGTCGCGAAGAAGACCCGCGCGCCCAAGGCCGGCCTGCGGCTGCACCGCTGGGTCGGCATCGCGTTCACGGTCATCTACGTCTTGATGATGTGGAAGATGCTGCCGCGGCTGTGGGAGTACCAGGTCGAGCTGCCCGCGCGCACGGTCCTGCACGCGGTCGCCGGCATCGTGCTCGGCATCTTGCTCGCGACCAAGCTGGTGATCCTGCGCTGGTACCGGCACTTCGAGGAATCGATGCCGGCGCTGGGCTTCGGCATCCTCGCGTGCACCATCGTGCTGGGCACGCTGTCGATCCCGTTCGCGGTGCGGGCCCAGGGCCTGACCGGCGATGTCATGTCCGAGGAGAACCTGGCGCGCGTGCGGGGGCTGTTGGCCGAGGTCGAGTTCGAGGGTGAGGTCGACCGCGACGCACTGGTCGAGCGCGCCGGGCTCGACCGCGGCCGCAAGGTGCTGGTCGAGCAGTGCACCGCGTGCCACGACATGCGCACCATCTTGGTCAAGCCGCGCACGGCCGACGCATGGCTCGACGTCAGCGCGCGCATGGCCGAGAAGCCCTCGGTGTTCGGCAACCCCATCGACCGCGCGGACCTGCCGTACGTCACCGCCTACCTGGCCGCGATCACGCCGGAGCTGCAGGCCTCGCGCAAGCAGGAGAAGGCGGCGCAGCGCGAGCGCGCCGCGATGATGGAGGCGGTCGGAATGATGGCGCCGGCGATGGCCGGCTCGATGGCCGCGGCGGTCGCGGCCGTGCCCGCGGCGATGCCGGCAACCACGCCCGCGGCCGTGCCCGCGGCGCCGGCGATGGCCGCCGACCCGTTCGCGCAGCCTCCCAGCGCCGCGGTCAGCCCGCAGCAGGCCAAGGCGCTGCTGCAGTCGACCTGCACGCAGTGCCACGAGCTCGACGAGATCGACAAGCACGGCGGCGACGACGTCGCGGGCTGGGCCAAGGTCATGCGCGACATGATCGCCGAGGGCGCCGACATCCCCGAGGCGGATGCACGCGTGCTGGTACAGTGGCTCGCCGCGCAGCACCCCAAGCGCAAGTGAGGCGCGCGCGCGGCCGGGCTCACAACACCAGCGGACCGGTGGTGAGCTCGGGCGCGCCGAACGTGATGTCGCCCAGGCCGAGCAACTGCACGAAGGTCGCGTACAGATCGCCGGTGGTGTGGCCACCCTGGTTCGAGTGGCGGCCGGTGGTCAGCGCCCCGCCGGCGCGGCCACCCAGCACGATCGGCAGCGACCAGCCACCGTGGGCGGCGCCGTCACCCATCTCGGCGGTCGAGAACAGCAGGATGTTGTCGAGCAGGGTGCCGTCGCCGTCGGGCATCGCCGCGAGCTGCTCGAGCAGGTACGCGAGCTCGCCCATGTACCAGGTGAACACCGCACGCGGCACCGACTTGTCCGCGAGGTTGGGGATGTCGTGGACCATGGCGTGCCAGCCGGTGTACGCGCCCGGGATCGGCAGGCCCAGCCAGGGGAACGTCGGGCCGTCGTAGTTGCTGTACTGCAGCGTGCCCACCCGCGTCAGGTCGCAGGCCAGCGCCATGACCATGAGGTCGATGAGCAGGCGCGAGGACACGTCGTCGCGGTTCGCATCCCACGAGCTGCCCCAGGGGTTGGTGTCGTAGTCGGGCGGGATGTCGAGCGTCGGCGTGGTGCAGCCCGCACCGGCGTTGCCCTCGTTGCCCAGCTGCAGCTCGAGCTCGCGGATCTTGTCGGCGTGGTTCTCCAGCGTGACGCGATCGGCCGCGCTGACGCGGCCCTGCAAGCCCTCGAGCGAGCCCAGCACGGTGTCGAGCACGCTCTGCCGGCGCGCGTGCAGCCGCTGGATCGTGGTCGGCGGCAGCATGGGATCGACCTCGAGGTCGGAGAACAGCTGGGTGAAGATCGCGGTCGGCTCGGTGTCCGACGGCACCGGGTCCGCCGCGCCGGCGTAGATCGCCTGGTACTCGCCGAGGTTGCCGCCGCCGATCGCGAACTGCAGCGAGCGATACGGCGTGGGCGCAGCCATGCGATCCGCGATGACCTGATCGATGGACGGTCCATCGGGCATGGCGTTGTCGTGGGTGTTGTGCGCCGCGGTGAAGATGGTGTGGCCGTTGCTGATGTGGCCGTTCTCGCCGTAGCCCGCCGACGCCGCGTTCTCGACCCCGGAGACCACCACGATGTCGCCCTTGCGCGCTTCGAGCGGTGAGAGGATCGCCGAGAGCACCATCGCGTCGGCCGGACCCGAGGGCGCCCACTCGTCGACCAGGGTGCCCTCGACGTGCATGAACTGCAGGTACCGCACCGGGCGATCGCCGCCGGCGCGCGCGGGCCCGATGCTCTCGAGGAACGGCAAGGCCACGGCGATGCCGCCGGCGCCGCGCAGCACCGCGCGACGGCTGAGGCGACCGCGGCCCGCGGACGATGGCGCGATTCGACGGGTCATGGTCACTGCTCCAACCTGCGGGTGCGGAAGGCGTCGCTGCGCGCGAGCGCGATGACCAGCTCGCGGATGTCACCCTCGGCCGCGACGAAGGCCGCGGCGACCGGCGCGACCGCGCAGTCCTCGACCTGATCGTCGGTGATGCCGAAGCTGTACTGCATCAGTTGGTGGGCGAAGCAGGCGGTCACCTCTTCGCTGGCCGCGAGCTTGCCCTGCAGCTCGGCGAGGCCGTGGAAGCTGCCGCTGACGGCCTCGGGTCCGCCGACGACCTCACCGGAGTTGTCGATGGCCGAGCCGTCGATGTCGACCGTGCGCAGGGCCCCGATCGCGTCGTAGTCCTCGAAGCCCAGCCCCAGCGGGTTCATCAGCGCGTGGCACGTGCCGCAGTTCATGTGGTTCATCAGGATCTCGGAGCGCTCGCGCTCGGTGGCGCCCTCGGG
Source organism: Nannocystaceae bacterium (assembly GCA_046351635.1). Taxonomy (GTDB): domain Bacteria; phylum Myxococcota_A; class Polyangia; order Nannocystales; family Nannocystaceae; genus Xiheibacterium. The sequence goes on along the minus strand of JAXLYC010000007.1, from coordinate 178,692 downwards.
GTACTCCGGCGCGTTGGCCATCGCGTCCGGTGGCGGCGGCGGGATCGCCTCGCACAGCAGCTGCGTGCGCACGAGCTCGCCGCGGAAGATCGGGCCGGTGTCGGCGCGGTGCGAGTGCTCGGCCAGGATCGCCGGTCGCGTCAGGATGCCGCCGCGCTCGGGGCCCAGGCTCACCGGCGCCCACGTGCCCGGTGCGGGTGCGGTGGCGCCCAGCAGCGCCGCGAGCTCGGCGTCGACCTCGGTCTCGCTCGAGGTCAACAGCCGCGCCAGCGTCGGTTCGTCGGAGCGCAGCACGCCGGCGACGAAGCGCGAAAGCTCCTCGTCGATCGAGCTCGACAGCGCGTCGGTGAACTGGGGGTAGACCGCGGTGTCCTTGTCGTAGGTCGGGACGCCGTCGTAGTGGTTCCACTCGCGGATGAAGCGCTGCAGCGCCGCGGTGCTGCGGGTCTCGTCGGCGAGCAGGCGCTCGACCTGGGCCTGGATCGCGTCGGGGTCCTGCAGCTCGCCGGCGTCGGCCGCGGCGCGCAGGCCCGCGTCCGGCATCGTGTCCCACAGCAGGTACGAAAGCCGCGCAGCGATCTCGTGGTCCGCCAGCGCGATGATGCCAGGCGCGAGCTCGCCGGTGCCCTCCTCGACCAGGTAGAGGAACTGCGGCGACTGCAGCACCGCGGCGACCATCGTGCCGATGCCATCGGCGAAGCCGTCGCTGGCCGCGGCCTCGCCGTACAACGCAAGCAGGGCCGCGCGCTCGTCGTCGCGCAGCGGTCGCCGGAACGCGCGCGGGCCGAAGTCGTCGACGAAGGCCTCGGCGCAGGCCTGGTCGTCGAGGCCGTCGCAGCTCACGATCGCGTCGACGTCGTCGATGACCGCGGTCGCGACCTCCTCGGCCGCCTGCAACAGATCCATCGCGGTCGGCAGCGAGACGACGTTGAGCGAGGGGTTGTTGCTGTACTCCTTGTAGGTCTGCGTGATGGGGAACGCGGCGCTGGGCTCGATCGCGCCGCCGAACAGATCGACGATGGTGTTGCGGTACTGCACCGCGGTCAGCCGCCGCATCGGCGCGAGCCCGGCCGCCACGGTCTCGCAGCCGTCTGCGCCGGTGTCACCGGAGTCGGCGCCCGTCCCCGACGCGTCGCCGGAATCGCCGCTGCCGTCGGTACTGTCGCCGCCGCCGGTCGCGTCGTGTCGGGTGCCGGTGTAGCAGCCCACGCCGAGCACCGTGCCGAGCGAGAGCAGGATCGGTGGTCGAGGCGGCAGACGGCGGTCATGGCGGCTGGCGGGACAGAACCACGCACCCGCGGCGACGGGTGAAACGAGATGTCGAGTTCCCCGACGCTGCCGCCGTGGCATGGTGGCGCACGAACCGTGCAGCGTGCCCGCGCATGATCGCCCTCGGCAACGCATTGCTCGCGGGCACGCTCGCGGGTCCGGCCGCCCCGGCGATCACCGTGCAGGTCGCCGACGACGACGGTACCGCGGCGGCGGAGCTGGGCGCCCTGGTCGAGCGACACGGCGCGCAGGAGCAATCCCGCGATGCGGCTCGAGACGCCGCCGCCGGGGCTGTCGCGCGCCGCCGCCGCGCGGCGCTGTGCCGCAGGCGGGCGCGCGGTGTTCTGGCTCGACGCGGCGCGGGCAAGCGAGTGGCGACTGTACGCGCAACCGTGCGACGGGCACCTGCTCGTGCGCGAGATCGTCGTGACCCAGGGCGCTGAACAGGCCGCACTCGAGGGCGTGGCCCCGATCCTGCGCGGCAGCGCGATCACGCGATCGAGGCCACGAGTCGCGATGCGCGAGACGGCCGACCCCCCCGCCCCCGCCCGCGATCACCCCGCCGCCGACGACGACGCCGGCACCCATGCGCGCCGCCGCACCGCCGCCGCGCCGCGCGATCGGCCTGCGGTTGTCGCTCGCCTATGCCGGCGAGGCGCTCGCGACCCAGCTGCCGTGGCGCAGCGGCGTGTTCGGCGGGATCGGCTGGGCACCGCGACGACGGCTGCGGCTGGGCGCGTGGTACGAGCTGCTCGCGCCGGGCCACCGCGACCAGCCGCCGGGCTTCGCGGTGTGGCAGCACGCGATCGCGCTGTGGGCCGCGGGGGTGCTGCCGGTCGCCAAGCGGGTCGCGCTCGAGCTGCGCGGCGGACCCGAGCTCGCGATCGCGCGGTGGCGCTCGGACGAGCTGGGCCGCTCACGTCGCCGCCCGATCGCGCGCCTGGGCGCCGACGCCACGCTGCAGATCGCGCTCGTGCGGTGGCTGGCGCTCGATCTCGGTGCGGGCCTGTCGGTGTCGCTGCCCGATGTCGACTACGTCACCTGCGCCGCGGGCAGCGGCGGCGATCCGCCGCCGTGTCGCGGCGCGGACCGCCGGGTCGCGGTCGACGCGTGGCGGGTGCGCCCCCGCGCCCGCGCAGGGTTTTCCGTGCAATTCTGATCGCGGTGCCGAGGTTCCTTCACCCGGATCGCCGCGCCGGCGCATCGAGGCGACTGTGGGCGCTTCGGCAATCCGCTGGGCCTGGCCCGGAGTCTGGGTCGCGGCGATGAGCCACGACACCGACGTTGCCCTGCTGCGCCGGGCGCTGCGCGCCGACGCGCGCGCCGAACACGAGCTCGTGCGACGTCTCATGCCCGGACTGCGAGCGGTCGCGCGCTCGATCCTCGGTGCGGGCAGCGACGCCGACGACGGCGTCCAGCTCGCGATGATGCGGGTGCTCGAGCGTGCGGCGACCTACCGCGGCGAAGCGGCGCTCGAGGCATGGGCCCGCACCATCGGCGTGCGCGCCTGCCTGCGTCACGCCCAGAGCCTGCGGCGTCATCGCGGCGTCGACGAACCCGTCGACGAGCAGCTACCGCCGGATCCCGCCGACGACGACGAGCTGATCGAAGCGCTGCCGGGGCCCATCGCCACCTATCTCGAGCGGCTGCCCGCAGCGCAGCGCGAGGCGGTGGTGCTGCGCCACGCGCTGGGCTACTCCGTGGCCGAGGTCGCCGAGCTGCTGGGCGTGCCGCTCGACACCGCGAAGTCGCGGCTGCTGTTCGGCCTGCGATCGCTGCGCAAGGCCATCCGTCGCGACACGTTCGTCGGTGCCTCGACCGGCACGCACGGAGGCCGCCGTGGCTGAGCTCGAGCGCCGCGACGCCGTCACCGACGCGTTGGCCGAGCTCGGCCGCGCCGGCGCGGCCGCGCCCGACGATCTGCAGCGCGGACTCGCGGCGCTGCAGGCCCACCGCCGTGCGGCCACGCGCGCACGCACGCGCATGGTCGCGACCGCTGCGGTCGCGCTGGCGGCCGCGATCCTCCTGGCCGTCACGCTGGCGCCGCGGCTGCGCGGCCGCGGCTTCGAGGTCGACGAGGGCACGTTCCTCGTGCAACAGCAACGCGCCGCGCCGGGCTCGCGCGTCGACGCGGCGCAGTGGCTCGAGGTCGGCGACGCGACCGCGTGCCTCCGCGTGGGTGCGCGGCGGGTCTGTGGCGAGCCCGGGGCACGCCTGCGCGTCCTCGACCAGGATCGCATCGAGCTGGCGCGCGGGCGCGTGCGCGTCGACGGTGCGATGACCGTGACGACCTCGCGCGGCGCGCTGTTCGGATCGGATCCGGGGCTCGACGTCACGCTGCACGACGACGGCGCCATCGAGATCGGCGACGTCGCGGTCGAGCTGCTCGACGGCGCCGAGCGCCGGGTGCTCGCGCCGGGCTCGCGCACCGACGCGGCCGTGACCGTGGCACCGGTGGTCGCGGCTGCACCCGCGGTCGCGTCGGCACCGGCGACCACGGTCGCGCCCGCCAACGACCGCGACCGCCGGCGGCAGCAAGGACCCGCGCCGCCGCCAAAGCGGCGCCCACCGAGTCGGCCGGCGAGTTGCTGGTCGCCGCACGCGAGCAGGCCGGCCGCGGCAAGCTCGCGGCCGCGGCCGCGACCTACGAGCGCTTGTTGACGCAACACCCGCGCTCGAGCGAGGCCCACGCCGCGCTGGTGTCGCTGGGTCGGGTGCAGTCGAGTCGCGGACGCCATGCCGCGGCGTTGTCGGCGTACTCGCGCTATCTCGACGAGGGCGGCGGACCGCTGGCCGAGGAGGCGCACTTCGGCCGCATCGGCGCGCTCGATGCCCTGGGTCGCGCGTCCGAGCGCGACCGCGCGATCGAGGCACTCGCGGACGCGCACCCGCGCAGCGTCTATCTGACCAAGGCCCGCGCACTCGCGGCCCCGTGAACCGCCGACGGCGCGATCACTCGACGCAAACCTGGAAGTCGTCCACCGCGACGAGGGTGTGCGAGGGATCGTCGGCGTAGGTCTGCGTCATGATGAGCGCGCCCGCGTCGTCGAACGGTGCGATGCGGGGCCGCGCGACCAGCTCGGTGAACCCGGCACCGTCGTCGGAGACCTCGAAGTGGATCGTGTCCGCGTCGGCGCGGATCCGCAGCCACTGCGGGTACGGCGAGATCGGGAACTCCTCGCGGTAGTCGAGCACCCGCGAGGTGCCGGTGCTGGCGAATACGCTGCCGTTGCCCAGCTGCATCGACAACGCGTTGCCGACGTCGTCGATGACCGAAAGGAACAGCAGCACCGGCCGCGCGGGATCCGGCGGCACCGGCACGCGCATGCGCGCGTCGCCGGCCGCGAACGGGAAGCGGTAGTCGTAGGCTCCGACCACGCCGGTGTCCCACACGCCGGTGGTCGGCGCGGTGAATTCGAGCCGGCCGCCGACCTCGGCGAACGACGAGTCCTGCTCGGCCCAGGTGTTCCACAGCGCATCGATCACGCCGTTGTCGAAGTCGTCGGCGTAGCAGCCCGGCGGCACGAAGCCGGGCCCGCCGCTCGCGTCGCTCGACGACGATCCACTCGCCGAGCCGCCGCTGCCCCCGCCCGTGTCGCTCGACGAGGACGACGCCGGCACGGTTGCGCTGCCGCTCGAACCGGTGCCGCCCTCGCTGCTGCCACCGCTGCCCTCGAAGTAGCCCACGACCTCGTCACCGCAGCCCGCGGGCAGGCCCGCCATCACGATCGCGATCGCGCGCGCGAGCGCGGCCTCGCCGCGGCCGACCGCCGCGATCGCGCACGCGCTCGGTGCCCGCGTCCGCATCACCCCGCACGAGCATACACGACGCTGCTGCCCGACCGCCGCACCAGCTCGGGCGCCCCCCGCGTCTGCTTTGGACTGGCGCTTCGCAGCGAAACCGGTTGTGCTCGTCGTGGGAGCCTCCAGCCATGCACATCCGCCGCCTCCGTCCCCATGCACGGCTCGTGGCCGCGCTCGCCCTCGTCGCTGCGTGCAACTCGGACGTCGGTGAGGCGTCGAGCACCTTCGGCGTCGGCACCAGCTCTGGCAGCGACGCTCGGGCGCGAGCGAAGGCAGCGGCGGGACTGCGGCCGACAGCGGCGGTGGCAGTGGCAGCGCCGCGAGCGGCGGCGGCAGCAGCTCAGGCGCGGGCGATGGCAGCAGCAGCGGCAGCGACGGCGGCGCGCAGTGTGGCAACGGCCTGCTCGACCCCGGCGAGCAGTGCGAGGCCGGGCAGCTGCAGGGACAGACCTGTGCCACGCAGGGCTTCACCTCGGGCCGACTCGCGTGCGCGGCCGATTGCAGCTTCGACACCAGCGGCTGCGTCGACATCAGCTGCGGCGACGGCGAGTGCAACGGTCGCGAAGACAGCTGCAGCTGCGCGCAGGACTGCCCCGACGACCCCGACAGCCGTTCGGCCTGCGAGTGCGGCGGCTCGGGCGGAAACTGCGAGTGCAGCGACGGCTGCCTCGACGCCGGCACCTGCTGCGACAACGTCTGCGATGCCAACGCGTGCACCAGCGGCTGCGTCGACATCAGCTGCGGCGACGGCGAGTGCAACGGTCGCGAAGACAGCTGCAGCTGCGCGCAGGACTGCCCCGACGACCCCGACAGCTGTTCGGCCTGCGAGTGCGGCGGCTCGGGCGGAAACTGCGAGTGCAGCGACGGCTGCCTCGACGCCGGCACCTGCTGCGACAACGTCTGCGATGCCAACGCGTGCATGGCCGAGGTCGATGGTTGCGTCGTGGCGGTGTGCGGCGACGGCCAGTGCAACGGCGACGAGGACAGCTGCAGCTGCGCGCAGGACTGCCCCGACGACCCCGACGCCTGCTCCGCGTGCGAGTGCGGCGATGCCGGCGGCAACTGCTACTGCGACGAGGTCTGCTTCGTCTACGGCGACTGCTGCGCCAACGTCTGCGATGCGATGGCATGCAACGACGCGTTGGCCGGCTGTGCCGTGTGCGGCGACGGCGTGTGCGCGGGGACCGAGGACAGCTGCAGCTGCGCGGCCGACTGCCCCGACGACCCCGACGCCTGCTCGCCGTGCGAGTGCGGTGACGCCGGCGGCAACTGCTACTGCGACGAGGCCTGCTTCGGCTTCGGCGACTGCTGCGCCAACGTCTGCGAGGCCGACGCGTGCGAGGCCGATCTGCCGATGGGCTGCGGTGGCGGCGGCGGTGGCGACTGCGGCAACGGCAACTGCGATCCCGGCGAGGACTCGTGCAGCTGCGCGGCCGACTGCCCCGACGATCCCGCGAGCTGCTCCGCGTGCGAGTGCGGCGGCGCCGGGGGCGACTGCTACTGCGACGAGGACTGCTTCAACTTCGGCGACTGCTGCACCAACGTGTGCGACCCCGGCGTGTGCGACACGCTCATGGGGTGCTGAGTCTCCAGGGAGGAAGCCGCACCGCGCGGGCGCCTGTCACGGTGGCCGCGGCCACGGCTCGGGCTCGTGCACGACCCGCGGCACACTCGCACCGTCGGTGCCGATTGCGAGCGCCTGCACCCACGACGGTCCGTGCTGCAACAGCAGCTGCCAACGCGCCGCGTCGTCGTGCAGCGAGGGATCCAGCGCGAGCCGTGGCGGCGGGCCTGGCTCGATCGCGATCGCGTGCAGCGGCAGCGACAGGCCCAGGCCGCGGGCCTTGAGGTACGCCTCCTTGAGCGTCCAGATCTCGTAGAACGCCCGCACGCGGGCGGTGCCGGCCAGCCCGCGCACGCGCGCGGCCTCGGTGGCGGCGAACTTGGCATCGACCAGCTGCAGCGGCGGATCGACCGCAACGCCCTCGACGTCGATGCCGAGCTCGAGCGTCTGGCCCGGGTCGCGCCGCGCGACCGCACAGGCGACGCGCGTGCGCGCGTGGCTGAGGCTGAACACCAAGCGCTCGCCCGCGGCCAGCTCGGGCCGGCCGCGAGGACCCCGGACGAAGCGCCACGCCGCGGGATCACGATCGGGGCGCACGCGGCTGAGCGCGAGCCGTAGCAACACATGCGCGGCGGCGTAGGCGATGCGATCGGCATCGAACGCGAGCTTGCGCAGCTGCGCCAGCTCGCTGCCGTCGAGCAGCTTGGCCGCACGCGCGAGCGTCGACGCGCCGTCGCCGACCACGTCGGTTGCGAACACGTGCACGTCGCTCGTCATGGCCGCGGGCCAGCGTACACCCGCGCGCGAGTCCGACGCGCGGCGCACGCGCGGGCGTCGAAGTTGACCGCCCGCGGCGAGCGGGCCGACACTGTCGCCGGTGTTCGAGCCGTTGCGACCGGCCGGCGTGGTGCCGCGGCTGCAAGCACGCGACGTCGCCGGTGCGCTGCGCGAGCTGGCCGACGCGCTCGCGCAGGCCTACGGCGTCGACGCGGACGCGACCGCGGCGGCGCTGCAGGAGCACCTGGCCACGGGCGGCTGCGCGCTCGGACACGGACTCGCGCTGCCGCACGCGCGCGACGGCGGCAGCTCGGTGCGCATCGCCGTGGGCCTCGCGCCCGCAGGCCTGCCGTTCGTCGCGCCCGACCCCGAGCCGGTGCGTGTGGTCGTGGCGATGCTGTCGCCGCGCGACGGTCACGCCCACCTCGAGGCGCTCGCGGCGATCGGTCAGCGCTTCACCGACCCGGTGCTGCGGGATCGACTGCTCGCGCAGCACGACGCCGCGGCGATCGTGGCGCTGTTGCGTTGGGGTCACACCGCCGGTTAGCCCTCAGCGCGAACGCGCCTTGCGGATCGCCTCGAGCAGCGCCGGCGGCACCTCGTCGGGCGGGCTCTCGCGTTCGCGCACCAGCGCCAGCGCGCGCACGGTCGTCTCGTAGCTGTCGAGGTACGCCACGCACGACGGGCACACCGCCAGGTGACGCTCGAACTCGAAGCGCTCGGTCGGTGCCAGGGTGCCTTCGCGCCAGTCGGCGATGAAGTCGATGAGCTCGCGACAGGTGATGTAGGGGCGCTCGGTCACGATGCCACCTCCACGAAGTGGGGCTCCAGCAGGGTCCGCAACGCCTGGCGCGCGCGGTGCAGCCGGACCTTGAGCGCGCCCGCGGTGATGCCGAGGATGGCCGCGGCCTGGTCGGTGTCGAGGCCCTCGATGTCGCGCAGCAGGATGACCTCGCGCTGGGCCAACGGCAACGCATCGATCGATGCGCGCACCAGCCGGCACAGCTCGACCCGCTCGAGCGCCTGGGTCGGCAACGGACGCCACGGCCGGGTGTCGGTGCGCTGGTGCCCGTCCTCGAGGTATTCCGGCAACAGCCCGTCGGCGCTGTACTCGGGCTTGCGCCGCGCGGCCCGCAGCCGCATCAAGCAGGTGTTGACGACGATGCGGTGCAGCCACGTCGCCACCGCTGCGCGACCGTCGAACGTCGCCAACCCGCGGTAGGCCGCCAGGAACGCCTCCTGCACCGCGTCCTGGCTGTCCGACTCGGTGCCGAGCATGCGCCGTGCGGTCGCGAGCAACGCTCGCGCATGCACGCGCACGAGCAGGTCGAACGCATCGTCGTCGCCGCGGCGCAGCCGCTCGACCAGCCGCGCGTCCTCGCTGCGTACGCCCGGCGGTGGGTTGGGTGTGGTGGACACGTCAGGCCTCCTCCAGCAAGGTGCGGATGAACAACGACGCCGCGACGAGGCCGCACGCCCTGCGCGCGTGCGGCGACGAGCACGCTGCGACCGTGCTCGTCGATGCCGCCGACCCCCGCGAGGTCGAGCGCCTCCGGTCGCACGTCCGCGAGCAGCTGCCGCAGCGCCGCGGCGCCGGGCCCGTCGAGGGTGCCCTCGACGCGCACCAGCGGTGCACGGGGGTCGGTGGCATCGAGCGTCAGTCGGATCACCTTGGCGGCTCGCTCTCGCGACTGCCACGGAGCAATGCCCGCGCCCACGCGGCGGCGCGGCGCGATCGCTGCATCGTCGCGCACTTGCGCCGCCGGCCGAGATCGCGCCGGCCCGACGCGACGTGACCGGTCGCGTCCGACGCGGCCGGCCGTCGCGACCGGTCGCGGCGGGCCGCGGACTATCGGATGCCGAGCTTCTCCATGCGGCTGCGCAGGGTCGAGGGCGGCACGCCGAGGATCTTGGCCACGCCGCCCGGCCCCGCGATCGCGCCGCCGCAGCGCTCCAGCACCGCGAGGATGTGCGCGCGCTCCAGCGCCGCGAGGGTCTCGGGCGCGGCCTCGCCTGGGCCCTCGGGCGCGGCCGCGGCCTCGTCGGGATCCTGCGGCGCGAAACCCAGCTCGGCCGGATCGATGCGGAGCACCGCGGCGTCCGAGAGGATGACCGCGCGCTCGATGACGTTGCGCAGCTCGCGGATGTTGCCGGGCCAGGCGTAGCGCCGCAACAGCTCGAGCGTCGCGGGTTCGATCGTGTCGATGCGGCGACCGAGGTTGGTCGCGAGCTGCGTGACGAAGTAGCTCGCGAGCAATCCGACGTCGGCGCCGCGTTCGCGCAGCGGCGGCACCGACAACGGGAACACGTTGAGCCGGTAGAACAGGTCGGCACGGAAGCGGCCGGCCGCGACCTCGGCCGCGAGGTCGCGGTTGGTCGCCGCAATCACGCGCACGTTGACCGAGATGGTGCTGGTGCCACCAACGCGCTCGAACTGGTTCTCCTGCAGCACGCGCAGCAGCTTGACCTGCACGTCGGGTGCGACCTCGCCGACCTCGTCGAGGAAGATGGTGCCGCCGTCGGCGAGCTCGAAGCGGCCGCGTCTCGCCGCGACCGCACCGGTGAAGGCGCCCTTCTCGTGGCCGAAGAACTCGCTCTCGACCAGGCCCGCTGGCAGCGCAGCGCAGTTGACCTTCACGAACGGGCCGCTGCGCCGACGGCTGCGCTCGTGGATCGCGCGCGCGACCAGCTCCTTGCCGGTGCCGGTCTCGCCCTGGATGAGCGCGGTCGAATCCGTCGGCGCGACGCGCTCGATCAACTCCAGCACGCGACGCAGCGGCGGGCTGTTGCCGACGATCTCGCCGAAGTCGTGGGCTGCGCGCAGCTGCTCGCGCAGCTCGAGGTTCTCGGCCTCGAGCCGTGCCGCCTGCTGCTCGCGCAACACCTGCTCGGTGATGTCGAGGAACATCGTGCGGGTGAAGCCGCCGCTGGGATCGGGGCGCGACCACCACTGGATGAAGATCGGGCGGCCGTCGTCGCGTCGGCGCAGCTCGAGCACGACCCCGCTGGTGTCGGTGCCGCGGTTGATCGACGCGAAGGCCTCGTGCAGCCGTCGCTGGGCGTCGGGCGTGGGCGGCACGAAATCGCGGCCGTAGGTGCCGTCGACCTGCTCGGGCGTGATGCCGAGCACACGCATGGCCGTGCGGTTGGCCCGGATGAACCGCGAGTCGAGGCCCTCGTGGACGTAGGCGATGGGCGCCTCGTCGAACAGATCGCGGAAGCGGTCCTCGCTGGCAGCGAGCGCCTGCTGCAGTCGCTCGCGCTCGAGCTCGGCCGCCGCGCGCTCCGCGAAGATGTGGAACAGCGCGCGCGCGCGGGGCAGCTCCGGCATCGGCCGCGTGTCCATCACGAACATGTGGCCGAGCACCTCGCCCGTGGTCGCGCGCAGCGGCACGCCGAGGTAGCTGTGCACGCCCAGCTCCACCAGCGCGGTGTCGGCGGGGAAGCGCTGCTGGATGCCGTCGGGGTGGTACGCCAACTCGCCGCCCTCGACCACGGCCTGGCAGGGCGTGCCCTCGAGCGACCACTGCGCGTCGGGCATGCGCCCGCTCGGTCCCCAGAAGACCAGTGATCGGACCGCGCGGCGCTCGCGATCGAACTCGGCGACCACCGCATGGCTGACGCCCAGGCCCCGCGCGAGGCTCTCGGCCAGCACCGCGAAGCACTCCGGACCGCGGGCGCCACCGACCCCGCGCAAGAGCGCAGCAAGTGCGGGGTCGTGGGTGCCCAGCGCGTCGAGCAGCGACGCGACGGGATTCGAATCGAATGCCGTCACCGGTGGCAGGCGAGTCTACCAGCTTCGCCCCGGCCAGCGCCCCGGCGCGCTGACGCACGCGGCGCGGACGCAACCACCCTGGCGAACGCCGTTTCGAGCGGCGCGGCGACGTGGTAGAAGGCTCCACGATGACCGGCCTCGGTCGCCGCGTGCTCGCATCGCTGCTGTCGGCAGTGATGGCGATCATGCTGGTGGTGCCGCTGGGCCGCGGACGCGCCGGCGAGTCCGGCGTGGCCGGTGAGGTCCGCGAGAATCCGCCCGCACGGCGGATCGATCGCGGCGGTTCGGTCGCTGCGACGCACGATCGTGCCGCGCCGCGGGCGACCGCGGCGTGGGAGCGTCCGCCGCTCGTCGCCGTGGCCGACGCAAGCGTCTCGTGCGTGACGCCGAGCGATGCGACGCCGAATCCGGCGCGCACGATGGTGGGCATCGCGGGCACGCGCACGCGCGGGCCACCGGCGCACGGACCCATCGCGTCGTTGGCCTGATCGCGACCGCTGCCGCCAGCGCGCGCGAACAGGTCGCAGCTACGCCCTCGTGCGCGCGCGACGATTCGCTCGGGCACGCGCGAGGCGTGCTCCTGGGATTGCTCGCCTGCTCGCTCGCCGGGCCACCCGTGTGTGGCCTGGCCGGGTGCCACCATGACGACATCGATCTGTGCCCTGCCGACCTCGTGGTCGGCCATGAAGGGCTGCATGCACGCAATGCTCGCGCTGGGCGAGCCCGAAGCCACCACGACCCCAGCGGAGCCACCGGCCGCGACGCAGCCCGCCAGCGCGCCGTCGACCGACACGCCGTCCGCGGACACGCCCGCGACCGCGCCCGCAGTCGCGGCGACGGCCGAGGCCGATCCGCCGACGGCCGTCGCACAGCCCGCACCCACGGTCGGCATCACCATCGTGGAGCAGCCGCACCGCAAGCCACACGCGCCGCTGGGCACCGAGGACCCGCGGCTCGAGACCGACGAGGACCCGCGCGAGGCCGACGACTACCGCTGGTCGCGCTCGGAGCGACCCAACATCGTCGGCCAGCCGGTGAGCAAGGAGTGGGACGCCGAGCTCATCATCAACACCGACCGGCCCGACTTCACCGACGTGTTGCCGACCGTGCTCAAGCACGTGTGGCAGACCGAGTCGGGCTACTCGTACAAGATCCGGCGCTACGACGGCTCGGGCCACGATCGCCACCAGGTGCCCGAGACGCTGATCCGCCTGGGCCTGACCGATCGGCTCGAGCTGCGCCTGCGCTGGGACGCGTACGCGTACACGCGGCGGACCGGCGAGGCCGCGACCAGCTCGAGCTCGAGCGGACCGCAGTGGGGCTCGGACTTCCTGGTCGGCTTCAAGTGGCAGGCGGTCAAACAGAAGCACTGGCGGCCGGCGCACACGCTGATGGGCACGTTCGTGTACCGCATGGGCACCGGCGGGCTCGCGAACACCGCGGTGCAGCCGGGCTTCAACTGGATCTACGGCTGGCAGGTGAACAAGTGGCTGGTGATCCGCGGTAGCACCGGCGTCGAGATCATCGTGCGCGAGCCCCAGCGCGACGAGGGCGTGGTCGAACCCGAGCCGTCGGCGCCCAAGACCCTGCTCGACCTCCACCAGTCCGCGGTCGCGTACTGGCAGATCGCGAAGCACCTGGGTGCCTACACCGAGTGGTTCGGCTTCTTCGACTTCGGCGCCGAGCGGGCCTTCCAGCACAACCTCGGCGCGGGCCTGTACATCTACGTGACACCGAACGTGCAGCTCGACGTGCGCGGCGGCGGCTCGGTCGCGGGCGAGCCCCGCGAGATCTTCACCGGCGGCGGGCTGTCGCTGCGCGGCGACTACCTGGCCGGTCGCGTCCAGCGCAAGCGCCAGCGTCGGGCTCGCGTCTGAGCCTGCGCGGGCGCGGAAAAAAAATCGACCCGCGGCGAGACAATTTCCCGCCTCGGGTTACTACGCCCTCCGGCAGGGCGACGGCGCCGCGCGCGTTCGCGCGGCGGGCCCTTGCCGTCGCCCAGGGATCACGCCGATGCCCAGCCACCATCGCCCACCCGGCGCCCACCCGACCGCGCTCGGCCTCGCGCTGCTCTGCAGCGCCGCGGGCTGCTACCACGGCACCAACGCCCACGACGACGGCGCGGCCGATGGCACCGGCGGCACCGAGGCCAGCGGCGGCAGCGACGGCGGCACCGCGGACGACACCGGCGCGGGTGCGTGTGCGGACGGGGTCAGCGTCGCACCGCTGCGCCGCCTGTCCGAGGCGCAGTACCGCAACACGCTCGCCGAGCTGTTCGCCCCCGCAGGCATCGACGTCGCCACCGATGCCGCGACCGAGCTCGATCGCATCCCGCTCGACGACGGCGACGGCAGCTTCGGCATCCTCGACACGCGCGTGTCCGACCTGCACGCGCGCGCGTACTACCGCCTGGCCGATCGGCTCGCCGACATCGTCGCCTACGATCCCGACAACCTCACCGCCATCGGCGGTGCCTGTGCCGGGCCGACGATGCCCGACGCGAGCTGCATCGACGCGTTCCTCGACGACTTCGGGCTCCGGGCCTATCGGCGGCCGCTCTTCGAGGACGAACGCAGCAGCCTGCACGAGATCGCGACCACCGCCCCCGACGGCATCGAGGCCTGGCGCAGCCTGGTGTTCATGCTGCTGATGTCGCCGCAGTTCCTCTACCACGTCGAGCTCGACGGCGAGGGCGACGACACGCAGTACCAACTCGACGGCTACGCGCTGGCGTCGCGGCTGTCGTTCCACTTCTGGCAGTCGATGCCCGACGCGGATCTCTTCGCGGCCGCGGCCGACGGCTCCATCCTCACCGAGGACGGCTACCTCGCCCAGCTCGACCGCGTGTTCGAGGACCCGCGGACGCAACGCACCGTCGATCGCTTCTACGACGAGTGGCTGCAGCTGGGCTGGCTGACCACGTTCCCGACCACGCCGGCGTTCCAGACCTTCGCGATGGGCACCAGCATCGGCGAGCCCGACGCGGATCACTTGCTCGCGGCGCAAGACGAGATCCACGCGCTGCAGCGGCACTTCACCTTCGAGCAGGACGGCTCGCTCGCCGATCTGCTGCTGACCGACGTCTCGCTCACGGACTCGCCGCACCTGGCCCAGCTCTACGGCGTGCAGCCGTGGGACGGCGCCGGCGAACCGCCGAGCATGCCCGCGGGCCAGCGCGCAGGTCTGCTCACGCGCGTGGCGTTCCTGCTCACGGGCAACGAGGAGAGCCATCCGGTGCACCGCGGCGCCGCGCTGCGCGAGCGCATCCTGTGCGAGGCGCTGCCGCAACCCGACCCGACCCAGCTGCCCCCCGGCGCGCTCGATCAGCCGCCGGTCGACGGCCAGAAGACCACGCGTCAGCGCTACGAGGAGAAGACCGCCGACGCGGTGTGCAACGGCTGCCACCACGCCATCAACCCCATCGGCTTCGTGCTCGAGGGCTACGATGCCATCGGCCGCTACCGCACCGAGGAGACCATCATCGACTCGGTCTCCGGTGAGATCCTCGCGACGCTTCCGCTCGACACCGCAGCGGCGCCCGCCATCACCGGCGACGACACCGTCATCGCCGACGGCGTCGCGCTGAGCCAGCAGGTGGTCGACAGCGGCAAGGCCGAGCCCTGCTTTGCGCAGCAGTACTTCCGCGCGACCTTCGGCCGCACCGAGTCCGACGAAGACACCTGCCTCATCGAGACGGTCACCACCGAGCTGACCGACAACGCCTCGATTCGTTCGGCGCTGCGCAGCATCGCGCTGGCGGCCACGTTCCGCACCCGGAGGGTGATGTGATGCCAGTCCGTAGCGGTCGGCGCATGTTCCTGCGCACCACCAGCGGCATGCTGCTGGGCATGCCGTTCCTGTCGTCGCTGCTGCCCCGCGGCACCAAGGCGGCACCCGGCGATCCGATCAAGCGCTTCGTCGCGATCCAGTCCCAGAGCGGGCAGATGGTCGCCGACTTCTGGCCCGCCTGGACCCCGCCGGGCTACCAGCTGCGCGACACCATGTACGGCGGCGAGCGGGCCGACGGCACCACCGCGCTGAGCACCACGCTGCCGGGCACCAACTACAAGTGGGCGCCGCTGGCCGACTTCACCGGCCAGGATCTGTCGCGCACGATGCCCGCGTCGCTGCAGCCGTGGTTCAACAAGATGCTGCTGCTGCGCGGGCTCGACTACCTGCAGGGCACCAGCCACGGCCTGGGCATGATGCTGGGCAACTACGCCAACTGCGCCTCTGCCGGCGAGTTCGAGACCCGCGGCCTGGCGCAGATGCCGACCATCGACCAGGTGCTGGCGTACTCGGATCGCTTCTACCCGAGCACGCCGCACGCGCGCTCGATCGTGCTCGCGACCGGCAGCCCCAGCTCGATCTCCGACACCGACTACAACGTGCCCGGCGGCCCGGTCGAGAACATCCCGGCGTACCTCGAGCCCCACGATCTGTGGCAGGACCTGTTCGGCGACTTCATGGAACCGGGCATGCCGATGGAGCATCCCAACCGCCGCCTGGTCGCCGCGGTGTACCAAGACTACGCCAAGCTCAAGACCCACCCGCGGCTGGGCGCCGACGACCGCGCCACGCTCGAGCGGCACATGGCGTTCCTCGACGACATCGAGAACGAGCTCGCCAACGGCCTCTCGGCGGCGTGCGTCAAGCCCGAGGAACCGCCGATCTACGGCGTGGGCTACCCCTGGCAGGAGGTCTCGAGCATCGAGAACTTCGAGGCCTGGACCGCGTTGCTGGTCGACATCGCCGTGGCCGCGTTGCGCTGCGACATCACCCGCATCATCACGTTCGAGGCCCAGATGGGCATCACCGACGCGAGCGGGACCAAGGTCAACTCGTATCACAGCAGCGACGACGTCGCCGGCGACTGGCACGACTACGCCCACGACGCGGTCGACGAGCCGATGGACCACGAGCACATCGTCAGCCTCAACAAGTGGGTCGTGACGGCGGTGTTCCAGCGCTTCCTCGAGCAGCTCGACGTCGAGGAGGCCGACGGACAGACCTTCCTCGACAACAGCCTGGTCTACTGGGGCGGCGAGCTGTCGATGGACCACTACGTCCAGGCCATGCCGACGATCCTCGCCGGCGGCGCCGGCGGGGCGCTCACGACCGGCTACTACGTCGACTACTCGCAGATGACCAGCGACTACGCCAACCCCATCTTGCCGTGGGGCGTGCTCATCCCCGGCATCCCGCACAACCGCCTGCTGGTGACGATCCTGCAGGCCATGGGGCTCTCGCCGGCCGACTACGAACGCGACGGCCGGCCGGGCTACGGCCACAACGAGATCTTCAACGGCCCCTATGCCTGGCCCGAGGACGCCTACGTCGCGGGCGACATCGGCAAGCCGCTGCCGGGCATCTTCAACGGCTGAGCGGCGGCGCACCGCCGTCGCGCAGCTCGGGAAACGCGGCCAGCAGCGCGTCGCGTTCTTGCGCGAGCGCCTGCAGCCGTGGGTTGCGCCGCTGCGCGAAGCCGCGGATGGCCTGCAGGTCCTCGCCGACGCGCTCGCCCAGCGGCAGCACGACGAACGCGACCGCGGCTGCGACCAGCGTCGCGAGCACGCCCGCGACGCCGCCGAACACACCCGCGAGCACCAGCGACGCGCACAGCCACGCGGGGAAGAGCACCAGCCCCAGCAGGAACTTGTAGGTCGCGACCACGTCGAGGTCGAGCACCAGCCGACCGATGACGAAGCCGGTCAGGCGGTAGACCGGCCAGCACCACAGCGCCAGCGGCAGCCACAGCGGCGCGAACAACAGCCTCGACGCGAAGCCCGGCAGCCACCGCGCGACCGTGGCGCGATCGTAGGCGAAGCCGAGCTGATCGGCGCGCACGCCCGCGCGCGCGAGCGCGTCGCAGGCCTGGGTCGCGCGGGTCTCGATCGCTGCCAGCGATGCCGGCGGCAGGGCGCGCAGCCGCGTCGCCAGGGTCGCGACGCGGGCCTGCAACGGCGCCAGCGCGGCGCGCTCGCGCGGGCCCTCGGCCAGCAACCACGCCAGTCGCTCCGCCAGCGCCTGCGCGGCGTCGTCGGGGCCGTGCAGCGTCAGCGGCCGCAGCTGCTCGGCGATGCGCCCGGTCAGCGTCGCGACCGCGTCCGGCTCGGCCCCGCGACCGCGCAGGTCGTCGTAGTCGATCGGCGTTCCGACCCGCACCAGCGCGCTGTGGCGGAAGCGCTCGCGCTCGCCGTAGACCAGGCCCGCGGGCACCAGCTGCACCGGCCGCGGTGACGACAACACCATGCGCGCAGCGCCGGTCTTGAGCGGCGCGAGCTCGCGCCGCGCATGGCTGATGCCCTCGGGGAAGATCGCGACCGCGTCGCCGCGCGCGAGCGCCTCGTGCACCGCGGCGAAGGTCTTCGCGGTCGCATCGGGCCCGACGTCTCCATCGGCGCGGCGGTGCACCGGGATCGGATCGAAGATCGCGAGCAGCGGCTTGAGCACCAGCACCTGCCACAGCGTCGCCTTGCCCAGGAAGCGCGGCGAGCCCGGCAGCGCCGCCGTCGCCACGACCGCGTCGAGCAGACCGTTGGGATGGTTGAGCACCCACAGCGTCGGTCCCGGCGGCACCGCGGCGCCCTCGCGCTGCAGCGAGCGGAACCAGATCCACGCCAACGCCCGCGCGAAGCGAGTGCGTGGGGCCGCGGCGGTCGACGTCACCCGCGACAGTCTACCGTCACGGGTGCGCGTCGTCGCGGAACGGGTTGCGCGGCGACCACGGCGTGGGCCCGATCTGCGCCACCAGCGGCCGCATGATGCGGTTGCCCACGGGGTTGGCGTGGCGAAGGTAACAGGTCATCGGCCGCGCGGTGGCACCGACGGCGCTCTTGATCTCGAGCGCGGTGCGCCCCATCGACAGCTCGCGGGCGCCGCGACCGATGGCGTCGTCGACGAACTGGTACAGCGCACTCTGGTACACGCCGTGCTCGACGTTGACGTCGTAGTCGAGCCCGACCATGTGCGCCTCGAGCTCGTCGCGCCCGCCCAGCGCGAGGCTGCAGCCGACCACGGTGCCGTCGAGCGACCACGTGCGCAGCACCGCGTCGTCGCCCAGCGCGGCCGCCAGCTCGGGGAAGTAGTCGGGCCCGGGGTTGGCCAGGCGCAGCTCGGATTTCTCGTGCACCGCGAGGTACAACGAGTGCAGCGCCGCAGCCTGCCGCGCGACCGCGGCGGCGTCGAGTCGCTCGCAGCGCAGGCCAGCGGCCTTCTTGCGCACGTCCTTGACCTTGCGGCGGTACTTGGCCGACAGCGCGCCGAGGTAGTCGTCGAAGCGGCGCCAGCCTGGATCGATCGCCAGCGCCATGTTGGGATCGACCTGCAGCGCGTGGTAGCCGAAGCGCTGCAGCTCGTCGGCGTTCACGCGCGCGGCGTCGCCGAAGTCCTTGATCAGCACCGACGCGATGCCGCCGTGGAGCTTCTCCGCGCGGCGCAGGCGATACGTGGCGTCGGCGAGGGCATGAAACGCCTGCCGGGGGTCGACCCCGTCGGCGATGGCGAAACCGTGCTCGCCGCTGACCAAGGCGTTGCCGTTGATCAAGACCCGCTGCGCGCCGCCCTCGCCCAGCGCGTCGCTGACCTCGCGCCAGGCGTTGCGGCCGGCCGCGCGCAGTCGTCGACGCAGGGGCTCGTCGTTCGCCGGCGGCGGCACGGGCACGCGCGAGCCGAACGCATCGAGCGCGAGTTCCAGCACCTGGAAGCTCGCGGCCGCGACCGGCCGCGCGCCGTCGTAGCACAGCGCGTAGCGGAACCCCATGCGCGGCGGACGGGCGCGCTCGATCGCGGCGAGGTAGCGTCGGCCCATGAACAGGCGCGCGCCCACCAGCGCGTCCCAGTCCTGCTCGCGCACGTGCGCGATCGAGTCGAACAGCGCGATCGACCAGCCGCACGGGCGTTGCCGCAGCGCGAGGTCGTCGGCCGCGCGGCTCCACCGCGCGACGTAGTGGTCGAGGTCGAACAACTTCGGGGTCACGCCGGTGCAGTCTAACGAGCCCGTCGCGATCGTCCGCCGCGCCGCGGTGAATCGACCATGAAAGCCGGGTGAATCGCCGCGACCGCGCGCCATGGGGTAAAGTCGCCGCCGATGGACGAAGCGGCCCCGCGCCGACGCCCGTGGTGGGCCCGCAGCACCGTCTGGATCTTCATGGGTCTGGGCCTGGGCGTGGTCGTGGGCGGGTTCCTGCCGCAGGACCAGTTTCCGCAGGCGTACAACGGCTTCAAGTTCCTCTCGTCCGCGTTCATCGCGCTCATCAAGGGCCTGATCGTCCCGCTGTTGTTCTCGACCATCGTCGTCGGCGTCGCGCAGACCGGCGACCTCAAGGCAGTCGGGCGCATGGGCGGCAAGGCGCTGCTGTACTTCGAGATCGTCACCACCGCGGCGCTGTTCATCGGCCTGGGCGTGGTCAACTGGCTCGAGCCCGGCAAGGGCCTGCCCATCGACCTGTCGGGTCAGGCCCACGTCGAGCTGGCCGAGCAGAAGACCGGCTGGCAGATCGCGCTGCACCTGTTCCCGTCGAACCTGATCGAGCACGCCGGCAAGGGCGACATCTTGCCGGTGGTGGTGTTCGCCACGCTGTTCGGCATCTCGCTCACGCGCATCCGCCCCGACCAGCGCAAGGTCGTGCTGTCGTTCTTCGAGGCGGTCTCGCAGGTGATGTTCAAGTACACCGACCTCGTCATGCGCCTGACGCCGCTGGGGGTCTTCGGCGCCATGGCCTACAACGTCAGCCACATGGCGGCGGGCAAGACCATCGACGGCGAGTTCATCAAGGGCTGGCCCGCGGTCGTGCACCTGGTCGGCAAGTACGCGGCCCTGGTCGGCAGCCTCTACCTCGCGCTGGTGATCCTGTTCGCGCTGGTGTTCCTGCCCGTCATGATCGTGTGCGGCATCAAGGTCGTGCGTTTCCTGCGTGCCATCCGCGAGCCGGCCGCGACCGCGTTCTCGACCGCATCGAGCGAGGCCGCGCTGCCGCGGCTGCTCGAGGATGTCGTCGCCTTCGGCGTGCCGCGGCGGGTCGCGAGCTTCGTGATCCCCACCGGCTACTCCTTCAACCTCGACGGCTCCACGCTCTACCTCGTGGTCGCCTCGATCACGATCGCGCAGGCCGCCGGCATCGACATGCCGCTGGGCACGCAGATCGCGATGCTGTTGACGTTCATGCTCACGTCCAAGGGCGTCGCCGGGGTCCCGCGCGCGACCTTGGTGATCATCGCCGGCACCTGCGCCAGCTTCGGCCTGCCGGGCGAGGCCGGTGTCGCGATGTTGCTCGCGGTCGACGAGATCATGGACATGGCCCGCACCATGGTGAACGTGATCGGCAACGGTCTCGCGGCCGTCGTGATCGCCAAGTGGGAGAAGGTCTTCGGCACCGAACCGGTCGATCCGGCGCAGCGCGAGGCACTCGAGGTCCCGCCCGCGTCGCCGTGATCGAACGCGCCGGCGTCGCGCCGCACGCGGCTGGCGGCCCGGCTACAGCGAACGCTGGATTGAGTCGCGGCGCGGCGCGGCCCTACGCTTTCGATCATGCGGAGGGGCGCCGCAACCTGGGGGATGCTCGCGTGCTCGGCCTGGGGGCTCGCGCTGGCGTGGTGGCCGCGCACGGCCGCGGCCGCCGACGAGTGGAGCGAGCCGCTGCCGGGCGTGCGGCTGCTGCGGCGCAGCACCGGCGCGCCGCTGCGCATCTTCGCGGCACGGATCGATCTGTGCGCCGACGGCATCTCGATCCGCGCGACCAAGAGCGACGAACGTCAGCGCACGGTCTCGTCGTTCGCCGGCCTGGTCGACGCGCAGCTCGCGACCAACGGCGACTTCTTCTCCTACGACGACTACTCGACCAGCGGCCTGGCCGTGGGCGCAGGCGAGCCGTGGGCGGACACCGCCGACGGCAACGGCAGCGGCACGGTCGCGTTCGGCCGCGGCCGCGCGGAGATCCTGCCGCCCGCGGTCGTGCTCGACGCGCCCGCGCCGTGGATGCGCGAGGTCGTGTCGGGCCGCCGGCCCCTGGTCGAAGCCGGCGCGCCCTACCCCGCCGACGAGGGCGAGCTGTGCACCACGCGCCACCCGCGGACCGCCGCGGGGCTGTCGCAGGATCGACGCACGCTGATCCTCGCGGTGGTCGACGGCCGCAGCGACATCAGCATCGGCATGCGCTGCACCGAGCTGGCCGAGCTCATGCTCGAGCTCGGTGCATGGGACGCGAGCAACCTCGACGGCGGCGGCTCGAGCACGATGTGGATCGAGGGCGAGGGCGTGGTCAACGTGCCCTCGGACGGCGGCCAACGCGTGGTCGGCAATCATCTCGGCGTGCTCGCGCGCGGCAGCGGTGAGCCCGGCTCGTGCGATCGCAGCTGGGAAGAGTCGAGTGTGTTGCTGAGCGCGCACGATGCCAGCACCACCACCGACGTCGACGGGGACGGCCGCGCCGATGTGTGCGGCCGCGATGCCGACGGCGTGCGCTGTCGCCTCGCGGCCGACGACTTCGCCAGCGAGATCGCCGGACCGGCGTGGACCGACGCGGCGGGCTGGAACGCGCCCGAGCGCTTCGGCTCCCTGCGCAGCGGCGACATCGACGGGGACGGCCGCGCCGATGTTTGCGGCCGCGATGCCGCCGGGTTGCACTGCGTGCGCTCGACCACCGCACCGCTGGCCCAGGCGCTCGACGTGCCGATCCTGCGCGACGACGACGGCTACGCCGCGCCGGCGGCTGCGGCGAGCCTGCGGCTGGCCGACGTCGACGGCGACGGTCGCGACGACGTCTGCGCGCGCAGCAGCGCCGGGCTCGCGTGTCACCGTGCGACCGACGACGGCTTCGACCCGGCGCCATGGTCGTTGCCCGCGCTCGCCGACGACGCCGGCTTCGACGCGCCCGCGCTGCACGGCACCATCCGCCTGGGTGACATCGACGCCGACGGCCGCGCCGACGTGTGCGCGCGGACGAGCGCAGGGATGCGCTGCTGGCCCGCGACCGCGGGTGGCTTCGGCGAGCCCATCGAGGGTCCCGCGTGGACCGACGCCGACGGCTGGGATCGCGTCGAGGCGTGGAGCACGATCGCGCTGATCGATGTCGACGGCGATCGCCGGCGCGACCTGTGCGGGCGCGCGCCCACCGGCGTGCGCTGTCACCTGTCGCTCGGCGACGGCTTCGGCGAGGCGATCCTCGGCCCGGCGTGGAGCGACGACTCGGGCTGGTGGGACTACGCCAACGCCTCGACCCTGCGTTGGGGCGATCTCGACGGCGACGGCGACACCGACCTGTGCGCGCGCGCCAACGCCGGCATCCGCTGCGCGCCGTGGCTCGGCGACGGCTTCGGCGAGGCCTTCGCCGGACCGGCGCTGTCGGACGACAGCGGCTGGAACTCGATCCGCTTCTTCGCGACCCTGCGGCTGGCCGATGTCGACGGCGACGGCCGCGACGATCTGTGCGCACGCGCGGCCGCGGGTCTTCGCTGCTGGATCTCGCAGGGCGACGGCTTCGCCGAGGCGCCGGTGGTGGGGCCCGCGTGGAGCGACGACGCCGGCTGGGATCTGCCCAGCGCGTGGGCCACGGTGCACGCGCAGTCGCCCGCGCCGCGCTGCTTCGTGCAGGAGCGCTGCGACGACGGGCGCGACGACGACTGCGACGGCGACATCGACGAGGGCTGCGACGCGGGCGAGACCAGCGCGGGCGGTGACGATGGCGGCGCGGGCACCGGGCCCGGCGACGCGAGCGACACCGGTGTGCCCGGCGAGGACGGGGGCAGCGGCGACGCGCTGCCCGACACCTTCGGCGAGTCCGAAGCCGCCGGCGGCTGCGCGTGCAGCCTGCCGGCGCGTGACCGGGGCCGTTGGTGGCTCGCGCTGCTGCTGTTGCTGCGGACTAGAAGTAGACCTGCACCTGCACGCGCACGCGGTCGGTGCCGTGCTTGGCCGCGTCGGCCGCGGTCGTGCCCATGGTCTCGTCCCACAGGCGGAAGTAGTCGACCTGCAGCTTGAGGTCGTGACCCACGAAGTACCAGTTCAGACCGCCACCGGCCTCGTCGGCCTCGGGTAGCGACGAGCTGCCGAACAGCGCGCGGTTGAACGCGTAGCGACCTACGACCTCGAGCGGGATCTTGGGCACGACGTAGCCGAGCTGGCCGTACCAGCCCACGCCCTGGCGCGCCGCGACCGTCGCGATGGGCGCGCCCATGTCGTCGAGCTTGCCGCCGTTCTTGCGGTTGAAGCCACGCCGCAGGTGCATCGCGCTGGACAGCGACAGACCGTGCCACTTGAACACGAGGTCGGCGGTCATGTGATGGAAGTCGGTCGTGCCGCCGTCGGCCGGGGGATCGCCGACGTTGCCGCGCGCGATGTGGGCGTCGTCGTGGAAGGCATAGGCCGCACCGATGCTCAAGCCCGGCTTCTTCGACCGCGCGAGGTCGCCCTCGGTGTAGTCGTCGAACTTGCCGAACGGCAGCACCTCGATGCGGCCCATGTACAACATGCCGAAGTCGGTGAGGTCGAAGGCGTTGCGGCCCTCGCCCATGAACACGCCGGCGTAGTACGCCAGCTTGCCGCCGAGCCCGCCGAGGTCCTTCGACAGCGCCTCGATACCGATGTCGCGATCGAGGTTGAACTCGACGTTGGCGATCGAGCGATCGACCAGGTTCATGTACGCCGAGGAAATCACGCGCTGACGGCTGAACGGCACCTTCATCTGGCCCATCCACACCGTGAAGTCGCGCAGGCGATCGAACTCGATGCGCGCGTCACGGAGCGGGTTGCGCCGGATGCTGCCGTTCTCGTTGGGCAGATCGTTCTGCATGTCGCGCGGCGCGAAGCCGAACTGGAAGTGGTACTTCACGTGGGGGCTGAACATGTGCCCCATGAGCACCAGGCGCGCGCGCCGGATCTGCAGCGACTGCTGCGTGTCCTTGCCTGCGACGCCGGGGTGTTCCATGTCGTAGCGGAACTGGATGCGTCCGCGCAGCTGCAGCGAGAAGCGCTTGTCCTTGCTGCTGATGGTCCAGCCCTTGCCGATCTTGTACTTCGACTCGTCGACGTTGGACTCCGCGCCCAGCTCGGCGTTGCGGATGGTCGCGTCGGTCTTCGCCACCGCGGGCGGGCGCACGTAGCCGTGCGCGGCCGGTGCCGGTGCGGGCGCGGGCGTCTCGATCTCGGCTTCGGCCGCGACCTTGGTCGCGGGCGTCTCGACCTTGGCGGGCTCGGGCTGGGGCTGCGGCTCGGGCTCGGGCTCGGGCTCGGGCTGCGCGACGACCGCGTCGGGCGCGTCCTCGTCGAGCTCCCGTGGTGCCGGCTCGGTCGGCGCCGCAGCGTCGGCCGGCGCCGGCGCGGGCGCGGGGTCTTGCGAGGTCCACTGCAACAGAAGCGATGCGACGAAGGGGCTCGGCACCGCCCGACGGTGTCACCACCGCGTGACAGCTCGATACGCCGCATGTGACCGCGAGGTGACAATGACACCCGGGCGTCGCAACCCTGTGGCGGGGGCCGTGAGTTCGCGGACGTCGTCTGCGATCTCCCGTCACGTCGGTGTAACACGCGGTTGGTCTACTCGCTCGGTTGCCGCGGCAATCGCGGCCCTCGTCATGCGATGCGACACGCTGCTGCTGCTGCTCGCCGTGGCCGCCTGCGGCGCAGGCCGGCGGCCTGGTGATCTCGTCGCGGTCGACGGCTCGAGCACGGTGTTCCCGCTGTCGGAGGCCGTCGCCGAGGCCTTCCGCGAGGAAGGCGACGCGCGCGTGACCGTGGGCCAGTCCGGCACCGGCGGCGGGTTCAAGAAGCTGTGTCAGCGCGAGATCGCGATCGCGGCCGCGTCGCGTCCGATCCGCGCCGACGAGCTCGCGAGCTGCACCGCCAACGGCGTCGAGGTCGTGCAGCTGCCCATCGCATACGACGGCATCGCCATCCTCGCCCACCCCGAGGCCACGTGGATCGACGCCATCACCGTGGGCGAGCTGGCGCAGATCTGGGCGCCGCAGGCCCAGGGCCGGGTGATGCGGTGGCGAGACGTGCGGCCGCAGTGGCCCGACCAGGAGCTGCACCTGTTCGGCGCCGGCGTCGGCTCGGGCACCTACGACTACTTCACCCAGGCCATCGTCGGCACCGCGCACGCCAGCCGCGGCGACTACACCGCGAGCGAGGACGACAACCTGCTGGTCCAGGGCATCGCGCGCGACCGGCTCGCGTTGGGCTTCGTCGGCTACGCCTACTGGGCCGAGAACGCCGAGGCGCTGAAGCTCGTCGCGGTCGACGACGGCAACGATGGCAACGGTCGCGGCGCAGTGTTGCCGACCCCGACCAGCGTCTCCGACGGCACATACCAGCCGCTGTCGCGCCCGGTGTTCCTGTACGTGCGCACGGCCATGCGCGACCAGCCCGCGGTCGCCCGCTTCGTCGACTTCTACCTCCGCAGCGCCGAGGCGCTCTCGCGCGAGGTCGGCTTCATCCCGCTGTCGCCGGCGGGCTACGCCGACAGCCGCGCGCGCTGGGCCGGCGATGGCGTCGCCGCAGGTGCGTCCGCGCCATGACGCCGCCGGTCGACCGTGGCGGCCGCGCAGCCGCGGTGCCCTGGCACGAGCGCGTGCTCGAGCGCCTGCTGCTCGCCTGTGGCCTGCTGTCGATCGCCATCACGGCCGCGATCCTGCTGGTGATGGTGGGCGAGAGCGCGGGCTTCTTCGCCGAGGTCTCGCTGTCGCAGTTCCTGTTCGACGACACCTGGACGCCGCTGTTCGCCGAGCGTCACTTCGGCATCTGGCCCCTCGTCGCGGGCACCTTCCTGACCTCGGCCATCGCCATCGCGGTCGCGCTGCCCTTCGGCCTGCTGGCGGCGATCTACCTGGGAGAGTTCGCGCCCCCGCGCGTGCGCGCGGTGCTCAAACCCACGCTCGAGCTGCTCGCCGGGGTCCCGACCATCGTCTACGGCTTCTTCGCGCTGTTGGTGCTGACACCGCAGCTGCAGCGCTGGCTGCCGTCCCTGGCCGGCTTCAACGCGCTCAGTCCCGGCATCGTCATGGGCATGATGATCGTGCCGATGATCACCTCGCTGAGCGAGGATGCCATCCGCGCGGTGCCCGACGAGCTGCGCGAGGGCGCCTATGCCCTGGGTGCGGGCAAGCTCGCGACCGTGTTCGGTGTGGTGCTGCCGACCGCGCTGTCGGGCATCGCGGCGTCGTTGGTGCTGGCGGTGTCGCGCGCGGTCGGTGAGACCATGATCGTCGCGATCGCGGCCGGGCAGCAGCCGCGGCTGACGCTCGACCCGCAGGTTCCGATCGAGACCATGACCGCGTACATCGTGCAGGTCGCGCTGGGTGACGTCCCCGCCGGCGGGCTCGAGTACGCGACCATCTTCGTCATCGGCGGCGCGCTGTTCACCTTCACCTTCGCCGCCAACCTCGTGAGCCGTCGGCTGGCGCGGCGGCAGTTCCGGAGCACCGCGACATGACCGCGGCCCGTCGACGTCGCCGCAGCCGCGCGCTCGAGCGGGCCTTCGCCGGTGTCTGCTTCAGCGCCGCGATCCTGCCGGTGCTGTTGCTGCTGCTGCTGCTCGCCGACGTGCTCGTCGATGCGCTGCCGCGGCTGCACTGGGACTTCCTCACCAGCTTCCCCTCGCGCCACGCCGAGCGCGCCGGCATCGTCGCGGGCGCGGTCGGCAGCCTCGCGCTGGTGGGCCTGACCGCTGCGTTCGCGCTGCCGGTCGGCTTGGGCGCGGCGATCTACCTCGAGGAATACGGACGCCGCGGACGCATCGCCAGCATCGTCGAGGTCAACATCGCGAACCTCGCCGGCGTGCCGTCGATCGTCTACGGCCTGCTCGGGCTCGAGCTGTTCGTGCGCGCGCTCGGGCTCGGCCGCAGCCTGCTCGCCGGCGCGTTGACCCTGGCGCTGCTGGTGCTGCCGATCGTCATCCTCGCCTCGCGCGAGGCCCTGCGCGCGGTGCCGAGCTCGCTGCGCGAGGCGGCGCTGGCGCTGGGCGCGACGCAGTGGCAGGTGACCCGCCGGGTGGTGTTGCCGCTGGCGATCCCCGGCGTGCTGACCGGCTCGATCCTCGCGGTCTCGCGTGCGCTCGGCGAGGCTGCGCCGCTGTTGGTCCTGGGCGCGCTGGCCTACGTCGACTTCTTGCCCGACACCCCCGCATCCCCGTTCACGGCGCTGCCGATCCAGATCTTCAGCTGGACCAACCGCCCCCAACCCGGCTTCGAAGCCAACGCTGCGGCCGGCATCGTGGTGCTGCTCGCGACGCTGCTGTGCCTCAACGGCCTCGCGATCGTGCTGCGCCACCGCCTCGAGCGTCGCCGCGGCCTGCGTTGACCGCTTGCGGTCGCGCGCGCGATTGGCTACGAGAAGACGATGGTCGACGGGTCGGCCCCCGCGAAGCTGAGCGTCCGCGCGCTGTCGGCGTGGTACGGCGACAAGCGCGTGCTCTCGCGGGTGTCGCTCGAGTTCATGCCGCGCGAAATCACGGCCATCATCGGCCCGTCGGGTTGCGGCAAGTCGACCTTGGTTCGCTGTCTCAACCGCATGCACGAGCTGGTCCGCGGCGCCCGCCACGAGGGCGAGGTGCGGCTCGACGGCGAGGACATCTACGCCGCGGACAGCGACGCGGTGTGGGTCCGCCGCCGCATCGGCATGGTGTTCCAGAAGCCCAACCCGTTCCCGACCATGTCGATCCGCGACAACGTGCTCGCGGGGCTGCGCTTGACCGCGAGCCTGCCGCGCGAGCGCGCCGATTCCCTGGTCGAGCGCGCCCTGGTCCAGGCCGCGCTGTGGGACGAGGTCCACGACCGCCTGCACGAGCCCGGGGTCGGGCTCTCGGGCGGACAGCAGCAGCGGCTGTGCATCGCGCGGGCACTGGCGGTCGAGCCCGAGGTGCTGCTGCTCGACGAGCCCTGCTCCGCGCTCGACCCGATCGCGACCACGCGGATCGAGGATCTGCTCACGACCCTGCGCGAGCGCTACACCATCGTGATCGTCACCCACAACATGCAGCAGGCCGCCCGCGTGTCGCAGAAGACCGCGTTCCTGCTGCAGGGCGAGCTGATCGAGTTCAACGCCACCGACCGCCTGTTCACGCAGCCGGCAGACAAACGCACCGAAGACTACATCACGGGGAAGTTCGGCTGAGAGGTTGTCAGCGGATGCTCGAGGGACCGGCGGCGGCTCTGCCCGCGCGGGAAGAGGAAGCGGAGCTTCCGCTTCACTGACTGATCTGCCAGTCGAACGCGTAGCTGTGCTCGCCCGCGACGATCTCGATGGTCATGGTGCCGCGCAGGCCCACGAGCTCGCCGGTGCCGGAGTCGGGCGCGACCTACAGCGTCAGCGAGGGCGCGCCGGCCGCCATGACGCCGCAGTGGACGAGCACGAAGCTGCCGCGCCGGTGCTCGAGCGTCGCCTCGACGCGCTCGAGCGCGACATAGGCGGCCGAGCCCGCGACCGGGGTGCGCACCCCCAGCATGTGCACGACACTGGTGCCCTGCAGCTCGCCGGCGAAGCGCTTGTGCACCCGCGTGCGCGCGAGCGTGACGCCCTGGACCTCGTCGAAGGGCGGCTCGGAGTGGAACTCGACGTCGAAGCGACCGCGGGCGAGCATGGCCGCAGCATGGCCCCCGGTGTGCTCGCGCGTCTTGAAGAAATGCGGCGCGCGCCCGCGGCGGAGCGCGGGCCGTGAGCCGCGCGGCCCGCCGCGACCCCGGCGCACCCCGCGGCATCGTGCAGCCCGAGCTGCCGCGGGGGCAGCTGCTGCATCGCCGCATCGGCCCGACCGAGGCGCTGGCGCCTTGGATCGCCCACCTGTGGTCGGTGCAGTGGCAACTCGATGCGCCCTACCTCGCGCGGACGCTGCCGCACCCCGCGATCCACATCGTGATCGAAGGCGGCGCGCGCCGACGCTCGACACTCGCGGGCGTGTGCACGCGCCGGTTCATCCGCCGGCTGCGCGGACGCGGCTGGGTCTTCGGCATCAAGTTCCGGCCCGCGGCGTTCGCTGGCCTGGGCGCGGGCGCGGCCTCGGCGTGGACCGATCGCGTCGCGCCGCTGTCGGCGGTCGTGGGCCCCGACGGGCTCGCACTCGCGCGGGCCGTCGCCGCGGTCGACGACGTCGACGCGCGCGTGGCCGCGGCCGAGGCGTGGTTGTTGCCGCGGCTGCGACCGCTGCCACCGCCCGCGATCGCGCTGCGCGATCTGGTCGAGTCGCTCGAGCACGCCCGCGGGCTGCAGCGCGTGGACGCGATCGCGGACGGGCTCGGACTCGATCCGCGCACGCTGCAGCGACAGTTCCGCCGCTTCGTCGGCGTGGGCTAAGTGGGTGCTGCAGCGCTACCGCCTGCACGAGGCCGCCGCGCGGCTGCAGTCGGCGTCGCCGCCGTCGCTGGGCACGCTCGCGGCCGAGCTGGGCTACGCCGATCAAGCCCACTTCGCGCGCGACTTCGCGGCCATGGTGGGCGAGCCGCCGGGCCGCTTCCTCCGCCGCGCCCGCGCGCGAGCGTGAGCCGCGACGCTCCGCACCGGACCGGTCAGACCTGCACCGGCAGCAGCGTCGAGCCCGGCAGGCGCGCCTGCAGGTCGGCCTTGTCGGCCTCGCTGATGCCGTAGTCGCCGATGATGACGATGTGGCCGCGGAAGCCGTGGCGCGCGTGGAAGTCGACCAGCTCGTCCATGGCCGCGTGCAGCGTGTCCTTCTCGGTGTGCCGGTTGGGCACGAGCGCGAGGTACATCGCGAGGTCGTCCGGCGCGATCTCGGTCAGCTCGGTGTGCACGCGCACGACGTTGCCCTCGATGCCGGCGGGCCGGATCGAGTCGCGCGTCACGCGATAGACGACCTCGCGCGTGACCGTGCGGGTCATGTGGAACACGACGATCTGGCGGTAGGGGATGCCGCTGGCCACGCTCTGCGCTCGCGCGATGATCGACGGCGTTGCGCAGCAGGCGACCGATGCGGACGCCGCCGACCGCGACCACGATGGTGCGATCCTCGGCCTCGATCGCGCTGCTCTCGACGCTCTCGATCACGCGGCGGAAGTAGTGGTAGCCGGCGCGCAGCAGCGGGCGGTGGTTGTAGCCCAGCAGAATCGTGCCGACCGCGATGGCGCCGGTGACCAGCAACGCCCGCAGGTCTCGGATCTGGTCGCCGAAGCGATCGTAGAGCCCCAGCAACGCCAGCGACAGCAGGCCCAGGCCCGCGAGCGCCGCGACCGGCACCGACACACCGCCGATCTTGACGTTGAACGGCGCGCGGTAGACCCGACGGTCGTCGGCCTTGAAGCGGCGCAGGAGCACGAACGCGATCACGCCCGAGAGCATGACCAGGCCGAAGCTCGCGCCGTACC
The DNA here is from genome assembly GCA_046351635.1 of Nannocystaceae bacterium. Taxonomy (GTDB): domain Bacteria; phylum Myxococcota_A; class Polyangia; order Nannocystales; family Nannocystaceae; genus Xiheibacterium. Next base: position 148,198 of record JAXLYC010000007.1, on the reverse strand, counting down.
AGCGCTCGAGCACCGCCGAGTCGGCGTCACCCTCGTAGCACAGCGCGAAGATCGCGACGAAGAACATCGCGTTGATGCGGCTGAACACGCCGCGATCGTTGGCGTCGAGCAGTGCGCGCGGCAGCAGGTTGTCGCGCGCCATCGTCACCCACAGCCCGCGCGCGCCGGCGAAGCCGGTGTTGGTCGCGCCGATGAGCATGAGCGCGGCGCTGGCGACGATGACCACGCTCCACAGCCGCCCCAGCAGCGGGCTGCCGTTCAGCGCCGTCACCACGGTCTCGCCCAGCGCCGCGAGCAGGTAACCCGAGGCACCGACCAACTTCTCGGGTGGCAGCACCGCGAAGACCAGCAGCGACAGCGAGCCGCCGACGATGAGCAGGATCGTCAGCATCGCGCGGTAGATCCGCCGCACGTCCGCCCGCGGGCGCTCGAGCTCCTCGGGGATGTTCATGACCGACTCGACACCCGAGGCCCCGAGGATCGACGAGCCCAGCGCGACCGGGATCAGCGCCGCGCCCAGGGTCGCGAAGCCCGGCAGAACGACCGATCCACCGCTGCCCTCGGCGAAGTGGCCCGCGGCCGCGGCCTCGGCGTGGGCCTCGACCGCCGGTCGCAGCACCGTTGCACCGTCGAGGAAGCGACCGAGCTCGACGCCGTGGATGACGAGGTGCAGCAGGCCCAGCACGATGGTCACACCCATCACGCCCAGGCTCAGCAAGAAGATGGTCTTGCTGACCTGCACGCTCTCGCGCAGACCGTAGTTGTTGAGCGTGAACAGCAGCACCAGCGGCGGCAGCATCACGACCACGCCCGCGGGCACCACCGGGGACAGCGCGACCGCGATGATCGAGGTCACCAGCACGGTCGAGAGCGTCTGGCGCACGCGCGAGGGCATGACCCACACGCCGAACACGATCGCAGGCACGCTCGAGATGCCGATGGCCGCGAGCGTGCGCAGGCTACCCAGCTCCATGACCATGGAGCTGACGTAGTCGCTGAACGACAGCAGGCTCACGATCGCGGTCGCGACGTAGGAGAACGAGATCACGACGCCGACCACCGCGGCCGCGACGATCGCGACCTTGCCCAGGTGGCTCAGGGCATAGCGGGTCATGACGTAGGTGCCGCCGTTGGAGAGCGTCAGCAGCACCGCCTCGACGTAGATCGGCGCGAGCGCGAACAACAGCGCGTACAGCCCCAGCTGGAACAGCGGCGTGGCGAAGCCGACGCCGGCGACGATCAGCGCCCCCGAGGAGTAGTACGGCGACGTCAGCGGGTCCGGGCCGACGAGGTAGAGGCCCTCGCGCCACGTCAGCTTCTTGTGCTCGCCCGCTTCGGCCGTCATGGCTCGGTGCGGGCTTTAATGCACCTTGGGTCTGGTGCGTCGCAACCGCCGCCGCTGCGACCGCAGTCCCCGGCACCGCCGCGCGGCCTGGCCCGCGGCCCGCGCACGCCGCAGACGCGGCACTACGCGCCCGCGGGGCACCGACCGCCGCGGCCGAGGCCCTCGTGACGCGCCCGTGACCGGCGGGCCAGACCGGCCGGGCCGGCCGCGGCGTTAGCACGCGACCATGCCCCGCCGAACCCGCGTGCTCCGCCTGCTGCCGCTGCTCGCCGTCCCCGCGCTGCTGTCCGTGTTCGGACGTACGAAGCCGCCGGCCGATCCCGAGCTGGTGACGCTCGCGGCGACGGCCGAGCGCGAGGCGCTGCCAGCCCACACGGCGACGCGGGTCGCCGTGCGCATCGAGAGCGCTGCCGCGACGCGGGCCGAGGACGTCAGTGTGCCGGTCAACCTCGCGCTCGTGCTCGACACCTCGGGCTCGATGGTGGGCGCACCGATCGAGGAGGCGCGCGCGGCGTTGCACAGCGTGGTCGATCAACTGCGACCGCAGGACCACCTCACCATCGTGACGTTCGACTCGCGCGCGCAGGTGGTGTTGCCGCGGGTACGCATCGACGACGCCGACCGCGACGAGATCCACGAGCGCATCGACGCGGTCGCGGCCCGCGGCACCACCGACCTCGCCGCCGGCCTGGCGACCGCGCTGCACCAGCTCGAGCCCGAGCGCGAGCCCGGCGATCTCGACCGGCTGGTGCTGGTGGGCGACGGCGTGCCCAACGACGCCAGCGCGCTGCCCGGCTACGTCGGCCACGCGCAGGCCATGGGCGTCGCCATCACCGCGCTGGGCGTCGGGCTCGACTACGACGAGGTGCTGCTGGGCCAGCTCGCGCGCGACACCGGCGGCCGCTTCCACCACGCCGACTGCGGCGAGGAGCTCGCGACGTTGCTGGCCGACGAGGTCTTCGGCGCCCAGCGTCAGGTCGCGGGCAACGTCCGGCTCGCGCTCTCGACCGGCCCCGGCGTCACGATCGCGCGGGTCGTGGGCGCCACCGCCGAGATGACCGGCGTGCACGCGTACCAGGTGGTGCTCGGCGATCTCGCCGAGGGCCAGCGGCAGGACACCTACGTCGAGGCTCGAGGTCGCGCCGCAGCAGCCCGGCACCACCGTCGAGCTGCTCGACGCGATCGTGTCTTCGACGACCGCGTCGGCGGCGTCGGCCGCCCTCGAGCGCCGCTCGTTCATCGCCATGCCGGTCAGCACCGACGCCGCCGTGCTCGCGCTCGCCGACACCGAGGTCCACACCGGTCTGGTCGCGGCCCGGGCCGCGGCCGCGACCATCGACGCCATCGCGCTGTCGCGCAAGGGCGCCTTCGATCAGGCCGAGCGCCTGCTCGAGGACAACCTGACGCGCGTTGCACGCGGTCGAGCAGGCCAACGGCGACGACGGCCGCGTGCCGCAGCTGCAGCAGCAGCGCGACGAGATCACCCGTCTGCGCGGCGAGCTGCACCACTTCCGCTCCGCGGTCGCGGCCTCGCCGACCGCGCCCCGCGGGCCCGAGCTCGAGCGCGCCGCGAAGACGGCGAACGAGAACGCGGCAGACCTGCTGCAGGCGCACTGACGCGGCGAGCGATCGCCCGTCAGCCGCCGCCCTCGGCGAGCTCGAGCGCGAGCCCGACGAAGCTCGACATGAGGTACGCGAAGGTCTCCTCGTCGGCGTTCCACACCCGCGGCGCGCCGATGTGCTCGTGGCACACGACCCCGCGCATGCGGCCGGTGGCCCAGATGGGCACGTCGAGCATCGACTCGATCTGCAGCGGGCCCAGGTAGGACTCGGCGAAGCACGCGGTCCTCGGGTCGCGCATCGCGTCGTGGGCGGCGATGGTGCGCTCGGTCGCGATCGCCTCGAAGTAGCTGGGGAAGTCCGCAGCCGCGAGCTCGAGCCCGGCGCTGTGGCGGCCATGCGCGCGCTCGAACAGGTCGACGCAGCGGATCCGCAGCGGCGCCTCCTCGAGCAACCATACGCTCACGCGATGGACCCGCAGCGTCGCGGCGGCGACCTCGTCGACGCGACGGATCGCGGCCTGGGGATCACGCAGCCACAGCTCGCGCTGGCTCAGCAGATCGAGGTGCGCGCGGACGTAGCGACGGAGCTCTGCGCGACCTCGACGTCGGGCGCCAGGGGTGCGCTCGCCGGCGCGGTGCTGCGCTGGCCGAACTGCTCGCGCAGCCGCTGCAGCCCCTGCTCCAACCGCTCGAGCAGCTCCGGGGTCTCGGGGATCGTCGAGGCCTCGCCCGAGGTGATCGAGCACATCGACGCGAGCCGCATCTTGCCCAGCACGCCCGCCAGCCGCTCGGCCTCGAGGAAGCATGCCGCTGCGCGGGAGCCCACGACCGCGCGATCATAACGCGACCACGCGCGCGCGTTCGTCGCGGGCGCGGCCCGACCGCGAGTGGACGCCGGGGCGCCCACGGCAGGCGCTCACTGCTCGAGGCAGATCACACCGTAGCCACCTTGCGCGCACTCCTGCGACATCGAGTGCCCATCGATGGTCCAGCCCTGCCAGTGCACGTGCCACACGTTGAACATCGCAGCGAAGCCGCTGGCCGAGGTCCAGTTGGTGCAGTTGTCCGCGTCGGTCGCGAGCTCGCCGACGCCGTAGCTGCCGGCCCACGAGATCGCCAGCGGGGTCGTGGCACCGGTGGCGTCGAACATCACCGGCGTGGCCATGGTCAGGCCCAGGGGATCGCCGTCGTGGAAGATCGGCATCCCGTCGGCGCGGACCCACGGCGCACCGCCGGTGTTCATGCGCGCGCCCGGGCTCTCGCCGGTGTTGGCGACCAGCGCGAGGAACGTGCCCGCGAGCCCGGCCCCGCCGGCCTCCGACGCGCACGCGGCGTCGGCGGCATCGCGACCCGCGGTCGCGGGGAGCCACTGTGCGCTGACGAACGCGCGGCGGCCTTCGGTGGTCTCGACCGTGATGTCGCTGTCGGCGTCGACGCCGAAGCACAGCAGCCGCGCGGTCGCGGTGCACGGCTGGAACGCGTAGTCCGTCCACCAGCCGGCGCCCGCCCCGAGGCCGCCGATGCCCGAGAAGCCCTCGGCGAGATCCTCGGTCCAGCCGCTGCACAGCGAGGTGCCGTCGACGTCGTAGGCCACACCGTCGGCGGTGGTGCCAGTCCAGACGTAGTCGGGCACCGGCACCTCGTTGCCCGACTCGTCGGTCACCGGCGGGAAGAAGAACTCGCCTGCGAGCACCTGCTGCAGGTCGCGCGCGAACGGCTTGCCGTCGGTGCGCAGCCAGCCACGCGCGCCCGCGAGGCGATCGCGGGCGTCGTTGCCCAGCACGGACAACCACGCACGATAGCTCCCCGTGAGCCCCGCGGCCTCGGCGCGACCCTGGCAGATCGCGTCCGCACCCTCGACGCCTCCGAGCGAGCCGCCGGTGTGCAGCGTCGAGGTCACGAACACCAGGTTGGGTCCTCCGTCGGCGCCGGTGCTGCTGCCGCCGTCGCTGCTGCTGTCGGTGCCGGGTCCGACGGTGGTGCTGGTGCCACTGCCATCGCTGCCGATCGTGCCCGAGCTCCCCGAGCTGCCGCCGGGTCCGATGCAGACCATCGCCTCGCACGACAGGCCCGGATCGCAGCCACCGCCCGGCGTGCACGAGCACGTCTCGGTGCCCACTGCACACAGCATCGCGTTGGGATCGATGATGACGCAGCCGGTGATCGACAGCGCGAATGCGAGCACGAACGCCGGATCGAAGCGGCTGCGGGTCCTTCGCTGCATCGCATCGACCGTAGCACCGAGACCCTCACGCCCAGCGCCCGAGGCGGTTTCACGCCGGTGTCACCGCGGTGCTGCCTCCACGACGCGCCCGCGCGCCGCAGCTATCGTAGTGCGACGTGGCCGAGCGAACCCAGCAATGGACCCCTGCGCCGGTCGTGGCGCAGACCGTGACCGTGGTCGGCGAGCCGGTGCTGCACACGCCCGCCGGCGCGGCCACGACCGAACCCAGCGACATCGTGCGCGCCGCCACGGTGCGGCAGCGCATCGGTCGCTACCACGTGCTCAAGACCCTCGGCGAGGGCGGCATGGGCGTGGTCTACTCCGCGTTCGACGAGGAGCTCGATCGCCGCATCGCGATCAAGGTGCTCTCCTCGGAGATCGCGACCGAGTTCTCCGGTCGCACCCGCTTGATGCGCGAGGCCCAGGCCATGGCCAAGGTCTCGCACCCCAACGTCGTGCACGTCTACGAGGTCGGCGAGGTCGACGGCAGCGTGTTCGTGGCGATGGAGTTCGTGCGCGGCGAGACGCTGCGCGACTGGCTCGATCGCGGCGGTCACGGCATGGCCGAGCGGCTGGCGCTGCTGCTGCAGGCGGGCGAGGGTCTCGCGGCCGCGCACGCGTGCAACATCGTGCATCGCGACTTCAAGCCCGAGAACGTCATGGTCGGCGAGGACGGCCGCGCGCGCGTGCTCGACTTCGGGCTCGCGCGCGGCACCGAGGAGCGCGACGCCGCGGACGGCGAGGCCGGGCCGCGCAGCCACGAGATCACGCTCGACTCGCGCCTGCCCGACCGCGCGGGCTCGATGCTCTCGGCCGCGGTCACGCGCCACGGCAGCATCATGGGCACGCCCGCGTACATGTCGCCCGAGCAGCACTTCGGCCTGCCGACCGACGCGCGCAGCGATCAGTTCAACTACTGCGTCGTGCTGTACGAGGCGCTGTACGGTGAGCGCCCGTTCTCGGGCGACAACCGCATGGCGCTGGCGTTCGCGACGCGGCAAGGCCACATCGATCCGGCGCCGCCACACCACGAGGTCTCGCCCAAGCTGCGCGAGGTCATCGTGCGCGGCCTCGCCGCGGATCCGACCCAGCGCTACGGCTCGATGCCCGAGCTGCTCGCGGCGCTGCGCACGGTGACCGCCCCCAAGACCCGTCGCGTGGGTTGGGTCGCGGTGGCCGCCGGCGCTGCGCTGGCCAGCACGATCGGCGTCGGCGCGGCGTGGTTGCTGCGCAGCGATCCCGGCGCCGCTGTGCCGTCGGCGGTCGAGGGCCTGGCCAACGAGGCGCGCACCTTCGCCTCGCGCGCGCACTGGGTCTACCCCGACGCGAGCGAGCCCGAGCAGACCGCGCTGCGGGCGGTGGCACGGCTGCGCGCGCTCGAGGGCGAGCTCGACGCGCCCGGTGAGCAGGCCGCCGACGCGCTCAGCCGCGAGTTCGCCGACACGCTGTCGCGACTGGGCGACGACTATTGGGATGCCGACGGCGGCCGCGTGTTCGCGCGCGACTTCTACGTGCAGTCGCTGTTGTTCGATCCCACCCAGGCGCGCGCGAGAGAGCGCAGCGGCTTCATGCCCGGCGAGATCGCCGACCTGCGTGAGCGCGCCGAGCTCGGCGGCTTCTCCGACGCCGAGCTCGCGGCCGCGGCGGAGCTGGCGGAGCTGGCCGCGCCGGTGCTGGCCGCGACCGACCACGCCGCGCCGCCCGAGCGCCTGGCCAAGGTGATGAAGAACGTGCGCGAGCGCGCGGCGCAGCGTCGACGCGAGCGCAGCCACGTCGGGGCCGACGTCGCCGCGCCGGTGGTGGTCGCCGACGCCAAGCCGCCCGCGCCGCCGTCGCCCACGCCCGGCGAGCCCGCGCCGCTCGAGCCGGTGGTCGACACGGCGGCGATCGAGCCGCTCGAACCCGGCACCGCGACCGAGTCCGCCGCCGCCGCCGCCCGCGATCCCAAGCTCGCGCGCGAGCAGGCCAAGGATCTGGTCGCGCAGGCGCGCAAGCTCAAGGCCCAGGGCAAGCGCGAGGCGGCACTGGCGAAGCTGTTCGAGGCGGCGCGGGTCGATCGCCGCTTCGCGCCGGCGTTCGACGCCCTGCGCGACCTCCACTTCCAGATGGGCGCCTACGACGAAGCGGTGCAGTACGGCGAGAAGGCCGTGAAGCTCTCGCCCGGCAACGGCTCGTACCACCTGCGCCTGGGCGAAGCGCAGTGGAAGCTCAAGAACTACAGCGCGGCCGAGAGCGCGTGGCGCACGGCGCAGTCCCTGGGCGTGGCCCAGGCCAGCGAGCGACTCGCCGCGCTCGCCAAGGTACGCGGCGGCTGAGGGGAGCATGCGATGTCGATGATGTTGTCGAGTCTGTCGTACCTGATGCTGGCCGTGGGCAGCGCCAACGCCGAGCCCGCCGCGGTGGTGGTGCTGCCACCGGAGGCGCCGGCGCTGACGCCCGATCGCCGCGCGCTGGTGCACGACACGCTGTGGTCGTCGCTGCCCGGCGACGAGTTCTCGCTGATCGAGCGCGAGCGCGTGACGGCGGCGGTGCGTAGCCGCGGCGACGGCTGTGGCAGCGACGCCGCCTGTCGCGAGGCCGTCGCGCAGGAGCTCGACGCGCGCTTCGTGATCACGACCACGGTGTCGGAGCCGACCGCGTCGGACTACGCGCTGGTGTTGTCGGTGCACGACCTCGAGCGCGCTCGCGTGACCGCAACCTTCGAAGAGACCTGCACCATCTGCTCGGAGGCCGACCTGCGGCGACTGGTGCAGGAGCGCACGCTCGACGCGAAGCTGGCGATCGAGCGCGCGCTGGTGCCCGAGGACGCGCCGCCGCAGCCGCGACCGGCCACGGTCGCGGCGCCGCGCGTGAGCACGCCAGCGCCGGCACCGACGCGCCCCGCGGTGCTGCCGGCGGTGGGCTGGGCGCTCACGGGCGCGGGCATCGCAGGCACCCTCGGTGGCGTCGCGATGCTCGCGATGATCGGCCGCGACGCCGGCTGCCCCGCGGATCCCCGCGGTGGGCCCTGCATCCCGCTCGTCTATCACACCGCGATCCCCGGAGCGGTGACCGCGGCGGTCGGCGTCGCGATGCTCGGCACCGGAGTCGGCCTGATCGTCGCGGGTCGCAAGCGCTCGCGCGCACGGGCCGAGCTGCGCGCGGCGGCCTCGGCCCGCGGCGTGGTGTTGAGCGGGCGCTTCTGAGGCGTCGCGCCGACGCAGCGACGCGGCCGCTGGTCGCGCGCGCGGCGGTGGGCTAGTCTGCGCGCGCCGATGTCGGCCCGCGCACCCACGCTGATCGCCCGCCTCGCGGTGCTGCTCGCGTTGGTGTTCGCGTCGGTCGGCGCCCTGCGCACGATCGGTCGCAGCGGCGAGGCGCTCATCGAAGAGCGCGGCGAGACCAGCGACGACAGCGAACTCGACGCGCTGCACCATCGCGACGCTCGCCGGGTCCAGCGCCGCGAGGGTCGCGACGGCAGCCCCGCGACCACGCGGGCGAGCGTCGCAGCGACCGTCCCGCACGTGACCCGACGCCCGCCGCCGCGCCCACGATGGATGCGACTGCGGCGGGTCTTGGCACCACCGGACGACGACGACGCCCGCGCATGATCCGGCGCGCGCACAGGCCCGTGCCCCATCTGGCACGCCCACGCCCCGTGGTCCGTGCCCGCGGCCGCACGAAGCGGCACCGCGAGTCGTCTCCAACCCACCTCGATGCAGCGCGCGCGCCGGCTCGGCGCGCGCGTGCCCTGGTGATCCGAACGCCGATGTCCCATCCAGCCTGCATCGCGGCCGCAGCAACGCCGCGACATGAACTCCACGCCCAGCTCGAAGGACAGCTCGTCCCCCACCGCAACTCCGACGCGACCTGCGCGCGGCCTGGCGTGCCTCGCCGCGCTGCTCGCCGGCGTCGTGCCACCGGCTCGTGCCCGACGGCGCGCTGCCCGGCAGCGCCATCGTGATCCGCTTTGCGCCGCTGGTCGTGCTGGCGCTCGCCGTGGTCGCCCCGCGTGGACGGATCGGCCGCGAGAGACCAGGTGCGCGATGATCTCCGCCCAGCGCCCGACGCGGCCTGCACCTGCACGGGCTGGGCTGGTCGCGGCTGTGGCCGCAGGCGCGAGATGGTGCCCCGCGAGCCGCGCCCGACGCGATCGCGGGCCTCACGGTCGCGCTCACCGCGATCCCGCTGTCGATGGCGATCGCCATCGCGAGCGACGCCCGGCCGCGGGCTTCGATCACCGCGGTCGCCGGCGCGCGCGGCCTTCGGCGGCAGCGCATGGTCGGTCAGCGGCCCCGCGGCGGCGATGGCGGTGCTGCTGGCGTCGATCGTCGAGGAGCACGGCCTCGCGGGCCTGGCACTGGCATCGCTGCTGGCCGCGGCGCTGCAGCTGCTGACCGGCGTGCTGGGTCTGGGCCGCATCGCGCGGCTGGTGCCGTTGCCGGTCGTGATCGGCTTCACCGGCGGTACCGGTGATCATCTTCGTCGGTCAGCGCCTGCGCCCTGGGGCTGCCGGCACCGACCAGGCCCACGTGGTCGACGTGGTCACGCACATCGGCGAGCTCATCGAGCACGCCAGCGTCGCCGCGGTCGGCCTCGCCGTGACCGCGTTCGTGCTGGTCGTGGGCTCGGGCTTGTCGCGCAGGATCCCGGTGCGCTGCTGGCGGTCGTCGCCGCCACGGTCGCGGCCGAGCTGTTCGACTCGAGGTCGAACGCGTCGGCGCGCTGTCGGTCTCGTCGCTGTCGTGCCGCAGCTGCAACCCGCCGGCATCGATGGCCCGCGTCGTGGGCGACGCCTTGGTGATCAGCGCTCGCGTCACTCGAGACCCTGCTGTCGGCCGGCGCGTCGATCGCCTGCGCGGTCGGTGCCCCACGATCCGACGAGCCGTGGCCAGGGCCTGCCAACCTCGCGGCGGCGCCGGCGGCATCTTCGCCGCTGATCGCGCGCCGGGGCTCACGTCGCCGCCGGTGCGCGACGCGCCGGGCCGCTGCTGCACGGCGTGTTCGTGGCCGCTGGTGTGTCCTTCGCGCCGGTCGAGCTGGTGCCGGCCGCACCGCGGCATCTTGTCGCGATCGCGGCGGCTGCTCGCGGCGGAGATCGTCGTTGGCGATCGCGGACGAGGCCGCGGTGTTCGCGACGATGCTGACCATGGTCGCGTTCGATCCGGGCGTGCGCGGTGATCGGCGCTCGCGACGCGGCATTCCGGCACGGCCGCACCGACGCGACCGTGCAACCCATCGGGAGCACGGCCCCTATCGCTTCACGCTGTAGGGCCGCTGACGTTCCTGGCCTGTTCCGGCTCGAGGAGCTGCGCGGCGCCGACCCTGCACGCCCGCGCGGCATCATCTTGATCTGGGCGAGGTGCCCTCGGTCGATGAGCGCTGGCGATGCGTCGCGCCGTTGCTCGCCGACATCGAGCGTGCGGTCCCCTTCGCACTGATCGCGCGCAAGCCAGGCTCGAGGCGCCGCGCCACGATGTCGAGGGTCGCTGGGCCGCGCGTGTGGTCGCCGACGAGCGCGAGGCACTGCGGTTGCTGGGCGGGGTCGAGATGTCCCCGACGAGCGCCTGCGCCGGCGTCGCGCGCTTCCAGGCGGTCCACGCGATCGTCACCAGGTGTTGTTCGAGCGCGCGGCCTTGGCGTGCCTCGCCGCGCTGCTCGCCGGTGTCGTGTGCCACTGGCTCGTGCCCGACGGCGCGCTGCCCGGCAGCGCCATCGTGATCCGCTTTGCGCCGCTGGTCGTGCTCGCGCTCGCCGTGGTCACGACCCCGCGTGGACGGATCGGCCGCGACAGCGACCAGGTGCGACGATGATCCCCGCCCAGCGACGCCTGGCATCGATCGTCGTGTGCGGCCACTCCGGCTGCGGTGCGATGGCGGCGATCGCCGGCGGCGTCCCGCCAGGGTTGCCCAGCGTCGAGCGCTGGCTCGGCTTCGCCGCGCACGTGCGCGACCGCGTGCCCCACGGCGCGAGCCCGGACGCGCTCGCGCGCGCGAACGTGCTCATCCAGCTGGAGAACCTACGGCGCTACGACGTCGTACGCACCGCGATCGAGCGCGGCAGCCTCACGCTGCACGGCTGGTACTACGACATCGCCGCGGCCGAGGTCGAGGCGTGGGACGCCGAGCGCGGCGCGTTCGAACCGCTGTCGCCGCCGCAGGCTGCGTCGGCCTGAGCTCGCGGCACCTCAGCGGGTCCACATCGGCGGGAGCACGTCGGGGCCGACGGTGGGTCGGCCGAAGAACGCCAGCCCTGCGCGGCGCTCGAGGTCGCTCCACACCACCTGGGACTGGAACGCCATGCCACCGCGTTCGCCCTCGCCGGTGGCGATGAGCAGCCAACAGCGCGAGCCCACCAGCGGCGCCTCGTCGAGCCGCAGCTTGGCCCCGCCCGCGCCGACATCGAGCAGCCGACCGACCAAGGTCACCACGTCCGCGCCGGAGGTGGTGCCCAGCAGCACCGGCAGGTCGCACGCGAAGCGACGCGACGTGCGACGCGGGCGATCGACCGAGCCCGAGCCCGCGGTCGCGAAGCGGGCGTGCAGCGCCCGGAATCGGATCGCCAGCGGCGACATCGGGCCCTTGGTGCCGACGCCGTCCTCGCGCAGCGTGCGGTACTCGATGAGCTCGCGGAACAGCTCCAGCCACGGCGGGCCCTGCTCCGGCACCGCGGCGATCGTCGGCTCGACCACCAGCGGCAGCTTGGGCGGGGCCCCGGCAGGCGCCGACGGTGGCGGCTCGAGCGGCTGACGACGGGTCTGCTGCACCGCGGCGAAGCCGGAGATCTTCGTGGGTGCATCGCCGCGACGGAGCACCTCCTCCGTCACGTGCTCGAAGCGCAGCTGGAAGCCACAGATCTCGACCACGTTGCCGGCCTCGAGCACGGCCTTCTGCACGCGCGTGCCGTCGACGAAGGTGCCGGCCTTGCTGTGCAGGTCGGAGATCACGTGGCGGCCGTGTTCGTCGCGCTCGATGAGGGCGTGGAAGCGCGAGACCGCGTCGCCCACGAGCTGCACGTCTGCGACCGCGGCACGACCGATGGTCGCGCGCTCGCCGAGCAAGAAGATGGTGCCCGGGTGCACGCCCGACAGCGCGCGGAGAACGGGTCGCATGGCGTTGCCATGTCTAGCACGCCGGCAGGCAGCGACGCACGTGAACGAGTGGCGCGCTGCGCAAGCTCGGCACCGGTGGCAGCGCACACGATCGATCGGCCGCGCACGTCCCCGCGCGTGCGAGCGCGCCCGAAGCATGAACCCCGTCGGCGGGCGTGTGCCGGCATGCGTGTCGCGGTCGCACCGACGCGGCTCGTGGGTCTTCGTCCCCGCGCGGCCCGCCCGCCCGACTCGCCTGCGCGGCTGATCACGGGGCGTTGCCACACGACCGCGGCAGGGCGGCAGGCGCGCTTGCTGCCGCGCGCGCCGCTGTCGTACCTTCGAACCCCGATCGGCACGGCCGACAAGGAGTCCCCATGGGTCTGCTCTCTCGCCTCACCGGAATGGCTTCCACCAAGAAGGCCACCGACGACGTCCTGTTGGCCCATGCCATGCTGCTGATGGCCGGCGCCGATGGTCACATCGACGACTCGGAGATCGCCGTCGTGCGTGGCTTCGCGATGACGCTGCCGGAGTTCAAGGGCAAGGACTTCGGCGAGGTCGTGGCCAACGCGCAGAAGATGGTGCGCAAGTACAACAACCTCAAGGAGTCGGTCAACGCGCTGACCGAGCTGTCGACGCCCGGACTCAAGGCCAAGGCCTACGTGCTCGCGGCCGACATCGCGCTGGCGTCGGGCGACGTCGACGAGGCCGAGGACGAGCTGCTGACCACGATGCAGCGCCTGCTGGGCATCGACGACCAGACCGCCCAGACGATCATCTGGGTGCTGCAGCGCAAGTACGAGAAGTGATCGGATTGCCGCGGGCGGCTCACCGCTCGTAGCAACCGATGTCGGGCGCGGCATCGCGCGCCTGACCGCGGATGTCGAGGCCCGGCATCGTCGTGGGGACGCCCGCGTCGATGGCCGGGCTTCCGTCTTGCAGCGGCACGTACGGCGGGAACGCCTCGCCGTCTGGGGTGGGCTCGCCCAGCGCCGGGTCGACGTCGAGCAAGGCGCCGCCGGGGCTCGGCCGCGGCTCGCCCCACGGCGTGGCCGAGGGGCTGAAGAGATTGCCGGCGCTGGCGAACACCAGAAAGCCGTTGTCCTGTCCGTCGTCGGTCTCGTCGAGCTTCCAATTCACATGCTCGGCGTCCGACGTCCGCGTCTCGCCCATCGCCGGCGGCGCGGTGTTCTGGAAGAACAGATTGTTGCGGAGCCCGACGCCGCCGGCGCCCAGGTGGAGCCCGCCCGACCAGTTGTTCGCGGTGTTGAACGCGAAGGTGTTGTGCTCGACGTCGAAGAACGCGCCGATGAGGCCGAGCCCACCGCCGCCGCCGCCTTGTTGATCCGTGGTGACGACGTCGTTGCGCAAGAACAGGTTCGACTCCAGCCGCGCTGCGGTGTCCCAGATGTTGTAGATCGCCGCGCCGCCGCCGAAGTCGTTGGCGGTGTTCTCGATGAAGGCGTTGCGCGCGACCACGAAGCTGTCGGGTCCGACGTCGGGCGCCCACTCGATCTGCGTGTCGGGATCGACGAACACGTACAGGCACCCGCCCTGCCCCAGGCGCCCAGGCCCCGAGGTCGTGGGCGTGCCGGCGACGTTGTGGCGGCACAGGTTCTGCTGGAACTCGATGCTGGTGTGCGTGCCCTGGCGATAGAAGATCTCCATCGTGCCGCCGGCAACGTCGGCGGCGTTGTCCTCGAAGAGGTTGCCGCAGAAGCGCACGTAGTTGAGCTCGTCCTCACCGGGCGCGGTCTCGGTGCCGTCTTGGTAGTAGCAGCCGCCGTAGCCTTGGTTGTCGTTGGTCGAGGTGTCGAAGCGGGCTTGGTTGCCGATGCAGCTGCTGCCGGTCATCTGCACCTTCGCGCCCAGGGTCCCGACCGCGCCGCCGAGGGTCGCGTGGTTGTCGCGGAAGTCGCAGCCGTCGCAGTGGAACGTGCACATGAACGAGTAGATGCAACCGCCGCTGCCGGTGTCGAGGATCTGCCCGGTCATGGGGTCGCGCGTCGACGAGCCGGTGCGGCTGTCGGTGCAGGTGAAGTTCTTCGCGAACAGCCCGCCGCCGACGTCGAAGCTGTTGTCGTGGCACTGCACCACGATCGCGCCACCGGCCCAGTCGAACCAGTTGGCCTGGGTGACGCTGTCGTCACCCAGGGCCTCGGGACCCTGGGCGTTGCGCATCGTCAGGTTCTGCAGCCACAGCGTCGGACCGGGGCCCTTGTAGATCAGTCGTGTGGTGCCGCCGCCGTCGAGCACCGTCACGCCGCTGCCGTCGATGACGGTGTCGCTGCCGATCTCCATCTGCGCGGTGAAGACCACCGGCGCGTCGGGGCAGTCGAGCACGATGGTGCCGCCGGCTTCGACCGCGGCCCGGATCGCGGCCTCGTTGCAGTCGGCGCCGGTGATCGTCGCGGTGGGGTTGCTGATGTCCTGCGCGTCGAAGCCCTCGCACACCTGCGGCAGCTCGGGCGGCGGCGGGTGATCCCCGGTGGTGTCGCCGGCGCTCGCGGACCTGCTCGCGCTGCCGCTCGCGCTGCCGCTCGCGGTCGCGCTGCCGCTGTCGCCGGCGCCGTCGTCGGCATCGGCGTCGTGGTGGCAGGCAGCGGTGAGCGGGACGGCGAGCGACAGTGCGAGGCGGGCGCATGGAGGCGGCCTCACTGTACCCCGCGACGCGATCGCCAGGTACCCTGGACGCGATGCAGCTCGGTCGTGGATCCCCCAGCGTGCGTGAGGCGCCTTCGGCGGCAGCGGCACCGTACTGGTGTGGGACCTGCTCGGGGCGGCGTCGGCGTCGCCGTTCACCGCGGTGCTCGCGTGCGAGCTGTCGGAGTCCGGCTCGGTCGGCGCGCACCACCAGCAGCGCGACGCCGAGATCGTGATCGGGCTTTCAGGCTGCGGCGAGGCCCGCGTGGACGGCCGCGTGATCCCCTTCGGCCCCGGTGCGGTGGTCCACCTGCCGCTGGGCGCGCGACTCGAGCTCGTCAACGAACGCGACGATGCGCCGCTGCGCTACCTCATCGTCAAGGCCACGCCGGTCGCTACATGAAGCGCACGAACAGGCCGGTCGACCACACCAGCCCGCGCACCGCGACGTCGCCGAGATCGGCCCCGACGACGCGGATGCCGCTCTCGCCGTAGTCGTCGCGCTTCGGTCGCACGTCGTAGCGCGAGCGGTAGCCGTAGCCCAGCAAGAACTCGAAGCCGGCGGTGACGCGCGCGGCGCCCCGGGCCGCGAGCCACTGCTTGGGCAGGTACAGGCTCAGGCCGGCCTTCGCGTCGAAGACCCCGAGTACGTCGCGCGCGCGGCCCGAGCTGTAGCTGGCGTCGTACGAGTTCGACTCGGTGTACGCGTCGACCCACGTGCTCGCGAACGCGGCACCGCCCTCGAGCTGCGCGACCACGTCGAGGCCCTCGAGCAGCACCACCGAGGCGCGCAGCAGCGCCCGCGGCTCGTGCATCGTGATGTCGGTGGACAGCTGGCCTCGGTAGGGAAAGCCGGTGCCGCGCGCGAGGCCGTAGCGCAGACCGCCGCCGAGGAACAACGGCCCGCGCACGCGCGCGTCGACCCGCACGCCCGCGCCGAACTGCACGAGGTTGGGCCCGTCGTCCAGCGCGCGATAGCCCGGGTCGGTCGTGCGCATGGTGCCGAGATCGAGGAACGGATCGATGCGCCAGCGGATCGGACGCGGCGGTCGCTGCGATCGACGCCGCACGTGCACCGGTGCGGGCGCGGGCGCGGCCTCGGGCGGCGGCGCGGGCTGCGAGGTCGCGAGCTCCGGCGGCGAGGGATCGTCGGGCGGGGTCTCGTCGGCCACCGGCGTGGGCGCGGGATCCGGCCCGCGACCGGGCAGCTTGCTGCGGCCGGGCGGCGGTGGGGACTCGGCCGTTGCGACGGGCACCGCCGTGGCTGTCGCCGCGGGCGTGCTGCCGGTGGGCGCCACCGCCGTGGCTGCGGGCGCCGGCGCGGGGGCTTCGGCGGCCACCGCTGCGGGCGCGAGCATCGTCGCGACGAGGATCGTGCACGTCGCGATCATGGCCGCCGCTCCAGCAGGTCGTCGTGGAACAGGCCCCACACCGACACGCTCTGCGCACGCGAGGGCGCGGTCGCATCGGTGATGGTGAGCAGGCCCATGGGATCGTCGTGCACGATCGCGAGGCGACCGGGCCCGGGCAGGTGGAAGAACGCGGCGATGGGGTGATCGAGCGCCATCGACTCCGGATCGAGCGTGAGCAGATCGACGGTGCTGACCCACGACTGCCCCGGCGTGCCCAGCAACAGGCGATCGCCCTGCAGCGCCGAGGAGGCCGGATCGTAGGGCACCACCGAGGTCAGCGGCGTGACCTGGCTGCGCGGGAAGTCGACCACGTACAGCGAGGTGCCCGAGCCGATGAGCACGCGGTCGTTGTCGAGCTGTACCAGCTGCTCGATGCCGGCCTCGATCGTGAGCCGCTCGGGTCGACGGCCGAGCGCGTCCTCGATGCCGTCGAGGTCGAGCCGATGGAGGATCCGACCCCCGGGTGCCCACGCGACCAGCTGCGGCCGTGGGCCGGCCGCGCCCTGCTCGGTGCGCAGCAGCAGCCGCGACGCATCGCCCTCGAGCGCGACGGCGAAGCCCTGCTGCGTGCGGATGTCGATGAACGACAGCGCGCTGCCGTACACCGTCACCAGGTACGGCACGCTCTCGCTGTCGTGCAGCGCGAAGTCGGCCGCGCCCAGGCCCACCGGCACGAGGCTGACCTGCGCCGAGAAGCCCGACGCCGAGCTGGCGGGATCGGGGCGGTCCACCAGCGTCAGCATCGCGACGTCGGTGCCGGTGCCGGCGCGCAGGAACAACACCGGCGCGTCGAAGCGCTCGTTGCCCGGGCGCAGCAGCGTCGCCTGGGGCGAGAACGCCACGTCGGGGAAGAAGCGCACCGCGACCTGATCGAGATCGGGATCGGCCGCGTCGACCAGCACGATCTCGCCCTCGGCCAGGAACGCGATGATCTCGCGCATGCTGCCGCCGACCGCGACGGGCCGGCCGTCGGCGGCGGGAAACTGCACCGCGCTCAGGCGCCCGCCGAAGCCGTTGAGCGTGAGGTCGCGCGCGCTATCGTCGGACAGGTCCACCAGCGCGACCTGGTTGGCGTTCTGGAGCACGTCGGTGCCGGCACCGCCGGCGAAGTGCAACACCACGCGCTTGCCGTCGGGGCCCAGCGCGATCGACGAGAACGGCGCCTTGACCGGCAGCGAGATCGGCTCGCCCTCGCCGTCGGCACGCACGCGCACGAGTCGCTCCTCGACGTCTTCGATCTTGTCGTTCGCCGGCACCACCAGCGCGAGCACGTCGGCGCCGTCGCGCGTCGCGGTGGTCCACAGGATGCGCGAGCGATCGTCGCCGATGGGCACGTGCAGCACGTCCACGCGCGGGGCGTCGGCGGCCGGCCGCGCGAGCAGCAGCTCCTGGTGGGCCTGCTCGGCCCACACCACCGCGTCGCGCGTGCCCAGCGGTGGACCGATCTCGAAGGTGTCGTCGTAGGGATCGGCCGCGCACGCCAGCGCAGCCACGCCCGTCAGCGCGAGCCACCGGGCGCACGGGGGAATCTTGGGCGTCACCATCGCCATCAGTCCTTGACCGCGTCGTTGAGGCGGAAGCCGGTCACGGTCTCGATCGAGCCGTCCGCGGACACGAACGTGATGCGACCGGTGGGATGCTCCTGCGACACGAAGGCCTTGTCGGTCGCGTCGACATAGCCCGCACCTTCGGGCGGCGAACCCAGCTCGAGCCCGTCGACGATGAACGTGCGCAGGTCGACCAGGTCGATGCGCTGCACGCCGGCCTCGTCGTCGCGCAAGAGCACCAGCGCGCGGTCGCCCTCGGGCGTGAACAACACCGGGCCGGGGGACGCCTCGGTGGTCTGCCGCTTCTTGACCGGGAACGGCTTGCTCAGATCGACCAGGGTGTACGACCACGGCGGCTGCGCCGTGGTCGAGGCCTCGTGCAGCAGCATGGCGTCGTTGCCGTCGGGCGCGATGCCGACGCTGGCGATGGGCTCGTCGACGAACAGCGTCACCGCCTCGCCCCACGCGCCGCCCTCGTCGCGCCGCACCAGGCTGACGCGCTGGCGCGGATCCTCGTCGGGCGACGGACCGGTGTCGCCGCCGGTGCTGCGCACCTGGTGCTGCTGCTGCTGCTGCCGCCACCGGTGCTGCCGCCACCAGGTGCTGCGCACCCCGAGTAGCGCGCCGGTGCTCGCGCCGGCGACCCCGCCGGCGCGGCCGCGGCGGGGCCGGGTCCTCGCCGGCGAAGGGGTTCACGCGGGTGAAGAGCACCAGCGCGTCGCCCTGCGGCGAGAGCTGGGCCAGCCCGACGTACTCGGTCGGCAGCGCGTACGGCTGCGGCGTGGTGCCAGCGTCGACCAGCAGCGTCAGCTCGTAGAAGCGGCTGCCGTCCACGCTCGGCGTGGTCAGGATCGCGAAGCTGCCGTCTTCGGCGAGATCGAGGTCGGTGGGGATGTCGGGCAGCGTGAAGGCGTACTGCGCCCGCGTGACGAGGTCGGTCGCGACGATCTCGCGCTCGCCTCCACGCGCGAGCGCCACGTCGCGATCCGCGGCGACGTGGACCTCGACGGTGCTGGGGTCGACCGCGGGATCGCTGACCACCGGGATCACGTCGGGCTTGTCGAGCATACCCAGGGCGTCCAGCGGCACCACGTTCACGCCGTCGTCGGTGATGACATACGCCCGCGTCGCGTCGCTGGAGAAGACGACCTCGCGCGGGTGCGCGCCGACCGTCATCGCATGGACTGGCATCGCCCGCGGCCGCGAGCACGGTCAGCTCCTGATCCGGAGCCGGGGCCCAGGGCCTCGGGGCCATCGACGTCGTGGTAGACGAAGACGTAGGCGCCGTCGGGACTGACCGCGAGATTGTTGGCACCCGCAGTCGTCGCGCACGCTCACCGCAGTGGTGAAATCGGCGGCGGTCGACAGCAGCGCCAGATCGTTGCTGCCCTGATCGAGCACCGCGACGCGCCCCTGGTCCGCACCGCCGCCCGCGATCGGCACCACCACGGTGGGGCCGCGCCCGACCCCGACGACGTCGATGGTGAGGTTGGACGAGTCGATGACCGCGACCGAGTCGCTGGTGGTCGAGGCGCTGTAGACGAAGCGACCGCTCGCCCGCGGCACACGGAAATCGCCCTCGTCCTCGTCTTGCGGCGGCGGCTCGCCGGTGTCGCCGGCGCTGGCGCTGGCGCCCGACGACATCGAACCCGCACCCGAGGCGCTGCCGCTGTCGATGCCGGTCAGCGCGGCGTCGCCAGTGCCCTCGTCCGCCATCATGCACGCGGCTGTGCTGCACAGCGCCACGACGGCGCACCGCATCGTCGATCCTCGACTCGAGCCAATCATCGTAGGGTGGCAGCGTAGCATGGCGTTGGCGGGGCCGAGCACCGCGACACCGCGATCACACCCGCAGATCCTTCGCATCGCGGGGCCGCAGGCGGATCCGACAGTGCACCGCCGCAGCCCGACGATTGCGGACGGCAGCGGGAATTCGTGCCGGTCGCACCGCCCTCGCACCAACCCCTGGGCGGTTGCGCGCCCGCGGCCCGCTGCAGTAGCGTCGGCCCCCGATGCCGCGCCGTGCCCACGTCCCCTCGTCGCTCTGGGTGTTGTTGCTGATGCTCTCGTGCGGCGGCGACGACGCGGGTGACGACGCTGCGGACGCGAGTTCGGACGGCAGCGTCAGCGCGGGCAGCAGCGGCGGCAGCGAGGGCAGCAGCAGCAGGGGCACCACCGCGGCCGACTCGGGCAGCAGCGACGGCGGCAGCAGCGGCACCACCGGTCCGAGCTTCGACGTGCCCGAGTTCGGCGCGACCCTGGTCGACATCGCGACGGCGGCCGACGGCCTCGCGGTGCCGCGCGACCTCGAGTTCGCACCCGAGCACCCCGATCAACTGTGGGTCGTCAACGGCATGATCCACGGCGTGGTCATCGTGACCGACCCCGGCCTGCCCTCGCAGACCGCGAGGTCCGCGTCGACGCCTACGGCAACTTCATGTCGTACGTGTCGTCGCTCGCATTCGGCGTGGGCAATCGCTTCTCGTCGTGCCAGGAATCGCGCGACGACTGGAACGTGGGCCCGCAGCGCCCCGACGACTTCATGGGCCCGACGCTGTGGTCGGCGGATCTCGACATCTTCGCCGCGGTCAACCAGGACTTCCCGCCCAATCCGCTCGAGGGCAGCCACCTCGACATGCTGCACCAGAGCCCGCTGTGCATGGGCATCGCGCACGAGTCGGACAACATCTACTGGAGCTTCGACGGCGGCAACGGCCACATCGTGCGCTACGACTTCATGTCCGATCATGGCCCGGGCGGAGCCAGCCACGCCGACGGCGTGATCCGCCGCTACCTCAACGCCGTGGTCACGCGCGTGCCGGAGATCCCCGGCCACCTCGTGCTCGACCCCGACAGCCGTCGGCTCTACATCGCCGACACCGGCACCGGCCGCGTGATGTGGCTCGACATCGACAGCGGCGCGAGCAACGGCCCGCTGCCCAACAACTGGGACGGCGCGACCGAGTACAGCGGCTGGGACGGCGCGACCTTCGAGCCGCTCGTCAGCGGGCTGCAGCAGCCCGCGGGCCTGGCGTTGCACGAGGGCCGGCTGCTGGTCTCCGACGCCGCGACGGCCGAGATCCTCGCGTTCGACCTCGACGGCAACGAGCTCGGTCGCATGAGCACCGACGCGCAGGCCATCATGGGCCTGGCGGTCGGACCCGACGGCAAGCTCTACTTCACCGACGGCTTCGGCAACCGCGTGGTGCGGATCGATCCCTGAGCCGGCCCGGGGCGAGCGCGACGCGATGCTGGTGGTGCAGAAGTACGGCGGCTCCTCGGTCGCCACGCTGGAACGGATCCGACACTGCGCGGCGCGCTGTCTCGCGACCGCGGCCGCGGGCCACCGCCTGGTCGTGGTGGTCTCGGCCATGGCCGGCGAGACCAACCGCCTGATCGCCCTGGCCAACGCGCTGGTGCAGCCCGACGACGCGCCGCAGGCCTCGCGCGGGCCCTACATCGCGCCGGCCAAGCGCACGCCCGAGCACGAGCGCGAGCTCGATCAGCTGGTCGCCACCGGCGAGGACCAGAGCGCGGCGCTGCTGGCCATGGCGATCCAGCACGCGGGCGGGCGCGCGCTGTCGCTGGTCGGCGCGCAGCTGGGGCTGTTGACCGATCGCAGCCACGGCCGCGCGCGCATCCTGGGCATCGACGCCGCGCGGATCCAACGCGAGCTCGACGACGGCGCCATCGTGGTGTGCGCCGGATTCCAGGGCACCGACGATCGCGGTGACGTCACGACCCTGGGCCGCGGCGGTTCCGACACCTCCGCGGTGGCCCTGGCCGCGGCCTTGCGCGCCGACGTCTGCGAGATCCTCACCGACGTCGACGGGGTCTACACCACCGATCCGCGCCTGGTCCCGACCGCGCGCAAGATCGATCGCTTGAGCTTCGAGGAGATGCTCGAGCTCGCGGGCCAGGGCGCCAAGGTGCTGCAGATCCGCAGCGTCGAGCTCGCGATGCGCCACGGCGTGTGCCTGCACGTGCGCACGAGCTTCGACGATCGCCCGGGCACGATGATCGTGCCAGAGGAGCCACAGATGGAAGCGGTGCAAGTCTCCGGGGTCGCGCTCGAGCGCAACGAGGCCAAGATCACGCTGACGGGCGTACCCGACGTGCCCGGCGTGGTCGCGACCATCTTCAGGATCATGGCCGAGCTGGGCATCGTGGTCGACATGATCATCCAGAACACCGGCGCGGGTGGGCGCACCGACGTGACGTTCACCGTGCCCGAGGCCGAGCTCGACCGCGCCGCCGCGGCGCTGGCGGGGCAGACCCTGGGCGGCGAGCTGCCGCGCCTGTCGACCGATCGCGACATCTGCAAGATCTCGATCGTGGGCCTGGGCATGCGCACCCACGCCGGCGTCGCGGCCAAGGCCTTCGCGCTGCTGGCGGGCGAGTCGATCAACGTGCAGATGGTCTCGACTTCGGAGATCAAGATCTCGGTGGTCGTGCACGAGCGCTACGGCGAGCTGGCGCTGCGGGTGCTGCACGACGGCTTCGGCCTGGGAGCGGCGCCATGACCATCCTCGTGACCGGCGCCAGCGGCCACGTCGGCGGCAACCTCGTGCGCGCGCTGCTGCAGCGCGGCGACGACGTGCGCGTGCTCGTGCGTGGTGACACGGCCGCGATCGAGGGTCTGCCGCTGCAGCAGGTGCGCGGCGACGTGACCGACCGCGACAGCCTCGAGCGCGCGATGGCCGGCATCGACACGGTGTTCCACCTCGCCGCGACCATCTCGATCCTGGGCGATCGCGGCGGCCAGGTCGCGCGCGTCAACGTCGAGGGCGCGGGCATGGTCGCCAACGCGGCGCGCCGCGCGGGCGTGCGGCGGTTCGTGCACATGAGCTCGTGCCACGCGTTCGACCTGGACCACGGGCCCGGCGCCATCGACGAGCACGCGCCGCGGCCCAAGCCCAGCGATCCGTTCTACAACCGCAGCAAGGCCATGGGCGAGCGCGCGGTCCGGGCCGCCCTGGGCGACAGCGTCTCGCACGTGATCGTGAACCCGACCGGCGTGCTCGGACCGCTGGACTACAAGCCCTCGCGCATGGGCCGGTTCTTCCTCGCGCTGGCGCGCGGCCACATCCCCGCGCTGATCGAGGGCGGGTTCGACTTCGTCGACGTCCGCGATCTGGTCGCCACGACCCTGCGCGCGGCCGAGCGCGGCCGCGACGGCGAGAACTACCTCGTGGGCGGGCGCTACGCGAGCGTGGCCGAGGTCACCGCGGCCGCGACCGCGGTGCTGGGTCGTCGCGCGCCGCGTGTGACGGTGCCGATGTGGCTCGCGCGCGTGGGCGCGCCGTTCATGGACGGCTACGGCCGCACCACCGGCCGCGAGCCGCTGTACACCCGCGAGTCGCTGCACGCGCTGCGGGCCGGTCGCATCGACAGCGGCCGCGCGATCGCGGAGCTCGACCACCGGGCGCGGCCGCTGGCCGAGACCGTCGCGGACGTGTACGCGGATTTCCGCGCCCGCGGCGTGCTCCCGCCGGCGTGAGCCCGACTCCGATCAGAGCCTGACAGCTAATGCTGACAGGCTCTCACGCGTCGTCGCGCACCCAGCTGATGGCGCCGGCGTCGGCGTCCTCGAACGCGGTCGCGGCGGCGGCCGCAGCGACCACGTCCCACGCGGCCGCGTCGCTGCAGCGCAGCGAGAACTGCTCGATGGTCCCGACCAGCCGACCGTCGGCCGCGAACACGGCACCGGCGTCGACGTCGTGGACCCACGCCTCGAAGCGCTTGGCGTCGGCGTCGTCGAGCACCTGCCAGATCTCGAGCCCGCGCAGGCGCGCGGTGCCGAAGCCGGCGCCGGGATCCTCGAGCCCGGGCTCGCGCACCGCCGCGTACGCGCGCAGCTGTTCGCGCTGCTGATCGGACAGCGCGGCGATCGAGGTCGGACGGGTGCAGTGGGCGAAGCGCGGCATGGGCCGCGCGAGCATAGCGCGGC
This sequence comes from Nannocystaceae bacterium, assembly GCA_046351635.1. Lineage (GTDB taxonomy): Bacteria > Myxococcota_A > Polyangia > Nannocystales > Nannocystaceae > Xiheibacterium. Next base: position 124,443 of record JAXLYC010000007.1, on the reverse strand, counting down.
TCAGCCCGCGTCGCGCTCGGCCAGCTCGGTCCAGCGCGCGGCCAGCCGCGCGGCCTCGGCCCGCGCGGCCTCGAGCTGGCCGAAGAACTCGCGCTGACGCGGCTCGGGCTGCGCGAAGAACTCGGGCGACTCGAGCAGCGCGGTCAGACGCGCGACCTCCTGCTCGGCCGCGTCGACGCGCTCGAGCAGGCCCTGGAACTCGTGGCGCTCGGTGAAGCTCAGCCCCGTGCGCGCCGGCTTGGCGGCCCGCCGGCCTCGCGGGCGCCGGCGTGGCCGCACGCGTCGGCGCCGGCGTCGGCGCAGGTGCAGCCGCGGCCCGGCGCGCGACCCACTCGGAGTAGCCGCCGGCGTGCTGCACCACGCGATCGCCCTCGAACGCCAGGATGCTGGTGGCGATGCGATCGAGAAACCACCGATCGTGGGTCACGACCAGCACCGTACCGGCGTGGTCGACCAGCGCCTGTTCGAGCGCGGCGAGGGTGTCGACGTCGAGGTCGTTGGTCGGCTCGTCGAGCACGACGAGGTTGGCGGGATCCCGCAGTGCCCGCGCCAGTGCGACGCGGGCCCGTTCGCCGCCCGAGAGCGTGCCGACCAGCTTGCGCTGGTCGCTGCGCGGGAACAGGAAGCGCTCGAGGTAGCCGAAGCCGTCGAGCCGTTGGCCCGCGATCTCGATCTCGCCGCGATCGGCGACGACGTTGTCGAACACGGTCGCGTCGTCGCGCAGCCGCGTGCGCAGCTGGTCGAGGAACGTGACCTGGGTGTTCTTGCCCAGGCGCACCTGCCCGGCCGCCGGCGGCGTCTGCAGCAGCAGGGTCTGCAGCAGGCTGGTCTTGCCGCAGCCGTTGGGTCCGACCAGGCCCACGCGCTCGCCCGGCGACAGCCGCAGGGTCAGCTCCCGCACCAGCCGCCGGTCGCCGCGGACCACGTCGACGGCCTCGGCCTCGAGCACGATGTTGCCGCTGCGGACGCTCGCGGTCGCGAGCTCGACCGTGCGCTCGAGCTTGGGCGCGGCGCGCTCGGCCACCGCGACCACGCGATCGACCCGCGCGCGCGACTTGGTCGTGCGGGCCTTGGGCTGGCGGCGCAGCCACTCGAGCTCGCGGCGCAGGAAGTTGCGGCGGTTGGCCTCGACACGGTCGGCGTGGGCGGTGCGCTCGGCCTTGGCCTCGAGGTACTCGGCCCAGCCGCCCTCGTAGTCGAACACGCGACCGTCCTCGACCTCGAGCGTGCGGTCGACCACGCGGTCGAGCAGGTAGCGATCGTGCGTGACCATCAGCAGCGCGCCGCGGAAGCGCTGCGTCAGCCACGCCTCGAGCCACTCGATCGCGGCGATGTCGAGGTGGTTGGTGGGCTCGTCGAGGATGGCGACGTCGGGCGCGGCCACCAACACCCGTGCGAGCGCGACGCGGCGCTGCTCGCCGCCGCTCATGCGCGCGACCTCGGCGGTCGCGTCGGCGATGCCCAGCTGGCCCAGCACGTTGGCGGCGACGTGGCGCAGATCCCAGCCGCCGAGCTCCTCGACCCGCGCCGCGGCCTCGGCCTGGGCGTGGGCCAGCGCGTCGGGGTCGCCGTGGCCCTGCGCGAGCGCGGCGGTGGTGGCCTCGTGCCGCGCGATGGCGTCTTGCCACGCATCGAGGCCCGCGAGCACGGCATCGCTGGCGCTCTGGCCCGGCGTGAAGTGGGTTGCTGCTCGAGGTAGCCCACGCGCAGACCGGTGCGCGCGACGACCTCGCCGGCGTCGGGGACCTCGGCGCCCGCGAGGATCCGCGCGAGCGTGCTCTTGCCCGCACCGTTGCGCCCGAGCCATCCCGACGCGCTCGCCGGCCGCGATCGACAGCGCCGCGTCGCGCAGGACCTCGCGCATGCCGTGACTGCGCGCCACGCGCGCGCGCTCAGGATGGCCGGCCCCCGCGACCTTGCCCGCGGCGACCAGCTCCCACGCGAAGGTGGCCGTGCGCGTGCCGCCCGGTGGCAACACCAGCTCGATGCGCGATGCCGTCCCGATCGACCGAGGCCGGCGCGGGGTCGCACTGCTTGGGCACGAGCTCGACCTCGACCTCCTTGACCTCCGACACCAGCATGCGCTCGTGCACGACCACGGTCTTTGCCACCGGCGTGGCATTGGAGGCGTACAACGTCACCACGGTGCGCTGGGTCTGCTTGCCGGTCAGTCGCGAGACGTCGCGCGTGAGCTCGACCTCGCGGGCGATCGCGACGCCGTCCTCGCTGCCGAAGGCCAGCTCGACCCGCTCACCCGCGGCAACGAAGCCGAGCTCGTTGCGACCGACGTAGCCGGCGTCGCGCAGCACGTCGACCGGACCCGCGAGCAGCGGCCGCCCGGCGCCGTTGACGAAGCGCGCGACCACGCAGGCCTGTGGGCCCAGCTCGGGCGCGCAGCGGGTCTCGACCTGGGCCTGCGCGACGAAGCCGCCCAGCGGCACGCGGTGGGGTTGGCCGTCGCTCGGCACGCTCGCGCGCGCTCCTGCCTGCAGCAGCCGCGCCTCGCCGCCGTCGTCGAGGCCGGGCAGCTCGTCGCCCGCGCCCGCGCCGGTGGTGGCGACCGTGACGTCGCGGATCGCGACCTCGACCGCCTGCTTCTCGATCTGCTGCTTGGCGCGGGTGCGCAGGCGATCCTCGACCAGCTGCGGCGGCGTGGTGCCCAGGGTCGGTCGCGCGGTCGACAGCGACAGCTCGACGTCGTCCCACGCCCGCCGGTGCGCTGCCACACCACCGCCTCGTGCTCGAGCTCGACGTTGCCGCCGCGCGGTCGCGCGCGATACGCCGGGCGCCACGCGGCGCACGCGACCTGGTAGCGCACGCGCAGCGTCACGGTGCCCTCGCCCTGCAGCGACAGCCGCAGCAGGCACTCGCGATCGGACTCGGGCGTCTCGGCGGTCGCGAGCGCGCCGCGGGCCTGCTGCAGCGCCTGCTCGGTCTCGCGATGGGCGCGCCGGGCCACGCGCATGCGCTCGTCGGCCTCGCGTTCGGCGGCATCGAGCGCGTCGAGCTGCTGCGCCCAGCGCTCGCGCCCCTCGCCGCCGGCGCCCGCGGACTCGGCGATGTCGCGCAGGACCTCGGCGCGCGCGATCGCCAGCGAGGCCTGCCGCATGCGCGCGCGCTCGAGCGCGTCCTCGCGCTCGACCAGGGTGTGCGCGAGCGCGTCGACCTGGCGCCGCAGCGCGCTGGCGTCCTCGAACAGCCCGCCCTTGGGCTTGCTGCGCCAGCGCCGGTGCAGCCGCGCGTCGACCAGGGTCGCGCCCTCGACCGCGACCTCCAGCGAGCGATCGACCGCGAGCAGCGACAGCCCGGCGATCTCGACCTCGCGCTCGCCCGCGGCGAGCGTGAGGGTGCCGCTGCGCTCGACCTGCGCGCGATCCTCGAGTACGAGCACCTTGCGGACCGGTAGCGTGGTGGTGACCATGATCAGCTCCTGCGGTTCCCGCCGACGAGCATGCGATCGCCGGGCATGCGAATGCTGTACTTCGCGACCAAGGTGACGGTGGCGCCCGCGGCCACGCCCACGCGCCAGCGTCGCAAGCCGTGCACGACCACGCCGTCGTGCGGGCCGTCGAGCTCCTGCCACGGCGGCGTGGCGTCGTGCTCCTCGATCTTGAGGTCCTTCTCGTTGGCGTCGGTCACGGGCACGCGCTCGAGCACCTCGAGCTCGACCGCGCGCGCGAGGCGATTCGCGAGCTCGATCTCGATGGTGTGCGGCAGCACGGTCTGGCCGCCGAAGATCCCGCCGGTGGTCTCCTCGTAGCGGGTGTTGCGGGCGACCTTGACCGCCTCCTCCACGCCCAGGCCCAGCCGTCGACCGCGACCGCCGGGCGGGATCGCCGGCAAGCCCGTGGTCAGCAGGAACTGCCCCGCGGCGACCACGTCGACCGGACCGGGCAGCAGCGCCCGCGGCGAGCCGTTGACCAGCTCGAGCGTACGATACACCCGCGGCTCGACCGCAGGCACGCACACCAGCAGCGGCGTGGCGGTGACGGCACAGTCGGCGACCGGCACGGTGATCCAGCGACCGGTCGCGGCGACATCGACCGGACCGCGGCAGTCGTAGCGGTAGTCGAAGCGATCCAGCGCGTGTACCGGCACGCAGTCCCGCGGCAACTCGACCATCGCGACGGCACCGGCGACACGCTCGGCGGTCACGACCGCGGCGGCGATCATGTCGATCTGCACGCGCACGCGCGTCGCCATTGCGAGCGCGACCGCCAGCGCCGGCGCAGGCACCAGCTTGCCGCGGCGGTCGCCGTCGTCGACCCCCGCGAGCTGCAAGCCGCCGTAGTCGAGCAGGTTCGCCGCGGGCTGCGGCGGTGGCACCATGCCCGGCAGATCGAGGTCACCGCCCTCGTCGCTGAGCTCGTCCATCGCGCCGTCGTACGCGTCGCCGCCACCGCCACCGCCGCGGTTGGGCTCGGCGCGCGAGAGCGAAGCGAACACGCCGGTCGACTTGGCCTGCTCGTCCTCGTGCACCGGCGCGGCCGCGCTGCGTCGCGCCATCGCCTGCGGCATCGGCACGCCGCCCGGCATGCCACCGAACGCCGCGGGCGCGGCCGCGGGCGGCGGCATCATCATCGGCATCGGCGGCGCCGCGGGCGGAGGCGGTATCGCCGGCGACGCCGGCATCGGCGGCCGCGCGCCGAGGCTGCCGGCCCTGGTCGTCCGCACCGCAGGGTCGGTCGCGGCGAAGCCGTCGTAGTCGGCGAAGAGCCCCTCGAGTCCGGGCGGCGGCTCGCGCCAACCCGCACGCGGCGGCTCCGGCTGCTTGCGACCGACACGACGCGACTGCAGCTCGGGCACGCTGGTGCGACGCGACAGCGACGCGGTCGACAGCGACAGCGCGACACCGTGCCAGTCCTCGCCGGTGGCCTGTGCGATCGCGGCGCGCATGGTCAGCGAGCCGCCGCCGCGATCGTCGAGCGCGAGCTGGTAGCTCGGCACCCAGCGCGCGCCGGGGACCTGATAGTCGATCGCGAGGGTGCACGCCTGCGCGATGGGTCCGGTCAGCGTGACCACGGCCGCGCGCGCGACCTTGGCCCGGCTGCGTGCGCGCGGCGGTCGAGGCCTCGGCCAGACGACGCTGGCACAGCCGCTCGCGCTCCTGCGTCGTCGAGCTCGCGCTGCAGTGCGCGGCGCTCGGCCGCGAGCGCGTCGGCGCGGACATCGACCAGCTCGCCCAGCGCCAGCATGGCCGCGACCGGGGCGACCCGCGGCGGCTCGCGCCTGGGCGGCTCGCGGAAGCGCGGCACCAGCTCGCCCAGCTCGGCGAGCGCGGCGTCGAGCCGGGCCAACCGGATCACCAGCCGCTCGCGATCTTCGATCGCCTGTTCCAGCGCGCGCTGCTCGGCTGCGAGATCGAGCTCGGCGCCGAGATCGACGTCGAAGGACGCCCGCACGTCGAGCACCGCGGCGCCAGCGGGCTCGACCACGCGGGCGCGCAGCGAGCCGGGGACCAGGCACAGCGGCAACGGGCCGACCAACACCCGCGTGGCACCGGCGATCGCGGCCACGTCGAGCGCGGCGACGCGGGTGCACACCGCGCCCTCGCGATGGACGATCACCGCCTGCAGCGTCGAGGTCAGCCGGGGCAGCTCGGGGGTCTGGGCGGTGCTCATGGGTCGTGCCCCTCGTGGGCGTCGCATCATCGCCCGAGCAACGCGGCCGGGCGCACGTTCGTGACAACGGTGCGCAAGACGGCGCCGGCGCGGCCCGCCGCGGCGCGGCGGCGGCGCCCGGCCGTGCGCGTCATCGCTTGCGCGGGCCGGGCAGCGCGAGAGCCCCCCGCGACAGGTCGACACGCTGCCCCTCGACCGGTCGCACGACAATCGTCGAGTGCGCATCTCTCGGCCGCACGGCGCCGCCGACACTGGCAGCGCGTGCTACGGTGCGACCATGGATGCGATGCACGTACGACGGCAGTGGCTCCTGGGTGTGGTCGCGATCGCTGGCGCGATGGGCCTGCCCGCGCGCCCACGCGGCGGCCGGCGACGACGAGAACGACGCGACCGACCCCTCGCGGCTGATCGCGCGCCTGCAGAAGTTCGGCGAGCAGCTCCAGCGGATGGGCGAGCGGCTCGGCGCGATGCAGGACCGCCTCGATGGCGCCGACACCGACGTGCGGCCTACGGTCCACCCCGCGGTGGTGGCTCTGCTCACGCAGATCGATGGTGTCCGCGCCGTCGCCGAGGGGCTCGCCGCGGTCACGTCGCCCAACGGCTGACGCACGTCGGGGCAAGCCCGGTTGCGCGACACCGCCGGCGGACTGCACGAGCCATCTGCGGGCCGGCGGCTCGTCGCCGTGATGGTCATCGACGGCCGGCGTCACGGTGCGGCCGCGGGCAGCGGCAGGACCACGCGGCCGGCGTCGAGCTGGCTCTCGACCGCAGCGCGCAGCTCGGCGGTGTCGGCCAGGCCGAAGCCCCCGGCGATCTCGACCACGGCGTCGACCGCGGCCGCGCGGCGGCTGGGCAGGCGGGTCAGCTCGATGTGCAGCGACCCGTCGACCAACCGCACCTCCATGGCCACGATCTTGCGCTGGTCGTTGGGCCGGTGCGGCAGCTTGCCGGCTGCCGCCTCGGCCAGCCGCGCGTCGAGATCGTCGAGGCGATCGGTGTGCTCGAAGGTGTAGATCCGATCCTCGCGATCGATGATGAGCACCGCCGGGACCTCGAGCACCGGGCGACCGTCGTCGCTGCGAGGCAGCAGCGGCGCGATCATCCGCGCCTCGTCGGCGTAGTAGCCCGCCAGGCTCGGCGCGAGCGCGGCGAGTTTGGCCCGCGCCCGCGGCACGACCGCCGCCTCCTCGACCCCGATCGCGACGAAGGCGATGTCGCGGGCGCCGCGGTGCCGATGCACCGCCTGCTCGAGCAGCGGCAGCGCGCTCTGGCACGAGCTGCAGTACGACGCCCACAGCGCGACCACGGTGACGTCGCGCCGCACCTCGGCGAAGCCGTGCGCGTGGCCGTCGGCGTCGCGCAGCGTCATCGAGTCCACCGCCGAGGCCGCGCGCGCCGGCGACGACGACGCCGGCGCGCGGCAAGCCGAGACGGCCAACCCCAGCACGAGCAGCGAAGAGAAGCGAAGCACCGCGGCCGCAGCATAGCAGCCCCGCGCGGTGTGCTCGCGGCTAACCCGGCTGCTGCACCGCGAGCCCCGCCGCGTGGGCCGCGAGCATGCCGCCGCGCAGATCGAGCACCACGCGGAAGCCCATCGACGCGAGCAGGCGTTGCGCCGCGGCCGAGCGGCCACCGGAGCGGCACACCACCACGATCGCCGCGTCGCGGTCCCACGCGCGCGCGGCCTGTGCGAGCGTCGCGAGCGGCACGAGCTCGGAACCGGGCAGGTGACCGAGCTCGCCGTGGTACTCGGCGGGCTCGCGGACGTCGACGATGCGCGCGCGGCCGAGCCACGCGCCCAGCTCGCCGGGTCCGATCTGATCGTGGCCTTGGTCGAGGATGCGATGGAAGAGTCCGAACGACGACATGACGTGCTCCTTGGTGCGGGCGCGGGGCTCCACGCCGCCGGCCGCAGCCCACCGGAGTGCACCGCGGGTGCCGCGACGGAATCTCGCTGTGATTGCCCGCCGTCGTCGGGCACGGGCTCGTGCGACGCAACGCCGTGAAACACGGGTTGCGGCCGCGATGCGCTTCAGCCCAGCCCCAGCGCCTTCATGCGACGCCACAGCGTCACGCGCGAGAGCCCCAGCAGCTTGGCGGCCTGCTCGCGATTGCCCGAGGTGCGCGACAGTGCGGCCGCGATGCGACGCGCCTCGGGCGAGGCCTCCGCGGTCGCGGGCCGCACCACCGCCGGCGGTGCGACCATGGCCGGGTGCTCGCCCAGCTCCGGCTCGAGCAGCTCGGGCGGCAGATCGTTGGGCACGAGCTCGGGGCCTTGCCCGATGGCGAAGACGTACTCGATCACGTTGCGGAGCTCGCGGACGTTGCCGGGCCAGTCGTGGTGCTCGGCGTGGCGAGGCCGCCGGCGCGATGCGATCGATGCGGCGCTTGCCACGGCGGTTGGCCTCGTCGACGAAGCGCTCGACCAACAGCTCGACGTCGCTGCGACGCTCGCGGAGCGCCGGCAGGAACACCGGGATCACCTGCAGGCGTAGGCATCAGGTCGGCGCGGAAGCGGCCGGCCTCGACCTCCTTGCGCAGGGCCTGGGTCGCTGCACCACGCGCACGTCGACCGGGACGGCTCGCTGCGCGCCGACCGGGATGATGGTGTGGTCTCGAGCACGCGCAACAGCTTGCCCGCAGCTCGAGCGGCAGCTCGGCGACTTCGTCGAGGAACAGCGTGCCGCCGTCGGCGAGCACGATGTGACCTTCGGCGTGTCGCGCACCGCACCGGTGAACGCGCCCTTGGCGTGACCGAACAGCTCGCTCTCGAGCAGGTGGCCGGCAGCGCCGCGCAGTTGAGCGCGCGCAGCGGTCCGCGGGCGCGGTCCGACAGCGCGTGGATGGCCTTGGCGACGAGCCCTTGCCCGTGCCGGTCTCGCCGCGCACGAGCACGGTCGCGTCGCTGGCCGCGACGCGCTCGAGCACGCCAAACATGTGCTTCATCGCGGGATCGCGGGTCCATTGCATGCCGTGGAACTCGATCGGCCGCTCGCCGCCGATGTCGCCGGCATCTTGCAGCATGAGCAGCCAGCCGATGGGCCGGCCCTCACCCAGCGGCACCGAACGGATCCGCACCAGGGCCTCGCCGTTGCTGCCCAGCCGCGGCACCAGGGCGCACCGGGCGGCTCGCGGCCAGCGCCTCCGCGACCGGTCGCTCGGGCTTGTCGCCGCACAACAGCGCGGGCGCGGCGACGCTCCGCGGCCGCGGTGCCGAGCAGCGCCGCGGCCGACTCGGTCGCGAGCCGCACGCGCAGCTGGGCGTCGAGCACGATCGCCGGCCGGCCGCGGCTGCGAGCGCGGCGTCGATCGAGGCGTCGACCGATTCGGTGGACGATGCGGGACGGCGCGCCATCGTCGTTCGCTTGTACCAAACGCGGCCGCGGCCTGACCACCGCCCGCATCACAGCACGCGCGGCAGCTCCTGCCACAGCACCACCGCCGCCATCGCGAGCACGAACCACCCGAAGCCGCGGCGCAGGCGATGCTCGTCGACGCGGGCCGCCCACCGAAGCCCCACCACGCTGCCGATCAGCGCGGCGGCCGTGACCACGAGCACCGGCGGCCACGGGATCGCCGTGCTGGCGAGGTACCCGGCCAGGCCCGCGCTCGACTTCATCGCGATGACCAGCAGCGAGGTCCCCACCGCGACTGGCATCGGCAGGCCGCCCAGCACCACCAGCGCCGGCACCACCAGGAAGCCCCCGCCCGCGCCGACCAACCCCGTGACCGCACCCACCAGCAGACCTTCGAGCAGCACCTCACCGATCGGGAGCCCGGCGCGGCTGCGCCGCGCCGCCGCCGGTCGCGTGCGCAACATCGCGACCGCGGTCGCGATCATCATCGCCGCGAACGCCAGCAGCAACAGCGACGCCGGCACCAGGTGCGCCACACGACCGGCCGCGTAGGCGCCGAGCATGCCCGCCGCGCCGAACGACACCCCCGTGCGCCAGCGGACCTGGCCTGCGCGCGCGTGGCCGACCAGTGCGAACGCGCTGGTGACCGCGACCACGAACAGCGAGCCCGCGATCGCGGCGTGGGCGGGCAGGCCCAGCACGTAGCGCAGGATCGGCACCGTGAGGATCGAGCCGCCGCCGCCGAGCAGACCCAGCGCGACGCCGATGGCGAGCGCGAACACGAAGCCGATCGCGAGCATGACCTCCGCCCCCAGCAGCGCCCGTGCCAACCGCCGCGTCGCAGCCGTTCGCGCGTTGCTGCACCCTCGCTGCAACGTCGTGAAACGAGGCCTCCAGCAACCCTGAAACAGCGGCGATTCCGACCCGTGTGACCGGTCACGAGCCCATCCACAATCCCCGTCCGTTTCACGCCCCGGCCGTGGCACGGGCATTGCTCTTCGGTGTCGGCGACGACCCAGTCGGGAGCACGAGCCATGAACGTCCAGGCCTTCTTCGACGCCCGCACCTCCACCCTCACCTACGTGGTCTTCGATCCGAAGACCCGTGACGCGGTGATCATCGATCCCGTGCTCGACTACGAGCCGGTCGGGTCGTACACGTTCACCGAGTCGCTCGACCGCGTGGTCGCGTTCGTGAAGCAGCACCAGCTGCGCGTGCACTGGTCGCTCGAGACCCACGCCCACGCCGATCATCTCTCGGGCGGCCCGCTGCTGCGACGGCGCTGCGAGGCCAAGGTCGGCATCGGCGCGGACATCACCAAGGTGCAGTCGACCTTCAAACAGTTGTTCGCGCTCGAGCGCCTCGCGACCGACGGCAGCCAGTTCGACCGCACCTTCCGCGACGGCGAGCGCATCAGCGCCGGCAGCCTCGCCATCGACGTGATCGCGACGCCGGGCCACACGCCCGCGTGCGTCACCTACCGCATCGACGACGCGCTCTTCACCGGCGATCTGCTGTTCATGGACGACTACGGCACCGGCCGTTGCGACTTCCCCGGCGGCAGCGCGGCCGCGATGTACGACTCGGTGCAGACGCTCTACGCGCTCGGCGACGGCCTGCGCGTGTTCCCCGGCCACGACTATCCCCCGGCGGGCCGCGACGTCCGCTGGGAGACCACCATCGGCGCGAGCAAGGACCACAACCCGCAGCTGTCCGCCCGCACCACCCGCGAGGCCTTCGTCGCCGCACGTGACGCCCGCGACGCGACCCTGGCCGCGCCCAAGCTGTTGTTCCCCAGCGTGCAGGTGAACGTCGACGGCGGCCGCCTGCCGCCGGCCGACGCCGCGGGTCGGCGGTACCTGGTGCTGCCGATCAACCTGCTGCGGCCCGCCGACGAGCTCGGCGAGCCCAAGCCGCGCTGAGCCGCGCCGTCACGTCCACCAGCAACCGTGGCTGCCGCCGCCGGGCTCGGTGTTGGTGGCCGTGCGCGAGAGCATCTCGAACAGCTCCAACACCGCGTCCTTGCGCTCCGCCGGCACGTCGTCGATGTCCACGGTGATCGAGTCCACGCTCACGCGGTAGTCCGCGCGCGACAGCGGCACGGTGTAGCCGCCCACGCGCAGCTCGGGGTGCTGCTCGAGCATGCCGAGGAAATCCCCGATCGCGGGCGAGTCGTTCTGGTTGGTCGTGGGGTTGGCGAAGCCCTCCTGGACCAGCGCCCGCAGGGTCGGCAGATCGATGTCACCGAAGCGCTTGATGCCGAGCGACTTCGTCCTGGTGTCGACGCCCAGTGCTTGCAAGGCGACGGTCGTCGCCTTCTTGGTTGAAGCGCCTTGCCCATGCCCAGCAGCGCGCACTGGATGGCATGGCCTGGGCCTGGGGCCAGGGCCCGGCCACGCGCGCGAGCGTGCCGCGGCCGCGACGCGGACCTCGACGACCGGGTGGCGATCGAAGATCGCGAACACGCGCTCCTCGGCCGCCGCGAGCTTGCGGATGGCGACCGCCTCGAGCACCAGCACGCGGTGACCGACGTCGCGCTGCCACGCCTCGGGCGCGTTCGGCACGCGGCTGCGACCCTGCCAGCTCGCGGCCGCACCCGCGGCGACTCGATGCGGCTACCAGCGCGCGCTCGATCCCGGGCGCGCGGTCGATCGCATGCACCAACGCGATCTGCAGGAAACCCGCATCGCGGCCGCGTCGAAGCCGAGCAGCCGCGCGAACGCGGTGTCGGTGGCCATGCGCCCAGCGCGCGGCACGGGTGTGGCGGCGCATCGTGCTCGGACGGGTCGTCGATGAAGCGGTCGATCACGGCCTCGGCCGCGACCGCGTCGCCCAACGCCAGCAGCTCGATTGCGGCTGCGCGCGCCGCCGCGTCGCCGTGCGCGAGCGCGTCGGCCAGCGCCGCGGGATCGCGATAGCGCTCGTGCAGCGGGCGATCGTGCAGCCCGGTGACGCCACCTTCGCGCATGCGCTCGAACAGCGCCGCCGGTGGTTCGGCGCGCAGCTGCTCGAGCAGCGCACGATGGTGCGGCTGCTGGTCCAGCGGCAGCAGGCCCAGGCCCTGCTGGCCCGCGAGGAACGCCGCGCGGGACAGCGAGGTGTCCTGATCCCACGCGCTGACGAACTCCATCTCGACCATGAAGCGGCGCGCGATGTCCTCGTTGGAGAAGCTCTGCTGCGCCGGCATCCACCGCGCGGACGGGTCCGCGTCGTCGTCCTGGTCTTCGGCCTCGTCCTCGTTGGGCTCGGCTGCGTCGCCGACGTGCAGCACGAACGCCATCTGCTCGGTGAACGCGATGAACGCGATCTCGCCGTGGCCGCCCACGCGCGCGGCCTGGCGCAGGGCGGTCGCGAGGTCCTGGTGCAGCGCCATCACGGCGTCGGGCAACAGGAAGCCGCGCACACCGCCGTGCTCGAGCCCGAAGTGATTCGGCGCGCCGTCGAGCTCGCCGAGCGCCGCAATCACGTCGCCGACCGTCTCGAACTCGCCGGGGCTCTCGCCGCGGAAGAGCGGCGGACCGTCGGGCCAACGGAAGCCGCCCGCATCGAGCGGCTGGGCCAGCCACGCCGCACGCGCAGCTTCGGGGAGGACGAGCGTACCGACGACGACGAGGGGAACCATGGGCGCGAAGTCCAGTCTCGCGCGCCACGGACGGGCCGCGCGTGTCCTCAACGGATGCCACAACGCCGCGGTTGTGACGCGTCAGCCGCGAAAGCGCAGCCGAGCGGGCCCGCGGAGGCGTTTCACCGCGGCCTCGACGCGCTGGGCCTGACCGCGACTGTCGTAGGGGCCGAAGATCTTGCCCACGCGCCAGGGCCGTCCCGCACGGGTCGACTTGGCACCGCCGGGCAGCTTGCCGTTGTGTTGCGCGAGCCGTCGCCGCACGTCGAGCGCGATGCCGACGTACGTGCGTCCGCTGCTGCGCGAGCGCAGCACGTAGACGCTCCAGCCCGCGTTGGCCCCGGCCATGCGCGTGACCCCGCGCTAGGGCAGCGCCGTCAGCTCGAGCACGATCTCGGTCTTGTCGGCCTCGTCGCGCGCGCTGCCGTGGTCCTCGACCTTGGCGTAGATGCCCGGTCGATCGACGATCATCCACACGGTCTTGCTGTTGCCGAAGAAGTCCTCGAGCTGCGCGCGGCTGCACTCGAAGGTGCCGGCCGGCACCGTGACCGACTCGCGCCCGCTCACGGTCACGGTCGGCTTCTCCATCGCGAACAGCGGCGAGAGGTTCGACCACGGCACCGTCGCGAGCTGCGACAGGCGGCGTTGGTGCGGGATCCGGATCGATGGTGTACGAGGTCACGGGCCCGTCGTCGCCGATCTTCGCGACGACGTAGGTCAGCGTGCCGCCGACCTTCTTGCCCTTGGCGTCGCTGCCGCTGCGGGCGTACGCGAGCTTGGTGCCGGCGGCGATCGCCGACTTCACCTGCGCCGGCGTCCACGGCGGTGCGTTGGGGTCCGGCGCCGGCTTGGCCTTGGCCTTGCCGTCGGACTTCGCGTCGCTCTTCGCCTCGGCCTTGGCCGGGGTCTCGAGCGCCTTGGCGATGGAACCGCTGGTGGAGCCCTTCTGCTCGCACGCGGGCAGAAGCGCGAGGACCAGGACGAGGCGGCGCAGCGGCGCGGGCGAGGCGGACATGGCGCGAGTGTACGCCGGCGCGCGCCGCCGCGGGGCCGCGCGCGCGCAGGCGCTGCCCTGGGCGCCGCGGCCTCGGGGCGGTGCCAGGACGCACGCGTGCGGCGTACCATCGTCGAGCAATGCGTCGCTGTGGCTTCCTCGTTCTCGGATCGCTTCTCGCCTGCGGAGAGGATCCGCCCAGCTCGCAGGACTCGTCGTCGAGCGGCGGCGACGGCAGCACGAGCACCTCGTCGGGCGCCGACGGCTCGAGCACCGGCGCGCCGGGCTCGAGCAGCAGCGGCGGCGCCGACTCGAGCGGCAGCTCCTCGGGCGGCACCACCGGCGAGCTGCCCGACTACAGCGACTCGCCGTGCTGGGGCATGCCCGCGACCACGCTGGTCTACGACGGCCAGACCCACCAGACCGTCGAGGTCCCCGCGACCTGCCGTGCCGAGGGCGATCGCGCGTTCGTGATCGTCGCCGACACGCTGTGGGAAAACGGCATCGACCAGGCCGCGGTCAACGGCTTCATGCACCGCTACGAGCTGTTCACGCCCGACGGTGCCTTCGATCCGAGCCAGGGCGTCATCCGCAACGACGAGGCGGTGTTCGGCTCGCTCGACGCAGCGCAGCTGCCTGGCGGCAAGGTCTCGATCTTCGTGGTCGACACCAACGGCGGCGGCGATGGCTACCTGTGCGGCTGGTGCGACTATCCCCAGCTGCACCTCGACGGCACGGTGCTGTCGCCGCTCGACGGCGACGACGCGCTGTCGATCGCCGCGCACGAGAGCTACCACATCATCCACTACGGCTACGACGCCGACGAGGAGCCCTGGGTCGACGAGAGCCTCGCGCAGGCGGCCATGACCGCCAATGGCTTCTTCACCGACGACGAGTGGCTCGACGACTTCCGACTCGATCCCGATCAGGACTGGGGCCCGGGCGGCGTCGACTTCGGCTCCTTCAACTACGGCGCCGGTCTGGTGTGGGGCTCGTACCTGTACGAGCGCGGCGGCGCGGCGCTGATGACCGCGATCACGGCCGAGGGCGACAACGGCTGGGCCGGGCTCGACGCGGCGCTGGCGAGCGTGGGCGAGCCCGACGCGTGGTCGGTGTTCCTCGACATGGGCGTCGCGATGATCGCGGACCGCCCCGAGCTCGGCTACGGCATCGAGGCCTTCGACGTGGGCGAGGTCGGCCGCGAAGGCGATCTCGCCGCGGGCGACGGCGCCAGCGGCGGCGTGTTCGCCGGCGGCTTCGACGTCTACCGGCTGATCGGCCCGGGCCCACTGGACATCACCGTCGGCGGCACCGGCGTGGCCGCCCGCGCCTTCCGCATCGCCGACGACATCGTCGTGGTCGATCCGGTCGGCGGCGCGACGCTCGAGCTGGGCGCGCAGGACGATGCGTTCGTGTTCGTCACGGCGCAGCAGAACGCCAGCTACACCATCGACGTGCAGTGACGTCGGCCGCGGCGCTGCGCGTGGCCGCGGGATCCACCGGGCGGCCGCGCAGGCACGCGCGGACGTCGAGCACCTGAGCGATCACGCCCGACGACGTCGTCGCGCGAGCACCAGGGCCGCCACGCCGAGCACCAGCCATCGGCCGCGGCCGTCGGCATCGGCTCGACAGCTGCAGCCGCGGTCGTTGCCACCGCCATCCGCGCTGCTGTCGGTATCGCCGGTGCTGCCGCCACCACCGCCGCTGCCCGAACCACCGCCGCTGCCCGAACCACCGCCGCTGCCCGAACCACCGCCGCTGCCTTCGCCGGTCGCCCCCGAGCTCGCTGCGCTCGAGCTCGAACCCGACCCGCCGGTGCTGTCGGCTGCGCCGCTGTCCGACGTGGTGCCGGTGGAGCCGCCACCGGTGCTCGCCGAGCCGCTGTCGATGTCGTAGCTCTGGTCGTCCGAGCACGTCTCGTTGCCCGCGCGATCCAGGGCGCACAGGTGGAACGTCACCGTGCCGGCGTCGGCGGACGGCAACTCGACGCGGAACAGATCGCCGCCGAGGTAACGCGCGTCGATCTCGGTGGCCGCGCCGGAGGGATCGAGCACCGCGTACGCCCGCGCCAGCTGCGGGCCTTCGTCGGTGACGGTGCGATCGGCGACGGCGAACCGATCGGCAGGGTCCTCGCCGGCGGGCACCGTCGCGGGTGGTGCGGTCTCGACCGCGAGCAGGCCGGCGCGGTGCTGTCCAGGGCACGGCCTCGGTCGCGGTGTACACCTCGTCCGAGCTGCTGCACCCACCCTGCCCGGTCACGAGGTCGATGCGGCCATCGCCGTCGAGGTCGCCGAACTCGCCCCACAGCGTGCAGCTGGCGGGTCCGGGACCCGTCGATTCACGACCTCCAGACGAGCGCCCAACCTGGCCGCACACTCTATCGAGTATAGCGACGAGTCGTCGGTGATTGCCACGCCGGGCGCGGTTCGGAAAACGCCTGACCCCGCGGCGTCGACGTCTCGCGAACGGGCCGCGCAGGGGCGCGGCACGACGGGTCCGACCGTCAGTAGCGCAGCATCCACGCCAGCGTGAAGCGATTCTCGTCGCGTACGAGATCGGGCCGCCAACCCGGCACGATCGATCCCGGCGGCCCCTGGTTGCCGCCCGGTGGCGTGACGCCGTCGCGTCCGCTGAAGTACGGCACGCTCGCGTGGCGGGTGGTGAACTCGCCGCGCAGGGTCAGGTGGCGGTTGATCATCCAGTCGAACGTGGTCTGTAGATCCCAGGCCCAGTAGCGATTGCCCGGCGCAGCGGTGAAGTAGGGCGTGCCCGAGGCCGCGGTCGCGCCGTTGATCGGCGGGATGAGCACGAGGTAGCGACCCGGGTTGGTGATCGCACCGCCGCCGACGGTGAGGCCGAGCTGGTTGCGCCAGAACCACAGCCGGTGATAGGCCATGAAGCCGGCGAAGTACTGCTGCCCGCACGACACGCCGCCGCCCCACTCGCAACCGGCATCGAGTGTCAGCGAGACCGCGCCGCGACTCACACCGCGAGCCGGGCGCTCGAACGTGCGGATCATGATGCTGTCGTCGGTGTGGATGCGCTTGCGCGCGCGCACGCCGAACGTGTCGGTGCCGTAGTACTGATTGCCCAGGACCGTCAGCCACTCGGTCGGGCGCCACAGCACCTGTCCGCCGAAGCCCGGTCCGTCGCCGAACTTCGCGTAGGCCTGCCAGCCGTTGACGATCCACGGCTCGAGCTTCAGCCGCTTGGTGGGAAAGAACTGGATGCGCACGCCGTTGAAGAACCACGGCGTGTTCGACGAGACGTACGACGGCTGGTAGGTCCAGTTGTCGAAGTTGTAGTAGCTCCACAGGCCCACGTAGGACATGAAGATGCCAGCCTGCACGTTCAGGCCGTAGCGCACCGGGATGTGGTAGCCGGCGTAGGCCTCCGACAGGTGACGATACGCGTCGTCGAGGCGCCAGTTGCCGCGGGCGTAGCTGCTGTCGTTGCGCGGCGTGGTCACCGAGTACATGCCGAACTGCGTCATCAGCCGCGCATGGACGTTGCGATAGAAGACGTTGCCGCCGAAGCCGATCTGCGTCAGCTGCAGCTCGTTGTGGCGGAACACCTCCGACGAGCCCGAGATGGTGTTGTCCTTGGGGTTGGCGAGCGAGACGTGGTACGCGGCGTCGAGCCGGATCTCGCCGGTGAACGGACCCCACTTCAGCGGTGTCTCGACCGGGGCGTAGTTCGCGGGCGCCCAGGTGAAGTCGCCCCACAGGAACGCTTCACGTCGCGGTGCGAAGCGGGGATCGATCGTCGGCCGTGGCGTCGCCGGCGGCACCCGCCGTCCGCGCGCATCGATGAAGCCGAGCTCGCGCAGCCGCGCGTCGACCCGGCGATCGATCGCTTCGTCCGCCGACGGGTCGGGCGCGGACGGCGACTGCGGTCGCGGGTCGTCGGCTGCGACTGCCGGCGCATCGACCGGCACGTCCGGCGGCGCCGCGGGCTCCACCGGCGCCGCGATCGGCACCTCGTCGATCGGTCCGGGCGGTGCGCCGAGGCAGAGCAGCCACGTGAGCGGGATCATCGGCGACGCGCCGGAGCAACGCGCATGCCAGCGGTTCCACCCGGTCGCGCGCGAGAGACCCCTCGCGTCCGCACGCCCGCGTCGTGCGCGACGAAAGCCCGAGCGCGGGCCCGACTTGCAAAGCGCAAGGCGCGACCCTCGACGGCACGCGACGCTGCGCTGACATTGCGCACCGCGCGGACGAACGCCGCGCTGGCGTCACGGCCGGCGTGGGCGCAAGCTTCGCCCGTGGCTTTCACGCAGGGTTGGGGTGGTCGGGCGCGCGCCCATGGTCTGGTCTCGATGTTGGCGCTCGCAGCGGCGTGCCGCGACGAGCACCACGAACCGATCGACGAGACCTGGCGCGTCATCGGGTCCGAGCTCGAGATCGCATTGCTCGGTGTCAGCGGCACCGCCAGCGACGACGTCTGGGTCGTGGGCGCCGACGCGGGCAAGGGCGGCGTCGTCGCGCACTTCGACGGCACCGCGTGGACGCGCATGGACAGCGGCCAGCTACACGACCTGTGGTGGGTGTTCGCGCTCGACGAGACCCACGTGTTCGTCGCCGGTGCCGAGGCCACGATCCTGCGCTACGACGGCGCCGCGTTCGTGCGCGAGGCGACGCCCGGTCGCGCGAGCCACACGGTCTACGGCCTGTGGGGCGCCGCGCCCGACGACGTCTGGGCCGTGGGCGGGCAAGCCGGCCGCTACGGCTTCCTGTGGCACTTCGACGGCAGCGCGTGGACCGACGTACCGCTGCCCGACGACGTGCCGCTCGACGGCGGCGGCGAGCTCCCGGGTCTGTTCAAGGTCTGGGGCCGCGCCAGCGACGACATCTACGCCGTCGGTGGCCATGGCTTGATGCTGCACTACGACGGCACCGCGTGGTCGGTCATCCCGACCGAGACCGATGCGCTGCTCTTCACCGTGCACGGCAATCGCGACAGCGTCGTCGTCGTGGGCGGTGGCGAGTTCGGCGTGGTACTCGACGGCGAGGGCCGGGAGATCGGACCCGAGCAGGCCCCGCTGCTGCAGGGTGTCCACGTCGAGGCCGACGGCACCGTGTGGGCCTCGGGCGCGCGCGGCACCGTGCTGCGCCGGCGTCGTGGCCACGACTGGGAGACCATCTCGACCGGTCTGTCGCCCAAGCCCGAGTCGCTGCACGCGCTGTGGGTCGATCCCGATCACGGGCTGTGGACGGTGGGCGGCGGCGTGCTCACGCCGGCGCTCGATCAGGGCGTGCTGTTCCACCGCGGCGCCGAGGCCGGCGACTTGATCGGGCTCGAGCCCGACCCGCCGCCCGAGCCGGCGTGCCCCGAGGACCGCATCGACATCGTGCCCGGCGGCAGCATCGCGCGGCGCTGGAACGAGCTGCTGCTCGACTCGATTCGCCGCGACGTGCCCAAGCCCGGCGTGCACGCGCGCAACCTCTTTCATACCTCCGCGGCGATGTACGACGCCTGGGCCAGCTACGACACCGTCGCGGACGGCTACTACCATGTCGAGCGCAGCACCGCCGACGACGTCGAGGCCGCGCGACAGACCGCGATCTCGTACGCGGTCTACCGCGTCTTGGTGCAGCGCTATACCGGCGCGAACGGTGGCCCGACCTCGGTGGCCTGCTACGACGCGTTCATGGATCGGCTCGGGCTCGACCCCGGCGACACCCACACCGATGGCGACGACCCCATCGCGGTGGGCAACCGCGTCGGCGCGGCCGTCATCGCGGCGACGCTCGACGACGGCGCCAACGAGGCCAACATGTACGCCGACACCACCGGCTACGCCGCGGTCAATCCGCCGCTGACGGTCGACCGGCCCGGCACCTCCGCGACCGAGCCCGATCGCTGGCAGGAGCTCAACCTCGCCCGCGCCGAGACGCAAAACGGCATCGTCGTCGACGCCGGGCTGCAGAAGTACATCGGTCCCAACTGGGGGCACGTCGCCGCGTTCGCGCTGCCGCCCGACGACGACGGCGACGGCGTGCACCACGAGGTCGACGTGGTGCCCTCGGTGTCGCAACCGGAGATGGTCGACTGGGTCGTCGACGTGTTGACCAAGACCGCGGCGCTCGATCATCAAAACGGCACCGCGATCGACATCTCGCCGGGCGCCTACGGCAACAACCCGCTGGGCAGCAACGACGGCACCGGCCACACGCTCAACCCGGTGACGGGCGAACCCTACCCCGCCAACATCGTGCCGATGGGTGACTTCGCCCGCGTGCTGGCGGAGTTCTGGGCCGACGGTCCCAAGTCCGAGACGCCGCCGGGCCACTGGAACACCCTCGCCAACACCGTGTCCGACGCGCTCGGTGCCGATCCGCTGGCGGCGTGGGGCGAGGGCATGCCGATCGATCGACTGCAGTGGGACGTGCAGCTGTACTTCGCGCTCAACGCGGCGGTGCACGACGCGGCGATCACCGCCTGGGGCATCAAGCGCGCCCACACGACCTCGCGGCCGATCACGCTGGTGCGGTGGATGGCGGGCCAGGGCCAGTCGAGCGATCCCGCGCTGCCGTCGTACTCGCCGCACGGGCTGCCGCTGGTGCCCGGCGCCATCGAGCTCATCACGGAAGAGACCACGCGACCGGGCGAGCGCCACCATCATCTGCGCTGGTGGAAGGGCCAGGTCGCGGTGTTCACCTGGCTGGGCGAGCCCGGCGACCGCGCCAACGAGGTCGGCGGCCTGGGCTGGATGCGCGCGGTCGATTGGTTCCCCTACCAGCGCCGCACCTTCGTCACGCCCGCGTTCCCCGGCCTCATCTCCGGGCACAGCACCTTCAGCCGCGCGGCGGCCGAGGTCCTGACCGCGTACACCGGCAGCGAGTTCTTCCCCGGCGGCCTGGGCAGCTTCACCGCCAAGGCCCACGAGCACCTCGTGTTCGAGGACGGCCCCAGCGTCGACGTCGTGCTGCAGTGGGCGAGCTACTACGACGCCGCCGATCAGGCGGGCCAGTCGCGCATCTACGGCGGCATCCACATCTGGCCCGACGACTACCAGGGCCGCGTGCTGGGCTCGACCGTCGGCACCGACGCGGCCGCGAAGGCGCGGACGTACTTCGACGGCACCGCGGTCGAGTGACGCGCGCACACGCACTGCAGCGGCGGCGGCCGCGGGGCATCACTTCCCCGCGGCGGTGCGCTACCGTGACGCCGTGATCTTCCGCCAGCTGCTCGACGCCGCGACCTCGACGTATACCTATCTGCTCGCCGACGAGGACACGCGCGAGGCCGTGCTCGTCGACACGGTCTTCGAGCAGCACCTGCGCGACGTCGCGCTGCTGCGCGAGCTCGGTCTCACGCTGCGCTTCACGCTCGAGACCCATGTGCACGCGGACCACGTCACCGGCGCGTGGCTGCTGCGCGAGGCGACCGGCTGTCGGATCACCGCGCCCGAGGCCGCGGGCACCACCGGGGCCGACCGCCAGCTCGTGCCCGGTGAGGTCGTGCGCTGCGGCGCGATCGGCCTCGAGGTCCGCGCCACGCCGGGCCACACCGACGGCTGCACCACCTACGTCACCGAGGATCACCGCATGGCCTTCACCGGCGACGCGCTGCTCATCCGCGGTGCCGGCCGCACCGACTTCCAGCAGGGTGATCCGGCGCGGCTGTTCCGCTCCGTGCGCGAGCAGATCTTCTCGCTGCCGCCGCAGTGCCTGGTCTATCCCGGTCACGACTACGAGGGCCGCACGGTCACCACCGTCGGCGAGGAGCAGGCCCACAACCCGCGGCTGGGCGAGCGCGTGCGCGAGCAGGACTTCGTCGTGTACATGAACAACCTCGGCCTGCCCCACCCCAAGCGCATGGCCGACGCCGTGCCAGCCAACCTCGCGTGCGGTCGGCCCACGGACTCCGACGCCGTACCGCGCGCGCCACAGTGGGGCCCGGTGATCCGCACCTTCGCGGGCGTGTGGGAGATCCCCGCCGAGTGGGTGTTCCGTCACCGCGCCGAGGTCCACGTCATCGACGTGCGCGAGCACGAGGAGGTCAAGGCCAGCCCGCTGCCCAGCCTCGAGGGCGCCGTGGTGCTGCCGCTGTCCGAGCTGCGTGGTCGCGTGGCCGAGGTGCCGCGCGACCGCCCGGTCGTGCTGCTGTGCCCCGCGGGCGCACGCTCGGCGATCGCGGCGACGATCCTCGAGAAGGCCGGCGTGTCCGCGGTCGCGAGCATGCGCGGCGGGATCCTCGAGTGGAAGGCGCTGGGCTTCGCCGACCCCGAGCTGCGCGAGCGCTGACGTCGAGTCGCCGTGGCGCCCCGCGGCGACGCGGTGCGCTCGCGTGCGCCTCGGCGGCGCCGACGATGCGCGCCCGACCGGTGGCGACGGCACGGTACAGTGATCGGCGCGCCCCGGCGCCTCGACCCCGATGCCCCCGTCCGATCCCGCACGCTCCCCGATCCGAGATCCCGCCACGTGGCGCGAGCACGCTGCCTCGGCCCACGACGCGCTCGCGCCGGTTCGCAGCGGCATGCGCCTGTTCGTGCACGGCGCCGCGGCCACGCCCACGCCCCTGCTCGAGGCGCTCGCCGCCCGCGGCGAGCTCGAGGGTCTGCGGCTGTACCACCTGCACCTCGAGGGCGCGCTGCCGTTCACCGTACCCGAGGTGGCCGCGCGGCTGCGATCGATCTCGCTGTTCACCGGCGCGGCCCTGCGCGAGCCGGTCGCGGCCGGCCGCGCCGACTTCATGCCGATCTTCCTCAGCGACATCCCCGAGCTGTTCCGCTCGGGCCGCGTGCCGCTCGACGTCGCGCTGGTGCAGCTGTCGCCGCCCGACCGTCACGGCATGTGCACCCTGGGCACCTCGGTCGATGCCGCGCGCGCGGCGGTCGACGCCGCGCCGGTCGTGATCGCCGAGATCAACGAACGGATGCCGCGGACCCACGGCAACGCCATGGTGCCGCTGTCGCGGCTGACCGCGTGGTGCCACAGCGACCGCGCCCTGCCCGAGCATCCACCCAGCGACCCCGACGAGGTCGAGCGCCGCATCGGCGAGCAGGTCGCGCGCTTGATCGAGGATCGCTCGACGCTGCAGATGGGCATCGGCGCCATCCCCGACGCCGTGCTCGCGCGGCTGTTCGACAAGCACGAGCTCGGCGTGCACACCGAGATGTTCTCCGACGGGCTCATCCCCCTGGTCGCCGCCGGGGTCGTGACCAACCGCTTCAAGAAGGTCCACCCCGGCCGCATCGTCACCAGCTTCGTCTCGGGCTCGCGCACGCTGTACGACTTCGTCGACGACAACCCCCTGGTCGAGTTCCACGGCTGCGATCGCACCAACGACGTCAATCTCATCGGCAAGAACGAGCGCGTGGTCGCGATCAACTCCGCGCTGGAGATCGATCTGACCGGCCAAGTCTGCGCCGACAGCATCGGCCACCGCATCTTCTCCGGCATCGGCGGACAGATGGACTTCATGCACGCGGCCGCGCGCTCGCCCGGCGGTCGCGCCGTGATCGCGCTGCCGTCCACCGCCAAGGGCGGCCAGCGCTCGCGCATCGTGCTGTCGCTGCAGCCCGGCGCCGGCGTGGTCACGACCCGCGGCCACGTACACTGGGTCGTGACCGAGTGGGGCGCGGTCGACCTGCACGGTCTGACCCTGCGCGAACGCGGCGAGGCGTTGATCTCGGTGGCGCACCCGGACTTCCGCGCCGAGCTGTCGCGCGAGCTCGCGGCGCTGCGTCACTTCCCGCTGCCGGCCTGTTCGTGATACGCCAGCCGCGGTGGCCGGCGAGCTCGCGACACCTCCGGGTCCAGGCGCCGCGCGCGGGCTGCCTGCCGCGATCGCGGCCATCGAGCGGCCGCACCCCAAGCTGTGGACGCTGTACCTGCTGCGCGCGCTGTTGACCGGCCCCGCGCTGGTGGTGGTGCTGCCGATCCTCTACTTCCGCTACCACTCGATGCGCTATCGCTTCGACGCCGAAGGCGTGCACATGCGCTGGGGCATCCTCTTCCGCCGCGAGGTCAACCTCACCTATCGGCGCATCCAGGACATCCACCTGCGCTCGGGGTTGTTCCAGCGCTGGCTCGGGCTCGCCGACGTGTTGGTGCAGACCGCCGCGGGCTCGGCCTCGGCCGAGATGACCATCGAGGGCCTGCTGGAGTTCGAGCAGGTGCGCGACTTCCTCTACGCCAAGATGCGCGGCCAGGCCGAGCTCCCGGCGCAGGCGCCCGCGGCCGAGGGCGCCGCGATCGTCGACGCGCTGCAGCAGGTCACCGCCGAGCTCGTCGGCATCCGCGACGCGCTGGCGCAGCTGGGCGCCGCGCGTCCGCCCAGCTGAGGCCCTCGCCATGTGGTCCGCGTTCCTGCGATTGGTCACCGAGGTCTGCGCGATCCCACCGCCGCCGCAGGCGGCGCGCGCCGGCACGGTCGTGCACCCGGCGCCCGCGTACCTGCGCTACCGCCTGTGCCTGTGGTTGATCGGCCGGCTGTTTCTCGCCGCCGCAATCGCAACCCCGTTGGTCTCGATCGAGGTCGCCGCGGCGCTCGGCAGCAAGCCTCCGCCAGCCGTGATGCTCACGATCGTGCGCGTGCTCGAGTGGGTTCTCGGCGTGGGATGGTTGCTGTCGCTGCCGATCGGCATCGCGCTGCAACGGCTCGACTACGAGCAACGCTGGTATGTCATCACCGATCGCAGCCTGCGGATCCGCGAAGGCGTGCTGGTGATCCACGACATGACGCTGACCTACGCCAACGTGCAGAACGTGATCGTGCAGCAGGGCCCGCTGCAGCGCGCGTTCGGCATCGCCGACGTGCAGGTCCAGACCGCCGGCGGCGGTGCAGTGGAACAGCCTGGGCAACGCTCGATGCACATCGGACACCTGCGCGGGCTGCAGGACGCGGCGCGGATCCAGGCGCTGGTGATCGCACGCATGAAGAAGGATGGCGCGGGCCTGGGCGATCCCGACGATGCGCACACCGGAGCACACGGCTCGCCCGCGGGCCCCGGCGCCGCGCCCGACACCGCGACCGCGCTGCACCTGCTCGTGCAGACCGCCCGCGAGGCCCGCAGCGCGGCGCAGACCCTGGTGCAGTCACACCCGGGGCAGCGCACGCAGCAGCCCCCCCGCTGACCCCGGTGTTCCCGCTTGTCCGGCCCCGAGGAAACATGCGAGGGTCCCGATCGGGGGCAGCACACATGACGCGTTGGACGATCGGATGCATGGCCGCGGTCGGCACGATGGTGCTCGGCCTCGGTGCCGCGTGCGGAAGCAGCGATACCAAAGACACCGGTGGCGGCGACGGCAGCACCAGCGGGATCGCGAGCAGCGCCAGCGCGAGCGCCAGCGAGAGCGGCACCGGATCGGCGAGCGCCGACGGCACCGACTCGCAGGCCAGCGCGAGCGCGAGCGCGACCGCGAGCGCGACCGCGGCGACCACCGAGACGAGCAACGGCTCGGCCGAGTCGGTCGGCACGGGGCCCAAGTTCGACCTCGGCATCCAGCCCGACTTCGCCGGCAAGCCCTGCACGATGGGCGGCGGTGATCCGGAGTTCTCCTTCCTGTGGGCCGCGAACAGCTCGCAGGGCACGATCTCGAAGATCGATACGCAGACCGTGACCGAGGTCGGCCGCTTCATCGTGCGCCCCGACAGCGCCGGCAACCCCTCGCGCACGTCGGTCAACCTCGAAGGCGACGTCGCGGTCGCGAACCGCTCGGGCGGCGTGACCAAGATCTACGCGCTCGAGGAGCGCTGCCAGGAGTCCAACGGCAGCCCCGGCATCCAGACCTCCACCGACTCCAACTTCCTCGCCTGGGACGAGGAGGAGTGCATCGCGTGGCACACCCCGTTCAACTACGAGAGCCAGCGGCCGGTCGCGTGGACGCAGGGCACCTTCAACGAGGACCTGTGCGAGTACGAAGACGTCTATCTGTGGACCTCGGGCCGCGTCGGCCAGCAGACCGACGTGCTCCTGCTCGACGGTGAGGACGGCGCCGTGGTCGACATGGTCACGCTCGCGGGCTTCCCCAACGACTACTACGGCATCTACGGCGGTGCGGTCGACGGCGACGGCAACTTCTGGGGCACCAAGCTCGGCGGCGTGATGCTCGTGCGCGTCGATCTCGACGACCTCGAGTACACGACCTGGCCGGTGCCGGTGTCGAGCTACGGCATGACCGTCGACTCGGACGGCTACGTGTGGGCGTGCTCGTCGACCTTCGGCCGCTTCGACCCGATGACCGAGACGTGGATGACCGGCAACGGCGGCGGCTATGCCGGCTGCATGGCCGAGGCCGGCGACGACGGCCTGGTGTGGATGGCCGGTGGCGCGGGCGTGATCGGCATCGATCGCCAGACGCTGCTGCCCGCGGCGAACTGGCCCACGCCGGGCTCGTACGGCGTGAGCATCGACTACTACGGCTACGTGTGGACCGTGGCCTACGGCGACGGCGCGCACCGGGTCGACAAGGTCACCGGCACCGTGACCTCGTACTACGGCCTCGTCGGCGCCTACACGTACAGCGACATGACCGGCTACGCGCTCACGCACGCCGGCGGCGGCGCGCCCAGCGGTTGATCGTCAGCGCGGCTGCACGTCGACGACCGCCCGGGTCTCGCGCAGCCATGCGCGCAGGCGCTCCTGGTCGGCGGGCAACGCATCGCGCCACGCTCGCAGCGTGCCGTCGTGCGACGCCGACACGACCTCGCCGCGGTCGGGCAGCGCCAGCACGGCGCTGACGCCGGCCTCGTGGCCCCGCAGCACGCGGCTCTCCGCGTCCTCGAGGTTCCAGATCCGCAGCGTGCCGTCGACCGCGGCGGTCACCATGCGCGGCGATCCGGCCGCCATCGCGGCGTCGGTGACGAACGAGCCGTGACCGACGTAGGCCTGGGTGACGGTCGCGGTCGCGAGCTCGAAGCGCCGCAGCGCGAGGTCGCGACCGTCGAGCACCAGCGCCGCGTCGTCGGGCGTGAAGCGCAGGCCGAAGGCGCCGCCGGGCAGCGAGTGGCGCGTCGCGGTGCCCGCGGCCACGTCGTAGATCACCAGGCGATCGTCGCGACCCACGCTCGCGAGCCAACGGCCATCGTGTGACACGCTCAGCTGCCAGATCTCGTCGTCGTGCTCGCGCCAGCGGTGCTGCGGCGTGAAGTCGGGCGACAGCAGGATCAGCTCGCGATCGAACGCCGCCAGCGCGAGCCGGCCGTCGGGCAACCACGCCAGCGTCGACATCGGCCGCGCCAGCTCGCCGACCTCGCGGCGGCTGCCATCGCGCAGCCCGAACACCGTGATCGCCAGCTGGCCGCCGCCACCGGCTGCGAGCCAGCGACCGTCGGGCGACAGCGCCAGCGCGCGCACGCCGTTTCCGACGTCGTGCGGCGGCACCACCGGCGCGCCGTCGCGATCGAAGGCCGCGACCACGCCGGCATCATCACCCGCGGCGACGATGCCGGGCCCGAGCGCGATGCGCCCGACCGCAGCGGTGCCCACGCGCAGGCGCGTGCCTACGCCGCGATCGAGCTCGACCTGCACGAGCTCACCGCCGGCGGTGCCGAGCCACAGCGTGCCGCCACCGCCCGCGGCCATGGCCGTGAGCGCGACCTGCTCGCGCACCACGACCCGTTGCTCACCCGCGGTCGCGGACCACAGCCAGTGATGACCGCCCACGGTACCGACCAGTGCGCGGGCGCCTGGGCCCAGCAGCACCGCCGCGGCGGTGCCCCCTTGCCCGCCGACGACCCGACGATCGCTGCCGTCGAGACGGTTCATCCGCAGCTCGCCGTCGCCGGCCGTCGAGACCACGCGAGCGTCGTCGTCGAGCGCGAGCCCCGTGACCATCGCGTCGTGCACGTCGAGCAGACGCACCACGCCGCCGTCGAGCGTCACCGCGCGCACGCTGCCGTCGAAGCTCCCCGTCACCAACACGCGCCCGTCGCGCGACAGCGACGCGACGCTGATCGCACCCAGGCCCTCGGGCAGCGCGATGCGACGATCGTCGCCGACGTCCCAGACCCCGCGTTGGCCGTCGTTGCCAGCGAAGGCGACGTGGGTGCCGTCATGGTCGAGCGCGAGCACGTTGGGCGCGAGACCGTCGAGCGCCAGGTGATGGTGCGCACCGGTGTCGAGCTCGTCGAGCCGCAGGCCCGCGAGGTCGAGCGTGAGCACGCGTCGACCGTCGCCGGAGACGAGCACCGGCGCTCGCGCGGACGCGCTGGGACGCACGCACGACAGCGGCGGCGCCGCGGCGCCGTCGAGCGTCCACGCGCGCAGCACGTCGTCGTGCGACAGTGCGAGCACCCGCGGACCCGCCGCGAGCTCGATCGCGACGACGTCGCTTTCGTGGCGACCGAGCTCGACCACGGCGCCCCCGAGCGACGCGACCCGCGAGATCACCGGGCCCTGCGCGATCGCCAGACCACCGTCGGGCAACGCCGCCGCCGCGCGGACGTGCTCGAGCCCCGGCACCACCCGCGCGAGCAGCCCGGTGGCGGCGTCGAACCAAGCGACCTCGCCCTCGAGCGTGGTCGCGAGCAGTCGCGCACCGTCGCGGTCGAACGCGACCTGCCGCACCGGCACCGGCGTGCACCCGCGCGCGGCGTCGCAGCGGCGCAGGTACTGCGGCAGGCCGTGGGCGCGGGCGTTCTCGGCGATCACCTGCGCGGCGCCCCAGCGCGCGAAGCGAGGGCCCAGCTGATCGAGCCGCGTGATCGCCAGCGCGGGGTTGCGCTCGGCGGCGCCGCGGGCCTGCTCGAGCAGGATCGCGTCGGCGTGGTCCTCGGCGTCGTCGCGGGCACGCTCGGCGGCCGCGCGCGCGCTCGGCCTGATCGCGCGACAGCGCCGCGGTCTGCTCGGCCGCGCGCGGCGTTGCGCTCGTCGACGATGCGGACCAACCCCCACGAGCCCGCGGTCGCGAGCGAGACCACGGCGGCGGCCGTCACGGCCACGGGCCACGCGATGGCGCTGCGCGAAGCGAGCCCGCTGCGACCACGAGTAGCGGTGCGCACCGACGATGCGTCCGGTCTGAAGTTGCGCA
Organism: Nannocystaceae bacterium; assembly: GCA_046351635.1. Classification (GTDB taxonomy): domain Bacteria; phylum Myxococcota_A; class Polyangia; order Nannocystales; family Nannocystaceae; genus Xiheibacterium. Next base: position 95,869 of record JAXLYC010000007.1, on the reverse strand, counting down.
GGTCCGCGGCGAACTCGGCCGCGTCGCGGTAGCGCAGCGCGCGATCGCGGGCCATCGCCTTGCCGACGATCGCGACCAGCTCCTCGGCGCCGCCTCGCCGCGCAGCGGCGTGGGCGGGCCGACCAACACCATGCCCAGCACCTTCATCCACGCGCCGCCACCGTAGGCGGCGCGCCGCAGAGCAGGTGATCGAGCATCGCGCCCAGGGCGTAGACATCGGCGCGCGCGTCGGTGTCGTGCCCGCGGGCCTGCTCCGGCGCCATGTAGGCCGGCGTGCCCCCAGCACGCCGCCGGCCGCGCCGAGCTCGGCCAGATGCGGATCGACCGGCGCCGCGGCGGTGCCGGGCTCGCGCTCGTCACCGCGATCGTCGCGGCGCTTGGCCAGGCCCCAGTCGATCACCACGGTCTCGCCGAAGCGCCCGACCAGCACGTTGGCGGGCTTGAGGTCGCGGGGATCACGCCCTGCGCGTGGGCGAAGGCCACGGCTTCGGCGCAGTCGAGCACGTGGGCAGCAGCGCCAGCCGAGCCTCGAGCGTGGTCGCCTCGGCGATCACCGCGCTCAGCGGTCGCCCGTCGACCAGCTTCATCGCGAAGAAGGGCTCGCCGCTGGGCCAGCGCCCGGCGTCGTACACCGGCACGATGTTGGGGTGCCGCAGGCTCGCGGTCAGCAGCGCCTCGCGCACGAACCGGGCGGTCGCGGCCGCATCGGCGCCCTCGTGCAGCTCCCCGATCGCGACCTCGCGACCGAGCTGGCGATCGAACACCGCCATGATGCGCCCGCCGCCACCGGCGGCGACGCGGCCGCGGACCTCGTAGCGGCCGCGCACCACGACCCCGAGCAGCCGCGTCTGCGCGAGCTCGCCACCCGACCGCAGCCGGGGTGCGCTCCGATCCTCCGGCACGAGCGTGGTGTCGGCCTCGTCGATCACGGTCGCGCGCGGCCATGAGGGTATCCGAGCGCGCGCGCACTTGCGATGCTCGTGGGCATGACGGTTGTCGCCGACGGGCCCGCGCCCGAACGCATCCTCGAACTGACCGCGCCCGACGGCTCCCTGCGCGGACTGATCGTGATCGACTCGACCGTGCGCGGGCCCGCCTTCGGTGGCATCCGTCGCTGTGGCTACCTCGATGCCGCGGCGCTGCGCGCCGACGCGCTGGCACTCGCGGCCGCGATGCGGGACAAGTGCGCCATCGCGCAGCTACCGGCCGGCGGTGCGAAGACGGTGCTGTGGGATCGCTTCGCGGGTGAGCCGTGGGCGCAGAGGTCTACGCCGAGCTCGGGCGCACCATCGACGCGCTGCGGGCCGCTACGTGCGGCCCCGACGTCGGCACCGGTGAGACCGAGCTGGACTTCGTCCGCGCGCACACGCGGCACCGCAATCCCGCGAGCAACGGCGCTGGCGCGGCCACGGCCGCGGGTGTGCTCGCAGCGATGCGCGCGTTGTGGGTCGCGCTGGGCCACGACGACGCCCGCGGGCGCACGGGTCGTGGTCCAGGGCCTGGGCGACGTCGGCCTGCGGGTCGCGACCGCGTTGGTGCAGCAGGGCGCGCGGGTGCTGGGCCAGGACATCGGCGTGCTGCCCTGGCGCGCGCGGGCGGCCGGCGTCGAGTGCATCCCCGCGGCGTTGGAGACCCCGTGCGACGTGCTGGTGCCGTGCGCACGCGGCCAGGGTGCTGCACGATCGCAACGCTGCGACGGTGCCGTGCCGCGGCGTCTGCGGCTCGGCCAACAACATGCTCGCGGGTGACGCCGCGGCGATCCTGCACCGGCGCGGGGTGCTGGTCGTGCCCGACGTGGTCAGCCCGCAGGCGCCGTGATCGAGGGCGTGTGGACCGTGACCCGCGGCGAGGGCGACGAGGTCCGCGCCCAGGTCGCGCGCGCCATCGCCGGCATCGAGCAGACCGCGGCGCTGGTGCTGGCGCGCGCGGCCGCGCAGGACCAGACGCCGACCGAGGTCGCCGCCGCGCTCGCGCGGCAGCGGCTGCAGGCCGCGCGCTAGATCGGCATCGCGACCGTGCGACGAGCACCAGCCGCGCGATGGGGATCGCCAGCGGTGCGGCGATGCGCGGCGACAGCCGCAGTCCCGCGAACGCGGCCGCCAGCAGCACCAGCGCCTGCACGCACGCCCACGCGCGAGCGCCAGCCCGACGTCGTGCGAGCCGAACAGCAGCCACGGCCACACCGCGTGCATGCCGGCGGCGCTCACGATCAGCATCGCGGTCCACGGCCAACCCGCGCGCTGGGCCGACACCGCCGCACCCAGCGCCATGGCCATGGCGACCAGGCTGGCGAGCTCGGAGTAGCGCGGCGCCGACCACCGCCGCAGCGCCGCCGTCGCCCCCGACCGCGGCCCACCACGGCGCGGCCGACAGCCGCAGCGCCAACCCCTGCGCCCACAGCACGCCCACCGCGACGGACCAGCCGATTTTGAGCACGCAGGTTCGAGCAAGCCATGGCACCCTTCAAGCTAGCAGAGTGCGCCGACGATGCCCGGCCCGAATGCGCCCCGCAGCGCCCCGCGCGCGCCGTCTTCGACGTGCTCGCGTCGGTGCTGCACGAGGACCGACAGGAGAAGTTTCTCGCCTGTCGCGTGCTCATGCGCCTGCTGGTGTCCGACGGCGCGCTGCATCCGAGCGAACGTACGATGCTCGACGCGACCATGGATCGCTTCGGCATCGACCTCGGTCGACGCGCGACCATCTGGGCCGAGTCGATCGTGCTGCCGAGCCCACAGCGTCGCCGATCCGCAGGTCGCCGCGCCGCGGCGCAACTCCTGGACCAGCTGGTCGCAGCGCTGCCCTGGGCCGCGGCGCAGGAGCTGCTCGCGCACCTGCACCACGGCGCGTGGGCCGACGGGGTCGTCGTGCCCGCGGGAGCAGGCGGTGATCGCGGCGGTGTGCAGCAGCGGGTCGCGCGACCCGACTGACGGGCCGGACCGCGTCGATCGATCCGCGGTGCGGGCGGTCAGATCAGCGAGTGCCTCGCGCGTTCCTCCAGCGCCGCGGGCCCGCGGGGGAGACTGCATGCGTCGCGCGATCTCGATCGTCCTGGCACTTCCGACCCTGGTGTCCCTCGCCTGCGCCAGCCGCGGCGGTGAAACCGAGCTGCTGAGCGGGCTCCGGCCGAGGTCGCCGTCGGTCCCGAGGTCGCGGCGCGGCCGGTGCCGGTGATCCCCGCGGGCCGGCTGTTCGCGACCTACACCAACCTCACCTCGAGGTCGCCGATCCGGTCGCGACCGCCCAGGCCCTGCGGGCGGCGGTGATCGACGCCGGCGGCGAGGTCGTCAACCTCGCCCACGGCGACGCGCAGTCCACGATGTACGGCCTGGTCCCGCCCGAGGCCCTGGGCCGTGTGCGCCACGCGTTGTCACGCCTGCCGGGCAAGGTGCAAAGCGAGAACGAGAGCAGCAGCGACGTCGGCGGCAACGTGCGGCAGCTCGACACGCGGCTGCAGTCACTGCTGCGCGCCGAGGTCGAACTCGACCGCGTGATGCGGGCCACCACCGACCCGCTGCTGTTCGATGCGTGGCTGGTGCAGCGCGAGCTCAACAACCGCGAGCGCGACTCGCTGGTGTCGCAGATCGACAGCGTGCTGCAGCAGACCCGCCGCGCCCAGCTCAACGTCACGTTCGTGCGCACCGGCGCGGCGCCGGTGGTGATGGGCAAGGGCTTCGAGGGCTGATCCCCACCCGGGCGGTGCGGCGGCCCGCCATGTTGCAGGACGCCGCACCGCGATCGCGACGCCGGACCCGCGCCGGCCGTGGGCACCGATCGCCCGCGCGCATCGAGACCGCCGGCGTTGGTCCGGCGGTTGCACGAGCGGGCCCCGCCGCGCGACCACGCGGCCCGAAAGCCCCATGCACCGCACCCTGCTGCCCGCCCTGTTCGCCTTCGTCCCCGCCCTGCTGCTCGCAAACGATGCGCGCGCGGGCATCGAGGCCTGCGGTGGTCTCCACGTCGACGCCGCGACCCGCTGCGAGCTGCGCTTCGACACCTCGTGCGAAGGCAGCTGCGATGTCGGCGCGGCGCTGTCGGCCTGCGCCGCCGAGCTGCAGGCCGCCTGCACCGGCGAGTGCGATCTGAGCGCGGACGTCGACTGCACCACCTCGTGCGGCGGCGCGTGCCAGGCCGAGTGCCTGGTGGATCCGGGCGCGTTCGACTGCAGCGCCTCGTGCCAGAGCGACTGCGCCGGCGGCTGCGACACCCTGTGTGCCGACGACGGCGATCGTACGCGCTGCGTGTCGAGCTGCGAGGCCAACTGCTCGGCCGAGTGCGACGCGAGCTGCGAGGTCGACCCGCCCGACGCCGATTGCGTCGCGCAGTGCCAGTCGTGCTGCGGCGGCTCCTGTACCGCCGAGGTCAACGTCGACTGCCAGATCGAGTGCCAGGCCTCGGGTTTCGCCGAGTGCCAGGCCAGCTTCGCGCAGAACTGCACCGCGACCTGCGACACCGACGGCAGCCTGTTCTGCGAGGGTCAGTACGTCGCGACCACGGACCTGGGCGACTGCATCGACGCGCTCGAGGATCGCGGCGTCGAGGTCGACGTCAGCGTCGACTTCCACGGTGCTGGCAGCTTGCTGTGCGCCGTGAGCCCCCGCGCCAACGGTGTGGGCCTGCTCGCGGGGCTGCTGGGCCTGGGCGCGATCGCGATGCGCCGGCGCCGGCGTTGATCGGCCGCGGGACGAAGCCGGCGCGCGGCGTGTTACGCCGGCCGTGTCGCCGACTCCGGCAGGATCCGCACGGGCCGCGCGCGTGCGCCCGCGACCGGGCTCGGGCAAGCTTCGCAGCGACGTGACCCGCCCACAGCTCCCCGTCACTCGGATCTCCACCAAGGCGCTCGGCAAGATGGAGCGCTTCAAGGCCGACGTCGTGCGCCGCGTCGCCGAGGCGGTCGATCAACAGCCCATCGTCGTGGTCGGCATGGCGCAGAATCCCCACGTCAAGCGTGCGCGCAAGAGCTTGACCGCGGCCGGTCGCGCGTTCGAGTACATCGAGTACGGCAGCTACCTCAGCGGCTGGCGCGACCGCCTCGCCATCAAGCTGTGGAGCGGCTGGCCGACGTTCCCGCAGGTGTTCGCGGGCGGCAAGCTCGTCGGCGGCGCGGACGAGCTCGAGGCCGCGCTGGCCGAAGGCACGCTCTGACGCGCGCGTCAGCGCAGCAGACCGTGGCGCCGCAGCTTGTCGATCAGCGTCACGCGTGACAGGCCCAGGCGTCGCGCGGCCTCGGACTGGTTGCCGCCCGACTCGGCGTAGGCCTGCTCCACGAGGCTGCGCTCGAACGCGGCGACGCGCTCGCGCAGCGGCAGCGCCTCGCCGGTTCGTGCCGGCGCCTGTGGCCGCAGCAGCGCGTCGACATCGAGCGTGCCGCCGGGGCACAGCGCGAGCATGCGCGCGACGGTATTCTCGAGCTCGCGCACGTTGCCCGGCCACGGCCGCCGCGCGAGCTCGGCGACCAGCGCCGGCGTCAGCGCGACGTGCTCGAGCCCGAAGCGCGCGGCATGGTGCGCGCGGAAGGCCTCGACCAGCCGCGGGATGTCGTCGGCGCGCTCGCGCAGGCTCGGCAGCTCGAGCTCGACCACCGCCAGCCGCCAGTACAGATCCTCGCGGAAGCGGCCGGCCGCGACCTCGGCCCGCAGATCGCGGTGGGTGCAGGCGATCACGCGCACGTCGACGGGCGCGGGTCGATCGGCGCCCACGGGCTGCACCTCGCCCTGCTGCAGCACGCGCAGCAGCTTGGCCTGCACCGCGGGCGAGAGCTCGCCGATCTCGTCGAGCACCAGGGTGCCGCCGTCGGCCGAACGGAACGCACCCGGTCGCGGCGCGACCGCACCGGTGAAGGCGCCGCGGACGTGGCCGAACAGCTCGCTCTCGGCGAGCTCGTCGGGGATCGCGGCGCAGTTCCACCGCACCAGCGGCCCGTCGCGGCGGCCGCTGGCGCAGTGGACCAGGGTCGCGACCAGCTCCTTGCCGGTGCCGGTCTCGCCGCGCAGCAGCACGGTCACGTCGCGCGGAGCGACCCGGCGCGCGAGCTCGAGCACCTGGCGGAATCGCGGCGAGTGGCCCACGATGGCGCGGCCGAGTGTGGCCTCGACGCGGTGCTGCAGATCGCTGCGGCGCAGCGCGGCGATCTCGATCGCGCGCTCGAGCACGACCACGAGCTCGTCGAGATCGAAGGGCTTGACCAGGTAGTCGAACGCGCCCGCGCGCAGCACCGCGACCGCCAGGCGCTCGGAGCCGTGGGCCGTGAGCATGACCACCGGCAGGCTGCTGTCGCGCTCGCGCAGCTGCTGCAGCAGCGCCATGCCGTCGACCTCGGGCATGGCGTAGTCGGTCACGACCGCGGCGACGCCGTCGAGCCGGGTCAGGGCCTCGCGCGCGCCCGCAGCGGTGACGACCGCGAAGCCGCGATCGCCCAGGGCCTCCTGCAGCGTGAAGCGCACCGCAGCGTCGTCGTCGACGACGAGGATGGTCGCGCTCACGCGGGCTCCCCCTCGGGGTTCGGCAATCGCACGGTCGCGATCGTACCGGTCGCGCCGCTGTCGAACGACAGCGAACCGCCGTGTTGCGCGATGGCCTGCCGCGCGAGCACCACGCCCAGGCCGGTGCCGCCGGCGCGGCCGCTGACGCCGGGCGTGCCCAGGCGCGCCAGCAGCTCGGGCGGGATGCCGCGGCCGTCGTCGTGCACGCGCAGGAGCACCCAGCCGGGCTCGGCCGCCAGCGCGATCGTGACGTGGCCGCCGCGATCGCAGGCCTCGATCGCGTTGCCGCACAGGTTGAGCAGGGCCTCGATCAGGCGGCTGCGATCGGCCGTCGCGCCGAGCTCGGCGCCGGTGACCGCGAGCGCGACGCCGGCGGCGTCGGCACGGCCGCCGAGGATCTCGACGACGTCGCGCGCGAGTGCGGTCAGCGAGATCGGTGCGGGCGCAGCTGCGACAGCGGCCGCGCGAACGCGAGGTAGTCGCGCACGATGCCTTCGATGCGTTCGACCTCGCCGCGCACGACCTCGAAGCGCCTCTGCGCGCGCTCGTCGGTCGCGCCGCCGGCCAGCAGGTCGACCAGGCCGCGGATCGCCGTCAGCGGGTTGCGGATCTCGTGCGCGACCTGGGCGCCCATGCTCTCGAGCGCGGCCGCGCGCTCGCTCGCGCCGGTGAGCAGCTCGGTACGCACGCGATCGAGCGCCGCGCCGGCGTCCTCGTGCGCGTCCGACAGCCCCGCCACGCTGACACGCAAGAGCGCCGCCGCGAGCACGGTGGTGACCGCGAGCATGAACTCGCGCGGCGGGCTCGGCAGCGGCGGCAGCGGCCACCCCGCGGGCAGCAGCGCCAGGCCCAGCGCGATCGCCAGCAGCAGCGCCAGCATCACCGCGCTCCTTCGATCGCGCCCGAACGCCGCGAAGGCGGTCACGGTCGGCGCCAGCAACAGCGGCACGTATGGACTCGCCAGCCCGCCGGTCGCCACGCAGGCGCCGGCGAGCCCGATCGCGGTCACGACCAACGATCGCCACAACCACGACGGCGCCATCGCCCGCCGGCGCGCCAGCACCGACTCGACCACGAAGAACGCGAGCAGCGCCCCGGACAGCAGCATCACCACGGCGCGCTGCAGCGGCGCCGCGATCGCCTGGCAGACCACCCACGACGCGAGCACCGCGGGCGCGACGTACAGCGGCCGTTGGCGCAGGAACACCGTGCCCACGCGCCGCACCTGCGCGCGCGTGGCCCACGTGTGCGGCGCGGCGGCGATCGGGGGCGGCGGCACGATTGCTGTGATAGCAGGGCTGCGGCGAACCGGAAGCTGTCGGAATCTCGACAGGTCGGTCGAGCAACGCGGGCTCGCGTCACGGCGCCAGCGCGAACTCCAGCGTCTGCTGACCGCAGACGTCGCAGTTCGTCGGCATGGACTCGGTGTAGTCGGCGGTCCCCTCGACGTCGAGCAGCGTCAGCGAATCGCGCAGCACGGTGAGATGGTACGTTGCCGGCCCGGTGTGCACCTGCACGCCGTCGCGCTCGTCGCCATGTTGAAGCAGGATCTCGAAGCCCACCGCGACGGTCCCTGCGGGTTGCCCCGAGCGGGTCACCAGCCGGACCTCGGCGAGCTCGGCGACCGTCTCGTCCGCGGGCGCCTGATCCCCGGTCGCGACGAGCTCACACGCCCCGGCCACGAGCATGCACTCGAACGTGTACGTGCCGTCGTCCGTCGCCGCGACGATGCCGTAGTGACCGTCGGCGAGCGGTTCCACCGCTTCGGCGCGCGCGGTGAGCCCGAACGCGTTGCAGGCCGACTGCAGGCAGATCTCACCGACGGGGCCGGCGGGCTGGCAGGACGACAGCGCCACGACGGCGGTCGCAGCAAAGCGCGCGACGTTGCTCGCGAAGCGGGCGCGCTGCCGTTGGCCGCAGTCCATGGTGCCCCGACGCGTCCCAGTGTACCGCCGCGCCGCGGTTCGCAGGCCGTCGCGATGTCGACGCGGGACGGCCGCGGCTCGCTGCGACGCCATGACCGTGTCGGAATCTCGACAGCGCGCGCGCCCGCGGCCCCCGCCCCCGACAGCCCCCCACGCGCCGCGGCGGCACGGTCGGTGCGGCACGGCCCGTGCACACGCTGGCGCGCATGTCCGATGACCGCTCGATCGCGACCCGCGTCTATCTCGTGCTGGTGGTGTGGTTCTCGCTCGCGTTCGGCCTGTCCACCGCGGGCCTGCTCGAGTCGCCGCCGCGGCCGCTCGTCCCGATCGTGCTCGCGCTCGCGACCGGCACGTTGCTGTGGTGCAGCCGCCGGGGCACCGCGCTCTCGCGGTTCGTCGCGGCACTCGACGTGCGCGTGCTGATCGGCTTCCACATCGTGCGGGCGCCGATCGGGGTGTGGTTCCTCGTGGCCGACGCGCGCGGCACGCTGCCGGGCAGCCTGGCGCAGCTTGCCGGCTGGGGCGATCTGGCGGTCGGTGGTGCGGCGGTGCTCGCGGTGGTGCTGCCGCCCGAGCACGCGTGGACCCGGCGCGTGTGCTGGGCCTGGAACGTCGCGGGCCTGGCCGACATCCTCGCGGTCGTGATCACGGCGCAGCGACTGCTGCTGTTCGCGCCCGATCGCCTCGCGACCACCATCGGTCACCCGTTCGTGCTGCTGCCGCTGTTCGTGGTGCCGCTGGTGATCGCCTCGCACCTGCGCCTGTTCGCGCGGCTGCGGCAGGCCACGGCTGCGTGAGCAAACGTCGGCGCGCCGCCACGGCTTGCAGCGCGCGCCGGCGTCCGCATCGGGGATGCTCGGCCGCGGTCACGATGCTGCGTCCGAGCCCCCGTCCACGACTCCGCCCGCGCGCCGCGTGGGCTGCCCTGCTGCTCGCGTGCGGCTGCGCCGTCTCGGCCAGCGTCGGCACCACACCGCCACCGTCCGCCGCGGTCGACGCCCCCGCGCCCTCGACGATCCCGAGCGAGTCCGCGACGCCGCCGGCGACTGCGCCCGCCGATCCGCTCGCCGACGTCACGATCCCCGCGCGGCCGCCGTGGATGGATCGCTACGCCAAGCCCGGGCAACCCTCGCCACGCTTCTTCGACATCGACGCGCTCATGGCGGCGCACGGCCTCACGCGCGACCGCGCGGTCGAGCTGCAGAACCACTTCCGCGATCTGGGCCGCAGCGATCCCAGCGGCACGGACGCCGCGCACTTCGACGCCGCCCTGGCCAAGGCCAAGGCCGGCAGCTTCGAGGATCGCCGCGACACCGCCAAGCTCGCGAGCGCGCCGTTCGTGATCCTGTTCGATCTCGACGACACGCTCTACGCCCAGGGCAAGGACCTCGACGCGAGCTGCCGTGACTTCGAGGTCGCCGCCACCGGCGACACGCCCGCGCGCGGCATCAAGCTCGCGCCCGGGGCCGCCGCCGCGCTCGACCGCATCGCCGCGCTCGGCGGCGCGGTCGTGATCTTCACCGCCTTCACCGACGACGCGACCATGGCCAACCTGCGGGGCTGGCAGTTCGGCGGCAAGCCCCTGCCCGACCACCCCGCGATCGCGGGCGTGCTCAGCAACAGCCACCTGGTGCTGCGACCCAAGCGCGACGTCGCGGGCACGATCGAGCGCCCGATCATCGAGCCGTCGAAGGACGTGCGCATCGTCGACGAGAGTCTGCGCCGCGCCATCTTGGTCGACGACAACCCCGGCCGCACGTTCCAGCCGCGCAACCTGCGGTTGACCAAGAAGTTCGATGCGCGGCGCTACTGCACCACCAAGGACGCCAAGGAGAAGCTGGCGTTCGAGCGGGTGCTGCCCCAGGTGGTGGCCGAGGTCGAAGAGTCGCTGCGCTACGCCAAGGATCGCAAGGTCGACTTCGCCATCGCCTATCTTCCGTACACGCAGATCGGCGCGCTCGCGATCGCGTTCTTGCAAGACAGCGGGATGTCGCGCAAGGCTGCCATCGCGTACCTGCGTGAGCATCCCGATCTGGCCGATCGCGACTTCTGAGGCCATCCCATGCGTCGCGCGACCCTGTTGCTGCCGCTGACCCTGCTGGCCTGCCCCCGCGGTGAGGAACGCGAGACCATCGTGCCGCTCGCGGGCGAGCCCGAGGGCCGCATCGAGCTGCTGTTGTACGAGCCCGGCACCCGGCCCGCGCCGGCCGACAGCTGCGACGTACCGCTGTGCAGCTCGCTGTTGCGGCTGATCGAAGGCGCGCACGAGACCGTCGACTTCGCCATCTACGGCATGCGCAACCAATCGCAGATCCTCGCCGCGCTGCAGGCCGCCAAGGCCCGCGGCGTGCAGGTCCGCGGCGTGGTCGACCGTGACCGCGAGGGCAAGAACTACTACGCCAGCACCGACGCGCTGGTCGCCGCGCTGGGCGACATCGGCAGCGATCAGAAGTCCGACGAGCGCCTGGCCAAGCAACGCGCACGCAAGGACTTCGGCGGCGAGCCGCAGTGCGACCGGCCCGAGGGCACCCAGGGCCCGGTGCAGTGCCTGGCCTACGATCTGGGCGACAGCTGCCTGCTCGCGGCCCACGCCAGCCGCGAGAAGCTCGGCGACAGCGACGCGATCATGCACGACAAGTTCTTCGTGGTCGACGGCGAGCACGTCTGGACCGGCTCGACCAACGTCAGCGACTCGTGCAGCGGCGGCTACAACGCCAACCTCGTGGTCGTTGCGCACTCGCGCAAGCTCGCGCAGTGGTACACCGCGGAGTTCGAGCAGATGTACCGCAAGGGCTTCTTCCACACGCAGAAGGTGCCGCAGGGCCCCTCGCGCGTGGAGCTGGGCAACGCCGAGGTCGAGCTGCGGTTCTCACCGCAAGACGATCCCATCCGCGACGGCGTGCGGCCGCTGCTCAAGCACGCGCGCGAGCGGATCGACATCGCGGTGTTCTTCCTGACCCACAAGCACATCGTCGAGGACCTCATCACCGCGCACGAGCGCGGCGTGAAGGTGCGCGTGGTCATCGACGCCACCGGCGCGCGCAACGAGTACAGCAAGCACGAGCTGCTGCGCGCCGCCGGCATCCCGGTCAAGGTCGAGAACTGGGGCGGCAAGATGCACATGAAGTCGGCCGCGATCGACGGCAAGGTCGTGATCGCGGGCTCGATGAACTGGACCAGCTCGGGCGAGTACAACAACGACGAGAACACGCTGTTGCTGCGCAGCGACGAGCTCGCGACCCAGTACCACGCGTTCTTCGAGACGATGTGGAACGGCCTGCCCGAAGCCTTGCTGACTGCGAACCCGGACCCCGAGTCGCGCAGCTCGGGCACCTCGTGCAGCGACGGCGTCGACAACGACTACGACGGCAAGAAGGACGGCGAAGACCCGGGCTGCGGCGACGACCCACCGCCGCTGCCGGCGCTGCCCGGCTGGCGCATCGTGCCCAAGGGCGAGCGGCTGACCTGCGACGTCGACATGGGCGGCGACGCGATCCGTCGCTCGACCGACGCGCCTGCCGGCACCGCGGTGCCGGCCGCCGACGCGGAGCAGATCGCAGCGGACTGAGCCGCGGCGCGCGTCAGCGCGCACGCGTGCGCGCGTGCGCCATCCGCCGGCGACCGGGCTTGGCTACCCCGGGCCCAGCATCATCCAGCGGCGCACGCCGGCTCAGGCAGCTCAGCCAACCACGTGGAGCTGCTCGTGCTGAGCAACAGCCGCGGAGGATCGACCAGCACGCCGAGGTTCACAGGCTCGACATCCAGCGGGATGCGGCCGCACAGCATGTAGCCATCGTCCTGAAGGCATGCGAGGTCGATCCGGTGCCCCCCCTCCTGTGCGACGGCGACGACGATGTCGAGGTCACCGTCCTGATCGAGATCGACTGGCACCTGATCCACGGGAACCTCGCCACCGAGATCGTGCGCGAAGCCGACCCAGTCATCGGGCTCTCGTAGCAGGACGCCGACGCCGGATCGAACCTGCAGATCGCCGGCGAACCACCACGACGCAAAGATCCCGTGGTCGCCATTGCCGAACGCATCGAGATCCGCCATTGTACTCACTCCCAGCAGCGGGAACCCATCGACCTCGAGCAATGCATCGGCGACGATCTCGTAGATCGCAACCTCTTCAAACGTCGGCGTGAGCGCAAGGTGGACGCGCCCTCCCATCCCGTAACGCACCAACGCCACCACTGGCGTCTGAAGTCCGGAGATCTCCGGACCCGCGTTGAAGCTTCCGTCACCCTGACCCCGCCACAGCCCGACGGTGTCCCCGCCGTCGAGCGCAAGCGCGACATCGTCCACACCGTCACCATCGAAATCCTCGGAGTCGGCCGACCAGGATGAAGGGCCGTACGAGCCAATCCCTGAGCTGCTGATGTCCTCGGCGGCATTGGAGAAGACCAGAAACTCTTCCCCAACCCCGGGTTTGAACATGAGATCCGGTAGGCCGCCGTCGACGAAGTCACCTGGCATCCCGTCGTTCGCGGCGAGCGCATGCTCCAGGGCGCGGACCTCAGTGCCGTCGCCGCGGTCGAGCACGATCACGCCTCGCCCCCCAACTGCATCGGGTCGGCGGTCGAGGTCCATGTCGAAGGAGGAAATGATCCCCATTGGCGAGTCGCGCAGCACCTGCAAAGCGAGTGGCGGCATCTCCGGGTTGCAACTCACACCGGTGTCGCTGCTCGACCACGAAGCCGAGCCCGATTCGGAGTCGCCTGACTGGGAGGCCTCTGAAGCATTCGCTTCACTCGCCGCGCTCGAGCTACCCGACTCCGCGGCACCCGTCGCGCCGCCACCAACGTCCGTGTTCCGGCACGCGAGCAAGCCGGCGAGACCGAACCAGCCCGCGGAACGCGCGAGCTGCCCCCGCGCTCGAGCGCGCGGATGTGTCATCGCCAGACCCCCATGTTGGCCGCAGCAGCGCGCCAGTGTCGCGCAACAGTCGTTCGCTGCGTGAGGCCGATCAAAGGTGGCTCTGGGTGACCAGGGTCGAGCTTGCAATATGCGATGCCCTTGCCCTGATACTGCCATCCATCGCCCAATGGGTCGTCAATGAGTACCCAATCGCCATCGGGGTGGGCCGCGCAAACAGCCTGGATGTCGATGTCGATGGGAGCATCGCCGTCTTCACCGAAGCCCACGGCGACGTTGTCCGTGTAGGCAACGCAGTGTGCCGCTGTCAGCACGGTGTGATTCCCCACGCAGACGCCGCTACACCGCCCCAACCCGTCCGGGTCGAATCCCGCAGGGTGGTCCTCCGACGGCGTCATGTACACGTGAACCGACGACGGCCAACTGCAGGTGGCCGCTGCGGGATACAGATCATCGATCGCGGAGGCCAGTGGTGATGCCGCCGTGATCACGAGCCCCGCACCTCCGGCCGCTACCCGTGTGAGGCACGAGACGAGACGAGACGCGACGCGACGAGACGAGTCATCCTGAAGTCCTCGCAGGGGGAGAGTAGGGTGTCCTGCCGACCCCGTCAAGTCGCGGCGGCTGCCGACCCGGCCGGAGTCGCCGAGGTCCGCCTGTTTCCCGCCGCCGACGCGGAGCAGATCGCAGCGGACTGAGCCGCGGCGCGCGTCAGCGCGAGAACTGCAGCTGATACGCCGCGCAGCTCGCCCCCGGCGACGTGCGATACACCCGCAAGAACGTGTCGTTGGGCCACGGCACCATCGAGTCGTTGGGCGGCGTGCAGCAGTCCGGCACGTCGTCGACGAACGACCAGCTGGTCAGGCCGATGGCGGCGCCGTTGGTGCCGCCGCTGGTGCACGTTGCACCGGCGGCGTCGCACTGGCCGGTGACCACGTCGAAGACGAAGGCGTCGTCTTCGTTGATCGCGAACTGGATCGTCGGCGTGCCCTCGCCGGGGCGCCCCATGGCCGGGAACTGCACGCGGTACCAGTCGATGCTGCCCTCCTGCGGCACGTTGCCGACCACGCCCAGCACGTTGCCACCGGCGTCGATCGGGCCGAGGTCGGTCGGCATGTTGCAGTTGCCGCTGACGCCGTCGTCGGGGCACTCACAGCCGTTGTCGACCATCTCGTCGCAGTTCTCGTCGACGTTGTCGCAGGTCTCGGGTGCGCCGGGGTTGACGTCGGGGTTGTCGTCGTCGCAGTCCTCACCCGCAGCGCAGTTGGTGCCGTAGTCGTCGCCGTCCTGATCCTCGCAGTCGGGATCGTTGGTGTCCGAGTCGGCCGAGCCGTTGCTCATCGAGCCGGGCCCGCTCTGGCTGCCACCGCCCGCGGTCGAGTCCTCGTCGCCGGTGCCACCGGTGGGCTGCGCGGTCGTGGGTCCGCTGGGGCCGAAGCTCAAGCCGCCGTCGTTGACCGCGGTGTCACCGGTCGCGCAGGCCGCCGTCGCGACCGCGCACACCAGCGACACCACGGCGGTGGCGAACGCGGCTGGGGTCCACGCGGCGCGGGCGCGTCGCATCGTCGGTCAGTATACCCAACGCTGCCCAGCGCAACCTAGTTTTTCAGATGAGTACGCCGAGTGCGTAGCGACGGAAGGTGGCGGCTCGGCGCGGGTCCGACCGCCAGCTCGTGCGCGCCATGTCGGTGATCGCGGCCGGAGCCAGCTCGCCGCACAGGCCGATCTTGCGCGACAGCTCCCAGCCGCCAGGCGCCGACGGCTCGGCCGCGGCGGCGGCGCCTTCGGGCCCGCGCGAGGCCGGCGTGGCCCCGTCGCTCGCACCGCCCATCGCGACGAGCTCGTCGCGGCACAGCCCCAGCAGACACAAAAACAGCACGCTGCCCAGCGGCGTGGTCATCTTGCCCAGCTGTGGATCGGGCACGCAGATCACGGCCTCGATCGCGGTCGCGCCACCGCCTTCGCCCCACAGCGGCCCGCCCAGATCGACCAGGTGACCGGTGTCGAGCTCACCGTGGCCGGTCATGACGTAGCGCGCGATGCCCTGCAGCAGCTCGAGCGGCCAGCGCGGCGGCATCGGCTCGAGCACACCGTCGACGCTGGCGCGCGGCAGGCGGAAGCACAGCTCGAAGCCGAAGCCCGACACGTCGCGCACCGGCGAGCTCTTCTCGAACAGCTCCGACAGACCGTAGGTGACGAAGTGCCAGTGCGCCGGCGTGCCGGTCGCGGGCGCGGCCGCGGCCTCCCACACGCAGATCGCAGGCAGCGGGTGACGGCTGTCGAGATCGTACGCGCTCTGGCTGGTGAACTGGTGCGGCAGCTCGCCGGGGTGCAGCCGGCTGCACACCGCGTCGATCGCCGCCCAGCCCGGCGCTGCGATGGGATAGTCCTGCTCGCTCACGCCCGACGCTCGAACTCTCGCATGAACTCGACCAGCGCGTCGACGCCGGCCTCGGGGAACGCGTTGTAGATCGAGGCGCGGCAGCCACCGACCGAGCGGTGACCCTTGAGCCCGCAGAAGCCCGCGGCCTCGGCCTGGCTCAAGAAGCGCTTGGTCACGGCCTCGCGCGCGGCCTCGTCGGCGCCCGTCAGGGTCCAGTTCACGTTCATGCGCGAGCGGCTGCCGGGCTTGGCGTGGGCGCGGTACAGGCTGCTGCCGTCGAGCACCGCGTAGATCTTGTCGGCCTTGCGCTGGTTGGTCGCACCGATGCCTTCGACACCGCCGCGATCGCGCATCCACTCGAGCACGTGCGACAGCACCAGGATGCCGAAGGTGTTGGGCGTGTTGTAGAGGCTGTCCTCGGCGGCGTGGGTGGTGTAGCGCAGCATCGTGGGCACGTGCGCAGCGGGCTCGCGCTGCAGCAGATCCTCGCGCACGAACGCGAGCGTGAGGCCCGAGGGTCCGAGGTTCTTCTGCGCCCCGGCGTAGCCCATGGCCACGCGCTCGATGCCCATCGGTCGGCTGCCGATGTTCGACGAGAGGTCGACCACCAGCGGCGTCGCGCCGGCGTCGGGCATGGTCTCCCACTCGGTGCCGTAGATGGTGTTGTTGCTGGTGATGTGCAGGTAGCTCGCGTCGGCCCAGCTCGACGCCGGCGGCAGCGCCGGGATGTGATCGTGGTTGCTCGCGGCCGAGCTGGCCACGACCTTGGTCTCGCCCAGGGCCTTGCTCTCCGCGATGGCCTTCTTGGCCCACACGCCGGTCTCGATGTAGCAGGCCGGCTTGCCCGCGACGCGGAAGTTCATCGGCACCATCGCGAACTGCGTGCTCGCGCCGCCCTGCAGGAACAGCACCTTGTGGCTGCGGGGGATGCCGAGCACGGCGTGGCACAGCTCGATCGCGCCGTAGTGGATGCGATCGAAGCTCTTGCTGCGATGGCTGATCTCGAGGATCGACAGCTGCGATTCCAGCGCGGTGTCACCGGGCAGCGCCAGCGCGCGGACCGAGGCCGCGGTGCGCTCGAGCACCTCCAGCGGGAGGATCGCGGGACCGGCCGAGAAGTTCCAGGGACGGGACATGGGCGAACCTTACCAACTTCGGTTCACAGACCCAATGCGGCCTCCCAGAACGCGATCGTGGGCTCGTCGATGGGGTGTTGGCAGTGCATCGCGCCGTCGTGCACGAGCATGTCGACCGCGAAGCCGTCGGCTTCGAACTTGTCGTGCGTCATCTGGGCGTACTCCGCGAGAAAATCGAGGCTGCCGTAGTTCCACAGCAGCGCGAAGCGCTCGCGCGGCTGCGCCGCCGTCGCGTCCCAGGCGTAGGGGTTCCAGAACTGCGAGCCGCCGCAGCTCATCGCGAACGCGCCCTGCATCTGACCACCGGCGAGCTCGATGAACGAGCTCGACAGGAACCACGATCCACCCGAGGTGCTCCACACCAGCAGCGACTGCGGCGGCGCGCCGTAGCCATCGACGAAGGCGAGGATCGTCGCCGCGACCGCTTCGGCGTCGGGTGCCTGGGCGGCGCCCCACGCCGGCAGTCCGTCGCCGTAGTCGGTGGTGGCCTTGGGCGCGATCACGACGGTGTCGTGCGCCTGCGCCCACTGCACCATCGCCGGGAACGGCCAGCCGTCGTCCCAGTCGGCCGCGGTGTCGCCGTGGAAGTACACCGCGAGGTGGGCCGCGGGCGTGGTGTCGGCCGGCGGGAAGAACTTCACGCTGTAGCCGCCGACCTCGCTGACGCAGCCTTCGAGCCCATAGGCGGTGAAGGGCTCGTCGCAGGGCATGCCCGGGACCTCGCCGACGCCGCTGTCGGATCCCGAGCCGTCGCCCTGGGCGGATCCGGCTGGCCTCGCTCGCGCCGTCGCCCGAGCCGTCGCCCGAGCCGTCGCCGCTGCCAGGGCCCTGCGCGGTCGCGTCGCCGGCCGCCTCGGCGTTGGCGCCGTCGTCGCCACCGCCATCGCTCGCGCAGGCCGCAGCGGCCAAGGTCGCGAACAACCACGAGCACGATGAACGGATCCGAACGCGGCACGGGGGCCATCGCCGCATGGTCGCAGATTCCGCGCGCGTGCGGTGCCGCGGTCGGGGCCGGGTGTGCCTGCGCGATGCCGTACACTTCGCCGGTCGGTGCGCCCGTGGCGGCGACGCCGGCGCAGCGGGGGTGAGCACGGCGATGGACGAGCAGCACGACGGCGACGACGAGCCCGATCCCCCGACGCCCTACGAGCTGCTCGGCGGTGACGAGGGCGTGCGCGCCGTGGTCGATCGCTTCTACGACGAGATGGACACCGCCGAGTACGCCCGCACCATCCGCGCGCTGCATCCGGCCTCGCTCGACGAGAGCCGCGAGAAGCTGTGGCTGTTCCTGTGCGGCTGGCTCGGCGGCCCGCCGCGGTACGTCGAGCGCTTCGGCCACCCGCGGCTGCGCGCGCGCCACCTGCCGTTTCCCATCGCCGAGGCCGAGCGCGACGCATGGATGTCGTGCATGCGCGTGGCCCTGGCCGCGTGCGTGGCCGAGGTCGAGCTGCGCGACGCGCTCGTGCACGCGCTGTCCCAGCTCGCCGATCACATGCGCAACCGCGCCGGCTGATCCGCGATCACGCGCTCGAACAGCGCAACGAACCGCGGCACGACCGCCGCGGTCAGCGAGGCCCGCGTCCACGCGCGTCGATCGGCGCGCAGGCTGTGGCCCGCGGCGTGATCGCGGCAGGCCTGGGTCAGCGCCGCGACCAGACCGGCGCGATCGCGGTAGCGTGGCGCCGCCGGCAGCACCTCGGGATACGACAGCCGGTCGGGCACGATCGGCAGCGCGCCGCGGTGGACCGCCTCGAGCACCGCGACGCCGAAGAACTCGTGCAGCGCGGTCGAGACCACGACGTCGGCGCGATCGAGCCACGCGAGGTACGCCGCACGATCCTCGGCGTAGCCGTGGTGCAGGAGCCGCGCGCCCAGCCACGCCGGCGCCGACGCCAGCGACTGGGGCACCCGCGCGAAGCGCTGGCCGCAGATCACGACGCGGAAGCTCTCGCCCGCGCGATCGAGCTCGCGCAGCGCCGCGATGAATTCGTCGGGGTCCTTGTCGAACTCCCAGCGGTGGTTCCACAGGAGGATCGGTCCGGCCGCGCGGGCCTCGGCGTCGGGCGGCGCGATCACGGGCGCGACGTCGGGCAGATCGATCGGCACCGGCACCACCTCGCTGCGCGCGGCGACGGCCTCGACCCAACCCGGCGGCGCGAACGGCATGCGAGCGAGCAAGCTGCGGGCGGCCGCGAGGAAGCTGTCGCGGTTGTGGACCGAGTTGAACGCGCACACGTCCGCCGCGAGCGCCGAGACCAGCTGCGTGACGCCGTAGTGCAGGTCGCGCTCGGCGTGCTCGGGCGTGCGGGTGGGAAAGTCGAGCTGGTTCTCGTGGAAGTAGAGCACCCGCGGTACCGCGGCGAGCGGTGGCACCAGGCCGACCAGCTCGGCCAGCGGCGTGTAGCTCGACGCGAGCACCAGGTCGAACCCGCGCGCGAGTGCCTCGGCGTGGGCCAGCCGCGCGTGGGCGGCCACGGCGCGCATGTGCCACTTCCAGTGCCGTGCCGGCAGGGTGATGGCGGTCCACTGCGCTGCGATCTCGCGCTGCAGCACGCGGCCGAATCCGGCGTGCGATCCGCCGTCGTGGGGCTCGACGTACAGGATCCGCATGGCCGGCGGCCCGAGCGTAACCGCCGCCGCCGGCATCGCATACCCTACGAGCGAGGTGACGCCGTGGACGACCGCGACGAGCTGATCTCCGCCGAGCTGCGACCGGGCGGGCCCGCGCGCAGCTCGGCGCGCCGTGAATTCCTGCTGCGCGCCGCCGCCGGCACCGTGGTCACGGGCCTGGCCGGTGGCCTCTACGTGCTGGCGACACCGCGCGCCCACGCCGACACGCGCCCCGACGGGCGCCCGCGGGTGCCGCCGGGCCAGCGCGTGATCGAAGCGCTCAAGCCCATGGGCGGCGAACCGGGCGAGGCCGCGGTGTCGAAGTACCGCCTCAAGATCCACGGCGAGGTCGACAACCCCTTCGAGCTCGACTTCGCCGCGCTGGTGGGTTTCGGCGCGGTCGAGCGCACCCTCGACGTGCACTGCGTGACCGGCTGGACCGTGCTCGGCGCGGTGTTCAAGGGCGTGCGGGTCAAGGACCTCGCGGACAAGGCCGGCCTGCGCGAGGGCGTGCGCCACGTGATCTTCGAGGCCGCGCACGGCTACACCGCCAACGTGCGCCTGGCCGAGGCCACCGGCGACGACGTGCTGGTGACCTGGGAGCTGGGCGGCAAGCGGCTCGCACGACCCCACGGCGCGCCGGTGCGCGCGCTGGTGCCCGATCTCTACTTCTGGAAGAGCGCGAAGTGGCTCGAGGGCATCCGCTTCGTCCGCCGCGACGAGCCCGGCTTCTGGGAGACGCGCGGCTACCACAACCACGCGGATCCGTGGAAGGAAGAGCGCTATGGCTGACGGCGGCGCGCCGGCGCCGGTGCGCCGCTTCAAGCTGCGCCCGTGGTTGCGGGCGCTGCACCGCGACCTCGGCTACCTCGCGGTGGGTCTCACGCTCGTCTACGCGATCTCGGGCCTGGCGGTGAACCACGTCGCCGACTGGAACCCGAGCTTCGCTGCGATCGAGCGCGAGTACGACGTGCCCGCGCCGCTGCCCGACGACGACCAGGCCGCGGCCGCAGTGTTGGCGCGGGCCGCCGGCATCACCGACGCGCCCATCGACGTGTACCGCGTCAGCGACGACGAGCTCGAGGTCGCGTTCGAGCAACGCACGCTGCACGCCAACCCGCGCACCGGTCACGTGTTCGAGGAGGGCGAGTCGCCGCGGCCGTTTCTGCGGGTGGCCAACTGGCTGCACCTCAACCGCGGCAAGAAGGCGTGGATCTGGTTCGCCGACGGCTACGCCCTGGGCCTGCTGGTGCTGGCGACCACCGGGCTGTTCATGATCCCGGGGCGCAAGGGTTTGCTCGGCCGCGGCGCGGTGATCGCCGCGATCGGCGTGGCGCTGCCGCTGGGCTACCTCTGGCTCGCCGGCGGGCCGTGATCCCCGCGTCGCCGTCCGCGATCGCGTAGGCTCGATCGCGTGCCGAGATCGTCGCTGCCTTGGTGGCTCGCGCTCGCGATCGGCTGCGGTGAAGAGGGCCTGCCGCCGGCCGAGCTCGCGCCGGTGTGCGGTGCGCCGGAGCCGGTGCAGCTGCTCGCCCTGCGCGACGACGAGGTCGTGATCGATTCCGCGGTCGCCCACGACGATCGCCTGCTGCTGGGGGTCCGGCGCTACGAGGTCCCGATCCTCGACATCGACCTCGCGCGCGCGCGCCAGCCCCATCGACGCTTCGCGCAGATCGACGCCCGCATCGAGTCGGTCGACGGCTGCGGCGGGGACCGCCGGGTCATCGCGGCGGGCTACGACCAGCTGCTGCCGCCACGCGAGCCCGACGGACCGTGGCTCGCGCTGCGCTCCGAGGACTTCGCGCTCGCCTGGATCGATCCCGACGGCGCATTTGCGCCGCGGGCGCTGCCGGGCGCCACGCTCGACACGCTGCCGCAGGTGCGCGGCGACGCGGTCGTGCTCGAGCACCCCCGCGACGCCAGCCATCGCGAGCTGTGGCACGCGACGCTGACGCCCGGCACCGCCGCGCCCACCACCACCCGCCTCGCCGGTGACCTCGCGTGGACCGGCCTGTCCGGTTTGTCCGCCGCGGTCGACGAGGTGCTCGCGCTGCGCAACGACGGCGTGCTGCTGGCGGTGCCGCTGGACCCCGCGCGCGAGGCCGTCGCGGTGCTCGGCGCGGTCGCGACCGCGCAGACCGACGCCGCGCAGCGCTACGTGCTGTGGCAGCCCGGCCGCCCGCCCGCGACCACCGTGCCCGAGCAGGGCTGGCTCGTCGATCGCGAGACCGGCGGCAGCATTCCGCTGGCGACCGGCGATGGCGCGACGCTGTCGCCGGTGCTGCGCGGCAGCCTCGGCTTCGTCGCGCACGAGAGCCCCGCGATCACGCCGTGGACGGAGATCATCGCGATGCCGGGCGGGCAGCGCATGCGCGTCGACGAGGTCAACGTCAACGGCGACGGCCGCATCGTCGCGGGTCGCTTCGCGCTGCTCCTGGGCGTCGAGTGGAAGGTGTTCCAGATCGTCGACGACGCGATCGTGTCGATCGCCCTGCCCAGCGGCGCGGACTGGTCGTCGTACCGCGACGGAGTCTTGTACGTGCGGGACGATCGCGGGGCGGCGGGGATCTCCTTCATCCCGGAGGGTCGCCCGTTCGATCTGCTCGTCGCGCCGCTGCAGACCTACACGCCGTCGCTGGTGGTCGAGGACGCGTGGTCCGGCATCGCGCTGCCGCGCGGCCGCTACCTCGGACCCGCCGACCTGCGCGCGACGATCGGTCCGTTGGTCGTGATCGATGGGGGCTGGCAGACCCTGGTCGACCGCGACGTGCACGCGCACTCGCTGCTACTCGCGCCCGACGCGACGCTCGAGCTCGAGCCGTGGCACACCGACGACGTGATCTACGAGGTCCGCGCGCGCCCCAGCACCCGCAACGGGCTGTGGCGGGTGCGGTTCGAGTGAGCCGGGCCGCGCTCGCGACGGTCGGACTCGCGCAACCGTGATCGCGAGCACGCGTCGCCGCGTCGAGCCCTTCTACCGGCGCCACCGCCGGGTCTACCCTGGCCGGTGATGGATGTGATCGCAGTCGTCCGCGGTGGCGCTTGGGTCCTGTTCGCGTTGCTCGCGACGGCGTGCCGCGACCAAAGTGGCGGCGGTGGCGGGGACGACTCGACCACCGCGGGACAAGCCGGCAGCGCCGGCGATGCCAGCGACACCAGCGGCGGCGGCACGGCCTCGGCCGACGCGAGCGCGACCGCCGACGGCGGCAGCGCGGACTCGGGCGGCAGCAGCGACACCGGCGAGGGTCCCGGGCCGGGCGGCCCGACGTGGCCCATCGGCATCCCGCGGCCCGAGTTCGGCGTCGACGAGCTCGCCGGCGCGGTCACCCTCGTCGTCGACGACGCCAACCCGCTGCCCGATCCGATCCCCGCGGGCGCGGTGATCGAGATCCAAGGCAGCTACGGCGTCGGCCACACCTCGCCCAATGGCATCACCTGTGCCGGTACCGCGGACGCGCCCGCGTTCATCCGTGGCGCGCCCGACAGCTTCATCACGGGTGGATGGGAGGTCTCGGGCAGCTACTGCATCCTCGAGCAGCTGTCGTTCGGACCCGCGGGCGACGCGGTCGGCGGCATCGTGCTGCTCGCCCCCGCCGATCACATCGCGCTGCGCGACAGCGACATCGCCGGCAACGGCGTCGACGCCGGCGGCACCGGCGTGGTCTCGTGGCAGCCCGGCATGGTTGCGCACGACGTCGTGCTCTTGCGCAACACCATCCACGACGGCGGCGACGTCGAGGCCGACTTCGACCAGGACGTGCACGGCATCGCCATCGGTGCCGACGTGCACCACGTGTGGGTCGTGGGCAACGAGATGGCGCGCAACAGCGGCGACGGCATCCAGATCAACGCCGGACCCGGGAACCACGCATCGCTGCACCACATCTACGTCGGGCTCAACGTCAGCCACGACAACAAGCAGACCGGCTTCTGGGTGAAGCAGGCCCAGGACGTGATCTTCTCGCAGAACGCCGCGTTCG
This sequence comes from Nannocystaceae bacterium, assembly GCA_046351635.1. Classification (GTDB taxonomy): domain Bacteria; phylum Myxococcota_A; class Polyangia; order Nannocystales; family Nannocystaceae; genus Xiheibacterium. Next base: position 72,478 of record JAXLYC010000007.1, on the reverse strand, counting down.
GACACCGCCCGAGCAACTCGAGCTTCGGCGCGTGCATGGGCTTCCAGTACGGCCCCGAGCGCGTGTGGATGATCTTCAACTACCTGTTCGACTGTGAGGTCGGCATCGGGCTGGCCAGCAACGCCGACGACGGCAGCGACGGCGTCGACAGCTACATCGTCGGCAACGTCATCTCGAACATCCACGACCTCGATGGCTCGTTCGACGAGGCCAGCGCCTGGCGCGACGCGGGCATGATGCTCATCGGCGGCGTCGACCGCCGCGTGGTGCACAACACCATCCACGACGTCGTCTCCGGCATCCGCACCACCGGCGCGCCGGGCAGCAGCCTGCTGGTGTCGGGCAACATCGTCTCGGCCAGCGAGGGCAACCACCTGTTCAACGAGGGCGACGTCGGTGCGATGACCGTGCGCAACAACCTCACCGACGTGGCGCTGCGCCAGGTCAACGCCGCCTGCGAGGCCTGCGTCACCGGCGAGCCCGGCTTCACCGACCCGGCGGCGCAAGACTTCACGGTCGGCCCGGACTCGGCCGCCCGCGACATCGCGCTGGAGGAGGAGGTCTACGGCGAGTTCGAGTCGCGCTACGGCGAGTCGATCCGCGTGACGCCGCTGGGCGACGCGCGTCCGCTGGGCGACGCGTGGGACGCCGGCGCGTTCGAGGCCGGCTGACCGCGCGCGCGCCTCAACGCGGCGTCGCACCCGACTCGTAGGTCTCGGGGCACTTCGCGACCAGATCGTCGCTCGTCAGGGTCGCGCCGTCGGCCGAGAGCGTGCCGCCGACGACGACCTCGAGCTTGGGCTGGAAACGATCGGGCAACACCCCGGTGTACTCGACCGTCACGCGCGCGGCGCCCTTGGCCATGACGAAGCGATAGCCGCCCCCGCCGGGCTTGCCCAGGATCGGATCGGTCGTGACCACGCCGTGGACGCGCACGCGTTGCCCGCGGTGCGACGCGCTGAGCTCGTCGGCCTCGAGGTATTCGAGCACGCCGGGGGCGGGCGCGCGCACGCTGTCGGCGATGGCCTGCGCCAGCTCGGCCGCGGTGTCGTCTTCGACCGGCGCCGGCGCGGGCTCGCGGCACGCGAGCGCCGACGCGAGCACGCAGACCAGGACCAGCACCGCGCGGGACATCGGCCTCAGCGTAGCCGGCCGCGGCCACGCGCGCGACCGTGGGCCCGCGCGGCTCAGCGCGGCGCGGGCTGCAGCGCGGCGAGCTGGTCGCGGGCGAGCACCGCCGTCGGGTGGTCGCGCTCGAGCCGAGCGATGCGCACGCCCAGCGCCGCGCGCAGCTCCCGGGTCGCCGCCGCGGGCTCGCCCAGCTCGCGGAGCACCTGTGCCTGCAGCACCCGCGCAACCAGCTCGTGGGGTCCGCCTTGCCCGCGAGGCGCTGCAGCGATTCCTCGATCAGGGCCGCGGCGGCCGCGGGTTGGTGCTGCCGCAGCCGCAGCTGCGCGAGGTTGTTGAGCGCGGCGGCGACCAGCGGATGCTCCGGCACCAGCGTCGCGCGCCGGATCGCGAGCGCCTGGCCGCAGGCCTCGGCCGCGGCGTCGTGGTCGCCCAGCTCACCGAGCACGTTGCCGAGGTGGTTGTGCGTCCGCGCGACCCAGGGATCGTCGTCGCCGAGCTCGGCACGCTGCAGCGCCAGCGCCTCGCGGTAGTCGTGCAGCGCAGCATCGAGCCGGCCCCCGCGGTAGTGCAGCCCGCCCTGCAGGTGCAGCAGCTCCGCGCGCAGCCGTGCCGGCGCGCCGGCGCGCTCGACCGCCGCGGCCGCGAAGCCGCGCCACTGCTGCGCCCGCGTGCCGTCGCGTTCGACGCCCTCGAGCCACGCGAGCTCGAGCCATGCGAGCGCAGCGCCACGATCGTCGCCTGCGCGCTCGGCCTGCCACGCGGCCTCGAACAGGGCTTCGCTCGCGCGCTCGTACTCGCCGCGTTGCGCGTGCGCGGCTGCCGAGACCCGACGCAGGGCCGCGCGGGCGGCCGGCGAAGCCTCCGCGCCACCGGGCGCTCCCTCGAGGATCGCGAGCGCATCGGCGTCGCGGCCGAGCCGATGCAACACGCCGGCCTGGGCCGCGGCGATCCAAGCGGCCTCCTCGGCGGGACCGTCGTCGACCCCGCGCGAGCCCTCCCGCTCGTCGCAGTGCGGCTGGTCGCGCCAGGTGTCGAGCAGCGCCTGCGCTCGTGCGCGCCCCGGGCCCGCGGCACGCTCGGCGATCGCGAGCGCCGCGCGCCAACTCGCGGCCTCGCGCCGCAGGCACGCGCGGCCGCGCTCGCGCACCGCGGTCGAGGTGCCATCGTTGGCCTCGCCACACAGCGCGCGCCAGCTCGCGTCCCAGCGCGCGGTCAGCTCGGACAGCCGCGCGGCCGTGGTCGCTGCCCCAGGCTCGCGCCGCAGCGCGCTGGCATCGGCGACCCCGGCGGGGGCATCGTCGGGCAGCGTGCACGGCGGCTGGGCCAGGTGACCACGCACGAGCGCCACCGCGGCCAGTGCCGCCGCGGCCACGGCGGTGCGCATCGGCCAGCGCGGCGGTTGCATCGCACGCTCGAGCGCCGCGACGAAGCCGTCCATGTCGGCGAAGCGATGGCTCGGATCGGGCGACAGCGCCCGCGTGATCGCGCGACCGAGCGCGCGCGGCAGTCCCGGCGGCACCACGAACGCAGCGCGGGCCTTCGCCTCCGCCAACACCTGCGCCGGGCCCACGAAGACCCGCTCGCCGCGCAGGGCCTCGAGCAGCGAGACCGCGAGCGACCACTGATCTGCGCGCGCGTCGGCCGGTGCGCCGCGGTGCTGCTCGGGCGCCATGTACGGCAGCGTGCCGACGATCTCGGCCGGCTCGGTGCGCTCGTGCTCGGCCAGGCCGAAGTCGACCACGCGCGGCTGGCCGTAATCGTCGAGCAAGATGTTCGAGGGTTTGACGTCGCGGTGAACGATGCCGGCGCGGTGCGCCGCCGCGAGCGCGCGCCCGACCGCCGCGAACACGCGCACCAGCTCGGCGGTGCCGTGGCGCCGCTGCGCCAACCACCGCGCCAGGTCGCCGCCGCCGAGGTACTCCATCACCAAGAACACGGTGACGCCGTCGTCGGCATCGACGTCGCGCTCGACGTCGTGCAGCTTCACGATGTTGGGATGCGACAGCTTCGCGAGCATCCGCGCCTCGCGAACCAACCGCGCCTCGCGGCCACCGGCGCGCCGCAGCAGCTTGATCGCGACGCGGCGATCGAGCTCGGGATCCCACGCGGCGTACACGATGCCGTCGCCGCCGCGGCCCAGCCGTGCGAGCACGACGTAGCGCGCGAGCGCGGCCGGCTGCGCCGCGGTACCGCCACGGCGCCGCAGCTCGAGCCGCGGCGTGCTCGCGGCGAGGTCGCGGTCGTGGCCGCTGCGCTCGGACACGGCGGGCATCGTCGCAGGATCGCCCTCGTCGCACGAGCGGCGGCGGACGCGAGCGCTGCGGGCCCGCCGCGGCCGCGCGCATCGACGGTTCGCGGGGCCGGGGCGCCGGAGCGACTAGACTGGGCCGCCCGCGTGCCCGACGCCGACGCCACCCTCGAACGCGATCGCCAAGGTCGACCCTGCGCGCGCCGCGACCGCGACGGCCTGCTGGCGTGGTCGATCGCGTGGCACGCCGACGCGCTCGCGCAGGCGTGGCTGCGCCTGCCGCTGCGCGACGATGCGATCGCGCTGCACGCCGGCGGCGGGAGCCACCCGTTGCTCGGCACCTGTGATCGCGTGCTGCACGGCGACGTCGTGGTCGCGCGCGTGGCCGCGATCGACTGGCGCGCGCCGACGTGGATCCCCGCGGTCGACGTACCCGGCGCGCTGCCGCCAGGCGCCGGCACGGTGCTGCTCGATCTGATCGCGACCTTGGCCCGCGAGGCCGGCACACCGCGGCTGCGCTACCGCGGGCCCTACCCCACCGCCGCGCTGTACGACGCCTTGGCCAGCAGCTTCGTCGCCGATGGCGATCGCGATCGGTTCTGCGCGCCGCTCGAGCACGAGGCGATCGCGGCGCGCATGCTCGAGCCCGCGGTCGGCTTCGTGCCGGCGCCGCACCGCCGCGACTGGCCTGCCGCGCGGATCTGCGTGCAGTCGCGGGATCGCGTCGAGCGGGTGTGGATCGACGGCTGCGCCTTCGATGCCCGCACTGGCGCGGCGCGGCGATTGCTGCCGCACGGCGAGGGCTGGCGCGCGTGCCTGGTCGCCGCGGGCGAGGTCCTCGCCGAGCGCGCGCAGCTCGACCGCGAGGGTCGGCCGATCGCCGCGCTGTCCGAGCCCGCGCCGCTGCAGCACCCGTGCATCGGCCTCGTGTTGCCCGAGCCGATGGTCGCCGTGGTCGCGCAGGGCCTCGCGGCCCACGCCCCGGCCCCGCTGCGTGCGGCGCTGGTGCGTTGGGTCTGCGAGCACCCGGTGGTCTTCGCCGACACCGGCATGACGCTCGCGCGCGAGCACGACGGCGCGCTGCAGCTGCACGCCGCGCTCGCCGAGCGGGTGCTGTCGCTGCCACCGGCGCAGTCGCTCGCGCTCGTGATCGAGGCGCTGCACGAGCCCGCCAGCCGCGGGCTCGCGCGCGCGCTGGTCGGCGCGATCGCGGATGGCCGCGCGCCGTAGCCCGCGGCTGCAGTCTCGATCACACGGCGGCTCGGGTGGCGGCTCGGGTGGCGCCGCCGTTTTCGGCCTATACTGGTGGCGGCCCCGATGCTCGAAGCGGACCTCAAGCGCTACTACAACCGCTGCCAACCGGCGGAGCCGCTCGAACCCGGCGATGACCGCAACGTCGACTTCGACGCAGATCCGCATCGTCCTCGGGGGCTCGTGTGGGTCGACCGCCTGTACCGGCCGATCCAGCTCGCCGACGCACCCGTGATGCTGCTGTTCACCGGGTTGCCCGGCAGTGGCAAGTCGACCGAGCTGCGGCGGCTGGCGCAGCGCTTGGCATCTGAGCAGGGGACCAACCTGCTTCCGGTCGTGGTGGACGCGGAAGAAGTGCTGGACCTGACGAACCCGATCGACGTGCCCGACATCATCGCGACGGTGGTCGCGGCGGTGGAACGCGCCGTGCTCGCGCTCGAGGGCAAGAGTGACTCACCGGGCTGGCTCGGACGGTTCTGGGACTGGCTGGCGGGCACCGACGTCGAACTGAAGAAGGTCTCGCTCGGAGTCGGCGAGATCGCCAAGCTCGACCTCGAGCTCAAGGCACGGCCCAGCCTCCGCGAGCAGGTCCACACCGTCATCGCGCGGAACTTCACCGCGTTCGTCGACCGCGCGCGCGAGGAACTCGTGCGCCTCGAGGAGCGCGCGCGCGGGTCCGGGCGCCGCGGCATCGTCGTGATCTACGACTCGATCGAGAAGCTGCGCGGGCTCAGCACGAACTTCACGGACGTGCTCGCGAGTGCGGAAGCCGTGTTCGGGAGCGGCGCGCCATACCTGCGCTTGCCGGTGCACGTGGTCTACACGGTACCGGTCGCACTCGCGGCGCGCTCGCTCGCGCGGCTCAGCTACATGCCGATGATCAAGCTGCACAACCGCGACACGCCGGCGGTGCCCTACGCTCCGGGGGTTGCCGCGCTGCGCGAGATGATCCGGCGCCGTGTCCCCGACGAGGCCCTGCTCGAAGTGCTCGGGCCGCAGGCCGAGGAGCGCGTCGGCGCGCTCATCCAACTCTCGGGCGGATACCCGCGCGAGGTCATTCGACTGCTGCGCAGCGTGTTCTTGGTGGGGGAGTTCCCGCTCGACGATGGCGAGTTCAAGCGCGTGCTCAACGACGTGCGGACGGAGCTGCGGCAGGTCGTGCCGGCCGATGCGTTCGAGTGGCTGGCACGCGTGGCGAAGGACAAGTTCCTCACGATCGAAACCGAGGAGCACCGGGCCGCCGCGGATCTGATGTTGTCGAACAACGTCATCATGCGATACCGCAACGACGACGAATGGTTCGATCTCCACCCGGCAGCCCGTGCCATCCCGGGGGTGCTGGCCGCGCTGGCCCGGTTGGAGCGCGATGACGCGTCAGCACCCCACGACCGAGGATGACCTCGAGCGCGCGGTCGATCGGCTCGCGCGATCGATCGCGTTGGCGCAGGGGTTCCAGTTCGCCGTGCTGGCGGTCACGCCGCGCGCGCGCGCGCGCGCGGTCCTCGAGCGGCTCGCGGCGCAGTGCGGCGATGGCTTCGTCCGCGCGCGGTCGGCCGGCGGCTGGCCGATGCCGACCTACCGAGATGTCGTCGGCGGCGGCGATGGCCTCCCGGACCTGTTCTCGGTCGTGCTCGCGGCCTCCGGTGAGCACCGGGGCGGCTGCATTCTGGTCGACCTCGACGACCCGAGCCCACTGCCGCGACACGTCGTGCAGCAGGTCGCCCAGCGTCTGAACGAGCTCCGCAACAACCTTGCACAGCGGGTCCAGTGCACGCTGCTGCTGAAGCTGCCGCCGCGGATGGTGTCGCTGGTCGCACGAGCGGCGCCCGATCTGTGGTCGGTGCGCTCGGTCGTCGTGCTGCACGACGACGGTGCGCCACCGTTCGGAGTGACCGATGGCTCCGCGGAGTCGATGCGACGGCTGGACCTGCTCGCGTCGACCGCACGCGGCAAGGCCATCTGGGGGCGGTCCGAAGCCGGGCCCGATTCGCCGTTCCACGACCCGGACGCGGTGCTCGATGCCTATCGGCGCCTGGAGGCCGAGGATCGGCTGGGCGAGCTCGACGCGCTCGCGGATGCGAGCCCGCCCCCGCGCGCGGGACTGCATGGGCCCGCGCATTGGTTGATCCACCTCTCCAATCTCGACGACGACGGTTCGCGTGGTCGGCTGGGTGCGCTCGAAGCCGTCAGCCTGCGGGTCGCCGAGGTGCTCGCGTCGCACCCGGCCCCGGCCACCGTCGTCGTGAGCGGGGGCCTGACCCGGCGGGGGGTGTTCCACAGGACGCTCGCGCCCGCGCTCGCTCGCGTGGCTGGCCGCGAACGCCCGAGCTCCGTCGTCGCGGTCCCCGGGGAGCGCGACGAATCGAGCGCGCGGCGGAGTAGGCCCGCTTCCCAGTCGCGGAGCGCGAAGGTCGACCCTGGCGGTGACGCGGTGCGAACCGATTTCGATGATGCCAGCGCGGTGAACGACGAGGTCGATTCGAGGCGCTGGTGGAAGGTCGTGCGCGGGTTCCGGCATTTCGCCGCGAGCGTGAAGACCCCGGTTTGGGACGATGTTCCTTCACTGCCGCGGGATCTCGCCGACCCCGCTCAACAATCGCCGACGTGGGCGACATGGATCCCCGGCACATCGATTGGCGTAGCATGCGTGGACAGCTCGTGGAACACGCCTGGGCCGCCGGTGATCGGGCTCTGGGGCCTGCTCCGGGCCCGCGTTGCGCTCGCCGGAGCGGACACGCGAATTGCTGTCCTGCGCCACCCATTCGCGGAGCTGCACCCGGTTGAATCGGAGCTCGCCCGTGAGTTCTGCAACCGCGAGTTCGACCTCGTGCTGCACGGGCCTGCGGGATGGAACGAGCGGCCAGCGTTGCCGCCACCCGGCGAACGAATCGTCGGAGGGTGGTCGCTGGCGCGCCCAATTCCTCGCAATAGCGCCGGCTTCAACATGATCGAGCTCGGCCCGCGCCCGCGCCTGCATCGCTTCGTTGCGACGGATCCAGACGCCCAAGCCTTCGAGCCGCTCGACGTCACCGATCTCGACCCGGCCTAGGGAACGCCAGCGACCGAGGCGCCGCCGCCATCAATCCGATTCCACGCCCACGCCCGTGGGCCCGTCGGCGTCGAGCCCGGCGCCGTGCTCGCTGGGCAGCCCCGCGCGCGCATAGCCCCACTGCCCGCCCTCGGCCGGCGCGACGAACTCCGGCACCGCGCCGCCGGGCGGCTCGTACACGTCGGCGCCGCCGCCGTCGAGCATGAGACCGATGCTGACCGCGTCCGGTCGCGACGCGATGCACTCGCCGCTGACGTTGCCCAGACCCGCCGCCCAAGATCAGTACGATCAGGCCGTGATCGTCGCCGGCCTCGTCCACGAACAGGCCGATGCCGTTGCAGTTCGAAGCGCCCAGCGCCAGGCTCGGCGCGTGGTACTCGTCGGCGCCGCCGACGACAGCAGCGCACCGATGCTGAAGTCGTGGCCGCCGCCCTGGCTGACGTTGACCTGCGGCACGCGCTGCCGCCGAGGCGTCGTCGCCGCTGCCGCCGTCCGCGAGCACGCCGACGACGCGGATGCGCCGCGCCTCCTTGCGCATGCCAACGCGCATCGTAGCGATCGGCGCCGTCGCGATCGGCCAGCAGGCCCGTGCCCTCCCAGTAGCCGGTGCCCTGGGCGAACACCGACGCGTCGTAGGCATCGTCACCGCCGCCGTCGCGCAGGAGCCCGAGCCCGCCCGACAGCGACGACAGCCGACTCGCGTCGTCGCGCACGCCGTAGCCGGCGCCTTGGCACATGCTGGTGTTGCCGCTGTCGGGCAGCTGCGGGCTCAGGTACACCGGCAGGCCACCGAGCGCCGGGTCGCCGATGTCGCAGTCGTAGGCGTCGTCGCCGTCGCGATCGAGCAGCGCGCCCGCGGCCGCGACCGAGCCGAAGCCCTGGGCCTGGGTGAACGCGCGACGCACGTCGTTGCCCGCGGCGTCGAGCAGCAGACCGATGCCGAAGCTCGCGGCGCCCTGGCCGGTCGCCTCGATGGCGTAGTCGTCGTCGCCGGCCTCGTCGAACAGCACACCGACGCCGAGGTGGGCGTAGCCCTGGCTGCCGCGCAAGCTGCGGTAGTGATCGTCGTCGTCGCCGAGGTCGAACAGCAGCGCGATGCCGTTGCGCGCGGCGCCCTGGCGGAAGTGCTTCGAGCGGCTGTAGTTGCCGTAGCCGCCGCTCGCCCCGGCACGACCGGCGTCGTCGGCCGGCAGCAGCTCCGGGCGATCATGGGGATCGGCGACGACGTCGTAGCCGTAGTCGTCGCGACCGCCCAGATCGATCGCCACGCTCACGGGGTTGCTGGCGCTGCGATTGGCGGCGACCTCGTCGCGGTAGACGTCGTCGCCACCGGTGTCGAGCCGCAACAGCACGATCGGCGCGTCGGCGGGATAGTCGTGGGCCGCGGCGTCGCGGATCTCGATCGTGCCCGCCGGTGTCGTCAAGGTGTACTCGACGCCCTGCAGGCCGGCGAAGCGCGACAGTGCGGCGTCCTCGATCGCGAAGGCCAGCTGCGCCGCGGCGCGGTACAGTCGTGCGCGTCCGCTCGTGCCCAGCAGATACGCGCGCACGTCCGCATCGCTGGCCGCCGGCAGTGGCCCCGCGGCCAGGTGCACGAAGTTGCCGCCGTGCTCGAACCAGAAGCTGGGATCGCCACCCGCCTCCGCGTCCATCGCCAGCCGCGCTTCCACGCCCTCGCGCGCCGCCGCGACCACCGGCGCGAGCGCCTGCGCGAGCGCCTGCGGCAGCTCGCCCTGCGCGTCGTCGCAGCCCGCCCAGCCGCTCGCACAGCGCCGCGACCTCGGCGTCGAAGTCGGCGCCGACCACCAGTACCGCGTCGTCGGGCGGACGATCGACGAGAAACGCGGCGGCATGTCCCGGATCACCCAGCCGCGACCGGGTGCGGCTGCGCCCATGCGTGATCGAAACCACCGGCGACCTCACCCTCGAAGCAGCCCACGCGCGCGGCGGTGGTGCGCAGCCCCGCGAGCCACGACGGCGCGAAGTCACCGCCGAGCACGCCCGCCTGGAACTGCGCCGACTCGGCGAAGTCGTCGCCGTTGAAGCCCACGCCGTGGCCATCGAGTCCGGCGTGCGCGACCAGGGCGGACCACGGCAGCGAAGGGCGATCGGCGGCACACGGACCCGGCTGCGGATCGGGATCCCAGCTGGGCGCGTCCGGTGTGCCCGCATCCGGCACGGCAGCGCTGCTCCCACTCGAGGTGGCGTCGGCGGTGGACTCGCCGCCGTCCGCGGCCGTGGTGCTGCCGGTGTCCGTGCCCGGCCCCTCGCTCGAGCTGCCTTGCGGCACCGCGGTCGCGTTCGACCCGCCGCACGCGGCGGCGAGACACAGGCCCGCGCATGCGCGGACGATCACGGGGACGGGGCGCCACTGCATGCAGAGCCGCATGGTGCCCAAAGCGGCGTCCCGGTTCCGTGGCCCCGCGCAGCACCGCGACCGCGGGCCCCGCTGACGTGCCGCGCGCAATCGGTCATGCTGGACGCATGACTCGATGGGCTCAGCTTCGCGCACGCAACGTCCTGGGGGGCGTGACCCTGCTCGCACTCGCCGCGTGTGGCGGCGACGACGGCGGCACGACCACGAGCGTCGGCACCACCGACCCGACCACGTCCACCAGCACGGCCGGCACCAGCACCAGCGAGACCACCGGCGGTGGCAGCAGCACCAGCGCGGGATCCAGCTCGAGCGAGGGCGGCACCAGCTCGAGCGGCGGCGCGGACAGCTCGAGCGGCGGTTCGACCACCGGCCCGCTGTGCGATCCGCCGGTGCAGGGCGAGTGGAACGCGTGCAAGGACGCCGACGGCACCATCGACAACACCCTGTGCAACTGGGTCGGTACCGGCGAGAGCGTCGGCATGGTCAGCTGCTTGTCGGCGTCGAGCAACCCCGACGCCAACGTCTGCTTCATCCGCGGCTGCGTCGACGCGTGCGACTGCTTCGACCCGCCCGCGACCGGCACCGCGGTCGTGGTCTGCGACGCGATCCTCGCCGGCGGCGAGATGGGCTGCGGCCTGGACTGCAGCGAAGGCAAGACCTGTCCCGACGGCATGGAGTGCCTCGACAACCTCTGCTTCTGGGTGCCGGCGTGACGCGATGGCCTCGCCGCCGCGTGCTCGTGGGCCTGCCCGCGGCCGTGCTCGCGCCGGCGATCATCGGCTGCGAGGGCAAGGGCACGCCGATCGTGCGACCGCCGCGTGACGGGCTCGCGCGCATCCAGCAGCGCATCGATGCTCGCGCGACCCAAGACGGCGCCGGCGCGTCGCTGCATCGCGTGTTCCCTGGCCCCGCGCTCGCGAACCTCGACCCGTTCGTGCTGCTGGACGACTTCGACGTGCGCGAGCCCGCGGGCTTCCCCGATCACCCGCATCGCGGCTTCGAGGCGTTCACGTACATGATCGCGGGCGAGTTCCACCACGAGGACAACCTCGGCAATCGCTCGGCCATCGCCGCGGGCGGTACCCAGCGCTTCAACTCCGGCCGCGGTGCGCGGCACTCGAATGCCCGGCACCGCCGCCAGCAACCGCGGCCTGCAGCTGTGGGTCAACCTCCGCGCCGACGAGAAGCAGATGGCGCCGCAGTACGAGGGCATCGCCGGCGCCGACATGCCGGTGCACGAGCGCGACGGCCTGCGCATCCACACCATCGCGGGCGCGGGCTCGCCGGTGGCGCTGCGCACCGAGGTCGACTATCTCGACGTCGAGCTGCTGGCAGACGCGAGCTTCGCCCTGAAGGTCGCGGCCGATCACGCGGGGCTGCTGTACGTGCTCGACGGCAGCGTGCAGCTGGGCGACGGCTTCGTGCCCGCGCGCCAGGCCGTGATCCTCTCGCCCGGCGCGGTGAGCCTGCGGGGCGCCGCGGGAGCTCGCTTCGCGTGGCTCACCGGTCGGCCGCATCGCCAGCCGATCCGTCACCGCGGCCCGTTCGTCGACTGAGCCGCGGTCCTGCACGATCCGGCGGCCTCGATCGATGCCGCACCCGTCGCACCCACGCGTTCGCCTGGGCTCCGCGGTGCTGCGCGCGCTGGCGTTCTCGCCGACGCCCGCGCCGCAGACCGCGTCGCTGGGCGCGGTCGAGCTGCGTTGGGATGCGCAGGTGCTCGGCTGCCCGGATGTCGACGCGATCGCCGACGACGTGCGCGCGGGCCTGGCTGCGCCGCCGCGCGAGGCCGACGCGGTCGCGCTGCGGGTCGATGCCCGCGTCGAGCCCACCGACGACGGCCGGCTCGCGCCTGTGGCCACGACCACCTCGGCCAGCGGCAGCGAGTCGCGGCGTTGGGTGGTCGAGGGCTGCGCGGTCGCGGCTGCGCTCGCCGCGGCGATGGTGACGTCCGCGATCGAACAGGCCGACGCCGAGCCGCTGCCCTCGAGCCACGCCGCGCGAGCACGCCGCGCGAGAGCACGCCGCGCGAGGGCACGCCGCGCGAGAGCACGGCATGGGAGCGCGCGCCAGCGTCGGTGACGCCGCCGCCCGCGGGTGGTGGCCGAGCCCGCGGTGCGCCCGCGCCGGATCCCCAGCGCCGCGCTGCGCGTCGGTGCCGGCGTCGAGGTCGGCGCGCTGCCCTCGGCCGGTGCCGCGGTCGATCTCGCCGCCGTGCTCGAGGGTCGCTGGGCGCGACTGGAGGCCATGGCGCTGTACCTCGCGCCGCGGATCGCCCCGGCGCCGCAGGGCGCGAAGCGCGTCGATCCAGATCGCGACCGCGGCGCTGCGCGGCTGCGCCCAACTCACGCGCGGTCGGCTCGTGCTGCACCCCGGCTGCACCGGCGTCGAGGAAACCGGCGCGGCGCTGGGCGCCGGACGCGACGTCGACAACCCGCGGCACGACCGGGTGCTGTGGGCGGCCTGGCAGCTGGGCGCGGGCATGGGCGTGCGCGTGCACCCGCGCCTGCGCCTGCACCTGGACGCGCACGCCGCGATCCCGCTGGGCCGGGCGAGCTTCTCGCTGCAGGAGCTCGGCCGGGTCTGGCAGGCCCGGACCGGCGGCCGCGTGCTGCTGGGGCTCGAGATCGTGCTCGCGCGGCCGCCGCCGACCTGCGCCGTGACGGATGGCCGCCCGCAGCGCATTCAATCGATCCAGGCCGACCTCGATCCTCGGCCTGCGCGCGCGCAGAACAAGATCGGCCGGCGGGCATCCGGCCTCGGCGACCTCGCGCACCGGCGTTTCCAGGCCGCGCCCATGCCCTGCTCAGCTCTACGGCGGCCTTCTCCATTCGGCGCGCGTTGCGGCGAATCGAGGACGGTGCAGGACGTGTTCTTGGTGCTGCACCGGCGGCACCTGCGCTTCGACGATCGCGGGCTGATGCGCGGGCTGCTCTTCGGCATCGCGCGCCGCGTCGCCCGCGGCCATCGCCGCAGCGCGCGGCGTCACCCCGCCGCACCGTCGCGCGGGCCGACGCCGGAGCTGGTCCGCAGCGACGACCCCGACGAGGCGCTCGGCGCGGCGACAGGCCGCCGCGATCGTCGAGGCCTTCCTCGACGATCTCGACGAGGACAAGCGCATGGTCTTCGTGCTCGCAGACATCGAGGGCCTGGCCATGCCGCAGATCGCCGAGCTGCTCGGCATCAAGCTCAACACCGCGTACTCGCGCCTGCGGTTGGCGCGTCAGCACTTCCACCTCGCCGTGTCCAAGCACCGCGACGGAGGCGAACGATGAGCGAGCACGAGCGCTATCTCGCAGCGTACCGCGCGACCCACGGACCCAGCGAGGCCGAGTCGGCCCGCGCATGGGCAGCGCTGGTGACACGGGCGCGCGCCGGCACCGAGGTGACGCTCGCGGACGAGGCCGCACCGTCGCGCTCGCCGTGGCTGCGCCCGCGCGTGGCGATCGCGGTGGCAGCGTGCGCCGCGGGTGTCGCCGCGGTGTGGCTCGCGACGCGTACGCCCGACGCACGGCTGCGCGGCGACGCACCGCCGCAACCGGCGGCCGCGGTCGACGAGCGCGACGCCGGATCGACCGCGATCGCGTCACCACGCACGCCGCCGGCCGAACCACCGCAGGCCGCGATGGCAGCACCCGCGCCCGCCGCACCGGCGATGGTGACCGCGCCGCACGAGGGCACCGCGCCCAGGCGCATCCGTGCGACCGATCCGATCGCCGCACCGCCTTCGCCCGCGGCGCCCGAGCCCTCGTTCGACGCCGCCGAGGTCACCGCGCTGCGCCGGGCCCAGGCGTTGCTGGCCCGCGACCCCGCGGTCGCGCTCGCGCAGCTCGACGCGCACGCGCAGCAACACCCGCGCTCGTCGCTCGCGGCCGAGCGCGATGCGGCGAGGGTCCAGGCGCTGTGCAACCTCGACCGCGTCGACGAGGCGCGGCACGCGGTCGACCGCTTCGCGCGCGAGCACGCCGGCTCGCCGCTGCTGGCGCGCGTGCGCGGCCTGTGCCGCGCACCTGAGTGATGCTCGTGTTCCGCACACGACAGACGGATGCGCAGCCACGCGGCATGACTGTGTCTGGAGGACGAACGATGCGACGCTTTCCGATTGGACTCGGTCTCGGTGCTCTCTTCACGATCGCTGGCGCGTGCGATCTGCAAAAGGGCGACCTCGGCGGCAACGACCCCGCGGCGTGCGACCCGATGGTCGAAGACTGCAACGCCACCGACGGCGGTGGTGACGACGGCAACGACGACGGTGCCGAGGGCAACTGCGATCCGGCCCAGGATCCGTCGTGCGGCGATCCACAGACCACCGGCGACGGCGGCAACTGCGACCCCATGGTCGATCCCAGCTGCTGCGACGATCCAGCCGGCTGCGACGGTGGCAGCACCGGCGGCGGCGGCAACTGTGACCCCATGGTCGATCCCAGCTGTTGCGACAACCCGGCCGGCTGCGGCGGCACCACCGGCAGCGGCGGCAACTGTGACCCCATGGTCGATCCCAGCTGCGACGGCGGCAGCACCGGCACCGGCGGCAACTGTGATCCCATGGTCGATCCGACCTGCTGCGACAACCCAGCCGGCTGCGGCGGCACCAGCGATGGCGGCGGCAGCAGCGGGGGCAACTGCGACCCGATGGTCGATCCGACCTGCGACGGTGGCAGTGGCGGCGGCGACGGTGGCCCCGGCGGCGCGCCGTGCATGGCCGACGGCGACTGCCCCATGGGTCAGTCGTGCATGGGCAACGTCTGCGTGTGACGCACGGCGGCAGCGCGCCGCGATCCGCGGCGCGCCGTCAGCCCTGCACGGTGCAGTCGAGCAGATCGGTGTCGTGGTCGCGCACGACCACGACCGTGGTGCCTTCGTCGTAGACGCGGCCGAACGAGTTGTCGCCCGCGCCGAACTCGATGAAGGTGAAGCGCCGGCCGCTCACGCCGTCGCGCAGGGTGTAGACGTTGATCTCGCCCTGGTCGACGCGGTCGAACGCCTCGGCCGCGGTGGTCACGTCGTCGTGGGCCGACTCGTGCACCGCATCGACGATCTGCGCCTCGCGCAGGGCATCGATGGCGTCGCCGGAGTGCAGCACGACGTGCGACTCGATCGCGACGCGCGGGTTCTCGAGCAGCTCGACCAGCATGGTCCCGAACACGCAGCCCGCCGCCGGCGCGCACTCGCCCGATTCGCAGGCGGCGCGCATGCGGAAGCGGCCGCGCCCGCGTGCGTCGTGGGTACCGACCACCACGAGGTAGTCGCCGCCCTCGGCGAGCTCGAGCCCGCGCAGCCGCGGCAGACGGCCCCAGCCGGAGTCGTCGTCGAACGCGATCGCGTCGGTGCCCCAGCCCGCGTCGGTGTGGGGGCCGTACACGAACAGCGTCGCGTCGAGCTTCGCGGCCGAGCCGGCGTGGGTCAGCTCGAGCGTGACGACCGCGCCCTCGCGCACCGCCAGGGGATACCCGTGGAACTGCAGGTCCTCGGTGAAGCGCTCGTCGCGGTCCGCGCCGAAGGCGACCGCGTCGTGCATCGTGACGTGGTCCGCGGCGTCGGCCTTGCCGCTGCCGAGCGACGGGGTCACCGCATCGCCGGTGTCGGCGGTGTCACAGGCGAGCGCGAGCAGCAGACCGGAGGCGAGGAGGCGACGCATCGGCGCGCCGCTTCGCAAGTCGCGTACCAGCGCGCGCGCCGAGCCGGCCGTCGTGGACCCGCGGGCTTGGCCCGCGCGTGATCGCGGCCGTGGCGACGAGTGTCGCCACGGGGGTCAGTCCTCGCAGCGGGCCTGGTCCTTGGGGCAGCGCACGCGCACGTGGATGTGGATCAGGTGACCCTCCTCGTGCCGCACCACGCCGTTGTTGGTGTTGCGGGCGCGCGGGTACTGGATCGCGGCCTCGAGCTCGTCCTTGGTCGCGCCCGCGTCCTTCGCGGCCTCGTACAGCCGCTTCTGCCGGCTGTAGTCGAGGAAGATGTACGAGGCATCACCGTGATCGATGAACGACTTGATGAGGTGCCACGACGCGGTCCAGTCGATGTCGGCCGGTGAGTCGCTCTTGGGGCTCGCGCCCTTCTTCTTGGGCAGGCGGATGTCGACGTCGCGGCCCGACTGGTGCGAGCGGTGGGGCCGGAAGCGGCCGCCGCGCTCGAGGCTGATCGCGCCGATCAGCAGCTCGCCGTCGTAGCCCGAGCGCTGCCGCCACGCGGACACGGCCTTGTGCAGGTGCACGATCGTGTGGCTGCTGCCGAAGGCCTCGTCGGGCCGGCGCACGGTGTACAGCTCGCTGTCGGGCAGCTGGACCCCGCCCGAGAGGCGACCGCGGTTGGGCGAGCCGATCGAGATGCCGTCGGCGGGCACGTCGAACTCGGGCAGCACGACCTCGCCGGGGATCGCGACCGGGCCGCGGGGCTCGCCCGAGGTGACCGCGGCGACCTTGCGTGCCTTGGGGTTGGTGTACACGACGAGCTTCTGCCCGGCGCGGAACTTCCGCGGCACGTCGCGGTTCCAGCGGTGCAGGTCGCCCTCGGGCACGTGGAAGCGGTCGGCGATCTCCACAGGTGTCGCCGAACACGACCTCGTACGAGATCTTCTGCCGCGGCGGCGGCACGATCCGCGCGCGGACCTTGAGCTCCCAGCCGGCCTTGAGCGAGCCGCTGCGCAGCACCCGGTTCCACGACACCAGCTCCGCCTTGGTCACGCCGTAGCGGGCAGCGATGTCCTCGACCGACTCGTACGGCACGACCCGGTGCTTGACCAGGGTCCGCTCGGCCTTGGGTCCGGGGCTGCCGGCGCGGTCGCTGGCCGCGGCGTCGTCGTCGGTGCCCGCACTGCCCGCGGCCTGGGCCGGCGCGCCGACCAGCCACAGCGCCGCGCCCAGGATCACCGTCCGCCAGCTCGAGGCGGGCACCGACCCCTCGCGAAGGCGACGGGGTCGAGGACGGTGGCCGGTACGGTGCGGCATGCGTCGCCCCGGATCGCGGGGCACGCCACGCTAGCCCACGATCGTCGCGACCGGCAAGCCACCCCGGTGCGGATCGAGCCGAGTTTTTCGGGTTTTTTTGGTGCGCGCTGGCACCAACTGGGTGGATCCGCGCCGCGTCGCACCGCGCGAAGCGATCAACCCGCGGGCTTGGTGTCGGACGCAGGCGCAGCAGGTGCGTCGGCGATGCCCAGCACGCCCAGCACCTCGGGATAGACGCGATCGGCGAAGTACTCCGAGCCCGCCATCGTGAAGTGGATGCGGTCCTCTGCGCGGATCGCCTGCGGCTTGCGGCTGCTGCCGACCTTCGCGTTGGCGAGCAGCTCGCCGGACGCGTCGGTGACCATCGGCGCCGTGTCGACGTAGGTCTCGCCGCGCGCGACCACGGCATCCTTCTGGATCGCGCGGATGACCTCGAGCTTGGTCTCGAGCGAGCGCAGGCCCATGGTCGGCAGGCCCAGCCACACCACCTTGCGCGTGTCGTCGTCGATGTCGTCGAGGAAGGCGTCCACGCGGGCGCGGTAGTCGGTCTTCCACGCGTCCTCGTCGGCCCACGGCACGCGCTTGCCCTTCTTCTTCGGCGGCGTCATGTCCTGGCCGTCGTTGCCGCCCATGATGACGACCACGAGGTCGGGGCTGCGGGCCTCGATCTGCTTCTTGGCCTCCGCGGGCCAGTCGAAGAAGTCCGGTCGCGCGAGCCCGGAGGCGCTCTTGCCCTTGCGGAAGCACTCGATCTCCGGGTGCGCGTCCAGCTTGCGCTCGAGCAGCGCACCGAACCCGGTCGCCGCGAGGCTGTCACCGAGGATCAGCACCTTGCGCGGACCCGCGGGCACCGCCGGTGCGGGCGGGGCCTCGGGCTCCGCTTCGGCCGCGGGCTCGGGCGTCGGGGTCGCCGTCGCGAGGGTGGACTCCGCCGCGGGCGTCGGTGCCGGCGTGCTCGTGTCCGCCGCCGGCGACGCGGGCGCGGCCGCGACCGGTGCGCTGGGATCGTCGGTCGCAGCAGGGGCGGAGGCGGGCTCCGCACGGCAGGCCATCGAGAGCGCGCCCAGCAACGCGAGCGCAGCGGGAGCACGGAGGGTCATCGAGATCGCTCGCATGGGCGGGGGCTTCGACTCGGGACGCTAGCGGCTCGGGGCGCCGGTTGCGGAAGCCTTTTCGCGAGCGCGGGGGCCGGCACCTCGTCGCAAGGGGTGCGTGTAGCCGAGAACGCCCGCGGCCACGGCCCGCGGGTCGGTTCCGCATCCCGGCCGCGCGCCCACGCGCCGGCTCCAGTGGCTCGCCCACACCGCCGGGTCGGCAACCGCGCAGCTGGCCAAGCTCCCCGTGCGGTGGGAGACTGGTCGGACCTCGGAAGGTCGCTGCCCATGCGTGACTCGCTCCTCACCTCCCTGACTCGTTGGCGTACGGCTCGTCGCGCGGTGCTCGGCGCGATCGTCGTCGCGGGTGCCGTCGCCACTTCGACCGCCGTCATCCGCTCGGTCGCGCTGCACGACTGTCACGGTGGTGCGGTCGATCGCGCGTACACCTACAGCGGCATCGGCGTGGTGATCGAGCGCGGCGAGGACGGGGTGCTCGTGAAGCAGGTGCTGCCGGGTTCGCCGGCCGAGGGTCTGCTGCACGCCGGCGCGCGGCTGGTCTCGGTCGACGGCGAGGTCCCCGAGACCGTCGATGCGTGGGCCTCGGCGATCCGCGGCGCGCCGGGGACCAGCGTCGAGCTCGAGGTCGGCTATCCCTGCGGCGGGCACAAGACCGTGGTGATCGCCCGCGACATCGTGCGCATGCGCTACTGAGGCGCGTCGCGCCTCACATGAACCGGGGCTGCCCCGTCGTCTCCGTGACCGCGAGCCACAGCTCGCGGTCTGGATCGATGCGACGGGTCGACGCCAACACCAACGGCAGCGGCACGTGGGTGAAGCTGCCGTGCCAGCGTCCGACCATCACGTCGGTCTTGCCGGCCATGGCCGCGTGCACCGCCGAGCGGGCGAGCTGGTCGCAGAAGACCGCGTCCATCGCGTTGGCTGGCACGCCGCGGATCATGTAGCTGGGATCGATGTACTTGAGCGAAAACGGCACGCCGAGCCCGCGGAAGTGCTCGGTGATGCGGTGCTCGAGCTTGCGCCCGATGTCCATGCTCGCGTCGGCGAAGCGCAGGTTGCCCGAGGCGTCGTGGCTGACCTGCTCGGCCATGACCTTGCCGCAGCCCTCGGCCACGACCACGACCGCGTGACCGCGCGTGGCCAGGCGCCACTGCAGGTGCGCCAGCAATCCCGCCGGCCCCTCGAGCCGGAAGTGGACCTCGGGTACCAGGCACACGTTCACGTCGCGGCTGGCCAAGGTCGCGTGCGCGGCGATGAAGCCGGCCTCGCGGCCCATCAGCCGCACCAGGCCGATGCCGCCCTGGGCCGAGGTCGCCTCGGTGTGGGCCGCGTCGATGGCGACGCGCGCCATCGCGACCGCGGTCTCGAAGCCGAAGGTCTTGTCGACGAAGTCGATGTCGTTGTCGATGGTCTTGGGCACGCCCACGACCGCGAGCGGCTGGCCGCGTTCCCGCGCGCGCTCGGCCATGGCATGGGCGCCGCGCATCGAGCCGTCGCCGCCGATCACCAGCAGCGCGTCGACGCCGAGCGCCGCGAGGCGATCGAGCATGGTGTCGACGTCGCGAGGGCCACGCGAGGTCCCCAGCATCGAGCCGCCACGGGCGTGGATGTGGCGCACGGCCTCGGGGTCGAGCTCGATCGGCGCGAGCCCGCTTTCGGGGTCGAGCCCGGCGTAGCCGAAGCGGATGCCCAGAAGACGCCGCACGCCGTAGCGATGCCACGCGTGCAGCACCAGCGAGCGCACGACGTTGTTGATGCCGGGGCACAGTCCGCCCGCGGTGAGCACCGCCAGCGTCGTGCGGGCCGGATCGAAGAAGATGCGCTCGCGCGGCCCGGCCTTCTCGAACGCGCGCGAGGGCTGCGGCGTGGCGCCCTCGGTGAACTCGACCTCGTAGAGCACGCGCTCGCGGTCGTCGACGTAGTCGGGGATCTCGTCCCCGGGTGCGCTCGACAGCTGCAGCGGCGAGGGCACCGTACACGCTCCGAGATCGCGCGGGCGCCACGGCGGTGGTGGCCAGTGGCTGTCGTCCTTCGGTGACATCGTCGGCTGCGATCCCCTGGATAACCGAGCGCGTGCGCGCGGTGGAAGCCCGAGTTGTGCCGGCACACGCGGCCGCTGCCGCAGCGCTTGCGCCCCGAAATGCGTCGCGCCCGCGCCCCGACGAGCGGGGGCGGGCGCGACCTGGTTCAGCGCGGCTGGGGCCGCGGCGTCACACGCACTGCGAGTTGTCGGCGGCGTTGATGTTCGCCGGGCAGGCCATGCCCTGCGCGCACGAGCCCTGGTCACCGCAGTACTGGCACGACGCGACCGTCGCGTCGGCGCAGTCGGGATCGACCGCACCGCAGCCGCAGTCGCAGCCATCGGCAGCACCGTAGTAGCCGGGGTTGCACGTCCACTCGGCCGGGACCGCGGTGGCGCACTCGCCGATGTTGGTCGGGTCGATGTCGCCCGGGCCCGCGGCGGCGGAGCACGAGCCGGTGTCGTTGCAGTAGGTGCACGCGTTCACGTCGTTGGCGAGGCAATCGGGATCGACCAGACCGCAGCCGCAGTCGCAGCCGTCGTTGCCACCGTAGTACGCGATGTTGCAGGTCCAGACCGTGGTCGGATCGCACGAGGCGTTGTCGTCCGCGACGATGATGCCGGGGCAGCCATTGCCCGTGGTGTCGCAGCCGCCGACGTCGTTGCAGTACTGGCACGACGCCGCGCTCGCGTCGGCACAGTCGGGGTCGACGATGCCGCAGCCGCAGTCGCAGCCGTCCGCGGCGCCGTAGTACGCCGGGTTGCAGGTCCACCCCGGCACCGGGTTGCAGGTGCCGTTGGCGTTGTCCTGGATGTCCGCGCACGAGGTCGAGCAGGCGCCGGCGTCGTCGCAGTACTGGCAGTCGAGCACCGAGGTGCTGGCGCAGTCGCTGTCGACCACACCGCAGCCGCAGTCGCACGAACCGTCGCCGTAGTACGCCGGGTTGCAGGTCCAGTGCGCCAGCGGATCGCAGGTCGAGTTGTCGACCGGGTCGATCGCGCCGGGGCAGCCGGGCTCGTTCTCGCTGCAGGAGCCGGCGTCGTTGCAGTACTGGCACGACGCCGCGGTGGCGTCGGCGCAATCGCTGTCGATGACACCACAGCCACAGTCGCACGCACCGTCGCCGTAGAACGCCGGGTCACAGACCCACGCCGGCGGCGCGCCGCAGGCGGCGTTGTCGTCCGCGACGATCAGCGAGCAGTCGACACCGTTCTCGTCGCACGAGCCGGCGTCGTTGCACGAGTCGCACGAGGCCGAAGACCCGTCGGCGCAGTCGAGGTCGACGGTGCCGCAACCGCAGTTGCAGGTCGCGCCATCGCCGTACAGCGTCGGGTCGCAGGTCCACAGCGCCGAGACGTCGCACTGCGTGGTGTCGTTGGGATCGATGATGCCGGGGCAGCCCTGGACGCCGTCGCTGCACGAGCCGGGGTCGTCGCAGTACTGGCACGTGGCGATGTTGCCGTCGACACAGTCGGGGTCGGCGATGCCGCAGCCGCAATCGCAGCCGTCGGCCGCGTCGTAGTAGAACGGATTGCAGGTCCAGCCGTCGGACGGCCACACGCAGGCGAGATCGAACAGGCAGATCATGCCGTCGGGGCAGGTCTCGCCGGCCTCGCACGAGATGTAGCAGTCGGCCGAGCCGGAGTTGTCGACGTCGGCACAGGCCGCGGACGCGGTGCCGCCGGCGGGCAACGCCGGGCAGTCGTCGGCGGTGACGCAGTCCTGCTGCGAGCACCAGGTGCCGCCGGGACCACCGCCGCCGATGCAGACCTCGGTGTCGGCGCAGACCGTGTCGTCCGGGAAGCAGTTGCCCCAGCCCTCCGCCGGGCCGCCGGTCGTGCCGCCGGTCGAGCCGCCGCCGGTCGAGCTACCGCCGCCGGTCGAGCTGCCGCCGCCGGTCGAACTGCTTCCACCGGTCGAGCTCTCGCCCATGCCGCTCGAGCTCTCGCCCATGCCGCTCGACGACGAATCGGCCATGGTGGTGGCCGAGTCGGTCTCGCTGGTGGTCATCGTCGCGCTCGTGGTCGTGCCCGCAGAGGTGTCCGCGGAGTCGGTCCCCTGGGTCGAGCTCTCGCCGACCGTGTTGCTGTTGCTCTCCTCGGAGCCTCCGGTCGACGATGTCGAACCTTCGGCCGACGTCGCGGAGGTGTCATCGCCGGGGCAGCCCAGCGGCAACGCCGAGAGCACGATGAGTCGTAGGCTTCGCGTGAATCTCATGACGAAACAATCCTCGTTCGGGGTGGACGGAATCCAGCGCGCGTGGTTGCCCACTGCCTACCAGAGCCCGCGCGCACTGGGAACCCGAGAGCGCCTGATTCTCCGACTGTGCACGACGCTGCACGCCGTCACGGCGCCGAGCGCGAGCGGATCAGCCAGACGTCATCCAGCACACAAGCCGCAGCAGGATCCTCGTCGCGCACGCGCACGCGCACGGAACCCGAGGTCTGCGCGACCCAGCGACAGGGCTGGAGCACGGCGGAACCGGTGATCGGACCGAGTCGTGCGAGCTCGACGTCCTGCGCATCCACGACCACGATGGTGCAGCCGCGATCGGACTGCGGTCGACCGACCACGCCGGCCGCGAGCTGCAGCGCGTCACCGGCGGCGACCGTGAGCGGTCCGATCACCGCTTCGCCCTTGGCGTCCAATTGGCCCGAGGCCCCCGCGCTCGAGAGCCAGAACTCCCCGCCGTAGCCCGCGGGCTGCGGCAGCTCGCCGGTGAAGCCGGCGACCGGTCTGCGTCCGTAGCCGCCGTGGCTGACGACCCCTTGCAGCGTGCCGTCCTCGAAGTCCGCGATCACCTGGGCGCCGGACGGGATCTCGGCGGGCGTGATCGGAGCCATGCGGACCTGGTCGGCAACGTAGGCCGTGACCACGCCGGCCTCGGACATCCATCCGGACATCGGCCTCACCCGCGCGCGGCCCTGGCGCCGCTCGACGACCTTGTAGTGACTGCGCAGCGCCGATCGCAGCCACGGCGGCGGCTCGCCCTCGAACCACAGCTCGTCGTAGGCACCATCGCGCACACGTTGCGCGAGCGTCGACTCGAGCGCCTTGCGATCCGCGGGCGCGAGGTCGGCGATGCCCATGCTGCCGACGTGGCCGGTGCCGCCGGCGAGCACGGACCACCACGGGCGCTGCAGTGCCAGCAGCTCGCGCGGCGGAGCCTGCAGCTGCGCGCGCAGGGCCGCGGCCTCGGCCCGCGCATCGGCGCTGGGGATCGTGCGATCGAGGGCCTGCCACGTGTAGCTGTCGCCGAGCCCCGCGAGCCCACGGTCCTGGATCGGCTGGTAGCGCGGCTCGAGCACCAGCGCGAAGAGCAGCTGCGCGCCCACCAGCGCGAGCGCGAGCGCCTGGGCCCGGCCCGCGCCCGGCAGCGCGACGCCGATCCACACCGCACCGAAGAGGATGCCGGGCAAAAACGCATTGGGCTCGGCCCACTGGGTGCTGTAGCCCAGCGCGCTCACCAGCGCGGAGGCCAGCGCGATCCAGGTCCAGTACAGCAGCCCGCGGTGGGCCGAGATCCGCGCGCGCAGCCGCTGCTCGTCGCCACCGAGCTTGCGCGCGCGCAGGCCCCACGGCGCGACGAAGCGGAGCACCAACCATGCGACCAGCACCGTCAGCCACGGCGCCGCGTGGACGAACATCCCCCAGGTCTTGCTGGCGAAGCGCTCGTGGTTGAAGCGATGCAGCTGGTGCAGCTCGAACACGTAGTGCCACAGCCGACCGTCGCTGCGCGCGTTGGCCAGCCACAACACGCCGCCGTCGAGCACGGCGATCACGCCGGCGTAGATCCACAGCTGTCGTGGCGCGACCAACAGCGCGCCCACGCCCGACGCGATCACGAACACCGCCGCGGTCTGCTTGGTCCAAAACGCCAGCGCCATCAGCACGCCCGCGATCGCGGCCTTGTGCGGGTCGCCCCAGGCCTCGCGCAACAGCACCAGGGCCCACACCACCAGGGCCAGGAACATGCTGTCGGGTCGCGCGACGTCGAGCCAGCGGAAGCCGAACACATAGCCCGAAGCGAACAACCCCACGGCCGCGAACTGGTGTGCGCGCGGCTTGCCCTCGCGCCGCACCGCGCGGACGATCGCGGCCGCGATCGCGACCACGGCGAGGATGCTCAAGACGCGGCCCAGGGCATAGTCGAGCGGGAACACCAGCCCCAGCGTGCCCACGACGATCGCGTACAGCGGCGTATAGAGGAATGGCACGAACTCTGGCCCCGGCGGCGGGTACAGCGACTCGCCGCGCTGCAGTCGCAGCGCCTGATGGAGGATCCCGCCCTCCATCCACTCGAGCTCGAGCGGGAAGCCCACGCGAAGCGCGAAGACCACGGCGAGCGCGAGCGCCCAGGTGACCACCAACGCGAGCACGGCGCGCTCGATCGCGGCGTGCCAGCGCGACTCAGTCACCGTCCACCTCCGCGGCACCGAACGGACCGACCACACGATCGCGCGGCCGACGACAGCAGTACACGCCGGGATCGAAGCGCTCGCCGTCGGGAGCGATCGCAGCCCCGGGTCCGGGCTGCACGCAGGCCCACACGTAGCCGCCGCGGAACGGCGGCCGCGCATCGGCCTCGCGCGGCGGCGCCTTGCCGCGCATGCCCGCGTGACACAGCAGATCGGGATCGCGGCTGCGGATGTACTCCGGCGGGGCGAACAGCTGGTGGCCGGGGCGCACCGACTCGCCGGTGCGCAGCGGCAACGGATCGAGCGACGCGAGCACGGGATCGACCAGGCCGAAGGCGTCGATGGTCGGCAGCTCGGACGCATACGGCACCGCGCCGGCTGCACCGACCGTGATGAGCGTGTCCGGCGGCAGGTGCTCGCGCATCCACGTGCCCGCGGCGCGCCCGACCTCGGCAAAGCGCGCCATCGCGGTCACGCCCTCCCAGCGACCGTCGAGCCAACCATCGGGCTTGCGCCGATCGGCCTGCCACCGCGACGCGGCCGACCACGACTGCGCCGCGACCGCGAGCACGCCCAGCGCCAGCGCGACCGCGAACACCAGCCGTGGGCGCCCCGATCGCGCCGCGAGCAGCTCCGCGCCGCGCTGCAACGCCAGCGCCACGAGCACCGCCAGCAACACGGTCGCGGCCAGCAGGAAGCGCGAGTAGGCCATGAAGTCGCCGCCGACCGACCACGCGTACGCGACCATGGCCGCACCTGCCGCGAGCAACGGCAGCGCGCGTCGACGCAACAACGGCACGACCCACGGCAGGTACGGCAACCACGTCGCGGTGCTCCATGCGTGCACGTAGGCCACACCCCAGGCCTCGCGCAAGGCCGCGCCGTGGGCCTTCACGGCCCAGGTGTTGGGCACCCACGTCCCGTAGTAGGCCCGCCGCCACAACAGGTGCGCCAGCACCGGCCCGATCGCCAGCGCGGCCGCGACCGCGAGCGCACGGCGCGACGGTGGCGTGCGGCCCGGCCACGGCTGCGCGAAGCGATCGAGCGCCGCGAGCAGCAGCCATATCGCCGCCCACGCGCCCAGCAGCACCACCGCGTCGGGTCGCAGCAGCACCGCGGCCGCGGCGGCCAGCGCCGCGCGACGCGGCTGCGCGTCGTACCACGCGACCATCGCGGCCAGCACCGCGGCGCCCGCGGCCGCGGTCTCGAGCCCGCTGGTGCCCCACACCACGACCTCGGGCGTCGCGGCGCACAGCGCCACGGCGAGCGCCGCGAACCATGGCGTGTGCGCCTCGCCGCCGAGCCGGCGCACCAGCGCCGCGGCACACAGCAGCACCGCGGCCAGGGACGCGAGCCCCAGCGCGATCGCGGCGTGCTCGGGCGCAACGCCCACGCGATCGAGCACGCCCAGCACCGCGACCCACAGGAAGTTGGTGTAGCCCTCGACGCGCTCGAGCGGCGCGACGTTGAACGCGAGCTCGCCGTGGCGCGCGAAGTTGCGGGCGTAGCGAAACGAGATGTACGCGTCGTCGCAGAGGAAGCGCCAGCGCCACGCGTGCGCGACGCCGGCGAACACCGCGGCCGCCGCGACCATCCGCGCCAGGCCCCGAGGGCTCGCAGAGGACGGATCGAGCCATCGGGCGCTCATGCGTGGGCCCGCCCAGCGTAGCAGCGATCGCCCGCCAGTCGCGCTACCCTGGGGCTGCCGTGCACTCGAGCGAGCACGCCAGCCGCGACGCCACGGCGCGCTGCCCCGACGAGAACGACATCACCGCCTTCGCGCGCGGCGAGCTGGCACCGCGCGAACACGCCGCGATCGAGGCCCACCTCGACGGCTGCCCCGCGTGCGCGAGCGTGGTCACCGAGCTGGCGCGGCTGTTCGGGCCCATGGGTTCGCGCGTGGCCTCGCCGCCCGAGCCGACCCTGGCCTCGGGCCCGGCCGCACGCGGTGACGACGACTGGCTGGTGCCGGGCGAACAGCTCGGGCGCTACCGCGTGCTCGAACGCGTCGGCGCCGGCGGGATGGGCGTGGTCTATGCCGCCTACGATCCCGAGCTCGACCGCCGCGTCGCGGTCAAGCTGCTGCGCGATCGCGGCGCCGCCGCTGGCGTCGACAGCGAGGGCCGCGCCCGCTTGCTGCGCGAGGCCCAGGCGCTCGCGCGGCTGTCCTATCCCAACGTCGTCGCGGTGCACGACGTCGGCACCTTCGGCGAGCGGCTGTTCCTCGCGATGGAGTTCGTCGACGGTGTGACCCTGGGGCGCTGGCTCGCCGAACAACCGCGCGACGGCGAGGCGGTGCGCGAGGTCTTCCTCGCGGCCGGTCGCGGGCTCGCGGCCGCGCACGCCGCCGGCGTCGTGCACCGCGACTTCAAGCCCGACAACGTGCTCATCGATCGCGCGCGCGCGGGCGCGCCGGTGCGGGCCCGCGTGACCGACTTCGACTCGCGCGCGTGCTCGGCGAGCACGACGAGCGTCGGCGCGACGCACCGCTGCCCAGCCTCGGGCCGGCCGCGTTGACGCAGACCGGCGCGCTGGTCGGCACGCCGGCGTACATGGCACCCGAGCAGCTCGAGGGCGGGCCGGTCGACGCGCGGCTCGGATCAGTACAGCTTCTGCGTCGCGCTGTACGAGGCGCTGTGGGGCCGGCGTCCCCACGCCGCGCGCACGCTCGCGGAGCTGGTCGCAGCGACCCAGGCCGACGTGCCCGCGCCGCCGGCCGAGGGCAGCAGCGGCACGCGGGTGCCGCCGGCGCTGCGCGACGCCATCGTGCGCGGGCTCAGCCGCGACCCCGCGCAGCGCTTCGCCGACATGGACGCACTGCTGGTCCAGCTCGAACTGCCCGCGGCCGCAGCCGCGCGCGATGGTTCGCGCTCGCGGTGCCGGTGACGGTGGCCGCGGCGATGGGCGCGGTGTGGATCGACCGCACGCGCGAGACCCCGGCGATGTGCCGTGGCGACGCGCTCGCGGGCGTGTGGGACGCCCACGCGCGCGACGAGATCGCGGCGCTGCTGGGCGCGTCGGCGCCGGGCTTGGGCGAGACGGTCGCGCACAGCTTCGCCGGCGCGCTCGACCGCTACGCCGCGCAGTACGAGACCCTGCGCGGCCGCGCGTGTACGCCTGCGAGCGCCGACGACCGTGCGCCGGGGGTCGCGGCGCTGCGCATGCTGTGCCTCGAGGAACGCCGCGCGCACCTGCAGGCCACGCCGCAGGTCGTACGCGACGCCGCCGGTGCACCTGACGGCCGCGGCCTGCTGTCGCGCGCACCGATGATCGCCGAGGCGCTGCCGAGCCTCGATGCCTGCGAGGACGTCGCGACCATGGCCGCGCACCGCGGCGACGCGGTCCCGCCCGCGATGGCCTCGGCGGTCATCGACGCCCGCGCGGGTTGGCCCAGGCCGCCGCGTCGCTCACCGGCGGCGACTACGACGGCGCGCTCCGCGCAGCTCGACCGCGTCGCGCCCGACATCGAGGCCCTGGGCTTCGCGCCGCTGCAGGCCGAGCTGCGGCTGGGTCGCGCGCGCGTGCTGCTGCAGCTCGCGCGCATCGACGAGGCCCGCAGCGAGCTCGAGGCCGGCAGCGCGCTCGCGATCGCGGCCGGCGATCGCCAGAGCGCCGCTGCGATCCTGGTCGAGCTGCTGTACGTGTTCGGCCAGTCGGGCACCCAGGTCGAGCTGGGCGAGTTCGTCGCGCGACAGGCCCGCGCGGAGATCGACGCGCTCGGTGATCCACCGCGGGCGCTGGGGCGCTGGCACAAGAACCGCGCGAGTCTGCTGTGGCAGGCGGGCAAGGCCGACGACGCCATCGCGGCGCTGCGCGAGGCGCTGGCACTGACCTCGGTCGAGGGCACGCCGCTGTTCCGCATCGAGATCCTGTTCGACCTCGCCAAGCTGCAGGTCACCAACCTGCAGTTCGAGGACGCGGCGGAGGCCCTGGCGCAGTGCCGCGCCCTGGTGGTCGAGCACCTGGGCACCGACCACCCGCGCATGGCCGATGTCGAGTTCGCCGAGGGCCTGGGCGACGTCGCGCAGCTGCACTGGCAAGAGGCCCTGGCCCACTTCCAGCGCGCCGCGGCCATCCGCGCCGCGACCGTGGGCGAGGCCCACCCCGACTACGCCAGCGATCTGGCGACCGTGGGCGATCTGCTGGGCTACTCGGGTCGACACGACGAGGCCCTGACGGCGCTGCACCGCGCGGTCGAGATCGACACCGCCGCGCTCGGCCCGGACCACGTCATGACGCTCAACATCCGCCTGCGGCTGGCGCAGGCGGAGCTCGGCGCAGGCCAAGCCGACGCCGCCGTCCGCGACGCCAGCGCTGCGATCACACGCGCGCAGCAGGTCCTGGCGCCGCGTCACCCGTTCGTGGCCGCGGGCCTGGGCGTGCTCGCGGCGGCGCAACGCGCCGCGGGCCACGGCGAGGAGGCGATCGTGACGATGCAGCAGTCGGTCGAGCTGTCGATCGCGAGCGTGGGCCCGACCCACCCCGACACCGCGACCGCGATCGGCGAGCTCGGCGAGCTGCAGCTCGAACAGCAGCGCTACGCCGAGGCCATCGCGTCGCTCGAACAGGCCATCGTGCTGTGCAGCGAGGACGACCTCGTCGGCAGCGAGCGGGCGTGGTTCGTGTACCTGCTCGCGCGCGCACGGCAGGAGGGTGCGCGCCCGCCGGTCGACGCGGCCGCGGAGCAACAGGCGCTGCTGCAGGCGATCGCGCGGCTCGAGCGCGGCGACGATCCCGATCGCGCGGCGGTCGTGCAGCGCTTCGTGGCCGAGCGCGCGCGGCTCACTCGACCGCGGTCGTCGTCTTCACCGGCACGACCGTGATGACCACGGTGGTGTCGCCACCGTCGATCACGACGCGGCGATCGCTACCCTCGACGTGCACGTCGTCGGCGACCACGGCTCCGTCGCGGGCGTGATCGACGTCGAGCGCGACGCCGCTGGCGACCGCGTGCGGCGTGATCGACAACGCGTGGGTGTGACCCGCGAGATCGAGCGACAGCGTCGCGGTCTGCGACCAGCGCACGGCCTTGTTCGCGCGCACCCGCGTGCCGCCCTCGCGATCGACCAGCTCGACGCGCAACATCGCGTTGCTGTCGTTGACCGACTCGGTCCGCTGTGCCGCGACGCCGGTCGCGGGCACCAACGCGCCCACGAGCACCGAGACCAACATCGAGACCGAGACCGAGCGGGTGTGGCTGCGCATGGGGTGCCCTGGGGATACGACCGGCTGCGGGCCCGGGATTTCCGGGGCATCGCAGCGATCGCGGTGAACTGGAGTGCCGCGACGGTCCCCCCGGTTCGTCGCCACGTGCGATCGGGCGGGCGCCGGTAAGGCGCCTCACCGGCGCCGGCGTGGTGGATCAGTTCCCTGCTGTTTCGCGGCCGTGCGGCGGCGCGGCGCCGCGCCCCGGCCGCGCGCCCGCACGGGCGGACGGGTGGGCGCCGCGGCTCAGCAGCTGCTCGGAAACGCGACCGGCAGATCGCCGTCGATGCGCGAGCCGGCGAAGGTGCTGCCCGAGAGATCGACGAGCAGCGGTTGCGTCACCGAGCCGGTGAGGTCGCCGCACCAGTTGTCGGCGTCGACGATCTGACCGTCGAACGCCAGGTCCGACAGCGTCAGGTTGCTACCGGTGATCGGGTTCGCCTCGCCGGGAATCGCGAGGTCCGCGATCGCGAAGCTGAAGCTGCCGTCGGCCGCGACCGGCACGTCCTCGATCACGATCGGTCGACCGATCGGCTCGCGCGGCGAGGTCGTGCTGCCGACGTCGAGTGTCAACGTCTGCAGCGAGAGATCGAGCAGCGCACCGTCGCCATCGGGGGTCTGCACCACGGTCGCGACGAACTGCACCGGGTGCGCCGGATCGATCGTGGCCGCGACCGCGAGCAGGTGATCGCCGGTGATGTCCGCCAGCGCACCGCCGCCGCTGCTCGAGCCGCTGCCCTCGCCCGAGCCACCGCTGCTGCCGCTGCCCGCGCCCGAGCTGCCACCGCTGCCTTCGCTCGAGCCGCCGCTCGAGTCGGCGGCCGTGCTCGACTCGCTGCTGCTGCTCGAGCTCGTGCCGCTGACGCTCTCCGTGCCGCTGACGCTCTCCGTGCCGCTGACGCTCTCCGTGCCAGTGCTACCGGTCGTGCCGGTACTGCCGCTGCTGCCCTCGCTGCCGGTCGTGCCACCGCCACCACCGTCGCCGCCGCACGCACCTGCGAGCAGCACCGCGCACAACCACCGTCGCGATCCCGGTCGTCCAACCCAATCCATCGCCATGGCCGCAGCGTGGCACGATGCGGGGCCGCGTGCAAGCCGGCGGGGCTCAGCGCGGCGCCGACGACTCGTCGCTGCGGCCGAACATCATCACGTGCTGCCACGGCAGCCCGTCGAACTCTCGCACGAGCGAGAAGCCGCGCGGCTCGAGCTCGCGGCGGATCTGCGCCTTGGTCATCTTGTGCTCGGGCTTGATCGGCACGGCGTCGTCCTCGCCGCGGAATTCGACCAGTACCAGGCGTCCACCCGGCGCCAGCGCCTGGCGCAGCGCCGCGAGCACGGCCTCGGGCTGCGCCAGCTCGTGGTAGACGTCGACCACGAGGATGAGGTCGCAGCCGCGGCGCGGCAGGCCGGGGTCCTGCTGCGTCGCGAGCACCGACTCGACGTTGGTGACACCGGCCGCTGCCACGCGCTCGCGCAGCAGCGAGAGCATCTCGGGCTGCAGATCGCTGGCGACCACGCGGCCGCGCGGACCCACCGCCGCAGCCATGCGCAGGCTGTGGTAACCGTTGCCGGCGCCCAGGTCGCACGCGACCTGCCCCGGCTGCAGCGCGAGCACGCGGTGCAACGTCGCCGGGTCCTCCTCCTGCTCGCGCTCGGGTCGGGTCAACCAGTCGGCGCCGAAGTGGCTCATGGTCGCCG
The DNA here is from genome assembly GCA_046351635.1 of Nannocystaceae bacterium. Classification (GTDB taxonomy): domain Bacteria; phylum Myxococcota_A; class Polyangia; order Nannocystales; family Nannocystaceae; genus Xiheibacterium. The sequence continues at coordinate 41,021 of JAXLYC010000007.1, read as the reverse complement.
CGATGGTGCGACCCTCGAAGCTGGCCGGCGCCGCGTCGTCCTCGCGCGGCGCGTCGGTCGGGCCCGCCGTGGCGCCGGCCGCCGCGGTCCCGGTGACCGCCGCCGGACCCGACGACTCGGGCTCGGCGGGTCGACACGCGGCCGCCGCGATCGCGACGATGGACACGACGAACGCACGCAGCACGCCCCTGCAGTGTGACCAAGGACGCGTCGGCCGCAAGCCCCGTGGTACAAAGGACGGGTCGGGCGTGCGGCTGTTCATCCAGATCCCGTGTCTCAACGAGCGGCAGTGGCTCGCGCAGACCATCGCCGATCTGCCGCGGTCGATCCCCGGCATCGACAGCATCGAGGTGCTGGTCATCGACGACGGCAGCACCGACGGCACCGCCGCGCTGGCGCGCGAGCTCGGCGTGCACCACGTGGTGCGATTCCCCCGCAACCGCGGGCTCGCGGCGGCGCACACCGCCGGGCTCGACGCGTGCCTACGTCTGGGCGCGGACATCATCGTCAACACCGACGCCGACAACCAGTACCGCGGCAGCGACATCGCGCGGCTGGTCGAGCCCATCCGCGCCGGCCGAGCCGACATCACCATCGGTGACCGCAACACCGACGCGATCGCGCACTTCTCCTTCGTCAAGCGCGTGTTGCAGCGCTGGGGCTCGCGCGTGGTCCGGCGCGCCTCGGGCACGCCGGTGGCCGACTCCACCAGCGGCTTCCGGGCGCTGTCGCGGCGGGCGGCCTACGGCATCTTCGTGCACAACCGCTTCACCTACACGCTCGAGACCATCATCCAGGCCGGTCACCTCGGGCTCGCGATCGAGAACGTCGCGATCCAGACCAACCCCAAGTCCCGCGAGTCGCGGCTGTTCCGCTCGATGTTCGAGTACGTGCGCCGCAACGGCGCCGTGATCCTGCGCGCGTACAACCTCTACTGGCCGGTGCAGACCTTCGGCTTCCTCGCGGTGCTGCTGTTCCTGGTCGGCGCCGGGCTGGGCCTGCGGTTCCTGTACCTGTTCCTGCAGGACCCCGACTACTCCGGCCACGTGCAGTCGCTGCTGGTCGGCGTCGGCGCGATCGTGTTGTCGTTGATCGTCGCGTTGATGGCGCTGCTGGGCGATCTGCTCGCGACCAACCGCCGCCTGACCGAAGAGGTGTTGTTGCGCGTGCGCCGGCTCGACGCGCAGCTGCACCAGGCCTCGGCCGCGCAGGGCCGCAGCGTGCTCGAGGGCATCGAGAGCACCGGCGCCGCGCCGTGGCGCCCCGGCGGCGGCGAGCTGTCGGTCGTGCCCGACGGCCGCGCGCTGCCGCCGGCCGACGAACCCAAGCGCTCGGTGCAGGTCCCGTGAGCGCGCGCGGCCAGGGCGTCCATGCCATCGCCGACGACAACATCGTCGGCAACCACTACGACAAGTACGGCACGCGCAACCCCATCGCGCGCGCGCTGGTGCGCGGCTTCCTCGGCGCGGTGACCGAGCTGTACCGCAGCACGGGCGCACGCACCGTGCTCGAGGTCGGTTGCGGCGAAGGCTTGCTGGCGCAGCACCTGTGGCGCTCGGGACCGCCGCCCGACCGCTTCGTCGCGTCCGACGTCGAGCTCGATCGCATCGCGCCGACGCTCGAGCCTGCGATCGAGCGGGTCCGCGCGTCGATCTACGAGCTACCGTTCGAGGACCGCGCGTTCGACCTCGTGGTCTGCTGCGAGGTGCTCGAGCACGTGACCGAGCCCTCGCGCGGCGTGGCCGAGCTCGCCCGGGTCGCGCGCGGCCACGTGCTCGTCAGCTCGCCGTGGGAGCCGGTGTGGCGCGCACTCAACCTCGCGCGCGGTCGCTATGTGCTCGCGCTGGGCAACACCCCCGGTCACATCCAACACTTCTCGCGCCGCGGCTTCATCGCGCTGGCGCACGAGCACCTGCGCGTGACCGACGTGCGCACCCCGTTGCCATGGACCGTGCTGCTGGGCCGACCGCGACGATGACCGACGCGCAGCGCCGCCGCGATCGCCTGGTGCGCCTCGCCAGCTTCGCGCTGGTGACCCTGGTGGGGCTGTGGCTGCTGTGGCCGATCCCGCTGGGGCACGCGCCGCTGTCGAAGGATCACACCGTCCACATCACGCGGATCTGGGCCTGGGCCCACGAGCTGCAGCAGGGTGCGCCGCGGGGCTGGAGCGAGGTGTGGTTCTTCGGCACGCCCATCGGCGAGGTCTACCCCGTGCTCGGCGACGCGTTGGTGGTCGCAATCCGGACGCTCGCGCTGGGTCTGCTCGACTGGCACCAGGCCTACGCGCTGGGCTTCACGGTCGTGTTCGTGTCACAGGGCTGGGCGATGCTCCGGCTGGGGCGGCTGTGCGACGCGGGGCCGCTGGTCGGTCCGATCGCGGCGTTGTTGCTGCTGTGCGACGCGGGGGCCTACCGCGAGGGCGGATGGATCTACACCGTCGACTACGGCGTGTGGCCGCAGGCCCTCGCCAACACGCTCACGTGGCTGGCGCTGGGCGAGATCGTGGTGGCCGCGCGGTCCGCCGATACCCGCGCCCGCGGTGCGGCGCTGGCACGCGCGGCGCTGTGCATCGGCGGCGCGTTGCTGTCGCACCAGATCACGCTGCTGGTGCTCGCGCTGTGCCTGCCGCTGCTGCTCGCGGTGGGCCTGCGCGACCGTGCGCGCTTCGGCGCGACCGCGGTCGCGGCCGGCCTCGCGCTGGTGCTGGGCGTCGCGATCGCGGCGTGGTGGGTCGTGCCCATGGGCGCGGTGCGCATGTGGATGGTCAGCTACGGCTGGCTGTGGCAGCCGCTGTCGTGGATGCTCGACGAGGCCACGCGCGGACACCTGACCCAGGGCATGCCCATGGGCGTGTCGGTGCTGATCGCGGTCGGCATCGTCGCGGTCGCGCTGCGCGGCCGCGACACCGCGCGGATGTTGGTCGCGTGCGGCGTGCTGCTGTGGCTGTGGACCGCCGAGGACACGTTGTGGCGACTGCGGCTCGATCTGCTGTCGGCCGCGTTCGGTCAGATGCAGTGGCAGCGCTTCCTCATCGCGGCCAAGCCCGGGCTCATGCTCGCGGGCGGATGCGCGGTCGGCCTCGCGAGCGAGCACGCGATCGCGGCGTGGCGCAGCGGCGGAGCCCTGCGCGCGGCCGCGGCCGCGCTGGCGCTCGCAGCTGCGGCGCTCGTGGGGTGGGCTGCGCGCGACGGCGCGCGGGCGATGACCCGGGCCCAGGTCGGCACGCCGCTCGTGCGCTACGACCCCGACGACGCCACGCTCGACCAGGACTACGCCGCGCTGGCGGCGTGGCTGACCGCGGCGCGGCAGCAAGACCACGCGCCGCGCTGGCGCGTGCTGGTCGCGGCGCCGCGCAACCAACACTGGTTCATGGACATGCCGGTGCGCACGGGCCTGGCCATGTACAAGGCCGGCTTCACGCCCGGTGACAACTTCGTGCACAAGCCCGAGGCCGACACGCCCGCGCTGCTCGACGCGCTGGGCGTGCGCTACGTCGTCACGCGACGACGCGGCGGCGTGCGCGAGGCCCGGTTGGTCGAGCGCTTCGGCAAGCTCGAGCTGTACGAGCGCAAGCGCTGGCAGCCGCGCGACTCGGCCCACCTGCACGGCCCGGGCACGATCACGATGGTGCACGACGACCCCGACGGCGGCCGGGTCGAGCTCGACATCGCCGGCGCCGGGCCCGACACCCAGCTGGTGTTCGACATCGCCGGCTACCCGCGCTGGTCGCTCGAGCACGACGGCGCGCCGGTCGAGTGGGTCGAGACGCCGGCAGTCGGCGACGGCCCCGATGCGACCCAGGCCGAGCGGCGCAGCGGTGCGCTGCGCGGTGGCAAGGCCGACGGCGACGACGGCAGCGAGCCCACGCTGCTGGCCGCGCCCGCGGCCGACGGGCGCTGGGTGCTGCGCTACCGCACCTGGACCGCGCGCGATGGCATCGCGATGATCGTCAGTGTGCTCGCGCTCGCGATCGCGGCGCTGCTGCTGCGACCGCACCGGCGCTTCGATCCCGCGGCGCGACTCGAGCCGTGGTTCCAGCGGCTGGGCGGCGACGGCACGGCCGCAGTGCGGGGTTGGATCCGACCGTGGATGTTCGCGGCCGCGGTCGCGCTCGCGCTCGCGGTGTGGCTGGTGCGCACGCGCGCCGGGCTCGCGACCGAGCGCGCGCAGGCACTGGGCTGGCTCGATCGCGGCGACGCCGAGGTCCGCGTCGCCCAGGGCACGGTCACGACCGGCCCGCTCAAGACCGACATGCTCGTGCATCCCGCGATCCTCGTGCTGCGACCGCCGGCGCGTGCGCGCGGCGACGCCGAGCCACCGCGCCGCGCGCCCGCGACCATCCGCTTCGACCACGTCGCACTCGGCCAGCGCTTGACGGGTTGGTTCGCCCTCGACGACGATGCCGCCAAGATGCGGCCCGAGGGCAAGCACCGCCTCGTGATCGAAGCGCGGGCCAGCGGCGGCGACGACCAGCGCCCGTGGACGGTGCTGTTCGACGAGCCCGTGCGGCACGTGCCCGGGCGACAGTGGCTCGCGTTGCCGACCGACGTCGTCGCCGACACCGTCGCGCAGCTGCGGGTCACGGTGCACAGTGAGGGTGCGGCCCCGCCCGAGCTCGGCTTCGACCTCGATCTGGGCGCGCCGCCGTCGTGAGCACCGCGTCCGATCCGCCGCGCACACGCTGGCGCAGCGGCCTGGCCGCGGCCCTGGGCGCGCTGGCGCTGATCGAGGCCGCGGCCGCGCTGTGGGCCGCGCGCGAGCCCATCGGTCCGGACGACTGGACCGCGTTGGCGCAGGCGATCGACGCGCGCGGCGACGAGGCGCCGGTGCTGCTCGCGACCGGATGGCTGGGCCCGAGTGCGCGCATGCACGTGCCCGCGATCGCGCAGCTCGATGCGCTGACGCTGCCGGATCTGCACGGCGTGCCGCGCTTCCACGTGGTGGGCCTGGGCGCGGTGTGGTCCGATGCGCTGGAGTCCGCGCGCGAGGGCGTGGCCGCGCCGCGGCAGGTTGCGACGCAGGCGATCGGGCCTTTCTCGTGGGCGAGCTACGAGGGCGACGGCGCGCGCGTGCTGACGACGCTGACGCGAGACGGCGCCGGGCTGGTCGCGCGCACCGACGCCGGTCCCTGTCGCGGCCGCGAGCGGCTGCGCTGCGACGAAGGCGAGATCGCACCGCGCATCGTCGAGGTCGACTACCAGCCCCGCCGATGCCTGGGCCTGTCGCTGCGCGACGGCACCACCGTGACGCTGCAGTGGTCCGCAGTGACGCTGGGCCACCGCCTGCGCGGGCACATCGGCATGGGCGACTACAACGCGCGGCTGCGCAACGACGCGCCGGTCGACGTGCGCGTGCGCATCGACGGCGTGCTCGTGCGGCACGCGACCGTCACCGACGCGCAGGGCTGGTGGCCGTTCGAGCTCCCGACCGAGCCCGGCCGCGGCCGCGTCGAGCTCGAGCTGGTCGCTGGCCTCTCGGGCGGCTGGTCCGGACGCAACTACGACGGCACGCCGCACCGAACGATCTGCCTGGAGCTGCGCGCGCTGGAGGACCCGCGATGACGTCGCCCCCGCTCGCGGCGCGGCCGCGCCTGCTGCTCGCGGCGCTGCTGGGCCTGCTGACCACCGCCGCGCTCGCGCGCGGCCACCTCGACGTGGGCTACGTCCGCGACGAGGGCATCTACTTCGACGCCAGCCGCCACTACGCGCGCTGGGCCGCGGCGCTCGTCCAGCAGCCGGCCCAGGCCTTGACCGCGGCGGAGCGCGATCGATGGTTTCGCATCAACCACGAGCACCCTGCCCTGCTCAAGCTGCTCGCGGGCATCAGTGCGCGCGTGCTGGCCCAGCCGCCGCAGCCGGGCACCGCGATCGAAGGCGTCGAGCCACCCTCGCCCCCGGGCGGCGTCGTGCCGCTGCTGCCCGAGGGCGCGGCCATGCGTCTGCCGGCGCAGCTGCTGGCCGGCGTGGGTGTGGCGCTGCTGTTCGCGACCGCGGCCGCGAGCGGCGGCGCGCTGGCCGGGCTCGTGGCCGCGGGCGCATTCATGCTGCTGCCGCACGTGTGGTTCCACGCGGGCCTGCACGCGTTCGACGTGCCGGTCGCGGTCGCTCTGCTGGCGGTGGTGCTGGCTTACCGCCGCGCGCAGGGCAGCCGTCGCTGGGGCGTGGCGGTGGGCGTCATCTTGGGCCTGGCGATCGCGGTCAAGCACAACGCGCTGTTCGCCGGCCCGCTGCTGGCGCTGCACCACATCGCCACCTTGGCCCACGCCCGCATCCGCCACCATCGCGCGGTCTCGTGGGGGCAATGGTTGCCGTTGCCGCTGTGGTCGATGGCGATCGTCGCGCCGCTGGTCGCGTTCGCGCTGTGGCCGTGGTTGTGGAGCGACCCGGTCGCACGCGTGACCGAGTACTTCGCGTTCCACCGCCAGCACGCCTACTACAACATGGAGTTTCTCGGCGCGAACTACAACCAACCGCCGATGCCGATCGCATACCCCTTCGTGCTGACGTGGGCGAGCGTGCCGACCACCGTGCTCGTGCTCGCGCTGGTGGGCCTGGGCCTGTCGCTGCGTGACGACCTTGCACCGCTGTGCCGCGTGCTGCCGCCGGCGGACGCCGCCGCGCCGCGGGCGAGCTTCTGGACCCCGCGCCCGGCGGGCTGGAGCCGCGGCGACGGCCTGCTGTGGCTGATCATGGGCAGCTTCCCGTTGGTGCTCATCGCGCTGCCGAGCACGCCGATCTTCGGCGGCACCAAGCACTGGATCACCGCCTATCCCTTCCTCGCGCTCGCGGCCGCCCACGCCTTCGCGACCCTCGTGCACCGCCCGCTGGCGCCGCGATGGCTGCCGCCGGTGCTCGCGATCGCCTGCCTGGCGCCTGGCGCCATCTCGACCTACGACGGTCACCCCTTCGGCATGTCGCAGTACGCACCGCTCGTCGGCGGTGCCCGGGGCGCGGCGTCGATCGGCCTGGGCCGCGGGTTCTGGGGTCATGCGATCGCGCGCGAGCTGCCCGCGCTGCCGCGCGAGGTCGGCGGCACCGCGCGGCTGTACGTCCACGACATGCACGAGCTCGCGGTGCTGCAGTATCGCCGCGAGGGTCGTTGGCCCGAGGGCGCCGAGTCGGTGGCGCTGACGCGCGCGCAGTCGGGCCTGCTGTTCCACGAGCTGCACATGGCGACGTGGGAGTACCAGCTGTGGGAGCAGCTGGGCGAGACCGCGCCGCGGCACGTGGTCGAGCTCGACGGCGTACCGCTCACCAGCATCTACGGTCCGCCGCCGCGCTGAGCGGCGCGCCCGCGCGCTCACAGTGACGACAGCAGTGCCTCGGTGTCCTGCCCCAGCTGCGGCGCCGGCCCCAACCGCTGCATCGCCAAGGGCACCGGCGCGGCCACCGGCGCGCCCGCACGACGCCACGCCAGCTGCGGGTCGTCGAGCGCCTCGTGCAGCGGCAACACCGGCGCGACCGGGATGCGCTCGCGATCGAGGTGCGTGAGCCAGTGCGACAGCGGTCGGCTGCGGATCGCCCGCGCCACCAACGTCCGCAGCGGCCCGCCCGCGACCACGCGCAGCGGCAGCGGCACCGCGAGCGCGACCGCCGGCAGGCCCAACGCCCGGCACAGCGCGCGCCAGAACTTCTCTTCGTCGACGATCGCGATCGAGAGCCAGCGATCGTCGCGGGTGCGAAACAAGCCATAGTGCGGCAGCGCGTGCAGCCGCAGCCGCGCCAGGCGTCGCACCGGCGCGCTGCGGGCGAGCCGCTGCGACACCGCCGCGAGCCGACCGCTGCCGGGTTGCTGCAACCACCGCTGCAGCCGCGACGCCGCCGCGCCCGCGGCCCCTCCGCGGCCGGCCGCCGCCGCGGTCGCGCGATCGATCGCGCCCGCGAGCGTGCCCTCGCCCACACCGAGCCCCTCGGCCCACGCGTGGGTCCACGACAACAGCGTGTCGACCCTCGCGACGTCGAGCACGCGACCCTGGCCAGCGCGCGTGCGGGCCAGCAGCGCCGCGACGATCGCGGTGCTCGCGGTCATCGCCGAGGACAGATCGGCGATCGGCAGCGCCGCACCGAACGGGTGCTCGTGACGGTCGCGCGACAGCTCGCACAGTCCCGTCAGCGCCTGGAAGTTGAGGTCGTGCCCCGGGTAGCTGCGGTAGGGCCCGTCCTGGCCGTAGCCGCTGATCGAGCAGTACACCAGCCGCGGGTTCTCGCGCCGGGCCGCGACCGCGTCGCAGCCCAGTCGCGCCATGACCCCGGGCCGAAAGCCCTCGACCAGCACGTCGCTGCTGCGGACCAATGCACGCAGGGTCTCGCCGACGTCGTCGCGCTTGAGGTCGAGCACCAGCGAGCGCTTGCCCGCGTTGACGATCTCGAACAGCCGCGGGGTCATCCGCGCGGTGTCGCCACCAGGAGGTTCGACCTTGATCACCTCCGCGCCCAACGACGCGAGCACCAGCGTCGCGTAGGGCCCCGGCAGGTTCTGCGTGAAGTCGAGCACACGCATGCCCGCGAGCGGTGCAGCCTCGTCCATCGCCCGCAACTGTACCAAGCGCGGCCGCGCCACCTGCTGCCCCGACGATCACGGCTGTGCCCCCGCGACGCCCGCGGCCGCGCCACGGCCCGCGACCGCACCGAAGGGCGCCGGGTCGGCCGACTCCTCGAGCGCAACCACGCGCATGCGCCCGCCGCAACCGCGGCAGCGCAGCCCCTCGTCGCGCTCGCGCGGCCGTGCCGGGCGGGGCCGTTCGCCGGGCTCGTCCGCTGGCACCAGCGCCAGCTGCAGCGGCTTGCGCCGCCACTTCACCGCGGCGGTCGGCGCGAGCACGCCGTGGTACGAGATGCGATGCACCGCGCGCGCGGGCGTCAGCGCCTGCAGCCGGCGCGCGAGCTCCTCCGGCGCGAACTCGACGTGGGTGGTGCCATCGGCGAACGCGTGCGGCAGCCGCTGCACGATGCCGCGCGGGCCGGCGCGCAGGGACTGCAGCGACACCGGCGCGCGCACGAGGTACTCGGCCAAGCGCGCGAGGCCCACGCGCGCCTCGGCGTCGATCCGCGGCATCGCATGCACGCCGAAGCCCTCGCTGCGCGCGCCCACGCCGGTGACCCGCGGCCGCCGCGGTGGCGCGTCGACGGACTCGATCCGCAGCCGCCGCGCCGCGGTGAGCACCGCCGGGCCTGGCTGCAGCGCCGACGCGATCGTCAGCTCCGCCAGCGCGCGGCGGTCCTGCTCCCGCCCGCGCCAGTGCTGCAGCAGTCGCTCGCGCACGCCGCGGGTGACCGCGAGCAGCTCCGCCGCGGTCGGCTCGTCCGCCAGCGGCACGAACAGCGGGCTGGCGCGGCCCTGCGCGAGGTAGCCGCCGTCGAGCACGAGCGCGTGCACGTGCACGTCGAGCGCGAGGCCCCGCGCGACGCGATGGACCACGCTCGCGCCGCCGCACTCCACCACCTCGCCGCCGCCCGGCTGCGCCGCGAGCTTGTGCCGCACCAGCGCGAAGACTCCGACGACGAGCTCCTTGCACAGCCGCGCGACCCAGCGCTGATCCTCCGCGGAGGCCGCCTGCAGCACCCCGGGCAGCGAAAGCACCCAGTGGCGCACCGGCACGCGGGGGATCGCGCGCAGCAACGCCGCGGCCGCACGCACGTCGTGCTCGCAGCGATCGCCGCAGGCGCCCTCGCAACGGAAGCGCACCGTCGCCTCGAGCTTGCAGCCCAGGCACCGCAGCCGCAGACGCCCCGCGCACGGCACCCGCGGGCCGCGCCAGCGCGCCGCGAGCTGCTCCGGGTCCGCGATGCCGGCAGCACGCAGGGCCGCGCGATCGAGGCCGAGCAGCTCGAGCTGCTCGACCGGATCGAGCCGACCCTGTGGAGCCGTCGCCGTGCCCCGGTGCGACACGGCCCGCGGTCCCTGCACCGTCATCGTGCGCGGACCATCTGCGATCCTCGTGCCAGCACCGTCGCGCGTCGGATCGAAGTCTCGACGCGGGCAGCGATGCCGCGTCGCGCTCGGCTGCACGCGGACGAGCGGCCACGTGGGCCGGCCCGGCCGGCCCAGCAGGCCAGTGGGCCAGCGGGGGCCAGGTCATGACAAGCGCGCGCGCGCGACCTACCATGGCCCGGCTCCCTTGTCCGTCACGCTGGATCTGCAGGTGCCGATCGTGGTGCGGACACACGCTGCGGGCAGCGTGTATGCGTGGCCGCTGGCGGACCCCGAGTTGGTGTGCCGCGGTGATTCGGCCGAGGACGTCGGTGCGATCGCGGCGATGTTCCTCGCCGAACACCTCGCGCGGCTGCCGGGCGAGGCCGTCGCCGCGTTCACCCTGCCGCCCGACGCGCGGCTGATGGAGCTGCCGGTGGTGCTGGCACGCGACGACCTGCCACCGCGCTTCGGCATCGACGGCCCCATCGGCATGGCCTGCGTCGCGGTCCCCGACGGCGAGTCCACGTGGGTGAACGTGCTGGCGCTGCGCGAGGTGATCCACGTCGCTGCCGGCGAAGATCTGCTCGCGCGGGTGACCGATGAGATCGTCCGCCGTGCCGGCGCCCGCGAGCTCGACGACGCGACGTGGTTGTCGCTGCTGCCGGCGCAGGGCCACGCGCTGGTGCGCATCGACGTCCGCGTGGTCCGCAGCGATCTCGCGGACGCGGGCGCGCGCGCCCGCGAGCAGCGCGAGCGCAACGACGATCGCGCGCGCCGGCAGGCCCGCGAGTTGCTCGACTCCATCGGCGTGGAGCTGGTCGCGCGACTGACCCGGCACCCGCCCCCGCCCGCAGTCGCGCGCAGCCGCGAGGTGCAGTTCCTCGCCGCGCTGCTGTCGGGCCACGAGCGCACCCAGGTCGCGCTGGTGGGGCCGGCACAGGCCGGCAAGACCGCCGTGCTCGAGGCCTTGCTGTCGCAGGCGGTGGTGCCGTTCCGCCAGCGTCCGGTGTTCGCCACCTCGGGCTCGGCCCTGGTCGCGGGGCAGTCGGGCTTCGGCCAGCTACCGCAGCGCATCACCGAGGTCATGCGCGCGGCGGAGCTGCTCGACGCGATCCTCTACTTCGACAATCTCGCCGATCTGTTCGCTGGCACCGCCGGCGGGATCGAGGATCTCGCGGCGGCGCTGCGACCGTGGCTGCTCGAGGGCCGTGTGCGCGTGCTGGGCGAGTGCACCGCGGCCGCGTTCGAACAGTTCGAGAAGCGGCACGGCACCATCATGGCCTGCTTCCACCGCGTCGCGGTCGAGCCGCTGTCGGCCGAGCACACCCGCGAGGTCCTGCGCGCGCGGGCGCTGCACGCCCAGCGCACGGAGCCGCGACGACCCACGCTGCAGCCCGAGGCGGTCGCACCGCTGGTCGAGCTGTGCGAGCGCTACCTGCCGGATCAGGCCTTCCCGGGCAAGGCGGTGCGGCTGTTCGACGAGCTGCGCGCGATCCACCAGCACGACGTCGACCAGGAGGGCCGGCCCCACCGCATCGGCACGCACGACGTCCACCGCGCGTTCTGTCTGCGCACCGGTATCCCGATGTTCCTGCTGCGCGACGACGAGCGCCTGCGTCGCGACACCCTGGTGGGCGAGTTCCGCCGCCGCGTCATCGGCCAGCACGAGGCCATCGCGAGGGTGGTCGACACGCTGTGCACGATCAAGGCGCGGCTGCAGCCGCCCGGCAAGCCCCTGGCCAACTTCCTGTTCATCGGCCCCACGGGCGTGGGCAAGACCGAGGTCGCCAAGACGCTCGCGCGCATCCTGTTCGGCTCGCCCGATCGCATGGCGCGCTTCGACATGAGCGAGTATGCCGACCCGTGGGCGGCGGAGCGGTTGATCCGCGGCACCGTGCGCGACGACGGCGAGCTGACCCGTCGCGTGCGCCAGCAGCCCTTCAGCGTGCTGCTGCTCGACGAGATCGAGAAGGCCCACCCGGCGGTGTTCGACCTGCTGCTGCAGGTGCTGGGCGAGGGTCGCCTGACCGACAGTCGCGGCCAGACCACGCACTTTGGCAACACCATCGTCATCATGACCAGCAACCTCGGCGCTGCCCACCGCCCCCGCGGCAGCGGCACCGGCCTGCACGGCGCCGACGAGCGCGACGCCGCCGCCTCGGCCTCGGCGGAGCGCCGCCACTACCTCGATCAGGTCGATCGTCACTTCCGTCCCGAGTTCGTCAACCGCATCGATCGCGTGATCCCGTTCGCGTCGCTGCGCGCCGACGAGATGCACCAGGTCGCCGCGGTCTCGCTCGCGCGCATCCGCGAGCGCGCCGCATTCGCACAGCGAGGCATCGAGCTCGAGGTCAGCGCGACCGCGCTGGCCGAGCTCGCGCGTGCCGGCTACTCGCCGGTCTACGGCGCGCGGGCGCTGCGGCGACATCTCGAGGATCACCTGGTCGCGCCGATCGCCGCGCTGGTCTCGCGCGCCGGCGAGCAGGCCGACGGCGCGTGGATCGGCGTCGCGACCACGGAGCTGCCGGCGATGCTGGGCGAGGCCAAGCCGACGCTGTCGCTCGAGCACGGCGCACTGCGTCTGGCGCTGGTGCGCGGACGCGGTGCGCGGGCCCACGGCCGCGCCGACGGCATCGATCGCATCGGTCGACTGCGGCGCAACGCGACCGCTGCCGCCGCGCTCTCGCGGGTCGCGGATCTGCGACAACGCCTCGCGTACCTCACCGCCGAGCTGGCCGAGGTGCACGGCGGCCGCGTCGACATGGCCGCGTCGCTGCGCGAGCACGAGCGCACCCGCGCCGTGCTCGCGCGCATCGACGACGCGCTCGAGGTGCTCGAGGGCCTCGAGGAGCTGGCGGTGGTGGCCGCGGCCGAGGGCGAGCGCGCGACCGCGTTGGTCGCCGACGCCGAGCAGGCCCACGCGCGCTTCGAGGCCGAGTTCGTACGCGCGATGTTCGAGAGCGAACCGCACAACACCATCACCGTGGTCGTCGGTGCGCTCGACGGCACCGCCGCGCTCGCGGGCTGCGGCAGCTGGCGCGCTGGGCCGAGGAGGGCGGCTGGACCGTGCTGGTCCATCGCGCGGGCGAGTCGGCGCCGGCGTGGCCGCGCCTGCCGTGGGGCCCACCGCATCCGCTGACGTCGATCCTGGCCGAGCTCGAGCGTGACCCTGCACCGTCGTCGTGGCGGGCGCTGCTGCTGCGCGCCAGCGGACCGCTGGCGGGCAACCACCTCGCGCTCGAGCACGGCCTGCACCGGCTGTGGCCGCTCGACCGCGCGAGCGCATGGCACCTCGACGTGCGCGCGCTGGCGTGGCGCAGCGAGCTGGGCACCTTCGAGCTCGGCGCGCCCCACTTCGCCCCGACGCCGCGCCCGGCCGCCGATCAACTGCACCGCTTGCCCGCGGTGCGCGAGCTGTTCGCGGACGGCACCGTGACCATGCCGGAGCTCGGACTCACCAGCGTGGCCGGGCTCGACCTCGGCGCGCTCGAGACGTTGCAGCGGCTGTGGTTCGGCGAGATCGTGCGCCGACTGGGTCTGGGCAACGACCTCGCGCCGGAGCTGCCGTCGTGACCGAGCTGCGCGTGACCGTGTTCGAGCGCCGACGCGGCACCACCGTGGAGTGGCACACCGTCGGGCTGGGCGATCTCGATCGGGTCGAGCGCGGCCCGAGTGCGCTGCGCTTGCAGCAGCGCCTGGCCGATGGCCTGCGCAAGGCGCTGGCGTCGCGTTGGCCGCAGCAGCTCGCGCCGATCGAGTTCGTCCCCGGCCGCCAGCTCCACGCCGTCGCGCTCGACCTGACGCTGGGCAGCGCCGGCCGCCGTTTCCACGACAAGGTCCCGCTGGTGCTCGAGCCACGCGCCCGCGGCGGCATCGAGCGCGCGGATCCACTTTGGATCGCGTACCACCCGATGCGCTCGCGCGAGTGGTTCCCGCACGCGCCCGATCGCAACCTCGCCGACGAGGCCGCGGCGTTCTTCCGCAGCCGCTGGGCCGAGCTGCCACAGTGGCAGCTCGACCGCATGCGAGCGTCGCCGCGCGACGCCCTGCGATTGCTCGCGCTGCAGGTGCGCACGCGCTCGCTGTTCGATCGGCTGGCCAAGGGCGAGCAGCAGCCCGGCGGTTTCGCGGCCCTGGGCCAGGCCCAGCGCAAGCGCGGCGCGGCGTTGCTCGAGGAGCTCGGCGTCGATCAGACCGCGCTCGCGGCCGACGACGCGCTGCCGCGCGGCAGCGCCCGCAGTCCCTGGCGCGAGCAGCTGCAGCAGCTCGTCTGCGGCAACCGCCGCAGCTCGGTGCTGCTGGTGGGACCCAGCGGTTGCGGCAAGAGCACGCTGCTGCGCGGCGCCGTGCACGATCTGCTCGAGGCCGACGGCTGGTCCGCCAACCGCAACCTCGATCTGGTGCACGCGGTCTGGCACATCCGCGGCCATCGCATCATCGCGGGCATGGCCTACCTGGGTCAGTGGGAGCAACGTTGCCTCGATCTGCTCGAGGCCTGCCGCAGCGAACGCGCGCTGCTGTGGGTCGACGATCTGCACGCCTGGGGCCGCATCGGCGAGAGCCGTGAGTCCGACCGCTCGCTCGCGACGTTCTTCCGCGGGCCCATCGCGCGCGGCGAGATGACGGTGCTGGGCGAGTGCAGCCCCGAGCAGTACCAGATGCTGCTCGACGACGCGCCCGAGCTCGCGGCCGCGTTCACGGTGCTGTGGGTCGAGCCGACCAACGATGCCGAGACCGCGAAGCTGGTGCAGCGCACGGCGCGAACGCTCGAGCTCGAGCACCACGTCGCGTTCGCGCCCAGCGCCTTCCGGACCATCGCCGAGCTCGGCGGGGCGCTCTCGCCGACCACGGTCGAGCCCGGGCGATCGATCGCGCTGCTCGGCGCGCTGGGCCGCGGCGAGCATGGCTTCGCGCTCGAGCTCGAGTCGGTCGAGCAGGAGCTGGCCCAGGGCCGCAAGCTGCACGCGATCCGGCGCTACCGCGAGCTGACCGGCTGCGGCCTCGCGGCCGCGCACCAGGCCGTGACCACGTTCGAGACCAGCGGTATGTGGCCCGCGGTCGCCGTGGCCCAGCGTCCGGCCGCGCCCTCGCCCCGCTCCACGCTCGACGCCGGGTTCTCGACCCTGCCGCAGCCGCCGACCATCGGCGCGCAGGCGGTCGTGCGGCTGCTGGCCGCGCGCACCGGCGTGCCCGAGCTGTTGTTGGTGCCGCAGCGCGCGCTCGCGGCCGAGGCGATCGCCGCCGCCTTCGCGGCGCAGATCATCGGGCAGCCGCGCGCGATCGATGCCATCGTCGACGTGGTCCTGCGCATGCGCACGCAGACCGGCGACCGCGCGCGCCCCTACGGCGTGCTGCTGCTGTCGGGTCCGACCGGCACCGGCAAGACCGAGCTGGCCAAGTGCCTGGCCGAGTACCTCTACGGCGACGTCCGTCGGCTGGTGCGGCTCGACATGAGCGAGTACGCGGCCCGGACGCGCCGGCGCGGCTCATCGGCGACCGCTTCCGGCCCGAGGGCACGCTGACGCAGGTGGTCCGGGCGCAGCCGTTCTGCGTGGTCTTGCTCGACGAGATCGACAAGGCCGACCCGTCGATCCTCGCGTTGATGCTGCAGGTGTTCGACGACGGTCGTCTCACCGACGCCGCCGGCCACGTGGTCGACTTCAGCCACGCGGTCGTGCTGCTCACGTCCAACCTCGGCGCCGGCGGCGAGTCGACCCTGGGCCTGGGCGGCCGCGGCGGCGGCGACGTGACGCGCGAGCTCGAACGCGCGGTGCGGGAGTTCTTCCCGCCCGAGCTGTTCAACCGCATCGATCGCATCGTGCCGTTCGATCCACTGACCGCGGCCGCGGCCACGCGCATCGCCGCGCGCGAGCTCGAGGCGCTGCTCGGCCGCGCGGGCCTGGTCGAGCGCAACGTATTCGTCCGCTTCACCCCGGCGGTGGTCGATCACGTGGTCGCGCGGGGCTTCGCCGCGCGCGACGGTGCGCGCTCGCTCAAGCGCTGGCTCGAGGATCACGTGGGCGCATGGTTGGCCGACGAGATCGCCAGCGGACCCATCGCGGCGCTGCGGGTGCTGTGGCTGTACGTGCGGGACGGCGCGCTGGCGTTGCACGCCGAACACCTGGTCGAGGCCACGGTCCAGGCCGCGCCCGGCGCGATGCAGGCGCTGCTGCAGTGGGACGCGCGGCGGCTGCGGCAGCAGGTGCCCGAGGCGCTCGCGCGGGTCGAGGCCCTGCTCGACGGCGAGGCGTTGGCGCGGCTGGCCGCGAGCCTGCGCGCGACGCTGCCGCCGTCGCTGGCCGGCGATCGCAGCGCCGCCGAGGCCGCGTACAACCTCGAGAACCTCCGCGGCGAGCTGCTCGATCTGCGCGAGCGCCTGCGCCTGCAGGCCGAGTACGACCCGCTGCTCGACGACGGCACGCACCACGAGATCGACGGTGCGCTGATCGAGGCGCAGCAGTACGGCTGGGACCGGCGCGTGGGCGAGTACACCGGCGAGACCTACGTGCGCTCGCTCGATCCCCGCGCGCTGGTGCCGGAGCTGCCGCTGCGCACCCGCGGACAGGTGCTGGTCCAGCTGGCCGAGCTGCGCGCGCTCGAGCGCGCCATCGGCCACGCCGACGACGTCGAGGAGCACGTCGTGCTGGTGGAACTGTCGCGCGTGAGCCGGGCGCGCGCCGACGGCCGCTTCGGTCACGCGCGCGCGAGCCTGCTCGAGTGGCTCGCGTGCGCCTACGCCGGCGCTCGCGGCAGCACCGACGAGATCGTCGCGGTGCTGCCCGGTGGCACGCGCAGCCTCGGTGTGACCGAGCTCGCCGCGCTCGACGTCGCGTGCGAGCGCATGGTGCTGCGCATCAGCGGCCCGGGCGTACGCAGCTTCTTCGCGGTCGAGGACGGCTGCCACGTGCGCCACGGGCTCTCGGGCGCGAGCGAGGTCGTGCGCGTGCGCGTGAGCTCCGGCCGCGACCGCAGCGCGGCCGAGCACGTGGCCTCGCTGCAGCGGCGGCGCGAGCAGTTCGCCGCCGCGCTCGAGCACGGCGATCGCACGCAGCTGCCGGACAACCCCGACGCGGTGCCGCCGATCGTGCGCGCGTACCACTTCGAGCCCAACCCCACCCACGAACCCGCGCGGATCGAGGTCGAGGACTTCCCCATCGCGTTCGTGCTGCGCGGCCACGTCGCGCGGCTGGCCGAGATCCTGCCGACGCTGTGGATGCTGCGGCCCGACCCACCGGAGGCGCCGTGAGCCGCGCGAGCTTCCGCGTCCACGTCGTGACCCACCACGACGGCCGCCGCACCGCGCGGCTGGTGCCGTCGCGGCCGTCGCACTCGCGCGCGCCTTCCGCCTACGGCGCGAGCGACGAGGCGGTGCTGGGCGAGCTGGCGCTGGCGCTGCAGGAGCGACCCGAGCTGGCCGCGACCTTCGCGTGGCACGAGCCGCTGCAGCTGCGTCGGCTCGCGCTCGAGATCCATCCGCAGTCGGTGATCGACAAGCGCATGGTCATCGGCGCGCGGCGCATCCCGCTGCGGTTGGGCTACGCCTGGGCCGCGCTGCCCAAGGGCGGGTTCAAGATCGTCGTGCCCGCGCTCGGCTGGATGTTCGTGCTCGAGGCGCTGGAGCTGGCGCCGGAGATCCTGCGGCAGGCGGTGGGCACGGCGCTGCTCGGCGGGCATGCGGCCGAGATCTACGCCCTGCGCGACGCCCTCGACGAGCGCGTGCTGACGTGGTCGCCGACCCTGGCGAGCCGCCGCGACGAGGCCGAGCCCGACGAGCAGGAGATCGCCGCGGTGCTCGCGACCGTGGCCGAGGACTGGGTCGCGCGCGAGAAGCGTCGCGTCGGCCGCCGGCTGGTGGGGCAGTTCGACTTCGGCGCCGAGCTGCCGCTGCTGCTGCGCGAGCGGCCGCGCTCGCTGCTGCTGGTCGGTCCCGCCGGCGTGGGCAAGACCACGTGGGTTCGCGCGCTGGCGCGGATGCTGGGCAAGCGCGAGTCCGAGGATCCGCCGCCGCGGATCTGGGCGACCTCGGCCGACCGCATCGTCGCGGGCATGAGCTACATCGGCATGTGGGAGCAGCGTTGCCTCGAGATCGTCGCGGCGTTGTCGGGCCGCGCCGACCTGCTGTACTTCGATCGACTCGCGCCGATGCTCGCGGCGCAGACCGGCCGCTCGTCGATCGGCGACCTGCTGCTGCCGGCGGCCCAGGCCGGCAGCATCGCGCTGTTGTCCGAGTGCACGCCCGACGAGTACGAGCGGCTGCTGCAGCAGGCGCCGAACCTCGCGTCGATCTTCCACGTCGTCACCATCGAGCCGCCCTCGGCCGCGGCGATGCCGGGGTTGCTCGCCGCCTGGTACGCGCGCGAGCGGCCCGATCTCGCCATCGACGGCGCGGGCTGGCGCCGGCTGGTGCAGCACCTCGAGCTGCTGCAGCGCGACCTCGCGTTCCCCGGCAAGGGCTTCCGCTTCCTCGATGCCCTGGGCAAGCTGTTCGAGCCCGCGGCCGGCGCGAGTGCCGAGCGCACGCGCGAGCTCGGTGCCGAGGCCATCAGCGCCGCGTTCGCGCAGGTGACGGGGCTGCCGCTCGAGCTCATCTCCGACGCGCGGCGAGCCGACCGCGAGCACATCGCGGCGCAGCTGCGTGCGGGTGTGGTCGGTCAGGACCAGGCCTGCTCGACCGCGGCCCGCGTGCTCACGCGGCTCAAGGCCGGGCTCAACGACCCTGCGCGACCGGTCGGCAGCTTGTTTCTCGTCGGGCCCACCGGCGTGGGCAAGACCGAGCTGGCCAAGCAGCTGGCGCGCTACATGTTCGGCAGCGCCGACAAGCTCGTGCGCGTCGACATGAGCGAGTACATGCTGCCCGGCGCCGCGCAGCGCCTGCTCGCGGCCGGTCGCGGCGTCCGCAGCCTGGTCGAACAGGTGCGCGAGCGACCGCTGTCGTTGGTGCTGGTCGACGAGATCGAGAAGGCCCACCCCGAGGTCTTCGATCTGATGCTGGGTCTGCTCGGCGAGGGCCGCGTGACCGACGTCGACGGGCGCCTGGTCGATTTCCGCATGACGCTGGTGGTGATGACCAGCAACATCGGCGTGCGCCGCCAGGCCGGTCCCGGCTTCGGCGACCCCGGTGGCCAGACCGAGGATCTGCTGGCGGCGGTGCGGGCCCACTTCCGCCCCGAGTTCTTCAACCGCATCGATCACGTGATCCCGTTCCGTGCGCTGGGTCCCGACGACCTCGCGCGCATCGTCGAGCTCGAGCTCGCGGCGGTGTCGCGGCGCGCGGGCCTGTCGCGCCGCAACCTGCGGCTCGAGGTCGACGCGGCCGCGCGCGCGCTGCTGGCCGCGCGGGGCTGGCATCCCAGCTACGGCGCGCGGCCGCTCAAGCGCGTGATCGAGGCCCAGGTCGTGGCCCCGGTCGCGGCGCTGCTGGCCGAACAACCCGCGCTGCGGGATCGGACCCTGCGTGTGGTCGCGGCTGCACCCGCGGGCACCGCGGGCGACGCGGTCGTGATCGTGCTGCCGCCGGAGTGACCCGCCGGCGCACCGGGGCCGCGCGCGCTTGACAGCGCCCCGGTGCAGCGCCGTAGCCTTGGCTCGCGTGTCGGACAATCGCTCGCGACCGTGGCTCGCACTGCTGTTCGTCGCGCTGCTGGGCGTGGCCGACGGCGTGTACCTCACGCTGGTCCACCTCGACTATGAGGTCGGCCGCGCCGGGCTCGCGAGCGCGTGCCACCGCTTCTCGTCCACCGGCTGCAGCGTCACCGCCGGCCGCTACGGCGACTTCGCCGGCGTGCCGGTCGCGACGCTCGGCCTGGGCGGTGCGCTCGCGATCGCCGTGCTCGCGGTGTTGGGTTGGCGCCGCGCCAGCCGCTGGGAGGACCCGATGCGCGCCGGCGTGGTCGTGCTCGCCGGGCTCGCGGTGGTGGCCTCGGTCACCATGGCGGTGTTCTCCACGCTCGAGGGCGCGTGGTGTCCGTTCTGCGTCGCGTGGTACGGCATCAACCTCGCGCAGGCACTGTTGGCATGGCGCTGCCGCGACACCCACCTGGGCGTGCGCGACATCATCGACGACGCCCTGGGTCTGCCCTCGCTGCTCGCCGCGGTGGTGTTCGGCGCGAGCGTGACCGGCACGATGCTGTGGTACGGCGCGCGCAAGCTCGAGCTCGAGGCCGAGCGCGACGCCGCGATCATCCCGGCGCTGGTGGCCGAGCTGCGCGCGAGCCCACCGCAGCGCGTGGGCGTACCCGACGCGCCGCGCAAGGGCCCAGCCGACGCGGAGATCGTCATCGTCGAGTTCGGCGACTTCGAGTGCCCGCACTGCCGCAAGCTGTACGAAGCCGTCGAGGCCACCATCGCCAGCAGTCCCCGCCGCATCGCGGTGGAGTTCGCCCACTTCCCGCTGGACTCGAGCTGCAACCCCAAGGTCGATCGCCGCCATCCCCACGCCTGTGGCGCCGCAATCGCGGCCGAGTGCGCGCGACGGCAGGGCAAGTTCTGGGAGCTGGCCGCGGAGTTGTTCGCGCACCAGGACGCGCTCGAGCGCGAAGCGTTGCGCGAGTACGCCGGCGGCATCGGGCTCGACGTCGACGCGTTCGATCGTTGCATGGTCGATCCCGAGGTCGCCGCGCGCGTCACCGCCGACGCCGAGCTGGGCCTGGCGCTGGGCATCACCGGCACGCCGACGTTCTTCGTCAACGGCTACAAGTGGACCGGGGCCATGCCCGCGGCGGTGCTCGCAGGTGTGATCGAGGGCCTGCTCGCGCCGCCTCAGTCGCCAGCGCAGTAATCGAGCGTGCGCAGCGACTCGCCCGCGGGCCCGTCGAGCCCCGGCGGCGGCACCTCGACGAAGCAGGCGTCCATGGTCGCACCGTCGAAGCGCAGGCGCAGGTAGCCGTAGCGTGGCACGCCCACGCCCTGGTACGCGCCGGCGGTGCCGACGATGGTCTCGTGCACGCGCGTGCCGCCGATGTCGACGGCGGGAAAGTCGTGCAGCGCGTGGGCGTGGCCCGCGAGCACGCGGTTGACCCCGGCGGCGGCGAACTCGACCAGGGCCTGCTCGGCCAGATCCTCGCGCGACCAGCCCGCGCCGGTGATGCCGGCGTAGGGCGGATGGTGCATCACCGCCAGCAGGTGTCGCGCGTCGCCGCGATCGAGCAGCTCGGGCAGTCGCGCCTGCACCGATCGCGCGATCGCACCGCTGCCGGTGTCGAGCATCGCGACATGCACGTCGCAGACGTCGAGCGCGTAGTTGCCCGGGCCGAAGCGGCGGTTGTACAGCGGGTGCAGCGGTCGATACACGTCGTGGTTGCCCGGCACCACCGCGGTCGGAAACGGCAGCCGCGCCAGGATCTCGGCCACGGTCTCGAACTCGTCCTCGCGCGAGTTCTCCGCCAGATCGCCCGCGATGAGCAGGCCCAGCAGCGGCTCGCCCGCCGCCTGCGCCGCGCGGTGTTCCTCCGCGAGGGTCGCGACGATGCGCTCGAACTGCAGCGGGTTGGTCTGGATGTCGGCAGCGACGGCGATGCGGAAGCGTGCCGGGCAGTCGCGCCAACCGCGGATCCACAGCGGCGCGTCGTCGTCGAGCGCGACCGCGACGGTGCGCTGCAGTCCACCGCCCGAGGGCACCTCGGTCGCGCCCACGGTCACGTGTGCGTTCGGATCGACGTTGTCGAGCACGAGGGTGAGCGCGGCCGGCTGCCCCGGCGTCCGCTGCAGCGACAACGCGAACGGCCCCGGCCGCGACCCGGGCCTCGACGGTGCCGGGCTCGCGCTCGCGCAACAGGCCGCCGGCGATCCACGAGCTGGCGTCACGCGCGTCCGCGGCCTGGGATCGCAGCTCGACACCGGCCTCGGTGCGCAGCCGCGCGAAGGCTCGTTCTCCGCGACCACTCGGCACTCGGGGTTGCCGAAGTCGGGCGAGCTGCACTCGGGCTGCACGCAGCCGCCGTGGGCCGCCAGCGAGAGCGCGAGCACGAGGGCGATCGGGGTTCGGATCAGGCTCATCGATTCGTGCTCCTGCGCCGGCTCGCGCGCGCCGGCGTCCGCAGATCCGGCAACACCGCGCCCACTGTCGCCATGGTCGCCAACCCGTTGCCGACGATGGCGCCGAGGCTGGCCTGCACCGCGGCCTTGGACCCGCGCGGGCGCACGCGCAGGCTCCACTCGACGTGGAGCGGACCGAGGAAGCCGATCACCGGGCCGAAGTTGATGCCGCGCCCGTCGAAGCGCGAGTGCACGTAGCCCAGCGACAGCAGCCCGGTGACACCGGCCCGCCGCGCCCGGCCGTCGCGACGCGGCCGCGCGGTGAAGAGCACGTCGAGGTCGTACCAGGCCTCGGCATACAGCGGCGCGACCACGGGCTTGCCCCGCGACAACGTGCGCTCGCCGGGCTGCGAGTACGAGATCACATCGAAGCGCGGCCCGAGCATGAAGGTGAAGCGCTGGCGCGGCGAGACGTACCAGCGCGCCGACCAGCAGCGGCAGCAACATCGTGCGCTCGATGGTGCGGGGATCCTGCGCGAGCAGGCCCAGGCGATCGCGGCGGTACTGCACTTCGGGGCGCCAGCGCAGCTCCGCGCCCCAGGCGCGACGACCGACGCGTGGCCGGATACGGCAGCATGATCGCGAAGTCGAGCGCGAGGCCCAAGGTGGTGCGACGCTGCTGCAGCGCGACCGGCCGCGCGCCGCCGCCGCTCGCCTGCGGCCTGGGATCGACCTGACGCTCCGCGCCGAGCCAGCCGCCGACGTCCGCGAGCAGGCGCATGCGGCTGACGCGATCGCGGAACCCCACGTCGGCGCCGCGCGCAGCGACAACAGCGGCGGCCGCCGCTCGCTCGTCACGGTCGAGCCCGCGCCCACCAGCGACAGGCCCAGGGTCTCGCGCCGCACGCGATCGTCGACCATGGGTCCGTCGCCGATCGTGCGCCCGGCGAGCATGCCCAGCAACGCACCGGCACCGGCGATCGCACCGGTCCCGACCATCAGCGTGGCGGGGTCGCCCATGGCGAGGCGATCGCCCAGCGCGAACAGGATCGCGGCCGCGCTCGCGCCGGCGATCGCACCGAGCGAGACAGCACCCGCGCGGCGCCGGGTCGTGTGCACGGCTCGGTCGAGGGGTCGCAGCACAGCGCGCGCACGCGATCGCAACCCGGTGCCTGCCAGCGAGCTGCACGTGCGGTGCTGGCTGCGCGCGGCGCCGCATGCCCCGTCGCCGCGTCGGCCCGCTGCCGGCGCGGTCGCGCGCCTGCGGCCGCGGGCAAGCACATCCCCAGCGCCAGCAGCGGCACGATCCAGGGCGCCCCGACGCGACGCACGCCTCGGCACTACCACGGTGGCGCGCGCGCCCCGAAAAACCGGCGCGGCGCCCCGCCTTCGCGCTTGTCACGAACGGGCGGGCCACGCAAGATTTCGACTGCCACCCACGCGGGCGGCACTTGGTTTGCCCATGGCTGGTCCCGTTCGAAGCCGCGACGCCTCGACTCCCGTGCCTACGGCCGTGCTCGCGGCGTTGCTGCTCGCGCCGCCGGGCTGCAGCGAAGCCGGCGGGTCGGATCCCGAGTTCGAAGCCCGCATGGACGCGCTCGAGGGGTTGGTGCAGCAGCGCTGCGAGGCCAGCGAGCGCTGCGACTGCACGCCCACCGCGGCGCAAGGCGGCTGCGCCTCGGCCCTGCGCGACGACTGGCGCGCGCGCCTGGTCGCAGGTGCCCAGCGCGGTCTGAGCTACGACGCCGGCTGCGTCGACACCATCGCGGCCGCGATCGAGGCCCACGGCTGCCAGTGGCCAGCGATCGAGGCCAACCCGTGCCAGGACTTCTGTCAGCTGTTCCACGGCGAGCGCGCCCTGGGTGAGCGCTGCGATGGCTTCGACATGCTCGTGAGCGACTGCGCGCAGGGCCTGCTCTGCGAGCGCGGTCGCTGCGTCGAACCGTGCACGCGGCTTGCGGGCCTGCCCGAGGGCGCGAGCTGCCGCGACGGGCCGGGCGGCCAGCAGCTCGACCGCTGCGCCGAGGGCCTGTTGTGCGACTACGAGCGCGCGCGCTGTGTGCAACCGGCGACGCTCGGAGCGTCATGCGAGTCGTTGCAGTGCGACGAGGCGTTGTGGTGCGACTACGGCACGCACCTGTGCCTGCCTCGCGGCACCGTCGGCGAGCGCTGCGAGGTGGCGCCCTGCGCCCAGGGGTTGGCCTGCGGCTACACCCCGCCGGACTACATCGGCGAGTGCGTGCCCGAGCCGCGCGAGGGCGATTCCTGCGCCGACGTCGGCTGCGCCTCCGGCTTGTGGTGCGACGGCGAGTCGATCTGCCGCGCGCGCGCGGACGCCGGCGAGCCCTGCGACGCCCGCCCGTGCCGCGACGGACTGGTGTGCGACGCTGCGCTGCGCTGCGGCGAGCCACCGCCCGCAGGCCAACCCTGCGCCGAGGGCGAATGCGAACGGGGCGCGTACTGCGACTTCAGCGGTGACATCGCGATGTGCCTCGCGGGCGCAGCGGTGGCCGAGCCGTGCAGCGGCCACCGCCAGTGCGCGAGCGGCTATTGCCCCGCGGGCTACTGCGAGCACCCGCCGCAGCTGGGCGAGTCGTGCGAGCGAACCCTGGTCTGCGCCCTCGGCACGAGCTGCGACGGCAGCGTGTGTCGGGCCAGCGTGACACACGGACCCGCGGTCTGCGTGTACGAGGCGTGGTGATGACGACGAGGATCCCGCCGCGCGCGCAGCCTCCGACGGATTTCCCGTGGGTTGGCTCCACCGTCGGCGAAAATGCGAGCGGACACAATGCAGTCGAAGAGGACGTCATGAGCGATCGCAAACCTGTGCTTCGTGGTCTGGTGTGGGTGTTGTGCAATGCGGCGATGCTGTCGGGCTGCATCATCACGGGCGGCGGTCAGAACGACGAGGGCGGTGACGGCTCGGGCGACAGCTCGCAGAGCACGACCAATCCCTTCACCACCGGCGACACCAGCGGCCAGGCGGACTCGGGCGAGACCGGCAACGACGACAACGGCACCACCACCGACACGCCCATGGGCGACTGCGGCAGCAACCTCGTGGTCGATGGCGGCTTCGAGGCCGGTACGCCCAGCGAGGTGTGGGACGAGTCGTCCGAGATGTTCGGCACCCCGATCTGCGACGCCAGCTGCACGGAGGACATCGGCGCCGAGCCCTACGCCGGCGACTGGTTCGCCTGGTTCGGTGGCGTCGACGGCGGCGAGCCCGAGACCGCGTCGGTCAGCCAGACGATCACCATCGATCCCGACGCGGCGTACCTGAGCTTCCGCTTCGCGATCAACGACGCCGCAGGCACCGGCAACGACGTCTTCACCGCCGAGCTCGACGGTGAGGTCGTGTTCCTGGTCACCGACGTCGACATGGCCGACTTCGACGGCTACACCGCCGTGACGCTGGACGTCAGCACCTACGCCGACGGCCAACCCCACGAGCTGCGCTTCGCCGCGGAGCTCACCGGCGAGGCGCTCACGAACTTCTTCCTCGACGAGGTCGAGCTCGTCAGCTGTGACACCGGCACGGGCGGCTCGAGCAGCGGCAGCGACGGCGGCAGCTCCTCGGGCACGACCGCGGCCGACGGCAGCACCTCGGGCACCGACACCGGTGGATCCTCGGGCAGCAGCGGCACCGGCGGTTCCTCGGGCGGCACCGACACCGGCGCGGGCTCCTCGTCGAGGGCACCGCCTGAGCCCACTCAGGCCACCGGCGCCGCGCCGCCGCGGCGCGGTGTATACTGCGATCGATGGCGCAACCTCGTCGGGCCCCACGCACGGCCTCTCGCTCGTCGCAGCGATCGTCGGTGGCTGCACCGTCGACAGTGAGGACGGCGCGACCTCGCTCGCCGACCCCACCTACGCCGCGACCACCGCGACCACCGCCTCGACCACGGCCGCGACGACGATGACCACCGGCGGGTCGGCGTCGTCGACCAGCGACGGCGAAGACAGCTCGAGCGGTGGCGGCTCCGGCGACGCGACCAGCGGCGCGCCCGGCAGCTCCGAGGGCGACGCCGAGACCGGCGGCGGCACCGGACAACCCTCCGACGGGCCCTACTCGCCGTGCGAGACCGCGGCGATGTGCTTCGGCCTGACCGCGTGCGTGGTGCCGATGCCGGGCCTGGGCTTCTGCTCCGAGCAGTGCATGATCCCCGGCGACTGCGGGCCTTCGCCCGGCGGCAGTGCGCAGCCGGCGTGCGTGATGGCGACCGTGAACGCGGTCGCCATGCAGGTGTGCGCGCTCGACTGCAGCGGCGGCAAGACCTGTCCCACGGGCATGGAGTGCGTCTCGCTCGAGTCGTCGATGGTCTGCGCCTGAGCGGCGCGACGGCGCGACCGCGTCAGTCGTCCTTGGCGCCGGCGGCGATCCAGTCGCGCACCTTCGCGACCAACTCCGGCCGCGCGAGCGTGACCGAGTTGTAGGGCATGTGCGAGACGACGTCGCCGGCGTCGTCGCGAGGCTCGCACTGCGACAGCAGCCGCATCAGCCAGCTGCCGTCGGGATCACCGGGCGCGACCAAGGGCAGCGCAGTGTCGGCCTGGACCGCGTGGCCCAACAGTGTGCCGTGCAGATCGGCCGCGCTCAGATCGAGCCCGGCCGCCGCCGCGCCGCCGCCGTGGCACGACGAGAAGTTGCAGCTCGACTCGAACAGCGTGGTCGCGATGCTCGACAGCGTCGCGGGTTGGTGCGCGGCAGCGTCGGCTGGCAGGTCCTCGCAGGTCGGTACCTCGGGCAGCGCGGTGTCGTCGGGCGACGACGGCGGCACGTACAACGGCGCCGCGATCTCCTCGGCGGTGGGCATGCCCTGGGCCGCGTTCTTGGGCAGGCCGATCGCCGCGCAGGCGCCCTCGTTCTGCACTGCGCCGTCGGCCTCACCCACGACCTCGCCGTTCTGCACCGACGCGTCCATGAGCACGGCCGAGTCGGCCAGGCCCAGCATCACGCACATCTCCTGATCGCCGATGCCCCAACCGATCGACTTGTCGAGCCAGTTGTCGTAGCCACAGGTGAAGCGGAAGCCCTGCGCGCCGGTGAGGTCGATGGGCGGATCGAAGCTCTTGCCGTTGCTGCTGGCGTCGAAGCCATCGAGGCGGAACACGCTCTCGCCGTCGCGCGCTCCGCCCATGATGGTGAGGTCGAAGAAGTTGCCGAGGTAGTGGTAGTGCGGCGTGACGTAGTAGAGCTCGAGATCGAGCGGCTTGCCGACCTGGTCCTCGTACAGGCCCGAGAAGTCGCACGCGCCCGAGAAGCGCGCCTGCCGGCCCGCGGGGATGTCGAGATCGTAGTACGTCAGGCGAAACGGTGCCGCGACCACGCGCACGTCCTTGGGGTGGACCAGCTCGAACGCCAGCCGCATCTCGGTGGTGTAGGGCGCGTCGGCGAGGTTGAGGAAGTGCCCGCCCGCGACGACCTTGTGGCGCGGCGGGATCTTGATCACGACGCCCTCGGGCAGGCGCTGCTCGTCGATGCGCGACTGCGTCGACTGGGCGAACAGCACCGTGCCCGAGACCGCAGCCTCGATTTCGGCGAAGCCGCGCGACTCGCACTCGAAGTAGCCGTCCTCGCCCGGGAAGGAGTCCTCCGGCACCACGAACCAGTTCGAGTGGTGCGACGCGCCGTCGTTGGTCAGCCGCACGGTCTGGACATACAACGGCTGCTCGTTGCCGATGGTCCACTGCAGGCACGGCTGCGTCTCCTCGCGCGGCTGCAGCTCCAACAGGCCGAAGCTGTGCACAACGACGTTGGCGGGGTGACCGTCGCCGTCGGTCTCGCCGCCGCTGGAGGAGCCGGCCTCGGGCGCGGGCAGATCGCTCGAGCCGCAGCCGCACAGTGCGAGCAGCAACGCGGCGGCACGACGGAGGCTGGGATCGAGTCGACGCGACATCGCCCCAGAGCATAGCCGGGCCGCCGCGACCGGGCTCGTCCGCGTGCGGCGCCATGGTTTGCCAAGCGCCCGCGGCCGGGGCAGGCTCGCTCGGTGCCGCGCCGACGCCCGATCGCACTGTTGCCCACCTCGCTCATCGTGCTCGCAGGTTGTCCCAGTGACGACAACCCCGCGGCCGACGCGACGAGCGCAGCGAGCAGCGACACGGGCGGCAGCTCGAGCGCGGCGGGCTCGAGCAGCGGCAGCACCGGCGCAGCGGACAGCGGCAGCACCGGCGACGCACCGCCACCGTCGCGTTGGGTCGTGACCGCGGACTTCACCGCGCAAACCCTCACGCTGGTCGACTACGACGCGCTCGCGGCCGGCGAACGCGATCCGGCGGCGCTCGTACGGGGCACGATCGATCTGTCGGCGTGGGCACCCGGTCCGCTCGAGGTCGAGATCGCGCCCGATGGCCACACCGCGCTGGTGTCGGTGTCGCCGGGCTTCTTCGACGGCATCGTGGGCCAGACCCTGGGCCTGACCGACCTGCCGCTCGACGGCGCCGGCCTGGTGGTCGATCTCGACACCCGCGAGGTCGTCACCGAGCTCGCGACCGCACACGTGCCCATGGGCTTCGCGTTCCTGCCCGACGGATCGCGCGCGTACTCGGCCAACTTCGGCTACACCGGCGCGCGCGGATCGACGCTGTCGATCCTCGATCCGAGCGACTGGTCGGTGATCGAGGACATCGAGGTCGGCGAGGGTCCGGAGCAGGTCGCGATCGACGACAGCGGCACCCTGGGGATCCTCAACGTCGACAGCCTCGGGGCCGTGCGGGTGTTCGAGACCGTGGATCCCGCGGGGACCCTGTCGGCGCCGCTCGAGGTCGCGGTCGATCCCTCGGGCGTCGCGTTCGTGTGGGGCATGCCGCTCGCAGTGGTCGCGAACTCGCTGACGCCGTCGAACTGGGCCGTGATCGACGTCTCGGATCCCGCGGCCCCGGTCGTGCGCGACGAGTCCAGCCCACCGGGCGGCTTCCCCTACGGCGTCAGCCCGATCCCCGGCACCGCGCAGGTGCTGATGACCCTGGCCAACGACGACACCAGCTTCGTGCTCATCGACGCGGGCGCCGATCCCTCGGCCGCGCTGTGGACCGCGTCGGCGCCGGGTCTGCGCTCGTTCCCGCTGGGCACCGCGATCGACACCGCGTCGAACCTCGCGCTGTCGGGCGCGGTCGGGGCCGACGCGTTGCTCGCGATCCACCTCGACGGCTCTGCCATCGAGACCATCGCATGGACCACGCCGGGACCGAGCTACGTCGCGATCGGTCCGCCCCGCACCTGAGCCCGCGCGCGGGTCAGCCGCACTCCACGATGTCGCGCAGGCTGCCCTCGATGGTCTCGCCGATGCGCTCCATCGGCAGGTCGTTGGGATCGGTGCCGAACGGGTCCTCGATCTCGACGCCGATCTCGTCGATGCCGAACAACGCGAACGCCAGCACCGCCGCCGCGACCGGCGCGTACACGTGCAGCGACTCGGCCATCGCGAACGGCACGGTGTAGCAGAACAGCACCACGAAGATCTTGATGTGCTGCGCGTACGCGAACGGCACCGGCGTGCGACGGATGCGCTCGCAACCGCCGAGCGCCGCGACCAGGGCGTTGAGGTTGCCGTCGATGGCGCGCAGCTGCTCGGGGTCGAGGTGGCCGTCGCGCTGCGCCTGAACCAGGCGGCTGCTGATCCACGTCGCGACCACCGGTGCACGCGAGCGTGCCGGCTCGAGCCGCGCGCGCTCGTCGGCGTCGAGCCGATCGCCGAGCTTGGTCAGATCCCGCTCTTCGCGGACGCTCTGCACCAGCAGCCAGTAGAACGCTGCGACCCAGCGCTGCACATCGGCGCACAACGCCGCCTTGCCCGGGTGCGGCGCGGTGTAGGCCACGACCTGTCGCGCGACGTCGCGGCTGGCGTTGAGCACCCGGCCGAGCAACTCGCGGGCCTCGACGTAGCGCCCGAAGCTGGCGTTGGTGCGGAACACCAGCAGCAAGCCCAGCGCCACGCCGATGAGCGTGTGCGCCAGCGGCGGGATCGAGGCGTCGTTGGTGCGGTGCAACCACACCGCCAGCACGCCCAGCGCGGCCGCGATCGCCACGCGCACGAACAGCCGCGGCACGACCGAGCCGCGCAGGGTCAAGACGATGCGCAACCACGATTTCGGATCGTAGTCGATCATCGGCCCTTGAACTCCGGCTTGCGCCCTTGCATCCACGCGAACACGCCGTTCATCACGTCCTCACTGCGCAGCAGCGTCAGCTGCCCGGCTTTCTCGCGCGCCAACGCGTCCTCGAGGCTGCCGCCCTGGCCCTCGCGGACCGCTCGCTTGATCGCGCGCAGCGCCAGCGGCGGACCGTCGGCCAGCCGCGTGGCCAGCTCCAGCGCCGTCTGCGGCAGCGCTTCGGGCTCGACCACCGCAGTCGCGAGGCCCAGGCCCACCAGCGCGTCCGCCTCCACGCGCTCGCCCAACAGCAACAGCTGCAGCGCCCGGCCCACGCCGACCAGTCGCGCGAGCGTGTAGCTGCCGCCGCCGTCGGGCATGAGCCCGATCTGCACGAACTTCTCCTGCAGGTATGCGCGACGCGACGCGACGCGCAGGTCGCAGGCCAGGGCGAGATCACAGCCGAAGCCCACCGCCGCACCGTCGATCGCCGCGACCACCGGCTGCGGCGCGTCGACCAGGGCACGGATGACGGCGTGGAACTCGTCGATGCGGGCGTCCATGCCGTCGCCGATGCCCTCGCTCATGGCCTTTTTGAGATCGGCGCCGGCGCAGAACGACCCGCCCGAACCGGTCAGGATGATCGCGCGCACCTCGGCGTCGGCGGCCGCGGCGTGCAGCGCCTCGCGCAACGCGTGCAACAGTTCGCGATCCAGGCTGTTGCGCGCGGCCGGTCGGTCGAGCGTCAGCACCGCAACGGCACCTTCGCGCCGGACGGAGAGCGGAGGGGACGGGGCGTTCACGGCGCATGATTACGCCGCGACGAGGCCGCGCTGGTCAACCAGTGCGATGCGACACGACCGTGGCGTGTGGCCGTGGCCCGCGGGGCCCCGCGCCATGAAGTCGCGCACGCGAGCGCCCGTCCGTGCCGGCATGGTCGATCCGATGCGATGGCGAGCGGTGCGGTGCTTCTGTGCAGTGCTGGTGTCGTGCGCCAGCGCCTGCGTCACGATCGGTCCGCCTCCGCCGCCGCCGGTCGCCGCCGACGGCTCCCAGCCGGCGCAGTGCCTGGCCGAGTGCGGCGTGCTCACGGGTTGCCACACCGCGTGCACGCCGGCCAAGCCGGCCAAGCCCGCGCCGCAGTGACCCGCGGGTGCGCGGCGCGGGCCACTGGGGCTGCGATGGCAACGCTCGCACCGCCCCTCCCGCTGCGTCCCGTGCTCGCGATGCGTCCCGCGTTCGCGGCCCTGACCGCGTCGGCCCTCGCGACGGGATGCACCCAGGTCCGCGACGAGCGCGACGTGTGGGCCGACGCCTCGGGCGACGGCGGCGCGAGCGAGGCGGGCGATGGCCACGGCGGGCCCGGTTCGGGCAATGCCGGCGACGACGGCAGCGACGACGGCGGATCGGGTCCGCCCAAGCTCGACGTCGGCGCGGGCGACAACCCCGGTGGTGGCGACGAGGGCGGCGAGTGCCCGCCGTCCCCGCCCGGCGCAGCGACGCTCACGGGCACGGTCTACGCACCCAACGGCACCCTACCGATCAGCGGCGCGGCGATCTGGCTGCAATCCGAGCCGCCCGAGGGCGTGCCCGACGAGGTCTTCTGTCTCGAGTGCGTCGCGATCCCGTGCGACGAGCCCCACGCGTTCTCGCAGCCCGACGGCAGCTTCGTGCTCGATGCACCTGCGGGCAGCTACTGGTTGGTGGTGCGCAAGGGCCAGTTCATGCGCGCGACCGCGATCGAGGTCGAAGCCGGCGCAACCGCGCTGGCGCAGCCCCTCACGACGCTGCCCTCGCAACGCGACCCCGCCCACGGCGAGTGGATCCCCAACATCGCGCTCGCGTGGGGCGAGTACGATGCGCTGCAGGACGCGCTCGCCAAGCTGGGCCTGGGCGAGCTCGACGCCCAGGGCCGCACGCTGCAACCCGGCAGCCAGCGCTTCGACGTGTGGGACAACCACTCGCCCTACAACACGCCGCAACAGAACCCGCTGACGACGCCGGCGATGGGCACCCTGACCGAGCTGGTCGAGGACGCCGAGGCGCTGTCGCGCTATCACATCGTGTTCGTGCCCTGCTCCGGGGGCTCGGAGGATCTGTCACCGACCGCGATCGAGAACATCCGCGCGTGGGTCGCCGCCGGCGGCCGCTGGTACGTCGCCGACTGGTCGCTCGCGTGGCTCGACCAACCCTTCGGCCAGTACCAGAGCTTCTGGCAGGACGGCTTCACCGGCGGGCCCTACCTCGACGCGTTCGACAGCATCGGTACGGTGCGCGACGACGATCTCGCGGCGTGGCTGGGCGCGCTGCCGCCGGCGTACCACGACATCAACCCGGCCAACGGCGGCGGCAACGCTCATCCCACGCTCGACGGTCTGCCACACATCGATCTGCGCGATCTGTGGAGCACGATCGCGACGACGCCAGCGGTGCTGGTCGACGACGGCAACGGCGGCCAGATCGACGTGGGTCACAAGGTCTGGATCGACGGACCCGGCGGTGGTGAGGACGGAGCACCGGCCGACTCGTCGTGGCCGCTGTCGGTCACCGCCGAGTATGGTTGCGGCAAGATCATGTTCACCAGCTACCACACCACCGAGTGGGAGACCTACGCGGGGCTGACCCCGCAGGAGCTCGTGCTGGCCTACCTGATCCTCGAGATCGGCACCTGCCAGGTGCCGCACCCGCCGCCGCCACCGGCGGGCTGAGGGGCGAGCCGCCCCGAGCGACGCCCCGAGCGACGCCCCGGCCGGCCCCGCGCGGGCGCCCTGGCGCTGCACGGACGCGAGCGGGGCTACAGCGTGTGCGGCCCGGCGAGCGCCCGAGCCGGGAAACGCCGACGCGGGGCCCGTGCCCGCGCGACATCGCGACCCGCTTCCGCTCACGTCGCCCGAGCACCTTCGCAGATGACCGCGGGCAGCGCGGCTCGTAAAGTGGACCGTCCCCTACCCTTGGTGACTGCCCATGCGCTGCCTTCGTCTCCGATCCTCGCGTCTGTCCTGCCTGTGTCTCGCAACCCTCGCGCTCGCGCCGAGCTACGGCTGCGGTGACGACGGCAGCGCCGATGGCCTCGGCGGCGACAGCTCGAGCTCGGCCGGCGACGGCACCACCGGTGGCAGCGCGAGCATGAGCGCCACCGGCCAGTCCGCGGACACCAGTGGCGGCGTGACGGGCATGAGCGCCAGCGGTGCCGACAGCAGCGGCGGTCCGGGCGACACCTCCGGCGGCGGCACCGACACCGACACCGGCGCGCCCGGCCTCGGCTGCGTCGACGAGCCCTTCGTCAACGGCGGCTCGCCGGTCGGCGACTACTCGATGTACGACGTGCCGGTCGGCTCGCACTGCAACGGCACCAACCAGCAAGACATCTCCGAGATCGAGCGCGTGGTGTTCCTGGGCGACTCGGTCACCGTCGGCACGCCGCCGACCGGTGCCGACGAGTTCTACCGCACCATCTTGGCCAACGCGCTGGCGGAGCAGTTCGGCCTCGAGCCGCCCTCGTCGCAGTGGGACAGCGTCAACCCCATCGCGGGCACCTCGTCGGTGATGGAGAGCGGCGCGTTCGCCTCGTGCGCGGTGTGGGGCGCGCGCAACGACGATCTGATGGAGCAGCTGGGCAACTGCTTCGCGCCCGAGGACTTCCCCATGCGCACGCTCGTGGTCTTCACCATGGGCGGCAACGACGGCGCCGCGATCGCCAAGGACTACCTCGACGGTCTGCCGCTGGCCGACGTGCTGGCCGAGCTCGACTCGATGGTGCTCGCGCACGAGCAGGCGGTGCAGTGGCTGCTCGAGCCCGACAAGTTCCCCAACGGCGTGTTCGTGGTCAACGCCAACGTCTACGAGTTCACCGACACGACCTTCGACTTCCTCAGCTGCCCGACCGCGGGCATCGCCGGCTTCAACTCGAACCCCGACATGCCCGAGGTGCTGGCGAGCTCGCTGCAGCACATCAACAGCGAGTACATGCGCATCGCGCAGGAGAACGGCACCGACGTGGTGTTCATGTCCGAGGGCTTCTGCGGCCACGGCTTCCACGCCGACGACGCCGAGTCGGCCTGCTACCGCGGCCCCGGCAACGAGACGTGGTTCGATCTCACCTGCATCCATCCCACGCCCGCCGGCCACGCCGCGCTGGCGCAGATGTTCATCGACGTCATCGCCGAGTGACGGGCGCGCCCGCGATCGCCGCGAACCGCCGGTGCCACGTCGGCATCGAGGGGATGGATGACGACGCGCGCGCTCCCCCCTTCGTTGCTCCTGGGTCTGCTCGCCCTGTGCGGCTGTGACCCGGTGGACACCACCCTGGTCGAGTTCCGCATGGCCGCGGACGACGACGAGCCGGGCGACCCCGGCGACACCACACCGCAGCCGGTGGTGCGTCGCGGCTACGCCTGCGAGCACGACCCGACGGTGTTCCTCTCCGACGACGACGGCTTCTTCTGCAGCGGCGTGATGATCGGCGAGCGCACGGTCCTGACCGCTGCACACTGCTTCTACGACCAGCAGCGCCGCCTGGGCCACGACGGGCTGCGTGCGGCCACCGGCGCCGGCCGCTGCGACGACCGCGGCCCGATGGCGACCGGCGTGACCATCCACCCCGGCTATCGCCCCGAGCGCGAGGACGCGGGCTTCGGCATCTCCGATCTCGCCATCGTGCGCCTCGATGCCCCGATCGCGGGCACCGGCATCGCCACGCTGGGCCAGGCCATCCCCGCGACCGACTCCGCTGCGGTCACCTTCAGCGGCTTCGGCGACGGCGCGCAGCTGTGTGGCGACGGAGCGGTGGTCAGCGCAAGCACCAGCGGCGTACTGCGCATCGAAGGCGAGACCGCACCGGGCGCAACACTCCCGACGACCACCTGCTTCGGCGACAGCGGCGGTCCCGTGTACCTGCGCGGCACCCAGGTGCTGGTCGGCGTGGTCTCCGGTGGCGAGACCCAGGGCAACCGCTGCGTCGGCGACGTGATCGTGAACGCCGACTGGAGCTGGGTCGAGCAGGAGCTGGCGAGCGGGCAGTCGAGCGACGCGATGTTCTGCTCGCCGGGCGACGAGACCGCGTGCCACACCACCGGTGACCGGTGCGAGTCCGACGTGTTCGCCTGTGGCCTGCGCACCTGCGGCGACGACGGCCGCTGGGGCGCGTGTGTCCACCAGGGGCCCAATGGCAGCATCGAGATCTGCAACGGCGCGGACGACGACTGCGACGGCGAGATCGACGAGGACTGCTTCCCGATCGAAGGCGAAGGCGGCGTGGTCACGTGCCCCGACGGACGAACCGTCGATCCCGCGACCTCGACCTGCAGCTGCGCGAACCTGTGCCCGCCTGGCGCGGTCATGGGCCCCGGCTGCATCTGCAGCGATCCCTGTGGCGACGGCGTCTGCTCGGCCTACGAGACCGCGTGGTCGTGCCCGTTCGATTGCCACGCCAGCTGCGGCGACGGCTTCTGCGACATCACCGAGTCGCACGCGACCTGCGCGGACGACTGCGAGCCCGACGTGTGCATCTGCTTCGTCGACTGCCCGCCCGACGCGCCTGGCTGCGAGGGCGCCTGTGGCGACGGCGTGTGCAACCTGCCGGTCGAGGACAGCACCAGCTGCCCGCAGGACTGCTCGCTCGGCGGTGGCGGTGGTGGTGGCGGCGGCGCGATCGACCCGGTCGATCTGTGCAGCGACGGCGAGTTCTGGGGCTGGTGTGTGGACACGGTCGGGTTCGACGACGCTCTGGCGCTCTACGAGCTGTGGTGCGCCGCGAGCGAGTGACGCGCGCGCGGGCGCGCTCCGCCCCGGCGCGCGCGCGGGCGAAGGCCGTGCGGACGCGCACTCGCCCCGGCTGCGACGCGTGGAACTTCGTGCATGCCCGTGC
The DNA here is from genome assembly GCA_046351635.1 of Nannocystaceae bacterium. GTDB lineage: Bacteria > Myxococcota_A > Polyangia > Nannocystales > Nannocystaceae > Xiheibacterium. The sequence continues at coordinate 5,176 of JAXLYC010000007.1, read as the reverse complement.
GCAACTGGGGCGATGGGTGCCCGTCCGGATGGGCGAGATGTTCACCCGATCCCTGCTCGCGCTCACCCTCCTCGTCCCCTTCGCCGCCGGCTGCGACAGCAAGACCGACGACAAGAAGGCGGAGACCAAGACCGCCGACGCGAAGAAGGCCGGCGACAAGAAGGCGGAGCCCGCGAAGGCCGACGAGAAGAAGGCCGAGCCGGCCAAGGCCGAGCCCGCGCCGGCGGCCGAGCCCGCTGCCGGTGGTGGTGGCGGTGACGTGGCCGCCGCGGGCGGTGGCGGCAAGCCGGTCGACACCAACCCCAAGGACCTCTTCGCCGAGTTCACCAAGGCCGACGCGAACGTGCTCGACCTCATGACCAAGTACGAGGCCGGCGCGACCTTCAGCGGCAAGCTCGTCAACGTCGCCGCCGAGGAGAGCGGCACGCCGGTGCTGTTCGTCGACGTCGACGGCAAGGCCAAGATCTCGCTCGGCCTCGCCGATCCCAAGCCGTTCGCGGACAAGAAGTTCAAGGTCGGCGACGAGATCAAGGTGACGTGCAAGATCGGCGGCGCGATGGACAACCTCATGCAGGTGACCGACTGCACCCTGGCGCAGTGAGTCACGGCGGCTGCGGGTGATCCCGCAGCCACGCCTGGGCCTGCGCGATGCTGCCCGGCAGCGGGCTCTTGTCGTCGGCCCGCAGCTCCACCAGCGCGCGTTCCACCAGCCCGCGCGCGACCGCGGGCCGGCCCTGGGCCGCGTGCGTGAGCGCGAGTTCCAGCAGCGCGTTGCCGTAGTCGCCGCGGTCGCGGCCGTCGCTGCCCTCGAAGCGGGCGACGGCGCGCTCGAGGACCTGCCGGGCGTCGTCGAGCTCGCCGGCCCGGCGCAGCTCGGCGCCGAGCCCCTTGAGCGGGTACGCCAGCAGCGGGTCGTCGTGGCCGACGGCGCGCTCGCGGATCGCGACGGCCTCGCGGTAGTGCGCGATGGCCTGCGAACCGCGTCCGAGCTTGGTCTCCGCGCCCGCGAGGTTGTTGAGCAGCGCGGCCACGGTCGGGTGATCGCCGAGCGCCGGCCGCGTGACCGCGACCGCGCGCGCGAGGTACTCGGCGGTCGCGGCCCAGTCGCGATCCCAGTGCACCATCGCGAGCACGTTGAGGCAGGCGGCGGTGTCGGGGTGATCCGGACCGAGGCTGCGCTCGAAGATCGCGAGCGCGCGGGTGCAGTCGGCCTGGGCCTGCTCGAGCGCGCCCAGCTCGGCGCGCTCGGCCGCGAGATCGGACAGGGTCATCGCCACCAGCGGATGCTCGGTCCCCAGTGCGCGCTCGCGGATCGCGAGCGCACGGCCGTAGGATTCCACCGCAGCCTCGGAGCGGTGCAGCATCCCCTGGGTGCTGCCGATGCCCATCCACACCTCGGCGACGTCGGGGTGATGCTCGCCGCGACTGCGCATCGCGAGCTCGAGGAGCTGCTGCTGCAGTGCGAGCGCGTCGTGGTAGCGCCCGACCCCACCCAGGGCCGCGGCCAGCGCCTGCTGCAGCGCGCGCACCTGCGCAGCCGGCTCGCCGCGGGCGCGCGCGCGCTCGAGCAACGCCTCGAGCTGCTCCACCGCGTCGGCGTAGCGGCCCTCTTCGTAGGCGAGGTCGGCGTCGAGCACGTCGACCGGTCCTTCGATTCCTGCGAGCCCACCCTCGGTCACCGCGATCTCGCGCCACGGTCGCGCCGACTCGAAGCGGCGCTCGCGGATGCCCAGGGATCGCGCGAGCGCCTCGGCAGCGGCGTGGGCATGTTCGAAGTCGTCGGCACGCCGCGCCTGGCCGTAGGCCGCACGCAGGCTGCCCTGGGCTTGCTGCTCGTCGCCGGTCGCCGACTCGAGCTCCGCGCGCAGCAGCAGCGCCTCCGCACGCAGCGGCGCGTGATCGACCGCGTCGGCGTCCGCGAGGCTGCCGCGCACGCTGGCGAGCGCGTCGTCGTAGCGCGCGAGCTCGTACAGTTGCCGCGCGCGGGCCAGCTCTGCGCGCACCTGCTCGATCCTCGCGAGCGTCGCGGGGTCACTGGGCAGCGCGACGTGCGGCCGTAACTTGGTCAGGTCGCTGCACTGCTCGGGATCGGGCAGCTGTGCGACCGCGGCGGCGGCGTGCTGCACGGTGGTGGCGTCGGGTTGTGCCAGCACGTCGAGCAGTGCGGCCAGCTGCACGCGCTGCTGCTCGAGGCAGGCGGTGTGCAGCTGTCGCGCCACCGCGTCGGGCACGGTGCACGCCCACGCGCGGGTGTCGACCCACGCGACCTGCCGCCGCTCGAGCTCCGGCGCGATCGCGACCCAAGCCTCGCTGCCATAGCCGGGCGCCGCCGCAGCGAACCCGGCCGCGAGCGCACCGGCGACGTCGTCCGACCAGATCGCGGCCATGGCCGCGCGGCCGTCGTCGCAGCGTGGGGCGCCGCGGGTGGCCAGCAGCGCGACCGCCCCGGCCACTGCACCCGCGCCGAGCCACGCCAGGGTCCGGCGGGAGCGCGGCTGCACCGCGACCGCGAGCGCCTGCAGCAATCCTTCGAGATCGGGCCAGCGCGCCGCGGGATCGGCCGCGAGTCCCCGCCGCACCGCCTCGAGCACGCGGCCCGGCACGGCGAGTCCCCGCGGCGGTGGTTCGACCGCGCCGCGCTCGATCGCCTCGAACATCGCCACGAGGTTGTCGCCCGCGAACGGGCGCGCACCGGTGAGCGCGGTGTACAGCGCGACGCAGAACGCGAACTGGTCGGTGCGCCCGTCGACCACGCCGCCGAGGTATTGCTCCGGCGCCATGAACCCCGGGGTGCCGACGAGCCGATCGGTGCCGTCGGGGCGCAGCGGCGCGCGCCGTGCCGGCGCGCCCGCGCCGGGGTTGTCGCCCGCGATGCCGAAGTCGGTGACCTGCACCCGCCCGTCGTCGCCGAGCAGCACGTTGTCGGGCTTGAAGTCGCGGTGGACCAGACCGGCCGGGTGCACCGCGACCAAGCCGCGTCCGGCGTCGATGAAGACACGCAGCACGTCGGGCCACTGCCGTGGCTGCGCGAGCCAGCGACGCAGGCTCTGCCCGCGCACGAACTCCATCGCGAGGTAGACCTGGCCGTCGTGCAAGCCGACCTCGTGCACGGTCACGACGTTGGGGTGGGTCACTCGCGCCATCGCGCGGGCCTCGGTCAGCAGCGCGTCGCGTCGGTCCCCGTGCTGGTCGTGGCGCCAGAGCTTGATCGCGACCCGGCGATCGAGATCGGGATCGTAGGCGGCGTACACGATGCCCATGCCGCCCGCGCCGACGCGCTCGAGCACGAGGAATCGTCCGATGCGGGCCAGCGATCGGCCACGCTCGTCGCCGGCTTCGGCGACGCCGGGCTCGGTCGGGATCTCGCCGCGCAGGTGGAGCACCGGCCGCGCATCGACGGTCTCGTCGCGGATCCGGGGCGTGGACGACAAGCTGCCATTATCGGCGAGCCGGGCACGCCGCGGCAACGGCGGGCACCCGGCGGCCGTCAGCGCATGCGTGCGACCAGCTCGGCCAGTCGATCACACGCGCGCTCGAGCACGTCCGCGCCGGGGCCGAACGAGAAGCGCACGTAGCCGTGGAAGCGCGAGGCACGGGCGCGGCGGTGGCCGGGGTTGACGTCGAAGAAGGCGCCCGGCACCACGATGACGCGCTCGCCCAGGGCGTGCTCGAACAGCGACATGCCGTCGGCCAGCGGTGGGGGCAGCTGCGAGACGTCGCCCCACACGTAGAACGTGCCCTCGGGCTCGCGATCGATGCGCACGCCGATCTCGCGCAGGCGCGTGATCATGCGGCGCCGCTTCTCGCGGAACACCGTCGAGATCGCGCGGGTCTCGGCGTCGACGTGCTCGGGCTCGAGCAAGGGCAGCGCCGCGCGCTGCAGCGGCCGGGTCCCGCCGCCGTCGAGGAACGAGCCCGCGCTGGTGATGGCCTCGATGACCGACTTGGGGCCCAGGGTCCAGGCCACGCGCCAGCCGGGATAGCGCCAGTTCTTGGTCAGGCCGTCGAACAGCACCACCGGGTCGCGATCGACCTGCTCGACGTAGCGCGCGGCACTCTCGACCGGCAGCTCACCGCCGAAGCGATCGATCCATACGTAGTGCGAGTAGAACTCGTCGAGCAACAGGGTGCAGTCGAGCTCGCGGCCCAGCGCGACCACGCGCGCGAGGTCGTCGCCGCCGATGAGCTTGCCGGTGGGGTTGCACGGGTTGCTCGCGAGCAGCGCCGAGAGCCCGCGCCCGAGCATCTCGCGGCGGAGCTCGGCGACGTCGATGGCGTAGCCGCGCTCGGGCTCGAGCAGGATCGGGATCGCCGCGAAGCCGCGGAAGATGTCGAGCAGCTCCTCGTACGCGGTGTAGTCCGGCAGGAAGTGGCCCAGGTTCACGCTGCCCAGGCTCGCGAGCGCACGGGTGAGCGCGACGCGGCCGCCGCCCGAGATGCACACGTTCTCTGCGGTGTACTGCGACGGCAGCCCGCGCCGGTACAGGCGGTTGTACATCGCCGCGACCGCCTCGCGCAGCTCCCAGATGCCCGCCACCGGCGCGTAGTCGCGTTCGTTCGGATCGATCGCGACCTCGAGCACGCGCGGCGGTGCGCCGGGTAGATCGCCGGTCTCGGGCTGGCCCTGTCCGAGGTTGCACCACGTCGGATCGGCCGGGTCGTAGCCCCGACGCGTGGCCTCGGTGGTCACGAAGATCACGCCGGTGCGAGGCACCGCGCGCACGGCCGTGGGGGTCGAGTCGCTCACGCGGGGCGACCGTAGCAGAGCCCGCGGGAGCGTGGCGTCGCGATCACGCGGGCAGCCAACGCCACGCGACCGACTCGCCCGCGCGCAGCGGCACCAGCTCGCCCTCGCCCAGCGGCAGGCGCTCGGGCACGGGCCACGGCTCGCGTCGCAGTCGCACGCGCTGCGGGTTCACCGGCAGGCCGTAGAACGCGGGGCCGAAGCGGCTGGCGAAGTCGGGCAACGCCGCCAGCGCACCGACGCCGTCGAAGGCCTCGGCGTACAGCTCGAGCGCAGCGTGGGCCGTGAACACGCCGGCGCAGCCGCACGCGGCTTCCTTGGTCGGACGGGCATGCGGCGCGCTGTCGGTGCCGAGGAAGAACTTCGGGTTGCCCGAGGTCGCCGCGCGCAGCAGCGCCTCGCGATGGCTCGCGCGCTTGAGCACCGGCAGGC
>JAXLYC010000006.1:0-276893 GCA_046351635.1 Nannocystaceae bacterium | reverse complement strand
ACCAACGATCAGGGTCAGCTCGGCGACGGCACGCTCACCGACCGCGGCACGCCTGCGGTCGTGGCCCTTCGCGACGGTTGATCCCGGCCCGGGCGCGTGCGGTGCAGGACACGCCTGCGCGCCACCTTCGTGTCGCGTCGACCCGCGACGATTGCCCGCCCGCATCGCGCGGTGTCGGCGATCACCTCGGTCCCCCGTCGCGGACCGCGGCGCCGAACGGCGGCCGCGGATGCGCTACGAACCCCAGTCGAGGGAGTGCAGTGCGACGTATGGCGCGTGCGCGTGGGATTCGGTGGGCCGTGGTGGTCGGGGTGCTGGTGTCGTTTTCTCCCGACGCTCGCGCGGGCAAGCTGGAGCGCACGCGCGCGGCCGTGAAGGCGCCGCCGCGCCACGTCGAGGTCGAGCCCGCCGTGACGTACGCGGTCGACCCGCCGCCGCCCGCGACCACGGTCGTGGTGGTCGAGTCGGCGCCGGCGACGGCCGGGCCCGCGTCGGTCTCGGTGTCGAGCCCGGTGCCCGAGTTCGCGCGCTTCCCCTACGCGGACGCCCACGCCGGCTACGTCCGCCGCGGCGGCATGGCCCGCGGCCGCGTGGTCTCGGGCCGGGCCGCGCTCGAGGGCAGCTACCTCGGGGATCACGTGTGGCGCGGCGCACTCGACGTCGAGCTGTCGCTGTGGCGCGTGTCGCTGCGCAACGAGCTGGGCGCCTACGTCGAGGCGCCGGCCCGCGACGCGCTCTACCTGGGCAACACGGCGCTGTACTTCGCGGCGGTGATGCGACAACGGGTGATCTGGCGCGTGGGCCTGGGCGCCAACTACTTCATCGACGGTCAACGCCAGCGCGGTCGCCCACCCGAGCACCGCGCCGGCGTCGATCTGTCGACCACGCTCGACGTGTTCCCGGTGCGGCCGCTGGTGCTGTCGGCGCGCGCGGACGTCGGTGGCCTCGGCGGCGCGGTCGCGGTGATGGGCCGCGCCTCGATCGGCGTCGCGCTGCGACGCTGGGAGATCTACGCCGCCGCCGAGTATCGCAACATCGGCGGCGTGCGCTTCGCCGGCCCGGCCCTGGGCGTGCGCGCGTGGTTCTGACGCGGCCGTCGCGGCGTCCAGGTCGCGCTCACGCGGGCAGGCACCAGCCGAAGAAGTCGCCCTCGAGCACGCACGTCATCGCCGCGTCCGCACATGAGGCCTCGTACGGGTTGCCCAGGCAGGCGGCGCGGCAGAGCCCGGTGGGATCGTCGGGGTTCTCGGGCAGGCACTTCGCGCCCAGCTCGCAATCGTCGATGCCGGTGAAGCGGCCGCCTTCGAACGTGCACACACCGCCGACCGGCACCGGCGCGTCGACCACCGGCACGCAGCGCGTGGAACCGTAGACGCCCGCGCCGCTCGCATCCCACGAGCTGCACTTCTCGCCGCGCGGGCACGTCTGCGCGAACAGGTTGCACTGCCAACCACCGCTGCCGCACACGATGCCCTCGGACGACAGACCGCAGACCTCGGCGCCGACGCCGATGCACCCGGGCCCGCCGCAGACGTCCCAGCCGCACGCGCTGTCGCAGCGGAAGCCGACCCCGTCGCACGACGGCGGCGGCGGCATGCAGGTGACATTCGGGATCGGCGGATCGTTGCAGGCATCCGACGCCGTCTGCACGCACACCTCGCCGGGCAGGCAACCGCAGGGCAGCGGCTCGCCCGTGCTCGAGTCGGCGGAGCCCTCGCTCGACGACGAGTCCTGCGTGCCCGTGGCGGTGGAGGTCGATGACATCGACATGCCCGATGTCGCCGACGCGGTCGACCCGTCCGCGCCGCTCGACGACGACGTCGCGTCGGTGCTCGACACCGCATCCGTCGCGCCGACGGTGGTGTCGCTGCTGCAGGCGGCGAGGACGAGGGCCCAGACGGCGAGCACGCGCACCATCTGGGCGATGGTAGCAGACGGCCCGCGCGTCAGTGCCGGCAGTCCTTCGTCAGGGTGAACGTGTCGATCAGCTCGCTGTCCGTGTCGATGAACTCGAAGGTGATGTCGCGGTCGCCCACCGCGATGGACATCGCGCCGTGGGCCTCGTTGTAACGCACGACCGACTCGCGCAGCACCTGCGGGAAGCCGTAGGCCCCCGCGCCGCCGAGCCCGACCACGAAGTACGGCGTGCCGCCGATCGACAACCGCTCGTAGGTGTGATCGTGGCCGGACAGGATCGCGTCGGCGCCCCACTGCGCGAACGGCCACTGCATCGTCGCGTCGGAGCCGTGCTGGCCCGAGGAGTAGGCGGGATGGTGGAAGTAGACCAACTTCCAGCACGCCCTCGAGCGCGCGAGCGCCAGCCTCAGCCAGTGCGCCTGCGTCGAGTCGGCGGTGCGACCGTCGGGCTCGTGCGGATCGCTGTCGAGCGCGAACAGGTGCACCAGGCCCAGATCGACCTCGTAGTAGCGCTCGTTGCCGGGCAGCGTGAAGTAGTCGCGGTAGGGCTGCAGGTGCGGCGTGCCCCAGTCGTGGTTGCCCGGCGAGGGCCAGAAGCGGTTGCGCTCGGCGCCGCGACCGTAGCGACCGCGGTAGTTGCCGATGAAGCGCGCGTAGTACTGGCCGATGTGCTGATCGATCGTGTCCGCGGCGCCCAGCGGGTAGTTGTTGTCGCCCAGCGTGAAGACGTGATCGGGATCCCAGCTCGCCACCAGCGCGCCCACGTCGGCCGAGGCCTGCGAGTCGGTGCCGAAGTCGCCCACGGCCGCGAGCGTCAGCAGCGGGATCGCGACGCGGCCGCCGTCTTGTCCGTCGCCGGGCACGTGGCCGTCGCGCGAGGGCGTCGCACCGGTGGATTCGGCCGCAGTACCGTCGCCGTTGGCGGACGCGAGGCTCGACGCGTCCGACGACGCCGACGATGCGCCCACGCCGGCGTAGTCCACCGGGCCCAGGCACGGAAGCCGGGCAACAGCAGCAACGCGAGCATGCGGCGACGAGCCACGACTCCAGCGTAGCGCGCCCTGGGCCCCGCGGGCAGCCCGTGCGGCGCTGCGGGCACGCCGCCGTGGCCGCCGCCGCGCTCAGAGCCCGACTGCGAAAGCGGAGCTTCCTCCCTGGAGGCTCAGAATCAGAACACCTCGCCGTCGCAGTCGTCGTCGACGCCGTCGGCCATGCGCGCGCGAACGAGCGAGACGCTGGTGCTGGGCACGACGTGGCTCACGAGCACCTCGCCGTCTGCCAGCGCGATCGCCGGGGCCAGCGCGCTGACGTCGTTGCGCAGCGGCAGCACCTGCCAGCGCCCGGTCGCGTTGGTGACCAGCTGCAGCGATCCCACCAGGGGCTGCGACAGATCCTCGATCGCGATGTAGACCGCGCCGTCGTCGGCCACGGCGATGTCCGCAAAGCCTGCGTGCAGGAAGCCGCCGATGTCCTCGCGCGCCCAGCTGCCGCCGGCGTTGGTGAGGTAGGTCAGCGTCGCCTCGCCGTGGCCGACCGCGGCGTGCACGACCCCGTCGGCGTCGACCGTGACCGCGGCGTAGGTCGCCGACACCGGCAAGACCTCGGTGGTCCAGCTGCCGTCCTGCCGCGTCGCGACCTTGGGCCCGCCGCTGCTGTCGTAGAAGACCCAGGGCTGACCTGCCGACGACACCGCCACCGCCGCGCCGAAGGGTGCGTCGGTGTCGACGTCCTCCGCGGTCCAGCTGTCACCGTCGCGCACCGCGTAACGCAGCCGCTCGAGATCCATGTCGCGGTAGACCACGTGCGCGCGGCCGTCGTCGGACACCGCGAGGAAGCGGCCCGGCGCCACCTGGGCGTGCAGCACCTGCAGGTCGGGGAACTCGACCTGGTCGGGCGCGCCCTGCGTGTACACCATCGGCGTGGCGGCCAGCGCCTGCGTCCACGACACGCGGCGCATGCCGTCGCCGTCGACATGCATGTCGAAGTCGTAGCCCGATCCCACCTGCGACGACTGCCACGCGCCCGAGCTGTCGTCGACCGCGTAGCAGTCCTGCGAGTACTCGTGGCCGACGTGGATGGTGCCGGCGTCGTCGACCGCGATGGTCGTGATGAGGCCGGCGGCGAGCACGGCCACGTCCTCGACCTCCGGATCGAACTCGCTCGCGCCGGGATGGATCGCGCCGTCTTGGTCGTCGCAGTCGACTCCGCCCACGCGAGGGCCGCGTATCCGTCTGCGTCGGCGTCCGGCACCGCGCAGGATCGTCGCCGCTCGCGCTGCTTTCACTCGAGCTGTCGCCGCCCGTGCCGGTGCCGTCGCTGCTCGCCGGCGCGGTGGTGCTGCTGCTGTCCGCGGTCGTGCCGGTCGCGTCCGCCGTCGCTGCCGTCGCGCCGTCGCTGCCCTCGCTGCTCGGGGGCCGCCGCTGTCCGCGGTGCCCGCGTCGCCGCCCGCGGCCGCGCCGCCGCAGCCGGCCGCGGTCAGGCACAACGCGAGCAGCGACGGGAGCAGCGCGGGTTCGATCGGGCCGTGGACGGGCATCGTGGGTAGCGTTGCCCGTCCCTGGCGCCCTGGTTCGGTGCACGCGGCACGCCCGGGCCCGCGGGCGCCGCTGGTGGCTACGTTCGCGCGCGGTGACGCGCGCAGCCGACTCCGAGGCCGACGACCAAGGTGGACTGCGGCGCGAGCTGAGCCTGGGCGACACGGTCGCGGTCGTGGTCGGCGCGTGCGTCGGCGTGGGCATCTTCTTCACGCCCGCGCGCGTGGCCGCGTTCGCCGGCGACGCCACGCTCGCGATGCTGGCGTGGGCCCTGGGCGGCCTGGTCGCGCTGGCGGGCGCGCTGACGTTCGCGGAGATCGGCGCGATGTACCCCCGCACCGGGGGTCAGTACGCGATCCTGCGCGACGCCTACGGCCCCGGCGTCGCGTTCGTGTACGTCGTGACCAACGCGACCGCGATCCAGGCCGGGGCCATCGCCGTGATCGCGCTGGTGTGCGCGCAGCACATCGCGCTCGCGGCCATGGGCGCGCCGCTGACCGACCAGGCCGCTGCGATCGCGGCGACCGTGCTGGTGCTCGTGCTCGCGGCGGCCAACGCCGCCGGCGTGCGCTGGGGCGCGCGCATCCAGACCGTCACGGTGCTGGCGAAGATCGGCGCGCTGGTGGCCATCGCCGTGATGGCGCCGCTGGGCCGCGCCGAGCTGCCACCGGTGCCGCTGTCCGCGGTCGCGAAGGACGCCGACGTCGGCCTGCTCGCCGCGCTGGTGCCGGCGTTGTTCAGCTTCGGCGGCTGGCAGCAGGCGACGTGGATCGGCGGCGAGGTCCGCGAGCCCGAGCGCAACCTGCCGCGGGCACTGATCGCCGGCGTCGGCATCATCGTCGCGGTCTACCTGCTGACCAACTGGGCCTACCTGCACGCGCTGGGCTACGAGGGCGCGGCCGCGAGCCACTCGATCGCCGCCGACGCGGCCGCCGCGGTGCTGGGCGAGCCCGCGCGCCGCGTCATCGCCGGCGCGGTCGCGGTCTCGGCCTTCGGGGTCCTGGGCGCGCAGCTGCTGTCGGGGCCGCGGCTGGTGTTCGCGCTCGCGCACGACGGCCGCTTCTTCCGCGCGTTCGGTCGCGTGCACGCCGGCCGCGGCACGCCCGTCGCCGCGATCGCGTTGCTGTCCGCGTGCGCCCTGGGCCTGCTGTGGCTCGCCGGCGGCGGCGGCATCGATCGCCTGCTCACCGGCGTCGTCGCAGTCGACGCGCTGTTCTTCGCCGCCACCGGGCTCGCGTCGGTGGTGCTGTGGCGCGCGCGACCGCGGGACAGCCGTCCGCTGCGCATGCCGGCGTGGCCGTGGATCCCGCTGGGCTTCACGCTCGCGGAACTCGCGATCATCGCGGGCGCGTGGGTCGATCCGCAGGTGCGCGCGACCGTGTGGGTCGGGCTGGCTTGGATCGTCGGCGCGACGATCCTCTACGCGGCACGCTTCCGCGGCCGCGTGTGACCGCGAGGTTCAGCCGGGCGGGAACGCGACGTTGTTCAGACCCCAGCCGGTCATGTCGCTGTACGTGTAGGGCCCGTTGAGCTGGTTGTACTCGTCGATCGTCATCGTGTCCGGATCGATCCGGAACGCGCTCTGGAACATGTCGACGACCCAGACGTTGCCCTCGAAGTCGATGCTCACGCCCTTGGGCGAGCTCGCGGCCAGCGGGATCGCGACACCCAGCGCGAGCGACTCGGCGTCGATCTCGCGCACGCCGGGCAGCTGGTAGTCCGCGAGCCACATGCGGCCCATCTGATCCTGCTGGATGCCGTAGCCGAGCGCGCCGACCAGATCCCAGGTGCCGGTGCCCGGGGTGTAGCGCGCGCTCGAGTTGCAGAACGATCCGATCCACGGCCGGCCGTCGGCGTCCACGGTGAACCCGTAGGGACAGATCTCGGCCGGCACCGCCACGAGCTCGTAGGAGAGATCACCGGCGTCGACCCGCACCATGTAGGTCTCGGGCACGTTGTACGTGTCGTAGATGACGAACCAGAAGTCGCCGGCCTGGTTGACCGCGCCACCGTAGGCGCCGAAGTAGCCGATGGGCACGTCCGGCATCGGGATGGTCGCGTCGATCGAGCCGTCGTCGCCGTTGATCCGCACCACCTCGAGGCTGTCGATCACGTCGTTCTGACCGCCCGCGGTCCACAGCTTCTCGTTTTGGTACGTGCAGGTCGACTCGTCGAGCGTGCCCGGGGCCCACGCGACCGGTCGCTGCGTGCTGTAGGCGAAGGGCGTGTGCCACGCGACGCACTCGTCGGCGCCCCACGCGAGCACGTCGTTCTTGCCGCTCGAGGTCTGCAGCCCCGGCATGCCGTTGCTCTCGACACAGTCCTCGGCGCGCGCGTACAGCTTGGTGATCCCGCCCAGGCGGTTGGCGACCGCGACGTCACCGGAGAGGTTGACCGAGGTGCGGCTGGGGCTGCCGAGGTGATCGGCGCGGGTGTAGTAGCGGCCCTCTTCTTCCATGGTCTGGGTGTTGATCTTCGAGATCGTGCCCTCGCTGCTGTTGCACACCCAGATGTACGAGAACTCGACGCCGCCGCCCTTGCCGTCGCCGCACGCGGGCCGGCCGACGTCGGGTCCGACGCCGAGGTCGAACTTCGTGCCCTCGGTCGCGTTGCCGCTGCTGCTGTCGGCGACCGTGGTCGATGCGGTGGTGCTCGCGGTGGTGCCGGCGGTGCCGGTGCCCTCGCCGCTGCCGTCGCTGGTGGACGCGGTGGTGCCGACGGTCGTGGTGAGCGTGTCGCCGCTCTCGTCGCTCGCGGAGCCGCTGCCGCGCGCACCGCCACCGCCGCACGCCATCACGCCCGCCGCGATCGCTGCGCAGCACACCTTGCTCGATGCTCGTCCGCCCATGGTGCCGACCCCCACCGGCGATCGTCGCAGGCGCGGACGCACGCCGCAAGCCGAGCGGGTGTGCGCAGGCCCGCACGCCACCTTCGAGGTGGCGCGCGCGGTGCGACTCACGGCAGGGAGAACCCCGCGAAGAACTCGGCCATGCGCTCGCTCGCCGACAGCACGGTGGTCGAGACGCCCAACGGGCACAGCGCGGTCCCGGGCCAGCAGTGACCGCCGCCCTCGACCGTGCACAGCTCGGTGCGGGCGCCGCCATCGCACATGTCGCTGGCCTCGCAGTGGACCTCGGCCTCGTCGAAGGTCTCGACCGGATCGCCGGGGCAACCGTCGAGCATCGACCACTGCGCCACGGTCTGCACCGCGCCGGGCCACAGCATGTTGCCGTCGTAGGGCACCAGCGGATCGAGCGTGCCGTGGAAGTGCAGCACCGGCACCGGCCGCGACGGCGCGCAATCCTCGAGCGGGATCCCGATCACGCCGGCGACCGGCGCGATCGCGGCGACCGCATCGGCGGCCTCGCACGCCAGCCGATGCGACATGAAGCCGCCGTTGGACATGCCGGTCGCGTACACGCGCTTGGCGTCGATGCAGGTGCGCGCCTTCACGTCGGCGATCACGGCCCGCGCGAAGCCGACGTCGTCGACCTGATTGGTCACCGCGCTGCCGCAGCAGGTGCCTGCGTTCCACGACGCGTCCGTACCCTCGGGGTACGCCACGACCAGGCCGTTCGCGTCGGCCACGGGATCGAACTGCGAGAACAGCTGCTGCTGCGCCGCGTTGGAGGTGAGGCCGTGGAAGTTGAGCACCAGCGGCGCCGCGACGGTGCCGTCGAGGCCCTCGGGGATGTAGAGGTTGTAGCGGCGCATCGCGCCGTCGTGCTCGATCACCAGGCCGTCATGCTGGCCCTGCCCCATCGCGTCGGCCAGGCAGCCCGCCGGCTCGCCGGTGGTCGAGGCCTCGCCGCCGTCGCTGCTGCTGCCGTCGGCGGTACCGGCCTCGCTGCTCGCGGCGGTGGTGGTCGCGCTGCCCGTCGCCGCCGCTCGTGCCACCGGTGCCCGAGCCGCTGCTCGACTCGCTGCTGCCCGCGGCCTCATTCCCGCTGCCCGATCCGGGGCGGCCCGCCGAACACGCGACGAGCAGCGACAGCACCGCGGTGCGCAAGACCATGGGCCAGGCTTCGCACGCGGCACCGCCGCGAACGTCCAGTCGCTCGCGACCACCGCGTGCTCTGCGCCCGCGGAGCGAGCCCAACCACAGCGCGCCGCGGCCGGCGTCGAACCGCCAGCCGGCGCCCCGCAGGCGCTGTCGGCGCCCAGCGCCGCGGCCAGCGCTGCGCCGTCGAGAGCGTGACCACCACGAAGGCTTCGCAGCGGCCACCGAGCAGCTCGACGACCACCGCCGCGACGAGGCCTCGCCCGAGGGTCCTGCACGCCGGTGGCCGCGGGTTCGCGCAAGACCGTGAGCACGGCGCCGTCGAAGAGCCGCCGCGTCGTCGCGCCCTGCGGCACCGCGCGGGCCCACAACACGCCCGCATCGCTCGCGAACAGGTCGACCAGCGCAGGCTCGCTGGTGGGTGACAGCGAGTCGATGTCGGACACCAGCAACGGCACCACTGCCGCGCCGGCGCAGCCACAGCGGCAGCTTCGACGGCGGCGCATCGACGGTGATCTCGCGGCCGTCCGCGCCGCCGTCGACCTCGCTGCGCCGTCGAACCAGTCGATCCAACGCCCAGGCGGCACCGTCGGCACGTGCGCGTGGTTGCGCCAGGCTCGATCACCGAGCGCGGCCAGCAGGTCGTCGCCCAGCAGGTACACGTCCGACGGATGCACACCGAGCTCGGGATGGGCCAGCCCAGCGGACGCACAGCGGCCGTCCGCGCAGCGGCGATGGCCTTCGCTCGCTCCACGTAGGGAACAGCCACCAGGTACAACGCGTGGCCTCATGAGCACCAACCCAGCATCTCGTCGTCGCCGAGGCTCCCATGCGACGTCGCTGCTGCCGATGCCGATCGCCATCGCCGGCATGAGCGCAGTGTGCTGGAACCACCGCGTGAAGATCTCCTGCTCGGCAGGCCGTCGCGGTAGCCACCGGTGTCGGACGCAGAGACGGTGGAAAGCCCGAGGCCGACGGCGACAGACCACACGCGACCACGGAGGGCGAATGGCCCCCGGCCCCGCGCGTGCCGTCGGTCGTCGCCGAAGCGCGAAAAGATCAGCGTCGAGATCGCCGAGGCAGATCACGCTGGCCTGGCTCTGCTCGCCCCCAGGTGCCCGCGCGCGCAGGATGAAGCCCGCCGCCGCCAGGCGGCAACGATTCCGCATACGGCGCGTGGTAGCCGCTGTGGTAGCGGCCAGCCATCGTGCGCTCGTCGCTGCCGTCGGCGAACGACCACGGCGCACGCCCGGCGCCGACGCCGGTCGCGCCACGTCCTCGCCGTAGTCGAGCAGCAGCCCTCGATGCCCATGGCGCCATACTGCGCGGGCAGGCCGCCCACCAGTCGAACGCGTCGGGGTTGGTGAAGTCGATGGGTGCCGCGCCCCACTTGTTGAGCAGCAGGCCCGTCACGGGCGGGGAGTAGCCGCCGTCGAGGGCCTCTTGGTGCAGCGCAGGCGCAGGCTCGTCCATGTCGCTGACGTAGGGCGCGTGCCACAGCGCGACGCGCAGGCCGAGGTCGTGCAGCGTGTCGATCATGGCCTGGGATCGGGGAAGCGCGTGGGCTCGAAGTCGAAGGTGTTGACGCCGGTCGCGTAGGGCCGATCGATCCACAGCGCGCGTAGGCCAGGTCGAGCTCGCGCAGGGTCTGGGCGTCGTCGAGGACCTGCGCAGCGTCGGTGTTCTCGTTGCGCCTGACCACGGGCCCAGGGCCCGCAGGGCCGGCAGCGCCGGCGCGCAGTGACGGCCCGGTAGTGCGCGGTGACGTCGAGGCGGGTGCTCGGCGGCGAAGGGTGGAAGCGCAGGCCCTTGTCCACCGTGGGAGCCAGGCCGTAGGTGACCTGCGAGATCGTCGGCCTGCGTCGCGAGTTCGAACAAGCCCAGGTGATCGTCTTGCCGAACAGGCCCCAGCCGCAGGTGCCGATCGCCGGCGGCACGTGAACCTCATTACTGCCGCCTTCAGTGCAGGTCGGCCTCGAGCTGCATCGACCACCCCCGCTGCCGGCCCGCGGTCCTCGATAGCGTCGAGGGCCTCGCCCATGCCCATCGAGGCCTCGCTGGTCGCGGCGCGCAGGCAGGCGCATCGCCGCGGTCGGCGTGCCGCCGGGTCGGGCACGAACTGCGCGCTGAAGCGGCCGCGGGCCGCCTCTTCAAGCGCACGCTCGCGGTGGTGCATCGGCGTACTCGAGCTGCAGCGTCAGCAGGCCACCGTCGACCGCCGTGATGCTGGTCGGCGCGGCGAACTCGACCGGCAGGGCGTAGACGGGATCGTAGCTGGCGTCGGGGTCGATGGCCGCGACCTGACCCCACAACTGCCACGCCTGCGCGGGCAAGCTGGCAGCACCGCGCGTCGTCGCGCAGCGGCAGCGTGGCCTGGCTGTCCTCGTCGAACACCAGGCTGAAGACGGCGGGCACGTGCACGCGGTGTCGCCGCCGCTGCCCGAGTCCGCGCCGTCGCCGGTGGACGACGACGCGGTGGTGCCGCCGCTGCCGTCGGCAGCACCGTCGACGTGGCACGCCAGCGACCACGCGCCCAGGGCGACGAGCACACGCGCGCGGACGATCGAGCGACGCTGGGTCATCGGGCGGCAGAGCGTACCAGAGCGTTGCGTCACCGCGCGCCGGTGCGCGTGCGGACTGGGCAGCCAGCTCCGCGTGCTCGCGATCCAACGCAGGGTCGCCCTGGGTCGCGCGCAGGATCGCGGCGGCACGCTGCAGCAGCGCCTGCGATGGCGTCGGCGCCCGAGCGCGCGGTCCAGGCGGCCTCGGCCAGCAGCGCGCGAGCGACCGGCCGCGCCTGCGCGCCGTAGAGCGACTCGTGCAGCGTCACCGCGCGGGCGAACGCGGCGCCGGCGTCGACCAGGCGTCGGTCGCGGCGTGGCAGCGGGCGCTCGAGCTCCGCCGAGGCTTCGATCTCGCGGTCGGGGGTCTCGCTGCGCCGGGCGATCGCGTCGATGCGCGCCAGCAGCTCGAGCGCCTCGCCGCAGTCGCCGTGCTCACGCAGGGCCCACACCAGCGCGACCAGGCTCGACAGCAGCTCGCGCGAGTCGTCGCCCCACGCGCGCTGGCCGATCGCGACCGACTCGCGCGCGATGGCCAGGGCCTCGTCGGCACGATGCAACGCCACGAGCGCCTCGACCTGCTGGTAGCGCGTGGTCAGCTGCCAGACGCCGTCGGGCCCGTCGAGCGCGCGCTTGGCCGCGAGCACGTCGCCCAGCCGCGACAGCGCGGCCTCGTGCCGGCCCAGGGTGATCTCGAGCCCGGCGAGGTTGTTCTCGAGGCTCACGACGTCGGGGTGCATGCGCCCGCGCGCCGCGACCAGCACCGCGAGCCCCTGCTCGAACAGCTCGCGCGCGCGATCGATCTCGCCCAGCTCTTCGGCCACCAGCGCGAGCTCGTTGATCGCAGGCACGACCGCGGGATCGGTTGCGCCGCGCTGCTCGACCATCAGGTCGTAGGCGCGCTGGGCATGACTGCGCGCCTGCAACCAGTTGCTGGCCTCGCGCTGTCGCTGCGCCAGGATCAGCGCGAGGTCGGACTCGTGCCCGAGCTCGCGCTGCTCCGCCGGCAGCGACTCGAGCCGCGCGCGCGCCAGTCGCTCGTACAGGCTCGCGCGCTCGACCTCGTCGCGGCCGGTCTCACCCAGCAGCTGCAGCAACGCGCCGACCACCACGCTGGCGCTGTCGGCCCGCTCGCCCGCCACCCACGCGTCGGTGCAGCTGGCCGGCGCGCCGTGGATGCGGTCGGCGCGACCGTCGGCGCGGCACGCCAGCAGCAGCGCTCGCGCCTCGCGACGGCGATCCCCGCGGGCCCGCGCCGCGCCCGCGACCGCCCCGGCCGCGCGGGAGGCATCGGCGTACTGCGCCAGCTCCAGCTGCAGCCGCGCGCGCATCAGGTCGGCCTCGAGCTCGCCGCCGAAGTCCTCGCGCTGGGCCGTGACGAAGGCCTCGTCGAGGCAGCGCTCGGGCGCGGCGGTGCGCTCGGCCGTGCGCGCGGCCTGCCGCGCGAACTCGCGGTCGGCCGCGGCCAGCAGCTCCACCCGCGCGCCGAGCTCGGCCAGCTGTTGATCGAGGCACGCGAGCGCGCTCGCGGCGTGCTCGACCGCGGCGGCGTCGCCCTGCAGCGCGAGCTCGCACGCGACCACGCGAGCGTCGCGCCAGCCCTGCGTCCGCGCGTCGAGCACCGCGACCACCCGCGCGGCGGTCTCGGCCGCGTAGGGCAGATCGAGCGCGCCCAGGCGCTGCTGCACCTGCGTGCGCGAGGCCTCGCCCCAGGCCTGCTCGAGCCGCGCCGCACCGTCGTCGATGCACGCGCGCGCGTCGGGCCCGTGACGCGAGCCCCACGCGATCACGCCGCCGGCGAGCGCGACCGCGGCGGCACCGATCGCGAGGTTGCGCCGACGATGGCGGCGATGTTCGATGCGCTCGAGCAGCGACACCAGCGACGCGGGCCGCCGCGCGGGCTCGGGCTGCAGCCCCCACGCGATCGCGTCGTACAGCCACCGTGGCACCCGCCGCGCGCCGCTGCCCGAAGGCGGCGGCGCGCAGCCCTGGGCCTTCTCGCGCGCGAGCGCCTCGAGCGTGCGGCCGCGATAGGGCTGCACCCCGAACACCGCCTCGTAGACGGTCGCGCAGAAGGCGAAGATGTCCGTGCGCGCGTCGCCGGGTTCGCCGGCGTGCTGCTCCGGGGCCATGTACGCCGGCGTGCCGGCGATCTCGACCATGGTCGTGCGCGGCGGGCCCGACTCGTCGGTGCTCGCGCCTGCGGACGCCGCGGTCGCGAGGCCGAAGTCGAGCACGTGCACCGGCGGCATGCGCTCGTGGCCGCGCCGCCCCACCAGCAGGTTGTCGGGCTTGAAGTCGCGGTGGACCAGGTTCGCGCGGTGGGCCGCGGCCAGGCCCCGGCCGGCGGCCAGCAGCACGTCGAGGATCTCCGCGATCGTGCGCGGCGCCTCGCGCAACCACCGGCGCAGGGTCGCGCCCTCGACCAGCTCCATCACCATGTACACGCCCGCGGGCGCGTCGTCGCGCTCGCGCGGTAGCTCGCCGACGTCGAAGACCGACACGACGTTGGGGTGCGACAGCTTGGCGATGGCCTGGGCCTCGCGCAGCAGGCGTTGGCGGGTTCGATCGCTGCGCGAGCGCGGCAGCACCACCTTGATCGCCACCTCGCGATCGAGCTCGGGATCGTGGGCGCGGAACACCGCGCCAGCGCCCCCGCGACCCAGCTGCTGCGTGACGACGTAGCGGCCCAGGGTGAACGGCGGCTCGAGCCAGGTCAGCGGCAGCGCGCCGGGCTCGTGCAGCGTGTCCTGCGACGAGAACAGGTCCTCGGGCACCCGCGCAGGCAGCAGCTCGGGACCGCGCTCGTCCGACATCCCGCGGCCAGTCTATCAGCCGCGTTCTTCGACGCGTCCGTCGACGTGGCGGGCGAAGCGACCGCGCGTCGCACCGTGGACCGGATCGTCGTCGGGCCAGGGCCAGCCGCCGAAGCGTGTGCGTTGGTAGTCGAGGTAGGCCTGCTGGATCTCTGCGCGCGTGTTCATCACGAACGGACCCTGCTGCGCGACCGGCTCGGCGATGGGCCGGCCCTGCAGCAGGAGCAGCTCGCAGCGGCGCTCGCCCGCGCACAGCGGCACCGCGTGATCGGAGTCGAGCAACACCACCGCGTGCTGCTGCAGGGTCCGCGTGCCCACGGTGACCGCGTCGCCGACGAAGAAGTACAGGCACCGCGTGGTGCCCGGCGCCGGCGGCAAGCGCCAGCGCGCGCCGGAAGGCTCGAGCGCGAGGGTCCAGATCGCGACGTTGCTGCCCGGCCGCGACGCCCACGAGCGCGGCGGCGGGGCCGGCAGGCGCACCGAGCCCAGCGCCCCCGCGATGGTGGTGATCGCGATGCCGCCGCCGGCGTCGTCGGTCAGCGACAGCTGCGGGATGTCCTCGGACCACAGCATCGCGAAGTGGGGCTCGGCGAGCTTGTCGGCCGCGGGCAGGTTCAACCAGATCTGGAACAGCTCGAGCGGGTTGTCGGCGTCGCGCCGCAGCAGCGGGAACATCTCGGCGTGCACGATGCCGCGCCCGGCGGTGAGCCACTGCGCATCGCCGCCACCGAAACGCGCGGCCGCGCCGAGCGAGTCCGAGTGATCGACCAGGCCGCGGCGGACCACGGTGACGGTCTCGAAGCCGCGGTGGGGGTGCTGCGGGAAGCCGGGCACGCGCTCGCCGTGGTACATGCGCCAGCCGTCCTTGCCCGCGAAGTCCTGGCCGAGGTCGCGCCCGGCCAGGGACGCGGCCGGACCCAGGGCCTCGTTGCCGGCGGGATAGGCATCGTCGTGATGGACACAGAAGAGGAACGGGTCCACGCACGGCCACGGGAATCCCAGCGGTGCGACTTGGAGGATGGGATCGGACATCGGTGCGGCCGCGTCCAGCTTCGCCCGCCGACCCCGCGCCGCGCAACGGGCCCGCGCGTCGGCGGCGACGCGGGCGCGCAGGCGCACGGCCACGGCGGTATGCTCCGGGCGCGTGGCCCCGATCCCACCTCCGCAACCTCGTGATCGCGTGCGTCGAACCAGCGGGCTCGCGCTCGCGCTCGCGCTGCTGGTCGACCTCGCCTGCCGCCGCAACGAGTACACCGAACCGCCGGAGCTCGACGCGGACGAGCACCTGTTGCTCACGCCGCGCGGCAACCCCGAGGAGCTGCTCGGACGCTCGGTGACGCCCGACAGCAAGGGTGGCTATGCGCTGTCGGACGAGCGCCCGCCCGGCTGCGAGGTCGCGATCCGCCGCGTGCCCGAGCGCTGGCATCGCACGTACATGCAAGACATCGGCAAGGTCGCCCACGTCGGCACCGGGCAGACCCCGATCGGTGATCTCACCGCGCAGTTCGGCAAGACCATGCGCATCGAGGCCGACATCAACAACCTCGAGGTGCTCGAGGCCGATCTGCGCGGCTGCACCGGCCCGGTCGTGAGCGCGGTGCGGGTCGGCACCGGCAAGCGCGAGATCCGGGCCAACAGCGAGGCCAAGGTCGAGGGCCACGTGAAGGCCAAGGGCGTCCCGGTCGGCGCGGGCGCGGGCAAGTGGCGCACGGTCGAGCGCGCGCTCGAGTGGAGCGATCCGCAGGCGTGGGCGTTCGAGGTGCGCGAGGCCGGCGGTGGCAACGACGGCCGGGTCGAGCTGGTGCTGCTCCCCGAGCAGGTCCGCGACGGCGAGGTCTTCAGCGTGCGCATCCTCAGCGCGCGCCAGGTCTACCTCGTGGTCGGCTTCGTCAGCGAGCAGGGCAACGCGGGGCTGCTGCTGCCCAACGGCAAGCAACCGCTGCCGATGATCACCGCCGGCGGCAACGTCGAGCTCACGCTCAAGGCCGCACTGCCCAAGCCCGGCGCGGCCTCGCGCGATCGCTTCGTGCTCTACGCCTTCAGCGAGCAGGGCGATTTCGACATGTTCAAGCCGCCGGCCGGCAGCCTGGACGCGGCCACCGTGGCGAAGTACTTCGAGGAGCTGCCGGGCAAGCTCGCGTCGATCCCCGCGCGCCGCTGGACCAAGACCGAGGGCTACCTGCTGATCGAGCCTTGAGCCGCCGGTGAACCTGCTACCATCGCGCGCGATGTCCCTGCGCCCGCTTCTCGTCGGACTGGCTGCCGGCTCGCTGGTGCTGCCGCCGCAGGTTGCAGCCGCCCACGCGTGGGCCGTCACGCACCAACCCTCGGATCGCGACGTCGACGGCGTCACCGACGACGTCGACCAGTGCCCCGACACCTACGGCGCGCCGAACAATTACGGCTGCCCGCCGCAGGCGCAGCCGGTCAACCCCGACCGCGACGCGGACGGAGTGCCCGACGCGACCGATCTGTGCCCCGACGCGCCCAACTACACCGCAGATGGTTGCGCCGCGCCGTCGCTGACGCCGCCGCCGGCCGACGTCGATCCCAACGACGAGTACCAGGTGCTGCTGCGCACGCTGCCGCAGGACTACGACATCAACTACCGCTTCGACGGCGCGGCGAAGAAGTACAAGCGCGAGAACGATCCCGGCCGCATCGCCAAGCGGGCCAAGGGCCTGAGTGTCGCCGGCAGCACGCTGACCCTGGTGGGCGGCGTCGGGCTGCTGTCGGCCATGACCGCGGGCCTGGTGATGTCGAAGCAGGCCAAGGACGAGCTCGAGGGCATGGAGACCAGCACGACCTCGCCGATCGACGGCAGCGGTCGCCAGGCCCTGCTCGACAAGGGTGAGAAGGGCGACAAGGTCGCGATCATCGGCACCGCCGCCGGCGGTGGCGTGACCGCGCTCGGCATCATGCTGCTCATCGGCGCACGATCGCTGCGCAAGAAGCAGTACGGCTCGCCCGCGCCCACCTCGGGCGGCTCGACCAGCCGCATGTCCGAGACCGATCGCAAGAAGTTCATCCTCGGCGGCGGCCTCATGCTGATCTACGGCCTCATCGGCATGGCCGCCGGCGGCGCGCTGCTGGCCAACAAGGACTCCGGCAAGCAGAAGACCGGCAAGGTCGTCATGGGCATCAGCGGCACGCTCGCCGCACTGGGCCTGGTGCTGCTGATCCCGCCCATCATCGCCAAGCGCAAGACCGCGAGCACCGTGACCGGCGGGCCCATGTGGGTGCGGCAAGGCGGCGGGTTCGGGATCAACGGACGGTTCTAGCGGCGTGCGCACCTGCGCTCGCTGCGGCAAAGGGACCGATCCGCGTTCGGAGTGCGCCGACTCCAGGGACGCGGGCAACTCGGCCTGCTACGGTCGCGCGCGTTGTCGCAGCGCCTGCGTCTCGTTGCTCTCGCCCTCGCCGCGCTGGTGTTCGCGCCCCGGCGAGCAGGCGCGCACGTGTGGGCCGTGTCGCCCGTCACGCCCGCCGCGGACTCGCCTGCGCCGGCGCTCGCCGTCGATCCCGACGACGAGTACCAGCTGCTGTTGAGCAAGCTGCCGCAGGACTTCGACGTCAACTATCGTTTCGATGGCCCAGCCGAGACGCACGATCGGCGCAACCATCCGGCTTCGAAGCGCTCGACCCGCGCCATGACGGAGGCGCGTCGGAGCGCATTCCTCAGCGCCGGCGGCGTCACGATGGCCCTGGGCTTGCTCGGCATGTCGGTCGGCGGCGGGCTCCTCAGCCGCAAGGACCCCGGCATCCACACCGTCGGCAAGGCCACCCTGGGCGCGGGAGGTGTCATCGCGGCGGTGGGCTTGGCCTTGCTGGTCACGCCGCCCATCGCCGCGGGCCGCAAGACCGCGAGGACCGTCGCCGGCGGGCCCATGTGGGTGCGGCAAGGCGGCGGGTTCGGGATCAACGGACGGTTCTAGTCTAGCCTAGCCAGCCTAGCGGCGCACGACCTCGTCGACGGCGCGAGGCATACGGCGCTTGGCCGCGCGACGCCTAGCTTCGTTGCAGTCGGCGGGTTGTAGCCCTCGCGGCCGGCGGTCAGTTCATCGGCGTGCAGTCCGACGCGTAGAGTCCGAGGACGTAGCAGAGTTGCCCGACCCCGGGGCCACCTTCTGGCAGTCGGTAGCAGCCGCGCTGGAACGCGGCGTACGGTTGATCGCACTGCGCTCGATCTCGGCTTCGAGCAGCATGTCGAACAGCTCGACGTTGCAGGGGTCGCATGGCTCCTCGTCGGTCGGGAAGTGGACGGAGACGCGGTTCGTCTTGTCATATCCGTTCAGGCGCCGGCGAACTCGCCCGGCAACCACCAGACCAGGCGCACCGAGGGTGGGACGACCGTTCCGGGTCGAAGGATACCGACCACCACCATCGGCGGCCGGCTCATCATCGCACGCCGAACCAGCGCCATGGTGGCGAACGCCAGCCCCAGGCTTCGGCGAAGGGAAAACGACTCATGACGCTCCTTCGCCTCATTGCGGTGCCGCAGCACTGAGCGAACGAACCGTAAAAGCTCGCCAGGATAGCCTGCTTCTCGAACATAAAGTCACCGCATCAGTACGCCGCTTTCCTGTCGAACCTGAAAGCCGCCCAGCGAGGCCAGAACTTGCTGGGCACGAACTGCTGCCAGATATCCCCCCTGGGAAAAGCTGACGCAGCGACGACAGCAAACCAGCCGAGACCAGTTCACCGTTGCCGGAACACCAACGAACCCCACAGCGTGGTGCCAGGCCAGAAGAGCCAGTCATCCGGCAGTCCTGCCCCGCCACGCCGTCCTTGCCGTGAGCCAGGCCGAGCGTGGCCGATTCTGCGGGCAATATTAGCTCCGGCCGTTATCCCTCCATTTGGCAGAGCGGACGCGGCATGCCGAACGCCCCATTGAGTTCCGGCTCGTCGGGTTGGTAGTCTGCAAGTCCCTTGAACTGGTTGTTCCCGTCATCGGCGTATTCCGTCGTGATGATCCCCGCGACGTGCACAGGCAATAGCGTCCGCCGCGGCCTTGCCGGCGATCAACCCGTCGAACACCTCCCACGCCACCGCGCGCATCGCCGAGAAGTCGTTGTCCATGCCTCGCAACGGGTACGTCGACAACGAGCCAGCAGGCGCGACCGCATGCCGTGGCAGCCTTGTTCGTTCGCATGACAGCTCCGGCGCGTTGCCTGGCGGCCAGAGACAGCCCTGGATGAGCGCGCGGAACGGAGGTGCTCGCATTGCGCATCGGGTACTGCGCGGGCGGCGGCTGAATGTTGTTCAGACCTGACTCGCGTCGAGTGCGAACATGGCCAGGACCGCGTCCGCGATGCCCGGCGCCTCACAGGTGCAGAACTCGAGATCGCCCATGAGGACGTAGTCCTTGCCGCTCCCCAGGTCGCGGTGTGCGGCCTGACGGTACCCTGACCGCCGGGCGCTGCTTCAGTTCATCGGTGTGCTTGAGTGGAGAGGCGGATTCCGGCATGTTTCCCAGCCCGGGTGTACCGGCCGGGCGGAACGTAAGCACCCCCTGACGAACGCCGTGAATGGCTGGTCGCACTCGCCTGATCTCGAAGCCAGAAGAGCATCGAAGAGCTCCACGTCGCACGGGTCGCACGCAGCGCCTGCAGCCCTCGACGGCGCGAATTCGAGGGACACGCGCGATTCGTTCTCTCATAACCTGCCGAGGTCGGGAAACTCGCCCGGCAACCAACCGCAGTGCGGCACCGAGGGCGGAACAACCGGGGAGCTCCGGGTCCGGCGGGTAGCACGCTCCGCGTCGTCGGACGTGCGGATCGTCGTCCGCACATCCATTCAGCATGCATACGACCAGGAACGCGCGTAGTTTCACACGGGGAAAGGCGGTTCATATGCAGTCCTCACCGGGTAGGCATTGGCCAGACGCTGCGCAAGTCAGACCTGGGTGGCCGGTCTGGCAATCACTTGGCTCACTGCACCCGGTGAAGTCGAAACCGCTGGAACGCGGCCAGAACTTGCTCGGCACGAACAGTTGCCACACCTCGCCTTGTGTGAAGCCCTGTACGAGCGATCCCGCGGACCAGTTCAGGACCGGCGCCCAACCGTTGCCTGCTGATTCATCAGCCCCCAGATGCTGGTTCCCGGCCAGAATACCGGGTTGGAGCCATTGCCGCCGCGCCATCCGTGAGCCAGCCCGAGCGTGTGACCGGATCTCGTGGGCAATGTTGGCCTCGCCGTGATGCCTCCATTCGAAGAGCGGACGCGACGAACGCCCCATTGAGATCTGGTCGCCGGGTTGGTGCTGCCTTTGAACTGACCGATCTGTCATCGGCGTACTCGGTGGTGATGATCCCTGCGAGGTGCACTGGGAACATGTCCGCTGCGGGCTTGCCCGCGACCAACCCGTCGAGCACGTCCCAGACCACCGCGCGCATCGCCGAGTAGTTGTTGTCCATGCCTGCAGCGGATATCGACAACGTCAGCGGATAACCATGCCGCAAAGTCGGCGCAGCCTGCGCTTACGTTCTGGCGCGGCGTTGCCTGGCGGCCGGTAGAAGGCCCTACGCTGGCGCGGAACGGAGGTGCTGCACAGGCATCGGGTACTGCGCGGGCGGCGGCTGAATGTTGTTCAGGACTCGACTCCGCGCGTCGAGTGCGAACATGGCCAGACGTCCGCGATGCCCGGCGCCTCACAGGTGCAGAACCTCGAGATCGCCGCTCCGCGAGGCGCACGTAGTCCTTGCTGTACCCCAGGTCGCGGTGTGCGGCCTGATGGCACCGCCGAAAGTCGTCGGTGTGCGGCAATGCAGTTGTAGTCACAGTCGTCGGCATAGCCGTCCGGATCGTTGTCGAATCCGTCGGCGCACTTGCCCGCCTTCACTTCGGTCGTCGGAGTCGACGCGACCAAGTCGACCGAAGTTCCATCACGACACGAGTGCCGTGTCGGTTTTCGACCACGGCGACATCGACGCCGCGTATAACCAGTCCGCTCGCCCCGTGGACGTAGAACACCTTGCCGCCGTGCGCATCGCGAGGTCGAGCGCAAACGGGCCGCTGGTGATGCCAAGGCAGCATCGACACGCGCTCCCACTCGTCGCCCGCGAGCACTTCGACGCCACCTCGGCTGCTGGCCACGAGCGACACGAAGTACGGCATGCAGATCACGAACTGGCGCCGGTCGGTGGTAGAACGCCAGGCGGGTGCAGCACAGCTGTCGTTGGCGCCCTGCTGGCCGGATAGCTACGCTCGTAGTAGGGCATCGCAGTCGTCGACCATTGCCGCGTCAGCGGGACGACCTCGATGTCGAGCCCGAGTTGCGGCCGCGAACGCGAAGTCGTGGCGGGGAAGGTACGCGCTGGCGGTGGACTGAGCGCCAGTGACCTTGTGCAGAAGATGTCGCGGGCAGCACGACGAGCAAGTGCTCGCTCTCGTCCAGCCGTACCGGCTCATCTCGTTCGCTGTGGGCGAGCGTAGGCGTCGCCAGCCCCTGCACCGCGCTCTGCCAAGCTACCGATCTGCTCCGGTGGCAACGCACCGACGTCGAGCAGAGCTCGCCGCCGCTGTTCCGCCCCGCCGTTGCCCGGCCCCCAGGGCTCCCCATGGTCACTGCCCGCGGTCGCGGGAGCTCTCCGTGTCGCACGGGTCGCCGGTGACGTCCGCGCCGACTTCGAACCCGTCGCCGGCCCCGGCTTCGACACCCCGCCAGCGACGCTAGCGACATTGCCCAGTGCCCAGCCGCGATGCGACGCCCCTCCGAACCGCTTCCTTGGTTCCCCATGCATCTCCCGCATCGCCGCCCTCCGCGCCGCGCGCCGAAACCCGACCGGTCCCGATCGGCCTCGAAGACTCTAGCCCGGACGTGTTGGCTGCGCAACCGCTGAGGATTCCGCGGGCGCTCCCGGCGATCGACCTGCCCGGCCACCTGCCCACGCCACGCGCTCATGGTGCAGCCTGCCGCCCCGCGCCGCGGAGTTGACACCACGTCGACGGCGCGGGCCCGGCCTCAGCACGTGCAGAGCTTCGACTCCTCGTGCTCCCCGTCGTGTAGTTGCAGCACGATGGGTTGTTGCAGGCCGACGGGTCTGCGCTGTCGCAGATCGTCGCGCACGTCACTGCGTCCTGATTGCACTCCGTCCCCGCGCAGCAGGCCAGCATCGAGCAGCTCTCGCCCGCGCCCGCGCATTGCCCCTGCGCCTGCGGCACCTGGCACGTGTTCCAGGTCGAGTAGCCGTCCGGGTTCGGCAGGCACAGCGACTTGCCCGGGCAGTCGCCTTCGTCGTCGCAGGGCAGGTCCTCGATCAGCTCCTCGCCGTCGAAGCAGGCGGACACCGCGAGCGCGGCACCGCCGAGGGCGAAGGCGATCGAGAGCGCGGACGCAACGGAGGTCTTGGGGTGCGTCATGGTCGAGTTTCCGTCACTGCGGGGTCGCCGAGGGGCTGCCGGTGGGCACGATCTTCACGTCCGACAGCGACGGCACCTTGGCCTTCTGGCCGCGCTGCAGGGCCTTGAGCGCGCGGCGGACGTGCCTGATGTGGGGGTAGTCGGCTTCGGCCAGATCGCTGTAGCCGCTGAGGAACGCGGCGCACGCGGCCTGCTTCTGGTCCTTGTTCTTGTGCTCGAGCGTGAGGTAGTCGCGGAGGTACTCGTAGTCGTTGACCATCGAGGTCTCCTTGTTGCGCAGCGCGCGGGCGTAGACCTGCCACTCGCGGCACATCTTGAGCGCCTGGATGCGGTACGGGTTGGTCGCCGCGGACAGCCGCGCGAGCTCGCACCACTTCGACGCGCGGGACTCCGGCAGCGCCTCCTCTTCCTTCTGGATCTTGAGCGCCTCGCCGTAGAGCTTCTCGGCCTGCATGTCCGACTTCTGGCTGAAGTTGACCGTGCCGCCCTCGAACAGCGCCGCGTCGGGCACCGCGAGGGTGTCCGCGTTCATCTTGAGGTCGTTGGCCGCCGCGCCGCGCATGCGCATCTCGGTGAGATCGGGCCCGCCCTCGCCCGACGACAGCGCCAGCGCCTGCTCCGCACCGATGCCGCCGACGATCTCCGGGGTCTGGTGACGCCCCTGCAGCAGCATCTCCAGCGCGTCGCGCGAGTAGCCGACCGCCTCCTGCACCGTGACCGTGCCGTCCTTGTTGGTGTCGCCCCAGCCGCGCATCGCCCCCAGCAGCAGGTACGAGAACGCCGGGCGGTTGAGCCCCGGCAGCGAACCGGCGTACTCGTCCGACTTCGACGCCGACAACACGACCGAGCGCGAGCCGGTCTTGAGCGAGACGAACACCAGGTCCTGCAGACCCTTCTCCATCACGCTGCCACCGGTCGAGGTCTTGCCGTTGAAGCACGCGTCGAGCACGACGATCGGCGTCACGCCATCTTTGCTCTCGAGGATCGACAGCAGCTCGGACTGCGCCACGCCGCGGGCCTCGATGCTGTCGGGGGTGGGCCGCACGTCGGCGCCGATCAGCCACGCATCGTCACCGGTCTTCTTGGGCGCGCCGTGGCCGATGAACACGAACCACAGCCGCCCGCCGGGCGAGACCTTCTCGACCGCGCGACGGGTGTCCGCGAGGATCTCTTCGCGCGTGGCCTCGTAGTTCCACAGCAGATGCGTGTTCGCTTCGGGCACGCCCTGACTCTTGGTCAGGAACTTCACCCAGTCGGCCGCGTTCGCGCGCGCACCGGGGATGTCGTCGACCTGTTGATAGTCCTCGATCGCGATCACGACCGCCGCGTCGCGCAGCGCCGGGTTGTTCACCGGCGGCGGCGGCTCGGCCAGGCTCGGCCAGGCGGTCGCTTCCTTCTTGAGCGAGATGTTCTTGCCGCCGCGGTTGCACGCGGCGAGCGCGAGCACGCTGGCGGACAAGGCGATCGCGAAAAAGGGGTTCGCGCACGCAGGGTCATGGCAGGACGCTCTCCTGGGGCGACCGGCGGTGCAGCGCCTCGAACGACAGCAAGGACGATAGCGCGGCGGAGCCGGTCGCAGCAAGCGTGCGAGGCCGCGCGCGCGGTCCTTCGAGGGGTGCGTGCGCAACCGCTTCGGTCGCGGGCACACTCGTGGGCGCACCGGATGGCGACCCCCCCCCTCTCCGAAGCCCGCGAACAGTTCCTCACCCTGGTCGGCGACATCCGACCGGAGCTGCACCGCTACTGCGCGCGGCTGGTCGGCTCGACCGTGACCGGCGAGGACATCGTGCAAGAGACCCTCGCCAAGGCGTTCTACGCCCTGAGCCTGGAGGGGCCGACGCCACCGCTGCGGCCGTGGCTGTTCCGGATCGCACACAATGCCGCGATCGACCACCTGCGCCGCCACGAGACCCAGCGGGTCGATCCCCTCGACGAGCCCGAGCGCGTGGTCGATCCCGATCTCGCACCCGACCCCGCGGTGGTCCGCGCCGCGCTCGCGAGCTTCCTCGCGCTGCCGTTGCGCCAGCGCAGCGCCGTGATCCTCAAGGACGTGCTGGGCCTGTCGCTCGAGGAGGTCGCCGAGGTGCTCGAGACCACGGTGCTCGCGGTCAAGGCCGCGCTGGTCCGCGGCCGCGCGGGCCTGCGCGCGCACGACAACACCACCGCGACCGCGCACCCCAGCACGCTGCCGCAGGCCGAGCGCGAGCGGCTCGATCGTTATGCCTCGCTGTTCAACGCGCGCGACTGGCTCGGGCTGCGCTCGCTGCTGGCCGAGGAGTGCCGGCTCGACCTGGTGTCCAAGGCGGCCCTGCGCGGCGCCGCGGTGCAGAACTACTACGGTCGCTACTCGGCGCTGCCGTACGTGCGGGTCGAACCCGGCACGGTCGAGTCCCGCCCCGCGCTGCTGGTGTACCTGCGCGAGGACGCGACCGAGCCCGACTACTTCGTGCTGCTGGGGTTCGCCGAGGATCGCGTCGCGACCATCCGCGACTTCCGCTACGTGCCGTACATCATGACCGGCATCGACTGGACCCGCGCCTGAGCGCGCCGCGGCATCACGGCTCCTGCACCACGAGCGTGGTGCCGGGCGCCACGTCGTCGAAGCCCTGGGTCTGGCCGCTCGCGGGCCAGTAGACCTCGACGTGGGCAACCGGGTCGTCGCCCGGGCCCAGGCCGAAGTGGGCCACGCGCTCGCCGTGGCCGTTGTAGTGGCCGCCGACGCCGATCTCGCGCAGCTGCACCGGCCCGCCCTCGGTCCGCCACAGCCGCACCCGCGCACCGATGCCGTCGCGGT
Source organism: Nannocystaceae bacterium (assembly GCA_046351635.1). GTDB lineage: Bacteria > Myxococcota_A > Polyangia > Nannocystales > Nannocystaceae > Xiheibacterium. The sequence goes on along the minus strand of JAXLYC010000006.1, from coordinate 251,910 downwards.
TGCTGGTGCTGCCCGTCGCACGCACGCGCAGCCAGCCGAACTGGTTGCCGTGCTCGTTGCGGTACAGCTCGGGCGCGCCGGCGTTGACGACCACGAACACGTCCTGGTCGCCGTCTTGGTCGTAGTCGAACGGCAGCGCGCCGCGTCGCTGCTGGGGGCCCGCGAATCCGGCTTCGGCCGCGATGTCGAGCCACGGCGCGACGCCGTCGTTGCGCCACAGTCGCAGCGGATCCATCGTGTAGGCGGCGTAGTAGTAGCCCGACGCCGCGAACAGATCGAGATCGCCGTCGTTGTCGGGATCGAAGAAGAACGTGCCCCAGCCCCAGCCCGACTCGCCCACGCCCAGGGTCGGCGCGACGTCGACGAAGGTGCCGTCGCCCTGGTTGTCGTACAGCCGGTTGTCGCTGGGCGACTCGTCGTCGGAGATCGAGGTGACGTACCAGTCGAGGTCGCCGTCGCCGTCGTGGTCGCCCACGGCGCAGCCCATGCCGTTGTGATCGAGCCCGACCCCGGCGGCGACGGTACCGTCGACGAAGGTGCCGTCGCCCTGGTTCCAGAACAGCCGCGAGGCCGCGAAGTCCGACGACACCATCAGCTCGGGGTCACCGTCGTCGTCGAGGTCGGCGAAGATCGGTGCGAACACGAAGGTGCCCTCGATGTCCCAGCCGACCTCGGCCCAGACCCCGTCCATGTTCACGCCCGCAGCGTCGGTGACGTCCTCGAACACGCCCGGCTGCATGGGCCCGAGGTTGTGCAGCAGCCGCGCGCGCGAAGGCATCGGGCCGTTGGCCCCGGTCGTGCGCCATTCGCCCACGAACACGTCGAGCCAGCCGTCGAGGTCGTAGTCGCCGAAGGTCGCGCTGGTGCCGGTGTGGACCACGTCGGTGGTCAGATCGGCGCCGCGCAGCGCGGCCTCCTCGACGAAGGTGCCGCTGCCGTCGTTGATGTACAGCAGATAGCTGAAGTCGCCGATCGACAGCACGTAGAGATCCTGGTCGCCGTCGTTGTCGATGTCGGCGAACGCGGCGCCCGCCGAGTGCCGCACCTCGGTCAGGCCGGCGGCCAACGTGATGTCGGTGAAGCTGCCGTCGCCCTCGTTGCGCAGCAGCACGTCGACGTCCTCGAAGCGGCCGGCGAACAGATCGAGGTCGTCATCGCCGTCGATGTCGGCCACGGCCGCGCCACCGGTCATGCGCTCGGGCGTGCAGTAGCCGTTGAGGCCGGGGCCGATCTGGTCCACCAGGCACTCGGGCGCCGTGTGGAACTCGCCCTGCAGGTAGTCGATGCCGGCGGCGAGCGTCACGTCCGTGAACTGCAGCGGCAGCGGCTCGGAGCCGTCGCCGCCGCTGCTGCTGCCGTCGGCGCCGAGCGTGGTGCCCTCGCTGCTCGCGGCCGTGCCCGTCGCGCTCGAGGTCCCGCCGGCTCGGCCGGTGCTCGGCCCGTCGCTCTCGCCGACCGAAGTCGTGCTGCCCGCGGCGGTTTCGCTCGCGTCGCCGCTCGCATCGCTGCTCGCAGTGCGGGTGCCGCCCGTGGTCGTGCCGGTGGCCGCTGCCGTGCTGGCCTCGCCACCGGCATCACCCGAGCCGGTGCCGCTGCCGGCCGCGGGCGCGACGGCCACGTCGCCGCACGCGGCGAGCAGCAGGATCGCGAGCGACGGCGGCGAGCGGCTCGGCATGATGCACTGCGATCGGGACCCGGCGGAGGGCCCCGATCGCGCTGCGGCTCACGGCACGCAGGTCCAGGTCACGGTGTCGCAGAAGATCTGCCCGCCGGCATCGCTGCCGCAGTCGCCCTGACCGTCGAAGGTCTGCTGACCCGGCGCGTCACAGGCGGTCGGGTTCTCGCAGTAGCCGCACTCGTTGCCGCAGGTGCCACCGAACTGCCCGAAGTCGGAGTAGCCCAGCGACTGACAGATCTGCGTGGCGTGGTAGTTGCCGCCCGCGCCGTTGGCCGCCGAGATCCACGCGCCGGTGTCGTCCGCCGCGCAGACCACCCACGGCTGCCCCGAGATCGCGTCCGTCCCTCCGTCGCACACCGCAGGGAACGTCGGCGCCGGCGGGGTGACGTTGAGCACCCAGGCACCCGTGTTGCCGTTGTAGCCCGACACGACGACCAACACCGCCTGACCCTCGACGAGGTCGAGCGCGACGGTCGACTGCAGCGTCCCCTGCGAGTCGTCGTTGCACGCGAGCTCGTTGCCGCCGCCGCAGTCGATGTGGACCGACAGCACGGTGTCGTAGCCCGAGCCGAGCAGGTCGAAGGTGTACGTGCCGGTCTCCGACGCGACGACGTGCACCCCGTGGTCCACCGCTCCGCCGGCGCCGCACGACTGCGCGAAGTCCTCGTCCTCGCCCCCGGTGCTGCCGCTGGTCACCGGCAGGCCGGTGGCGGTGCCGATGTCCTCCTCGACGCAGGCCGGCAGCGCCTGCGAGCAGACCGAGGTGTCGAAGCCGTCGCAGGCGTCGCTGCAGACCGGATCGCCGCAGCCGAGCGAGCAGAAAGACCCGGCCTCGTCGGCGCAGATGCCGTCCCACACGGTGTCGCAGCAGAACGGATCCACGGCGCAGACGGCCGCCTGGCAGCCGCCGTCGTCACAGCCGGGGCCACCGTGGTTGCCCACGCAGCAGTTGCTCGTCGGCGGCGGATAGCCGAGCGTCTCGCAGGTCTGGCCGCCCAGCGCGGTGCCGTCGCAGACCTCGCCGCCGCTGACGGTCCCGTCACCGCACACCGACGCTGGGCACGACTCGAAGCCCAGGCACGCCGGCAGGGCCGCCGCCTCGTTGGCACACTGCCCGTCCCACTGCGTGTCGCAGCAGAAGGAGTCGGCGGCACAGACCGCGTCCTGACACGCCTGATCCTGGCAGCCCGCCGCGGTGCTGGCCACGCAGCACGGGCCCGGGAACGGCACGCACGCGCTGGTGTCGAAGCCGTCGCAGGTGCCGCTGCACGCGAGCGTGCCCGAGGCGAAGCCCTGCGTGATGCAGTCCTGACCGTTGAGGTTGGCGCCGTCGCAGAGCTCGCCGCCGGTGATCAGGCCGTCGCCGCAGGACGTGACACAGGTCGTCGGGCACAGCGAGTAGGCCTCGGTCACGCAGATACCGTCCCAGGTGTTCTCGCAGCAGTAGGCATCGATGCCGCAGACGGCCGCCTCGCAGGCGTCGTCGCCACAGCCGAACACGCCCGAGTCCTGCGCCTCGCAGCAGTTGTTGAGGCCGGTGCAGCCGCTCGGATCGTACGCCGCGCAGCCGGCGTCGCAGGCCAGCGCGCCACCGTCGTAGCCCAGCGCGATGCAATCGACGCCGCCCAGGTCGGTGCCGTCGCACAGCTCCGCGCCCTCGATCGCGTCGTTGCCACACATGAAGCTGATGCAGCCGGTGGTGTCGAGCGTGCAGCCGCGGCTGCACGCGAGCTCGCCGGCGTCGAAGCCCTGCGAGACGCAGTCGAGGCCGCCGAGGTTGACACCGTCGCACTCCTCGGGCTCCTCGAGGCTGCCGTTGCCGCAGTTGACGTTGCAAGCCGAGGTGTCGAGCGTGCAGTCCGCCGCGCAGCTGATGCGACCGCCGTCGAAGCCCTCGCTCATGCAGCTCGCGCCGCCGAGGTCGTCGCCGTCGCAATCCTCGCCGGCGTCGACGACGCCGTCGCCGCAGACCGGACCCACGTCGGTGGTCGAGCCCGAGTCGCTCGAGCTGCCAGTGTCGCTGCTCGACGAGCCCGAGTCGGTGTCGCTGGTCGACATGGTCGTCGACGCGGTCGTGGTGCCCTCGCCGCTCGACGACGAGTCGGCGCTCGCGCTGCTGTCCGCCGTGGTGGTGTTGGTCGTGGCGGAGTCGCCGCTGGTGCTCGCGTCCGTGTCGGAATCGGAATCCGACGCGGACGTCGCGGAGGTGTCGTCGCCAGGGCACGCGGCGAGCAGCGTCGCCATCATGACCATCGAGGTCGGCTGCAGGAACAATGCGCGGTACGTCATGGGTCTCGCGACGCTCGCATGAGGCCATCCGAATTGCAGCTGAGAACACCGCGAATTCCCGCGGCGACGCGGCGTGGATTCGCGCCGGCGTGCAACCCCGCGATGGGTTTGTCAGCTTCGGACAGCGACGATGGGGGTCGCGATCGCTCGGCGGGCTCACGGGTGCGGGCGACATCGATCGGCGTGCGCGAGGCCGCGCACGCGATCTCGCTCACTGCACCCGCAGCACGTCGACCCGCAGCCCCACGGGCATGGGGTTGTCCGGCTCGAGCTCGATCAACGCGTCGAGCACCTTGCGGTCCTGCAGCTCCGACGGTCGGTCGGTGTACACCCGCTTCGCGCCGACGCGCTGCGCGACACGGACCACGGTGCCGCCGAAGCGCTGCTCGGGATACGCATCGCTCGTCACCTCGACGCGGTCGCCCAGCTGGACCCGCGCGACGTCGATCTCGTCGATCTCCGCGCGGACCCTCTTGTGCGAGAGATCGCCGAGCACGAGCAGTGCGGTCGGCGGCTGCGCGGCGACGATCTCGCCCGGGCGCCGCAGCCGGCGCAGCACCACGCCGTCGGTCGGCGCGCGCACGTAGGTGCTCTCGATCTGCGCGTCGATGGCGGCCAGGCGCGCCTGCGCCACGGCGATGCGGGCGTCCGCGATCGCGACCTCGTCGGCGCGCGCGCCGGCCTCGAGCAGCGCGAGCTGCTTGGCCGCCTCGGTGTGCTGGGCCGTGGCCGAGTCGAGCTGCTCGCGGGTGCGGTCGGCCTCGGCGGTGGTGAGCACGCCGCGATCGTGCAGCGGCACCGCGCGCGCGTGTTCCTTCTGCGCCAGCGACAGCGCGGCCTCGGCCGCGCGCAGCCAGGCCTTGGCCGCCTGACGTTCGTGCCGCCTGGCGCCGTGCAGCAGACGCTCGCGCTCGGCCTGCTCGAGCTCGATCGCCGCGACCGCGGCGGCGCGCTCGGCCTCGAGCTCGCGGCGGTCGATCTCGGCCAGGATCTGGCCCGCGACCGCGATGTCGTTCTCGTCGACGTGCATGGTCACCAGCAGGCCCGGGCGCCGCGCGCCGACCTCGATCTCCTCACCGCGCGGCTCGACCCGCCCGGGCGCCGCGAGCCCGATCGGCGCCGAGCTTGCGACCGACGCCGCCAGCTCCGCCTCCGCACGCACCACCGCGGCCACACCCACCGCGGTCGCCAGCAACGCGACCGCCCACAACGACCTCTTCATGGCTGCCCCGCTCTGCCGGGTCCACGACCCGGCCGTCTTCCATCTCCACGATGCGATCGCCGCTGTGCAAGATGCGGCTGTCGTGGGTCACGATCACGACCGCGCGGCCGTCGTCGGCCAGGCGGCGGAACAGCGACACCACGTTGGCGCCGCTGTGCGAATCGAGCGCGGCGGTGGGCTCGTCCGCCAGCACCACCGCCGGATCGGCGGCGAGCGCCCGCGCGATCGCGACACGCTGGCGCTGTCCGCCCGACAGCTGCGCGGGATAGTGGTGCCCGCGATCGCCCAGGCCGACGTCCTCGAGCAGTCGCTGCGCCCGCTGCCGCGCCGCACGACCGCGCACGCCGACGAGATCGAGCGCGACCTCGACGTTGCCCGCCGCCGTCAGGGTCGGGAACAGGTTGTAGGCCTGGAACACGAAGCCGAAGTGCTGCAGCCGCAGCGCTGCCAGCCGCTCGAGCGACAGGCCCGAGATGGTCTGGCCCAGCAGCGACAGCGTGCCGTGGGTCGGGCGCAGCAGGCCGCCCAGGATCTGCAGCAGCGTGGTCTTGCCCGAGCCCGAGGGCCCGAGCAAGAGCACGACCTCGCCGCGGTGGATCTCGAACGAGACCCCACGGACCGCCTCGAACGCGGTCGCGCCGCTGCCGTAGACGTGGCGGATGTCGCGGGCGGCGAGCACGGGCTCGACCGGGCGTTGCGCGAGTGCGGCGGTCATCGGAACACCCCCACCGGATCGATCGACATGACCTTGCGGATCGAGATCACCGCGGCGGCGATGCACATCCCCAGGGTCAGCAGTCCCAGCGCGCCGGCCAGCCACGGCGGCAGCACCGGCGCGGCGCTGGCGTTGCGCGAGGCCCACACCAGCACCTCGACGATCGCGAGCCCGACGCCGTAGCCGACCGCGGCGCCGATGGCCGCCTGCGTGACGATGATGCGATACAGATACGACGCGGGCGCGCCCATGGCCTTGAGCGTGGCGTACTCCGGCAGCCGATCGATGGTCGAGGCGTACAGCGTCTGCGCGACGATGACCACGCCGACGACCAGGCCCAGCAACGCGGAGATCACCAAGGAGAAGCCCGCGCCGGTGGTGTACAGCCAGTAGTCCGACGACGACTTGGCGAACGCCGCGGCCTGGTAGACCTCGACCTCGGGGATCCGCGCCTCGATCTCGGCCTCGACCTGGGCCGGGTCGGCGCCCTGCTCGAGCGCGACGAGCAGGTAGCCCACGGTGCGCTCGGGCGCACCGACGAAGTGGCGCACGTTCGCGAGCGTCGCGAACACGTACGGCGACTGCGTGAACGTGCGCACGCCGTCGGTGAAGCCGACCACGCGCGCGCGTCGAGCGTTGATCTCGACGGTGTCGCCGATGCGATCGACCCCGAGCTTGCGCGCGTACAGCCGATCGACGATGACCGCGTCGGGTCGGCGCAGGTCCTCGCGGCGACCTTCGACCAGCTGCCACGGCCCCGCGAGCGTGCCGTCGATGGGAAAGCCCACCAGCTGGATCGACTCGGTGCCGCCGCCGGGCTTGTGCCAGCGCGCGAAGTTGATGAAGTAGGGCTCGACCCGCTCGACCCCGGGCACCGCCATGGCCTGATAGCGCCGGCGCTCGTCCAACGGCCCGCCCAGATCGACGTCGAGCGTGCCCTTGGGCACGACCCACAGATCGGCGCTCGCGTGCTCGACCAGGCCCGCGGTCGTGCGGGTGAAGCCGACCAGCAGACCGGTCTGCATGCCCATGAGCACGACCGAGAACACGATGCCGACCAGGGTCACGACCAGCCGCACGCGGTCGTGCGCGAGGTTGCGCCAGGCCAAGAGCGTGGTCATCCGCCAGGAGCCGGCGAGGCCGCTGCGGGTACGGGTGGGGGGGAGCTCCGGGGCCATCGGCGGTTTCGGCTAACGCCGTTGGGTGAACGGTGGTAACCTACTCCGAGTTACGGCGGTTGCAAGCCGCCGCCGTCGACCCCACGCTGCCGACGTGCCCGCCGTTCGACGTGCCAAGCCCGCCAAGACGCCGCCGCGACCCGCGACCCGGGCGGTGCGGCCAGGCGGCGCCCAGCCCGCCGGCGCGCGCGGTCCGCCCAAGCGCCGGGGCGAGGGCGCCGACCGTCGCGCGGAGATCCTCGCCGCGGCCAAGCGCCTGCTGCTGGCCGAGGGACCCGAGGGCGTGTCGATGCGCAAGGTCGCAGCCGCGGTCGGCATCTCCTCGACCGCGGTGTACCTGTACTTCCGCGAGAAGGACGAGCTGCTCGACGCGATCTGCTACGACGTGTTCGATCGCATCGTGCCCGCGCTCGAGTCGCTCATGGCCGCGCCGGGCGACCCGCTCGATCGCCTGCGCCTGGGCCTGCAGCTGTACCTGCGCTTCGGCCTGCAACACCCCGACGAGTACCGCGCGGTGTTCCTGACGCGTCGGCCCAACAACGGTTGGGACCACCTCGCGCCGCTGCATCACGTCGACCGCTGGGGCAACCCGCGGGTCAACACCTTCATGTTCCTGGTCGAGGGCCTGCGCCGCTGCGTCGAGGCCGGTCGCATCCGCGACGGCGATCTGACGCTGATGGCCGAGGTCGTGCTCGGCGCGCAACACGGCCTGCTGGCGCTGCTGCTCAACGCACCGGAGCAGAAGTGGTCGGACGTCGACGCGCTGGTCGACGCCAACGTCGAGCTGATCCTGCGTGGGCTCGCGCCGTGACACCGTCGCGCGCGCCGCTCGCAGGGCGAGCGCGCGCGGACGGGGTTCGATCAATCGCCGCTCACTTCTTCTTCGGCGACGGCAACGCGACGACCTTGCAGTTCATGGTCTCGCCGTTGGCGGTGCAGCTGTACATCGTGCCCTGCACCTTGAAGAACTTGCTCTTGCTCTCGGTGAGCAGGTAGCTGCCGTCGGGCTGCTGCCGGATGCTCGAGTACGCGACGCTGCAGCCGGTCGAGGCCACGGCGCCCAGGGCCAACGTGGTGAGGATGAGCTTGCGCATGATCATGGTGGTGGGCCTCACTTCGACACCGAGACGTCGACGAGCTTGCACGCGTCGGGCGACGCGGCCTTGGTCGGGCACAGCCACACGGTGGCCTTGGTGGAGAAGACCTTCTGCCGCGCGCCCGCGGCGTAGACGTAGCCGTCCTGCATCGCGGGTGCGGTGTCGTTGAGCCAGGTGGAACAACCGCCGGCGCCGATCGCCAGCCATGCCAGTGCGAACTTGATCCTCGTCATCCTCGGTCCTTTTGCGGACGCTACGGTCCGCGTTCGTGCACGTCCAACAACGGGACCGGCACCCTCGCCGACCCCGTCCACGCTTCCAAGCGCGCTGTCTGACGACCGCGCCGCGGCGATGCTACACCCGCAGGTGCGATCTACGTCACTCGTCGTCGTCGTCGTCGGGCTCGGGCGGCGGTGGCTCGCGCATGGCCCGGGGTGGCAGCAGCTCGGGTTCGCTCTCGACCTTCTGGGCCATGAACAGCGAGGCGTCGAGCTTGAAGAAGTTGCGCTTGCGGTAGAACGTGAGCGCCGGCCGGTTGTTCTCGGCGACCTCGAGCACGAGGTGGGTGCAGCCGCGGACCCGCGCGAGGTGCTGCAGCTGCTCGAGCATGAAGCTGCCGATGCCGCGGCCCTGGTACTCGGGGTGTGATGCGAGCTCCTCGACGAACAGCGGCCGCATGTCCCGCTTGTCGAAGTAGCGCGGGTTCACCCAGTTGTCGCTGCCGGTGACCTGGTACGCGCACTCGGCGTAGCCGACGATCTGCCCCGCGACCTCGAACAGCAGCTGCTCGATGCCCTCGTCGTCGTACTGCTCCTCGAAACGCTTCTTGCTGCGCGGCCGCTGGTACTCGACGGTCTCGCGGTTGACGTCGCGGAAGACCAGCTTGAGGAACTCCCACACGCGGTTGAGATCGCGCCGGTGCATGCGTCGGACGCGGATGGCGTCCGCGGGTGCCACCGCGTCTTCGGCTTCGGCCTCGGCATCGGCCTTGGCGCCGTTGGCCTTGCCGCCGCTGCGGGCCCGGGTCTTGCGGGTTCGCGCCATCGGTTGTGCGAGCGGCAGTGTACCCGAGCCCCGGGGCCCCGTGAGCGCCATCACCCGCGCCGATCGGACGCTGCACGGCAACGCAGTAACGCTGGGTCACCACCGGACGATCGCTGGTTTGCGCGCGCGGTCCCGCTACGCTGCGACAGGACGCCCGACCGCCGCCCCATGGACAGCCCCAGCCCATCTGCTGCCACCCGCGCCGAGTCCGGCTCGCGCCGCGGGCTGTCGGAGTCCCAGCTGCTGCTGATCATCGGCGCGGTCCAGTTCATCAACATCCTCGACTTCATGATGATCGCGCCCCTGGGCCCGCGGCTCGCGCTCGCGGTCGACATGCCCGAGTCGCGGCTGGCGGACGCGGTCGCCGCGTACACCGTGGCCGCGGCGACCGCGGGGATCATCGGCTCGACCTTCCTCGACCGCTTCGACCGTCGGCCCGCGCTGCTGGTCGCGCTCGTGGGCCTGGTCGCCGGCACCGCGGCCGGCGGCCTCGCGACCAGCTTCACGGGCCTCGTGGCCGCGCGCATGCTGGCGGGTGCCTTCGGCGGGCCGGCCACGTCGCTCGCCATCGCGGTGGTCTCCGACGTGATCCCGCCCGAGCGACGTGGTCGAGCGATGGGCGCAGTCATGGGCGCGTTCGCGGCTGCCTCCGTGCTGGGCGTGCCTGCGGGCCTCGCACTCGCGGAGCTCGGCGACTGGCGCACGCCGTTCTTCGCCGTCGCGGGCGCCGGCGTGGTCGTGCTGGCGGCCGCGTCGCGACTGCCACCGCTGCGCCTGCACTTCGCGAGCGCGCGAGCCCAGCCGACCTCGGTCACACGCATGCTCGCGCGGCCGGCCGTGCTCGCCTCCTACGCGATGACGTTCACCGTGAACGCCGGCGCGTTCGTGCTGCTACCCAACATCGCCACGTTCGTGCAGAACAACCTCGGGTTGCCCGAGGCCCAGCTCAAGTACCTCTACCTCGCCGGCGGCGTGGTCAGCTTCTTCACCACGCGCGCTTGCGGCAGGCTCGTCGATCGCATCGGCACCTTTCGCGTCGCGACGGCCGGCTCGCTCGGCTTCGTGTTCGTGACGTGGATCGGCTTCGCCGAGCCGGGCCTGCTGCCGTTCGGCACGCACCTGCTCGCGTGCATGTACGGCGTGTTCATGGCGTTCATGTTCGCCAACGGCATCCGCAACGTCGCCTACCAGACCCTGACCACGCGGGTGCCGCGGCCCGAGGAGCGCGCGCGCTTCATGTCGCTGCAGTCCGCGGTGCAGCACGTCGCGGCGGCCAGCGGCGCGCTGCTGTCGGCGCGGGTGCTCGACACCACCGCGGACCACCGCCTGGTCGGCATGACCACGGTCGCGTGGATCTCGATCGTCTTCGGCCTGGTGCTGCCGCTGCTGGTCCGAAACGTCGAACGCCGGCTTCGCGCCGGCGCCTGACGGGTCCTACGGTGACGGCGGCCGCACGCGGCGGCCGCGGTGCGCACGGCTCACAGCCCGCCGGGCTGGCCGCTCTCGGCACCCCAGCGGTCGGGCGAACGCCACAGCCGCGAACGCAGCAGCTCGCGCTCGTACACGAACTCCTTGGGCAGGCGATCGAAGAAGCGATCGAACAGCTCCTCGTGCGCGTGGGCCTCGACGTTGCCGGGCTCCTTCGCCACCGACATGAGCTCGTGGAACTTCTCCTGATCGAAGTTGCTGCCCTGCCAGTTGATGTCCTCGTGGCGCGGCATCCAACCCAGCGGGCTCTCGATGGCATAGCCGCGGCCCTTGACGCGGTCGATGATCCACTTGAGCACGCGCATGTTGTCGCCGTAGCCGGGCCACAGGAACTTGCCGTCGGTACCGCGACGGAACCAGTTCACCCGGAAGATGCGCGGCGGGTTGGGGATGCGGCGGCCGACGTTGAGCCAGTGGTTGAAGTAGTCGGCCATGTTGTAGCCGCAGAACGGCAGCATCGCGAACGGGTCGCGGCGCATCGCGGCCTGGCCCACGGCCGCAGCCGTCGCCTCCGAGCCCATGGTCGCGGCCAGGTACACGCCGTGGGTCCAGTTGAACGCCTGGTACACCAGCGGCTGGTCCTTCGACATGCGGCCGCCGAAGATGAACGCCGCGATCGGCACGCCCGCGGGGTCCTCCCACTTCGGATCGACCGAGGGGCATTGCGACACCGGCGCGGTGAAGCGCGCGTTGGGGTGCGCGGCGGGGCTGCCCTTGGCCGGGGTCCAGTCCTCGCCCTTCCAGTCGATCAGGTGCGCCGGGGTCTCGTCGGTCAGGCCCTCCCACCACACGTCGCCGTCGTCGGTCATCGCGACGTTGGTGAAGATGCAGTTCTTGGTCAGGGTCTTGATCGCGTTGGGGTTGGTCTTGACGCCGGTGCCGGGTGCGACGCCGAAGAAGCCGGCCTCGGGGTTGATGGCGTAGAGCTTGCCGTCGCGCGGCTTGATCCACGCGATGTCGTCGCCCACGGTCCAGACCTTCCAGCCCTCGAAGCCCGCCGGCGGCACCAGCATGGCGAAGTTGGTCTTGCCGCACGCGGACGGGAACGCCGCCGCGACGTAGGTCTTCTCGCCCTGCGGGCTCTCCACACCGACGATGAGCATGTGCTCGGCCAGCCAGCCCTGATCGCGGCCCATCACCGACGCGATGCGCAGCGCGAGGCACTTCTTGCCCAGCAGCGCGTTGCCGCCGTAGCCCGAGCCGAACGACCAGATCTCGCGGGTCTCGGGGAAGTGCGCGATGTAGATGTTCTCGGGGTTGCAGGGCCAGCGCACGTCCTTGTCGCCGGCGCCCAGGGGCCGACCGACGGAGTGCAGGCACGGCACGAACTCGCCGTTGTCACCGAGCACGTCGAGCGCGCCCTGGCCCATGCGCGTCATGATGCGCATGTTGACCACGGCGTAGGCGCTGTCGGTGATCTGCACGCCGAGCTTGGCGATGGGCGAACCCAGCGGACCCATCGAGAACGGCGCGACGTACATCGTGCGCCCGCGCATGCAGCCGTCGAACAGCTTGCCCAGCGTCTGCTTCATCTCGCCGGGGTCCTTCCAGTTGTTGGTCGGGCCGGCGTCGTTCTTGTTGGTGCTGCAGATGAAGGTGCGGTCCTCCACGCGCGCGACGTCGCGGGGGTCCGAGCGGGCCAGGAAGCTGCCCGGGCGCTTCTCGGGGTTGAGCCGGATCATCGTGCCGGTCTCGACCATCATGTTGCACAGGCGGTCGTACTCCTCCTGGCTGCCATCGCAGATGTAGACGGAGTCGGGCTTGCACAACGCCTTGATCTCTTCGATCCAGGCCAACAGTCGGGCGTGCTTGGTCTTGCCGGGCATCGTTCGCGGTGCTTCCTTCTGGCGCCCACGTTGATGCACCCGCGGAGGCGGTGCTGCCAAGGGGGCGGCCCAAAACGTCGTCGGCGCCATCGCGCGACGAGCATCGTCTGCCGCGAGGTGTTCGCGAGATGCCGCACGCGCGCCCGAGCCGGCCTGAGCGCGAGCTGCGCGACGGTGTGCATCGCGTTGCACGGGGGTCTTGCGGCCGCTCTGCCGCGCGCGGCGGCGTCGAGGCGGCGGCCTTGCGCCGACGGGATTTTCTCGCCGCGGCCGCTACGACCGACGTCGCGCGGCGTCACTGCGACCGTGATGCTGCCCTGCCCTCGCTCTCGATGGCTCACCCTGCTCGCGCTCGCGGCGGCCTGCGGCCGGATCGGCGGCGGCGACGACGACGACGATCCCGATCCCGGGCAGGAGCTGGGCCCGTGCGTGCAAGGCCGCTTCTGCGAGAGCCCGCTGCAGTGCGAAGCCGGGATCTGCGTCGACCCCGACCAACTCGGCGACACCGGCAACGCGACCCCGGGCGTGTTCACGATCAGCGGTGGCGACACCGGCGAGGGTGAAGGCGGCGCGACGACGTTCACGAGCTCGGAAGGCTCGATGTCGGAGACCGGCGATCCCACCGGTGCCGGCACCGGCGGCGACGCCGAGATCTACTGCAGCCTGTCCGAGGGCAGCGGCTGCATCTGCGGCCACACGGCGGACTACGGACCGCTGGGTGCCGCGTGCTCGCCGGCGGTGCTGCCGTCGCCGGCGCGATGTTGCAGCAACGCCGGCTGGCCCGCGTATGGCGGCTGCAGCTGCTGGACGCTGTCGTGTCGCCAGCTGTCGAGCGACACCTGCTACTGCGGGTTGGGGCAACCCGACGCGACCGAGACGCCGGTGGCCTCGTGCAGCGCGGGCGCGGGCGTGTGCTGCTTCGATCCGTCGCTTGGCACCTGCGCCTGCTACACCTCGATCACCAGCTGCCTCGAGGGCGACCAGATCGTGGCCTCGTGCGCGGCCGAGAGCCTGGGCTGCGGCGACGATGCGCCCGTCGCCGCGTGCAACTGATCCGCGCGTCAGCGTGCCGGTAGCGGCACCCGCTCGGACTCGCCGGGCACGTGGCCCATCGCGTCGTCGGCCCACGCGCGCTTGGCTGCCTCGATGCGCGCCGGATCCGTCGCGACGAAGTTCCACCACATCGCACGCGGGCCCAGCGGCGCGCCGCCGAGCAGCAACACCCGCGCGGGGCTGCGCGCGACCAGCTGCAGCGCCGCGCCGGTCTGCAGCACCGCGAGGGTGTCGACCGCCACGTCGACCGCGCCGCAGCGGACCTCGCCGCCGAGCACGAACACCGCGCGCTGCTCGTGCTCGGTCGGCAACGCGATCGCGGCGCCCGCCTGCAGCGCGAGGTCGACGAACAGCGTCGGCGAGGCCACGGTCACCGGCGCGCGCAGATCCCAGGCGTGCCCGGCGACCACGCGCACACGCACGCCGTCGCGCTCGCGCTCGGGCAACGCGCCACGGTCGTGGTGCTCGAAGCGCGGCGGCGCATCCTCCTGCTCGGTCGGCACCGCGACCCAACACTGCACGCCGTGCAGCGAGCCGCCGCGGGCGCGCGCCGCCGCACCGCTACGCTCGGAGTGCACGATGCCGCGCCCGGCGAACATCCAGTTGACGTCGCCGGCGCGGATCTCGACCTCGCTGCCGAGCGAGTCGCGATGCACGATCTCGCCTGCCAACAGGTAGGTCACGGTCGCGAGCCCGATGTGCGGGTGCGGCGGCACGTCGAGTCCCGCACCGGGCGGCAGCGCGGTCGGGCCCATCCGGTCGAGGAAGACGAACGGCCCGACCGCGCGCAGGCCCGGCGAGGGCAACACGCGGCCGACCGAGAAGCCCAGCAGATCGCGGGCCCGCGCGGGCACGAGCGGGCCGACGGGATCGGAGCCGGGCTGCCCACCTTCGAGCACCCGCGGCGCTGCGACGGGCGCAGACACGTCGTCGTTGGTCACGCCGCATCGTCTCAGCACGGCTGCGATCACGCTACGATGCGACGATGCCTGGTCCCCGTCGCCTCGCGATCGTGCTCGCGCTGCTCCACGGCCCGCCGGCGTGCCGCCCGGCGGCGTCCGACGACGGCGACGGCGGCGATGGGAGCGAGGCCGGCGCCGGCTCGGCCGGCGGCGACGCCAGCGGCGATCCCACCGGCGTCGGGCAACCCTGCGCGGGCGCGGCGACGCGCTCGGGCGAGGCGACCTACTACGACTTCGCCGACGGCTCGGGCAACTGCGGCTTCCCGGCGACGCCCGACGATCTGCTGGTCGGCGCGATGAACCACACCGACTACGCCGCCTCGGCCGCGTGCGGGCTGTGCGTGCGGATCCAGGCCAGCGACGAGCCGAGCGCGAGCGTCGACGTGCGCATCGTCGATCAGTGCCCCGAGTGCGCCCCGGGCGACATCGATCTCAGCCCCGAGGCCTTCGCCCACATCGCAGCGCTGCAGGCCGGCCGCGTGCCCATCACGTGGCAGACCATCGAGTGCCCGGTCGCCGGCCCGGTCGTCTACCACTTCAAGGACGGCAGCAATCCCTGGTGGACCGCGATCCAGATCCGCAACCATCGCCACGGCATCGCGTCGGTGCAGTACCTGCGCGACGGCGCCTGGACCGACGTGGCGCGCGTCGACTACAACTACTTCGTCGCCGACGGCGGCATGGGCGAGGGTCCGCTGTCGCTGCGCGTGACCGACGTGCTCGGCAACACGCTGCAAGACGACGGCATCCCGCTGCTCGACGACGCCGACGCGGCCGGTGCGGCGCAGTTCCCCGGCTGCGACGGCTGAGCACCGGTCCGCCTCAGCGCGGCGACGCCAGCGTGATCGCGCGCTCGGGGCACGCGACCACGCACAGACCAACCGCCGGGACGCCGCAATCGACGCCAGCTGCGCGTCCGAGGGATGGGCACACCGTCAGCGCGGCAGCTTCACCACCAGATCACCTTCGTCGCGATCGTCGTCCGCGAACGCCACCCCACCCTCTTTCATCGTCAGCACCGCGATTCGATCCTCGCTCCTGCGCTCGCGGTACGCGGTGACGGTGCCCAGCCGCCCGGCGACGTGGAACGCCCCGACCACCAGCATCACGATCGCGTCGGGATGGGCGTCGCGGTGGCTCGCACAGCTCTCGGCCATCGCGTCGTTCCACAGCGCCATGGAGCGGAAGAACGGCGGGCCGCGTTCGGGGCCCATGAGCGCGAGAAAGCGGCGCTCGTGCTCGTCGTGCGGCGGCACCGAGCGCGCGGGCAGCAGCGGGCGCTCGGCCTGCGGCACGCTCGCGAGCCACTCGTCGTAGGGCAGGCCCGACTTGCGGTAGGCCGTGACCAGCCGCCGCGGTGCGTTCGCGGCGATCACGGTTGCGCCGGCCTCGCGGCAGGCCTCGACCAGGGGGCGGTGCGAACTCGCGTAGGCCTCGTTGCGCTCGGTCCGCTGCACGAACGTGGCCTCGTCGATGCGGCCCGCGAAGTAGTCGTCGATCGCCGGCTGCGTGTCGCGCTCGAAGAACTCCATCGCCAGCGCGAACGGTCGCCCGGCCTGCAGCAGCGCCTGCACCATCGCGAGCTCGAGCCGACTCGCGACCGGGTGCTCGTGCAGCTCGCCGAACGCGACGAAGTCGGCCGCGCGGGCCTGGGCCACGAACGCGTCGACGCTGCTCGTCGCGCCGGCACCGTCGTAGTAGGCGGCGTCGGGACCCTTGGCGGCGGGCGGGCTCGTGCGCCGCGAACGGTCGCACGCGCTCGCGACGCTGGCGGTGGTCGCGACCACGAAATGTCGGCGCGAGAGGCTCACGGGGGCAGCATACCGCGCGCACCGGCTGCATGTGGATCGGCGCCGCGGTCGTGCCATGCTCCCGGCCCATGAGCCGCGAGGTCGTCGTCCACACCGAGCTGGGCCACAAATTCACGCAACACGTCGAGGTCGGTCCCCACCGCCTGCGCGCGGACGAGCCGACCGAGCTCGCCGGCGAGGACCTCGGCCCCGCGCCGCACGACTGGGTGCTCGCGGGCCTGGGCGCCTGCACCTCGATGACCATCAAGATGTACGCCGATCGCAAGGGCTGGCCGGTCGAGCGCGTGCGCGTCACGCTCTCGCACGCGCACGAGGGCGGCACCTGGGTGATCCAGCGCGGCATCGAGCTGTACGGTCCGCTCGACGACGAGCAGCGCAAGCGCCTGATCGAGATCGCCAACAAGTGCCCGGTGCACAAGAGCCTGTCGGGGCCCATCCGCATCGACACCCGCGAGCGGAGCCCGGCGTGAGCACCCTGCGGCTGGTCATCGCCAACAAGAACTACTCGTCGTGGTCGATGCGGCCGTGGGTGCTGATGCGCCAGGCCGGCATCCCCTTCGAGGAGGTCATGGTGCCGTTCGACACCCCCGCGTGGGACGCCCGCATCCCGCGGATGACGCCCTCGGGCCAGGTGCCGGTGCTGTGGATCGGCGAGGGCGGCGACGAGCAACCGGTGTGGGACTCGCTCGCGATCGCCGAGACGCTGCACGAGCTGTACCCCGACGCGCGGCTGTGGCCCACCGATCCGATCGCACGCCGCCACGGGCGCGCGATCGCGGCGCAGATGCACGCCGACTTCGGCGCCCTGCGCCGCGCGATGCCGCTCAACATCGGCGCGTCGCTGCGTGGTCGCGGCCACACCCCCGAGGCGCTGCACGATCTCGCGCGCATCGTCGCGCTGTGGACCGAGTGCCGACAGCGCTGGCGCCACCTGGGCACGATGTTGCTGGGCGAGTTCTCGATCGCCGACGCGATGTTCGCCCCGGTGGTGCTGCGCTCGAGACCTACGGCGTCGAGCTGCTGCCGGTGGCTGCGGCCTATGCCGCCGCGGTGCGGGCCCTGCCCGCGGTGGTCGCGTGGTGCGAGGACGCGCGGCGCGAGACCGCCTTCGTCGCCCACGACGAGCCCTACCGCACCGCGCCCGAGCACGGCGCCGGTTGAGTCCACGCGCCGCGGGCCCGCGCGCGGCGCTCGTGCGTCCCGCGGGCGCGCGGGGTATGCTGCGCCGCCGCGATGCCTCCCGAACGCGACAGCGAGCTCGCCAGGGCGCTGCGGCGACGCGAGCCCGCCGCGGTGCAAGCGTTGCTGCGCGAGGTCCTGCGCCCGGGCGCCGCCCTGGTCGAGCGGCCCTGGGGCGGCAGCGCGATCGCGGCGCACAAGCGCATCGACGCCGCCGCTGCACCGATCGGAGAGTCGTTCGAGCTCGCCGCGGCGCCGTGGGACGAAGAGGCGGCGATGCACGCCAGCATGATCGCGCTGCCCGACGGCGGCGCGCTGCCGCTGACGACGCTGCTGTGCGCCGCGCCCGAGATCCTCGGGCGCGCGCACGTCGAGGCCTTCGGCCCGACCACGCCGCTTCTGCCGAAGCTGCTGGACGTGCACGCGATGCTGTCGCTGCAGGCGCTCCCGCCGGGCCAGCCCGAGCTGTACGTGGTGCTCGCGGCCGATCCCGGCGCGACGCTGCAGCTGGGCCTGGCGCAGCCGCTCGACCGCGATCGCAGGCGCGCGTGGATCGACGAGGGCACCGCGCTGCAAGCCGCGCTCGCGACCGCGTGCGCAGGCGATCCGGCGCGCGCGGCCGCAGCCTCGGCGTGGCTGCTGCAACCGGGCGCCGCGCTGCCGCCCGCGCTCGCGCCGATCTCGCGCACGCTCGCGCAGCTGGCCGCGATCGACGCGGCGTTGCTCGGCACCATGCACGCGATCCCGGTCGCGCCCGGCACGGTCGTGCACAACCGCATCGCCGATCCTCGAGACGGTCGCAGCAGCGCCACGCTGCACGCCCTGGGCAACCTGCAGGGCCGCCGCATCCTCGCGCTGGAGCTGCGCGTGGCCGGCCCGACCTGGCGCGTGTGGGATCACGGCCGCCTGCCCGCGCGCGCGCTGCAGGCCGAGCGCGCGCTCGCGGCGTTGCCGGTCGTGCCTGACGATCCCGCCGCCTTCGTGCTCGTGCAAGGGCACACGCCCTTCGCGATCGACGACGGCGTCCTCGCGGTCGAGCGCGTGGTCGTGGGCCCCACACCGTGGCGACGCGAGGGGCGCGAGGTCGCGGTGTTCGTGCACGCGGCCCGCGGCGCGGTCACGCTCTGGGGCCCCGCCGACGTGCCGGTGCGGCTCGAGCCCGGCACCAGCGCGTGGGTGCCGGCGTGCTGGTCCCACTGGCACGCGCAGGCCGTGGCCCAGGAGGCGGAAGCTGGTGCTCGCGAGCGTGTGCGTGGGCGAGACGCGGCTGGCCCTGCGCACGCGCGCGCTCGCAGCCCTGCGCGACACGGCCCTGCGCGACGCCGGCGCGCGCGAGGTGATCGTGGTCGCCAACGGCGGCGACGGTCCGCTGGTGCAGGCTCGCACCGCCGCGCAGGCGCGGGTGCTGTTCGGCGCCGGCGGCCACACCCGCGTGGTCGCGCACGAGGAGCGCACGCGCCGGGGTCAGCTGCTGGGGCTGCTCGACGCGATCGCGAGCGTGCGCGCGACGACGCCGCCGCTGCGCGAGGACGGCGTCGCGCTGGGCATCATGCTGCCGGGCCAAGGCACGCGGCTGTCGCCGCTCACGCAGCGGCTGCACGGCATCAAGCCGTTCGTACCGATGCCGATCCGCGCCGGCGATCGCTGGCTCGACGCGGGCTCGGCCTCGCTGTGGTCGTGGGGCCTGGTCACGGCCGCGCTCGAGCGCGGGGGCTTCCGCGGCGTGGCGTGGAAGTGGGGTGACGAGCCGCAGCTGCCCTCACAGCTGCCGGCGGACTCGATCGCCGCGCTGGGGCTGCAGCTGTCCCGCGTCGACGCGGTCCGCTTCGGCATGCGCGTGACGCTGACCGAGGACCTCGCGCGCAACAAGGAATGGTTGCTGCAGGACGCCGCCGGCCGGCTGGCGTTGCAGGTGCGACGGCGTCCGCTCGCGGCGCTGCAGGCTCGCCTCGATCGCGCGCCCGCTGGCACCCGCGCGCTGGTGAACCTGGGCTCGCCCGCGCTGTCGTTCGCGCTGGTCGACGCGCTCGCGCAGCACTTCGGGTCCCTGCCCGGTTGGCTCGACGTCGACGGCTACCTGTTCGAGGCGCTGACGCACGACGCCGCGCTGTGGGCCGAGGAAGCCGCCAGCGACCCGGGCTTGCAGGCGCTGCTGCAGCAGTGCCCCGACTTCTACGCCCGCGTCGCCGCGGTGCGCGAACAGCTCGAGCAACGGCGCGGCGCGCCGCTGTCGATCGCGGTGCTCGACCTCGGCGCCGACACCTGGTGGGGCGACATGGGCCAGCTCGCGCGCGCGCGCGAGGCCTTCGCGGCCCTGGCCCGCCCCGACGACGCCGGCGAGTTCGCGCGGCGGCTCGCGGCGATCGAGACCGCAGTGCCCGATCGTTTCGGCAACCGCATCGTCGGCGACGCGGTCGTGCCCGACGACGGCCGCGTGCGCGACAGCGTGATCCTCGACAGCTGGCTCGGCGACGCCATCGCCGTCGTGGGCGCGGTCGTGGTCGACAGCGAGCTCGGCGCGGCGCGGCTCGATCGCGGCGCGGTCGTGGTCGACAGCACCGCCGCGGCGATCGAGGCCGGCGCGGACAGCCTGGTGGTCGCGGCCTGCGGCGCGGCGTTGCGGGTGGCCGCTGCGCACGTGCTCACGACCATCCCCGACGATCCGCTCGCGGCGGAGCCGACGCCGCAGCCGTGGTGCTTCGACATGCGCGAGGACCCCGGCGCCGCCGCCAGCTATCGCAGCCCGGTGGGCGACAACCCCGGCAGCTTCGCCGACAAGTTCGCGCAGATGCGGCAGAAGCGGCAGTGGCCGCCGGCCGAGGTCGAACGCGCGCTGCCGTGACGGCGCGAAGCCGCCGCTGGCCAGCGCCGCGGCCGCGGGGCGCGGACGCGATCGCGCGCCGCGTGGACCGGCACCGCGGGCGGATCCACTGATCGCCCGGGCCACCGCCGCCGAGGTGCTTGGCGGACGCGCGGCGCCCAGGCGATGCTGAGCAGCGCATGCCCCGTTCGACCCGACTCGCACTCGCGCTCGCACTCGCGTCGGCACCGGCGGCTTGCGCCGACGATGCTGCCGGCGACGGCACCGAGGCCAGCAGCAGCGGCAGCGGCAGCGGCAGCGCCGGCAGCGGCGGCGCGACCAGCAGCGCGAACACGACCGCGAACACGACCACGGTCGGCAGCGCCGACGGCAGCAGCAGCAGCAGCGGCGCGGACTCGGGCGGCAGCAGCAGCAGCAGCAGCAGCGACGGCGGCAGCTCGAGCACCGGCGGCGGCGAGGGCGGCGGCATCTTCGAGCAGTGCTTCGGCGATCAGTTCGTCAACGCGCCCAACCTCGGCCCCGACTACGATCAGTTCGCGCCCACGATCGGCAGCCACTGCCTCGGCACCGATCACCAGGACATCACCGACATCGAGCGCGTGGTGTTCCTGGGCGACTCGATCACCGTCGGTACGCCGCCGACGTTGCCAGCCGAGGTCTACCGCACCGAGCTGGCCGATGTGCTGACCGGCTCGTTCTCGCTGAGCAGCCCCGATCTGCTGTGGCAGCTCTACGACATCTTCAACGGCACCACGGTGGTGCAGGACTCGGGCTCGTTCGCCAGCTGCTCGAAGTGGGGCGCGCGCACCGACGACCTGCTGCCGCCGGGCTACCAGATCGAGGACTGCTTCCCACCCGAGACCCGCGACCTGCGCACGCTCGTCATCATGACCATGGGCGGCAACGACATCTCTTCGCTCACCGGCGACGCCATCGACGGCGCGACCGAAGAGGTGCTGTGGCAGGAGATCATGGACGCGGTCGCGCTGCAGCGCGCCGCGGTCGAGTGGCTCAAGGACCCGGCGAACTTCCCCAACGGCTCCTACGTCGTCTTCGCCAACATGTACGAGTTCACCGACGGCACCGGCGAGGTCATGAGCTGCGACGTCTCGGGCCTGGCCGGCTTCGACCAACCGATCCCCGCGCCCGACCAACTGGCCGAGATGGTCGTGTGGGCCAACGAGCAGTACATGTCGATCGCCGTCGACACCGACTCGGACATGATCTTCCTGCTCGAGTCCTTCTGCGGCCACGGCTTCCAGGCCGACAACCCCGAAGCACCGTGCTACCGCGGGCCCGGGGCCGAGGTGTGGTTCGATCTGACCTGCATCCACCCCAATCCCACGGGGCATGATCAGATCGTGGAGATGTTCGACGCGGTGATCAGCGAGTAGCGATCACGGCGCCGCGTCGCGCGGCTCGCCGACGCGGTCGGCGCTGCCACCTTGGGCTCAGCGATACAACGCTTTGAGGCAATCGCCGGTGGCGTTGGCTTTCGCTCCGCACTCGAGGGCCGCCGGCGCGTGGTTGCTCTCGTCCTCGCAGCTCAGCGCGGCGTAGCACAGGAACTGTGCCTTCTTCTCGGGCCGACAGTCTGTTTGCCAATGCGGGTTCCTTGCGCAGTGCTCCGCGGCGTCATCGTCGATTTCGTCGCCACACGATCGTGCGTGATCGTACAGCGCCTCACACAACCCATAGGCCTCCTCATCGATCGGTTCGTCGACCAGCGGAGCACAGCCGGCCAACGGGAGGATGGCAATCGTGCACTGGATGCGGGTCATGGTAGGGCTCCGGGGCTCAGACGATCGTGTAGACGTAGGTCAACGTGCTCGAGCCCCGCTTCAGCGTGAAGGTGAAGGAGGTGGCCGAGTCGAGCGCCAGCATCGCCGCCTGGACGTTCGCAAGGTTGTTGAGGCTGTAGCCGTTGACGCTGACCAGCACGTCGTTCGTTCGGAACCCGAGCGCGTACGTGACGTCGCTGCGGGCGACGGTGTTGAGCTTCAACCCAGGGCTCGTCCCACCCACGAACGTGCCGTACGTCGACTCATGAGTCGCGATCCAGAGGTTGTAGAGCACGTCGTCCGCGTAGCCGGAGGTGATCGTGCAGTGTCCTTGGCTCACGCACGTGACCTCCGGCGCCTGCGCGCCAGTGTCTTCCGCGTACCCGATGTCCTCGTCGATCACGCAATCGTGCGCTCCGCCGACCTCCGAGTTCCGCCACACGAGGATGTTCGGGTCGAAGCTCCACGACGTGCAGCTGCTGTTGCCGAAAACCGAGTATTCTGCCGCGTTCGTCCACACGTTGAAACAGTGGTTGTAGACCTCGTCCTGGATCTTCGTCCGCGCGTCATTGAAATCTTGGAAGTCAGCATCCATCGGCCCCGGAAACGTAGCCGGCGCGTCGGCGTACCACCCCTGCAGCTTCTCGTCGTCCCGCGGCTTGAAGCATGCGCAATCCATCGGGTAGTCCTCGCTGGGTGGGGTCTCGAGGTTGTTGGTCTTGATGGGGACGCCGTCGCCCGGATCAACATCGTACGCCCACGCGCCGTCGTCGGGCGACTCGAACATCCCGGAGTGACCTGCGATCCCACACCACTTGAAGCCCGAGATCTCGATGTGGATGTGGCTGTCGTGGTGAATGCATCCGGCTCCGCCCAGCCCGAGCAACTGAGAAACTGCTCGTTCCACCCGTTCCACCCATTCAACCCATTCAACCATTCAACACATTCAACCATTCAACACATTCAACCCCCGGTAGTGTCCGAGGTCTCCGGCCATGCGAACTCCGCGATAGTCGTCTTGACGCCCCCACCCTCATCACTGTCGGCGTCGAGTAGGAAGTGCTGCAAGAACCCGCTCATACCCACAAAATTCAGCGGGTATGTGGCGAAGTTGAGAGTGACCCTCAGTTCGTGTTCTGGCCACTCCTCAGCACCAGGTCGTTCGATGACACGGAGAGTTCCCGCGAAGCTGGGTGGGTCCTGGATCAGGACGCTGACCGCCCCCTCCCCCCCGAGAGTGCCGGAGACTATGTACGTTCCCGGACCTCGCCATTCTTCCGCAAGCGCACCATCGTCTGACTCGATGTGCACGGAGACGTCAAACCGGAACATCGTCGGACAGGTGAGGCGCTCCTCCGGCACCCCGCCCTGGCCTTCGACCCCATCGATCACCCAAACGGTCGGACCGACCTGCGCCTGCGCCGCAAACGAGGTCGTCCCGGTCGCGCCCGTGATATCGACGTACTCGCTCCCGCCCTCAATCCAGGTGACGCTTCCCGTCACCGGCCGCTTTAACAACTGAATGACTTCACCCGGCGTTTCGTCGCCGAACCTCGCGTCCAGTGCAACCTCTCGTAGCTCATTCGGGCAGCCGCCCGCGGAACTCGTCGTGGACGCCGTGTCACTGCAGGCCGAGGTCCACGACATGATGAACCCGAACGCAAGTGAACAGCGCGGCATCGTGACTCGCCTCACAAGTAGAGGTGCTCGATGGTGCCCGACACGAGCGAGACCCGAGAAACCCTTTGGCGGCTGTGGCCACCGGGAAAGATCAGCGTGTAGTTGAAGACCCCGCTCGGGTTGACGCTCTCGCTCGTCGCCGACGGCTTGAGCAGTGCGCCTTGCCGTCTTGGTTGCCCCACTGCAGTAGGTCTACGTTGCCGTGCCCGGCGTAGACAGCGAGTGCGACTGTGTCCGCGGCAAGATGGTCGATGCCGCCCGCAAGCAAGCTCTGATCAATAAACTCAAGGCGGTTCGTTTGTCCGTCGACGTGGTACGTACCGGTCCACCCATCGACATCCAGGTGGGCCTGCAGCAGCGAACCGACGTTGTTGAGCGAGGCGTTCGTACAGCCTGCTGAGGCGCTCTGCGAGAAGTTCGTCGTCTCTGAGATCCAGTAGGTGAGCAGCGGCGTGCCACCCCCACCACCACCGCCGGTGCCGGTTCCCTCGACGCCCCCCGACCCTTCGATGAGCGGGTCACCGGGCGCGTAGCAGGACACTGCCGCCGCGACGGCTGCGAGCCAGGCCATCAGCAGGGATCCCCGAATGCGACCGCGCCTCATCATCGAGTCTCCTGGCCTCAGAGAGGTTAGGCCGTCTGAGCTGCGCTGGTCAAGCCCTTGCTCGGCGCAGCGACGCGCACGTCGCTCTGCGCGCCCAAGTCGAACTCGACGGGCCACCCGCGCCAGTCCGACCGGCCTTTCATGATCGTGCCAGCGCCGCCTCACCACGATTGCGCCGCGGATTCGACGAGCTTCCCCGCACGCCGGCCCCCACCCGGGGGGTTGTCCAGCAGGCACGTTGCATTTGTCCTTTCGGACAACTCCGCGAGCCGGTCCCAGCGGACTCCGGACGTCCGCCGGCCCGGTTGAGCACGTCGTGTAGATCAATCGCCGTGTTCAAGTCGGGGTGACGGAGCAGCTCCTGCGGCCGTGCAGACTTCGTAGCCGCCCTGCTGCGACTGTCGCCCGCGACCGCGGTCAGCACGACCGCGCCATCGTAGTCGAGCTTCGCCAGGCGGGACCCGCCCGCGCGTGCGATCGAGGTGGCGCCGGGCCAGTGCCTGGTGAAGCTCGGCGACGTGCATGTTTTCTTGCCGCTGACACTGTGGGATCACAACGCCGGGCGCTTCGGCCCCACCACCCCCACCCCACCCCCACCACACCAAGGTCGCGTTCACACCGGGCATGGCGATTCGCGCTGCCGAGCCGGACGCCGCGGTGGCAGCAAGTACACCGGGCGCGTCAGTTGCGACGGCCAGCTGCGCAATGCTCAGCGGTTCACGGCTCGCGTTTCGCCCACGGGCTGCGAGCCGGCGACGGCGACGCGACGCCGCCCAGCCGGGGCGGGCCCCAGCGGGTCGTCGCCGACCCGCGCGGCGAAGTCGACTGCTCACCGATCTCGCCTCACGTCCGTCGGATCACCACCGCCGCGTCGCACACTCGGGGTTGCCCCGAGCGCCGCGCACGCCGGGCGGACGCTGTCCGCGATCACGGCGCCGTCGTCGCGCGGCTCGCCGACGAACTCGTGCCCCGCGACGGACTGTCGGCCGGCGAAGCCGGCGTCGAGCTCGTGCCACCACTGCACCTGGCGCTCGCCCAGGCGCCAGCACAGCAGCACCTCGCGCTCGCCGTCGAGCAGCGAGCGGAAGTCGACCAGGCCGGTCTCGATGTCCTTGAGCTCTCCGCCGAGCTTCTCGATGTCGGTGATGGTCTCGCGCACGGTCTCGAACACCGCGCGAGCCTGGGCCACGCGCGAGCGCGCCCGCGACTCGCCTTCGACCGCTTCGCCGCGCGCGAGCGACTCGGGACTGATCCGCACGCCCTCTGCGACCAGCTGGCGACACATCGTGCGCAGGTGCAGGTTGAGCTGCAGCAGCTGGTTGACCCTACCCGCGAGATCGGGGATGAGCGCGTTGACGTGCGCGAGGGACAGGTAGCGCTCCCGCATCGCCACGCTGTTAGCCGGTTCTCCGCGCACCGTCAACGGCGCTGGGCGCCGGCGACGGGCGCGGTTTTTCAGCCCGTCCGCGGCAACAGCTGCGGCCGCCGCGTGGCGATGACCTCGCGCACGAGCGGCGCGAGGCCCTCACCACCCTCGTCGGCCCACGCCAGCAGCTGGGTGCGCATGCGCGGCTCCCAGAAGCGGCTCAGGTGCGAGGCCAGACCGTCCGCGGCGGCGTTGCGATCGGGGTCGGCGTCGAAGTACGCCGCGATCTCGTTGGCCATCTTCACGAGCTTGTCGATCTTCATTCGGCCGCGTCGCTTCCGCCGGGCAGCAGGCCGGCTTGCTCGTGGCTGAACGCGTCGAAGCTGCGCTGCCACGGACTGCGCGCGCTGGTGCGGCGCACCTGCACCGCCGTGACCTTGTACTCGGGGCAGTTCGTGGCCCAGTCGGAGTTCTCGGTCGTCACGACGTTGGCACCCGACTCGGGGTGATGGAACGTGGTGTAGACCACGCCGGGCTGCACCCGCTCGGTCAGCACCGCGCGCAGCACCGTCTCGCCCGCGCGCGAGGCCACCGCGACCAGGTCGCCCTCGACGATGCCGCGCTGCTCCGCGTCGTGCGGGTGGATCTCGAGCACGTCCTGCGCGTGCCACACGACGTTGTGCGTGCGGCGGGTCTGCGCGCCGACGTTGTACTGCGAGAGGATGCGCCCGGTGGTCAGGATGAGCGGGTACTTGCTCGAGGTGCGCTCGGGCGTGGGCACGTAGCGCGTGATGGCGAAGCGGCCCTTGCCGCGCACGAACTGCCCCACGTGCATGACCGGCGTGCCCGAGGGCGCCGCGTCGTTGCACGGCCACTGGATGCTGCCGAGCCGATCGAGCTTCTCGTAGCTCACGCCGTGGAAGGTCGGCGTCAGCCGGGCGATCTCGTCCATGATCTCGGACGGGTGGCGGTAGTGCATCGCCACGCCCATCGCCTGCGCGAGCCCCTGCGTGATCTCCCAGTCGGCCAGGCCCGCGCGCGGCGGCGTGGCCCGGCGCACGCGGTTGATGCGGCGCTCCGCGTTGGTGAAGGTGCCGTCCTTCTCGAGGAAGGTCGCGCCGGGGAAGAACACGTGGGCGTACTTGGCCGTCTCGTTGATGAAGAGGTCCTGGACGATCACGCACTCCATCGCCTCGAGCGCGGCCTGGACGTGGTGCGTGTCCGGATCGGACTGCGCGATGTCCTCGCCCTGGACGTACAGGCCCTTGAAGCTGCCGTCGAGCGCCGCATCGAACATGTTGGGGATCCGCAGGCCCGGATCGGGCTGCACGTCCACGCCCCACGCGGACTTGAACAGCGCGCGCACGGCCGGGTCGGAGACGTGGCGGTAGCCCGGCAGCTCGTGTGGGAACGAGCCCATGTCGCAGGAGCCCTGCACGTTGTTCTGCCCGCGCAACGGGTTCACGCCCACGCCGGGTCGGCCGATGTGCCCCGCGACCATCGCGAGGTTGGCGATGCCCATGACCATGGTCGAGCCCTGGCTGTGCTCGGTCACGCCGAGGCCGTAGTAGATCGCGCCGTTGCGCGCGGTCGCGTACAGCCGTGCGGCCGCGCGCACGCTCGCAGCGGGCACGCCCGTGACCGCCTCGAGCGCCTCGGGCGAGTTCTCGTCCGCGGCGATGAACGCCTTCCACTTGTCGTAGGCGTCGTGCTCGCAGCGCTCGCGGACGTAAGCCTCCTGGTGCAGCCCCTCGGTGACGATCACGTGGGCCAGCGCGTTGATGATCGCCACGTTGGTGCCCGGCCGCAGCTGCAGGTGATGGGCCGCGCGCACGTGGGGCTGACGCACCAGATCGATCCGCCGCGGATCGACCACGATGAGCTGGGCCCCCTCGCGCAGGCGCTTCTTGAGCCGCGACGCGAACACCGGGTGCGCGTCGGTCGGGTTGGCGCCGATGACGACGACGACGTCGGCGTGCTCGACCGAGTCGAAGTCCTGCGTACCGGCGGACTCTCCCAGGGTCGCCTTGAGGCCGTAGCCCGTCGGCGAATGGCACACGCGCGCGCAGGTGTCGACGTTGTTGTTGCCGAACACCGCGCGCACCAGCTTCTGCACCAGGTAGGTCTCCTCGTTGGTGCAGCGCGACGAGGTGATGGCACCGATCGAGCCCGCGCCGTGGCGGGCCTGGATCGCGCGCAGTCGGGCGGCGGCGTGGGCGAAGGCCTCGTCCCAGCCGACCTCGCGCCACGGCTCGTGGATGCTGTCGCGGATCATCGGCGTGGTGATGCGATCGCGGTGGGTCGCGTAGCCCCACGCGAAGCGGCCCTTGACGCACGAGTGACCGTGGTTGGCGCCACCGCGCTTGCTCGGCACCATGCGCACGACCTCGCTGCCCTTCATCTCGGCGCGGAACGAGCAGCCCACGCCACAGTAGGCACAGGTGGTCTCGACCGCATGATCGGGCTGCCCCGCGAGCTCGAGCGACTTCTCGCTCAGGGTCGCGGTCGGGCACGCCTGCACGCACGCGCCGCACGAGACGCACTCGGATTGCAGGAACGCCGTACCCCCGGGCGAGATGGTCGAGTCGAAGCCGCGACCCAGCACCGTCAGCGCGAAGGTGCCCTGGATTTCCTCGCACGCCCGCACGCAGCGCGAGCAGACGATGCATTTGCTCGGGTCGAACGAGAAGTACGGGTTGGACTCGTCCTTGCGCGCGTCGAGGTGACCGGCGCCCTGATCGTAGCGGACCTGTCGCAGGCCGACCGCGCCGGCCATGTCCTGCAGCTCGCAGTTGCCGTTGGCGGTGCAGGTCAGGCAGTCGAGCGGGTGGTCGGAGATGTACAGCTCCATCACGCCGCGCCGCAGCTGCGCCAGCCGCGGCGACTGCGTCGTGACCGACATGCCCGGCTCGACCAGGGTCGTGCACGAGGCCGGGAAGCCGCGGCGTCCCGCGATCTCCACCAGGCACAGGCGACAGGAGCCGAAGGCCTCGAGCGTGTCGGTCGCGCAGAGCTTGGGCACGCGCACGCCGGCGCACGCGGCTGCGTGCATCACCGAGCTGCCCGCGGGCACCTCGACCGCGACCCCGTCGACGGTGAGCGTGACCTGCTGGGTCGAGCTGCGCGTGGGCGTGCCGAGATCGGGCTGGTGGATCGAGTCCATGGTCAGGAGCTCCGGGGGTCGCCGTCGCGGGCGGGCTGCAGGCCGAAGTCGCCGGGGAAGTGTTGCAGCGCGCTCTTGACCGGATATGGCGTCATGCCACCGAGCGCGCACAGCGATGCGTGTTCCATCGTGTCGCAGAGATCGCGCAGCACCGCCAGCTGCAGCGCCGGTCGGTCGCGCGCCACCAGCCGATCGACGACCTCGACGCCCCGGGTCGCGCCGATGCGGCACGGCGTGCACTTGCCACACGACTCGATCGCGCAGAACTCGAAGGCGTAGCGCGCCATCTTGGCCATGTCGACGGTGTCGTCGAACGCGACGATGCCGCCGTGACCGACGATGGCGCCCTTGGCTGCGAAGGCCTCGTAGTCGAGCGGCAGGTCGAAGTCCGCCGCCGGCACGTAGGCGCCCAGCGGCCCGCCGACCTGCACCGCGCGCAGGGCTCGACCGCTGGCCGAGCCGCCGCCGTAGTCGTACAACAGCTCGCGCAACGTCACGCCGAACGCGAGCTCGACCAGGCCGCCGCGCGCGAGGTTGCCAGCGAGCTGGAACGCGAGCGTGCCACGCGAACGACCCTGGCCGAAGTCGCGGTAGAACTCCGCGCCGCGCGCGAGGATGATCGGCACCGACGCCAGCGTCACGACGTTGTTGAGCGCAGTCGGACGTCCGAACAAGCCCGCGACCGCGGGCACCGGTGGACGATAGCGGACCTGCCCGCGCTTGCCCTCGAGGCTCTCGAGCAGCGCGGTCTCCTCGCCGCAGACGTAGCTGCCGGCGCCCAGCCGCAGCTCGAGCTCGAACGCGCGGCCGCTGCCGAGTACGTCGGGCCCGAGCACGCCGCGGGCGCGCGCGATGTCGATGGCCGCCTGCAGCACCGCGGCGGCGTCGGGGTACTCCGAGCGCAGGTAGATGTAGCCCTGGGTCGCGCCGGTCGCGAGCCCGGCGATGATCATGCCCTCGACCAGCACGAACGGATCGCCCTCCATGAGCATGCGATCCGAGAACGTTCCCGAGTCGCCCTCGTCGGCGTTGCAACGACGTACTTCTGCGGCGACTCGGTCGCGAGCACCGTCTTCCACTTGATGCCGGTGGGAACGCCGCGCCGCCGCGCCCGCGCAGGCCGGAGTCGGTCACCGCCTGAACGATGGCCCCCGGCGCCAGCGCCAGGGCGTTGCGCAGGCCCGCGAGCCCGCCCTCGGCCTCGTAGGCCGCGAGGTCGAGCGGGTCGATCACGCCGACGCGGGCGAAGGTCAGCCGCTGCTGGCGCGCGAAGTAGGGAATCGATGCCACCGGGCCGACGCGCAGCGGGTGATCGCCGCCCTCGAGCATGCCGGCCGCGAGCAGGCCCGCGACGTCCGCGGCCGCGACCGGGCCGTAGCCGATGCGCCCCTGCGGCGTGACGACCTCGACCAACGGCTCGAGCCAGACCATGCCGCGCGAGCCGTTGCGCACCAGCTCGACCGCGCGTCCGCTGGCGGCGGCCTGCGCTGCGATCGCGACGGCGACCTCGTCCGCGCCGAGCGAGCGTGCCGAGGCGTCGCGGGGAACGTACACGCGCACCGTCACGACTGCCGCTCCTTCGCCGGCGGGACGTCGACCAGCGCGTCGAAGCGCGCGGGCGAGACCCGGCCGAACATGCGCCCGTCGACGGTGATCGCCGGTCCGCACGCGCAGTTGCCCAGCAGTACACCGGCTCGAGCGTGACCGCTCCGTCGGCGCGCGTCTGCTGCAGCTCGACGCCGAGCCGCCGACACGCGTGCTCGGCCAGGGCGTCGGCACCGACGGCCTTGCACGCCTCCGCGCGACACAGCTTCACGACCGTGCGACCCGGCGGCTGCGTGCGGAAGTCGTGGTAGAAGCTGACGACGCCCAGGACCTCCGCGCGCGACAGATCGAGCGCGGCAGCGATGCGCGGCACCGCAGCGGTGGGCACGTGGCCGACCGCCGCGAGCACGGCGTGGAGGATCGGCAGCAACGCGCCCGGGCGGCCCTGGTGCGCCGCGATCGCGTCGTCGACGGCCAGCTGCACCGCGGCCGACAGCGGCGCGTCGCCTTCGGGCGGGACCTGCGGCGCGGTGCTCATCGCACCCCCGGCACAACGCTCGTTCGCATCGCGCCCATGCTAACGCCGCAGCTGCGCCGCTGCACGTGCGTCCGCTCTCGGGTGGGGCGTGGGAGGCGGTCGCGTTCACCGCGGCGCGTCGCCGCGGCCGCCGGTCGCGACGTCGACCGGCTCGGCGCGCAGCACCGCCGCGAGCGCGCGCGGCTCGAGCTCGACCAGCATGCCGCGACGTCCACCGTTGATGTAGATGCGCGGCAGGTCCAGGATCGACCGCTCGATGTACACCGGCATCGCGCGCTCGCGTGCCCAGCGGCGAGGTGCCACCGACCTGGTAGCCGCTGGCGCCGGTCGGCGACCTCGGGTGCGCAGGGCTGGATGCTCTTGCGGCCCAGGTGCCGCGCGAGCGCTGGTCGACACCTGGCGATCGCCGTGCATGAGCACCACCAGCGGCGTCGCGGTCTCGTCTTCCATGACGAGGGTCTTGATCACGGCGTGCTCGTCGACACCGAGACACTGCGCGCTGTGGGCGGTGCCGCCGCGCGGTTGGTACTCGTAGGGGTGCGGCACGAACGCGACGCCGTGCTCGCGCAGCACTCGGATCGCGGCGGTCACGGGCAGGTTCGGCTTGGCCATCGCGTGCCCGGTGGAGTCTGACCCAACTCGCCCCGCTCCGCCTGCGGCGCCCGGCGGCCCGGGACCGGCCGCCGCAGCCCTCGCGCCGCGGCAGCACTCGCGTATGATGAGCGCGGCCGATGTTCGAGCCCGACCGCCTCGTGGACGCAGAGGGATTCGGCGGACGTCTGCAGCGATTGCTCGACGAGGCCCAGTCGAGCCTGGGGCTTTCGTGGATCGGCGTGGCGCAGCTGGTCGCGCCCGAGGGTCGCTTGCTGCCGCGGTGGTGGAGCGACGCGCCCGCGGGCGCGCCCGAACCGCAGGACATCGCGACGTGGCGCGAGCACGGCGCCGGGCCCTGCGCGCGACGACTGCGGGTCGAGCCGATGCTGGTCAGCGACGGCGACGCGTGGCTGGCGTGGGCCGGGCCCGCGCCCGCGCCGGCGGACCTCGACGCACTGGTACTCTGCCTCGAGCGCGGACTCTCGGCCGACCGGCGCGCGCGCCTGGGCGAGGTCGCGTTGGCGGCACTGCGGCAGGGGCAAGACGCGATCGAGCTGTCCGATCGCGAGGGTCGGCTGTTCTTCGTCAACGAGGCCTGGCGCCGCACCTTCGGCTACGACGACGCGGCCGCCCTGGGCAACACGCCGGCGCGGCTGTTCCGCGATCCCGACGCGCCGCAGCACGATCCGGGCTTCTACCGCTTCTCGATGCAGAAGATCGAGGCCGGTCATCCGTGGCTGGGCATGCTGACCAGCCGCGCCGCGAGCGGCCAGCACATCACCAGCGAGGTCGGTGTGACGCCCTTCGCCGACGAGCGCGGCGACTTCGCCGGCAACTTCGCCGTGCGCCGCTCGCTGACGTACCGCGCCCAGCGCGACGCGGCGTTGGCCGCGGCCCACCGCGAGTTCCGGGCCGTGCTCGGGGCCCTGCCCGACGCGGTCGTGGTGCTGCGATCACGGCGGGTGTACTTCGCCAACCCGGCGCTGCTGCAGCTGCTGGCCCGCGACGAGGCCGACGTCACCGGCCATCACCCGTGGGAGTTCCTCCACCCCGACGATCGCGAGCAGCTGCGCGGCGACGCCCCGCCGGCGCCGGTCGAGGTCCGCGTCGCGCGGCCCGACGGCACCCTGCGACTGGTCGAGCTGCGCTTCGCCGGGTCGGTCTCGTTCGAGGGCGCGCCGGCGGTGATCCTGGTCGGCCGCGATCGCACCGCCCAGGTACTGGCGCGTGAACAGCTGGTGCGCGCCGACAAGCTCGCGGCTCTGGGCGCGCTCGCGGCCGGCGTCGCGCACGAGATCAACAACCCGCTGACCTACGTCATCGGTCGCCTGCAGGAGCTCGAGGAGCTGCTCGCGCCCGCGGCCGCGGCCGCGTTGGCGCGCGAGGCCCTCGACGGTGCGCAGCGGATCAAGGCGATCGCCGACGAGCTGCGCGGCTTCTCCGCGGCGACGACCCCAGCGCGCCCGCGATGGTCGAGCTCGAGCGCGCGGTGACCTCGGCACTGAACCTGGTCGCCAACCAGATCCGCCACCGCGCGCAGCTGCAGCGCGTGCACGCGCCGGGGCTGTTCGCGCGCATGCGCGAGGACCCGCGGTGCAGGTGTTGGTCAACCTGCTCGCGAACGCGGCCCAGGCCCTGCCCGACGACGGCGGCCGCACACCATCGCGGTGCACACCCGCGCCGTGGGCGAGGACAGCGTCGAGATCGAGGTCCGCGACACCGGCACCGGCATCGCGCCGGATCAGATCGCGCGGATGTTCGAGCCCTTCTACACCACCAAGCCTGCGGGCAAGGGCTCGGGCCTGGGCCTGGCGATCACACGGCAGCTGGTCGAGGACGCCGGCGGGCGCATCGCGGTCGACAGCACGCCCGGCCACGGCACCGGCGTCACCGTGCGGCTGCCGCGGGCCTGGCCGGACGCGGTCGCAGCCGGCCGCGGACCCGCGCGCGAGCCCAGCGCCCCGCGCACGGCGGCGCTGCCGTCGGCGCGCACGCGCGTGCTCGTGGTCGACGACGAGCTCATCGTCGCGAAGGTGTTGGTGCGGATGCTGCGGGGCCACGACGTCGAGCTCGCGCACGATGGCGGCACCGCGCTCGCGCGGCTGCAGCAGGCGCCGCCCGTCGATCTGGTGCTGTGCGACCTGATGATGCCGGGCATGGGCGGCTTCGAGCTGTATCGCGCCGCGGTCGCGGCGAACCCGGCACTGCGCGAGCGCTTCGTGTTCATGACCGGCGGCACCTTCACACCCGACGCGGTCGAGTTCGTCGCGCAGTGCCGCTGCCCGCTGCTCGAGAAGCCCTTCGACGCGGCCAAGGTGCGCGCAACCGTGGCCGAGACCCTGGCCCGCCTCGACACCGGCGGCTGAGGGCGAGCCGCTCGCACCTGCGGCCACCCGCGCGGGCGCCGGTTTCTTGGTGCCGCGCCGGCGCGCGTGCTAGCGCGGTGGGCCATGCAGCTGGTCCTGTACGTCCACAACCATCGCCCGCGGATGCGGCCGGCGCCCGGCACGGCAGGTCGCGTGTGTGGCATGGCCGTGGGCACCGCACCCGAGATCCTCGCGTGGGACGACGCGCGTCCGATCACCTCGCGCGCGGTGTTCCGCTGCGACGCGACCGCGGACGATCGGCGCTCTTGCAGCTCGCCGTGGCCAAGTGCTTCGCCGGCGCCGGCGCGGTCGCGCCCGGCTTCGAGGTGCAGTACCGCGGCCGCCACTGCACGCTCGAGCTGCGGCTCGAGCCCGGCTTCGACGACCCGCGCGCGGTGCTCGAGCCGCTGCTGCAGCTGGCGCGCGGCCTCGCGGTCCACGAGGGCCGACTCGTCAGCGTGCCCAGCGCGGCGCTGGCGGTGTGACATCCTCGTGTCCACGCGCATGCCGACGTGGACCTTCGTTCGCCACGGTGAGGCCCAGTCCAACGCCGAGGGCTGGTTCGCCGGCCACGTCGACGCACCGCTGACCCCGCGCGGCCGCGAGCAGGCGGTGGCGCTGGGCGAGCAGCTGCGGACACTCGCGATCGATCGCGTGCTGTGCTCGGACCTGGTGCGCGCGCGCCAGACCGCCGAGCTCGCGCTGGCCGGGCGCGGGCTGCCGATCGAGTACAGCGCGGCGCTGCGCGAGCGCCACGGCGGCGCGTGGGAGCGCCGCACGCTCGAAGATCTCGATCGCAGCGGTGACATGCAGCGCTTGATGGGCTTCGACGGCGCGCCGCCCGACGGCGAGAGCCTGCGCCAGGTCGCGCGCCGCGTGCTGGGCTACCTGGTCACGCGCGAGGCGCCCGGCCACACCCTGGTGGTGGCCCACGGCGCGCTGATGCGCGGCGTCGTCGGCGTGCTCGACGACATCCCGATGGCCGAGTACGGCCGCTGGCGTCCGAGCAACTGCGAACTCGTCACCCGCACGCTGTCGCCGGGCACGCTCGCGACGCTGCTGTCGCGGCTTTGAACCGGCGCGGACGTCAGCGCTTCTGCTTGGCCGGGAACAGGTCCTCGAGCTCGAGCGAGTCGAGTCCGAACCAGTCGTCGGTCTGGGCCCCGACCCCGGGTTCACCCAGCTCGGAGGTCAGCTGGCCGACGTTGGTCTCCGACTCGAGCATGCGCGCGAGCGCCTGCTCGATCGAGGCGAAGTCCTCCTGCGTCGCGGCCGCGCCGAGTCGTTCGGCGCCGACGCTGGGCTGCGGCCCGGTCGGCGGACGGCGCTGCATCGGCGGCGGTGCGACCTGGCGCGCCGCGGGCTCGCTGCCGTAGTGCGAGGTGGGCTGCGGCCGCGCGGGTCGGGCCGAGCCCGGGCCCGCGGGCAGATCGTAGCCCTGCGACGGCACCTCGCGGGTCGAGGGCGTGCCGCCGCCCTGACCCGCGTTCGGATCGGTGGGCCAGCGCCGGGTCTCGTCGTCGAACATCTCCTCCATGAAGGAGGCCAGCCGCACCGACGAGATCGGCAGCTTGTACTCGCGCGAGAACTCCTCGAGATCGACCTGCAGCGCGCGCGCGGTGGGATAGCGGTGCTCGGGGTCGAGCTGCAACGCGCGATAGACGATGCGCTCGAGGTCCTCGGGGTAGCCGCGCAGCAGCTGCGACGGCGGCGGCACGATGCCGTTGACGATCTTGTGGATGATGCCGAGCTCGGACTCGGCCTGGAACAGCCGCCGTCCGACCGTGAGCTCGTACAGCAGGATGCCGATGGAGAAGATGTCGCTGCGGCGATCGAGCGGCGCGCTGCGGCACTGCTCGGGCGACATGTACGGGATCTTGCCCTTGAGCGTGCCGACCGCGGTCGAAGTCGTCGCGGTCGAGGCCTTGGCGATGCCGAAGTCCGCGACCTTCACCGAGCCGTCGTAGCTGATGAGGATGTTGGGCGGCGAGACGTCGCGGTGCACGATGCCCAGCCGCCGACCGTCGAGGCCGAGCTTCTCGTGGGCGTAGTGCATGCCGGCGCAGGTGCCGATGATGATGTTG
The DNA here is from genome assembly GCA_046351635.1 of Nannocystaceae bacterium. Classification (GTDB taxonomy): domain Bacteria; phylum Myxococcota_A; class Polyangia; order Nannocystales; family Nannocystaceae; genus Xiheibacterium. The sequence continues at coordinate 215,826 of JAXLYC010000006.1, read as the reverse complement.
AGCGCGTGCTCGAGCGGCAACCAACGGCGCGCGTTGGTGATCTGGCGCATGAGCTTGAGCAAGCTCTGGCCGTGCACGTACTCCATCGCGAAGAAGAAGTTCCCGCCGTGCTCGCCGATGTCGTAGACGTGCACGATGTTGGGATGATCGAGCGTCGCGGCCAGCCGCGCCTCGTCGAGGAACATGCGCATGAACTCGCGGTTCTCGGCGTAGGCCGGCAGCACCCGCTTGAGCACCACGAGCTTCTCGAAGCCGTGACCCGACCGCGCGAACGCGAGGAAGATCTCGGCCATGCCGCCGACGGCGAGCCGACGGAACGGACGGTACTTGCCTGGCGGCGAGCTGCGGCCGTCGAACGCCTCGAACCCCGACTCCGCCACCATGGCAGTCTAGCGCCCGGAGCTTCGCGGCAGCAAGCCAGCTGCGCGCGCTGCTGCGGCCGGCGGGAGTCGGGCCGCGGGCAGGCCGTGCTCGCGGGGTCCTGCGTGTGTGTGTGCGCCGGGGCCACGGCGGGTTCTCCGCGGTGGGCCCGTGCGCGACGCGTGCCCACGGGCGTGCGCAACTCGGTCCGTGAAGAGGAAGCTCCGCTCCCTCTTCCCGCGCCGGCAGAGCCGCCGCGGGTCCTTGCTCCTTCCGGTCGCGGGCGCAACCACAGGCCGACAGCCGCTCAGCGCGAAAGCACCGCGGGCCCTTCGGCCAGCAGCTGCTCGAACCGATCCTCGTCGATGCACGGCACGCCGAGCGCCTCGGCCTTGGCCAGCTTGCTGCCGGGCGACTCGCCCACGACCACCGCCGTGGTCTTCTTCGAGACGCTGCTGGCGAGCTTGCCCTGACGCGCGAGCACGGCGGCCTCCGCCTGCTCGCGGCTGTGCCGCGCGAGCGTGCCGGTGATCACCAGCGTGACGCCGGCCAACAGATCGCTGCGACCCCCCTGGGGCTCGGGGTCGCGCGCGACCACGCCACCTTCGCGCAGCCGTCGCACGAGCTCGACGTTGTCGGGGTCGTCGGCCCACGCGCGCACCGAGGCCGCCATGACCGGGCCCACGCCAGGCACCGCCGCGAGCTCGGCTTCGTCGGCCTGCATCACCGCGTCGAGATCGAGGTAGCGCTGCGCCAACACCCGCGCGCCGGAGCTGCCGACGTGGCGGATGCCCAACGCGACCAACACCTGCGCCAGCGGCCGGTGGCGCGCGCGCTCGATGGCTGCGACGAGGTTGTTGGCCGAGGTCTCGCCGAAGCCCTCGAGCGTGCGCAACCGCGGCGCGGTCAGGAAGAAGATGTCGCCGGGCGTGCGCACCAGGCCCGCGTCCAGCAGCTGCTCGACCGTGCGATAGCCCAGGCCCTCGATGTCCATGGCGCCGCGGCTGGCGAAGTGGAACAGGTACTCGCGCACGCGCCCGCGGCAGCCGAAGCCGCCGGTGCAGCGCGCGACCTTCTCGTTGCCGCTGCGCTCGATCGGGCTGCCGCACGAGGGGCAGTGGGTCGGCATCGACCACGCACGCTCGCTGCCGTCACGACGACTCGGCACCGGGCCGACGACCTCTGGGATCACGTCGCCGGCGCGCCGCACGATCACGTGATCGCCGATGAGCACGCCCTTGCGCGCGACCTCGTCGGCGTTGTGCAGCGTGGCCATGCCCACGGTCGCGCCGCCGACGAAGACCGGCTCGAGCACCGCGAACGGCGTGGCCGCGCCGGTGCGACCGATGTTGATCGCGATGTCGAGCAGGCGCGTGACCTGTTCCTCGGGCGGGAACTTGAACGCGATGGCCCAGCGCGGCGCCTTGGCGGTGAAGCCGAGCTCGCGCTGATCGTCGAGCGCGTCGACCTTCACGACCACGCCGTCGGTCTGGTACGCACGGTGGGCCCGCTGCTGCTGCGCGGCCTCGACGTAGGCCAGCGCACCGGCGAGATCGTCGACCCGCGCACTCGCGGGGTTGAGCCCGAAGCCCAGCGCGTCGAGGTACGCCAGCGTGTCCCAGTGCGACGCCAGGCTCGGCCCGCCCTCGACGCGACCGAGCTGGTAGATCCAGATGCCGAGCTCGCGGCTGGCGGTGATGCCGGGGTCCTTCTGCCGCACCGAGCCGGCGGCGGCATTGCGCGGGTTGGCGAACGCGCGGCCGCCCTGCTCGAGCTGGCGGCGGTTGAGCGCATCGAAGGCCGCCAGCGGCATGTAGACCTCGCCGCGGACCTCGAGCAGCCGCGGTGCGGGCCGGCCCGGCGCCGTGCGCAGGCGCTGGGGCACCGCCGCGACGGCGCGGAGGTTCTGCGTCACGTCCTCGCCGGTGGTGCCGTCGCCGCGCGTGGCCCCGAGCACCAGCGCGCCGTCCTCGTACGTCAGCGCGATCGCGAGGCCGTCGATCTTGAGCTCACAGGTGTAGGCCGCGGGCGGTCGACCCAGCGCGCGGACGAGGCGCTCCTCCCACGTGCGCAGGTCCTCGGCCGACATCGCGTTGTCGAGCGAGAACATGCGCGTGGCGTGGACCACCGGCGCGAACAGCTCCGAAGGTGCGGCGCCGACCGCCTGCGTCGGCGAGCCCGTCGCGAGCTCCGGGTGTTCGCGCTCGATGGCCTCGAGCTCGCGCACCAGCGCGTCGTACTCGGCGTCGTCGATCTCGGGCGCGTCGTCGCGGTGGTATCGCGCCTGGTGGTACGCGATCTGCTCGCGCAACACCTCGGCACGCGCGGCGACGTCGTCGCCGGGCGCGGTGGTCGCGGTGGTCGCGGTGGCGGGCTCGGCGGCTCTCGATCTGCGACGTGGCATCGGCGTCGACGCGGGCCCGCCACGGTAGCAGCGTCGCCCGGCCAAGGTGTACAGTGCCGCGCCCCTGGCGGGCGAGGTGCCTCGATGCCGCGTCTTCGCGCCCTGCTCCCCTTCGCCCTCGCCGTGGGCCTGGCCGCGTGCCACCAGCGCGGCCGTACCGCCGCGCCGACGTCGACGACCGCGCCGACCACGGCGCCGACGGAAGCGGCGCCGGTCGAGACGGCGTTCGACTACCACGCGAGCGAGCTCGACAACGGCATGAAGGTGATCACGCTCGAGGATCACTCCGCGCCGATCGCCGCGGTGCAGCTGTGGTACAACGTCGGCAGCAAGGACGAGCGCAGCGATCGCCGCGGCTTCGCGCACATGTTCGAGCACATGATGTTCCGCGGCACGCAGAACATCGGGCCCAAGGCCCACTTCGAGTACATCCGGCGCAGCGGCGGCGACGCCAACGCGTACACCTCGTTCGACAACACCACCTACGTCCAGGTGGTGCCCAAGAACCAGGTCGAGATGGTGCTGTGGCTCGAGGCCGAGCGCATGGGCTTCCTCAAGATCAACCAGGACTACTACGACACCGAGCGCAAGGTCGTGGCCGAGGAGTACCGCATGGGTCGCGAGCAGCCCTACGGCACGCTGTTCGATCAGATCCTGCCGCAGATCTTCGCCGCGCACCCCTACGCGTGGACGCCGATCGGCAACATGGACGAGCTCGGGCGCGCCAAGGCCGACGAGCTGCAGCAGTTCTGGAACACGTACTACGTGCCCAACAACGCCACGCTGGTGGTCGTCGGCGACATCGACCACGACGAGGTCCGGGCCCAGGCGGAGCGCTACTTCGGCTGGATCCCGCGCTACGACGAGCCGCCGCGCGTGCGCACCAAGGAGCCCGAGCAGACCGCACCCAAGCTCATCAAGCTGCGCGAGCCCAACGGCCCGGTGCCGCTGGTCGGCATGGCCTACCGCACCGTGCCGGTCGGCAGCCCCGATCGCCTGGCCCTCGACGCGCTCGCGCGGGTGCTCGGCGGCGGAGAGAGCAGCCGGTTGTACCGCCGGCTCGTGACCGACTCGCGCACCGCCATGTTCGCGCTCGCCAGCGGTTTCTCGCTCGAGGACGACGGCCTGTTCGTCGCCGGCGCCGCGCTGTCGCCGCTCGGCGCCAAGCCGGCGGTGGCGCTGAAGACGATCCGCGAGGAGATCGTGCGCCTGCGCGAGCAGGGACCGACCGAGGCGGAGGTCGCCAAGGCCCGCAACTTGATGTTGCGCGACGCCACCGCGGCGCGGCTGACGGTCGAGTCGAAGGCGCAGCGCCTGGGCGAGGCCGCGGTGCTCGAGGGCGATGTCTCGCGGGTCAACCGCGAGCTCGGCGAGATCCGCGAGCTCGACCGCGAGACGCTCCAGCGCGTGGCCAAGCGCTACCTCGCGGACGAACGCGAGATCGCGATCCAGATCGAACCCAACCTGCTGGGCTTCTTGGCCAAGCAGCTCGGCGGCGACGGGCCCGCCGCGCCCAGCGAGCCCGGCGCCGGTGGCAAGGAGGTCATCCGCGGCGAGGGCAGCGGCAAGCCCGGGCTCGTGCGCCCGGCCAACCTGCCGGCGACGCCCACCGTCGCACCGCCGCTGCAGGTCGGCGCGCGCATCGAGACCGAGCGCAAGACCCTCGCCAACGGCCTCGAGGTGGTGGTGCTGGAGAACCACGAGGTCCCGTTCGTGCAGCTGACCCTGGGCCTGCGCTACGGCGCGTTCGCGGATCCGAAGGACCACCCCGGGGTCGCGTACATGACGCTGCCGATGCTCACACGCGGCACCGCGAAGCGCGACTACAAGACCCTGACCGACGCGCTCGATCGCGACGCCATCTCCATCACCGGCCAGGCCGACATGGACGGCGCCGAGGTGATCGCGACCGCGGTGACCGACAAGGCCGAGACCGCGGCCGCGGCCCTCGCCGAGGTCGTGCTGACGCCGAAGTTCCCCGCCGCCGAGCTCGAGCGCCTGGTCGATCAGACCACGACCGGACTCATGGTCACCGAGCGCTCGCCCGACTATCTCGCCGATCGCGAGCTGCGACGGCGCATCTTCGGCGAGCACCCCTACGCGCGCCTGCCCGAGGGTCGCGCCGCGGATCTGAACGCGCTCGACCGCGACATGCTCGCGAGCTGGTGGGACAGCCACGCGCGCCCCGACGCCGCGGTGCTCTACGTCGGCGGCGACGTCACGCCGGAGCAGGCCTTCGCGTGGGCGCAGCAGCACTTCGGCGCATGGAAGGCCGACGGGCCCGCGCCGAGCTCGACCGTGCCGCCGCCGGCCCCGCGCGAGCGCGGGGTCATCGTGCTGGTCGACAAGCCCGGCGAGCAGGCGCAGATCCGCGTCGGTCACCTCGGCGTGGTCCGCAGCGACCCGCGCTGGCCCGCCGCGCGCGTGCTGTCGGAGGTGTTCGGCGGCGGGTTCGACTCGCGCCTCAACGACACCATCCGGGTCAAGCGCGGCCTGACCTACGGCGCCAGCGGTGGCTTCGGCGGCGGTCGCTTCGCCGGCCGCTTCGTCATCCGCACGTTCAGCAAGAACGCGACCGTGGGCGAGACCGTGCAGGCGATCCTCGACGAGGTCGACCGGCTCGAGCGCGAGCCGCCCAGCGACGCCGAGCGCGACACCGCCGTCAGCTACATCAGCGGCAGCTACCCGCGCGAGCGCGAGACCGTCGGCGACCTCGTGGGCGAGCTGTGGTCCGCAGAGCTCGCGGGGCTGCCCGACGACTGGTTCGACGGCTACCTCGCGGACGTTCGCGGCGCCGACAGCAAGCGGCTGTCGAACGTCGCGCGCGAGCTGGTCGATCGCGACCGCCTGGTCATCGTCGTGGTCGGCTCGGCCAAGCAGCTGGCACCGCAACTCGAGGCCTGCGCAAGCGCTTCCAGGCCGCTCGAGATCGTCGAGCCTTGATCCGCGGCCGCGCTCGCGCGCCAGGCCGCGCCGCTGCGCGCCGCGATCGCATCGTCGATCGCGTCGCGCATGCGCACCGCCAGGGCCTCGGCCGCGTCGCGATCGTGACGCGCGAACTGCAGCAGCACGCCGTCGTCGGCGGCCCCGGCACACCCCCGAGCGCGCCCTCGTCGGCAGCCCACAGCTGCATGCGCGCGCCGAGCATGCCGCGACGGAAGGTGCACGACGCGAACTCCTCGATGTCGATCACGACCTTCCGCGACTGCGCGCGCGAGGCATCGAACTCGAGGATGACGGCTGCGCCCCCGAAGCCCAGGCGGCCTCGGACCTCCCCTCCGGCGCCGAGGGGATCTCGGATGGTGAACGCGACAGTCACGATCGCCGGCATTTTTGGCGCCAGCTGCCCGCGCTTGCAACCCGGCGTCGACGGCTCGCGAGCGCTGCGAGGACGTGCGGGGGTAAACGTTGTTCCAGTGGTCGGGCCGCGCCCACGGGTCCGGGGCCCCCGCGCACGCGTGGCGGAAGATGGCCGATCGGCACCTCGATCGACGGCCGCGCCGCCGTCCGCAGGCCGCCGCCCGCCGCCCGCTGCGGCGTCGGACGCAGCCGCGAGCGACGGCGGACCGGCACGCTCCGCCCGGTGCTCGCACGCGTCCGTGCACGGGGGTTTTCGGCGTCGCACAGCCCCGTAATGGCGTTCGAGCCAGAGATCGACCACTCGATCACCGCCGTCCAAACTTGAAGCACATTGCGTAATGCGATAACCAAACTGCGGTGTGCTCGCGCCCCGCTGGCGCCAGCGCCGATCCCTGTCGTGCCGTCATGTCGCTGAGCTCGAACCGCCCCGGTGGGCCCGCCACCGCCCCGCGTGTGCCGGAGTCCTCGTCGGACCCGCTCATCGGGCAGACGCTCGGAGGCAAGTACGCCGTCGTGCGGCTGATCGGCCGCGGCGGCGTGGGTCTGGTCTACCTCGCGCGGCACGCCGAGCGCGACGTCGTGGTCAAGGTGCTCTCGCCCCACTGGGCCGACGACGCGGAGGCGCTCGCGCGCTTCGATCGCGAGGCCAAGCGGCTCGCGGGTCTGCACCACCCCAACGTCGTCGAGATGCTCGACTTCGGGCGCGATGGCGACCGCGCGTACCTGGTGATGGAGTACCTGCGCGGCGAGCTGCTGTCGGACTTCGTCTCGCGCAAGCGCCGGCTCAGCCTCGAGGAGTTCGTCCCGATCGCAGCGCAGATCCTCAAGGGCATCGGCCACGCGCACTCGCGCGAGGTCATGGTCCGCGACGTCAAGCCCGCCAACATCATGTTGTGCGAGCGCAAGGGTCGCGCGAACTTCGTCAAGATCCTCGACTTCGGTCTGGCCAAGCTGCTGCGCGGCGAGCAGGCCATCACCGAAGAGCACGTGATGGGCACGGTCGGCTACCTCGCGCCGGAGGCCATCCGCGGCGAGCCGCTCGACCTGCGCGTCGACGTCTACGCCATCGGCGTGTTGTTCTACTACATGCTCGCGGGGCGCTTGCCGTTCGAGGGCGAGAGCAACGCCGCGGTGTTCTACAAGACCATCCACGAGCCGCCGCGACCGCTGGGCGAGGTCGTGGGCGCCGGCGCAGCGCTGCCACCGGGGCTCATCGAGCTGGTGCACCAGTGCCTCGAGAAGGATCGCGAGCAGCGCCCCGCGGACGCCGACCGCGTGGTCGAGCGCCTCATCGACGTGGTGCCGGCCTCGCTGTTCCGACTGCCGCGCACCACCACCGAGCGCCACGGCGGACCGGTGGTCGTGCCGCCGGGCGTGGGCAACACCGGGCTCATCGAGCTGCTGGGCAACGGCCGCAACGAGACCGTGCTCGAGCCGCGCTCGATGACGCCGATCCCCGGGACGTTGCGTCCGGTGGTGTCGGTGACGCCGGAGCCGGCGACGGCCACGGCGACGAGCGCGAACGAGAACCATGCGCACCACGGCACAGGGGCTCGAGCCCGCGCCGGTGGCCCCGCGCACGATGGGCCTGGTCGCGGCCTCGGTGGCGGCCGGGGCGGCGCTCACGGTGCTGGTCGTGGGCGCGGTCGTGATGATGCTGCGCAACGACGACTCCGACGCCCGCGCGCGCACGGCCGCGACCGCGCCGCGAAACCCGGCGCCGGTCGCCAGCGGCAAGCCGGCACCGTCGCTGGTGGCGCTGCTCGACGACGCCGACGCGAAGATCGGCCGCGGTGAGCTCGACGCCGCCGCGGGCGTGTTGGGCCAGGCGCGCTCGCTCGCCAGCGACGACGTCGCCGCGCTCGATCGCATCGGTCGCGCCGAGTCGCGCATCGCCATCGCGCGGCTGGCCGCGAGCGCGGCGGAGTCGAGGCCGCGGGCAACGACGCCGCGGCACTGGCGAGCTACCGCGAGATCCTCGCGGCGGATCCCGATCACGCGCAGGCACGGGCCGCGGTCGCGCGACTCACCGCCGCCACACCGCAGCCCCCGGCCGATCCCGCCGTGACCGCGCGCTTCGTGATCCAGTCGCGCCCGGTCGCGAACACCACCACCATCGACGGTCGCGCCGCCGGCACCACGCCGTTCGACGACGCGCTCGGCCTCGGTCGCCACAGCGTGCGCATCAGCGCCCGCGGCTGCGCACCCTGGGAGGGCACCATCGACGTGGCCAGCGAGGGCAACGTGCCGCTGTCCGTGCAGCTGCGCGGCAAGGGCCCCGGGCGCAGCGACGAGCCCGACACGCCGACGACCACGCCCACGCCCACGCCCACGCCGGACAAGCCCACGCCCCCCGGCCCCGGCGGCGGCGAGACCCCGCCGCCGGCGAGCGGGGGCACGGGCAAGAAGGATCCGTTCCTGCCCACGAAGAAGGGCGACGATGCCGACGATGTGTTCCTGCCGGTGAAGAAAGCTCCGTGAGCATGACCCGACGCAAGCTCCCTGGCGCACGCTGCCTCTTTGCGGCGTGCCTCGCCTCTGCCCTCGCGATCGCGCCGCTGCCGGCCCAGGCCGCCGCCGCGCTCGCGCAACCCGCCGCCGAGGGCGAGGCCGCGGCCTCGCCCGACGCGCTCAGCAGCGAGGCGGTCGAGCTGTTCAAACAGAAGGATTTCGACGGCGCCATCGCGAAGTTCGAGCAGGCCTACGCGCTCGACCCCCAGCCCAACTACCTCTTCAACATCGGCCGCGTGTACGAGGAGAAGGGCGACCTCGCCAACGCGGTGAAGCACTACCAGAAGTTCGTGCAGCAGCCCGGCGTCGACCTCGAGGCGCGCGAGGCCGCGGTCGCGCGGCTCAAGGTGCTCAAGCCCGCGCTCGAGGAGATCGAGCAGAAGCAGCCCGAGAGCAAGCCCCAGCCGCAGACCAAACCCGCGACGGTCGATCCGGTGGACGAGGCCGCCAAGGCCCGCCGCAAGAAGCTGCGCATCGCCGGCTACTCGTTGCTCGGCACCGGCGGCGGCGTGCTGGTGATCGGCACGGTCTTCGGCGCGCTCGCGGTCGGCAAGTCCAACGACGCGAAGGACGCCCAGTTCGTCGATCAGAAGCTGAACGCGCGTCACGAGGCCAAGGGCCGCGCTGTCGTGGCGGACGCGCTGCTCGTCAGCGGCGGCGTGCTCGCCGGCGTCGGGCTGATCTTGGTGCTGTCGACCCTGGCCAAGCCCAAGCGCGGTGCCGCCGACACCACCGCGGCGCGGCGCGGCCGGCCCTGGGCTCGGCGTGCGCCGCTGCTCGCGCCCGCGGTGGGCCCCGGTCAGCTCGGCCTCGCGATGGCGGGCCGCTTCTGACCGCCGACCCGACGCCGCTTCCTTCGAATCGAGGCTTGCCATGATCCGCGACACCGTGCTCCCGAACCTCCGCCCCTGCGCCCTCGGGCTGCTCGCCGGCCTGCCCGCGGGCATCGCCGCGTGCAGCCTCGCGCTCGATCTCGACGACAAGATCGCCTGCAGCGCCGACGCGGACTGCCAGTACACCCTGGGCCCCGGCACCTGCGAGGACGGCTTCTGCGTGCCGCCGGCGGGCGCGAGCGCGACCGAGGGCAGCAGCAGCGGCGAGCCCACGACCTCGGCCACGACCCTCACGACCAGCGCGACCGAGCCGACCACGACCTCGCCCGACTCGAGCGGCAGCGAGAGCTCCACCACCGGCCCGGCCGGGTGCACGCTCAACTCGGAGTGCGAGACCGATCAGTTCTGCGGTGCCGGCGGCAGCTGCACCGATCTGCTCACGACCGAGTGCCAGATCATCCACTGGCCCGGCGACGCACCGACCGACCGCGACAACGTCGTGTTCATCGGCTCGATCATGCCCACCGGCGAGCCGTTCACGAACCTGGTCCAGCCGCTCGAGAACGCGGTCCAGCTCGCGGTCGACGACTTCAACGACACGACCACGCTGCAGGGCGACCGCCGCATCGCGTGGATCGGTTGCAACGACGCCGCGGGTCCGACCGCGTCGCAGGCCGCGGCGACCCACCTGGTCGACACCGTCGGCGTGCCCGCGATCGTGGGTCCGATCTTCTCCGAGGCGGTGCTCGACGTCGCGGCCGACATCAGCGTGCCCGGCGGCGCGTTCCTCATCACGCCGACCGCGACCGCGATGTCGATCGCCTCGCTCGACGACCAAGACCTGGTCTGGCGCACGATCCCCGGTGACGTCTACCAGTCCAACGCGCTGGTCGACCGCATGATCGACCTCGACGCGATCTCACCGGTGTCGAACCTGTTGGTGCTGGCCAAGGACGACGCCTACGGCAACGGCATCCTCGCCGCCATCCTCGACGACCTGACGATGTCGCTGCCGATGGCGGCGATCTACACCGACACCTATCCCGACCCGACGACCTTCGCGACGCAGGACGAGCTGCTCGCGGCCTACGGCGCGGTGCTGGCCCAGGCCGCGACCGACGAGGCCGCGATGCCGTACTACACCCACGTGCTGTTCATCGGCACCAGCGAGATCCAGGTGTTGCTGTACTCGTTCCTCGGCGTGGTCTGGGACGGCGCCGGCGGCGATCCGATGCCGCTGTTCACCGTGACCCACGGCGCGGTGCCGGAGATGCAGCGCTTCATCGAGGAGATCGGGCCCGAGACCGGCACCGCCGCGCTGGTGCCGCTCAAGCCGTTGATCGAGAGCCGGCTGCAGGGCACCTCACCGGTCGTGCTCAACCCGGTGAACTTCGAGGCCTTCAGCATCCGCTACCGAATCGCCTTCAACGACGAGCAACCGCTGTCGTCGTCGGCGCTGAGCTACGACGCGACGCTGTCGACGCTGTTCGCGATGTGCACGATCGCCGCAGACGCCGACGTCACCGGTGCCGCGATCGCGGCGGCGATGCCCAACCTGGTCGATGCCGACGGCGAGTTCATCTCGTTCTCGGGCTCGGATCTGTCGTTCATCGGCGACGCCCGCAACGCGCTCGCGACCCAGGGCGGCAGCGTCGATCTGCAGGGCGTCAGCGGCGAGCTGCAGTGGGACCTCGCGACCGGTGACGTGCGCGCGGACGTGTGGGGCTGGGACGTGATCGACATGAGCGGGGATGGCAGCATGCCGACCTCCGCGCCGACGCGGATCTACCTGCTCGACCCCGAGCCGGCGACCGACGGGACGTGGATGCCGATCCCCGGATGAGCTGCGCTCGCCGCTAGTACGGGGCGTACGCGGCGTTCGGATCCGCGTCCGGATCGCTCGACACCGCGACGGCCGCGATCGCGGCGACGGCCGAGCCCGCGCCGGCCTCGCGGTTGCGGAATGCGAGCGCGTAGGTGCCGGGCTCGTAGACCTCGATCAGCACCGGCGCAGCCTCGCACGGCTGCGCCGCGAGCGACGACACGCGCTGCCACGACAAGCCGCTGTCCGTCGCGGTGGTCTGGCAGCCGTAGCGCCACGTGACCTCGGGACCGCCGACGCCGACGTAGTACGAGTCGGGATCCTCGCCCGCCCAGGCACCGGGCTCGTAGTCCCACACCAGGCCCCAGACCGCGTACTGGCCCTCGCACGGCAGCGACAGCGAGAAGGTGACGATGCCGTCCTCGGCCACGGTCGAGACCGCGGCCTGCGGCGCGTCGTTGGCGTCGGTCTCGAACAACGCCATGGGCCCGTCGAGCTGGGCCTGCTCGGCCCAGACCAGCGCCACGCCCGGCTGCGGACACTCGAGCGGCGGCATCGCGTCGCCCTCGGAGCCGCCCGCTGCGGAGGTCGACGACGCGCTGCCGTCCTGCGCGTCGCCGCCGGTGGTGTCGCCGCGGTCGTCCCCGCGATCGTCGCTCGCACCGCGGGTGTCGTCCTCGCCGACCGCAGCGTCGGTCGAGCCGCCGCCGTCGCTCGCGACCGCGTCGTCGTCGTCGCCGTCGTGATCGTGGCCGATCGACGCACCCGCCGACGCACCGTAGCCGTTCGCATCGAGGCGACACGCGGCGAGCACCGTTGCGAACGCAACGACGATCCCGCCGCGGCGGCCTGGGCCGCGTTCGAATTCCATGGCTCCCATCCCGGTCCCCTCGTCGGCCGCGGACGCTAGATCGCGACGCCGCGCGACCGCAAGCCGCGGCGCGGCGGGACCCAGGAACGCCGTCCGCGGGCCGCTGCGACCGCTGGGGCCCGGGGCCCGGGCGCGGGTCGGTGCCGCGGTCGGGGGCCGCCGCGAAACCGCGCCGCAGGCCGACAGCGGTGCGAACCCACCGAGGCGAGCGCCGGCCGGCGCGCTCGCACGGCGATGCTACGATGATCGGATGCATGCACGAACCTGGACTACTGCTTGGCTGTGCGCGGCGACGTTGAGCTTGGGTTGCGGCAAGGATGATCCCGGTGGTGGCGGTGGTGGCGGCTCGAGCAGCTCGGGCGGCGGCGGCAGCTCTTCGGGCGGCGGCTCGACCACGACCACGGGCGCGGACAGCTCGGGCAGCGGCACCGGCACCAGCGAGGGCGGCTCCTCGAGTGACACCGGGCCGACGACCGTGTCGATCTCGGGCGTGGCGCAGGACTTCTTCGCGATGGGACCGATCGCCGACGCGCAGATCAGCCTGGTCGACGAGCCCGGCTTCGAGACCGTCAGCGACGCGGACGGCAACTACCTCGTCGAGGGGCTCGCACCCAACTCGTTCCATCGCATCCAGCTCGCGCCGACCGACACCTACTGGGGCGCGATCGTGCCGGCGCAGCTCGAGGACGTCGACCTCGACGACTACGATCTGTCGCAGGTGTCCAACGACGTGATCGACATCCAGATCGGCGCGCTACAGCAGCAGGATCCGACCGTCGCGGTCGACGAGAACGCCGCGGTGTTCCTGGTCGCGTTGCGGCAGAACACCGCGACCGGCGCGACCGTGACGATCGATCCACCGCCGCCGGCGGGGACCTACTACGCGCCCGACGCGAACGGGCAGCCGGTGTTGAACCAGGACACCATCGAGTGGGGCCTGTATCCCGTCGCAGTGGTGTTCAACCTGCCGCCGGCGCCCGCGGGCACGTACACCATCGACGTCACGCATCCCGAGCGGCAGTGCACCGTCGAGGACCCGCAGCCGCCGACCTTCGCGCGCACGATCAACCTGGTGTACGCCGACTGCCCGCCGGCGTGAGCGCAGCGGCGCGCGTGCGCAGGCCCTCGCGTATGGCCGCGCACGACCGCGGCCGCGAAAAACTGCTTGCGCCGGCGGCGGACCTCGGCCGAGACTTGCCCGCCCGGAAGTCACCCACGTGACCGACGCACGCCAGCGGCCGGTGGTCCACAAGGGCATCGTCGGCGACGACGTCCTCGTCGACTGGCCCGGAGATCCCGAAGCGCCCGAGCGCGACGACGATGCCGTCGTGGCCGCGCGCGCGCATGCGTCGGCGGGCGACGACGACACGCCCGCCGACGACGGCGACGCGGACGACGAACGCCCCGACGACGGTGCGCTCGACGCGACCGACGACGACGACGCAGCTCGACCGCCGCAGCGCAGCGACGACGTCATCGTGCGCGAGCCCCGGCGCCGCGCGCCGCCGGCCGAGCACCGCGTCGCCCGCAGGCGCGTGCTCATGCTCGGCGCGGGCGCTGTGGAGCCACGGTGATGGTGCTGCTGGAACATCGCCCGGCCGGCACGCCCGCGTCGATCCGGCCGAGCGCCGAGCCTGCGCCCGCGCCCGAGCGCGCCGTCCCGACCACACCGCCTCCGCCCGATTCCGGCTTCGACGCCGCCGCGCTGACCCGCGGCCGACACCGCCGTGCGCGATGCTCCGCCGCCACCCGGGCGCCGACGACGGCGACGCGCCGCCGCCGGGCATGCCCGACACCGAGCGCGTACCGCAGCGCCGACGACTGGGCCGACGGGCTCGAGCTGCGCGCCGCAGACCGTGCGCTACACGGTGCGGCGCGGCGGTGCAACTCGAAAACGTCGCCAACCTCTTCAAGATCTTTCACCACGAGATCCTCGCGCTCAACCCCGGCATCCGCTCGAGCGCGAGCTCGCGCCCAACACCCGCGTGGTGGTGTGGAAGCGCGACGGCGACACGCGCAGCCAGTCGGTCGGCTATCCCTCGGGCGGTTCGCTCGAGGGCGCGGTGCCGATGGTCGAGGGCTCGGGCCGCCGCATCCTCGCGATCCCGTGGAAGACCTGGGGCGCCGACACGACCATCGCGATGCTCGACGCGCTGCTCGATCGCTGGGCCGCGCGCGGCAGGGTCCAGCCGATCCTGGTCGGCAACATCGCCAACCGCACCGGCGGTCGACTCGAGCCCCACAGCACCCACCAGTCGGGTCGCGACGTCGATCTGGGCTATCCGCAGATCCTCGCGGCGGGTGCCGAGCTCAACTGGCAGGAGATGAACGCCAAGAACCTCGACGCCGCCGAGACCTGGGCGCTGCTGCTGCTGCTGGGCGACAGCGGCGCGGTCGAGGAGATCTACATCGATCGCGAGATCCAGCGGCTGCTGTACGACTACGCGCTGCGCTCCGAGCTGCTGTCGAAGTCCGCGCTGGCCAAGTGGATGAATACCCCGACCCGCCGGCGGCGACGGCGGCTCCATCCAGCACGTGCCCGGCCACACCGATCACCTGCACGTGCGCTTCTTCTGTGCGCCGGCGCAGGATCGCTGCAAGTCGCGCTGAGCCCGGCTGTCGTCGGATAGCCGCGCGGCAAGTACTGGATCCGGGCGAGCGATGTCCGCCGACGACGACGAGTTCCTGCTGCCCGCCGCGAGCAGGCGCAGGGCGGTGCTGCGGACCTTCGCGGAGCTGGTCGCGAGCCGCGGCTACGAGCACCTCGTGCTCGCGCCGCTGGTCGAGCCCGACGAGCGCCACTTCCCCGACCGCTGGGTCGGCGGCGAGGCCAGCGTGCTGCGGGTGCTGCGTCGGCTGGCGATCTACGCCGACATCGAGGCCGTGCCGCTGTCGGTCGTGGTCGAGCCCGACCTCGGCCTGGGCCCGCTCGCGCCCGCGGGCGTCGGCGCGCACGCGTGGTGGCGACGCGACGCGCAACGAGCCGCCGAGGTGTCGGTGCGCGAGTCGAGCCTGCGCGATCCGTTCGTGCTGGTGCCGGCGCTGGCGCGCGTGGTCGCGGGCATCTTCCGCGATCACCACGGCCTCACCAGCAAGAATGCCGAGCAGGAGGAGCGCCTGGTCGATCTGACGGCGGTGTTCCTGGGCTTCGGCCTGCTGACGGTGCCCTCGGCGGTGCGGCGCGGCACCCAGCGCAACGGCGGGCGCGTGCAGGCCACGACCACGCGTGTGGGCGTGGTCGACCCACGCACGCTCGCGTTCGCGATCGCGATCCCCATCGAGCTGCGCGCGCTGCCCGGACCGGTGCGCACCGCCATCGACGCACGCCTGGGCGACGACGGTGCCGCGTTCGTCGCGGCCGCGAAGGCCCACTTCGCCAAGCTCGAGCCCTCGCTCGCGACGCGGTTGGGCGTACCACCGCGCGGCAGCTGGGCCGACCCACCGGCGTTGTCGCTGCTGACCGCGCCGCTGCCGGACGAGGCCGGCATGTCGCAGGAGCGCCGGCTCGACGAGGACAAGGGCGTGCGCGGCATGAACGCGGGCAAGCCGGTGTTCCGCGTCGAACGCAGCAAGGCCTACCGCCTGGCCAAGACCCTGGGCCTGCCTGTGCTGCTGCTGGGCATGCTCGCCGGCCGCATGCAACACGGCTTCGAGTTCGAGATGTGGAAGGCGATGGCGATCGCCGCCGGCCTCGCGCTGTCGGGCCTCGCGATCGGTCGCCTGTTGCCCGACGCGCGCTGCTCCGAGCCCAAGTGCCTGCAGACCCTGCGCAAGCACGACACCGTGTGCCCGCTGTGTGGCGGCCGCATCGCCGGCGTCATCCACCACCCGCGCGAGCGACTCGCGGCCGAGGAGGCCCTCGCCGCCCGCGAGGCCGCAGCGCAGCGCGATCCGGCGCTGCCCAGCCCCCCGGGCGCCTGATCGCGGCGGCCGCGATCGGATGGCCACCGTGCGCGCTTGCTATGCTGATCCGACGATGGTGGCCCTGCCCTCGGTCGATGCCTTCGCACTGGCGCGCGCGCAGCTGGTCCGCGACGCGATCGCGACGCAACAGTTCCCGCGGCTGTTCGCGCACAAGCGCGCGCGCATGCTGCCCTCGGCCCACGGGCTGCTGCGCGGCAGTGCGCCGCTGTTCTACGACCTGCTCGCGGCCGATCCCGCGCTGGCGCCCGGGCCCGATCCCCAGGGTTGGATCGTCGGCGACATGCACGTCGAGAACGTCGGCATCTACCGCAGCGAGTCCAAGCGCACCCGCTTCGACATCGACGACTTCGACGAGGCCACGCGCGGCCCCCTGCGCTTCGACGTGCTGCGCGCGAGCACCAGCATGCTGCTGACGGCGCGCGATCTCGGCGCGAGCCCGCGGCGACAGATCCGGACCGGCGCGGCGTTGCTCGCGGCCTACGCCGAGCGCATGCAGCAGCAAGACGGTGACGCGGCGCCGCTGCCGGCGGCGTTCGAGCGTGCGGTGCGGGCGGTCGCGCGGCGGCGCCAGGCCGAGGTGCTGCACCACCGCGTCGAGCTGGTCGGCGGACGCGCTCGCTTCGTGCGCTCGCCGACGCGTTACCTCGAGCTGCCGCCGGCGCTGCAGCAGGCGGCGCCGCGGCTGCTGCAGGGCTACTTCGACGCGCTGGGCGAGCGGGCGCCGCGGCGGCGCGAACGCACGGTGATCGAAGACGCGGCCCAACGCGTCGCCGGCACCGGCAACCTCGGCCATGTCCGCATCGCCTACGTGCTCCGCCGTGGCGATCGCCTGCGGCTGGTGGAGCTCAAGCAGTGCCACGCCAGCGCGGTCGACCGCGCGTGGTCGCATCCGCCGGCGCCGACCGGGCTGCACCACGCCGCGCGCGTGGTCGAGGCGGCGTGCCGGCTGCCGCGGCAGCCCGCGCGCCGCCTCGCCGCGGTGCTCGATCCCGAGACCGGACTGTCGCTGCTGGGGCGGCGGATGGTGCCGCAGCAGGACAAGCTCGACGCCGCCACGCTCACGCGCGATCGCCTGACCGAGTTCGCACGGGTCGTGGGCGAGCGACTCGCCGCGGCGCACATGCGGGGCAGCGACGAGCCCGCGGCGCTGGTGGGCTGGCTCGACCCCTCGCTGCGCGAGGCATTGCTCGACGGCGCGATCCGGATGGCCTCGATCACGAGGCCATCCACCTGGCCTACGCCCGCCTCGCGCCCGACTTCGATCCCCGGCCGCGCGCGAGGCCGCCGCGGCCGGGTAGTCGCGCGGGCGCCCCAGCGCCGCCGCGGTGCAGCGGCCGGCGAGTTCGCGCAGCCACACGTGACCAGGGTCCGAGGTGGCGCGCTCGTGCCACGTCATCACCACGGGCACCCGCGGCAGCGGCAGCGGCGGATCGAACAGGTGCAGTGGCAGCAACCGCGCCGCATGGACCAGCATCGAGCGCGGTGCCGTGAGCACCAGATCCGAGCGCGCGGTCAGGAACGGCGCGCCCAGGAAGTGCGGCACCCGCAGGCACACCCGCCGCGCGAGCCCGCGGGCAGCGAGCGCGGTGTCGACCGGCGAGACCGACGCGCTGGCGGTGGGCGAGATGACGAGGTGCGGCAGCGCGGCGTAGGCCGCGACGTCGAGCTTGCGCCGCACGATGGGATGATCGCGGCGCACGCAACCGGCGAAGCCGTCGTCGCCGACGCGGCGCTGCACCAGGCCCGCGTGCGGCGGCAGCGACGGACCCATGACGATGTCGACCTCGCCGCGCTCGAGCGCCTCGAGCAGGCCCGGCCCCGGCTCGCGCACCGTCAACGCAACCCCGGGCGCCTGCCGTGACAACAGCTCGAGCACCCGCGGCAGCGCATCGATCTCGGCGAAGTCGCTGGTCACGACCACGAAGCTGCGCTCGCTGGTCGCGGGGTCGAACGGCTCTCCGTGCGCGAGCGTGGCCGCGAGGTCCTGCATCGTGCGGCGCACCGCGCCGGCGAGCTCGAGCGCACGCGGCGTCGGCACCAGGCCGCCGCGGCCGGGGACCAGCAGCGAGTCGCCCAGCAGCGCGCGCAGGCGCTTGAGCCGGTGGCTGGTCGCGGACTGCGTCAGCCGCAGTCGCACCGCCGCGCGCGTGACGTTGCGCTCCTGCAGCAGCACGTCGAGCGCGTGCACGAGGTTGAGATCGATCGCGCCGAGGTCGAGCGAGCCGCGTTGCATCGCGCTCCCGACCGTAGCACCCCGCGGGCGGACGCGACGCATGTGCTCATGAGCCGCGTCGATGCCGGCTATCAACGCCATGCGTTGGACGAATGCCCGGGCGGGCGACACCTTCGTCGCATGCACGTCCCCGCACCACCCCGCGTCGCCGCGTGGCTGCTGGCGCTTTCGGCCTGCGGCAGCGCGGGCGAGCCCGCCGCGGCGCCGCGGCCCGCCGCGGCCGCCGTCAACCCGCTGCAACACGCCGCAACCGCGACCATCGACGAGCACTTCGACGGCACCGTGCGCACACGCCTGCGCGCGGGCAGCTACAGCTACCTCGCGATCGACGACGGCGCGCGCACGCGCTGGGTCGCGGTGATGGGCGAAGGCCTGCCCGAGGGCAGCCACGCCGACGTCCACGCGGTCGCGCGACGCCACGACTTCTTCTCGCGCCGACTCGATCGGCGCTTCGACGAGCTCGCCTTCGCGAGCGTCCGGGCGCGCGGCGCGACCCCGGTCGCGCCGTCCTCGCCGCACACCCCAGCTCGGAGCCCACAGCCATGACCCATCGATCCCTCCCTCTGCTCTGGTCCGCCGCGCTCGCGGCGACGATGCTCGCGTGCGCCCCCGACGAGGCCGCCGGCGACGATGCGACCGACGCCGCCTCGGGCAGCGAGGGCGCGGGCCCCACCTCCGGCGGCGCGAGCGAGTCCGGCGCGAGCGACGGCTCGAGCGGCGCGAGCTCGGGCGCGGATGCAACCACCGCCGACCTCGACGCGCTGTACGACTGCGTCGATCCCGGCCTGGTCGAGGCGCGGCCGCTGTCGGGCCCCGGCTTCGATCCCGCAACCGGGTTGGTCGACGCCCAGGACAGCTACGTCGTGAGCACCACGCAGATCCTCCCGATCCCGGAACACAACGACCGCTTCCTCGCCCTGGTCGCCGCCGTCGGCGACCAGCTCGAGAGCCAGCCGGGGCTGGTGGCCTACGCGCTCGCGGTCGAGCCGACCTGCGGCTTCGCGCGCACGATGTCGGTGTGGCGCGACGAGACCTCGATGCTCGCGTTCGTCGGCAGCGGCGCGCATGCCGACGCGATGACGCAGACCTTCGAGGTCGGCGTGACCGGGCGCGTCACCCACTTCGTCGCGACCGCGGAGCAGATGCCGATCTCCTGGGAGCTCGCGATCGCGTCCATCGCCGAGGTCGAGCCTTTGTGACCCGAGGCGGCCCGCGGGCCGACCCCGGCGGGGGTCGCGGCGGCGGGAGCCCGCGCACGCCGGGGGCACCGAACCGCGCGCGCGGCTCGGGCAACCCATCGCCGCCGGTCGACCGACCCGGGCTCGATCCCCTTCATGCTCGTGCACCCCGAGAACCTTCACCGTGCCGTGACGCGCGGTTTGTCTCCCTGCGCCCCCGCGTCCGGATCTCGCGGCCGGACGCGGTTGCAGGGTATGCTCCTGCCCATGCGCCTCTCCCTACTCTGCGTTGGGTCAATGCTGCTGTCCGCGTCCTGCACGGACGACGTGGGCATGGCGACGACGACCTTCGATCCCACGACCTCGTCGTCGAGCGGTGACAACTCGACCACGCTGACGTCGACCACGCTCACGACCTCCGACGAGTCGACGAGCACCGGCGGGGGATCGGACTCGTCGACCGGCGGCACGGTGGCCGACAGCTCGAGCAGCGGCGGCGAGGTCGGCGGTGCGCTGTGCGGCGACGGTGTCATCAGCGGATCCGAAGAATGCGACTGCGGTGGCGTGTCGTGCACGGCCGAGGAGCTCGGCAACAAGTCGTGCACCGACATCGACGACCCGACGATTCCCGGCACCATCACGGGCGGCACGCTCAGCTGCAACCCCGCCAGCTGCCGCTACGACACCAGCCAGTGCACCTACTGCGGCGACCGCATCGTCAACGGCAACGAGACCTGCGAGCCCGACGTCGACATCGAGCAGACCTGTATGGACCTCGGCGCGGGCGCGGCCGGCCCGGTCAGCGGCGACGCGAGCTGCCAGGTCGACACCTCGCTGTGCACCGACTGTGCGGTCAGCTTCGAGTTCGAGATCGCGACCTGCCCCGACGGCTTCACCTCGCAGATCCTCGACCCCGGTGCGGCCGCGAGCACCTGGGCCTGCGGCGAGCCCACGGTCTACGCCCTGGGTCCCGGCGTCGCGTCGCCCGGCACCTTCGGCACCAACCTCTCGGGCCCGTACAACGCCAACGAGATCAGCGCGCTGGTCTCGCCGGAGATCGACTTCTCCGACTGCATGGACGACGGCATCGTCATGACCCTGCGGCACTGGCACAACTTCGAAGGTGGGGCCAGCAACGCCGACGGCGGCATCGTGCAGGCGAGCGAGGACGGCGTGACCTGGACGACCATCGAGCCGGTCGACGGCGACCTCTACGACGACGTGGTGGTCACCTCGACGTACCCGCCGGTCAACGGCGCGCTGGGCTTCTCCGGCAGCCAGGACGACAACCAGTGGAGCACGTCGAACTTCGATCTCACGGAGTTCGCCGGCACCTCCACGCTGCAGCTGCGCTTCGTGTTCGGCAGCAACGCCAGCACGCAGCAAGGCGGCTGGTACATCGACTACGTGCACCTGCTCGGCAGCGGCAGCGGTTGATCGGTGCGCTGCACCCTGGTGGTGCCCGCGCCCCCGCCCTTGCGCACGACATCGACGCCGCCCTCGCGCACGCGACGGGCGGCGTCGTCGTGCATGGACCGCGCTCGACTTCGCACTGCTGTTGCCCGCGTGACGTTTCCTTCGCGGGCTTTGTTGCCGCCACGCCCCTTCGCTCGGTACCTTCGTCCTCGAGGATCCCCATGAAGCACTTGGCCTCGACCCTCTTCGTGACCGCGTGTGCCCTCGCGATCGGCTGCCCCACCACCAGCGATCAGACCAGCGATGGTTCGACCTCGGGTTCGGACTCCGGCAACGACTCGGCCACGACGACCGCGAGCACGACCGCGACGACGACGCAGGGCACCAGCGACACCGGCAGCGCGTCGATGTCGTCGACCAGCGCGACCGCGGGGACCAGCAGCGTGGGTGACTCGAGCGCCGGCAGCGAGAGCGGCGATCCGGAGTGCGGCCCCGCTTCGGTGTGCAACGAGCCCGCGCCGTCGGGTTGGTTCGGTCCGGCCGTGTTCGCGCGCGTGACCGAGGGCGAGGACGCGCCCGCGTGTCCGACCGAGTACCCCGAGGCCGGCCCGACCGTGCTCGAGGGCTACGCCGATCCGGGACCCGCGATCTGCTCCTGCGAGTGCGACCTGTCGATGGCGCAGAGCTGCTCGTCGTACGTCTACGGCCACAGCACCGCGTCGTGCAACACGTACAACGTGTACTCGGCCACCAGCGAGAACTGCACCAACGTCTCGCTGCCGAACTACGCCCAGTTCTATGCCTACCTGCAGAACAACCCCTTCTGCATGCAGAACAAGAGCGAGGAGTTCCCGCCGGTGCAGTGGGACGCGGCCATCACCTCGTGCAAGCTGCCGGTGACCGCGACCGCGTGCGGTGAAGGTGGCGTGTGCACGCCGCTGCCGGGTGGCGACTTCGAGGCACCGGTGTGCATCTACAAGCAGGGCGACGAGGCCTGCCCCGCCGGCGTGTACGACACCAAGGTCACCTTCTATACCGGCGTCGAGGACACCCGCGAGTGCACCAACTGCACGTGCGGCACCGTGCAGCCCAACTGCAACAACCTCACGCTCGATCTGTACAGCGGCACCGACTGCGCTGGCCTGCCGACCAACTCGCTGACCGCCAACGGCGCGTGCGAGTCCTCGACCGCAGGCTCGGTCGCCGTGCCGCCCGCCGCCGACGACGGCTGCCCGGTCCAGACCGCGCCCGAGCCCATGGGCTCCATCGCTCCGGTCGGTGAGTTCACGTTCTGCTGCACCGAGTGAGGCCGCGGGCACCGGCCCGCCTGCGACCTCGCGCTCGATGATCCCGCCCGCGACGCGAACTCGATCCGCGCCGCGGAAATCGATTCGGGCGCCCGCACGTTGCCAGCAGACCCCGGCGCCTTGCGCGACCCGCGAGCGACTGGGATACTGGCCCCGTCGCGAGTTGCACTCGTGGTCCACGACCCGACCTCCACGATCACGATCGCGATCGAGCGTCCCGGGCAACCGGTGCAGACGCTGACGTTGAGTGGCGCGCGGGCCCTGGTGGGCCGCGAGTCCGGCGACATCGTGCTGGGTGACGCGGAGGCCTCCGCGCTGCACGCCGAGCTCGAGATCGCCGGCGGCGCGGTCATCGTGCGCGACCTGGGCAGCAGCAACGGCACCTGGCGCGGCCGCAGCCAGGACGGATCGCTCCAGTGGGAGCGCCTGCCCCAGTTCGCGCTCTTGCCAGGCCAGCTGGTGCGCTGCGGCAAGACCACGCTGCGGTTGGTCGAGGCCCCGACCGCGCCGCTGCCCGGCCGCACCGTGGTCTCGACCAGCGGCCGCACGAAGATCGGTCAGGCGCCGCCGGCCGAGGCGCCCGCGGAACCAAACCCCGCCTCGTCGGGCGCGATCACGGCGATCCGCATCGGCGCGCCCACGCCCAGCAGCGCGCCGACGATCCCCGGCGCCAGCGGCAAGCCCGACGCCGACGAGGTGCTGGGCTCGACTGCGACGTTGCCGTTCGTGCCCAAGGCGCCCGAGCCCGAGCGCACCGTGGTGGGCCCCGCGCCCGCCGGTGACGCGCCCGCGGCCGCGGTCCAGTCAGAGCCCGAGCCCGAGCCCGAGGCGGGTCACACGCTGCAGGCACCCGTGCAGCGGCACACCGAGCCGGTGCCGCCGCGCATGCCCGAGCCTGCGGTCGTCGCAGACACAGCCAGCCCGGTCGCTGCGGATGCGGCGCCCGTCGCCGCGGCGCCGGCACCCGCGAGCGCCGATCCGACGCGACGCCCGCCGGTGAAGAACGCGCTCATCCGCCCCGGTGATCGCCCCGTGACCGGCCCCTCGCCGATCGCGGCTGCCCGCTCGCCCAGGCGCTGGCCCAAGCGTGTCGCGCTCGTCGCCGCCGTCGTCGCCGGCATCACCGCCCTGGGCGCGGCCGCGTGGTGGGCGGTGCGATGGTTCAGCGGCCGCGCGCCCGAGCTCGCGACGACCATCGCGCGCGAGCTGCCCGACGACGCGCTGGGTTTCGTCGCCTTCGCACCGCCACGGACGCAGCTCG
The DNA here is from genome assembly GCA_046351635.1 of Nannocystaceae bacterium. Lineage (GTDB taxonomy): Bacteria > Myxococcota_A > Polyangia > Nannocystales > Nannocystaceae > Xiheibacterium. The sequence continues at coordinate 192,346 of JAXLYC010000006.1, read as the reverse complement.
AGCTGCTCGGCGACGCGATGCCCGAGCCGCTGCGCAAGAGCAGCACCGAACGCTGGGGCTTCGATCCGTTCGCGCTCGCGGCGTGGACCGACCACGGCCTCGATCCCGACGGCGTGGTCGGCGTGGGCTGGCTCGACGCGACCAAGCCCACCATCGCGATCTCGGCCGGGCTGTCGGACCGCGCCAAGCTGCGCTCGGCGCTGCCGGCGGTGTTGGCCAAGCTCGGCGCGGGCAAGGAGCCGACGATCACCGAGCGCAGCTTCGGCGACGTGCCGGGGCTGTGGCTCGAGGAGCCGGCCCCCACCGCGATCCTGCTGCGCGACGATCGCGTGGTCGCGATCGTCGGCTTGAGTGGCAGCGACGCCAGCAACGTCGCGCGGCACGCCGAGCGCGTCGCCGCGGTCACGCGCAAGACCAGCCTGGCCGCGCGCGAGGGCTTCGCGGCCCTGGGCCCCGAGAGCGGCGAGCCGATCGTGTTCGGCTACGTCGACGGCGTGTCGATGCGCACGGCCATCCCCGCGACCGCGGCCGAGATGCTGGCGCTGCGCATGGCCTTCGCCGAGGTCGACGCGATGTCGCTCGCGCTGCTGCGCGACAAGCCCCGCGTCGGGCTCGCGACCCAGGTGGTCGTGCGCGAGGGCAGCACCTCGACGCGCTACGTCGAGGGCGTGCGCCGCAGCGGCGACGCACTGAAGCGCATCCCGGGTCCGGCGCTGGCGCTGATCGACACCGCGATCGCGACCAAGCCCATCGCCGACGCCGCCATCGCCTTCGCCACGATGGCGGGGCTGTGGACCAAGGTCGACGCCGACTTCCGCTCGGTGTCCAACCTCGATCTGCGCGCCGACATCATCGACAACCTCGCCGGCGAGCAGGGTGCGGCCCTGCTCGCGCTGCCGTCGAAGCCCGGCGGCACCGACTTCGGCGCGCTCGCGTGGGTGCGGGTGCTCGACGGCGCCAAGGCCAGCAAGTCGCTCGCGGCCGCGGTGCCGGCGTTGCAGCAGCACCTGCTGGACGTACCGCCCACCAGCGAGACCATCGGCGACGTCACGGTGCACAGCTTCGCGCTGGGCTCGGGCGAGCGCGAGGTCCGGCTGTCGCTGTTCGTCGCGGCCGACCACCTGTGGTTCGCGGCCGGCAAGGTCGACGCACGCGCCATCATCGAGCGGCCGGAGAAGAACCTCCGCGACAGCGCCCGCAACGCGGCGATCGGCGACGCGCTGGCGCCGGGCGACGTCGTGCACGCCTACCTCGACGTGCACGAGCTGGTCGCCAAGCTCGACCCGCTGCTCGACGAGTCGGACAAGGCCGAGAAGACCGCGGCGCAATCGCTGTGGTCGCCGCTCGACGTGCTGACCTACCGCATGGCCGCCGACGGCCGGCTCGTGCGCATCCAGATGGTCGCGCACACCACCGCCGACGACGGCCTCGCGACCCTGCTGCGCGCCGCCGTGACGCTCTCGGGCGAGCGTGCTGCGATCGCCCTGGCCCGCGCGCAGCGCCGCGCCGACTGCGAGAAGTTGGTGGCCAAGCTCGAGGCACTGGGCACCACCGACACCTCGCGCACGCTGCCGGAGTTCTCGCTGCGCTTCGACGTGCGCGATGCCTGCGAGACCAAGGCCAAGCCGGAGCAGATCGCGTGCGCGCTCGGAGCCAAGAGCTTCGCCGAGGTCGAGACCTGCGGCGGTGCGGCCGCGGGGCTGTTGCCGACCGAGCCCGAGCCGCAGCCGGTGCCTTACGTCGACGACATCTGGCCCAACACCCGGCCCGAGTCGAGCGACAGCGGCCGCCCGCGTGCGGAGGTCAACTACGCCGTCGAGATCGGACCCGAGCCGCAGACCCGCGGCCGCGACGATGCGCTCGTGACCATCGTCGAGTTCGGCGACTTCCAGTGCCCCTACTGTCGCGAGGTCACGGCCACGCTCGACGAGGTGCTGGCGCGTCACGGCAACAACGTGCGCCTGGTGTTCCGCCACAACCCGCTGCCGATCCACTCCGAGGCCCGCAACGCCGCCAAGGCGGCGCTGGCGGCCGCGCGGCAGGGCAAGTTCTGGGCGATGCACGACAAGCTGTTCGAGTCGCAGTTCGAGCTCGCGCCGGCGAAGTACGCCGACTATGCCGCGGCCGTCGGCCTCGATGCCGCGCGCTTCGCCGCCGACTTCGCCGACTCCGCGCTCGACCGGCGCCTGGACGAGGACATCGCGGTGGCCAAGCGCTTCGGCGTCAGCGGCACGCCGGCGTTCTTCGTCAACGGTCGCTTCCTGTCGGGCAACCAGTCGCTCGCGGTCTTCGACAGCCTGGTCAACGAGGAACTCTCGCGCGCACGCACCTTCGTCGAGCGCCGCGGCAACACCCGCACGCGGTTGTACGAGGACATGATCACCCGCTTCGCGCCGGAGGTGACCAAGTCCGCCGCGGTCGCGCTGCCGCCCGACACCGGCGAGCGCTTCACCATCGCCACCGACGGCCTGCCCAACCGCGGCGCGACCGGCTTCTCGCGGGTGCGCCTGGTCGAGTGCAGCGACTTCGACTGCCCCTACTGCGCGCGCGCGACCAAGACCATCGACCGCATCGTCGCGGACTACCCCACGCAAGTGACGGTGTTCTTCCTGCACAACCCGCTGTCGTTCCACGCCGGCGCAGAGCCGGCCGCCCGCGCCGCGGTCGCGGCCGACAAGCAGGGCAAGTTCTGGCAGATGCACGACAAGCTCTTCGGCGCGCCCGAGGCCCACGCCACCGCCGACTTCGTCGCCTACGCCAAGGAGCTCAAGCTCGACGTGGCGCAGTTCGAGAAGGACCTCGCCGCGCCCGAGACCGCCAAGCTCGTGGCCGATCAGAAGAAGATCTGCGAGGACAACGGCGGCTCCAGCACGCCGACGTTCTTCCTCAACGGCCGCCGCATCGAGGGCGCGCAGTCCTTCGACACCTTCAAGGCGCTCATCGACGCCGAGCTCAGCGGCGGCATCTGAGCGCCGGTACGCCCGTCCGCGGGCCCGCGCGCCGGCCCGGGCGCGACCGCGGGACGCGGCTTTTTCTCGCGCCGGCTTCGGGCTAGCCTGCTGGCCTCATGCTTCGCTTCCGGATCCCGCACACCCTCGTCGTCTCGCGCCCGCGCGCGACCGCCCCGCTGCTCGGCCTGCTGCTGGGCTCGGTGGTCGCCTGTGGCGACGATGCCACGCAACAGTCGACCGAGTCCGAGACCGAGGGCTCGAGCAGCAGCGATGGCTCCGCGACGATGACCACGACCGAGGGTGACTCCTCGACCGGTGGCTCGACCGGCAGCACCGGCACGACCACCGCCTCGACCACGATGACGACCTCGCCGGACTCCACCGGCGGCAGCTGCGTGATCGTGCCGCAGCTGTTCGACGATCCCTCGTTCGAGGCCGGCGCCAACGCCTCGCCGTGGGGCGAGGCCTCGAGCGCCTTCGGCACGCCGCTGTGCGACGACACCTGCGGCGGGCCGACCGCGAGCGCCGGCAGCGTGTTCGTGTGGCTGGGCGGTTCCAACGCGCAGGACGACGTCGGCGGCGTGGCCCAGGATCTGACCATCAACGCGTCGGACAGCGCGACGCTGACGTTCGACTTCTGGTGGGGCAGCTCCGGCAGCGGCAGCGACGTGTTCCAGCTGCAGATCGACGGCAACGTCGTCTGGGAGGTCACCGGCGCCGACGCGGCGAACTACCCCGAGTGGACGCAGGTCGAGCTCGACGTCAGCACCTACGCCGACGGCAACGACCACGAGTTCGACTTCACCGGCATCGCGACCGTCGGCGCCAGCTTCTACCTCGACAACGTCAGCCTCGAGAGCTGCGGTGACGGCAGCCCCATCACCGAGGGCGACACCGTCGACGCGGCCATGACCGGCGGCGGCGAGACCGACACCGACACGACCGGCGGCATGCTCACGTGCGAGGACCTCGGCAACACCGTGCCGCTCAGCCGGGCCGGCAACAACGCCGGCGCCGGCAACGACAGCACCGGCAGCTGCTGGCTCGACTTCGGCCAGAACCCCGGCGAGGACGTCGCGTACACCTGGACCGCGCCGGCCGACGGCGTGTACCGCTTCGACACCGTCGGCAGCACCATCGCGGACACGGTGCTGTACGTGCTCGAGGATTGCATGGGCGGCGCCGAGATCGCGTGCAACGAGGACATCGCCGACGGCAACTTCCTGTCGTCGCTGACGATGTCGATGACCGAGGGGCAGACCGTGGCGATCGTGGTCGACGGCTGGTCCGATCAGGAGTCGGGCGACTTCGTGCTCAACATCAACCAGGTCGGCTGCGACACGCCCGAGGACCTCGGCAACAACCTCCCGATCGAGTTCGACGACGACAACTCCGGCGCCGGCGACGACGTCTCGGGCAGCTGTGGCGGCGTCGGTGGCGAGGACGTGGTCTACACCTGGACCGCGCAGGAGGACGGCATCTACGCCATCTACACCGTGAGCCTGCAGATGTCGCCGGTGGTCTATGCCTACGGCAGCGCCTGCGGCAACCCCGACGACGAGCTGGGTTGCGGCGCAGGCAACGGCCTGGCGTCCTTCAGCGCCGTGCTCGCGGCCGACCAGGAGATCACGGTCGTGGTCGACGGCGCGGGCCCGGCGGAGATCGGTCCCTACGAGCTCAACATCGAGCAGACCGGCGTGCTCTCGGGCGACTGCTGCGCCGCCGACGACTCACCCGGCTGCGTCGACATCACCACCACGCAGTGCGTGTGTGGCTTCGACGTGCCCGCCGACGTCGCCGCGCCCTACCCCGACCCCAGCGACTGCTGCAGCGGGGAGTGGACCGCCGAGTGCGCCTCGGTCGCGGGCTCGCAGTGCGGTGCCGCGTGCGACCTGACCCCGGGCGGGACCTGCTGCGAAGGCGACAGCGGCCAGCCCAACTGCGACGTCGGCTCGGTGCAGGACTGCGTCTGCGCCTTCGACTCGTACTGCTGTGACACCGACTGGGATGCGTCGTGCGCGGCCCAGGCCGTGAGCTTCTGCGCCGCGGACTGCGGCTGAGCTGGCTCGCAGCGCTGCTGCTGGTGCTGTCGTGGCCGCTGGCGGCCACGGCGGCGCCGCAGCCCGAGCGCGCGTGGGAACACGCGCGCGTGTTGGTGGAGGACATCGGCCCGCGCGCGGCGGGCTCGAGTCGGTCGCGCGCGCGACCGACTACGTGCGCCGCCAGCTCGAGGCCGATGGCCTCGAGCTCGAGAGCATCCCGGTCGGGACCGTGGTCGCGCCCGACATCGTCGTCGGTGGCAACGTCGTGATCGCCTCGCGCACGATCAGCGTGCCCGACCACACCGTGCTGGTGCGGCTGCCCGACGATCGCGGCGCGACCACGCCGGCGATCCTGCTGATGGCCCACGTCGACACGGTCGAGGGTTCACCGGGCGCGGTCGACAACGGCGTCGCGGTCGGCGTGCTGCTCGAGCTGGTGCGCGCGCTGGCGCAGGCACCGTCGCGCCCGCACCCGATCATGGTCGCGTTCACCGCGGCCGAGGAGCCGGGTCTGGGCGGCGCGCGGGCCCTGGCCCAGACGCTGGCGCCCGGCGAGGTCGCGTTCGCGGTCTCGCTCGATCTGGTGGGCGCCGCGGGCCCGCTGGCGTTCAACGGGCTCTCACGCGCGCTGGGGCTGCCGTGGCTCGAGCGGTTGTCCCGCGCCGCCGCGCAGGCCGGCATCGCGGTCGAAGCCCCGCTGACGCACCAGGTCGTCAGCCGCGTGCTGCCGCAGCTCGAGCGCAGCGACCACGGCGCCTTCACCGAGCGCGGCGTGCCGGCGATGCACATCTTCCACCGCGGTCCCGGCCAGATCTATCTCGAGTACCACAGCCCGGCCGACACGCTCGCGCACGTCGACGTCACCTCGCAGCGCGCGGCGCTGGCGTGGTTGTGGGCGTTGGCGATGGATCCCGAGCCGCTGCCGCAGGGCCCCGGCGCGGGCGCGACCTTCCTGCCCGTGGCCGGCGCCACGCTGGTGCGCAACACCGTGCTGTGGCTGGCCGAGCTCGCGGCGCTGGTGGTGGTGGTGTTCGCGTTGCACGCTGCGCGCCGCCGTCCGGGGCCGACGGCGGGACGCTGGCGCGGCGCGCTGGCCTTCGCCGGTGCGCTGCTGGGCGCGTGGCTGCTGGAAGCGGCGGTCGAGTGGACGGTGGCCGCGGCCCGCGGTCACAGCCAGCCGTGGATCCACGCCCCGGGCCGCAACGCGATGATGATGGTGCTCGCGACCGCGGCGCTGCTGACCGCGGCGTGCAAGCCGTGGTTGCACGAGGGCCGCGCCCGCGCGGCGCTGCCGATCGCGATGCTGCTCGCCGCGCTGCCCGGTGCCGTGTTGCTGTGGTTCGAGATCGTCGAGCTGGCGTGGGTGCCGCTGGTGATGGCGCTCGCGATCGCGGCGCTGGGGCGCTGCGACACCGGCACCCGCCGCGCGCTCGCGCTGGGCGTCGCGCTGCTGCCGGCGTGGGCGGTGCTCGATCCGCTGCGGCTGCGCGAGGCCAGCTTCCACGGCTTCCTCGGCAAGGGCGTGCCGCTGTCGCTGCTGCTCGCGGTGGTGCTGCTGCCGTGCGCATGGGCGTGGCTGCACGTGCTCGCGGCCTGGCGTCCGTCGCCGGCGCTGCGACGCGGCGCGCTCATCCTCGCCGGCGCGCTGTGGCTGCTGCAGCTGCTCGGAGGCTTGCTGCTGCCGCCGCGCTGCAGCGGTGAGGCGTGGTCGCGCCGCGGGCTCGCGTGCGAGCAGCCGGCCGAGGCCGCCGCCGGCGTCGCGACCACACCGTGACGGCTCAGCTCGCCAGGCGGAAGAACGCGCACGCGGTCGCGGTGGTCTCGGCCGCCAGCGTCGCGAAGGACTTGCCCGCGGCGTCGGCCACCGCACGGGCGACGTGCGGCAACATGCCGGGCTCGTTGCGTCGGTTCTTGGGCTGCGGCCGCAGGTCCCGCGGCAGCAGGTACGGCGCGTCGGTCTCGATCATCAGCCGGCCCGCGGGGATCCGCGGCACCAGCTCGCGCAGGTGATGGCCGCGACGCTCGTCGCAGATCCAGCCGGTGATGCCGATGTGCGCGTCGAGCTCGAGGTACGCGTCGAGCTCCGCGCCGGTGCCGGTGAAGCAGTGCACGACCACGGCCCCGAGCGCGCCGCGGTGCTCGCGGAGCATCGCGACGAAGTCGTCGTGGGCCGCGCGCTCGTGCAGGAACACCGGCCGCCGCAGCGTGATGGCGAGCTCGAGCTGCCGCGCGAACGCCCGCCGCTGATCCGCGCGCGGCGAGTAGTCGCGATCGTAGTCGAGCCCGCACTCGCCGACCGCGACGCACTGCGGGTCGGCGAGACACTCGCGCAGCACCGCAAGGGTGTCGTCGTCGAATCCAGCCGCGACGTGGGGATGGACACCGGCGGTCGACCACAGCTTGCTCGGGCGCGTCCGCGCCAGCACCAGCGCCGCACGGCTGGCCTCGGCCGACGCGCCGGTCACGGCGATGCGCGTGACGCCGGCCGCGAACGCGCGCGCGAGCACGGCGTCGAGGTCGGGGGCGAACGAGCGATTGGTCAGGTTCGCGCCGATGTCGAACAACGGCACGCGCTCGGGCAGGACGGCTTCGATCACCGCCGGCGATGCTATCAGGCCGGCGCGGCCACGAGCTCGAGCACCGTGATCTCCGCCGGTGCACCCGCGCGCATCGGCGGGCCCCAGTAGCCGGTGCCACGGCTGACGTAGATCCACGTGGCCTCGTGCTTCGCCAACCCCGCGACGTAGGGCTGCGCGAGATACACCAGCAGGTTCATCGGGAAGTACTGCCCGCCGTGGGTGTGCCCGGAGATCTGCAGGTCGTAGCCGGCGGCGGCCGCGGCGAAGACCGAGCGCGGCTGGTGGGCCAACAGCACACTGACGTCGCACGCCGGCGCGCCCGCGCGAGCGCGTGCAGGATCGGAGCGGTGCGCCGCGACCATCTGCCCGGCCGAGATGTCGGTGACGCCGGCGAGCAGCAGGGTCGCGCCGTCGCGCTCGATCACGACGTGCTCGTTGTTGAGCACGCGCATGCCCAGACGCGCGACCTCGTCGCACCACGCGAGCCCGTCCCAGTAGTACTCGTGGTTGCCGGTCACGAAGTACACGCCCTCGGGCGCGCGCAGCTGCTGCAGCGGTGCGACCTCGTCACGCAGCTGCGCGACGAAGCCGTCGATGAGATCGCCGGTCACCGCGATGATGTCGGCGCCTTCGGCGTTGCAGGCGTCGACGCAGCGCTGCAGGTACTCGCGCTTGATCGTGGGCCCGACGTGGATGTCGGTCATCTGCGCGATGCGCAGGCCCTGGAGCGCCCTGGGCAGCCCGGCGATCGGCACCTGCGTGCGCACCACCTTGGGCGTGGCGTGGGCCTGCAGGAAGCCGAAGCCAGCCACGCCGGTCGCGGTCCCGACCACGCCGAGGTTGGCGAGCTGGCCGAAGAAGCCCCGCCGCGCCGGGTCGAGCGGGGCGTCCGCAGCCTGCTGCCGACGCAGCCGCAGGACCCCGCGCCGGCCCAGCCGCACGAGATCGACACCCAGCTGCAGCACCAAGGCGATCGACGACAGCCCCAGCAGGCCGAAGCCCAGCAGCCACAGCGGCCGCAGCGACGCGTCGCCCAGGCCCGCGCGCCCCAGCGTCATCGTGACGACCGGCACCACGGCGCACGCGACGATCAGCACGCGCAGGCCCCGGCGCGCCCGCAGCGGCAGCGCGCCGTGCTTCACCAGTCGGCGGTCGAGGTACAGGTGCAGCGCCAGCCACAGCAGCGGCATCACCACCATGAAGATGATGAGCCGCCAACCCATGGTGCTCCGCGCGACTCAGCCGGCGTCGAGCACGCCCGCGAGATCCGCGAACGCCTCGGCCGCGAGCGCCTTCTGCAGCTTGACCAGGCCGCGGGTGTGCTCGCTCTGCGCGTACCACAGCTCGTCGCCGTTCTCGTCGTACCCGCGCGAGACCTCGACCGTGATCTCCTTGCGGTCGGTGGTGCGCACGGTGAACGCGTAGGCCGGCTCGAGCTTGCCGGGCGCATCGTCCTGCTGCACGTAGCCGGACGAGCGCAGCCGCAGCGCCTTGTCGATCCACGCCGCCGCGGTCTCGTTCTTGTCGCTGCCGCCGGCGGTGCTCCAGTAGACGTTCTCTGCGTCGTCGGGGTTGTGCTGCTCGAACTCCGCGCTGGCCTCACCGCCACGGACCACGAGCCGCGTGATCAGCTTGGTCTCCACGCCCACGACCTCGCGATCCGGCAGGCTCTGCTTGCCGCTCTGCAACGGTCGGATGATCTTGGCGTCGACGACGTACACCTTGCCGCTCGCGGTATCTCGCACGTAGACGTTGGCGCCGCCGTACACGTTACCGCCGATCTCGAAGCTGGCGGGCTCGCGACCGCTGCGCTGGATCTCCAGCGTGGCTTCGGGCTCGGCCAGGCCCAGCTCGGCGAGCTTGTCGTCGGTCAGGCCCTCGAGCGCACGCTTGGCACGAAACGGCATCAACCCCTCGAGCGTGGTCGTGGCGTTCTTGCCGGCCTTGAACTCGGCCACGCCGCCCTCGTCCTTGGGCGTGGCGTGGGGGTTCTCGGGCTCCTCGGCCGCCGGCTCGGTGCCGAGCGACTCCGCGCGGACCCAGCCGAAGCGACCGAGCTCGTCCTTGCGCATCTCGATCACGAGATCGAGCTTCTCCGAGTGGTAGTGGACCTTCTCGAGGTCGTCGGCGGCACCGGCGAGCACGGTCACGCTCTCGCCGGTGTCAGCCTCCTCGGGCGAGGTCCACACGCGATAGGCGCCGCCGAGCGCGAGCAACAACAGCACCGCGTAGATCGTCACCGAGCGCTTCATCGCCCACCTCCACGACGGCGCATGCGCATGCGCAGACCGCCGATCGCGAGCACCCCCAGGGGCACGCCCAGCACCGTCAAGTAGAACCACGTGGTCTGGCCCTCCTTGGTGTGTTCGATCTTCACGTCCTCCTCGTTCTCGGTCGTGCCCGAGAGCGCCTCCGCGCCGATGAGCCAGTTGATGCCGTCGTCGATCAGCCGCTGGTTGCCGAGGAAGCCGACGCCGAGATCCGACATCACCGAGCCGCTGGCGATCACCATCGCGCGCCAGGGTGCGGCGTCGGTGCCACCTTCGATCGCGGCCACGAGGTTGCGCGCGCTCTTGCTCTCGCCCGCGTCGGCGGAGAACTCGAGGTCGCGATCGAGGTCGGCCCACACCACCGCGAGCGAGCGGACCGTGAACGTCACCTTGCTGGCGTGCTCGTCGGCCTCGTCGAGGTAGGCGGCCATGCGCGTGAACAGCACGTTCTTGTCGCTGCGCTCGGACAAGGTCGTGCTGGACGCGTGCTGCGTGAAGCCGTCGGTCACCAGGTTCAGCCGGTCGAGCTTGTTGTGCGAGATCGGCACGATGCCCTGCTCGGACGCGAGCATGCCGTCGCCCACGACCACGCCGAGGGACTCGAGCAGACCGTAGAGCGGATCGGGCCCGCCCACCACCGGCTCGCGGATCGCGACCGGGTCGATCGCGACCAGCAGCGAACCGCCGGCGTCGACGTGGGCCCGCAGCGCGTCGACCTCGGCCTGCTGGAACTGCTTGGCCGGACCCATCACGAGCACGAGGTCGGCGTCGTCGGGGACCTTCTCGGCCAGGCCCTCGGTGATGCCGAGCTGCTTGACCTTGAAGCCCAGCTGCTTGAGCCGGCCCTTGAGCGCGGTCATCTCGCGGTCGACCGGCGCGTTCACGCCGCCGTCCCAGCCCAGCTCGCCGTGGCCGGTGGTGAAGTAGGCCACGCGCTCGCCGTGGCCGAGCTCGCGCAGGATCGCCTGGACCTCGGCGTCGAGCTTCTTGAGCGTGCGCTTGGCCTTCTCGAGCTCGGTCGCGACCTTGATGGTGCGGGTGGTCGGCTTGGGCTTCTTGCTGCCCTCGTCGGCGGGCTCGGCCTTGGCGTCCTCGGACTCGTCGGCCTCGGGGGCCTCGAGGTCGACCTCGCCCTGCGTGATCGCGACCACGCCGTTGTCGCGCACCGACAGCGCCTTGGCCAGGCGCGGCTCCGCGGCCTGATCGATGACCTCGACCGTGACGTTGGGACCCGCGAGCGCGCCGAAGTACGCGCGGAGCTCCTGCGCCACGTCCGACGACGGCGGCATGAAGATGCGCACGTGCACCGGCTGCTCGAGCGAAGCGACCACCGCGAGCGTCGCCGTGCCCGGCTGCGGCGTCTTGAAGTACGCCAGATCCCAGCGCTCGTTCTTCTTGCTCGCGATGTAGTTGAGCGGGAACACCAGCGCGATGCCCAGCGCCGCGACCAGGCCGTGCCCGACCATGTCGCGGATGCGTCGCACCGGCATCATCACCGGCGAGCTCTGGATCGCGTAGTCGACCACCAGCAGCGGCACCGTGCCCAGCAGCCACACGATGGGCCAAAGCGAGCGCCAGACCCCGAGCCAGCGATCCTCGGTCTCGCGGCTGAGCGTGAGCCCGCGGACCACGGTCTCGGTGGTGGCCGCGTACATCACCAGCGACGCGAGCGCGGCGACCAGACACGCCATCGCGACGCGGTGCCCGAAGCGCAGGCCCTCGTCCTGCGCGCCACGCAGGCCGCGCAGGCGCATGCCGGCCGCGACCGCGACCAGGCCCAGGCCCGCCAGGCTCGCGGTCCACTGCATCGCGTCGTAGCCCGCGAGCAGACGCTGGCCCACGAACAGGCTGGCCATGCCGACCAGATACAACAGTGCCGAGAGGCTCATCGCCACCTCCTCGCCGCCATGAAGCGGCTCGCCAGCAGCAGGAACACGAACGAGATCGACAGGTAGAACGCGACGTCCTCGGTGTTGATCTGACCGCGCATGAAGCTGCGGTAGTGGCGATCGAACAGGCTCAGGTACGAGAACACGTCGACCAGCGGAGGCTCGGCGACCTTGGCCAGCAGCCACATCACCAACAGCGCCACCGTGATGACCACCGAGGCGAAGCCGGCGACCAGCTGCGAGCGCGACACCGCCGAGGCGAAGGTGCCGATGGCCGCGACCGAGGCCCCGACCAGCAGCAGCCCGAGGTAGCCCGCGGCGATGTGACCGTAGCTGACCTTGCCGTTCACGAACACGAGCGCCGGCATGTACAGCGTGGTCAGCACCATCGCGCCGATGATGAGCAGCGCGGAGAGGTACTTGCCACCGATGAGCTGCCAGTCCGACAGCGGCGACGAGTCCAGCAGCACGATGGTGCCGGTCTGTCGCTCCTCCGCCACCGACCGCATCGTCAGCAGGATCGATGCGACCACGGTGGTGCCGAAGGAGAAGTAGAAGAACTCCTCCACGACCTTGGAGCTGAGCTTGGGCTGGCTGCCCAACGCGAAGGCGTTGAACAGCAGGCCGTCGACCACGAGCACCGCGGCGATGACCGCGTAGCCCCACAGCGAATTGAGGTAGCCCGCCAGATCGCGACGGGCGACGAGCAGCATGCCTCTCATGCCTGTGCCTCCTTCCGCACCGGTACCTGCTTGCTCTCGAGCGCAGCCGGTGCGGCTGCGACCCGCGTGAGCTCGAGGAAGATCTGCTCGAGCTCGCCCATCGCGTCCTGCACCGCGCGCACGCCCAGGCCGGCCTCGACCAGCTCACGCACGAACGCCTCGCGCTCGTCCTTGCGCAGGGTCACCGCCAGCTGCACCAGCTCACCGTCGGGCTCGAGCTTGTAGTCCTCGACCAGCTCGCTGCGGCCCAGCAGGTCCTCGCACGCGCCGAGCTTGCCGCGCACCACCACCTGCAGCCGCGTGCCGGTGCCCAGCGAGCCCGACAGCTGCGCCTCGGTGCCCTCGGCGACGATGCGGCCCTTGTGGATGACGAGGATGCGGTCGACCGTCTGCGCGATCTCGGACAGGATGTGCGACGAGATCAACACCGTCGCCCACTTCTTGAGCGAGCGGACGACCTTGCGCATCTCGACGATCTGGCGCGGGTCGAGCCCGCTGATGGGCTCGTCGAGGATGACGACCTCGGGCTTGTGGATGATGGCCTGTGCAATGCCGACGCGCTTGCGGTAGCCGTGCGACAGCTCGGCGATGACCTTGTCGCCGGCGTCCTGCAGCTGGCCGGTCTCCATCACGCGCGGCAGCTCGGCCTCGACCGCGGCGCGGCTGCAGCCCTTGACCTGGCCGACCCAGCGCAGAAACTCCACCACCCGCATCTCGCGGTACAGCGGCGGGTCCTCGGGCAGGAAGCCGATGCGGCGGCGCATGGCGTCGGGCGCCTCGGTCGCGTCGATGCCGCCGATGAGCACCTTGCCGGCGCTGGGCATCTGTAGCCCCGCGAGCACGCGCAGCATCGTCGACTTGCCGGCGCCGTTGAGACCGAGGAATCCGACGATCTCGCGATCGCCGATGTTGAACGATGCCTCGCGAACCGCCGCGAAGCTGCCGTAGTAGCGGGTCAGGTTCTGGACTTCGATCATGGCACGACTCGTGGGACTGCGCGCGGCAGCGACCGGCGCGATCAATCGAGGAAGAAGTCGACCATCGGCTCGACCGACGGGTCGACGGCGTACTTGCGGAAATCCGTCACGCCGGCCGCGCGCAACACGTCTTCGTCGACGAAGAAGTTGCCCGTGCACTCGCGCGCCGGCTTGGTCAGGATGACCCCGGCGGCGTCGGCCATGATGTCGACCGTGCGGCTGTGGCGGGTCATGGCGTCGCCGCCGAGCATCTTGACCGCCGCGGTGGCGATGGCGGTGCGGGGCCACAACGCGTTGAACGCGATGCCGTCGGCGCGGAATTCCTCGGCCATGCCCAGCACGCACATGCTCATGCCGTACTTGGCCATGGTGTACGCGACGTGGCCCGCGAACCACTTCGGCTTCATCGACAGCGGCGGTGCCAGGTTCAGCACGTGCGGATTGCTCGACTTGCGCAGGTGCGGGATGCAGGCCTGCGAGCACAGGTAGGTGCCGCGCGCGTTGATCTGGTGCATCAGATCGTAGCGCTTCATCGGCGTGGACAACGTGCCGGTCAGACTGATGGCGCTGGCGTTGTTGACCAGGATGTCGATACCGCCGAAGCGCTCGACCGTCTTGGCCACCGCGGCCGCGACCTGCTCCTCGGAACGCACGTCGCACACCAGCGCGAGCGCCTTGCCGCCGGCCTGCTCGATCTCCTGCGCCGCGGTGTGGATCGTGCCCGGCAGCTTGGGGTTGGGCTCGTCGGTCTTGGCCGCGATGACCACATTGGCGCCGTCGCGAGCGGCGCGCAGACCGATGGCCAGGCCGATGCCCCGGCTGGCGCCGGTGATGAACAGAGTTCGTCCCTGGAGGCTCGTCACTGGGGCGGACGATAGCCCAGGCGCGAAGGCTTGGTGAAGCCGGCCACGGCCCGGCGCACGACGGTTCGCGGCGGCCTGATAGCCTGGTGTCGGTGGCCGACGCGACGCCGGCAGCGGACCCTGCGCCCGGGCATCCGGAGGCCCCCGGCGGCCCCGCGTGCGATGCGACGGCCACGACCGAGGTGCCGGACTCGCACGACGGCGTCGAGCCGTGGCTGGCGGAGCTGGCCGCGGCGCCGGCGATCGAGGTGCCGCGCGCGCCGCCGCTGCGCGCCGGAACCCTGATCGAGGGCCGCTACCGCGTGATCGCGAAGCTCGGCGCCGGCGGCATGGGCGTGGTCTACCGCGCGCACGATCTCGTGCTCGAGCGGGAGGTCGCGCTCAAGCTGCACGCGCTGGGCATCTCGGATCTGTCGGTCTCACGGCTGTGGCGCGAGGCCAAGGCCATGGCCCAGCTCAACCACCCCAACGTCGTGACCATCCACGAGGTCGGCACCTTCGCCGGTCGCGTGTTCATCGCGATGGAGTACGTCGACGGCGGGACCCTGCGGCAGTGGTTCGCGAGCCCGCGCACGCCGGCGCAGATCCTCGCGATGTTCGTCGCAGCCGGTCGCGGACTCGCGGCCGCCCACGCGGTCGGCATCGTGCACCGCGACTTCAAGCCCGACAACGTGTTGGTCGGCAGCGACGGGCGCCCGCGCGTGGGCGACTTCGGCGTCGCGCGCGGCCGCGACGAGGTCGAGCAGGAGCTGCCGTCGCCACCGACGACCGCGCTCGACAGCGGCGCGCGCTCGGGTGCGATCTCCGAGAGGCTCACCGCCACCGGCAGCGCCGTGGGCACGCCGGCGTACATGGCCCCCGAGCAGGTCCGCGGCAAGGTCGACGCGCGCTCGGATCAGTTCGCGTTCTGCGTGTCGCTGTTCGAGGCGCTCGCGGGCCACCGACCGTTCGAGGGCAAGGACATGATCGACCTCGATCTCGCGGTCGAGGCCGGGCGCATCCCCGCGCTGCCCCGTGCGGTGCCGGCCCACGTGGTCTCGGCCATCGCGCGGGGCATGAACTTCGACGCGAGCAAGCGCTTCGAGCACATGGACGCGCTGCTGCGCGAGCTCGAGCGCGATCCCGGCCGGCGCCGCCGCTGGCTCGCGGCCGGGGCCGTGGTCACCGCCGGCACCGCGTGGCTGGGCTTCAGCCTGGCGCAGCGACCCTCGCCGTGCGCCGACGCCGACGCACCGGTGCGCGCGGTGTGGACCCCCGACGCGCGCGAGTCGGTCGCGGCGGCGATGCTCGCGACCGGCTCGACGCTGGCGAGCAGCACCGCCGAGTGGACCGGCGAGGCGCTCGACGCCCAGGCCCGCGCGATCGCGGCGATGCGCACCGAAGCGTGCGCCGCGACCCACGAGCGCGGCGAGCAGTCCTCGCTGCTGCTCGACCGGCGCATGCTGTGCCTGCAACGGCGGCTCGACGAGCTCGCGGCCGCGCGCGAGGTCTTCCTCAGCGCCGACGACGGCATCGTGCTGCACGCGCAAGACGTCGTCGAAGGCCTGGGCTCGGTCGGCGAGTGCGCCGACGCCGAGCGGCTGCTCGCCGGTGTCGCGCTGCCGAGCCCCGGGACCCAGGCCGACGCGGTCGCGAACGTGCGCGAGCGGCTCGCGCGGGTGGTGACGCTGGCGCGCGCGGGCAAGCCCCGCGACGGCGCGGAGCAGGCCGCGATGGCGCTCGACGAGGCTCGCGCCTCGGGCTACGCGCCGGCCGAGGCCGAGGCCCGACTCGCGGTCGGCGAGATGGCCTCCAACGCGATGGACGTCGCCGACGCCGAGGCGGCGCTGCGCGAGGCGTTCTACCTCGCGCTGCAGCTGGGTCACGATCCGGTGATGGGCGACGCGGCCGGGCATCTGCTCACGCGCACGGCCGAGCGCGGCGCGGCGGTGACCGAGGTCGACGGCTGGTACCGCATCGCGCAGGCCGTGCTCGATCGCACCGACGCGCCCGTGACCGCGAGGGTCGAACTCATGCAACGTCGCGCCCACGCCGAGTGGAGCACCAGCCGGCTGGCCGAGGCCGAGCAGCACGCCCGCGAGGCGCTGTCGCTCGCGGATGCGCTGGGCCGCGACGATCCGGCCCGGCGCGCGGCGATGTCGATGGCGGCGCGCATCCTGACCCAACGCGGCGCGCTGGACGAGGCGCGCGAGCTGCAGCGGTTGGCGTTCGAGGGCGCGATCCGTGCCCGCGGGCCCATGCACCCCGAGGTCGCCACCTGTGCCGAGGCCCTGGGCGAGACCCTGCTCGAGTTGGGCGACGCCGCGGGCGCCCGCGCCATGCTCGAGCTGGCGTGGTCCATCCGCAGCGCCGCCTACGGCGCCGAGAGCCTGCCGGTGGCCGAGACCCTCAACGCGCTCGGTGGCGCGGTCGATGCCGGCGGCGATGCGGTCGGCGCCGCGCGACACTTCCAGCGCGCCATCGCCATCGTCGAGCGCGAGTCGCCCGAGGATCGCCAGACGCTCGCGCGGCTGTACAACAACGCGGCGCAACCGCTGCAGCACACCGGCGATCGCGACGCTGCGCTCGCGGCCGCGCGCTGGCGGTCGAGCACGCCACCGCCGCGTTCGGCGAGCACCACCACCAGACCGGCACCGCGCTGGCGACCCTCGCGACGATCCAGTCCACCGTGCTCGGCCCCGCCGCGGCCGAGCCCGCGCTCGCGCGCGCGCTCGCGGTGCTCGACGAGACCCTGGGTCCCGCGAGCCCGGTGACCTCGGCGGTGCGACTCAACCACTGCCTCGACCCTGACCGCGCTGGGGCGCTACGACGAGGCCGAGGCCACGCTCGCACGGGCCCACGCGCTGCTGTGGCGCGACGGCGAGCCGCCGGGCGTGTGGCAGGGCCACTGGTGGAGCATCCGCGCGGGGCTGTGGGCCGCACAGGATCGACAACGCGACGCCGACGAGGCCTTCGGCCGCGCCGCCGCGGCGTTCGAGCGGATCGGCGACACCAGCTTCGACGTCGCCGAGCTGCACCGTGCGTGGGGACGGACCCGCGTCGCGCTGCGCGACGCCGCCGGTGCAGTCACGGTGCTACAGCACGCCGTCGCGCTGTACGAGGCCGCGAGCTACGACCCCGCCGAGGTCGCCGCGACGCGCTTCGAGCTCGCGCGCGCGCGCTGGGACGCCGGTGAGCACGACGACGCGCGGACACTCGCGGTCGCGTGCCGCAGCGAGCTCGACGCGCCGCAGCGCGCCCAGCTCGACGCGTGGCTGCGCCGACACGGGTCCTGAACCCGCCCCGGCGCGCTCGATCTCGACGGCCAGGCCGCGGCGGGGTACACCCGCGTCCGCCCATGCGCTGGTTCGTCCGCGGCGACATCGATGGTTTCTTCGGGCTGGCGCTCGACAACTTGGTGCAGCTGCTGCTGGTCGACGCGCTGTGCCGCCACGTGCTGGGCTTCCCCGACGCGCTGCTGTACGGCCGCGTGCTGCCGGGCGTGGCGGTCTCGCTGCTGGTCGGCAACCTCTACTACGCGGTGCAGGCGCGCCGGCTCGCGCGCGCCGAGGGCCGCACCGACGTGTGCGCGCTGCCCTACGGCATCAACACGGTGTCGCTGTTCGGCCACGTGTTCCTGGTCATGCTGCCGGCCAAGCTCGGCGCGGCTGCGGCCGGTCACCCCGACCCGGTGCGCGTGGCGTGGCACGCGGGCCTGGCCGCGACCATCGGCTCGGGCCTGATCGAGTTCTGCGGCTCCTTCGTCGCCGATCGCCTGCGGCGGTGGACCCCGCGCGCGGCATTGCTGGCGACGCTGTCGGGCATCGCGCTGGGCTTCATCTCGCTGGGATTCCTGTTTCGCACCTTCGCGCATCCGATGGTCGGGCTGCCGACGCTCGGCGTCGTGATGCTGACGTACTTCGGTCGCGTGCGCTTCCGCGGCAACCTGCCGGGCGGGCTGGTGGCGGTCGCGCTGGGCGTGGCGCTGGCGTGGGCCACCGGGCTCGCGCCGGTCGGCGCGTCACCGCAAGGCTCGGGCGTGCACCTGCCGGTGCCGGTCGCGTCCGAGCTCGCGGCGGCACTCGGCGAGGGCTACGTGCTCACGTACCTGTCGGTGATCGTGCCGATGGGGCTGTTCAACCTGGTGGGCTCGCTGCAGAACATCGAGTCGGCCGAGGCCGCCGGCGATCGCTTCGCGACCGCGCCCTCGCTCGCGGTCAACGGCGCCGGCTCCCTGGCCGCGGGCCTGTTCGGCTCGGTGTTCCCGACGACCATCTACATCGGTCACCCGGGCTGGAAGGCCATGGGCGCGCGCGCGGGCTACTCGGTGCTCAACGGCGCGTTCGTGACGCTGGTGTGCACCACCGGCACGTTGTCGGCGATCGCATGGGCGGTGCCGGTCGACGCGGGCATGGCCATCATCTTGTGGATCGGCATCGTCATCACCGCGCAGGCGTTCGAGGCCACACCGCGCGCGCACGCGCCCGCGGTGGTCATGGGCCTGCTGCCGGGCGTGGGCGCCTGGGGGGCGCTCATGGCCAAGAACGGCCTGCGTGCGGCCGGCGTGGGCGGTCCGGACGGCCCGCCGTTCTCGCCCGCGCTGGTCGATGCCTTCGCCGCGACCGACACCTGGATCGCCGGCGCGTTCGCGCTCGAGCAGGGCTTCATCTTCACCTCGATGCTGCTCGCCGCCGCGACCGTCGCGGTGATCGAGCGGCGCTTCCGCGTCGCGGCGGCGTGGTGCGCGGCCGGCTGTGCGCTCGCGCTCGCGGGCCTGGTGCACGGCTATCGCTTCACGCCCGGCGACACCGTCGTCGATCTGTCGCCGGCGCAGCCGTGGGCCGTGGGCTACGGCGTGATCGCGGTGCTGTTCGCGCTCGCGCCGTGGATCACGCGGCCGCACGACGGCGAAGGCCACTGACGGCCGCGCGCGCTTGGGGCATGCTGGTCGCGCTCGGACGATGAACGCGGCGATGTCGGTGCTCGCGCGGCTGCTCTGGGCTGGACTGGCCGAGCCCGCGCCGGTGCAGGCCGAGCCGACGATCGAGCGCAGCGTCCCGGCGCAGTCCGACGCGCCGCCGCTGTCGTGGCGCAGCCCGCCGGGGTGCCCGCAGCGCGACGACCTCGTGCGCGCGATCGAGGCCCTGCTCGGCGCGGCCATGGCCGCACCGGCCGACGGCGCGCTCGCGATCGAGGGCAGCATCGAGCCCGACGGCGCGCGCTGGCGACTGCGGCTGCGCATCGTCACCGACAGTGGCGAGCGCACGCGCGAGCTGCCGGGCGCGACCTGCCAGGAGCTGCTCGACCTCGCGGCGGTGCTGATCGCAGTCGCGGTCGATCCACGCGTGGCCGACGTCGGCGAAGCACCCGAGCCCGACGCGACCGAGCCTGTCGCGCCCCGCCCGCCGCGACACCGCCCGCCGCGGCCGCGAGCCCGCGACCGCGACGCTCCGCGCTCGGTGCCTCGGTCGCACTGCACGGTGCGCTGGTGTTCGGTCCGCTGCCGCGCGTCGCCGGTGGCCTTGGCGGCCTGGTCGCGCTGCGGATGCCGCACGCGCGCGTCGAGCTCGAAGGACCTTCGTGTGGCCGAGCTCGACCCCGGCCGGCGATCGGGGTCGTAGCGTCATCGGACTGTGGCAGCTGGGCGTGCGCGGCTGCGGCGTGCCGGCTGGCGCCGCGCGGATCGACCGTGGGCGATCGAGCTGCCGGTGTGCGGCGGCCTGCAGGCCGGTGCGATGCGGGCGCAGTCCCGCGGCGTCGCGCAGCCTGGCCACGGCACCTTGCCCTACCTCGCGCTCGACGGCGGAGTCGGCGTGCTGGTGCTGCTGGGCCGCGCGCGGCGGCTGGGCCCGCGTGTCGACGTGCGCGGCAGCGTGCCGCTATTGCGCCCGGGCTTTCGCATCGACGACACGGTGATCTTCCGCGCCCGCGCCGCCGGCGTCGCCGCCACGGTGGGCCTCGAGCTACGGCTGAAGTGAGCCCGGTGGGGCGCGAACGCGCGCCATCACGGATCCGGCCGCCCGCGTGCCAATATGCCGTGGTGGGCGACGACGACACGCGCCGCGGGCCGCCCGGCCCGCTCGACGAGGACCGGCTCGCGGACCTCGCGGTGGTGTACCGCGAGCACCACGAGTACGTCGCCCGCGTGCTGCGCTACCTCGGGCTCGAGCCCCACCTGGTCGACGATGCGCTGCAGGACGTGTTCCTGGTGGTGCATCGACGCCTGGCCAGCTTCGACGCGCGACGATCCCTGCGCAACTGGCTCTACGGCATCGCGCGGCGGGTCGCGAGCGAGTACCGCCGCGGCATGCGTCGCGGCAGTCGCCCGCTGGTGCTGGTGTCCGATCCCTCGCTGCACGCCGGCGGACGCGACGACGTGCGGCTCGAGTCCGCCGCGATGGTCGAGCAGTTCCTCGGCGCGCTCGACGAGGACAAGCGCCGCGTGTTCCTGCTGACCGAGGTCGAGGGCATGACCGCGCCCGAGATCGCCGAGGCCGAGCAGCTCAACGTCAACACCGTCTACGCGCGGCTGCGTGCGGCTCGCATCGCGTTCGAGCGGGCGGTCGCGCAGCACGGCGCACGGGATCGGAGCGAGCCATGGACCGGCTGAGTCCGGCCGCACGCGCGGCGCTCGAGGCCTTCCGCGACGGGCTCGCGCGCGACCGCAGCCGCGTCGAGCGCAGCTGGGACGCGATCGAGTCGCGCGTGCGGCGGGGCGACGAGGATCCGCTCGCGGGCGTCGAGGATCCCCGCACCAGCGACGACGAGGTCGCCGCGCCACCGCCGATGGTCGCGGCCGAGCCCGGCCGGCCACACCGTGGCACGCGCGTCGCCGTGATCGCGGCCGTGATCGCGGTGGCGGCCGCGCCGTCGCGGTGCTGTCGCTCGCGAGCGTCTCGCACGAACGCGAGGGCACCAGCGCGACCCCACCGGCGGCGGCCTACGACGTCGCGCCCGCGCGCGAGCCCGCCTTCGACGCTACGTCGCCGCCCGCAGCCACGCACCGGCCCGCGGCCCCGACCGTCGCGCCCTCGCCCGGGCCCGCGCCCTCGCTCGAGCCCGCGCCGGCGGCTGCGGCCACGCCGGCCACGCCCGTCGCCGCACCGACTTCGGTCGCGACCCCGCGCCGCGCCGCGCCGCGACCGAGCCCCACGCCCGCACCCGCCGCAGCGCCGGCGCCCGCGGACGCCGGCGACGACGCCCGCGCGGTGCTCGAGCAGACCGGCCTGCTGCGACGCGCCCGTGCGGCGCTACGCGACGGCGATGCGACCGCCGCGCTGGCGAGCCTGGCCGAGCTGGCGCGGCGGTTCCCCGGCGGTCTGCTCGACGAGGAGGCCGCGGTATTGCGGATCGAGGCGCTGTGCGCTGCCGATCGCGGCGACGAGGCCCGCCGCGCGCGAGACGGCTTCCTCGCCGCGCACGCCGGCTCGCCGCTGTCGGCCCGCGCGCGACGGCTGTGCCCGGCGCGAGGCGATGCCGAATCGCCGTAGCCTGCGCGCGAGCATCGTCGCGCTGTCGCTGCACGCGACGCTCGCGTGCTCGATCACCACGACGATCGGCTCGACCGCGGCGGACGCCCAGGCCTCGAGCAGCGGCGACGCGACCACCACCACCGCCGCCGCGACCACCATCGAGGACGGCAGCAGCAGCAGCGGCGACGGCGGCAGCGGTGGTAGCAGCGGCAGCGGCGGCAGCAGTAGCAGCGGCGGCGGTAGCAGCGACGACGGCGACCCCAGCGGCGGCACGCCGATCTGCATGCCGTTTCCGTTCGACAGCTTCTGCACCGGCTGCGCCAAGCAGCTGTGCTGCCACGAGTACGACGTCTGTGCCGGCGACTTCGAGTGCGCGTGCTTCCTGGGCTGCCTGCAGTACCCCGAGTTCCCGTGCATGTGCCCGCCGCATCCGCTCGCGGGCCCGCTGCTCGACTGCACCGGCCTGCGCTGTCCGGCGGTCTGCCCCCATCCGTGAGACCGAGGACGCGCGTCGGTGCGGCCGCGCCCTCCGCGGCGCAGCAAACCTCGCGAAGCTGCAGTGTCTGCGGCGAGCTTGTGATGGCGCCCGCCGAAACGACGCCGACCCGGCCGATCGGGGCCCGCCGCGGCCGCGAATCGGACTTGGCGCGCCGCCGGTTCTGCGTGACAACTGCGCCCGATGTCCCGCTTTCTTCCCGCACTCACCGCGACGCTCGCTCTGCTCATCGCCTGCTCGCCCTCGCGCAAGGAGCTGCAGGCGTCGCTCGACAAGGCCAACGCCGATCTCGCCGCCTCGCAGCAGCAGGTGCAGACGCTGCAAGGCAAGATCACCGAGCTCGAGAACGACATCAAGGAGCGCGATGAGAAGATCGCGCAGCTCGAGAAGGATCGCGACGCGACCCAGACCGAGCTCGCGGCCCTGCGCGAGGAGCAGGCCCGCCGCAACAAGGAGCTCGACACCTTCCGTCAGCTGTTCGCCCGGCTCAAGAAGCTGATCGACGCCGGCACCATCAAGGTCTCGTTCCGCAAGGGCCGCATGATCGTCGAGATGGCCTCGGCGGTGTTGTTCGACTCGGGCAAGACCGAGCTCAAGCCCGGTGGCAAGACCGCGCTCGACGAGCTCGTGGTCGCGTTCCAGTCGGTGTCCGATCGCGACCTCATGGTCGCCGGCCACACCGACACCGATCCGATCAAGACCCGCCAGTTCAAGTCGAACTGGGAGCTCAGCACCGCGCGCGCGGTCGTCGTGACCGACTACATGATCTCCAAGGGCTTCCCGGCCGAGCACCTGGGCGCCGCCGGCTTCGGCGAGTTCGACCCGGTGGCGTCGAACTCCGATCCCGAGGGCAAGGCCAAGAACCGCCGCATCGAGATCGTGCTGATGCCCAACCTCGGCGAGCTCAAGGGCATCGAAGACATGATCACGCCGTCGCGCTGACCCGGCTCGGTCTGTGGGGCGGAAGCTCCGCTTGCACTTCCTCAGTCGACGGTCGCGAGCCCGCAGGCCGCGGCGACGCCGGCGATCGCGGTGTGGAAGGACCCACCGTAGTCGTCGGCGCACACGTCGGCCGCGCGCCCGTGCTCGAACATCGCCGCGAACGACAACAGCTGCGCCGCGGTCTCGGCCCCGTCGACGCTGCCGTCGCCCGGCGGGCACGCGTTGGGCCGCGGCAGGCCCACGAGCGCCAGCACCACCACCGCAGCGGCGTCGCCGTGCTTGGCCGCGACGACGGCGTCGTACCAGTCCTCGGGCTCGCCGCGCGAGTCGGCCTGGTCGTCCTCGTCGGTCACCAGCACCAGCACGAGCAGGGCCTCGTCGCGCAGGAAGCCGTCGTTGCAGCCGCCGAGCCCGCCGCCCAGCGCCGTCGTGATCGCGTCCATCGGCCGCTCGATGCCGCTGCCGCCCACGCCGACCCGGGCCGCGCACGCGAAGCTCTGCGCGAGATCGTCGGCGCGGGTGATGTACGGCGTCGCGGCGGCGAACGGGCCGCAGATCGCGTCGGACGAGGCCTCGCCGCCGGTGCGGGTCGTGAGCGCGCCCAGGCGCTGGCAGCCCGGCGCGTTGTAACGGTTGTCGTCGGTCGTGATGACACCGACGTGCCAGTCGGTGTCGGGGCCGAGCGTGCTTGCGATGCCCTCGACGAAGCCGGGGAAGCTCGCGACCAGCTGCACCTGCTCGTCACCCATGCTGCCGGAGTTGTCGATCACGAACAGCAGATCGACCGCGTCGCAGCGGCGCGCGCCACCGAGGTCCGCGACGGTCGCGACGTCGGCGCCCTGCGGCAGGTCGTCGTCGGGCTCGATCCACGGTGGTGGCGGCCCGAGCTCGGGTGCCGCGCAGGCGGCGAACGCGAGCGACACGAGCATCGGCCCCCGGGTGCGGCGCACGATCGGCATGACCGCGGTGACTTCAAGCCGCGTTCCACCCGAGGGCGCCGCCGCGCCGGTGGCCCCGAGCGGGCCGCCGCGTCAGCGACGTGGCGCGTCAGCCCGCGATCGCGGCGACGTGCTCGCCGTCGCGCCGCACGCGGCCCTCGGCCACGAGCTTGCGCAGGTGGGCCTCGAGCGAGCGCTCGGCCAGGGGCCACAGCGGCTGCGGCGTGTCGGCGTAGGCGCGCGCGAGCACCGTCGCCAGGGCTGCGGCCCGTCGTGCAGCGCGGCGAGCACCGCGGTCTCGCGCGCCAGCCGGTGCGCGACGTAGCGCGCGAGCACGGCGGCCGGCTCGCGCTGCACCGGCCCATGGGCGGGCACCAGCGCGCGCGCGCCGAGCCCAGCGACGCGCTGCAGCGACGCGAGGTACTGCGCCATGTCCCCGCCATCGTAGGGGTCGATGAGGATCGTGCCCTCGCCCGCGATCATGTCGCCGGCGTGGGCGATGCCGCTGCTGCGCTCGAGGTAGACCAGGTGGCCGGGCGCGTGGCCCGGGGTGAACACCGCCTGCAGCACCGCGCGCGGCCCCAGCGTCACGGTCTCGCCGTCGTCGAGCGTGCGATCGACGGCGAAGCGCAGCCGCGCCGCGGTCTCGGCGTGGGCCAGGATCGGCGCGCCGGTGTGCGCGCGCACGACCTCGGCCGCGCCGATGTGATCTCCGTGGTGGTGCGTCAGCAGGATCGCCGCGAGCGGGCGGCCGCTGGCCGCGAGCGCGTCGAGCTCCGCCAGCAGGCGCGCCTGCTCGTCGGCATGGGGCGTGCCGGGCTCGATGATCGCGACGCGCTCGTCGATCACGACCAAGGTGTTGGTCGCGGTCGCCGGCGGCAGCGTCGGCGTGCGCAGGGCCAGCCGCAGCAGCCCCGGCGCGAGTTCCTCACGCCCGTCGTGCACGCGTCAGGCCGCGGCGACGACGGTGCGGCGCTTGCGCCTCCGGTAGCGCGCCCGGCAGGGCATGCGCGGACCCACCAGCAGGCGGTTGTAGTCGGGCTCGTAGCGCGACTCGACCAGCTCGAAGTCGAAGTTGCGCAACAGGTGGGACCAGATCGCGCGCAGCTGCAGCTGCGCGAACACGATGCCCATGCAGCGATGACGGCCACCGCCGAAGGAGATCCAGCCCATGGGGTTCTTCTTGTCCTCGTCGCGCTCCGAGCCGAAGCGCTCGGGGTCGAAGCGGTTCGGGTCGCGGAAGACCTCGGGGATGCGATGGGCCATCGCCGGGCACGTGATGATCATCGACTCCTCGGGCACCCAGAAGCCGCCGTGCTCGAAGCCCTTGAGCACCTTGCGCATCATGAGGATGATGGGCGGGTACATCCGCAGGGTCTCCTTGATCGCGCACTCGAGCAGCGGCATGCCGCGCAGGTCCTCGAGCGTCAGGTCGCTGCGATCGCCCAGCACCGCGTCCTGCTCGGCGCGCAGCCGACCCAGCCACTGCGGGTTCTGGTTGAGCAAGATGCCGGTCCAAGCGAACGTCACGCCGCTGGTGTGGTGGCCCGCGAACATGATCGCGAGCAGCAGCCCGGTCATCTCGTCCTCGCTGAGGCGCTGGCCGTTCTTGTAGCGCGCGTCCATCAGCGTCTGCAGGAAGTCCTCCTCGGTCAGGCCCTTTTCCCGCCGCTCGCGCACGATGGTGGTGACCAGCTCGCCCAGCCGCGCGCGCGCGCGGTCGCGCTTGCGGAACGCCGGCAGCGGCAGGTGCGGCGCGAAGAAGGCCAGCAGGTTCAGGCCCGCCTCCATCTCGTAGTAGAGCTTGGCGAACTCGTCCGACAGGTGCTGGCGGAACGACGGCCCCAGCAGCGAACGGCTCGAGGTGTAGATCGTGAGCTCGTTGCCGACGCGGTAGAGGTCGACCTCGCCCTCGTCGCCCCACTTGCCGAAGTACTCCTCGGCCTCGGCGACGAAGCCGGCGGCGTAGGTGCGCAGCCGGGTCTCGCGCAGCGCGTCGTGGAAGAACGCCAGCTGTTCCTTCATGATCTCGGGCTCGGCGTCGTAGGCGATGCCCTTGCCGAAGATCGGCGTCATCAGCTTGTAGACCTCCCGCATGCTGACCTCCTCGTCGGAGAAGCGGAAGAACTTCTGATGGGCCTTGGGCCCGCTCATGACCACCGACTGCGGTGAGCCCGGCAGCTTGATCGAGAACATGTCGCCGAAGCGATCGCGGCCGCGCTGCATCAGGTCGACCGGGCGCAGGCGCATCTCGAGCGCGTGCCCCAGCAGCGGCAGACCGCCCGACAGCATCGGCGGCAGCTTGCGAGCGGTGCGGGACGACTCGGTCGTGGACGTGGTCGCTTCGGCGGACATGGGGTGCTCCACTTGTTCGCGCACCGAGCTCGGTGCGACGGCGGCCGAAGCTACCAGCAGCGCCGCAGGGCCGCATGCCCCCCGCACGCACGCCGCTGTGGCGAGCCGCACGTCGGTTCGCGCACGAACGCGCGCCGCGGCGGTCGCAGGCGTTCGAGACCGCCACGGCGGGCCCCGCGGCGGCGTGCACGGCCACTGCGCGCCCGGCAGCACGCGCCGTCCCGACCCGGCAGCGTGCACCGGTGTTCGCCCGTTGTCGCATTCTTTGCTGGACGATCCGCTTGCATCGGGGGCCCCACGAGCTGCACGCCCGGGGGACTGCTACTCTCGCTTGCTGGATGTCGGCGCCGACGACCGGTCGACTCATCGTGGCGACACCGCCCGAGTTGGTCATCCACGACGCGCCGACCGCCTGCCCCTACCTGCCCGAGCGCGTCGCTCGCCTGCCGTTGCGGCTACCGGTGCGCGCGCTGGCGCGGCACGAGTTCGAGACCCGGCTCGAGGTCGGCGACCGCCGCCAGGGCTTGCTGCTGTACCGCACCGCCTGCCCCGACTGCAACGCGTGCGAACCCATCCGCATCGACGTCGGTGCCTTCGTCGCGGGTCGATCGCAGGGCCGGGTCTTCCGTCGCGGTGAACGCGAGCTGCGGACCGAGATCGGTCGGCTCGAACCCACGCTCGAGAAGGTCAGCCTGTACAACCGCCACAAGCTCGGCCGCGGTCTGTCGAGCGGCGAACATCCCATCGACCTCGATGGCTACCGCGCGTTCCTGGGCGAGTCGTGCTGCGACACCTTCGAGCTGCGCTACCGCCTCGGTCGCAAGCTCGTCGGCGTGGCCATCGTCGATCGCAGCGAGCACGCGCTGTCCGCGGTCTACTGCTACTTCGATCCGACCTTGCCGCAGCTGGGCATCGGCACCTACTCCATCCTCAAGCAGATCGAGCTGTGCCGCGGCTGGGGCCTGCGCTGGCTGTACCTCGGGCTGTACATCGCCGACTGCTCGTCGATGGCGTACAAGTCGCGGTTCCTGCCCCACGAACGATTGCTCGGCGATCGCTGGGTCACCTTCGACCGCCCGGGCGAGGCGCCCTGACGCACGCGAGCGAAAGCTCGTTGCGTCCCCGCGGTGCCTTCGTGCAGCATCGCTCCCACGAAATGGCCATCGACGTCGCATCCGAGGTAGGCCTGCTCCGACGGGTGCTGGTGCATCGGCCGGGTGACGAGATCGTGCGCATGACGCAGCACGACCTCTCCGGCATGTTGTTCGACGACATCCTCGCGCCGACCGAGACCCAGCGCGAGCACGACGTCATGGTCGACATCCTGCGGGGCGCCGGCGCGGAGGTCATCGAGTTCGACGCGCTGCTGCGCTCGGCCCTGGCCGCGGCGCCGCCGGACGCAATCCGCGGCCTGACCGAGGTCGCGTGCGAGCGCGCCGGTGCGGTCGGCATCGCCGAGGCGCTGGCGTCGTGGCCCGCGCCGCGCCTGGCCGAGGCGCTGGTCGCCGGCGCCTACTGGGACGAGTTCGACGTCGCCAGCCGCAGCCTCGCGCGGCTGCGCGACGAGCTCGAAGGCGGCCGGCCCATGGCGCTGCGCCCGGTGCCCAACCTCATGTTCATGCGCGACCCGGCGGTCGCGCTCTACGACCGCGTGCTGGTGGGTCGCATGGCCACCGGCGCGCGCAGCCGCGAGCCCGCGCTGGTGTCGTTCGCGCTGCGCTGGGCGCCGTCGACCTCCGCGCCGATCGAGTTCGCCCACGACGACCACAGCCGCGACGCGGCGTTCCGTTCGCTCGAGGGCGGCGACGTGCTGGTGCTGTCGCGCAAGGCCCTGATGATCGGCTGCTCCGAGCGCACCACGCCGCAGACCATCGATCGCCTGGCCCACGAGGCGCTGTTCCGCGACCACCCCGAGCTCGAGTCGATCTACGCCGTGATGATGCCGCACATGCGGTCGATCATGCACCTGGACACCATCCTCACGCAGATCGATCGGCGGCTGTTCCTGGGCCACGCGCCGCTCATCGCCGGCGGCGGCGTGCGCCCGGCGCTGCGGGTCGTGCGGCTGGCCCGCGATCGCCCGCCCGAGCTGGTCGCCGGCGCCACCGTGCTCGACGTGCTGCGCGAGGAGTTCGGCCGCGAGGTCGAGCTGGTGCCCTGTGGTGGCAACGATCCGCTGTTCCAGGAGCGCGAGCAGTGGACCGACGGTGCCAACGCGGTCGCGGTGTCACCCGGGCACATCCTGCTGTACGCACGCAACACCAACACCATCGAGATCCTCGCGGAGCACGGCTTCGAGCAGTTCCGCCTCGGCGTGGTCGTGCCGCCCGAACAGCGCGCGGCGATCGTTCGCGAGGGCATGGCGCGGCCGCGCACGCTCTTCACCTTCACCGGCGGCGAGCTCTCGCGTGCGCGCGGCGGCGGTCGCTGCTTGACCATGCCGTTGCAGCGCGAGGCGGTGGAACCATGAACACCCATCGACGACACGACTGGACCGCACAACCTCCCCCGCCCGTGGCCGTGGTCGCGATGGGCGGGCATGCGTTCATCCAGTCGGGCGAGCGCGGCACCTACGAGGACCACGAGCGCAACGCACGGCAGATCTGCAAGGAGCTGATCGTGCTGGTCGAGCGCGGCTATCGCATCGTCATCACCCACGGCAACGGGCCGCAGGTGGGCGAGCTGCTGCTGCGCCAGGAGCTGACGCGCAACGAGCTGTCGCGCTGGCCGCTCGACGTGCTCGTGGCCGAGACCGAGGGCAGCCTGGGCTATCTCATGCAGCGCGCGATGCTCAACGAGCTCAACGCGCGCGGCATCCACCGCTGGGTCGTGACCCTGGTGACCCAGGTCGTGGTCGATCGCGCCGACCCGGCGTTCACCAATCCGTCCAAGCCCGTGGGCCCCTTCCTCGACGCCGAGCAGGCGGCCAAGGCCCGCGACGACTACGGCTGGACCGTGGCCGAGGAGAAAGGTCGCGGCTGGCGTCGCGTGGTGCCCAGCCCGAGGCCACAGCACATCGTGCAGGCCGACATGGTCCGCGAGGTCGTTGCGTCCGGCAACATCGCGGTCGCGGGCGGTGGCGGCGGCGTGCCGGTCACGATGGACGGCGCGGGCAACTACGACGGCGTCGAAGCGGTCATCGACAAGGACCTGACCTCGAGCGTGCTCGCGACCGACATCGGCGCGGACCTGCTGGTCATCCTCACCGCGGTCGATGCGGTCTACCTCGACTGGGGCACGCCGCAGTCGCGACGCCTGGGCGCGGTGACCATGGCCGAGTGCGAGCGCCACGTCGCCGACCGCACGTTCCCGCCGGGCTCGATGGGACCCAAGGTCGAGGCCATCCACGGCTTCCTCGAGCGCGGCGGCTCGCGCGGGCTCATCACCAGCGCCCGCGCCCTGCGCGAGGCGCTCGACGGCCGCGCCGGCACCCACTTCATCGGCCGCATCTGAGGCACGCCGCGCCGGCCACGGTCCTATGGCGCGGGGCCGACGTCGCCGACGTCCTCGGACGCGTCGCGGGCCTCGGCGCGCAGCCGCGCGCGCGCCGTCGCGGCGTGTCGGCGCCAGTGCTCCGCGTGCTCGAGGTCGTTGAAGCGTGCGTACGAGCGTGACAGCGCATCGGCGGCGCGACTGGCATCGACCAGGCGATCGTCGGCGACGGCGGCGAAGTAGAAGTCCGACAGCAGCGTGCGCCCGCTGGTGATCTCGCCGCGCGCCATCGCCTGCGCGGCCTCGGTCAGCTCGGTCGCGACCCGCACCGGCGCGGAGCTGCGCACGTCGCTGGCGACCTCGACGGACTGCGCGGCGTCGGCCCGCGGCAGCGCCAGGGTGCACGCGAGCCCGGCGGCAAAGCCCGCCAGCGCCAAGCCGACCGCCGCGCGCGGGGTCCAGCGTCGCGGTCGTGGCCGCAACGCCGCGACCAGCTCGTGCATCGAAGCGAAGCGCGCCGCGGGATCGGGCGACAGCCCGCGCAGCACCACCCGCCGCACCGCCGCCGGCACGTCGTGGCCGCGCAGCGGTGGCAGCAGCAGCAGCTTGCGCTTGGCCCGGGCCAGCTCGAATGCGTTGGGCCCGATGAACGGCCGCACGCCGAACAACGCCTCGTACATCGTCGTGCAGAAGGCGTACTGATCGCTGCGCGCGTCGACGGTCCCGCCGGTGTGCTGCTCGGGCGCCATGTACGCCGGCGTGCCCACGACCGTGTCCGCGCGCGTGAGCGTGCGATCGAGATCGGAGTCCGCGCTGCCGTGGGCGAGGATCGCCAGCATGGCCGACTCCGACGGCGGCGCGTCGGCCTCGGGCTTGGCCAGGCCGAAGTCCATCACCTTGACGCGCTCGTCCTCGCCCACGAGCACGTTGCTGGGTTTGAAGTCGCGGTGCACCAGGTGCGCGCGGTGGGCGGCCAGGAGGCCTTGCGCCGCCTGCAGGTACGCGTCCAGCACCGCGCGCCACGACCGCCCCGGTTGCTCGCACCAACGATCGAGCGTGGTGCCGGCGACGTACTCCATCGCGATCACGACCGCGTCGTCGATGACCTCGACGTCGTGCACGGCGACGACGTTGGGATGGCTCAGCTGCGCCATCGCCTGGGCCTCGCGCATCATGCGTTCGGTCGCCTCGGCGCCGATCGCCTTGCGACGCACGCGCTTGAGCGCGACCTCGCGGTGCAGCTTGGGGTCGTAGGCGCGCACGACCGTGCCCATGCCGCCGGCGCCGACGCGCTCGACCAGCACGTAGCGGCCGAGCGTGGTGCCGATGTCGGCCCAGCGCGCGTCGAAGCCTGCGAGCGGCGGACCGTGACCCGACGACGAGTCGCCGCTGGCGTCGCCGCCCGGATGCACGCGGGTCTGGTCGCTGTCGCGACGCGTGACCGAGTCGTCGGCGTGGGCCAACCTCCGCGATGGTAGCAGCGGGCGCTCCGGGCCGGGCGCGTCAGAACTGCGACACGTAGGCTTTGCCCGGCGTGCCGCCGATCGCGAGCACGCGCGCGCCCTCGGGACCCGCGTGCAGCGTGCGGCGGACGTGCGCCGGCACCCGCGCCATCGCGCCGGCGGCCAGGTGCGTGCGTTGCTCGCCACAGACCAGCTCGACGCTGCCGCGAAGCACGACGTAGACCTCCTCCTGGCCGTCGGCGAGGTGGTCGTGCTCGGGCCACCGCGTCACGCCCGGCGCGATGTCGCCGACGTTCATGCCCCACGCGCTCACGCCCAGGGCCTTGCCCGCGAAGCGGAACGCGATGCCCTCGAGGGCGTGAGGGCCGTCGCAAACCGGGATCGATGCGTTTGACCGTGATGTCGTCCATGTTCTGCTTCGCCCGGTGGGACTGGGGCCTCGAGCATGACCGCAGCAGGCCCGTCAGCGTCTTGAAGAAACCCGACCGGCGCGGCGCGTGGTCTCGGACCCGATCAGGCGCCGCATCGACGTCAGCCGCCACGCGCCGCCCGCGGCGCTGGCGAGGCTGGATCGATCTCGGCTTCTGGGGCACGCGCTGGGATCTGCGGCGACAACCCGCTCGAGGCGGCCGCGATCGGCGATCCCCACCGCATCCACCTGGTCATCGAAGCCGGCAGCTCTGGCTGGTCGGCGTGCACCATCGCCGCTTCGTGCGGCGCGCCCGCACAGGCGCGGCCGCATCCTCCGGCACGCAGCTGCACCACCGGCGCGATCTGGGCCTGCAGCCCCGAGCCAGCGTCGGTGTGGACCGATCATCGTGCCGCTGGGCGGCGTGCTCGCACTCGACGTGATCGCGCCGAGCGGCTGGCGCTGGCGCACGACGACGATGCCCGAAGCCTTCCGCCGTGATCGCGCGACGAGCACCGCTGCTGCGTCCGCTCGACGAGTCGGCGACGCTCGCTCGCGATCGTCGAGCACGTCGCGCGCACCCCGGCCTCGTCCGCGTGGCCCAGCTCGAGCGCGAGGCCGGCCTCGACGAGCGCTCGCTGCAGCGGCTGTTCCGCCGCTGCATCGCCACGTCACTTCAAGTGGGTCATCCCGCCGCGTGCGCCTGCAGAGGCGGCGGCGCGGCTTCGAGCTCGAGCCGATCGCTCGCTCGCAGCCCTCGCCGGGAGCCTGGGCTACGCCGATCAGGCCCACTTCGCGCGGGACTTCCGTGCCGTCATCGGCTGGCGCACCGCGCAGCTTCGCGGCGCGGCTGCAGGCCTCGCCCGCAGGCCCGGCCGCTGACGGACGCAGCGGTCCCCGTGGCCCGGTCGGATCCCGGCGGGAACCTTTCGCCGCCGCGGGACCCTGTATGCGGCGATGCTCGAGGCGACGTTGCGCACGGCCGCGTGGACCTGGTCGCCACCGCCGCGGCGTGCACGGCCTCGGGGGTCGTCGACGCGGGCCCCGATCCCGACCCCGCGCCGGCGGAAGCAGCTGCGCCTCAGACCCTCGAGCCGGCCCCGGTCGAGCGCGCCGCACCACCGCAGCACGCGCGGCAGCGCTGGATCACCCCGATCGGCGACGCGGGCATGGAGCTGGCGCTCGCCAGCTGGGCCGCGCCCGATGGCACCACCTTCGTGGCCGGCATCGTCCACGAGTGCCTCGGCGGACCCGGCCGCGATCCACCGCAGTGCAAGCAGCATGGACCACACGTCCCCGCGCCGCTGTGGTTCGCCCGCATCGGGCAAGCCGGCACGATCGAGCGGGAGCTGCGACCGCAGTGGTCGATCACGACCATCGACGCCATGGTCGCGGGTCCGCCCGATCGCCTGCTCGTGCTCGGCCGCGCCGAAGCTGGCGACGTGCTGCTCGAGATCGATCGCGACGGCGTCGAGCTGGCGCTGCACCCGCTGGACCTGCCGGGCCCGTCGGTCGCGACGCTGCTCGCCGACGCAGGCCAGGGCGAACTGCTGGTCGCCGGCACCCTCGCCGCAGCGGTGGAACACAACGGGCGCACCGCGACCATCGTCGCGCGCGACGAGCCCAACGTGTTCGTCGCGCGGCTGGGCGCGGATCTGCGGCCACGATGGTGGCACGTGCTACAGGGCGACAACCGCCGATACAGCAGCGCCGACATGCCTTCGAGCCTGGCCGCGACCTCCGACGGCGGTGCGGTCGTGACCGGCGAGTGCCGTGCCGACCGGCTCGGGCCGGCCGCACCATCGGCGGTCGGAGCTGTGGCGTGCGGCACGCTCGATCGCGCGGAGGTGTTCTTCGCGAAGTGGTCGCGCGAGGGGGCGCTGCAGTGGCTGCAGGTCGCGACCGGCGAGATCACGCGGGGCTCCGACTACGGCTTCGGTGCCCTGCCGGGCCTGCTGGTGGCGCTCGACGACGGCGCGGTCGGTTTCAGCCTGGGCTACACCGAGCGCATCACGCTCGGCCGCGGTCGTGACCGCGTGAGCTTCGGCGGCGAGGGCTGGATGGACCTCGTGGTCGGTCGGTTCGACGCCGACGGCAGGCTGGCGTGGGCACGTCGCACCGGCGGTCCTGCGATGAACGGCGCGTCGGGTCTCGCATTCGATGGCCACAGCCTGTGGACGCTCGAGCTCGGCGCGGTCGGCCCGCGCGGCCACGACACGACCCTGCGCGGCCCGGTCACCCACACCGGCGAGGGCATACGGCTGCCGATCGACGTGCGCCTGGTCGAGTACGACCGCGACGGCAACGCGCGCGAACGCGGTCGTCTGGACAACGCCGGCGATCTCCCGATCGTGCAGGGCGGCGCGTTGCACAGCACGACCCCTGGCTTGCGCGCCTGGCTCGGCTACTCCGGCGAGCTGCGCCTCGACGACGACGACGTCCACACGACCCTACGCTCGCGCGGCAGCTCGCTGCCCGACGACGTCGCGGTGTGGGCCACGCCCTACGGCGACTGAGGCCCCGCGCCGTCGCGGCAGGGCCACATGCCCACGAGGTCGTCGCCGCGGCGGTACATCCAGCGCATGACCTCGCGTTCGACGAGATCGTCCTCTTGCTCGCTCTGCTTGGCGAAGGCCTCGCCGCGGGTGTCGAGCGCGAGCAGGGCGAAGAAGCGCTCGTGATCGTCGCCGCAGGGCGCGTCGAGGCGGAACACGTCGAGCGCGTCGTCCTGGCCCGGCCCGACGGCGAAGGCCTGGCGCAGCGGCGCGCAGGCACGCACGGCGGCCACGAGCTCGTTCATCTGTCGCTCGTGGCCGGCATCGTCGGTGACCGCTGCGCGGGGCCGCAGCGCCGCGGTACAGGGATACTCGGCGCAGTCGACGACCTCGAGCTCGGCCGCGATGCCGCAGGTCTCGAAGGCCTCGTCGATGGCGGCCGACCAGCGATCGGGCGACTCGATGCCGTCGTCCTCGGGCCACGGGTGGCGCACGGCACTGCGCTCGCGCGTGCACTCGGACAGCTCGCTCTCGCACCAGCGCTGGCGCAGCTCGAGCTCGTCGCACGAGGCCTCGGCGCTCGCGGGCCGCTGCACCGGCGCGCACACCAGCGATCGCAGCACGCGGGGCCCCGGCGTCACCGCGGCGTCGGACGTTGCGGCGGGCGGCGGCGCGGCCGTGTGGGCCGCGGTCGCTCGTCCCAGCACGAACGCGCCGGCGCCGACGGCCAGTAGCACCACCGACACCAGCGCAGGCCGCAACGTCGCCATGGCTGCGGGATAGCACGGCGCCTCGCCGCGACCACTGTCGTGGATTTGCTACGCTGCTCCGCGATGACGCGCGCACTCGCCCTCTTGCTGCTGTTCACCGCGTGTGCCCGCGCCGAGTCCGATCACGGCGGTGGTGCGCCGCCAGCCCAGGCCGCGACCACGGCCACGCCAGGCACCGAGCCGCCAGCTTCCCGATCCGCCGCCGAGCAGGCCCACACCGCAGCCGATCGCGCCCGACGACCGCGCGACGGTGGCCAAGGCCCTGGCCGACGCCGGCGTCCGGTTCGGCGACGACGACTGCGTCGCGTGGGCGCCCAGCTTTCCCGCGTGGTCGCGGTCGGCAGCTTCGCGCACGATCGCGGCTGCGAGACCGTCAGGTTGCTGGTCGATCGCCGCTGGCATGCGGGCGACGCCGGCGTGGCGGCCCGCGCTCGCGACCGTGGGCTTCGCCGCCGCCGCGCCGGTGAGCGCGAGGCGCTCGCGCGCAGGTGGGTCGACGAGGTCGAGCACGCCTTCGGCGATCACTTCGTCAGCGCGAGCGAGCTCGCGTTCGAGCTCGACGGCAGCTCGCGGTTCCAGCCCGTGCTCGCGCGCACGAACAAGCTCGGCGCCGT
Source organism: Nannocystaceae bacterium (assembly GCA_046351635.1). GTDB lineage: Bacteria > Myxococcota_A > Polyangia > Nannocystales > Nannocystaceae > Xiheibacterium. The sequence goes on along the minus strand of JAXLYC010000006.1, from coordinate 156,688 downwards.
GGTGGTCGAGGAGCTGGACCCGGGAGCCGCGGGCATGCAGGACGAATCCGCGTTCCAGCGCATGCGCTACACCATCTCGCCGCAAGGCGAGCTGCAGCGCGAGGCGCGCTTCTCGGTCGAGGGCCCGCGCCTGCGGGGCTGCAGGCAAAGCGCGAGGCCGCGAAGCTGGTGGTCGACATGACCGGCTTCGACCTCGCCTGCCGCGGCGACGCGGACTACCTTGGTGCGCCCGTCGCCGTGCGGCCACTACGGCTGCGCGAGCGCGCCGCTGGCGAAGAAGGACCTGCCGGCGTTCGACACCGCGCGCAAGGCCATCAGTGCCCGCCGCCTGTGCCGGTGCCGGACGCTGCTGGTTGTGGCGGCTGCCCGGGCCACCACGCGGTCTGCCGCGACGACCTGCACCGTGCAGACCCGTTGACCAAAACGCCGTCAGCGCGGCGTTGCGTCGTCGGCATCCGTGGCCGCAGACGCGACCGGGCGGATTGTCGCGCGGGCCGGGGTCGGGTCCTCGCCGTGCTCGAGGGTCGCGACGCTGCGCTCGAGCTCGCCGCGCTCCGGCCAGCCCGGCCCGCCCAGCAGCAACGCCGCCCGGTACTCGCTCGCGGCCGCGGGCGCTGCCCCGCGCGCTCGAGGCAGATCCCGCGACTGGCGTGCAGGTCCCGCATCATCGCCGCCGCGGTGGGATCGTCGTACGCGTGCGTCCACGCCTCGCGCGTCACCTCGCTCTGCGCGAGCGCCTCGGGGCAGCGCTCGAGCATCAGCAGCGTCAGCAAGACGTTGGACTCTGCCGTCGCGACCCAAGCCGCGGCGGTGGAGAAGTGCTCGCGCATGAGATCCCGCGAGGTCTCGGCGTTCGCGAGCGCCTCGTCGAGGCGGCCGCGCCGGGCGAGGTACGCGGTGCGGTGGGCGTACGTCTGCGCCTGCGTGATCGGGGGCGCGTCGGCCTCGATCGCCGCGTCCAACAGCGCGCCGACGCGGGCGTCGTCACCCAGCGCTTCGGCGTACTCGGCTGCGCGTCCGAGCGCGACTGCCCGCAGCTCGGCCAGGCCTGGCTGCGTGGCGGCCAGCTCCGCCGCGGCCGTCGCGAGCGAGAGCGCTTCCGCGGGCTCACTGGCTCGCGCGTGGATCGCCGCGAGCTCGAGCTTCGCCATCGCGCGCAGCCTCGCCGCCTGCGGCGGATCCATCGCGTCCAGTCGGGTCGCGAGCGCCGCGAGCCGCGCTGGCCCCTGGTCGTCACCGTTCGCTGCGGCCGCTGCGGTCTCGAAGATCTCGGCTTCGATCGTGTACGGGGCGTCGCGTCCGTACGCCGCGGCAGATCGAACGTGCTCCTCCCTCCACGCCGACTGCGCCGCGGGATAGTCGTCCATCAGCCAATACGTCCGCGCGAGATCCCGCCGCGCCGATACGATCGTCTCGCCACAGTCATGCGACTGGCAGTTGGCAATCACCTTCCGCAACAGCGTGGTCACGGTCGCGTGATCGACGTGATAGTTGGCGATCACTGCGCGCATGAAGTCGAGGTCCCATGGCCGCGCCTGCGCCGGCGGCAGCGCGCGCTGGGCGGCCTCCGCGTGTGCGGCCCAGCGCTCGGCCAGCGCGTACTCGCCCAGGGCCGCGTGCTCCATCGCCATGCTGCGCGCGGCGTCGTACGCGAGCGCGTCGAAGCCTCGTTCGAGCGCGGCGAGATACCCCGCCTCGTACTGCGCGATCGCGTCGCGCTGGCGCTGCACCGCCGCGAGTTCCCGGCCGACCTCGAGCGTGCTGCGAATCCACGTCGCCTCCCTTCCCAGGCGCGCCTCGGGCGACTCGAGGCTGCCGCGGACTTCGAGCGCGAGCGTGAGCGCCTCGTCGTAGCGGCCGACCGAGCCCAGCGCCCGCGCCTGCATCAACCGCCGCTCCTGGGCCTCGCCACGCGAGCGCTCGCCGCCGTGCTCGTCGTCCGCGTCGACGCACGCGCGCACGTTCGGCGCGGCGTCGAGCACACCTTGGGCCTGCTGCGCCGTCACGTCGTACTGCGTGAGCACGTCGAGCGCCGCCGCGTAGTGGCGAGCGGCCGCGCGTACACACGCTGCACGGCCCGAGGCCAGCTCTGGATCGATGGCACAGGTCGTCGCATGCTCGCCCGCGATCGCGTCGTGCATCGTCCGGACGCGCCGAGGCGACCGCCGCGACCTGCGGCGCATCGAGCCCCTCGACCAGCGCCCGCTCGAGTCGCGCTTGCGTGGGCGCTGACGCGAGCTCGGGCAGCTCCGGACAGCGCTTGGGCGCGTCGGCGCCGGCGAATGCGAGCCCGGAGATCGAGGGCGTCCGCAGCGCCCGCGACGAAGCGACGACTGCGACGGATGGGGCCGCGCAGCACCGCGAGCAGGGCTGGCATCGACTCGTGGCGATCACTCCGGGCGTAGCGCGAGCCCGCGGAGGATCGCCTGCTGGATCCGCGTCGGCGTCGCGCGTTGCTCGGCCGGGGTCAGCAGAGGCGTCGTGGCCTTCGCGGCTGCAAGCGCCTCGATGCCGCCGCGAAACGGCCGACGGCCGAGGATCGCCTCGAACAACGACGTGCAGAACGCGTACTGATCAACGCGCTCGTCGGCCTCGCTGCCGTCGATGCTGCTCCAGCGCCATGTCAGCGGCGTCCGAGCACCGCCCGGTCTCGGTCAGCCGGTCGACCTGCGCGTCTCCCCCGGATTTCCTCGATGCCTGCTCGCGGCGCGCCCTGGCTGGCCCCCTCGCCTCGGCGGCGCCAGCAGCCCGCGCGGAGCCGAAGTCGCCCACGCGCGCATGCCGGCCGTCCGCGCCGACCAACACGTTGCTGGGCTTGAAGTCGCGATGCACGATACCGGCGGCGTGGGCCGCGGCGAGGCCGTCGCCCGCCTGGCAGAACAGCGCGAGGATCTCGTCGACCGAGCGCCGACGTTGCGCGAGCCAGACGTCGAGCGAGACCCCGTGCACGAGCTCCATCACGATGAACGTGCCGCGGCCCTGCGACCCGTCGTAGCTGCCGACATCGTAGACGCCGACGACGTTGGGGTGCGTCAGGCGTGCGAGCGCACGCGCCTCGCGGGCGATGCGGATCGACGCGACCATACCCCCTTCGAGCCGGGGCAAGATGGGCTTCACGGCGACGTCGCGATCGAGACGCGGGTCGTGGGCTTGCCACACCTCGCCCATCGCACCGCGTCCCAGCACGCGCACGAGCCGATAGCGCGGCAGCAACGGCGGCGCGATTTCGCCGAACAACGCGGCACGAACCGCAGCGGCGGCTTGACGCTCCGAGCGACCCGGCGCGCCGGCATCGGCCGCCGCGGCGGCGCGCAGGACCCGCGGCAACTGCCCCGGGCCCGGCTCGGACGCGACGGTGGCTGCGTCCCCGACGGGGCCGCCCCTGGCGAACCAGGCGGCTGGTCGCCTCCACCTGCGCGACAACGTACCACCGTGTTTCGCCGGCGACGCAGCCCTCGACCTGCTGCCATGGCGCGCTCCGGGCGTGGATCGGCGATGCGCACATGAGGGACCACGTCGCACGCGGTGCCACCGAAGCGTGGGCCGATTCGAGATCATCGCGCCGCGCGAGGGTCTCTTCTCCACCCATGCTCCATGCCCGCCGCTGCGTACCCCTGGTCACCCTGCTCGGGCCTCCGGCCTGGCCTCACCGATCGCCGCCGCCGATGACTTCGCAGCCGGCTCGCTCATCATCCCGATGGACGTCACGTGGCAGGACGCGCCGGCATGCTGCGGGCGTACGGCCTGGTCTACGAGCTGCTGCGCCAGGGCGTGCCGGTGCGGTGGACCATCCGCAGCGACAAGATGATGGGCGAGGAGGACTTCACCGCCTCCGCGCTCGACATCGTGACCGCGGCACCGATCATGGATCACGGCTACCGCGGTGGCCCGTGGGTCATCGATGCCGGCGACGCGGACGAGGCGATGCCCATCGTCACGACGTGGCAGGCGATGTACCCCGAGACCACGGTGCACGAGGCCAGCGACGGCTTCGAGGCCGAGGTCGCGCGCTACCTCGTGGTCGCGCCGACCATCGCGATGCACGCCGACGGCAACGAGGACATCGCGCGCGAGTACATGGTCGCCGCGGGGATCCCCGACTCGGTGCTCGACTACGCCTGGCCCAACGACAGCCCCGACATGCTCACGCCCGAGGAGGTCGCGGGACCGACCGAGGGCGACCACGCCGACGGCATGCTCTTCGACGAGGACGGCGACGCGGTCTACTGCCAGTTCATGTCGATGCACTGGGGCGTGAACGAAGCCGAGGCCAACCCCGAGGTCGTCGCGGAGGTCCGGCAGTTTCTCAACAACCCGACCCACTTCTTCGCCGAGTGCCAGGCGGTGAGCGCGTTCGAGAACCTCGCACCGCACGGCTTCTTCCTCACCCCCAACGGGCTCGACTTCGCCGATCGCCCCGACGCGGTCGATTTCTACAACGCCGGCTCGCCGTTCGCCCAGCTCGACGGCCCGTTCGAGACCGTCGGCGGCAGCGAGCCCGCCTACGCGCTGCCGCCGGGCGACATGTACAAAGCCGGCGGCGTCGTGATGCTCACCGGCGCCGGCATGGCCGAAGGCACACAGGACGTGTGGATGACCGGCTACCTCGACGGCGCGTGCCCACCCGATGCGCTCGAGTGCGGCTCGTTCGGCAAGGTCAGCTATCTGGGCGGCCATCGCTACGCGACCGATCCGCCGGTCACGATGAACCCCGACGTCCAGGGCGCGCGGCTGTTCCTCAACGCGCTGTTCGAGGCGCCGTGCGCCACGCTCATCGGTCTGCCGGTGGTCAACCTCGCCGCCGATGCACCCGAGCTCGTGATCGAGCCCGAGGCGACCTTCACCATCGCCTACGCCAACGCTGGCGATGTCACCGCGTTGTCGGCGACGCTGGTCGACCCGCTGCCCGCGGGCACGACCTTCGTGTCGGCCTCGGCCGGCGGCATGCTGGTCGGCAACGACGTGATCTGGGATCTGGGCAACCTCGGGCCCGGCGAGGGCGCCGACGTCTCCGTCACGGTGCAGCTCGACGCGCCCGGACAGTACGACAACGCGGTGCGGCTCGACTACCGCATCGGGCTGGGCGAGCTCTCGCTCGACAGCAACCAGACCCAGACGATCTACGACCCCGACGGCATGCTCGACACCGGCTCCGATCAGACCACCGCGGCCGGCAGCGGCAGCAGCGACGGTGGTGGCGGCTCGCAGGGCGAGGGCTCCAGCGGCGGTGGCACCACCACCGGCAGCAGCGGCGCGGCGACGATCGGCGCGGACTCGTCGGGCTCCGCCGGCGCGGGCGAGGGCAGCAGCGACGGCGGCGGCTGCAGCTGCACGACGCAGCCCGGCGGTGGCGCGGCGTGGCTGGCCCTGCTCGCGCTGCCGCTGCTGCGACGACGCCGGGCGCTGGGCCTGGTGGTGGCCGCGGCCTGCAGCAGCGAGTCGCCGCCGGCCGACGGCGGCACCGGCTCGAGCGGCATCGACAACGGCACCGACGACGCGACCAGCGTCTCGGCGACCGCGTCCGCGGACGGGCCCAAGCTCGACGCGATGCCGGCCGACGACGTGTTCTCGCCGCAGACCGGCTGCGCCAAGATCGACTTTCTCTTCGTCATCGACAGCTCCGAGTCGATGACGGTGCACCAGACCAACCTCGTGCAGAGCTTCCCCGGCTTCGTGCAGGCCATGCGCGACGCAGTGCCCGCGGAGGACTGGCACGTGATGGTGGTCGACACCGACGCGCAGTGGAACGGCGGCGAGTGTGCCAACGCGTGCACGACCCTGGGCTCGTGCCCCGACGAGCCGGCGTTCGCGTGTGACACCCCGCCACCGGCGCTGTGCGACATCGCCCTGGGCGCCGGCATGGTCGCGCCCTACGGCACCGCCGCGAGCAACACCACCTGCGATCTCAGCCCCGACGAGCGCTTCATCGCCAGCGACGAAGCCGACCTCGAGACCGCGTTCACCTGCATCGCGACCGTGGGCGTCGACGGCAACTCCGAGGAGCGCACCGCCGACGCGCTGGTCGCCGCGGTCGCGGGCGATGGCGCCGCCGGCACCTGCAACGCTGGCTTCCTGCGCGACGACGCGATCCTCGTGATCACGATCATCACCGACGAAGCCGACGTCGACAGCGAGGGCACGCCGGCACTGTGGTACGACGCGGTGGTCTCGGCGAAAAACGGCGATCCCGCGGCGGTGGTGGTGTTGGGGCTGCTGCCCGACGCCGACACCGACGCGCCGCTGTGCGACAGCGACGCGACCGGCGGCGTGATCGCGCCAACTGATCGACATGTTCCCGCGCACCAACGCGCGAGCGTGTGCGAGCTGGACTACAGCCCCTCGCTGGCGGACTCGATCGGCATCATCGCCGACACCTGCGAGCAGTTCGTCCCGCCTGGCTGAGCGCGCCGGTCGCTACTGCTTGGGCCACCTTGCCGAACGAGGGTTTGCCCGGCAACGCCCTGCGCTTGCCGACGACGCGCGTACGGACCTTGCTGCCCGCGGCCTTGCCCCGGCTTGCCAGGGCCGCGGCCGCGCCCTCGAGCACCGGCCCGGCGAAGCCGATGTCCATGCGCTCGACGTAGAGTCGATCCGGCGCAGGCGTTCGCTGCCGACGCCCACGTCGTCGACGCGGAAGATGCCGACATTGAACAGTTGCAGCGACAGCGCGGGCTTGCCGCTGGCGTCGAACAGGTCGAGCCGCCCCGCTTTCTCTCGATCGGAGCCGCAGTTGCCCTGGACCACGAAGTCCTGATGCCACGCCATGAAGTCGTCGCTGTCTTCGGGCCGCATGTAGATCGACAGATCCGGGAACTCGAGCTTGGCCGGCTCCACCAGGTAGTCGCGGGCGTCGCCGATCGCGTCCTGCTGCAGCACCTGCTTGATGGTGAACGCGTCGATCTTGACGACCTTGGCGGTGGCGATGCCATCGATCGTGAGCGTGAACACCCGCGTGCTCAGCGGCATGGGCGCGTCGTTCACCTTGGCCTTGCTCGCGGCCCGCTGCGTCCGTGCGTACTCGGGCGTGGCTGCGAGCGTCAGGCTGGCGGCGTTCTTGCTGCCAGCGTCGAGCGCAGGGAAGCCGATCTCCGTGAGCAGCGCGTTGAAGAACTCGTGTTGGACCTCGCCGGTGGTGAAGCCACCGTTCTTGCGCGCGTCGTTCATCTGCAATGTGCCGCGGATCCACTCCAAGAGCGCCTTGGGCGGCCGAGCACCGACGCTGAACCGCACGTCGTCGTAGTGCAGCGTGCTCAGGTGCTTGGCCCCGTAGGCGCCGGGCCCCGAGGGCTCGACCACGACCTGGGAGCTGGCGAACGGAAAGTCGAGATCGTCGACCACGCCGACCGGCCCGCCCTCGAGCGTCATCGACACGTCGCTGCTGCGGACCTGCCGCTGGGCCGGCCCGGCGTGGGCATCGCTCGCCGCGAGCACGAGGACGAACGGAGCGAGGGTGTGCAGGATCCGTGTGAACATCGCGACCTCCAACGGGTGGTTGGGATCGCAGCGTGATGCTCGTGGTGGCCTGCCACAAGCGCACGATTGGCGGGGTAGTGTTGCTCCGGTGCCGCGAATTTCATCCGTCGCCGCGGCGGCGGAACGGATCCGCGCCGGTCGGGGCTCAACTCGACCACGCCAGCTGCTCGACGGTGCGCTCGCGTCGCTCGATGCGTCGCTCCCAATCGTCGGCAGACATCGGCGGAGCATGGCGGCGGTCGACCGCTGCGACACAGCACGAGCGAACACTCGGCGCGGCGCGTGCCCGCGGACGCGAAGCGGTTGCGCGACGATGCTCGGCGCGTCCTCGGGTCGACGTGCGCCCGACGGTCACCGCGCGAACACCGGCAGCGCGTCGATCCCCGGCGACAGCGCCCCGCGAAACCCCGCCGCGCCGCCGGCCGCGGCGTATGTGAGGCTGCCGCCGGTGGTGTCGCGAGCGAAGCGGAGCTCGGCCGCGCCGCCGTCCTCGAACGCGATCACGACGCCGACCTCGTCCGCGTCGTCGATCGCGTCGAGCTGCGCGATGCGGCCCGGTGGCGCGAGCACGACGACGAAGCGATTGTCGCCCGGGGCACCGCCGAGATCGACGCGGTGGCCGCCTTGCAGATCCGGATCGATCGCGGGCCACGCGACCGCGGTGAACGTCGCCGCGGCCGGCAGCACCGCGTGGGCGTCGAGTTCACCGCCCAGCCCCACGCGGTCGCCGTCCAGCTGGGGCAGCAGCGGGCTGTTGAGCTGCCACACCGGCACGGCGCCGGCGGCGGTGTCGACCCGGTCGAGCACGACGACGGTGTGCTCGGCCTCGAGGAACACCAGCTCGCGCTCGCTGCGTTCGACCGCCGCGGAACCGCCGTAGACCGGCGTGATGTCGGCGGCGAGGTAGAGGATGTCCGGCGTGTCGCGCAAGCCGACCAGCACCGCCGGTTGCTGCTCCGCGACCATGGTCACGGTGGTGCCGCCGTCGTCGATGCGCACGAGGTTGTGCACCGATTCGGATTGAACGATGCCCGAGTGCGAGTCGATGTTCGCATCGTACGCCAGCCACTGGCCGCGATGGATCAGCAGCTGGCCCTGGTCGCGGTGCGCATGGCTCTCGGTGTAGGGCCCGGCCATGAAGCCCAGCCACATCGCATCGCTGGTCCAGCCGGTGCGGGCGAACACGCTGCCGGTGCCGGGCGCATACCAGGTGTCGTGCAGGCTCGCCAGCGGCGCGGTCGGCAGCGACGGATCGGCGTACATGAAATCGATGCCATACATGAAGCCCTGGGTCATCTCGGGCACCGAGCAGCTGGCGAGGAACTGCTGCACCACCGGCGAGAGCGGATCCTCGGGCCCGACCAGCCGCTGCAGCACCAACAGGTACGCGCGGTGGTAGTCGAACAGCGCCGCGGTCGAGTCGCGCGCGTGATCGCCGATCGGCGCGATGCGATCGAGCGTCGGCACGGTGGTGTGCACGAAGTTGATCAGGCTGTCGCGCGTGTGTGGCGTGAGGTCCCAGATGCGTTCGCCCGTGCTCGACTGCCACAGATCGTACAGCGCGAACAGCCGCCACATCGCGACGCCGTAGCCGGTGCCCTCGCGCGAGCCGCCGCCCTGCAGCTGCGCCGTGAAGGTCGGCACCAGCTGATTTTCGATCTTGGCCACGCGGAAGGTGTCGATCCACGTCTGCGCGTCGTCGTGGCTGCCGTAGGCGGCCAGGCCCAGCAACATGGTCGCGCGCAGGAACGAGTAGTAGTAGTTGTTCGAGGGGTTGTCGATCGACCAGCCCGACCACGGGAACACCGTGCCGCCCCAGCTCGCGTCCTCGGGGTGCCAGACGTTGTAGACCGCTTGGTTGGCGTACGCGATCCAGCGCCCGCGTCGGTCGGCATCGACGTCGTCCCAGCACCAGTCGAGCACCAGCGCGAGGTCGCCGACGTGATCGCCGACGTACAGGTAGCTGTCGCCCGCGACCTCGGCGGCCTGGCCCGAAGCGACCAGCGCCTCCTCGCTTGCGACCCACGCATCGACGCGGTCGACCGCGTAGCTGCAGTACTGCGGCTCGCCGGTGAGCGCGCCCAGCAGCGCCGCGTCGGACGACTGGAAGTCGTACCAGTCGGCGCCGCCGAGCTGTCCGTCGACCATGTCGCGGAAGCGGATCGCCGCGGGCGCGCCCGCATCGAGCGCGGCCTGCAGCCGCGCGCGGTTGTCCGCGTCGAGATAGATCCGCGGGTGCCCCTCGGGGATCACGGGGTCGCCGGTCTCCTCGGTGTCGCCGCTCGATCCGTCGGCGCCACTGCTCGCGTCGTCGGCCGAGGACGACGGGCCCTCGGCCGAGGCGCTGACGTCGGCGCCGTCGGTCGTGCCCGTGCCCACGGTCGCGGCGGTGCCGTTCGCGGTGTCATCCGCGTGAGCGCCATCGCGGCCATTGCACGAGATCAGCAGCGGCAACGCAGCCACGAGCAGGTTCGATCGCGTCATGCGGAGGGGATGCGATGGCGAGCCCACGCGACCGCCACCGCAGTCCGCGCGCCGCGTTGTGCTGCCTCACATCCGCCGGTCGCGGATCGATGGCGGCCTCCCGTGCCGCCGCGTCGCACTTCTCGAAGACGATGGCTTGCGTTCGACCGACTCCGATTCGCCTGCTCGCGCTCGCGCCGATCCTCGCCGGGCTCGCCTGTGGCGACACCGCCGACGATGGCGGCACGGCCGCGGACGGCACCACCACCGCGACCGCATCCGCCTCGACCTCCGCGACCGGCGACGAGGACAGCACGTCGTCCACCGCGGGCAGCGGCGACGATGCGAGCTCGGGGGTCGACACCTCGGCCTCCGCCAGCAGCGACGGCACCACCGGCGCCAGCAGCAGCGACGACACCGGCCTGCCGCCGGCCGAGTCGGTGACGGTGCACCTCGTTCCGCAGGCCGGCGTGTCGGGCACGCAGCGCGTCAACTTCGCGGTGCCGTTGTGGCAAGGTGCGCTCGACGATGGCGACGCCGTCAGCGTCACCGCCGACGGCACCGCGCTACCGAGCCATCGTCGCGTGCTCGCGTCGCACCGCGACGGCAGCGTGCGCAGCGTGCAGATCCAAGTCGAGCTCGAGCTTGCCGGCGAGACCGACCTCGAGGTCGAGTTCGGCACCGCCGGTGCCGTGCTCGAGCCGGTCGACGTCGCGCAGACCCTGGTCGACGCCGACGGCCGCGGCGGCCCGCGGGTGTGGGCGCTGCTGCCCGCGACGTGGCTGTCGGACAGCGGCGTGACGGGGCCGCAGCTGCCGGTCGACGCGACCGTGGGCGACGCCACGGCGTGGGCCGATCTGTGCGACTACGACGCGTGGGGCATCGATGCATTCGAGGCCGCCGCAGCCGACACCGGCTCGTGGCTGTACGACCGGCCGACCGCGCTCTATCGCGGCTATGCCCGCACCGGCGCGCTCTCGCCGTTGTCGTCCGCCTACCGCGAGGTCGCACGCTACGTCGCCGACACCGGGGGCAGCGGCGCGGCGCTGCAGATCCCGGTGCCCGACGCGGCCGATGATCTCAAGTACCACTACGCGCAACACGCCGCGATCCACTATCTGCTGACCGGCGACGACCGCTTCCGCGAGTACGCCGAGGACATTGCGACGCGCGTGCACGATCTGTGGCCCGACCCCGGCTACGACGGTGGCGCCGACTTCTGGACCGAGCGCCACGCCGGCTTCGCGCTGCTGGCGTACGTGTGGGCGGCGATGGTGTCCGACGACCAGGCCGCCACCTTCGATGCCTGGGCCGACGAGGCCGTCGACGCCTACGTCGCGGTGCAGCAAGGCTTCCCGCCGGGCTACGACGACCCCGACGCGCGCTGCTTCGCCCACGAGGCCGAGGCCCACGGCGAGGACTACGGCTACGTCGGCTGCAGCCCGTGGATGAGCGCGATCCTGGCCGACGCGATCGACGCGTGGGTGCGAGAACGCGACGGCGAGGCCGCGGCCACAGGCAAGCTCGCGTTGGTGCAGCTGGGTCGCATCGTCGCGCGCGACGGTCTCGACGGCGACGGGCGCCCGTTCTACTGGATGGGTGTGGGCACCGACGCCGACGAGATCGACGACTACGACGAACACTGGGGTGAGAGCGCCTACGTCGTCGCGATGGCGTGGTGGCACGACGGAGGTGGCGACGCTGGAGCGCGCGGCCGCCGACGCACTGGTCGCGGGCTTCGCGGCCCACGGCGAGATCGGTCAGCTGCGCAGCTCGACCAGGTGCCGCAGCGCGATCGCGACACCGCGGCATCGGCGCGACAGCCCTGCTACGCTCGGCGTGTGGGCTCCGACGATGCGGCCCTGTCCGCGTCGATCGCGCGCCCGCGGGCGTGGCGACGGCGACCTGGCGCTCGCTCTACGCGGAGCTGCACGGCCTCGCCCACGCGCGATGCGGCGCGAACGCGATGACCACACGCTGCAGACCACCGCGCTGGTGAACGAGGTGGCTGGTCGCGACGACGCCCAGGACCAGCCGCGGGAGTTCCCGCGCGGCGGCACGGCCGCCGCTGCATCCTGGTCGACTACGCGCGTCGGCCAACAAGCAACGAGGGCCGCGCGACCGAGCCGCTGGACGACCTCGCGATCGCCGACGCCTACGGCGAGGCGGCCGACCTGCTCGCGCTTCGATGCGCCGACTGGCTGTCGCGCCGCAACGAGCTCGCGGCCCGGATCGTCGAGCTGCGGTTCTTCGCCGGCATGGCCCACGAGGAGATCGCAGCGGTGTGCCACACGCCGCTGCGCACGGTCGAACGCACCTTCCGCCTGGCACGCGCGACGCTGCTGCGCTACCTGCGGGAGCCGCCGACGTGAAGGGCACCGACGACGTCGATCGACTGTTCCTCGAAGCCTGGCTGGAGCGACTTCGACGCGCGCGACAACTCGCCCGGCGCCGCGCCCAACAGCCCGCGCTGGTGGCCGAGGTCGAGGCGCTGCTTCACGCCGATGCCGACGCAGACGGATCCTCGGCCGGCGACGTCGGCCTCGGCGACGCACCGTGCACCTGGCCAGCCGCACCAGGCAGTACCGCATCGAGCGCGTGATCACCGGGCGGCCGAGCGCCGGTCTACCTCGCAGGAAGAGCAGCCGGGCAGGTGGCGGTCGCGCCTGCTGCTGCGGCAGCCGACGACGCCGCGCGCGCTCGGTACAAGAGGCCGAGATCCTCGGCCAAGCGCTGCGGCACCCCGGCATCGCCGAGGTCTACGAGGCCTCGACCTACGACAGCGAGCTCGGCCCACTGCCGTACTTCGCGATGGAGTTGGTTCCCGCGGCCCGCTCGATCACCGCGTGGGCCGAGCAGCAACGGATCGACCGCAGCGACCGCATCGCCGCGATGGTCGCGGTGTGCCGCGCGGTGCAGCACGCCCACGACAACGGCGTGGTCCACCGCGACATCAAGCCCAGCAACATCCTGGTCGGCGATGATGGCCGCCCGCGGTTGATCGACTTCGGCGTCGCACGCCTGCTCGATGCCCTCGGGCCGCGGCGCCACCTGGGCATCGCGCGCGGGCGAGCTGGTCGGCACGCTGTGCGCAGTACATGAGCCCCGAGCAGCTCGACGGCGACAGCCGTTCGGTCGACGCGCGCACCGACGTGTACGCGCTCGGCCTGGTGCTCTACGAGCTGCTGGCGGGGCGGCTGCCCTACGCGGTGCCCGACGCAACCGCGGCCTTGGTCGCAGCGCGCGTGCGTGCCTTCGATCCGCCGCCGCCGACCGCACTGCGGGGGCCACGGGTGCGCGCGATCGATGCCGTCGTGCTCACCGCGCTGGCCAAGGACCCCGCGGCGCGTCACAGCAGCGCTGCGCGGCTGGCCGACGAGCTCGAGCGCGCGCTGCGGGGCCAGCCGGTGCACTCGCTGCGCTCGCATCGCGCGTGGATGCTGCGCCGCGTCGCGTCGCGTTCGCGGCAGTACATCCCGGCCGCGCTCGCCACCTTCGGGCTCGTGACCGCGGTGGCGGCGTGGAGCCTGGGCGCGCGTGACGATGCCACCGAGGGCACCGCCGCGGCGCCGGCGGGGTCCACGGGCGACTATCTGCACCACATCGCGCGGGCCGAGCGAGCCCTCGCCGGTGGCGATCTGGCCCTGGCCAAGCAAGCCCTGGGCGCGTGTGCCCCCGCGCAACGCCGCTGGGAGTGGCATCGCATGCTCGCGCAGGTCGACGGCAGTGCGCAGGTGATGGCGCTCGGATCGGCGGTGCGACGGATCGCGCTGGGCGGCGCGAATGCGTGGTTGTTCGCCGTGACCGAGGACGGCACGGTGCACGGGTGGCGACGGCGCGACGGCGACGAGGTCGGCTTCGCGCCGGCCTGGCGCGTCGACAGCCACGACGACCTCGGCGCAATCGCGGTCGACGATCGCCGCGGGCGTGTCTTCGCGGGCGGTGACCTGCGGGTGGTCCACGCGATCGGCTACGACGGCGAACCGCTGCCCGACGTCGCCGCGGGCACGAGCACGATCTTCGGCCTGGCGTACGCCGACGCGCGGGCCGAGCTTGTCGTCACGCGCCAAGACGGCGCGCTCGAGCGTTGGGACCCCACGACCGGGCAGCGGCGGTTCGCGCTCGCCACCGGCGTGCGGCTGGGCGCGCCCGTGGTCGAAGGCGACACCGTGCTCGCGGTCGCGCCGCCGGGTGCCACGCGACGGGCGCTCGACGACGGCCGCTTGCTGCAATCGTGGCCCGACCCGCAGGGACCCGAGGTCGTGCGTTCGATCGGCGAGGCCGTCTACACCGCGGGTTGGCGGCGACACGTCGTCGCGCACGGCAAGGACGGCAGCAGCGAGCGCTGGGCCGAGCTCGACGACGGCATCGCCGACATGATCGCGATCGACGAGCAGCGCATCGCGGCCGCGGCACGCGACGCGACCGTGACGATCTGGGATCGACGCAGCGCGACCGTGGTGCGCACCCTGGTCGGGCACGACTTTGCGGTCGAAGCCCTGGCCGGCCCGGTCGACGGGCGCTGGCTGATCTCGGGCAGCACCGACGGCACGATGCGACTGTGGGATCTCCAGGCGCCCGCGATCGATCGCGCGTGGCCGACCGGCGACAAGGTCCACGCGCTGGCATGGGCGCCCGACGGCAGCGCGATGGTGGCGGGCACGGGGCCGCACTGGGGTCGCGACGAGAACGACGCGGTGATCCTGTTCGACGCGGTCCGCGGCGAGGTGCTCGCGCGCAGCGACGACCACCGCGCGACGGTCGATGCCGTCGCGATCAGCCCCGACGGGCGCACGGTCGCCACGGGCGCGCGTGATGGCGAGCTGGTGCTGCGTGCGCGCGCGGGTCTCTCAGCGCGCTCGCGCGCGCGCGCACACGCCGAGGGTGTCACCGCGGTGGCGTTCTCGCCCGCCGGCGATCGCGTGGCCAGCGTCGGCCGGGACGGCACCGTCGCGATCTGGCGTGTCCACGACGGCGGCGCGCTCGCGCGGTTCGACGGCGGCGTCGGTCCCCTGGCCGACGCCGCGTGGGATGGCACCGCGCTGGTCGCGGTGGGTGAGCGCGGGCTCGTGCGTTGCGAGGACGCATGCGCGCCGGCGCTCGCGTCGATCGACGGGGCGCCCGCCGCGATCGCGAGGCTCGATGCCGACAGCTGGGTCATCGGCACGCAGTCCGGCACCCTCGCGGCGATCGATCGTGACGGCACAACCCGCTGGCAGGTGCCGGCGTTCGGTCGCGCCGTGACCGATCTCGCCGTGGGCCCACAGGGCGATCGCATCGCGGTGGCGAGCCTCGACGCGAAGGTTCGCCTGCACGATGGCAGCAGCGGCGAGCTCGTGCTCACCATCGGCGCCCACGAGACCCGCGCGACGCAGGTCGCGTTCTCGCCCGACGGCCGCACCATCGCTTCGGCCGGCTTCGATCGCCGCGTGCGCCTGTGGCACGCTCCGACCGCTCGGCAGCCGCCCTGATCACGGTGCGAGGCACTCGGCGTCGACGCAGCACACGCCCGGATCGACGAGCTTGCCGTCGGCGTCGACGACCATCCCCACGCACTGCCCTTCGGCGCACCAGCCGTGCGCGCAGGGATTGCCTGGACAGCCGTACCAATCGGCATCCGGGTCGGCGCACATGTCGGCTTCGGGCACGGTCGATCCGCCGGTGCTCGGTGGCGGGCGCGGGTCCGGCACCGCAGGTGGCGGCGGGCCCCACCGGTCCCGCGGATCGCAGGCGCCCAGGGCGAGCAGCGCCGCGAGCGGCCACACCTCGACGCTCGTCCGCCGCACCGCATCGCCCAGGCGAGAGAGGCAATCACCGCGCGCGAGCAGCCGCCGCACCGCGTGGACTCTGATCCGTCGCATCGCCGGCTGGATGTCCACCGCCGCGGCGGAATTACGGCCCGACACCGCAGCAGGCTCGAAGGCAACAGCGGTGCGCGACGGTACGCCCCGGGATCGGCCCCCGCGCGGCCGTGATAGCCTGGATCGTGCCGATCCATGTCGAGCGGTGACGGCAGCGGCGACGCGACCGATCCCGAGATGCCGACCGTGCGCGGCGAGAGCTCGCACGAGGGCGAGCTCGCGTCCGCGGGCTTCGTGCTCGAGCCCGGCGACACCGCCGGTGGGCTCGAGTCGCGGCTGCTGCTGGCGCGCGCGCGCGCGCGGCTCACCGGCGGCGACGCCGAACCGGTCCGCATCGGACGCTACCGGGTGCTCGATCGTCTGGGCCACGGCGGCATGGGCGTGGTCTGGCTCGGGGTCGACGACGAGCTCGATCGCAAGGTCGCGCTCAAGATCCTGCGCACCGAGCTCGCGCCGACCGAGGCCGGCCGCACCCTGCTGCTGCGCGAGGCCCAGGCCATCGCGAAGCTGTCGCACCCCAACGTCGTGCACGTGTACGAGGTCGGCCACGAGGCCGAGCAGCTGTACATGGCGATGGAGTACGTCGAGGGCGACACCGTGCGGCGATGGCTCGCGACGCAGACACGCAGCGTTGCGGAGATCCTCGCGGTGTACCGCGGCGCCGGCGAGGCGCTGGCGGCCGCCCACGACGCCGGCGTGGTCCACCGCGACTTCAAGCCCGACAACGTCCTGGTCGGCCGCGACGGCCGTGCGCGCGTGCTGGACTTCGGGCTCGCGCGCGCGACCGATCTGACCCAGACCCGCGAGCTGCCGACGATCACGTCGGCCGGCAGCAGCGGCGCCGCCATCGACCTCGCGACCACCGCGACCATCGCCGGCACGCCCGCGTACATGGCACCCGAACAGCACGGCGGTCGCCGCGGCGATGCGCGTGCGGATCAGTTCGCGTTCTGCGTCTCGCTGTTCGAGGCGCTGTACGGCCAGCGACCCTTCGGCGGCAGCACGCACACCGAGCTGGCCGCGCGCTCGCAGCAGGGCCGCATCGTCGCGACCGATCCGGGTGCACGCGGGATCTCGGCGGCGCTGCACGCCGCGTTCCTGCGCGGGCTCTCTGTCGACCCCGCCGAGCGCTTCGCGTCGATGCCGGCGCTGCTCGAGGCGCTGCAGCGCGCCGTCACGCCGCGCCGACGCGGGCTGTGGCCGCTGGCCGCGATCGCCACCTGTGCGATCGCGATCGCGGCGCTGCGGCCAGACGGCGCACCGCCGCCGAGCGTGCACGAGCAGGCGACAGCGCCGATCGCAGCACCGCCGCGCGAGCACGCGATCGATCCGATCGTCGCCGCCTCGTCGCTACCAGACCCGGTGCCCGCGCCCTTGCCCGGCGACGCCGCCGGCGTCACGGTGCATCGGCTCGCGAACGGCCTGACGGTGTACCTCGCCCACCGCCCGTCCGAGCCCATCGTCAGCGTGCACGTGGCCGTGCGCGCGAGCGTGGGCGACGTCGCGCCCGAGGATCAGGGCCTCGCGGCGCTGGTGCTCGACGCGATGCTGCAAGGCGGCGATCGCCTCGGCACCCGCGATCCCGAGCGCGAGCGGGCGCTGACCGCCGCGGAACACGGCCTGCTGCGCGCGCGAGCGCAGGCCCGCACGGAGCAGGCCCGGACGCTGGTGGACGAGCAGCTGGGCGCCGTGATCGCCGCTGCGCGACCGCTGCGGATCGCCTACGAGCCGGTGACGCTGGGCAACGCCCTGGGCCTGCGACGCCAGACCGTGCTCGCGAACCTGGGCGCGACCTACTCCGCCGAGGTGCCGTCGTATCGCCTCGGTGCGTGGCTGCAGGTGGTGGCCGAGCTGCTGCAGCGGCCGGCGTTCCGCGACTTCGAGGCCGTGACCGCGCAGCGGCTCGAGCTGGTGCGCTGGGTCAGCCGCGACTCGCTGGGCTGGCGCACCGCGGCCGAGCTGCTCGCGCCGGTGCTGGGCCGTCCGTCCAACCCGCAGCGCGCGGCGGAGCAGCTCGCGAGCCTGCCGCTGGCCCAGGCGCAAGCATTCCACGCGAAGTGGTTTCTGCCCAACAACACCGCGATCGTGCTGGTGGGCGATCTCAGCAGCGAAGCGGTGATGAACACCATCGCGCAGCACTTCGGTGCGTGGGCCCCCGCGGCCGTGCCCGCGCCCGCGCGCCCCGCCGGCACCATGCCCAGCGTGCGCACTGCCGTGCGCGTGGAATCCGGCGCAGCGTCCGCGCTCGATCTGGCGTGGCCGCTGCCGCCAGCGAACACCGCCGCGGGACGGGCCGCGCGCGCGCTCGGCCACGCGATCGGCGGGCTCGAGGGCCTGGCCGCGATCGCCTTCGGCCGGCGGGTGCCGACCGACGTGATCGTGCACGACGGCCCGGTCGCGTTGACCGTGAGCCTGTCGTCGCAGCCCCGAGACGATCATGCCGCGCTCGAGGACGCGTTCATGCGCACGCTGCAGGACACGGCGGCCGATCGCCTGCCCGAGGCGGCGTGGTCCCGTGCGGTCGCCCGCGCCGAGCTGTCACGACAGCGCTGGGCACGATCACGGCGCAACCTCGCGCTCGCGATCTCGGAGTCGTACCTGCTGCGGCAGCAGTGGGTCGACACCGCGGCGCTGCTGTCGAGCCCGATCACGCGCGCGGACCTCGTCGCCGGGGCCAAGGCGCTGCTGCAGCAGCCGCGCGTGGTCGTCGATCAACAGCCGGGCCCGCCGTGGGAGATCGACGTGCCGCCGATCCCGGCCACGCCGCTGCAGCTCGCGACCGCGCAGCGCAGCACCGCCGCGCAGCAGATCCTGGCCGCGCCGGTGGCCGCGGTCGAGCCGCGCTTCCTCGTGCAGGGCAGCCACTTCGCGCTCCAGCCGTGGGGCCAGGGCCGGGTGATCACCAGCCGCGGCGACGGCCCGCTGGCGCAGCTGAGCTGGGTGTGGCCCGCGGGCGCGGCCGACGATCCGTGGCTGTGCGACGCCGTGCGGGCCAAGCTGCGACGCTTCGCGGTCGCGGGCATCGACGCCGACAGCGTCTGCGCGGTGTCCGACACGCGCGTCGAACTGATCGGCACCGCCGCGGGACTGCAGGCCGCGTGGCCGGAGATCCTCGCGTGGCTCGACGAGACCGAGATCCCGCGGACCGAGCTGCAGGCCCACGTCGCCGACGCGCTGCAGTACCGCGCGTACGAGCGCGCCGACGCGCTGTGGAGCACCGAGGCCGTGCACCTGTGGGCGCTGCGAGGCGAGCACGGCATCGATGCGCACCTGCCCGACGACGCGAGCCTGCGCCGTGACGGAGTCGAGCGCATCGCGGCTGCGCTGGCGCGGCTGCCCACGTACGCGCCCGACGTGCTCTACAGCGGCCCCGAGCCCGATCGCGTCCGCGAGCGACTGCCCGCGCCGCGCGGCCGCGCCGGTGCGCCGCCGCGACGCTTCGAGTTCCGCGCGCAGCCGCAGCCCACCATCGTCGCGTTGCACGTGCCAGGCGCGCCCCAGGCCGAGCTGCGCGCGCTGGTGCCCCAGCGCGGCGACGATCCGCGCAACGCCCTGTTCGCGCAGCTGTACGAGTTCGTCGGCGATGCGATGTCGATCGATCCTGCGCTGGTGCGGCAGGAGGTGCAGGTGTTCATCCCGCCCGACGGCGGCGGACCGATCGTGCACGGCATCGGCGTGCGCTTCCCTTCGGCGAAGCTCGACGTGGCGCTGCGGACCGCGCTGGGGTTCCTGCACCGCCCGGCCGATCACGCCGCGTTCGTCTCGGCACGCGCTCGCGTCGAGGCCGACTTCCGCTCGGCGCGGGTGCCCACGGCGCAGATCCCCACGGTCGTGCGCCGCTGGCCGCAGGCCACGGCCGCCGACGCGACCGACCCCCGTGTGGCGCAGTGGTTGGCGCTGCCGGGCCTGTCGGAGCAGGACTTCGCGCGCTACCTCGCCGAGGTCGCTGCGGCCACGCCCTACGTCTCGCTCGTGGGCGATCTCGAGGCGCTCGACCTGCAGGTGCTGCGCGACCACGGCACCGTGGTGCGGGTCGAGCTCGCCGACATCCTGCGGGACTCCCGTCAGGCCGAGCTCGACGTGCTCGGCATGCCGCTGGTCTCGACCGAGCCCGATTGAGTCATCCGGGCCAAGAGCGCGCCCCGGCGACGGTCGCGGCTCAGCCGCCGGCCGACCAGCCTGGGATCGAGCGCGTGTCGTAGCGGTGCTCGCGGAACGCCGCAGACGCGAGGATCTGGCGGTGCATCGCCGCGGTGGTCGGCACACCGTCGCAGCGCAGCTCGGCCAGCGCCGCGATCATGCGGTCGGCCGCGATGTCGCGGGTCTCTCCGGTGGCGATGACCTTGCACAGCAGGCTGTCGTAGTGCGGCGGCACGACGTAGCCGGAGCGCACGTGGGTGTCGACGCGGATGCCCTCGCCGGTGGGCGCGCTCCAGTGGCTGATGCGCCCCGGCGCCGGGCGGAAGCCCTGCTCGGGATCCTCGGCGTTGATGCGGCACTCGATCGCGTGACCGCGCAGGCTGATCTCGTCCTGCCCGAACGACAGGCGGTGGCCCGCAGCCACGCGCAGCTGCTCGTGGACCAGATCGCGACCCGAGCGCTGCTCGCTGACGCAGTGCTCGACCTGCAGCCGCGTGTTCATCTCCATGAAGCGCAGCACGCCCTTGCCGGTCACCGGATCGGGGTCGAGCAGGAACTCCATGGTGCCGGCGCCGACGTAGCCGATGCTCTGCGCCGCCGCGACCGCGGCCGCGAGCGTCCGCTGCCGCACCTCGTCGTCGAGCACCGGCGAGGGCGACTCCTCGATCAGCTTCTGGTGATTGCGCTGCACGGTGCAGTCGCGCTCGCCCAGATGACACGCGTTGCCCCACTTGTCCGCGATGATCTGGATCTCGACGTGGCGCCCGCCCTGGACCAGGCGTTCCATGTACACGCGCTCGTCGCCGAACGCGGCGCGAGCCTCGGCCTGCGCGTCGGCGTAGGCGCTGGCGATCTCGTCCGCGCCGCGGGCGATCCGCATGCCGCGGCCGCCGCCGCCGCTGTTGGCCTTGAGCAGCACCGGATAGCCGATGCGATCGGCGATCTCACGCGCCTCGTCGGCGTCGCGCAGCACACCGTCGCTGCCGGGGATCACGTCGAGCCCCGCGGCCCGCATCGCGCGCTTGGCCGGGATCTTCTTGCCCATGCGGTGCATGACGTGCGCCGGCGGCCCGACGAAGCTGATGCCGTGGTGCTCGCACAGCGACACGAGCAGCGGGTTTTCCGACAGGAAGCCCCAGCCGGGGTGGAGCGCCGTGCACTGGCTCTGCCGCGCCGCCTGCACCACCCGCACCGGATCGAGGTAGCTGTGCACCGCCCGCGCGGGCCCCAGGCACACCCACTGCCGTCCGTCGAGCCAGGGCGCGTCGCGGTCGGCCTCGGACACGCCGAACACCGGCGTCACGCCGAGCTCGTCGCAGGCCCGTGCGACCCGCACGGCGACCTCGCCGCGGTTGGCGATGAAGAGACGTCGGAACAACGGCATCCGCGCGCGCGACTCGGCCATCGGCGGGACCGACGCTAGCACGAACCCGGCGCGGGCCGCTGCCACGGAGGTTCCCCGATCCGCGCGTGCGCGGCATCACCGGGCGCGCGCCGGATCCGGGCACGCAGCCGTGGTCTACTGGCATCGTCTCGATGCACGCGCGCACTCGCCTCGCCGCGATCGTCACCCTGCTCGCGGCGATGCCCGCGTGCACCGAACCGGCCGCGACGGAGACCTCCGCGGACGACGGCGGCATGCCGGTGCAGCCGCGCCAGCTCGTCGACGCGTACGCGTGGGTGACCGCGCCCGCCGAGCGCGACGCGTTCGTGGCGGCCAAGCCGCAGAGCGTCGAGTGCCCGCCCGTCGACGGCTTCGGCGCGGTCGACTTCGGCGGCTACCCGGCGTTCGAGGTCCACACCGACTTCTGCGACTACATCACGGTCGAGCAGCCCCTGGGCGACGACGTCGATGCGGGCGAGTACGTCAACGTCCGCATGTGGCACTTCGACCTGCTCGCGGCCGAACCCGCGACCGGCTACGCGGCAGTCGCAGAGGCCGGCACGGTGCGTTGGGAGTACGAGACGCCCATCCCCGCCGACGGCGCGCTGGCGTCGTACGGCTGGATCACCGACGAGCCCATCGCCGCGGGCACGTTCGTGCAGTTCCACGTGCACAACCACGGCATCAACAGCTGGAACCTGATCGAGATCACGGCCGAGCCCGGCGAGCAGGCGCCGGGCTGACGGCCGAGATCGATGGGCGCGGCTCAGCCGTAGACGAGCTCGAACATCACCGTGAACGCGGTCTGCTGGTCCATGACCACGTCGAACTTCTGGTTCGGCAGGGTCACCGGATCGCCCGCGTCGGGGTTGTGATCGGTCATCTCGAAGTTGCCGTCGAGATCGAACATGCCCAAGAAGGTGTAGCTCTCGACCGGCAGCGGGTCCGAGGTCCAGCTGACCGTCGAGACGTCCGCGGTCGTCAGATCGACGCCGTCGAGCTCGATCGAGGCGACCGAGACCGCGCCCTCGGCCGGACCCGTGATGGTCACGTCCGAGGTGAGGAACAGATCGCCGTAGACCTTGCCGACCAGTGGGTCGACCAGCGTCGGCCCCATGCGGACGCCGTTGGACACGCCGAAGGTGAGCACGACCGTACCGGTGGCCGCGCCGCCGGAGCCACCGGAGCTGCCGCCCGAGTCGGCGCCGCCGGAGCTACCGCCCTCGGCGCTGCCGCTGTCGGCCGCGCCGTCGTCGTCGCCGGCATCGTCGGCCGCGCACGCGGTCGCGAGCCCAGCCAGGAGCAGGAAGCGCGATGCGTGCATCACTCGCCCAACCGACATTCGACCGGATCCTTGATGCCCGCGAGGATGCCGAAGGTCGAGCACATCTCGTGCGGGAACTCGATGGCCTCGGTCTCGGTGTTGTTCCAGTAGCACGAGGTGCGGATGACCGTGCCCGCCGTGAGCGGCTTGGGGTTGTCGAGGAACAGCGTCACCGGCGGCACGTCGCGGAAGTCCGCGTGCCACGGGTCGACCAGGTACAGCGACTCGAGCTCGTCGACCGAGGGGCCGATCTTGGTCTCGAACTTCGTGCCCCACTCGTGCATGTGGCCGCCGACCATGAGCAGCTCGACGTCTTCCTCGAGCGTGCAGTCGAAGCTGACCTCGCCGGTCTTGCCCGGCTCGAGCGTGATGTCGATGGTGTTGGTGGCGATCGGCGCGGCGAAGGTCTGGACCTCCTCCATCGGGATCAGGTCGAGCTGGACGAAGTCACGCACCAGGATCGGGTGATCGGTGGTGTTGACGTAGTGCGACTGGATGACCATGTGCCGGCCCGCGGGCAGGATCGTGCCGTAGCCCTGCGGCAGCTCCTGCGGGATCATCAGCAGGTCGTACTTGGACATGTCCATGCCGTCGCTACAGTCCTCGACCGTACCGGCCGGCAGCGGCTCCTTGGCGCCGAGCAGGATGACGTGGTGGCCGCCCTTGCCCTGCAGGCTGATCGCGTTCTTGTACGCGACCTCGCCGCCGGTGTAGTCGACCGAGTAGCACATCATGATGTCTTCGCCGGGCTGCACCACGAACTCGGCGCCGCCGAAGTTCAGCACGGTGGGGCCGTCGGTCGGGACCTCGACGCGCTCGTCGACCGGCATCTCGCCGCCGCCCGTGCTGGAGCTGTCGCCGCCGTCCTGCCCGCCACCGCCGCCGCCGTCGGCGGCGCACGCCGCCAGCGTCACGCCCAAGAACGAAATCGTTGCCAGTCGCTTCATGGTTGTCTCCCCCCGAACCCGCGCGTCACTCGTTATCAGAAGCACCGCGGCCGACGCAAGGGCGCTGGGCCCTGCCTCGCGGTGTCCTTGCTCGCGTTGGACTCGCGCGCCGGTTCCCTCGCCGCTCGTGCATCGCTGCATGACGGATCGCATGCGCGCCGGTTTGACACCGGACGTGTCGCTCCCGTACGGTGCGCTCGAGGTTGCATGGCATCGCTCGCCTCCACGCAGTTGCCGACCGACAGGTCGGGGTTCCTCGGCGCCGGCGCAAGCCGAACGATCGACAGGACGGGCCGAGACGAGCGTCAGCGCACGCGATGGCTCGCGGCCGTCGCCGTCATGGTGATCCCGCTCGCGCTCGCGGCCTGCGACGGCGGCGACGACGGGGGCTCGGACCCGGCGCCCAGCTTCACGGAGGTCCACGAGCGGGTATTCCAGACCAGCTGCGTGTTCTCGACCTGTCACAAGGCCGGCCCGTCGCCCGCGGGCGAGCTCGTGCTCGAGCGCGACGTCGCCTATGCGAACCTGGTCGAGGTCGACTCGAGCGTGGTCGCCGGCAGGATCCGCGTGGTGCCCGGCGACCCTGAACAGTCGTACGTGATCGAGAAGCTGACCGCCGCGATGCCCGCCGCGGGCGACGCGATGCCCCCGGACGCGCCGCTCGAGGCCGAACGGATCGACCTCGTGCGCGCTTGGATCGAAGCCGGCGCGGCCGACGACTGAGGAGGACGGAGCTTCCTCTTCACAGACCGAGCCGCGCCCGTGGGAACCCTCGGGCGGCCCGCTACCAGACGCAGCCCATCGACTTGGTGGCGTCGCGCGCGGCCTCGAGGGCGGTCTTGCATGCGGCCCCCAGCGAGTCCTTGGCCGGCCCCTCGGCGGCCTCCTTCCACGCCTGCGCGGCCTGCTTCATCGCGTCGATCATCGAGCTGCGCGCGGCCTCGGGGATCTTGTCCGAGATGCAGCGGACGTACTTGCTGATGTACTCGTCGCACTCGGGCACGCCGATCGTGGGCCAGGCCTCGGCACCGCCGCCGCCCTCGGTGCCCAGGGTCGTCGCCGGGGTGGTCGGTGTGCCCGGGGGCGTCGCGGGGGTCGCGGACGACTTCAGCGCCGCGATCGATTCCTCCGCGCGCGCGAGCCGACCCGCGAGCGAAGCCTGCTCGTTCTTGATCGTCGTCGCGCTCTGCTGCTGCGCGGCGAGCTGCTGCGGCAGGGCCTCGAGCGGCTCGATGCGCTCGCCGGTCTTGCTCGCTCCGGCCTCGAGCGCGGCGACCCGGGCCTCGAGCGCCTCGAGCTTGGCCTTGCTCCCGGAGTCGCACGCCAGCGGGAAAAGCCAGCACAGCAGCAACGCAGCGGCGCGCATCATGGCCGGCAGCATGACAAACTCGGCGCGGCGCGGCCAGGGTTCATCGCCGTTTCGCGGCTGCGTCGGCACGGTCGCGCTGCGCCAGCAGGCCCGCGCGTAGCGTGTCGAACTCGGCCGCGGGCCGACCCGCGCGCAGCCACGACTCGCGCAGGCTCGCGAGGGTCTGTGGCGCGTCGTCGCGATCGAGGATGGCGCGCAGCAGCTCGGCGCCCGCGAGATCGCGGGGGTCGTGCGCGCCGCGGCTCAGCGCCTCGATCGATCGTTGGACATAGGTCCGCGCGATCGCGAGTCGCCCGGCGCCGAGCTCGGCCTCCGCCAGCGCCTTGTCGAGCACCGCCAGCGCCGGCGCATCGGGTCCCCCGCCGTCGAGCAGACGCCGGCGCGCCTCGGTCAGCCGCGCGGCGGCCTCGTCGAAGCGCGTCAGTGCCGTGAGCGCGAGGCCCTCGGCCGCGAGCGCGTAGCCGTAGTTGGGGTGATCGGTGCCGACGCTGTCGCGGAACGCCTGCTGCGCGCGCACGGCCATGGCCCGCGCCTGCTCGGGGTCGACGTCGAGCAACACGTTGGCGAGGTTCGACGCCGCGATCGCGACCTCGGGGTGGGCCTCGCCGCGCGCGGCGACCAGGATCTCGAGCGCCTCGCGCGAGCGCGCGAGCGACTCCTGCGTGCGTCCGAGTGACTGCAGCGCCGACGCGACGTTCGCGATCGCGTACGCGACCTGGGGATGGCGGTGCCCCCACACGCGCTCGCGCAGGGCCTGGGCGCGCTCGTAGCCGGCCAGCGCAGCGTCGTAGCGTCCGTGCTGCATGTCGATCGACGCCAGCGATTCGAGCTGATCGGCGATGTAGGGATGATCGGGCCCCAATCGCGCACGATAGGCCTGCAGCGCCGCCTCGGCCGCCTCGGTCGCGCGCGTGGTGTCGCCGAGATCGCCGTAGATCACGCCCAGCATCGCCTGGCCCCGCGCGATCGCGAGGTGGCCCACGGGGAACTCGCGCTGCGCCAGCGCCACCGCCTGCTGCGTCGCCTGCTCCGCCGCC
The DNA here is from genome assembly GCA_046351635.1 of Nannocystaceae bacterium. Taxonomy (GTDB): domain Bacteria; phylum Myxococcota_A; class Polyangia; order Nannocystales; family Nannocystaceae; genus Xiheibacterium. The sequence goes on along the minus strand of JAXLYC010000006.1, from coordinate 130,690 downwards.
GGCAGGTCGCCGCGCACCCGACTCTCTCGCGCGCGCAGGAACAACGCCTCGAACTTCAGCGCGCTGCCGAGCTCGTGGCGCGAGAGCTTGCCTTCGGCCACCGCCAACATCCGCTGCGCCTGCGGCAGATCGGCGGCGTCGAGCGCGGCGCCGCACAGGCCCAGCAGCGCTGCGGTCGCGGTGCGCTCGTCGCCGCTGCGCTCGGCCGCCGCCTGCGCGGCGTACAGCGCGGTGATCGACGCCTCGGGTCGACCCGCGCGCTGGTGCAGCCGTCCGAGCAGCAGCTCCGCGCGCCCGCGCCACAGCGTGAGGCCGGCGCGCTCGGCCTGCGTGCGCGCGTCCTCGGCGAGCCCGCGCGCGTCCTCGGGGTGCGCGGCCTCGAGCAGGGTCTCGGCGCGACCGAGCATGCGCTCGATCTCGCGTTCGGCCGCCGAGCTCTCGCCCACCGGCTCCGCCGCCGCCGAGTCGCACTCGCGCCACGGCGGCAGCGCGTCGACGGCATCGACCGCGTGATCGACGGTGTCGCCATCGGCCACGCGCAGCACCGCGACCAGCTCGGCGGCGCGCTCGAGGTGCGCGTCGAGGCACAGCGCCGTGCGGTTCATGGCCTCGGGCGACTGCTCGTGCCGCACGAAGGTCGACTCGCAGCTCTCGCGGCGGCGCCGGGTCCACTCGCGCGCGTAGGCGTCGAGGCCCGCGACGACCGCGTTGGCGCTGGCCTCGGCGTGGGGCCGACCCGACGCCGCGAAGACCTCGACGATCTCGCGCGCGAGCCCGTCGTGCCACTGCTCGGCCGCGACGGTGTCGAAGTCGCCGCACAGCGTCCGCGGCGACGCGCCGCGCTGACCCGCGAGCCCCGCGACTGCAGCGAAGGTCGCGAGCGCGAGCCCGCCGAAGGCCAGCTGTCGGCGACGACGCGGCACGATCGCCAGCGCCGCGAGCAGCGAGCCCATGTCGGGCCAGCGCGCGGCGGGATCGGCCGCGAGGCCGCGGGCGAGGATGCGGACGAACGCGCGCGGCACCTTCGACGGCGGCGGCGAGACCCAGCGCCCGGCCTGCTTGGCCTCGGCCAGGGCGGCGACGCGGTTCGACGGGAACGGGCGCGTGCCGAACAGGCCCTCCCACAGCGCGACACAGCACGCGAACTGATCCGAGCGCACGTCCGCGGCCGCGCCGTCGTGCTGCTCGGGGGCCATGTACGCCGGCGTGCCGACGATGCGGCCCGCGATCGTGATGGGCGAGTCGAGCTTGCCCGCGCGCAGGTCCGTCGCCGCGCCGTCGCGATCCTCGCTGGTGACGTCGCGGCGCGGCGTGACCGTGACGCCCTCCTGGGACGGCGTGCTGCCGCCGTGGCTGCGCGCGAGGCCGAAGTCGAGCACGCGCACGCGGCCGTCGCGACCGACCATGACGTTGCCGGGCTTGAAGTCGCGGTGCACCAGGCCCGCGCGGTGGGCGGCCTCGAGCCCGCGGCCGGCGGCGAGATACAGCTCGAGCACCTCGCGCCACGATCGCACCGCGGCGTGGACCCACGCCTCGGCGTCGAGCCCGTCGACGAATTCCATGACCACGAACACGCCGCGCGGCTGCGCGCCCTCGAGCGGCTGCGACAGCGCGTAGGTGCCGACGTCGTGGACCGCGACGACGTTGGGATGGGCCAGCTTCGCGATGGCCTGGGCCTCGCGCGCGAGCCGTTCGCGCGCCTGCTGCTCGTCTTCGTCGGCGAGGGCGCGGTCCTGCAGCAGCTTGATCGCGACGCGGCGATCGAGGCTGGGATCGTAGGCCGCGTAGACGACCCCGAGCCCACCGACGCCGATGCGCTCGAGCAGCACGTAGCGCGACAGCATCACCGGCGCGGGCGCAGCCTCGGCGAACAGACCGCGCTTGAGCTTGGCCAACGCAGTGGCCTCGTCGAGGCCGTCGTCGGGCCGCGCCTGCGCCATCGCGGCTGCGAGCGCGTGCTCCTCGGCGTTTGCGCGATCCGCCGTCATCGGACGTGGGTCCCGGGCGGCTGGCCCGCCGCGTCTGCATCATCGCGCCTTTTGCGGCCCCGGACGGCTCGCCGCGCGATCGCGGGCGCTCGGGTCGGCCTGCTAGCATCACGGCGGTGACGAGCGCGCGATCGCAGCGGTGGGCGCCGCCGGGCTGGGCGCTCGCGGCGGCGCTGGGGTGCGGCACCGAGGCGCCGACCACCGCCGCGGACGACGACGACGGGGGCAGCAGCGGCTGCGGCATGCTCGCGTGCGAGGACCGGCTGCGGATCTCGCTGGTCGCGGCCGCGGGCGTGTTCGACGGCGGTGCCTACACCTTGGCGTGGGCGGTCGACGGCGTCGAGGACGGCTGCGGCTTCGTGCTCTCGGGCGATGCGACCGCGTGCGACGGCGACCCGCCGTGCACGCTCGAGGGCGACTGCACCGCGGAGTTCGGCCTCGCCGCGCTCCCGCACTTCGTGCTGGTCGACGTCGTGCCCGCGCCGCAGCAGTTCTCGCTCGCGGTGCTGCGCGACGGCTCGGTCATCGCGCAGACCAGCTTCGCGCCGCAGTACGACACCGTCTACCCCAACGGGCCCGACTGCGCCGGCTCGTGCCGCGTGGCCGCGGCCGCGCTCGACGTGCCATGACGCGTGGAGCCTCGCGCGTGCGCCGTGGCCTCGCGGTGGTGTGGACCGCCGCCGTGTTCGCGATGCTGTGGGCTCCGCCGCCGCCGACACCACGGGTCGAGATCCCGCACTTCGACAAGTACGTGCACTTCACGCTGTTCGCGATCTTCGGCGCGCTGTGGCGCTGGGCTGGCTTGCCGTGGCGGCGCGTGCTGCTGCTCGCAGTCCCGACGGCGATCGTCACCGAGCTGGGTCAGGGCCTGGTGCCGTGGCCGCGCTCGCCCGAGGTGCTCGACGTCGTCGCGGACCTCGCGGGCGTCGGGCTCGCGCTGGGCGCGATGCTGCGGAACGGGAGGGATTCGAACCCTCGGTAGAGGTTTAAGCCCCTACGCAGGTTTAGCAAACCTGTGCCTTCAGCCACTCGGCCACCGTTCCAAGAAGGCGCTCGTTGTGCGTCGCGAGGGACTCGCGTCCGGCCGCGAGAGCCGTGTGGGGCCCCGATCCGGAGCGCGGAAGCTAGCGGAGAACCCGGGCGGGATCAAGGCCCCACGCGGCGAGGGCAGCGGGCGGCCGCGCGCCCGCGGACCGCGCCGCGCCGGCTTGGGGCATGCTGGAGGCGCCGACCGGTGCCCGGCGCATGACCGACCCTGCCGCAACGCGTCCCGTGCACCCGAAGCTGGCGGAGCGCGGGCGGACGGTGGTGGGCGAGCTCGCGTTCGCGGTGCTCGGCATGTTCGTGGGCGTGATGGTGCTGTTCGTGCTGCGCACGGTCGGCCTGTGGCCCACCGGCGACGGAGCGCCGCGCGGGCTGTCCTTGGTCAACGGCCCGCTCATCACCGGCATGGCCGCGCTCGCGTACCGCTTCGCCGCCGCGCGGGCACTGGTGGACACGGCCGAGGTGCTGCCGCCACCCGTGCGTGCGAACGCGGCGCGGGCGATCACGACGGCGGTGCTCGGCATCGTCGCCGCGATCGCCGGTAGCGTCGTGCTCGGCGGCGTGCTCGAGCTGCTCGGCGCGCCGGTGGCCGAGCAAGGCGGCATCGTCGAGATCGTGCAGGACTGGCGCAGCGGCGTGGATCGCTCGACCGTGTACGTGCTGGGCGTGTCGGCCGTGGTGCTCGCGCCGGTGTGCGAGGAGGGGCTGTTCCGCGGTCTGCTGTTCGCACGGCTGCGTCGCGCGACCGGCCGCGCGCTGGCGTACGGCGTGAGCGCGCTGGCGTTCGCAGCGATCCACGCCAACCCCGCCGGCTTCGTGATCTACGTGTGGCTGGGCCTGGTGTTCGCGTGGTCGCTCGAGCGCAGCGGCCGGCTGTGGCCCGCGATCGCGGTGCACATGGGCAACAACGCCTTCGCGTTCGCGGCGCTGCTGCTCGGCGAGAGCTCGACCGCGCCGTGAGCCCGCGTCAGCAGGCCGGGCACTCGCACTGCACGCCGCCGTCGGTCTCGATGCAGGCCGAGAACGGATCGGGGCACACGCCGTCCATGCAGGTGCAGTCGGGCGTGCCGTTGCACGCCGGTGCGATCGGCGAGCAACGGAAGCCCGCGGGGCCCTTGGCCAGAAGCGGCACGCAGGTCTGGCCCTCGGGACAGTCGCTGCAGTCGGGCACCACGTCGCAGGCCTCGGCCGGCACGCAGTTGCCGGTCCAGCAGCCCTCGGCCACCGACGGCAGCGTGCCGGCACCGCACTTGGGCGGGATCTCGGCGCACACGACCGTCTGTTGGTTGCAGCCGACCTCGTCGAGCTGACACGTGCCCAGCTCGCAGTGCACGCCGTCGCCGATGCCGACCGCGTCGCAGGCGGTCTGATCGCACTTGGACTCGCACACCGGCGGCACGTCGTCGACCGGCACGGCCGCGCAGCTGCAGCAGTCCTCGAACAACACGCAGTCGCCGTCCTGCACGCAGCCGCCGCCAGGCCCGCCCGAGTCGCTGCCGCCCGAGCTCGACGCGGTGCCGCCGGTGCTGCCGCCGCTGCTCGAGCCCACGCTGGTGCCATCGGCCGCGCTGGTCTCGCCCGTCAGCGACGCGCTGCCACCGGTGCTCGCGTCGCCGCCGGTGGTCGACGCGCTGGCGGTCACAGCAGTGGCATCGCCGACCGAGTCGTCGGTCGCCGTGCCGGTCGCCGGTGCACCGTCGTCGGAGCAGGCCCCAACCAGCAGCAGCGTGATCGCAATCCAGCTCGACCGAGTCGTTCGTCCATCGCAGGTGAGTCCAACCATGCCGGCAGTTTCGGTCAGCGCGACGCGACGCGCAACCGGGCACCGACGCGGCGGCCGGCCCGCCGACGGGCGCGGCCACGGTGTACGCTTGCCCGCACCGTGACGCGTCCGCTGCCGTCGGTCGATTCGCTGCGCTGCTTCGTCGCCGCGGCCGCGCAGCTCAACTTCCGCCGTGCGGCCGCCGAGGTCGCGTTGACGCCGGCGGCGCTGAGCCAGCGCATCAAGCAGCTCGAGGATCAGCTGGGTGTGGTGCTGTTCGATCGCGACTCGCGGCACGTGGTGCTGACGCCCGCAGGGGTGGCGCTGCTCGAGCGCGCGCGCCCGGCCCTGGCCGCGGTCGCGGCGTGTGCCGAGGTCGGCGACGCCGCGCCGGCGCGGCTGCGGTTGTCGCTGGCGACGCGCTTCGAGCTGGGGCTGTCGTTCGTGGTGCCGGCGATCGCGGCGCTGCGGCGCGAGCGTCCGCAGTGGCACGTCGACCTGGTGTTCGGCTCGGGCCCCGAGATCGTCGCGCAGCTCGAGCGCGGGGCGGTCGACGCGGTGCTCACCAGCGCACCCACGGCCGACGCCGACTGGACCAGCGAGGTGATCCATCCGGAGCACTACGCCCTGGTCGCCGCGCCGGCGCTGCTGCAGCGCCAGCGCTTCGATGTGCCCGAGCACGGCCGCGATCACTGCCTGCTCGACGTCGACGCGTCGCTGCCGCTGGCTCGCTACGCGCTGTCGGTGTGTCCCGGGCTCGAGTTCGGCGAGACCTGGCGCGTGGGCACCGGCGCCGCGGTGCACCGGCTCGCCTGCGCGGGCGAGGGTGTGGCCGTGCTGCCGCTGCACATGATCGACGACGACCTCGCGCAGGGCCGGCTGGTGCGGCTGCTGCCGCAGCTGACGCTTCTGGGCGACACCTTCCGGCTGATCTACCGCGGCGCCTCGCCGCTGCGCGCCGAGCTGGGCGCCATCGCGGCGTGGCTGCGCGCGTGGCCCTTGGCCTGACGCGCCGCGAGCCGGTACGCTCCGGTCCCGCGATGTCCGTACGTGCGCTCGTGGTCGGTGCCGGTGCCGTGGGCCAGGTGTTCGCGCATCACCTCGCGCGCGGCGGCGCCGAGGTGGCGCTGCTGGTCAAGCCCGCCCACGCCGCCGCGCTGCGCGAGGGCATGACGCTGTATCGCCTGCGTCGCAGCGGGCCTGTGCGCGAGCGGCTGCAGGGCCTGCGCATCCTCACCGCGCCGTCGCAGGCCGCGGACACCCGCTGGGATCAGGTCTACAGCGCGGTGTCGTCGGCCGCGCTGCGACCTGCGACCTGGTTCGCCGAGCTCGCGCGCGCCACCGGCGACGCGACCATCGTGTTCTTGCAGCCCAACATCGACGATCGCGAGATCGCGACCGCGCATGCGGATCCCGAGCGCTTGGTCGACGGCATGATCGGCTTTCTCGCGTATCACAGTCCGCTGCCGGGCGTGTCCGACGATCGCGATCGCGCCGGCGGCGAGCCCGGCATGGCGTTTTGGTTCCCGCCGGCCTCGCCCAGTCGCTTGTGCGGCGACGATGCCCGCGCGCCCGCGGTGATCGAGGTGCTGCGCGCCGGTGGCCTGCCGGCGTCCCGCATGGCGCCGTCGGCCTTCGCCGCGGTCACACCCTTCGCCAACGCGGTGCTGTACGCGTCATCGCCACGCTCGAGGCCGCGGGTTGGTCGCTCGCCGCGCTGGGTCGCGACGCGCTGCTCGAGCTGCTCGGCCGCGTTGCGACCGAGTCGCTCGCGATCGTCGCGGACCACCTGCAGCTGCCGATCCGCCTGGGCGCGCGCCTGGTCACCAACCCCTTCGTGCTGCGCGCCGCGCTGCGCCTGGCGCCGGTTGCCGTGCCGCTACCGCTCGAGCCGTACCTGCGCGCGCACTTCACCAAGGTCGGCCCGCAGATGCGCCTGGGCCTCGCCGCCTACGCCCGGCTCGGCGCCACCGCAGGCCTGCCGACCGACGCGCTGGCGCAGCTGCAGCGGACCCTCGCGGCCGCGCCCGCGCCCTGACCAGGACCGCCCGCGGGCCCGAGCGCGCGCCCCCCTTGCAGGCCCCGGCCCCTGGTGTTAGCTTCCGGCCCCGCTTCGGGCGATCCCCGCGAGCACCCACGCATCCGTAGCTCAGCTGGATAGAGCGTCGGTCTACGGAACCGAAAGTCGGAGGTTCGAATCCTTCCGGATGCGCTGGGGGCGGTTGGCGAGGACGAGGCGCCTTCAGCTGCGCGAGCGCGGCTGCAGCTTCGGCTCGGGCGGCGTGGGCCCCAGCAGCACCGCGATCCATTGGAGCGACTCGTCGCTCTCGAGCGCGATCTTCACCGCCATCGTCAGCGGCACCGACAGCAGCATGCCGACGGGGCCCCACAGCCAGCCCCAGAACACCAGGCACAGCAGCACCACCAGCGGGCTCAGGCCCAGCTTGCGGCCCATCCACGCCGGCTCGACGATGTTGCCGATCACGGTGTGGATGAGCGCGTGGCCCAGGCCGATGACGAACATCGCGCCGGTGCCGAGCCCGGGCTGCACCAACGCGACCAGCAGGGTGGGCACGGCCGCGACGAAGCCGCCGATGTTGGGCACGTAGTTGCACAGGAACGCGACCAGGCCCCACAGCAGCGGGAAGTCGAGCCCGACGAGCAGGCACAGCAGCGCGACCGCGACGCCGGTGAGCAGCGAGATGCCGGTCTTGATCGCGAGGTAGCGCTGCACGTCCACCAGCATGGTGCGGCCGGCGGCGAACTCGGCCTCGGGTCGACCCATCGCGACCCGGACCTTGCGCGGGAACCCGGCGACCTCGAGCAGCATGAACAACGTCGTGAGCAACACCAGCGCGGTGTTCGACAGCGCCGCGACGGTGGCGCCCGCGAGGGTCCCGACCATGTCGACCACGTCGGCGGGATCGAACGACTCGGCGTAGCCCGAAAGCGGCACGCCCACGCCGTGGCGGCGCAACCACTGCAGCGAGTCGAGGAACATCGCCTCGAGCGCGGCGCGGTAGGCCGGCAGCGTGTCGGCGAAGCGGTCGAGCGACGCGGTCAGCAGCGCACCGAACAGCGCCAACGCGCCCAGCAGCACCAGCACCACCGGGATCACCGCGAGCACCGGCGGGATGCCGCGGCGCTCGATCCACAGCAGCGGCGGCGTCGCGAGCACCGTCAGGAACACCGCGAACAGAAACGGCAACGCGATCGACGCCGCAGCCTTGAGCCCCGCGACGACGACGACCCCAGCCGCGAGCGTCACGAGGGTGCGGCCACCGCGATCGCCGGAACCGGGCATGCTCGGCGCAGTATGGGCGCGCGCGATCGCCGGCACCAGAATCGGGCGAACTCGACCAGCTGCCCCGAGCGCCCTTCGCCCCCGCTGACGCGCGCTTCGTGCTAACGTGCGAGATTGCCGTGGCCTGGCGTGACTCCGGCGGTGTCTATGCCACCGTTCGAGCCCTGCTCGGACAGGTCATCGCGGGCCGCTACCGGCTCGACAGCGTGCTGGGCATCGGCGGTATGGGCGTGGTGTTGCGCGCGCACCACGTCGGCTTGCGTCGCGACGTCGCGATCAAGATGCTGCGGCCCGAGCTCATCGAGAACCCCGAGGTCACGGGCCGGTTCGAGCGCGAGGCGTTGTCGCTGTCGCGGCTCGAGCACCCCAACTGCCTGCAGGTCACCGACTTCGGTCAGCTCGACGACGGCACCCTGTTCATGGTCATGCAGCTGCTCGAGGGCTGGGAGCTGACCGAGCTGCTGGGTCAGCCGCTGCCGGTGCTGCAGGCGGTCGAGCTGGGCATCCAGCTGCTGCGAGGGCTCGAGCACGCGCACCGCCGCAAGATCATCCACCGCGACCTCAAGCCCGAGAACCTCTTCCTGGTGCGCAACGAGGACGAGAGCTTCACGCTCAAGATCATCGACTTCGGCATCGCGAAGCTCGACTCGCTTCACCCCGGCGACCTCAAGACCGCGGTCGGGATGATCTTCGGCACGCCGGCGTACATGAGTCCCGAGCAGGCCCTGGGCGCGCCAGTCGACCACCGCGCGGATCTGTATGCGGTCGGCTGCGTGCTGTACGAGATGCTGACCGGCACGCCGCCGTTCCGCGACCCCGACCCCATGATGGTGATCCACCGGCGGCTGATCGGGCCGCCGCCGCCGCTGCCCGACGCGATCTCGGTGCAGGTCCGCGAGGTCGTCGACACCCTGGTCGCGCGCGAGCCACAGCAGCGCTACCAGTCCGCCACGCTCGCGTTGCAGGCGCTCGAGAACGCGGCGGTCGTGCTGCGTCGCTTCGCGCGCATGCAGCCCGAGGGCGAGCCGGCGTGGGTGTTGCCGCGCTCGCGCGCGTCGGCGCTGCTGCAGGAGACCCCCGAGCGGCGCGATGCGAACCAGCGGCGGCAGACCTCGGGCCTGGGTGTGACGCCGATGTCGGAGGACGATCTCGCGTCGTTGCGGCGCCGGCTCGACAGCGTGCTGCTGAGCCCCTCACCCGACGCGCGTTTGTCGGACGCGGGCGACGTGCTCGCGCCGCCCTCGAGCCAGAGCACGATGGTGCCGGTGCGCCCACCGCGGCGCTTGCTGCCGCCGCCTCGAGACGAAGAGGACTGACGGCGTTTCGAAATCCGCGACCCGTGATCACGGATCGATCGCGCCGGCCCCAATACCCGCAGGCCCGCGCCCCCCCGCGCGGGTCTCGTCCACCTCGAACCCGGCGCGATAGCGCTCGTCCTCGCGGAGTCCCCCATGCGTATCGAGCTTCCCCTGATCCTTGGCGTCGCCGCGGCGACGTTGCTCGTCGGTTGCCCCGGTGCCGGAGAAGACCCCGGCGGCAGCGACAGCGGCAGCAGCAGCAGCGGCGGCACCTCGGCCGACACCTCGGCGTCGATCTCCGGCACCGCGAGCGCGTCCTCGACCAATGCCACCGCCTCGGCCAGCGCGAGCGCCATCGGACAGCTCCGACAGCGCGAGCACGACCCGCGAGCACACCGTGTCGACCAGCGCGGAGACGAGCTCGGGTGCGACCGACTCCGCGACCACCGACGCGACCACCGGTGGCACCGACACCACCGGCGGTTCGACCGACGGCGGCAGCTCGACCACCGGCGCACCGGTGGAGTGCGGCGACTATGTCGATCACATGTCGTGCGTGCTCGGTGGCTGCTACTGGGATTTCTTCGGCCAGGCCTGCCTGACGCCGCCCGACGATGCCACCTGCGCGATGTACATGGACGCGATGGAGTGCTTCGGCAACTCGTGTCAGTGGGACTTCCAGAACGACGAGTGCGTGCCGCCCGACCCCCAGGTCGACTGCGAGACCGTCGACAACCAGCAGGACTGCTTCATGAACGGCTGCCTGTGGGACTTCATGACCGACACCTGCGGCTGGGGCCCGACGCCGGAGGAGTGCATGATGATCGACAACCAGATGGAGTGCTTCGGCAGCGGCTGCTTCTGGGACTTCATGTCGATGACCTGCGGCTGAGCCGAGCTCGCGGCCGCGCCGATCAACCGCCGGAGCTGGGGCCCGGCGGCGGCGGCGGCGGCGGGTTGGTGCAGTCGTCGACGTCGGTGCCCTCGGCACACAGGCCCGAGCCCTCGGGCTCGTCGCACGCACCGTCGTCGGTCCACGCGCAGCCGTCGGGCGCCGGGGGCGGTGGCGGCGGGTCCGAGGTGTCACCGCCACTGCTGCCGTCGGTGGTGCCGGGATCGCTGCTCGAGCTCGAACCGCCCAGGCCGCAGTCCTCCAGCGCGCGGTCGACCGAGCGCGGCAGCTCGACGCACGACTCGCGCCCGAGATCATAGTCCGCGAAGCAGGCGTCGGTGCCATCGGGCGCGGTGCACGAGAGCCGCTCGTCGAGGCAGGTGCCGAGCTCGCGCAGCAACGGCGTGATGCAGTCGAGGTACAGCGAGGACGCTTCGGGCTCGCGGCCGTAGGCCTCCTCGACGCAGCGCCGTTGCGACGGGAGGATCTGATCCTCGAGGCAGGCGCCGCGGGAGCTGAAGCCGGCCTCGTCCCAGCAGTCGCACACGATCTCGATGTTGTCGTTGTTGATCTCGATGACCTCGGCGACCAGCTGCTCGACGTCGCCACCGCCGCTGCCACCGCTGCCCTGCTCGTCGTCACCGCCGTCACCGCCGCCACCGCCGGCGAGGTCGCACGCGACGGCGAACAGCAGCGAGGCGAAGGGGAGCAGCAAGGCGGCCCGGGGGCGATGCGTGGTCATGCCGGGGTCCGTGTGCAGGGCCCGGACCCACCGTCCGGCCGCGACACCACGGGGGTTTTCGGCCACCGTCGACGCGGGGCCGGGTGCGACGCGGGACCGGTCCCATGGGACGTCACGGCGTACGGAGCTGGTACCGTGGCGCCGCCATGCCGGCTCCGCGCTCGACCGCTTGCCTCGTCGCGGCCCTCGCGCTGGGCCTGGGCTGCCGGCCCGAGCCACCCGCGCCGCCGGTGCGCGCGGCCGCGACGATCACCATCAGCATCGTCGGGACCAACGATCTGCACGGGCACGTCGGCGCGCTGCCGCTGCTGGGCGGCTACCTCGCCAACCTGCGCCGCGCGCGAGCCCACGACGGCGGTGTGGTGCTGCTCGACGGCGGCGACATGTACCAGGGGACGCTCGAGTCCAACCTCGACGAGGGCGCGCCGGTGGTCGCAGCCTACGACGCGCTGGGCTACGACGCGGTCGCGATCGGCAACCACGAGTTCGACTACGGCCCCGTCGGACCCGAGGCGACCGCGAACACACCCGACGAGGATCCGCTGGGCGCGCTTCGAGCCCGCATCGCGCAGGCGCGGCACCGCTTCCTCTCGGCCAACCTGCACGCCGCGCCGGGCGCCGGCGAGCCGCGGCTGGGCGCGCGTTCGACCTTGATCGAGCGCGGCGGCGTGACGCTGGGGATCATCGGCGCATCGACGACCTCGACGCCGCGCACGACCATCGCGGCGAACGTGCGCGCGCTGTCGTTCGCACCGCTGGCCGACGCGATCGCGGCCGAGGCCCGGGCGTTGCGGCAGCAAGGCGCCGCCGCCGTGATCGTCACGGCGCACGCGGGCGGTGACTGCAGCGATCTCGACCACGCGGATGCGCTCGACAGCTGTGATCCCGCAGAGGAGATCATGGCGGTCGCGGCCGCGCTGCCACCGGGTCTGGTGGACGTCATCGTCGGTGGGCACACGCACCAGGCCATGGCCCACCGCGTCCACGGCATCGCCGTGATCGAGTCGTACGCGCTCGGCGTCGCATTCGGACGCGTGGATCTGACCATCGATGGCAGCACGCGCAAGGTCGTGGCCAGCGCGATCCACCCGCCGCAGCGGTTGTGCAGCGCCGAGGGGGCCAACCCCGAGGACCCGCTCGAACGCTGCGCGCCGCGGGCCTACGAGGGCGCCGCGGTGCAACCCGACGCCGCGGTCGCGGCCGTGGTCGCGCCGGCGATCGAGCGCGCGCGGGTGATCCGCGAGCGACGCCTGGGCCCGACCCTGAGCGCGCGCTTCGAGGCCGAGCGCGACCGCGAGTGCGCGCTGGGCAACCTCTTCGCGGACCTCATGCTCGCGGCGCGGCCGGGCGCCGACGCGGCGATCATGAACGGCGGCGGCCTACGGGCGCCGCTGCCCGCGGGACCCCTGCACTACGGCGCGCTGTACGAGGCGTTCCCGTTCGACAACCGCTTCGCGATCGTGCGCCTGCCCGCAGCCACGCTGGCGCAGGGACTCGCGCACCACCTCGCGCGCGACGGCTCGTTCTTCTCGCTCGCCGGCATCGTCGCGACGACCCGCTGCGAGCGCGGCACCCTGGTCGTGTCGCTGGCGCGCCGCGACGGCACCGCGATCGCCGACGACGAGCGGCTCGCGATCGTGACCACCGACTTCCTCGCGACCGGCGGCGACGGCCTGTTCGGCCCACCCGCGGCCGAGGTCGCGGTCGAACGGGGACCGCCGATCCGCGAGGTCATGGCCGAGGCGCTCGCGGGCATGGGCGCGCGCACGCTCACGCCGCAGCGGTACTTCGACGCCGCGAACGCGCGCGTGCGACCCGCGGGTGCGCGAGCGATCCGCTGCGCGGCGTCGTCCGACTGAGGCCGCACGCACGGCCGACGCAGCTCGGTTGCAGTCTGCGGCGAGCAGCGTGGGCGGCGGTACGCAGGCGCGTCGCCCTCGCCCGCAGTGTCGCCGCAGGCCTCGCAAGCGACCGTCACGCGCCAACGGTGCGCCGGCATCACACCAACGACGTCGTCGCGAGGATCACCAGCAGCAGCGCCGCGGCCGCGTGCGCGAGCAGTCGCCACTGCTCGGCAGTCTGGCGGGCGCCCACGCGAGCGATGGCGTGGACGGTGAGCATGGTGGGATGCAGCGCACGTTGGGCAGTTGCGTTCATGACGAAGGCCGAGTGCGAACGGCGTGCCGATCGATCGCCGCGTGGAGTCGCCGCCCCCGCCGCGCGGCGCGGCCCTGTCCCCGGGGGTCATCGCGTCCCGGGCCCGACCCCGGCCGCGTCCGCGGTTCATCGCGCCGTCGCCGGCGCGACCTGCTCGAGCCACGTCGTGATGCCTTCGGCGAGCTCCGGCCGCGGCGGCGAGCCGGCGAGGTAGTCTGCGCGGGCCGAGCGGGCGAGCGCGAGCGCTTCGTCGCGGTCGCGCGCCTGGAGCCACAGCGCGCGCGCGAGCGGCCAGTCGACGTCGGCGCGCGCCTGGGGTTCCGCGTTCGACCCGAGGTTCGTCCGCGCACGCCGCAGCCGCGCGATCGCACCGTCGGCGTCGCCGACGTCGAGCTCGGCCACGCCCAGTGCGATCAGCACCCATGCCAGCTCGGGGTGATCGGGTCCCTGGGTCGCCTCGCGGATCGCGATCGCGCGGCGCAGCAGCGGCACGGCCTCGGCCGGGCGGTTGTCACGGATGAAGCGGTCGGACAGGCCCAGCAGCGCTAGCCCAGCTGCGGGTGATCGGGCCCGAGCGCACGCTCGTCGATCGCCAGCGCCGCGCGGAAGTGGCGCTCGGCGTCCTCAAGCGGGACTGGGCGACCGCGACGTTGCCGAGCGCGACGCCATGGGTGTACGACAGATCGGTGTGGGCCTCGCCCAGCGCGTCGCGCTTGATCGTCAGCGCGCGCTCGAGCAGCGGCACCGCCTCGTCGTAGGCGCCCGACTGCGCCAGCATCGAGCCGAGGTTGTGCAGCTCGCGGCCGACGTCCGGGGTGCTCGGGACCCTGCAGGCGCTCGCGCAACGCGATCGCGCGGCGCAGATCCGGCGCCGCCAGATCGGGCCGGCCCATGATGCCGATGATGGTGCCGAGGTTGGCGAGCATGCCGGCGAAGTCGACGTCCTCCACCACGCCGCCGGCCTCGCGCAGGGCGATGGCGGCCTCGATGTGACGCCGCGCCGCGGCGTAATCCCCGGCCGCGACCTCCACGCGATAGCGCGTGGCCTCGGTCAACGACCGCGCGCGATCGTCGACGTGCGCGCGCTCGCCCTCGGCCCGCGCGATCTCGCAGGTGCGGCGCGCGTCGTCGGCCGCACCGGGTGTCTCCGCCAGCGCGTAGCACAGCGACATCGTCGCCAACCATGCCTGATGATCGTGGCCGCCCTCGATCGCGGCCAGCTGGGCCTCGCGCAGCACCTCGACCGCGGTCGAGACGTCGCCCAGCGACATCGCGACCTGGCCCTGCACCGTGCGCAGCTCGGCCCGCAGCGGCAGCCAACCCAGGCTCGACACCGGATCCACCAGGACGTCGACGGCCGACTTGGCCTCGGCGTAGCGCCCGGCGTTCTCGAGCGCGCGCACCCGCGCCAGCTCGGCCCGCAGCGCCGCGGCAGGCTCGCGCATGGCGACGCTGGGTGGTCGCACGGCGGGATCGTGCAACCGCTCGAGCTCGGCGCACTCCTCGGGCCCGGGCAGGCTCGCGCTGCTCTCGGCGGCGCGATCGAGCACGGTCGCGTCGGCCGCGGCCAGCACGTCGAGCAGCGACGCGAACGCCATGCGCCCGCGATCGAGGCACGCGATCCGCAGATCGAGCGCCTCCTCGGACTGCTCGTGACGCACGTGGGTCGCCTCGCAGGCGTCGCGCCGCGCGAGCAGGAAGCGCCCTGCCCACGAGTCGAGGTTGGACTGCACCCGCGCCCAGGTGTCGTCGGCGTAGCGGCGCCCGGTCTGTCGCAGCGCGCTCGCGAGCGCATCGCGGCGCGCAGCCGACCACAGCTCGCCCAACGCGACGTCGGCCGAGGCGCAGGGATCGACCGCGGCGGGGCTGCGCTCGATCGACGCGCCCAACGAGACTGCGCCGCCGACCGTGGCGACCGCCAAAGCCCCGACGACAACGCGGCGACGCGACTGCGCCGGGTCGTGGGCCAGCGCCGCGAGCAGGCTGCGCATGTCGGGATGCCGCTGGGCGGGATCGACGGCGAGGCCCTGCAGCAGCAGGCGATGGATCCGCGCCGGCGCGCGCACGTTGCCGGGCAACGGCTCGACGCGACCGTGGGTGATGGCGTAGCCCAGGCCCGCGAGGTTGGCGGCCGCGAACGGCCGGCGGCCCCACAGCGCCTCCCACAACACCACGCAGAACGCGAACTGATCGGTGCGGGCGTCGACCGCACCGCCGATCCACTGCTCCGGGGCCATGTACGCCGGCGTGCCCAGGCGCGCGCCGGTGCGGGTCATGCGTTCGCCCAGCGAGTCCGAGGTGGTCTCGTCGCCGAGCGCGCCCGAGGACAGGATCGATCGCACCGCCGGCGGTTGCGGCTCGTCGCTCGAGCCGTCGGCCGCGCGCGCGAGGCCGAAGTCGACGACGCGCGCGACACCGTCGTCACCCACCAGCACGTTGTCGGGCTTGAAGTCGCGATGCACGATGCCGACGTCGTGGGCGGCCGCGAGCGCGGCCTCGCGCACCACCACCAGCGCGGCCGAGGCGAGCGCTGCTCGAGCACCACTGCCGCAGCGTTGACCGGCGGCGAACTCCATCGCGACCCGGACGCTTCTCGTGGTGCCGACGTCGTAGATCTGCACGACGTTGGGATAGGTTCGAGCGCACCAGCGCCTCGACCTCGCGGATCAACCGCGGACGCGCAGCCTCGCCCTGCTGCGATGCAGCACCTTGATCGCCGAGCTTGCGCGACGACATCAGGTCAGCAGCAGCGTAGACCACACCCATCGCGCCGTGGCCGACCCGCTCGATCACGAGGTAGCGACAAATCCGCCCACCGAGCCTTGCGGCCTCGCCGCCGTGCTCACCCCGCGTCCGTCGTCGCCGATCGTGTCGTGCTCGCGCAACCGCCCGAGCAGCGCCCGCCGAAGACCGCTGCCGCTGCCGTGACTGTCGACCCCGCCCATCGGATCACGGTGGGCGCGCGAAACGTGCTCACGCCGCTGCCGGCCGTTGCAGCGCGTACGGCCCGCATCGGTGGTGTCTGATGCCGTGGGCCGCGGGGCGACGAGTTGCAACGGTGCGTGGGTTCGGCTCGGTTTGGTGCGGCATCGCGCTCGCGATCGCCGTTCCGTGCAGGCGACGACGGTGGCGGCCATTCCGCGGCTTCGCCGGCCTCACCCGGTGGTGGCCGACTACCACCGCGGCAGGCGACGACCTTGGCGACGCCGACGGCGGCGGCTCGGCACCCGGGCGGCAACGGCGCGGGCTGGCGACAGCGGCAGCAGCACGGCCGAGGGCGGTAGCGCGGCGAGGGCGACAGCAGCAACGGCGCCACGGCAACGACGGCGGCGACAGCAGCTCCGGCGGCGGCGCGCGGTGGCCATCGCATCGCCAGGACATGGTGGTGCTCGGCACGACTCGATCGACGACGGCGGCGGCGGCCTCGCGCGTTCACCACTACCAGCTGTTGCGCGACGATCCTCGAGGGCTTCACGGCCCTGCGCAAGCAGACCGCTGCCGACAGCGGCTCGAGAACCGACGCGCTGCTGGGCCAGGTGAACTGACCTGCCCGGGACGCTGCCGCCGAGACCGGTCGCGTTGATGCCAGCGGCGGCAGCGACATGAAGTCGGGCGCATCGTCATGGTCATCGCCGGACTCGACGGCCCCGCACGCGCCGGTGAGCGGTACATCGCCGCGGCACGCCGACCCTGCTCCAGCGCCGGGACGCTTCGGCCCAGGTGTCGGGTACGTGTTCGAGGGCAACGTCTACGACGCCAGCGACGGCGTCGGCGACTTCGGTGCCAACGACCCCGCCTTCGGCGACGGCTTCCCACGATCGCGACCGATCCCGGTTCTTCCAGGCGTGGAACGGCTTCGCCCATCGCGGAGACCGTGACCGCCTCGGGCCAGGTCATGAGTCCGGCATGCACGGAGTGGTTCTACGGCCACGGCTACCACATACGCCCAACTGGTACGCGTCGGACTGCGCATCCCAGCGTACAGGGCACGATCAGCTGCAGCGTTGTTCTGCGAGCGGATACCGGCGAGTCGCTTGCCGCCAGCCCGCCTCAGCCGTCCCAGAACACCCGCGCGACCCTGGCGCTGCCGCGCGTGAGCACCACCGGCACCACGCGCACGTGCGCTTCGACGCTTGCCGCTCGGCTCGGCCACGGCCAGCGTAGTCCTCATCGTCCGAGTGCGTACGTCGCGTGACCTCGACGATCACGGATCCATGCACTGCCAGCGCTTTTTTTTTTTTTTTTTTTTTTCCCCCCCCCCCCCCCCCCCCCCCCCCGCGCGCGGGGGGGGGGGGGGGGGGGGGGGGGGGGGGGGGGGGGGGGGGGGGGGGGGCCCCGGGCCTTCCCGGCCACGGCGGCGTGAGCGATTACCAGCGCTGCGCGCGGCCTGGCTGATCAGCGGCGACGTCGGGATCGTCCTCGCGCACCATCTCGCTCCCGCGCGCAGCGGCCGCGGCGCGCGCTTCCACCGCCGCAGGGCGCCGCCAGCCAACACGCCGGCCCGCGATTGCATGGTGGTCCCCGGGCGTCGCCGCGCGCACCCGTTCGCTCTCCCGCGGCCACTGGCTCGCCGCGCCGCGCGGGCAAGCGGACGGCTACGCCCGCCTCTCAGCTTGTCGCGCGGATCGATGCTGACTTCGCGCGACGTTGAGCACGGCGCGATCGCCGGCGAGCTCGGCCGCGGGCGGCGTTGCGTGCTCACCGCCGACGAACGGCAACGCCGACCGCTTGCTGGCGTAGGCGCGCGCCGCCAGCGGATCGCCCTGGGCCGCGAGCGCGTCGGCGAGCGCGAGAAGCAGAACCGGCGCGTGCTCGGGATCGGCCTCGGCCCACGCGCGTGCCGCCAGCAACGCGTCGACGCAACCACCCCGCATGGCCTCGCGCGAGCACGCCGCTGGGCGGGCACCAGCATGGGCTCGGCCTGCACCGCGCGGCGCAGGGCTCGATCGAGGGCGCCGCGCTCGCGGGATCATCATGACGCGCAACGCGCGCGCGGCGTCCTCGTAGCTCGGACGGCACCGCCATGCCCCAGCCACACGCCAGCGGCACCGGTGCGATGGTCGTGGGCGGCAGCGGCGAGCTCGGCACCGGCCCACGGCTCGAGGCGCGAAGTCGGCTCCGACCACCGATCGCGCGACTTGATCTCGCCGTCGAGCAGTTCGCCGTGCAGCAGGCGGCGGCCCGCGGGCGCGCCAGCGGCAGCGCGGCCAGGTCGCGAATAGGCGACTTGGCGCGACCGCGGCACGCGCCTGCTGCGTCCCGAAGCCGCGTGCAGCGGGGGCATCGAACCCGCCCGGCTGCATCGGCGCGAGCTCGTCCTCGCGCAACCGAAACCACCGAGGCCAGGCGCATCGTCCTCGCGCGCCTCGAGCACGGTCGGCGCCGCGTCGGCGAAGGCGGCGCTGCGTCGAGGACCGGCGGCACCTCGACGGGCAGCGGCGGTGCCTCCGTCTTCGCTTCGCCCCTGGTGCGGTGCGGCCGCGGGGGTCGAGCTGCCGATGCCACCGGCCTCGCCCCGCTGCTGCGCCGACGGTGCGACCACGCCCGCGGCGTGCAGCGGTGCGGTCACCCGCTCGGGCAGCACATCGACGGCGCCGTCCGCGTCGGTCCGATCGGTCGTGCGTTCGACGTCGAACTCGCGGTACATCGCATCGCTCTCGAGCACGAGCAGCGACGTGAAGCGCGACAGCACGGTGTAGTCCTTGGACAGCGCGACGATGCGCGCGCTCGCGGCCGCGCCCTCGCGGCGGGTCAGCGCCGCGATCTCCATCTGCGCCCACGTGCGCGGCAGGTGACAGTTCTGCGCCGCGCCGCCGCTGGCCACCGGCGAGACGTCGACGCGGAAGCGCTCGTCGATGGGACCGGTAGTCCGTCCGCGAGCAGGTGGACCTCGCCGCGCACGGATGCTCGAGCTTGCCGGTCACGACGACGCCCTCGCCCGGGCGCAGGCCGTCGCCGGCGTCGTGGTGCGCCGCGACCAGCACCCGCAGGCGTCTCGATCCGCACGTTGCTGGCCTGGGCCACGCGCGCGCGCAGGCGCAGCTCGTGCGCAACGCGTCGAGGTCGTCGTGGGCGCCGCGCGCACACGAGGTCGCCGCCGGTGGCCTCGACGCACCGCGAGCGCGGCCTCGTCGACGCGCGCGCCCAGGGCGATGGCCGAGACGGTGAGCCCCGGCGCACCGTCGCGGATCTCCTGGGCCAGCTCGTCGGGTGCGAGCGCGCCGGCGACGGCGCGCCATCGCCGAGGTAGACGACCACGCGGCGCGCGTCGACGCTGCCGGTGCGCGTCAGCGCGGCGCCGGCCTCGAGCACCATCGCACCGATGTCGCTCGCGCCCGCGGGTCCTGCTCGTCGAGGAAGCGCCGCACCGACTCGAGCGCCGCAGTCGACGGTGCTGCACACCGCTGGGCAACTCGTCGCAGGCGGCGTCGCACGCCAGCACGGTGAAGCGATCACCCGCGTCGAGCCCCGACGACAGCGCCTCGACCAGGCCGCGCGCCGCGGTCCACAGCTCCGGCGTGGTGCTGTGGCTGCGATCGAGCACGAACGCGAAGTGCAGCGGCCGATCGTCGGCGGCCAGCTGCAGCTGCGGTTGCAACGCGAGCATGAAGTAGGCCTGGCCGTCGCGGTCGAGGTGGGTGTCGGCGTGCACCCGCCGATCGTCCTTGGCCAGCGGCGGGTCGAGCCCGAGGTCGTAGCTGGGCTGGAGGCTGACCTGTTCGGCGTGGAACGTCACGGTGTCGCCGTCCTCGCTGCGATCGAGCGCGAGCATCGGCGTGGCCACGCGATCGAGGCCCGCGAGATCGACCTTGGTGCGGTCGACGTGGACCGTGAACGCGAAGTGGTCGATCGCGGGGCCGCGTGTGCCGCTGCCGCCCAGGGGGAAGCGGTACTGCACCGCGTCGCCGACCACCGGCAGCACCTGGGTGTACGACAGCCGCACGCGCCGCTCGCCGCGGGCTGGGATCGGGAACAGCCGCAGCTTGAACAGGTTGGCGCGCTCCCACTCCAGCAGCGCCGGATCCCGGGGCACGGTCGCGTCGACGATGTGCTGGAAGATCTCGCGGCCGCGCTGCTTCTCGACGATCTCGCCGTCCATCCAGCGGTTGCCGACCAGCAACTGCAGCCCCGCGATCGACGCGTCGCCCGGCAGCGGGAAGCGGTAGATGCCCTCGAGCACGGCGGCGCGATCGTTGGCGAAGCTCTGCTCGATCTCGGTGCTTTGAGCCGGCCGCTGATGTCGACGCGGAACACGCGCTGAATTCCGCGAGCCGCACGCGTTCGGACTTCTCGCCGCGCGTCCCCGGCTGGCGCGCGGTCAAGCTGCCGACGCCGCGCGGCGCCGCTTCGGCCATCGCGCTGGCCTGTTCGAAGCTGCGCGACCACGCGGTCTCGCCGAGCGCGCGCAGGCGCGAGCTCGGCGAGCGGCGCCTGCAGCAACGGCGGCGTGGGCTGAGCGCGCTCGCCGGCGCCGAGCTCGATGCGCGTGCCGCCCGGCAATGCCGTCGCGCGGCCGTGCACGACCGCGACGTGGTGCTGCTCGCCCGCGTGCACGAGCTGCACCTCGCCATCGTCGATGCGCACGCGGTCACCGCCGAGCTCGAGCTCGAGCGCAGGGCCGACCCTCGCGTCGACCAACGCGACGATCTCGCCGCCGTGCAGCGTCGACACCGCGTCCGCAGCGCCCAGCGTGAGCGCAGCGCGCTCGTTGAGCCGCAGCCGTCGACCGGGTCCCAGCGCGAGCTCGGCGAGGGTGCCCACCGGCGTCTCCACGCGCGTGCCCGACTCGAGCCGCGCGCCCTTTCCATAATAGGTGCCGCGCGCGAGCGCCGGACCCGCGAGCCCAGTCGGACCCGTCGTGGCAGTGACCTCCGCCACCGATTCGACAGTGCCAGCGAGCACCGCGGACGCTGCCGCAGCCTGGCCGATGACCTGCGCGGGCACGGCATTGCATCCGCTCGCCAAGGCGAGCGCGACGGTGGACGCGAGCGATCGGGTGCAGCGGCGCGGGCGAGCCATGATCGTGGCCTTGGGGCCCCTCGCCGCCGGGGGGCCCCTCGCCGCCCTTGCGTGACCGAGCCCTTGGAGGCGCCGAACGCCGCCCGCGCGCCTGCGCTTACAGGCGAAAGCACGCGCCCGGCCTGGCGCGCAGACGAGACCGCCCCACGCAGGGGAGCCAGCTCAGCCGGGCGCGTCGAACTCGTCCGACTCGCGCTCCGCGCCCGCCGCGATCTTGCGCAGGGTCGCGACGCTGCCTTCGTCGGGATCGATGCCGAGCGCGCGCAATGCCTGCTGCGCGCGCACCGGATCCGACTCGAGTGCTGCGAGCTTCTCGCGCAGCTGCGTCAAGCCGCGGCGGATGCGGCTGCGCACGGTGCCCTCGGGTACCTCGAGCGCCGTCGCAATCGCCGCGCCCGACAGACCGTGCAGATGATGCAGCTCGACCGCGACTTGGAAATCGAGCGGGATCTGCCGCAGCGCTGCGACGAGCAGCGTCCGCTCCGCGCGCGCAGACAACACCGACGACGGTCCCGGCGCGAGATCGAACGCACTCGTGACGCCGAAGTCGACCTGCCGCTCTGCGTCCTGCAGCCGTTTGCGGTACTCGCCGTACACAATTCGCGTCGCGGTGCCGAACAGGTACGCCGCGAACTCCCCGCGGATGCGATCTCGACCCTCGAGCGCCGCCATCATCGTGCGCTGCACGAGATCATCGTGGTTCGCGGGCGCTTTCGTGCTGATGTAGTCGTAGACCGCGTCGAAGTAGCGCTCGAAGAGCTCGCTGCCGGCGTGTTGATCACCGGCGCGCCAGCGATCGAGCAGCTCGAAGTCAGTGGCCATTCGAACAGCCGCATGCTAGCATGCCGATGACCATCCTTTGTAGTCCCAGGAATACCGGGGGCTGCGGCGGAGCCGCGGCCTGAGGCAGACAGGACGCCGGTGCGGGTGGTCGCCGGCGATCGCAACAGGAGATGTTTCGATGCCCGATCCAGATGCAGATCTGAATCTCACGCTCAGCGAGAGCTCGCCGTCGCACACGAGCACGGTCGATGTCGATCTCACCACGACGTCCATCACGACAGTGACGGGCATCTTGCCGCTCACCATCGTCACGCGCAACTCGTCGAACGACAAGACGCGCAACGAGGTTCGCTTCGAAGAGAGCACGACGTGGCGTGCGTCGGTGTACTGGGACGTCGAGGCCGTGTTCACCAGCGGCGGCACGCCGAGCACGACCGTGACGCAGACCCGCAGCCCGACCTCGAGTCAAGCGACGGGCGGCTCACGTCCGGCCGGCCTGGCGCCGTGGAACCCGACGCTCAACGGCGGCTGGACCATCAAGGTCTGGGTCTGGACCGACGAGGCGGTGGGCTGGACCATGACCGCGTCGTCGTCGGACTCGGGCACCACGCGCACGTACACGCTGACGCTCAAGAAGCTGCTCGTCACCAAGTACAGCGGCACGCTGGTGCTCAGCGCGACCACGAGTTGACCCGCGTCACTGCGGCGCGGGGTGATCCGACAACCACCGCGTCGCTTGCTCGACCAGCGTGGCGCCGTTGCGCACCGACTTGGCGATCTCGAGCCCCTCGAGCACCAAGTCGTGCGCGCGGTCCCGTTCGCTCGGTTCGAGGTCCCACTCGATCATGCCCAGCGCGATGCGGAGCTCGGCCCGGTCGTGGTCGGATGCACGATCGGGCTCGACGTCGAGCAGCGGTGCGAGCACGCCGAGCGCGCTCGGCCGTCGGCCCAGGGCCACGAGCGCGGTGCCGCGTCCGAGCCCCGCAGACCACGCCCTGCGGCGCGCCTTGGCGTCCTCGCCCGGGCGCCGCACCACGGCGCTGTAGTCGGCCAACGCCTCTTCGTACCGGCCCAGCGCCTGCAGCACGATCGCGCGGTTGAAGCGCAGCTGCGCGAGCGCGACGGCATCGCGGGCTTGCCCGATGGCCTCGTCGAAGACCTCCAGCGCGCCCTCGCGATCGCCCAGGGACGAGAGCGCGTTGCCCAACACCGCCGCGACGTTCGCGGCCTCGTCCACGTCGCCCGCGGTCAGGAAGTGCTCTCGCGCGGCCTGCAGCTCCTCGATCGCCTCCGCGGCGCGCTGCCGCTTCCACAGCAGGTGGCCGAGGTTGCCGTGCAACGGCGCGAGCACGGTCGCGCTCGCACCGTCGGCGTGGGCCTGGGCCACGCCCGCGCGCAGCACCGCTTCGGCCTCGTCGACGCGACCCGCGCGGGCCAACAGGGCGCCGCGCAGTGCCGCGCGAGACGACGATCCTCCGCTTGCCGCGAGACCCGCGAGGTCCATGTCCGC
Organism: Nannocystaceae bacterium; assembly: GCA_046351635.1. Classification (GTDB taxonomy): domain Bacteria; phylum Myxococcota_A; class Polyangia; order Nannocystales; family Nannocystaceae; genus Xiheibacterium. The sequence continues at coordinate 107,191 of JAXLYC010000006.1, read as the reverse complement.
TTCCTGCTGGGCCGCATCCGCGCGCTCGACCGCGGCGAGCGCGGCGTCATGGTTGCCCAGCTCCGCTTCGGCGGCCGCAACCCGTTCCCACGCGATGCCCTCGCGCTGGCGCTGCCGCGGCAGCGCCTCGACCGCGGCGATGGCCTCGCGGGCGTACAACCGCGCGAGCTCGGTCTGGCCGCGACGCAGCGCCACCGTCGACAGCGCGGTGAGAAGATCACCCTCGACCTCGGGCCAGCGCGGCCACCCACGGCTGACGATCATCGCCGACTCGAGCACGCGCGCGGCCTCGTCGAATTGGCGGCGGCGTGCCAGGGCCGCGCCGAGCCGCGCCTCGGCCAGCAACGTCGCCCGCGGCGCGCGGGCACGATCGCCGTGCTGCTCGAGCGTGGCGCGGGTCTGGGCGACGTAGGCGTCGTCGTCGCCCAGCGCGTACGCGAGGTAGCCGCGATCGAGGCCGCGGTGGATCGCGTCGGCGAGCTGGGGATCGTCCGTGCCCGCGACCTGCTCGAGCAGCTCGGCGGCGTCGCTGCAAGCGGCGCCGGGGTCGAGCGCGGTGAGGGCCGGGGCGAGCTGTCGCCACGCGGTGAACTCGGGCTGCCGCGCGCGCTCGAGCGCGTAGTCCAGCGCCGCGGCCGCGCGCTGCGAACGGCTCTGCTGCAGCTCGTAGCTCAGCGTCGGGGTCCGCTGCTCGATGCGCGCGCTGCAGCTGTCGCGATCGGCGTCGTGCCAGCGGGCGATGGTGTCGTCTGCGGCCGCGACGATGGCCGCACCGAACTCCTGCGGCGCGCGCTGCAACAACGCCGCGCGATGGCCTTCGTCCCACACGCCGGCGAAGGCGTCGTCGTGCGACGCGCACGGTGGCTCGCGCGAGAGGAACGACCACGTCGCGAGGCCCAGCGCCAGCGTGGTGCCGGCCGCCATGATCGCGGGCGCGCGCTGCGGTGCACGCAGGGCCGCGACGAGCGCCGACATCGAGGGGAAGCGCGCCTCGGGGCGCTCCGCGAGGCCGCGTCGGATCACCGACTGCAGCCAGCGCGGCACCTCGATGCCGCGCGCGTGGCGAAAGTCGAGCGCCGCGAGGTCCGTGGCCGACGGACGCGACCACGCCAGCGGCAGCGGCACGCGCCCGAGCAACGCGACATAGAACATCACGCAGAACGCGAACTGGTCGGTGCGCTCGTCGAGCACGCCGTCGTACCGTTCGGGCGCGAGGAAGCCCGCGGTCCCCGACGGACGCGAGGACCGCATCGTCGCGAGCATCTCGTCGCCGGGCAGCGCTTCACCGGTGATCTGGCGCGCCAGGCCGAAGTCGAGCACACGCACGCGGCCGTCGCGGTCGACCATGACGTTGCCGGGCTTGATGTCCCCGTGGACCACGCCCATGCGATGGGCCGCGGCAAGGGCATCGCCCAGTTGCTGGAAGATCGGCAGGACCGCGCGCCAGGGCATCGGGCCGACCATGCGCTGTTCCAAGGTCTCGCCCTCGACCAGCTCCATCGCCATGACCAGCTCGTGGCCGATCGGCGCGAGATCGAAGATCGGCACGATGTTCGGATGCGACAGCTTGGCCAGCACCTTGGCCTCGCGTGCAATGGCGTCGGCCTCGGTCTCGTCGCCGCTGCGACGGCGCACGAACTTGAGCGCGACGTCGCGGTCGAGGCGCAGATCGTGGGCCCGGTACACCACACCGAGCCCGCCCGCACCGATGCGCTCGCGCAGCACGTAGCGCTCCTGCACCACCGGCTGCGCATCGCCGAACATGCGCGCGCGCGCCAGCATGCGCACGCGTTGCCGCTCGACGTCCGCGTGGCTGCGGAGCACCTGTCCTGGACCCGAGCTGTCGATGAGGGTGGGAGCCATGGAAGCGAGCCGTCCTGACCGCACGCGGGGCGCAACGAGCGCTCGTGAACGCCCACCTGCCCGAGTGTATCGTCGCACGAGGCGGCCGGTTCGATCCCGGCACCCCGATCATTTCGCAAATCGCGGCATCCGTGGAAGCTCACGGTCGCGCGCGCCGCGTCAGGAAAACAACCAACGCGCCAGGTTGCCCCCGACAAAGCTCTCGGCGACCACCACGGGCGCGAGCCCGATCGCGCTGCCCAGCAGAAATGCTCCGAAGCGAACCCGCGACACGCCCAGCATCAGCTGCATGGGTCCGAAGGTGAAGAACAGCAACCGCATCACGAGCACGGTACGAAACCCGCGGGCCGCGAGACGATCGTCCCACTGTCGCAGCCGCGCCGGCAGCCGCGCCTGAACCCACCCGCGACCCATCCAGCGCGCGACGCCGAAGGCGACGCATCCTGCCATCATCGCCCCGAGCCACGACAGCGCGGCGGCCCAGTGTGGCGCCCACACCAGCGCGGCTGCCACGATGAAGACGTGGGCGGAAAACCCGAAGGGCTGCAGCGCCGCGAATGCCACGACGAACAGCACCGGCCCCCACGGTCCGCTGCTCTGCAGCTGCTCGCGCACCGCGCTCGCGGAGAGGGGGCCCGCACCCCACCACAACAACGCGATCGCACCCGCCAACAGCGCGACGCCGGCGACGACGCGCGGCCACCGGGGCGGCGGGGGCTGGGTCTGCGTCACCCGGTGATCGTAGCAGCGCACGCCCGTGGGGCACGATGATCGAAAATTGCGGTCCGCCGGGATCGGATGGGCGCGCTGGCGCCACGATCCCCTCGGCCGCATGCTGCCACCGTCCCAGCGCACGTCCCAGCTCGAGCCCGTGCCGCCCGCGCGGCGGCATGCGGCGCGGCTGCGCGGACGCGTGTTCGGCGGGCGCGTGCTGGCGACCGAGCTGGTCGCGAGCAGCTTCGTGGACGCCACCGTCACAGGCCACGACCTCGCGCGGGCCCGCGCCGTCCGGATGCGGCTGGCGTGGCCAGAGCTGACGCGGTTGCCCGGCTACGCCGAGGCGTTTGTCGCCACCGCGCGCCGGGCCGCCCGCATTCGCCACACCGACGTGCTCGTGGTCCGCGACTTCGGCGTCGAGCCGGGCGACGGCGACGATGGGCCGTGGGCGTCGAGCGTCACCGACCCGCCGGAGGGTCTGCCGCTGTCGACCCGGCTGGCCTTGATGCCGCGATGGTCGTGGAGGCGCGTGCGCGGCTTCGGCGTGCGTCTGGCGCAGGCGCTGTCCGCGGTGCACGACGAGGGCGTGCTGCTGGGCGCCGTGGCGCTGGGCGACGTGCACGTGGTCGGAGCCGCCGAGCGCGAGCGGCCGCTGCTCGACCTCGGCATCGCGCGCTGCGCGTGCTTCGACGCGCCGGCCGGACGCATGCCGTGGGCGATGCGCCGCGACCCGGGCACGCTGTGCGCGCCCGAGATCGATCGCACCGCCGCGGACCGCCGCACGGACGTGTGGCTGGTCGGCGCCGTACTGCGGCGGCTGCTCGCCGCCGACGCGCGCATGCCCCCGCGCGCGCGCACGCTGCTCGATTCGCTCGACGACCCCGAGCCGGATCGCCGGCCGCGCGACCTCGGCGAGGTCGAGGTCGCGCTGGCGTCGGCCCCGGACTGAAGCCCACGCCCGCGCCGACGTGCCTGCGACCATCGAGCGCGCTCGCACCGAGCCGCTGGCCGTGTCATGGTCGCAGCCGTCTGTTCACGCGGCTGCAGGACCTGCGCTTCGACGACCGCTTCGTGCGGGAGCTGCCGGCCGATGCGCGCGCCGACGGCGGCCGCCGCCAGGTGCTGCGCGCATGCCACAGCGCCGTCGCGCCGACGCCCGTGTCCGCGCCGCGACTGCTCGCGGTGTCCGAACCGCTCGCGGCCGAGCTCGGGCTCGCGCCGGCGCTGTTCGACGACCCGCAGCTGGTCGCGGTGCTCGCCGGCAACGCGGTCCTGCCGGGCATGCGGCCGTTCGCGGCGTGCTACGGCGGTCACCAGTTCGGCAGCTGGGCCGGGCAGCTGGGCGACGGTCGTGCGATCGGCCTGGGCGAGCTCGTCACGCCCGCGGGCGCGCGGGTCGAGCTGCAGCTCAAGGGCGCCGGGCCCACGCCCTACTCGCGCGCCGGTGACGGGCGCGCGGTGTTGCGGTCGTCGCTGCGCGAGTTCGCCTGCAGCGAGGCCATGCACCACCTCGGCGTGCCGACCACGCGCGCGCTGAGCCTGGTCGCGACCGGCGACACCGTCGTGCGCGACATGCTGTACGACGGCAATCCCCAGGCGGAGCCCGGTGCGATCGTGTGCCGTGTGGCGCCGTCGTTCCTGCGCTTCGGCAACTACGAGATCTTCGCCGCGCGCGAGGATGCCGACACGCTCGCGCGCCTGCTCGAGCACACCGTGCGCCACCACTTCCCCGCGCTGCTGCCCGCCGACGCCGTCGCCGACGCGCAGACCTGGGCCGCGTGGTTCCGCGAGGTCTGCGAGCGCACCGCGGTGATGGTGGCGCAGTGGATGCGCGTCGGCTTCGTCCACGGCGTGATGAACACCGACAACATGTCCATCCTGGGCCTGACGATCGACTACGGGCCCTACGGCTGGATCGACGACTTCGACCTCGACTGGACGCCCAACACCACCGACGCGGCGACGCGACGCTATCGCTTCGGTCAGCAGGGCCAGGTCGCGGCGTGGAACCTGGCGCGGCTGGGAAGCGCGATCGCACCGCTGGTGCCCGAGGCCGGCGCACTCGAAGAAGGCTTGTCGTGCTACGTGCGACGCTACGGCGAGCTGCAGCGCCACGGCCTCGCGGCGAAGCTGGGCCTGCGCGCGCTGGTCGGCGACGACGACGACCCCGCCGGCGACATCGCGCTGGTCGACGAGCTGTTCGCAGCCATGTCGCAGACGCCGACCGACATGACGATCCTGTTCCGCCGGCTCGCCGCGCTCGCGACCGCGGCGCCCGACGAGGCGACGTGGCTCGCGGCGCTGCGCGAGGCCTGGTACGACGATGCCGTCGATGCCGGGGTGCGCGCGCGCATGCTCGCGTGGCTGCGTCGGTGGCACGATCGCCGCGCCCGCGATGGCGACGACCCTGCGGTTCGCCGCGCGCGCATGGAAGCGGTCAATCCCAAGTACGTGCTGCGCAACTATCTCGCGCAGCAGGCCATCGACGCCGCGACCGCGGGCGACCTCTCACCGCTGTCGCGCTTGATGACGGTGCTGCAGCGACCCTACGACGAGCAGCCCGAGCACGAGGCCCTCGCGGCGAAACGCCCCGAGTGGGCCCGCACGCGCGTGGGCTGCTCCATGCTCTCGTGCAGTTCCTGACGCGCGGTCTGCAGCCGCCGTCATTTCGGTGATCTGGCTCGCGCGCGCATCCGGCGATCGCGTCGATTTCCGCTCGCGACCGCGCCGCCGGCGTTGGAACGGCGCGCGGGGGTCCGGTCCAACGCGCGCCATGAAACCGACCCCCATCATCGCCGCCATGGTGCTCGTGGCTTGCGCCGTGGACACCAAGACCGAGTTCCGCGACATCGATGCGATCTGCTTCGAGGCCGAGGACGGGATCGACGACGACGCATGGTCGTGCGACGAGGCACTGTCGATCGACTGCAACACCGATCCGCTGCCCGATGCGATCTACGTCGCAGTCGAAGGCGGCTGCGACGACGTCACGCTCGAGCCGGTGCCGGGTCCGTTCCCGCCGGGCGACCACGACATCGTGGTGTTCGACGACGCGGGTCACCCGGTGTGCCAGACCACGCTGGAGGTGCGCGACACCGTCGCGCCGGTGGTGACGACGCAGACCGTCGCGCTGTGGCCACCGAATCACGAGTTGCACACGATCGCGCTCGCGGACTGCTTCTCACAGGTCGACGACTGCGATCCCGACTGGACCGCGCGCGTCACGTTCGTGTCGAGCGACGAGCCCGACGACGATCGCGGCGACGGCCACACCATCGACGACGTCGCGATCGTCGCCGACGATGCGGTGTCCGTCCGCGCCGAGCGCCAGGGCGGCAGCAACGGACGCGTGTACCACGTCGGCTACGAGGTCACCGACGGCTCGGGCAACACCGCCGTGGGCACGTGCGACGTCGTGGTCGAGCACGACCAGGGCAAGCACAGCGCGGTCGACGACGGCGAGGCCTATCGCGTCGAGCCCTGACGCGGCTACGATCGCCGGCGCATGACCGGCGACGCGCCCCCAGCTGCGACCATCGCCCGCTTCGCCGCGATGGTCGCGGCCGCACGGCGGGCGCTGTTCATCACCGGCGCGGGGATCTCGGCCGACTCGGGCATGCCGACCTACCGCGGCATGGGCGGGCTCTACGAGGCGCAGCTGACCGACGAGGGCGTCGCGATCGAAGACGCGCTCTCGGGCGAGATGCTCGCGCGCGCGCCCGCGCTGTGCTGGAAGTACATCCACGTGATCGAAGCGGCCTCGCGCCGCGCGGAGCCGAACGCGGCCCACGAGGTCATCGCGTGGTTGCAATCGCGCCTCGACGTCTGGGTCCTGACCCAGAACGTGGACGGACTGCACCGGCGTGCAGGGTCGCGCCAGCTCATCGAGATCCACGGCGACGTCCACGGCCTGTCGTGCACCGCGTGTGCATTCCGACAGCGGGTGGACGACTACGCCGCGCTCGCGCCGGTGCCCCACTGCCCGCACTGCGGCGCGATCGTGCGCCCCGACGTGGTCCTGTTCGGCGAGGCGCTGCCGGGCGAGTCGGTCGCGCAGCTGCGGCAAGAGCTCGCCCGCGGCTTCGACTTGGTGGTCTCGATCGGAACCACGAGTGTCTTTCCGTACATCGCGGCGCCGGTGCTGCAGGCCCGGGCGCGCGGCAACGCGACCGTGGAGGTGAACCCGGGTCAGTCGGCGGTGTCCGCGGCGGTGGAGCTGCGCATCGTCGCGCGGGCCGCGGCGACCATGGCGGCGCTACGGCAGTCCCTGTCGGGGCCGGCCGCAGCGGGTTGATGCGCACGCGCACGCGCGACCGCGACCGCGACAGGCCGCCGTCGGGACTACCCGTCGGGCCCGCGCTGAGGCACGTTCACCACGGGTGCCCCCGCCGTCTCCGCGACGTCCGACGCCGATCGCTGCCGTGCTCGCGGCACTTTGGCCGTTGGCGTGCGCAGAACTCAACCCCGACTTCCTCGGGCCCGCGTCGGCGAGCAGCGAGGGCTCGAGCACGAGCGCGTCGAGCACGAGCGCGACCGCGACCGACGTCAGCAGCAGCGGCAGCAGCACCGCCGGCAGCGGTTCGGGCGGCTCCGCGTGCACCGAACCCGGCAGCATCGAATGCGAGGGCAGCTGCGTCGATCCCGAGCGCAACGTGCTGCACTGCGGCGGCTGCGATCAACCCTGCGGCATGATGCAGGTGTGCTTCGGCGGCGAGTGTGTGCTCGACTGTCCGCTGGACGCGCCCGACGCCTGCGGCCTGGTCTGCGTCGACCTCGGCATCGAGCCGGCGCACTGCGGCACCTGCGACCACGCCTGCGACCCGGGGCTGTTCTGCGTCGCGGGCGCGTGCGCGAGCGAGTGCCCGCCGGGCACCACCGCGTGCGGCGAGTATTGCGTCGACACCGACACCGACCATGATCACTGCGGTGGTTGCGACTCGCCCTGCGGCGACACCCAGATCTGCGAGGGCGGCAGCTGCACCGCCGGCTGCGCCGGCGGCCTGAGCGTGTGCGGCGACAGCTGCGTGGATCTGGTGCGCGACGAGGACCACTGCGGCGACTGCAACAAGTCGTGCAAGCCCGGCGAGTTCTGCGAGGGCGGTGAGTGCCTGAGCATGTGCCCAGGCGGCACGCTCGAGTGTCCGGGCGACTGCGCCGACATCCTCGTCGACCCCAAGAACTGTGGCGACTGCAACCAGCACTGCTTCGGCACGCAGATCTGCGACAGCGGCGAGTGTGCCTGCCCGGGCGCGCTGATGCTGTGCGGCAGCGGCTGCGTCGACACCGACACCGACCCGCAGCACTGCGGCGGCTGCATGTCGCCGTGCCCGCAGAACCAGGCCTGTGCGGCGGGCGAGTGCGAGGCCTCGTGTCCGATCGCGGGCCAGGTGGTCTGCGACAGCATGTGCGTCGACACCGACACCAGCGAGGCCCACTGCGGCGGCTGCAACGCCCCGTGTCCCCCGGGCTCGAGCTGCAACGGTGGCATGTGCGAGTGCAACGGTCAGAACACGCTGTGCGGCGACGCCTGCGTGAACACCGACACCGACGAAGACCACTGCGGCGGCTGCGACATGCCGTGCGCGGGCATGTGCATCAACGGCAACTGCAATGCGTGATCGATCCTCGATGGCGACGATGGTCGCGGCGGCGCTGGTGCTCGGCGGCACGCCGGCGGTGCGCGCCGCCGACGGCGACGAGCGCGGCAGCGCCGAGGCCGACGTCGTGGTGCTACCGATCGCGGTCACCGGCGAGCTCGCAGACGCGACGCGGTCGCAGCTGCAGCAGCGCCTCGTGCAGGGCCTGGGCGAGCGCGCCCGCGCGGCCGCCTCGGGCACCGCGGCTTCGCAGTGTGCCGACGCGGCGTGCTGGCGCGCCGAGGCCGAGGCCGCGCACGCGCGCCGCTTCGTGCGCACGACGATCACCGCCGACGATCGCGACTACGAGATCACCGCCGCGCTGATCGACGCCGCCGGCGGCGGTGCGGTGCTGGCCGAGGCGACGCGGCGCTGCGAGATCTGCGGCCTCGACGAGGTCGCGGACACGGTCGACGACGTTGCGGCGGTACTGCGGCGGCGGGTCGACGCGCCGACGTCGTCGCTGCCGACGCTGCAGGTGCTCACGCGACCGAGCGGCGCCCGCGTGCTCGTCGACGGCGAGGTCGTCGGCGTCACGCCGCTCGAGCTGGCCGTGGCCGCGGGGCCCCACGACGTCCGCGTGGAGAAGGCCGGCTACGCTGCGCAGCTGCGGCGCATCGACGCGGTCGAGGGCACCCGCGAGAACGTCGAGCTCACGCTCGTGGCGCTGCCGCGAGACGACGCGGCGCGCGGCGCTGGCCGAGGCCTGCGCACCGGCGGCGCCATCGCGACCGCCGCAGGCATCGCCGGCGTCGGCCTGGGCATCGGCCTGGTCGTGCTCGACGAGGCCCCGATCAAGTCGCGCTGCTCGGGCATGAACATCGACATCGAGGGCCACTGCAAGTACCGCTACGACAGCCTCGGCGCCGGCATCGGCACCCTCGTGGTCGGCGTGGCCGCGCTCGCCACCGGCGTCGCGTTGCTGGTGCTCGAACGCAAGCGGCACCGCGATCGCAAGGCGGCGCTGCGGCCGGGGCCGGGCGGGCTCGTGCTGCGTTTCTGAGCGGCGCGCAGCCGCACGACCGAGCCCTCAGTTGCAGCTGGTGCTGACCAGCTGGATCTTCGGATCGCCCTCGACCGCGATCGCCGTCCCCTGCACGCCGACCACGGCGAAGCCCAGGCTGTCGGTGATGGCCTGCGTCGACGTGATGGTGGCGGCCTTGTTCGTGTTGATCGCCTGGACGTACACGAACTGACTGCGGTTGGTGTCGAACGTGGCGCCGAGCGTGGTCGACGGGTCGACCGGCACGTTGCAGACCTCGCCCTGCTCGAGCCCGGTGCAGATCGTCGTGCTGCCGCTGGTGACGCTCACCGAGATGTTGTTGCTGCTGTCGATGCTCGAGTGGACGGTGACCGAGGTGTAGCAGGTCTGCGACCCGGACTCGTCACCGAGCATCGCGAAACCGAGGGCGCCCGCGAGGGCCATGGGGATCCACATCTTCGTCTTCATCGTTGGTCCTCCTTCATCGCCGCAGTGGGCGTCGTCGCAGCAGCGGCCCTCGAGGCTCGCACGTCCGCGCCGTCTGCGGTCATCCACGCATCGATCGCCGCCACATCGGCGACGAACGCTGGCCCGAGCGCTGCGAAACCCTCGCGTGCCCGAACGGCCACTGCGCGGGCCTGCGTGCGCTGGCCGAGCTCGACGAGCGCGCGAGCCTGCAGCCACCGCGCGCGCGCGAGCTCGGGCGGGTCGTTGCCGTGGGCCTCGCGGATCGCCACCGCGCGCTCGGCGTGGGCGAGCGCCGCGGTGGCGTCGCCGCGGCGGTACTCGAGCTGCGCGAGACCCAGCAGCGGATACGCCAGGTCCTGGTGGTCCTCGGGCAGCTGCGCCGCCATCACGTCGAGCGCGGCCTGCAGGTGCACCGCCGCCTCGTCGTCGCGCCCGGCCTGGGCGAGCGCCTCACCGAGGTTGCTGCGGGCCTCGGCGATCCGCAAGCTGTCGTCGGCGAACGATCGCTGCCACAGGCGCAGCGCCTCCGCGAACGCGGCGATCGAGGCGTCGTTGCGACCGAGGTGGAAGGCGGCGGTGCCCAGCGCCGACAGCGGCGACGCCCGCATCACGTGATCGCGCCCGAGCCAGCGGGTGAGACTCGCATCGGCCGCGCGTGCGCGCTCGACCACCGCATCGAGATCACCTTGGCGCATCGCGAGCGACGCCCGCGCGACGTCGACGATCGCCACCGGCACGCTGTCGCCCCCGAACGCCCGCGCGCTCGCCTGCCGCGCCGCATCGAGGGCGACCGCGGCCTCGTCGAGGCGACCGGCGTCCATCAGCACCTCGCCGCGCAGCCGCTCCGCCGCGCCCGGCAAGGTGTTGGGCGCCAACCTCGCGGGCACGCCGCCCCAGCGCGCCTCGATGCGCGCGGCGTGATCGAAGGCCGCGAGCGCCTCGTCGGTGCGGCCACGCGCGCCGAGCAGCAGGCCGAGGTTGCGCCAGCTGCTCGCGTGCTCGCCCGCGAAGCGATCGCCGGCCTCGTCCCAGATCGCCAGCGCGGCCCGCAGCGCGACCTCGGCCTCGATCGCGTCGCCCTCGAGCAGCCGCAGCAGCGCGCGGACCTCCGCTGCGGCCGCCCTGCGCCCTGGCGGCGCGTCGAGCCGCTGCAACAGCGCCGCGTCGCGATCCACCAGCGCGCGGGCCCGCACCGCGTCGACCTCGACGTCGATGGCGAGGCGCGCCGCGGCGCGCACCGCCTCCTCGCGCAACCAGTCGTCACCGAGCGCTTCGGCGAGGTTCGCGGCGCGCTCGAGGTACGGCGCGGCCCGGGGATCCCGCGCCGCGAGGTGGGCGTGGCCGATGGCGAGCGCGGCCTCGGCGGCGAGCGACTCGACCTCGAGCTGCTCGGCGTGGGCGAGCTCCTGCTCGAGCAGCCCGATGCGCGCGCCGGGATCCTCGAGGATGGTGGCGATCCGCAGCCGGGCCAGCCGCGCGCGGCTGGCCGCGACCGCCTCGAGCTGGTGCGCGGGCACGGGCAGCGCGGCGACGGAGGGCGACGCCGCGATGACGCACTCGCCCGGATCGCGGAGCTCGTCGACCGCGGTCGGCAAGCGTGGCACCTGCTCGGCGCCGATTTCCGCGACCGCGGCGAGCAACGCCTCGAGCTCGTCGCGCCCGGCGTCGAGGCAGGCCATGCGTCGATCCAGCAGCGCTGCCGATTGCTCGCCGCGCCGCCACGTCGCCTCGCACACCTGCGCGCGCGCGTCGTGCCAGCTTGCCACGTGCGCGTCGAGGCGCGTACCGACGATCTCTGCGAGCGCGCCGGCGTACGGCAGCCTGGTGGCCCCGAGCGCGCCGACCAGCGCCGCGCGGCGCGTGGGATTCCACGACTGCGCGAGCGCGGTGCGGGCCTGGGCGCAGGGATCGGGCACGGCCGCCGCGCCCGTCCACGCGCCGTTGCCCGCAGCCCCGACACCGGCGGCCGCGACGAGCCCGAGGCCCACGGCAGCGATGCCGAGTGATCGACGTCGGCGCCCTTCGACGCGATCGAGCGCTTCGGCGAGCTGTGCCACATCGACGAAGCGGTCACGGGGGTGCTCCGCGAGGCCCCGCGAGAGGATGCGTCGAAGCGCCCTGGGCACGGCCGTCTTCGCCGGCACCGTCAGCAACTCGCCGTCGCGCACCGCCGTGGCCGGCCGCGCGCCGAAGAGCGCCTCGGCCAGCGCGACGCACAGGCTGTACTGATCGGCCGCGGGTCCCGCCGCTTCGCCCAGCCGGGCCTCGGGGGCCATGTACGCCGGCGTCCCCGCGAACGTGTGCGTGTGCGTGACGACGAGGCCCAGTCGCGATCGCGCCGGCTCGCTCGCGCCCGAGTCCTCGGGCTTGGGCGTGGGTGCGCCATCGCTGCGGGGCGCGCGGGCCAGGCCGAAGTCGACCAGGCGCGCACGCCCGTCCTCGCCGATGATGATGTTGTCCGGCTTGATGTCGCGGTGCACCAGGCCGATCCGGTGCACGGCGGCGACGGCCCGCGCGATCGCGAGGCCGTGCCGCAGGACCTCTCGCCACGGCCGCGGCGCGGCGTCGAGCCAACGCCGCATCGAGCTGCCGGGCACCAGCTCCATCGCGAGGTAGACCTGGCCCTCGAAGCGACCCACGTCGAACACCGGCACGAGGTTGGGGTGCGAGAGCTTGGCCAGGGCCTGCGCCTCGCGCAGCAGCCGCTGGGTCGCGCGCTCGTCCATCACGCGGCAGGGATGGAGGAACTTCAGCGCGACCTTGCGATCGAGCTCGTCGTCGTACGCGGCGTACACCGTGCCCATGCCGCCCTCGCCGAGCTTCTCGAGGATCGTGAAGCGACCGACGCGGACCGCGGGTGGCTCCTCGCCGACGATCTGCGCGTGCAGCCGTGCCTGGCGCTGCCGCTCGACCAAATCGAGCGGCTCGTCGAAGGCCCGGGTGGGCCACGGCACCGACGAGGGGAACAGCGCGACATCGAGGGGCTCCACCTCGCTGCGGGTCACCACGTGCACGGCGGGAGGGTCGAGCGACGGTGGGCGACGATCGCCCCGCGCGCCCTGCACGGGCGGCTGGGGTTCCCCTGATTGATCGTCTGGCATCGCCGCGCTTCCGAGACCGAGTAGTGCATCCGGCAGCCCTGCTGATCACCGAAAGGCGGCGGCCGGGCTGCGGCGCCCCCACGCCGTCACTCGGACCGTCCTCGCCCCGCCACGGCCCGGAGATCCTCGGCCCAGCGCGCGAAGTCGTCGAGGGTGGTCGAGGGCACGCCCGTGGTCCGCGCGATCTCGTCGACGTGCCCGCGCAGCCGCTCGCGCGCGAGTCGCAGGCGGCTGCGCACGGTCGCGTCCGGCACGCCCACCACCGCACCGATCTCCACCGACGTCATCTGCTCGTCGTAGAAGAGCTCGAGCACGACCTGGTCGCCCAGCGGCAACCGTCGCAGCGCTCGCACGAGGATCGCACGCTCGCGCTGCGCGGCGAGCATCGTCGCGGGCCCGACCCCCTCGGGCTCGGCCTGCGCCTGCGCGAGCGCGAGCGTCCAGGGATCCGACTCGCGGTACAGCTCGCGCAGGTGCTCGCGCACGACGTTGTACGCGGTCGCGAACAGATAGCTGCGAAACGAGCCGCGCCCCTCGAAGCGCGCCTGCCCCTCGACGCAGCGGGTGAACGTGCTCTGCACGAGCTCCTCGTAGTCGTCGCCGACCTTGCTGCGGAAGAAGCGACGCAGGGCGGGGAAGTGGCGCGCGAACAGCTCGCCGCCCGCACGTCGATCTCCGCGGCGCCACGCGTCGAGCAACTCGAGGTCGTCTCGCTCCACGGTTGCATCACGATATCATCGATCACGCGTGTGGCCGAGCACGCGCCGCAGCGCCGCGGGACTTTCGGTGATCGCCGAGCGTCGTCGCATCACTTCCGGATCCCCGAGCCCGAGCCTCGCGCTGGGGCTCGCGAGAAGGTGACGCGATGCGTGAACAGCCACCAGGCGAACCCAAGCTGCCGCGCGTGTCCCAGGTGCTCGTCGTCGATCCGTTGGCCGCAATGTCGGCCGACGCCATCGCGCGACTGCGGACACCGCAGACCGCCCTGCACCACGTGACCGACGACGTCGTCGCTGGCCGCATGGCCAACGATCCCGGCATCGATCTCGTGGTGCTGGTCGTGCCGGACCCGGCCGAGCCCGACGCGGTCTCCGAGGCGTCGATCGCCCGGTGGCTGCGGCGGCGACCGCTGCGACCGTTGCTGGTCACGGCCCCGCCTACGCTGGCGCAGGAGCTGCCGCGCGGCCTCGTGGTGAGCCGCGCCCGCGCGCTGCCCGATCCCACCGCGACGGGGCCGCGGGCGCCGTCGGGGCGAGCGCGCGGGCTCGCGGCGATCCTCGGTCGTGCCCCCGCGACCGAGCGATTGCGGCGCATGATCGAGCGCGTCGCGCCCTCGGAGCGCGCGGTGCTCGTGCACGGCCCCACCGGCACCGGCAAGGAGCTCGCGGTCCAGGCGATCCACCAGCTCGGCCTGCACCCCGACGCGCCCCTGGTCGACGTCAACTGCGGGGCCATCCCCGAGACGTTGATGGAATCGCTGCTGTTCGGCCACGTCCGCGGGGCGTTCACCGGCGCGGACACGTCGCAAGACGGCTACTTGACCGCGGTCGGTCAGGGGACCCTCTTCCTCGACGAGGTCGCCGAGTTGCCGTTGCTGCTGCAGGCGAAGCTCCTGCGCGTGCTCGAGACCCGCCGCTTCCGCCGCGTGGGATCCACCGAGGAACGCACGTTCCATGGCCGCGTCGTCGCAGCGACCCACGCCGACCTGCGCCGCGCGTGCGCAACGCGGCGCTTCCGCGAGGACCTCTACTACCGCCTGGCGGTGCTGGGCATCGAGGTCCCCTCGCTGGCCCAGCGGCGCGAGGACATCCCACTACTGGTCGCGCACTTCGCCGCGGCGCAGCGCCGTCCCCTGCGCTTCACCACCGCGGCCCAGGCCGAGCTCGCGCGGTGGTCGTGGCCGGGCAACATCCGCCAGCTGCGCAACGCGATCGATCGCCTGGCGGTGACGTGCGACGCGGACCCGATCGACACCGACGACCTGCTCGAGCACCTCGAGCGCTGCAGCGAGGACGAGTTCCGCGCTTGCGCCCCCGATCGCACCGCGACCGTCGATCGCGGGTCGAGCCCGGAGTTCGCGTCGACGGGGGACCTCGCCTCGGCGCTGCTGCGCATCGACGGTCACGACAAGCTCGCCGCGGCCGAAGCCCTGCTCATCGACGCGGCCATGCGCGAGTACGGCGGCAACAAGAGCGCGGCAGCGCGGGCGCTGGGCGTGCACCGCAAGGTGCTCGAGCGCCGCCTCGGCCGCGACGCCGCGCACGCGCTCGCGAGCGAGGACGACGACGTCGCGCTCGAGCCGGATTGAGCGAGCGTCGGCGCGTGCTGTCGTGGTCGCGCTCGACCACCCTGGACGCGCCGGTGGTCGCAGCCGACCACGCTGCGGATGGCGACGCCGACGAGGACACGACAGCACGGGTGGCACGGGCGCTGCACCAAGGGCGACACCGATGGTCGAACTGCTCGGCACCGCTCGCACCGCCTCTGCGATCCTCGGCTTCGACACCGCGTCGACCGTGTCGCTGGCGCAGGCCCAGGCCCTGCGCGCGTGCGGCTTCGGCTTCTGCGCGCGCTACCTGAAGCGCACGCCGTCCGAGCAACCGCCGAGCACGGGTCCGGCGCTGACCGTCGCCGAGGCCGAGGACCTGCTCGCGTGCGGCCTCGCGATCATCCCGGTGCAGTACGGCTCGAGCACGCTGGTGCCCTCTGCCGCCGCAGGCACCGCGGTCGGTGAGGCGGCGGCGATCAACGCCTTCGCCCTGGGCATCCCCACCGGAGTGACGATCTGGTGCGACCTCGAGTGGTCGCAGGATGTGTCGCCCGACCCGAATGCGACGATCGCGTACGCGAACGCGTGGCACGACGCGGTGGTCGACGCCGGCCTGCGCGCGGGCCTCTACATCGGCGCCAACGTGCCGCTCGGCGGCGAGGCGCTGGGCGAGCTCGCGTTCACCTCGTACTGGAAGTCCGCCAGCCGCGTGGCCTGGCCGACCCCGCGCGGCTTCCAGCTCGTGCAGGGCCTCACCGTCGAGCTCGACGGTCTGTCGATCGACCCCGACGTGTCGGCCTGCGACGCCGACGGTGACCGCCTGGTGTGGCTGGCGGCGCGGGAGCGCGACGCATGAGCACGACGCCCAGCCCCGGCCTGGCCGCAGCGACGCGCAGCGTCAACGACGTCAACAAGGGCGTCGTCGGCACCGCACCGTCCGAAGCCCAGGCGATCACGTACGAGTCGCTCGCGCACTCGTTGAGCTTGCTGATGCACAACGCCGCGCAGACGCAGTTCGGCGCCAAACAGCTCGAGGTCGCGGCGGTCGCCGCGGTGTGCAGCCAGATCGTCCGCGCCGGCGTCGGCGCGGGCAACCGCCCCTGACATTCCCAGGAGAACACCATGTCACCCACGCACCCGACGCTCGATCCGCAGGTCGCCGACGCCCTGACCACCATCAACGCCATGGTCGTCGGCGCGGCGCCGTCGATGGCCAGCGGCTCGCAGTTCATGACGCTCGGGTATGCCCAGTCGCTCGCGGCCTACAACGCGGTGTTCGCCCAGCAGCAGGCCTACATCACCGCGCAGACCGCCTCCGTGGCGGACGTGCTGGCGATCCTCCGGCCCTGATCCGCACCCGATTCCCCCGGCATCCTGACCCCAACGAAAAGGCAACAACGACATGGCAGACAGCAGCTCGACCAGCAACTTCGCGAACTCCGTCCTCAACCTGCAGGTCACCGATCAGGTCACGACCACCAACGCCACCGTGCTCGGCGAAGCCCCGGCCGTCGATGGCCAGCGGCTCGCAGTTCATGACGCTCGGGTATGCCCAGTCGCTCGCGGCCTACAACGCGGTGTTCGCCCAGCAGCAGGCCTACATCACCGCGCAGACCGCCTCCGTGGCGGACGTGCTGGCGATCCTCCGGCCCTGATCCGCACCCGATTCCCCCGGCAATTCCGACCCCAACGAAAAGGCAACAACAACATGGCAGACAGCAGCTCGACCAGCAACTTCGCGAACTCCGTCCTCAACCCGCAGGTCACCGATCAGGTCACGACCACCAACGCCACCGTGCTCGGCGAAGCCCCGGCCATGGCGATGGGCAGCCTGTACCAGACCATCGGCAACTCGGTCGCCATGGCCGCGGCCAACGCGGTCTACGCCCAGCAGCAGGCCAACGTGACCTACCAGACCGCCAGCACCATCGCGGTCGCCCACCTGGTGGGCAACTCGTGAGCCACTGACCCGACGACGACGGTGACCACAATCGCAGGGGCCTGGACCCCTGCGATTGCGGGCACCGCACGCGCCCCGCCGATCGCCCCGTTTTCGCATCGGAGCCGACCATGACGACACCGCGGACAGTCTCGAGTGCGGTCGTCGACGCGGTCACGACCGTCGATACCACCGTCGTCGGCATGGCGCCGGCGATGGCGATGGCGGCGCTCGCCCAGAACCTCGCCAACTCGGCGGCGATGGCCGCGATGAACGCGGTGTTCGCCCAGCAGCAGGCGTTCATCGCCCACCAGGCCGCCACCACCTCGGCCGTGGCCATGTTGCTGTCGTTGATCGACGAGTGACGCCTTCGCACAGGAGCCCAGCATGGACGATCCGACCGAGCAGACCGTCTCGTTCATCAGCACCGCCGTGACCGGCCGCGCCGTGATCGCGGCCACCGATTCGGGCTCGAGCGGGACGCCGAGTGCCACGCCCTCGGGTGATCCGACCTATCCCGCGCAGCAGGCCAGCGGCATGGCCGTGCAATCCGTCGCGCAGTCGATGGCGATCGCGATCCAAGACGCCACCGACATGTTGCGCAACGTCTCCACGATCGCGACCACCGCCATGGGCGTGGCCGCGGCGAAGTGGATCGAGACGCCGGAGATGGTGCTCTACAAACAGATCATCGACACCGCGCAGGGTCTGATCCAGACCGCCGCGGGTGACTTCCTCACCATCGGGCAGAACGCCGCGACGGTGCTCTCGGCGTTCCCCAGCGGCGCCGCCGAGTCCTCCCACTGAAGCCCTGCCGCCAGCGCCCAGGAGCCGACATGTCGAATCGACCGATCATCGACGTCGAGGCCTACGAGCACGTCCCGCCCGACGCGCTCGTGCCCATCGACGCCAGCCCCGAGCCCCCGCAGTTCGAGATCCCGCCGCCGCCCCGCTTCGATCCGATGCAGGTGTTGCACACGCAGCGCCGGCTGCTCCGCGATCAGCAGCGAGCGCTCCGCGACATGCTGCTGCAGCTGGAATCGCCGCGCGCCGCAGGGCCGCCGCGACCGACCCCCTACACCGATCTCCTCACCCGCAGCATGGCCGCACTCGATCGCTCGCTGGGCACGATCATGCATTCACTCGAGCACACCTTCGGCACGGATGGCCGTGGCCGACACACGCAGGGGACCGACCGATGACCGACAAGGACGCCACGACCACGTTTCTAGTGTGCTTCAGCGGCCATGACGAAGCCGAGCACCGCGCCGGTCTGCGGATCTGCCTGGGCGTGTCGCCGGCCGGCACGGGAGCGCGCGCGGGCAAGACCGGGCCGTTCTTCTTCACCGTGAGCCTCGCCAACGTGCGCGTGCAGCTGCCCAACCCGCTGCCCGGTACCCAGCCCGTCGTCGGCACCACCAGCCTCCACGAGACGCTGCCGCTCTCGGCCAGCGACATCGACAGCCTGCGCGCCTGGCTCAACGACTACGCGCCGGCCCACGACCACAAGGACCACAAGAAGGAGTAGCCCATGAGCACCCACAGCAAGCTCGACCACGCCCTGCGCCACATCGTCCACCGCGCCGCGACGTCGCCCCACCACGACAAGGACAGCAAGCAGCGCGGTGCGCCCGATCGCTCGGAGCTCGTCGCGGGGTTCTTCAGCAGCCCCGAGCTCGCGCGCCACGTCACACGCGACGGCAAGCTCGACGTCGTCATCCGCACCAACGATGCCGCGCGGGCGAGCAAGCACATCGAGAAGCTCGGCGGCATCGCCCACGCCGCGCCCGGTGCCCGGGTGATCGCCGCGCGCGTGCCCATCGAGAAGCTGCTCGAGGTGGCCGACGACCTGAGCATCGTGGGCATGGCGCTTGCGGCCGAGCTCACGCCCGCGCTCAACCTCGCCAACGAGGCCAGCGCGTTGACCAACGACGGCGGTGAGCGCTTCTTCCCGGCGCTGCTGGGCGACGGTGTGCTCGTCGGCATCGTCGACACCGGCATCGACGTGCTCCACCCCGCGTTCGCCGAGGTCGACAAGTCGACGCGCATCGTCGCCTACTGGGACCAGACCACCGACGAGAAGTTCGGCGACGGCTTCAAGCCGATCATCGACGCGGCCAAGGACGCGCCGGACACCGACGGCCACGGCACCGCGGTGGCCAGCGCCGCCGCGGGCAACGGCCGCGGCTCGCCGGACGGCGCCATGGTCGGCGTCGCGCCGCAGGCCAAGATCGCGATGGTCAAGACCAGCTTCACCGACGCCGACGTGATCCGCGGGATGGACTGGCTGTGCGAGCGGGCCGACAAGCTCGGCTTGCCGCTGGTCATCAACCTCAGCCTCGGCAAGCACAGCGACGGGCACGACGGCTACGACGCGCTGTCGCAGCACGTCGACGAGATCTCCGGCAAGGGTCGCATCGTCGTGGTCTCGGCCGGCAACGAGGGCGACGACGACATCCACGCGATGCACGACTTCAGCGACGCGAGCCCGGTGTGGGCGTTCGAGGTCCAGCCGGTGCTCACGCCGAGCGCCGCCGATCCGAACCTGCGCGAGGGCGTGCTGACGCTCGCGGTGTGGGGCAAGCGCCACGACCACCTGCAGCTCACGCTCGAGGACCCCCGCGGCTTCGCCCATGCCGCGCCGGTCAACGTCGCCGAGCAGGACGAGATCGCCGCGCAGGGCTACCAGGGGCACTGGGACAAGGACCGCGAGGCGGTGACCGGCGACATCTTCTACGTGCTGCGCGTGGGCATCTCGTCGGACGACGACAACCTGCGTGGGCCGTGGACGATGCACGTCAAGCTCCGCGCGGGCGTCAAGCTGCCCGAGCCGGTGCGCGTGCACGCATGGACCTTCAACGCGCAGCGCGGCTACATCAGCGTCGGCGCCTCACCGGGCTACAAGGTCGGCTCGCCGGGCGCCGCCCGCAGCGCGATCACGGTCGGCGCGTACGCGACGCGCAACGAGTGGGTGACCTCGACCTCGAAGATCTACAAGGCCGAGGGCATCGCGCTGGGCGAAGCCAGCGCCTTCTCCAGCCAGGGGCCGACCCGCGACCAACGGCTCAAGCCCGATCTCTCGGCGCCTGGCGAATACGTCGGCATGGCCAAGTCGAGCCGCTCGGGCCCCAAGCCGCTCTACCAGATCGGCCAGTCGGCCTACCTGGTCAACCGCGGCACCAGCTTCTCGTCGCCGTACGTCGCCGGCGCGGTCGCAGCGCTGCTGCAGCTCGACCCCGCGCTCACGCCCGCGGACGCGAAGCTGTTCCTGCAGGGCACGGTCGACCCACGGACGCCCGCAGACCAGTGGGGCGCGGGCAAGCTCGACTGCAAGCGGCTGCTGCAGGAGGCCACGCGCCGGCTGCGACCGCCGCGGGCACAGACCGGTAGCTGAACGAGCTCGTGATCCCTCAGCGCAGCTTGTCCGCGACCTTCGCGATGCGACCGCTCGCCGCCGCGTGACCGAGCGATTCGGCCTCGCGATACTCCGTCATCGCCTGCTCGTACTTGAATGCCTTGAAGTACGCATCACCCAGACGCACGCGATAGCCACCATTGCGTGGCGCCAGCTTCACGGCCCGGCGCGCGAGCGTGGCGGCGCGGGTGTAGTCGCCGGCGTCGAAGGCGAGATCCGAAAGGCCCATGATCGCGGCGTGGGCCCGCGGATCGAGCGCGAGCGCGCGTTCGAAGGCGCGGGCCGCCGCGGCGCGCGAGCCCTGTTTGCGCAGCTGCTCGCCCTCGGCGACCAGCTCGGCCGCGGCCTCGGGATCGCGGGTGCCGGGCTCGCGCGCGACGTCCCCGTCCGGCGCGGCCGTGTCGCTCGCCGCGGCCTCGGGATCGGTCGGTGCAATCGGAGCGTTCACGGGCGGCGCGACCGCGACCACCGCGGGCGCGGCCGCGGGCGGCTGCGCCGGCGCGGCCGGGCGTTTCGCGACCGCGGGCGACGATTTCGACAGCCGCGCCAGGCTCTCGTCGGTGGTGGCCGCGCGCCGCGATCGCTGCTGCAGCGCCGCGAGCTTCTCGTCGCGCCGCACCGGATCGGGCTCGGCCAATGCGATGAGCGGCTCGGCCGCGATCAGCTCCGCCTCGGTGAAATCGGTGCGCTCGGCCTTGTCGCGCAGCGCCGCCAGCTGCCCCGGTGTCATGGCGACGCGCTGCTGCGCCTGCGCGAGCTCGGGCTCGAACATCAGCGCCTCCGCGTAGTAGTCGATCGCGAAGGGCTTGCCGCCGTCGCGGGCCCAGTATTCGTCGCCCAGGCGCACCAGCGTGCTCGCGAACTCGTCGCGCAATCGATCGGCCTCGGCGGCGGCCTCGTCGCCGAGCTCGTCGGCGCGGGCCTCGAGCTGGATCACCGCACGGAACGCAGTCATGCGCGCGGGCTCGTCGGGCGGGGGATACACGAAGTAGCTCTGCGCCGCGGCCTCGTGGGCCTCCACCACCAACGCATCGATGGGGCCGCGCGCCGTGAGCTCGGCCGGACCCGACGCCAGCCACCCCGCCAGCACACCGGCGCCCGCGATCGAGGCCACACCCGCGACGATCCAGCGCCGCCGCCTGCGCTTGCCCGGCCGCCGCGGATCGGGCATGCGCTGCAGCAAGGCGGCCCTGCGCGCGGGCTCGACGTCGGGCAGCTCGAGATCGTCCCAGCTCGTGCGCAGCTTCGCATCGACCTGGGCCTCGCACAGCGCGGCCTCGAGCTCGACCATGCTGCGATAGCGGTTGGCGCGTGGCTTCTCGAGGCAGCGCATGACCACGCGCGAGAGCGCCAGCGGGATCTCCGGCACGCGCTCGTGCGGTGCCATCGGTGGTTGCTCGAGGTGCGCCCGCAGCACGCCGTCGAGGTCCTTCTGATCGAACGGCGGGCGTCCGGTCAGCATCTCGTAGGCGGTGCAGCCCGCGGCGTAGATGTCGACGCGCGCGTCGATCGGCGCGCCGGCGATCACCTCGGGCGCGAGGTACCACGGCGTACCCGCGGCGAGGTGGGTCGCGACGCCGGCGTCGGACATCACGATCGCGACGCCGAAGTCGAGCAGCTTGACGAAATCCTCGCGCTGCTCGAGCGCGCACAGCACGATGTTGTCGGGCTTGAGATCGCGGTGGACCACGTCGATGGCGTGGGCCGCCGCGAGCGCCTTGCACACCTGCCGCATGATCGCGACCACGCGCTCGGGCGCCATCGGCCCCTGGCGCAGGGCCTTGGCCACGGTCTGACCGCGCAGCAGCTCCATCACGAACAGCAGGCGACCATCGGGCAGCTCGGCGAAGTCGAACACCTCGGCGATGTGCCGTGAGCCGATGCGACCGACGATGCGCGCCTCGTTGCGGAACTGCGACATCACCAGGGGCTTGCGGCAGAACTCCTGCCGCAGCACCTTGACCGCGACGTGACGCTCGATGTCGACGTGGCGCGCCTCGTAGACCACGCCCATGCCGCCGTCGCCGAGCCAGCGCTCGATCACGTAGCGTGTGCCGGGGATCGGATCGCCGGGGCGCAGCGGCACCAGCGGCACCACCTCGGGCGCCTCGCCGTCGAGCACCGCCGAGATCCACGCGTCGCGTGGCCGTTCGGCCACCGAGCCCGCCTGCAGCCGCTCGATCAGGCCGCCCGAGCCGCGCTCGGGTGGCAAGGGCTCGACCCCGATCGACTGGGTCTCCGCCATCGTGTTGCCGGGGGTGTGCCGCAAACCGATGCATGGTCGCACGGGGCGCGGCGGGTGTGGGCGCGGCGCAGCCCCACGGGAATCCCGGAAGGGGTCGGCCCCCCGGCCGGGCCCCGGGGATGCTCGCTTGCACGCCGCCGCCGCGCGCGAAACGCTGGGTCGGTGGGCAACCCGCCACCGCTTCCGCTCGCGTTCGCGGCCCTCGTCGCGGCCTGCGGCGATGCGCCGCGTCCGCAGGGCGCAGCCAGCGACGCGAGCGTCGGGCTCACGCAGGGCTCGCTGACCCACGCCAGCGACACGACCGCTGCGGAGGCGGACTCGGGCGACAAGCTCGACCTCGCCGCCGGGCTCGGCGACACGCCGCCGGTCGACACCGCCGGCGAGCCGTGCGACGGACTGCAGGCGACGATCCGCGACTTCCGGGCCGCGCACCCCGACTTCGAGGACTACTCCGGCGACGTCGCGTCGGTCGGACTCGTGCTGTCGCAGCTCGGTGGCGACGGCACGCCGAGCCTCGATCCCGCGTACGCCGGCGCGCCCATGATCACCAGCGCGGACAGCTTCGCGCAGTGGTACCACGACGTGCCCGGCATCAACCTGCCGTTTCCGATCGAGCTCACCTTGGTCGAGGAGTCCCCGGGCTCCTTCGTCTACGACAACAGCGCGTTCTTCCCCATCGACGGCATGGGCTTCGGCGACGAGGGCAATCCGCACAACTATCACTTCACCACGGAGGTGCACACGAGCTTCACCTATGGCGGTGGCGAGGTCTTCACCTTCCGTGGCGACGACGATCTGTGGATGTTCGTCGACGGCCGTCTCGCGATCGATCTGGGCGGCTTGCACCCCGCGCTCGAGGCGTCGGTCGACATGGACACGATGGGCTTGTCGGTCGGCGAGACCTACGCGATGGACATCTTCCACGCCGAGCGCCACACCGACGAGTCCAACTTCCGCATCGTCACGACCATCGACTGCTTCGTGACGCCGCCGCCACCGGGCTGAAGCGTCGATCCCCGCAGCCACGCGCGCGGGGGACCACCGGCGCCGCGCAGGGAACACCGGGCGCACCGCGCGAAACCACGGCGCGACGAGCGAGCGCCGGAAAAACTGCGCATCGCGGGGGTCGAAGGCCACACGATGCCCCCCGTGCGCCGCTGGCTCCTCGGCTCGATCCTGTGTGTCGCGTGCAGCGCCCCTGGCGGCGGCCGCGAGTCCGAAGGCAACGCGAGCCAGGGCGTGCTCACCGTGGGCGAGACCGGCTCGGGCGAGGCCGGCACCAGCGAGGGCGCCGAGGCCTCGTCGGGCGAGGCGGCCGACGGCTCGACCGGCGAGCCCGGCGCGTTCGTCGAGATCCGCATCGAGCCGCAGGCTGCCGTCGTCGACGTGCAAGGTGGCGTGGCCGCGACGCCGCTGCAGTTCACCGCGACCGGCGTGCGCGGCGATGGCACCGAGGTCGAGCTCGAAGGCCTGTGGTCGATCGACAACCTCGACATCGGCGGGCTCGACTCGTCGAGCGGCGAGTTTCTCGCGTCGGGCATCGAAGGCGGCGTGGCGCAGATCGACTTCTCGGGCGCAGACGGCAGCGGCTCGACCACGCTGACGGTCAAGCTGCACTACGCCGACGATCCCGAGGCGGTGCCGGCGAACGTCAAGCAGCTCTTCGACGGCGCGGTCACGCCCGACCCGGCGCTGGCGGTGCTGTATCCCTACGACCAGACGGTGTTCCCCCACGGCCTGACCGCGCCGGTGATGCAGTGGCAGGGCGCCGGCGCGACCGATGTCTACCGCATCCACCTCGACGCGCCGACCTTCGAGTACGAGTACTTCGGCACGCTGGCGCCGTCGCAGTTCGTGTTGCCGACCGCGCCGCACGACGTCTGGGCCAAGCTGACCGCGTCGGTCGAGGGCGACATCACCGCGTCGGTGCAGCGCTACGACGGCGTGACCGCGTACCTGCCGGTGTCCAAGACCTGGACCATCTCGACCGCGGATCTGGTCGGGACCATCTACTACTGGGAGGTCAACAACGGCAACGTCGTGCGGCTCAAGGTCGGCGCGAGCGCGCCCGAGCAGTTCCTGCAGAAGCCGCCCGGGGTCACCTGCGTCGCGTGCCACTCGGTCTCCGCCGACGGCACCACCTTGGTCGCATCGTTCCACGGCGGCTACAGCCCCTGGGGCACCTTCGAGACCGGCACCGGCGCGTCGCTGTACGCGACCGACTCGGCCTCGGGCCTGCAGGCGATCTCACCGACGGGCGAGCACGTGCTGTGGGGCCAGTCGAATCCCGCCGACGACACCGGCGCGTCGTCGTACCTGACGCTGTCGCCGTTCGACGAGCTCACGTCGATGGCCACGCTGACCACCGGCACCGGCGCGCCGGTGCACCCGGCGTGGTCGCCCGACGGCGACAAGATCGCGTTCGCGGTGCGCACCAACGGCAACTGGCTCGACTTCACCGCCTCGTCGCTGTGGGTCACCGCGGTCGACGTCGCGCCGGCCGCCTTCAGTCAGACCATGCAGATCGTCGCGCCCGACGCGAGTCGGCCCGCGATCGTGTACCCGACGTGGAGCCCCGACTCGCTGTGGATCGCCTACGGCGCCGCGACCCAGGCGCGCACGCGCGGCGCCCAGGGCGAGCTGTGGATCGCCGACGAGACCGGCGCGACCACGCTGCAGCTGTCGCGCGCCTGCGGCGTCGGCGAGCTCACCGCCGACCAGAGCAGCGCATGCTACGAGCCCACGTTCATGCCGGAGGAGCGCGGCGGCTACTTCTGGCTGGTGTTCGTCTCCGAGCGCACGTACGGCAACACCTTGGTGGACACCAACGGCGCGACCCGGCGCAAGCAGCTGTGGCTGACCGCGATCGACGCCAACCCGCAGGCCGGACAGGATCCCAGCCATCCTGCGATCTGGCTGCCGGGCCAGGAGCTGAACAATCACAACATGCGCGGCGCGTGGACGCTCGATCCGCCCGAGGTCGAGGGCTGAGCCCGCCGCGGTGGCCGAACCAAAGCCGCACGGCTGCTACCATGTCCACATGGACTCGGGTGGGCGCAACGTGGTGGGGCGCGCGCTGTGCGGCGCGTGGGTGTGGGCGTGCACGAGCGCGTGCGCGCCCGAGACCGTGGGGCAAGACGACACCGGCTCGTCCGGATCGTCGGCGAGCAGCGGCGTCGACTCCGGCAGCAGTGACGCCTCGGCCAGCACATCGGTGAGCACGTCGTCGGGCTCGAGCGAGGACAGCGGCACGGACGCATCGTCGTCGGGCAGCGACAGCGGCGGATGCGGCCTGCCGCCGCTCGACGAGGCCACGCTGCAAGATGCGTTCATCTGGGCGGGGCTGTTCGACCAGGTCGCGGTCGGTGCCGACACCCCGCTGTCGCTCGCGACGCTGTACACCGGCTTCCCCGATCCGGTGATGGCGTGCGCGCGCTGGTCGATCGCGCCGACCGAGGGCGCGAGCATCGACACGGACGGCGTGCTCCGCGTCGACGCGGACACACCCGTCGGCACGGTCTACACCGTGACCGCGGACATCGAGGACGGCCGTCGCATCGTGACCAAGGACGTCACGACCTACGTGCCGCTGCAGCAGGCCATCGTGCGCACGTGGACCGAGGTCTCGCAGCTGCCGTGCGACGGCGGCGACCCGTTCACGCCGCGCGCGCTCATCCTCGAGCTGGTGTTCTTCGACAACGGCGAGGCCTGGGTCACGTGGACGCCGTTCGAGACCTACGTCGACTACAGCGCCAGCTTCACGTGGGACGCCGACAGCAGCGCGCTGTCGCTCACCGTCGAAGGCGGCGCGTACGTGCCGGCCGACGTCGACGGCGAGGGCACGGCGCACATCGACGACAACGGCCGACTCGTGCTGCAGGACATGTTCCTCGGCAGCGCGCAAGGCTCGGCCACGCCGCCGAGCTGCGGCCACGTGTTCGAGTAGCGCCGACGCGTCCGACGGATTGCGTACGCTGCCCCGCGGCCGGCGTACGCACTTTGACCGCGCGCCGCGGCGACGCCGATGCTGCGGTCATGCTCCGCGTGATCGCCTCGTCCCTGGGCCTTGCGGCCGCGACCCTGCTGACGCCGTCGCCGCTGCGGGCGGCCGAGTGCCGTGTGCTCAACCTGCCGCGCTTCGACGCCAAGCCCATGGCCGAGCGCAGCTGGCCCGGCGATCACGGCCATGACCTCGGTCGCGCGGGCGTGACGTGGATGGGCCGCTTCGATCGCAACGCCAACTACGCCGAGCTGCGCGCGAGCTACGACGCCGAGGGCCTGGCGCTGTCGCTCAACGTCGCCGATCTGTTCGTGTGGTGGGTGCTCGGCGACGGCGTGCAGTGGAACGGACAGCTGCTCGGCGATCCCACGGCGTGGGACGCGATCGAGATCGCGATCGATCCCGCGCCGCGCGACGACGGCCAGCCCAGCGACGATGCCCTGCGCGTGCTGGTCGCGGCCTATCCCTACAACGATCCGGTGCAGTTTCCCGACAGCGCCCTGCCCCACCTCGCCACGCGCACGTGGATCGCGGGCGCCGACGGCTGGACCGCGATCGACGACGCCGTCGCGGCGGGCCGGCCCTGGTACCACGCCCACGGCAGCTCGTGGAACGCCGACCCCGGCCCCAGCGACAACACCACCGAGTTCGACAACGGCAGCACCTGGGATCTGTTCGTGCCGTGGACGGCGCTGGGCAGCGAGCTCGAGCCCGACTCCGGCGCGGTGCTCAAGCTCGCCGTGCGCGTGCACGACCTCGATGATCCCCGCGACGGCGACACCACGATGGATCCGCCGCCGTCACAGCGCGGCTCGAGCCAGACGGGCCCGGGCGAGTCGCACGCGTGGCCGGCGTGGGTCGAGCTCGACGACACCGGTACGTGGGGCACCCTGGTGATGCACCAGGCGCCGTACCAGCCACCGGCCGTGGTCGAGGAACACGAGACCGTGCTCGATCCCGACAGCGTACCTGTGCGCGACGTCACCGTCGGTGGCCACGGGTTCATCGAACAGCGCTGGCTCGACGGCGGCGGCGCGCCGCAGGACTACGCGTGGGAGACGTGCATGGACACCCGCTTCGGTGCCGCACACGACCTGTTCGTCCACCCCGAGGCGCGGCCGATCCATCTGTGTTTCTTCTCGCGCACGCTGCTGTCGTGGGATCTGGTCGCCGCGATCCCGGCGGGCGAGGTCGTCACCGGCGCCGAGCTGCGCATGTTCCACTTCGGCGGCGACACCGACGAAGACCCCGGCGATCCCAGCTTCGAGGTGCAGACCAGCCGCATCCAGGCCCATCGGCTCGAGGGTGCGTGGACCGATCTTCCGCTCGAGCAGGGCGTCACCTGGAACACCGCACCGGTGGCGGCGGAGAACGTCGGCTACGGCGAGGTCACGCCCGAGATCCCCGCGGGCAGCAACGGCAAGACCGTGAGCTTCGATCTGACACCGATGGTCGCGCGCGCGGTCGCGCGCGGGGAGCCGCTGTCGTTGGCGCTGTACGGCGCGGACTGGACCGCGAACACCGGCAAGTACTTCGTGTCGTCCGAGGGTGGCTGGCAGCCCAGCGATCGTCCGACGCTGATCGTGCGCCACGGACCGCCGACCGCGGACGCGAAGCTGCCCGATCCGGACGCGTGCACGATCGGCGTCGCGGCCACGCTGCCTGATCCGCCTGGCACCGGCGCGCTGACCGAGCCCACGCCGCCGCCCGAGGGCGGCAGCGACAGCGGCGGTGCTGGCCGGCAGCGCGGGCAGCGGGGCGAGCGAGGGCGGCGACGCGGTGGCACCGCGGACGCCGGCAGCGACGGTGCAGACGGGGCCACGACCGCGGGCGCCCAGGACGAGGGCACGCCGGGTGGGTCCGGTTGCGGCTGCGCCAGCGCACCGCTGCACCGGCGCGCGACGGGCCTGTTCGCGTCCGCGCTTGCTGCCCGCGGCGCGGCGGCGACGATGGCGGCCCGCGCCCGCGCGCATGGTCCCCTGAGCGCGGCCCGATGTTGCTACGATCGCGGCCGTGCGCGCCTCGATCGTCGTCGCGATCGCGTGGCTGGTCGCGGGCTGCGGCCCGGGAGCGTATGCCTGCGAGGCCGCGAGCCAGTGCGTCGACGCGGCCGGCGTCGCGGGGCAGTGCCAGGCCAACGGCTGGTGCAGCTTCCCCGACGCGGCGTGCGGCTCGGCCAGCGCCAGCGGCGAGCACGTCGGCGACGGGCTCGCGGCGACTGCGTCGACCCGGACGGTGGCAGCGGTTCGGCAGCGGCAGCGGCACGACCGCGGGCTCGATCGCCACGAGCGCGACCACGCTCGACGGTGGCGTCGAGGCGAGCAGCGGCGTGCGCAGTGGGCGCCGTCGACGAGGGCACCGGCGCGAGCATCACCACCACCGATCCCGGCACCAGCTCGGCCACGACCACCGCCACCACCTCCGCATCGACGACGCTGACGACCACCACCGCGACGACCGATGCGGCGATGTGCGGCGACGGGGTCACCGAAGCCGACGAGCAGTGCGATGGCGCGGACCTCGGCGGTGTCTCGTGCGAGTCGTCGGGCTACGCCGGCGGCGCGCTGGCCTGCGCCGCTGACTGCAGCGGCTTCGACTTCAGCGGCTGCCTCGGCTGCGGTGGACCCGATGGCAGCTGCATGCCGTTCGGGCAGTGCGGCCAGGCCCAACCGTGTACGGACGGGTACACCTGCATCGCGATCGGCAACCCCGTCGGCACGTGCATGCCACCGTGCGACCCGGTTGCGCCGACGGCACGACGTGCAACGAATCGTTCAACACCTGCGGGATCCCCCTGCGCCGACGATGCGAGCTGCCCGCGCGGCATGGCTCGCCAGATGCTGTTGAACAGTTCGAGTTCGCGTGCATGGTGACCCGGTGTTCGACGCGCTGCGCAGGGAGAGGATCGTCGCGCCGGCTGGCTTCAACCGCTGGCGCGTGCCGCCGGCGTCGATCTCGATCCATCTGTGCATCGGCTCGGTCTATGCGTGGAGCATCTTCAACCCGCCGCTGACCAAGCTCCGCGGCGTCGCGACCAGCAGCGCGGACGACTGACCCTGGGCCAGGTGGTGCGGGTGTTCTCGGTCGCGATCGCGACGCTGGGCATCACCGCCGCGATCGCGGGCAAGTGGCTCGAACGCGTGGGCCCGCGCATGGTCGGCGTGACCGCGGCGTGCTGCTACGGCGGCGGCTTCGCGCTGGCCGGCGTGGCCATCTCGCTGCAGCAGCCAGTGGTTGCTGTACCCGCTACGGCATCGTCGCGGGTGCGGGTCTGGGCCTGGGCTACGTCTCGCCGGTCAGCACCCTGATCAAGTGGTTCCCCGATCGCCGCGGCATGGCCACCGGCATGGCCACTGGGTGGCTTCGGCGGCGGAGCCATCATCGCCGCGCCACTCGAGCAGTGGCTGATCGCGCGGTTCCATCGCCTGCCGGAGTACCTCGGTCCCACCGACGCGGTCGCGCTGCAATCGGTGGCGGTCGCCGGCTCGCCGACGTCGGCGGCACGCTGCGCGAGGTCGTGGTGGTCGGCGCCAACGAGGTCGCGGCCATGACCGTGCCCGGCGATCCCGGGGTCTACGTCGTCGGCACCGGCAACGCCGGCGTGGCCGAGACCTTCTTCGTGCTGGCGGCGGCGTACTTCTGCGTGATGATGCTCGCGTCGTTCGCCTACTGCGTGCCGGCCGAGGGCTGGAAGCCCGCGGGCTGGACGCCGCCCAAGGACGACGCGCAGGCTGCCAGCAAGCTCATCACGCGGCACGACGTCGAGATCGACGAGGCCATGCGCACGCCGCAGTTCTGGCAGCTGTGGCTGCTGCTGTGCTTCAACGTCACCGCCGCATCGGCGTGCTCGGCGTGGCCAAGACCATGATGACCGAGATCTTCGGTCGCAGCGCTGCCGACGGTGGTCGATGGCGCGTTCGCGGCGAGTTACGTGTTGATGATCAGCGTGTTCAACATGGTCGGCCGCTTCGTGTGGTCGAGCCTGTCGGACCCGCTGGGCCGCAAGCGCATGTACACGATCTTCTTCGCCGCGGGCGCGTGCCCACTGTCGATCCCGTGGATCGCAGCGCGCGGCAGCAGCGGGGCGGTCGTGTGGCTGATCGCGTTCTACGCCGTGACGATGCTGGTGTTCACGATGTACGGCGGCGGCTTCGCGACCTTCCCCGCCGTACCTCGCCGACATCTTCGGCAGCCGCTTCGTCGGCGGCATCCAGGCGGCCGCGCGCTCACGGCGTGGAGCCTGGCCGGGGTCCTGGGCCCGGTGCTGCTGACCAACCTGCGCGCGCGCGCCGAGGCCCGCGCGATCGACGATCTCGCGGCCATGGTCGAGCTCCGCGCGCTTCACCGCCGCGTTCGGCAGCGACCCCAGCCAGCTCGACGCGTTGGTCGCGGCGAAGACCGTGACCATTGCGAAGCTCATGGACCTGGTGCCGGCGGGCACACCCGATCCGTCGAGCGGTTTGTACGACAGCACGATGATCCTCATGGCCGTACTGCTGGCGATCGCGCTGGTCGTGAACCTGCGGGTCAAGCCGCGGACCCGCGCCACTACGCCGAGCGCACCGCCGCTAGCCGGCGTCCGGATCCCCGCGTCCAGGCGGGCGAGCCACGGCGAGGCCACCGGCGCCCGCACCAGCGCGTCGGCGACCAGATCGATCCACGGCCCGCAGCGATCGAGCACGCCGGCATCGCCGCTGGCGACCACGGCAGCGCCATCGACCAGGGCGCGATCGGGATCGAAGACGACCTCGGCGCGCCACGGCAGGCCGCGCTCGCGACCGATCCGCTCGATCGTGGCCGCGAGCGCGCCACTGCGAGCGATGGGCCGATCGAGGAACCAGCACACCGACGCGGGCGCGAGCACGATCAGGCTCTCGGTCAGGCGTGCGAGCGCGGCGGTCGTGGTCTCGACCTCGCGCCAGTTGCCGTGGACGCTGGCGATGTCGCGCACGACCCCGTCGCGGCCGCGGAACACCGGCGCGCCCGCGAGTGCCGACTCCAGCGTGTTGAGGCAGTTGAAGCCGTCGATCGCCAGCGCCGCACCGGCGATCGTGTCCACCCGCCGCACGCCGCGGTGCGCACGCGCCTGGTCCGGGCACGCGCAGCGCATGACCGCGTCGCGCTCGCGCTTGTGCAGCGCGTGGCGGTTGCCGACCAGCGCCAGCGCCGAGGGCTCGGCGTAGCCGCGACCGAGCAGCCACGACAGCTCCTGCGTGGCCCGCAGCAGCGTGGGCACGCGCGCGGGCGCGAAGCGCTCGTGGTCCTGGGGATCTGCGCCGCGCGCCACCGCGGCCGGCAGTCTAGCAGCGCCCCGCGATGGGCCCGCGCAGCGCCGCCTTCGCGCGTGGGCTTTGAAACCCCGGCACCGCTGGTCCGTGGGAAGCGACGTGCACCGCCTCGCCCGCCACGCGGTCTGGAGCCTGTTCGCGGTGATGCCGGGCGCGATCGGCTGCGGCGCGGCGGGCGGTTCGACCGCCGTCGCGACCGCGGCCGCACCCACGCCGGTCAGCGACGAGCGGCCGCAGCCGCGCGCCAGCGAGCCCACGCCGGTGCCGACGCCGGCCGAACCCGAGCCCGCCGCGGTCGAGCCGAGCGCGCCCCCGCCCGCGTTCGTGCACGCGGACCTCGACCCCAGCAACGACAACGAGCTGGGACCCCCGCCGCCCATCCCCGACTGCGAAGCCCAGCTCACCGCCAAGGGCGTGCGCTTCAAGCCCGCGCGCATCGGCGTGGGTCACGAGAAAGACGGCGTGCCCATGTGCGGCGCCGAGCAGGTCGTGCGCTACAAGCGGGGCCCCGGCGACATCGAGTACAGCTCCGCGCCGCTTCTGACCTGCGGTATGGCGCTCGCGCTGGCCGACTTCGAGTTGGTCGCGCAGGAGGTCGCGCAGGCCGAGCTCGGACGCCGCATCGAGTCGATCGATCACCTCGGCACCTACAACTGCCGCAAGATGGCGCTGTACGATCTCGTCAGCGAGCACAGCTTCGCCAACGGCATCGACCTGCGTCGCTTCCACCTCGAGGGCGGCAAGACTGCGGACGTGCTGCGCGACTTCCAGCCCGACCAGGACGATCCACCGGCTGCGGGCCGGTTCCTGCGACGGCTGGCCAACCGCCTGTACGATGACCGCCTGTTCTCGGTCGTGGTCACGCCGTACTTCGACCGCGCGCATCGCAACCACATCCACATCGACCTCGCGCGCTACCGCGTCGACGGCAGCCGTCCGTCGCAGTAGCGGGGTTACCGGCGATCGTCGGGCAGCTCGAGCGCGCCGACGAAGTGCCGCGGCTGCTCGCCGTGGGCGATGCGGGTGGTGTGGACGAACACGCCCTCGATGCCGCGCATCTCGTCCTTCATGGCCTCGCACCACGGCTGGTACTGCGGCCACTCGGTCGCGTCGGCCTGCAGCTCCGCGCACGAGCGACCGTGGGGTTTCCCGTGACAGCCGCGCGCCAGCGCGGGCCACAGCGCCGCGGACTCTTCCAGCCGCGTGCACCACGGATCGGCCTTGCCGAAGGGATCGGCGATGCCGCCCTTGGTCACCACGATCGAGACCGTGGCGCCCTGCTTGCCGGCCTGGATCGCGGCCCAGCAACCGTCGGCCCAGCCCTGGAAGCTCGCGTCGAGGAACAGGTACTCCGACACCGCGGCGGGCTCGCCCGCGGCCTGGGCCACCGCGGCGACGTTCAACAGCGCGATGCCACCGGCGCTGTGCCCCTCCGCGAGCACGCGCGCGGGCAGCTTGCTGGGATGCACGCCGAAGCGCTGCTGCAACAGCGCCCGCAGCT
This sequence comes from Nannocystaceae bacterium, assembly GCA_046351635.1. Taxonomy (GTDB): domain Bacteria; phylum Myxococcota_A; class Polyangia; order Nannocystales; family Nannocystaceae; genus Xiheibacterium. The sequence goes on along the minus strand of JAXLYC010000006.1, from coordinate 73,767 downwards.
CGTCGAGCAGCTGCGGGAACGAGTCGTGGTCGCGCTCGCGCTCGGCCGCGGTCGCGCCCGGCCGCATCCACATGCGGTCATACTCCTTGTTCCACCAGCCCGAGTAGCCGGGCTCGCGCCGCTTGCCGGCGCTGATGGGATACACCAGCGCGACGTTGTGACCGCGCTCGGCCTGCAGCGCCGTCGCGGCGTCGAGCGTCTGCTGCAGGCGATTCCAGCCGACCCATCGCTTCTTCGGCAGGCCCGGGGCCTTGGCCTCGATGTGCTCGCTGTGCGTGCCGTGGAAGTGCACGACGATCTCGAAGTCTGCGTCGTCGCGCGCACCCGGGGGCACGTAGACCAACACCTCGCGATCACCGTTGCCGGCCATGCGCCCGACCCACACGCGGCCCTCGGCCGGCAGCTGCTCGACGAAGGCGGCGAGCCCGGGTTGGATGCCGGCCTCGACCTCGTGAACGCGCGCGGGCAGCTGCGAAGGCGCAGCGATCACCGCGGCTGCAGGCGCCGCGGTCGTGGCCGCCGGCGCGGCTGCGGGCGCAGCCGGCTGCGCCGCCGCGGGCGGGGTCGCATCGACCGCGACGCCACCGTCCACCGGCGGAGCGGCGGCAGGCGCAGGCGATCGCGGCTCGCAGGCGAGCACGCACAGGGCCCACAGCCCCGCGGCGATGCGAGCGACACCGATCACGTGGAGCGCTTGCCGTCGATCACGTCGCGGACGCGTTGCGCGAGCGCCTTGGGCGTGAACGGCTTGGGCAGCAGCTCGATCCCAGGCTCCAGCACGCCGTGGTGGACGATCGCGTCCTCGGAGTAGCCCGACATGAACAGTACCTTGAGCCCGGGCTGCACCCATTGCAAGCGGGTCGCCAGCTCGCGGCCGGAGATGCGCGGCATGACCACGTCGGTGAGCAGCAGGTCGACCGCGCCGTGCTGCTCGCGCAGCTGCAGCGCGGCGTCGCCGTCGGGCGCCGCGAGCACGCGGTAGCCCAGCCCCGACAGCACCCGCACCACGATCTCGCGCACCTGCGCGTCGTCCTCGACCACGAGCACGGTCTCGCGCCCGACGATGCTGGCCGCCGGCGCGCCGGCCTCGCCCACCACCACCGGCGCCTCGCGCACGCGCGGCAGGTAGATCTTGAAGGTCGAGCCGCGCCCGACCTCGCTGTACACCCAGATGTGTCCGCCGGCCTGGCGCACGATGCCGTAGCACGTCGACAGGCCCAGGCCGGTGCCCTGGCCGAAGGGCTTGGTGGTGAAGAACGGCTCGAACAACAGCGCCATGGTCGTCTCGTCCATGCCGCTGCCCTCGTCGGTCATGGCGAGCATGACGTACTCGCCGGGCTCGACCTCACCACCTTTGGCCATGCGGTGGTTCTGGTCGAGCACGACGTTGCCGGTCTCGATCGTGAGGCGACCGCCGCGGGGCATCGCGTCGCGGGCGTTGACCGCGAGGTTGACGAGCACCTGCTCGAACGCACCGGGATCGATGCGCACGGGCCACAGCGCGGTGCTGGGGCGGAACTCCAGCTCGATGGTCTCGCCGACGATGCGCCCGAGCATCGTGACCACGCGCGCGACGAGCTCGTCGAGCGACAACACCTTGGGCGTGATCGGCTGCCGCCGCGAGAACGCCAGCAGCTGCTTGACCAGCTCGCCCGCACGCGCGGCCGCCCGCAGGACCTCGGACAGGTCCTCGCTGGCCTGCCGATCCGCGACCACGCGCTCGGCCGCGAAGCCGGCGAAGGTCGAGATCGCCGTCAGGATGTTGTTGAAGTCGTGCGCGACGCCGCCGGCCAACCGTCCGATGGCCTCCATCTTCTGCGAGTGGCGCAGCTGCTGCTCCAGCGACTTGCGCACGCTGACGTCGAGCGTCAGCACCGAGATCCCGACCGCGACCGGCTGGACCCGCACCTCGAACCACTCGCGGCTGCCGTCGACGTGGGTGAACTCGTTCTCGAACTCGTCTGCGACCCGCTCGCGCATGCATCGCGCCAGCCGGCCGAACAGCGGCGTGTGCTCGATGCCGGGGTAGGCCTCCATCATCGTGCGGCCCAGCAGCGCCTCGGGGCGCAGGCGGCCCTGTCGGCAGACCTCGTCGTTGACGAACAGGTAGCGCCAGTCGCTACCGATCACCTGGAAGCCCTCGCGCATGTGCGCGAGGACCTGGCCGAGCGACTCGGAGTCGAGGATCCCGTTGGTCGGCGCTTCGCCCATCGCTCCGCGCACGCCCCCGCGCGGCCTCTGAAGCTATCATGCGTCGCGATGGCCGAATTCCCAGGCCCGCCGCCGGATCTGCGCGGCCCGATGCGAGCCGCGCGGAGCCCCGGCGATCCCTTCGGGGCCGCCCTCAGGCGATGGTGATCGAAGGATCGAGGTAGACGTCCTGGATCAGGTGCAGCAGCGCGGCACCCTCGGCCATCGGGCGCTGGAACGCCTTTCGGCCCGAGATCAGGCCGCTGCCGCCGGCGCGCTTGTTGATCACCGCCGTCCGCACCGCCTCGGCGCGGTCGTTGCTGCCCGAGGCCCCGCCGGAGTTGATCAGGCCGATGCGCCCCATGTAGCCGCTGGCGACCTGGTAGCGGCACAGGTCGATGGGGTGGTCGGTCGACAACTCGCTGTAGATGCGCTTGTCGTGCTTGCCGTAGCTCGAGTCGCCGCTGTCGAGCGCGAGGTAGCCACCGTTGTTCTCCGGCAGCTTCTGCTTGACGATGTCGGCCTCGATCGTCACGCCCAGGTGGTTGGCCTGGCCCGTGAGATCCGCGCTGACGTGATAGTCCTTGTCGCGCTTGAAGGCGGGGTTGCGGAGGTAGCACCACAGCACCGTGGCCATGCCGCGCTGGTGGGCGTGGGCGAAGGCCTGCGCGACCTCGACGATCTGCCGCGTGCTCTCGGGCGAGCCGAAGTAGATCGTCGCACCGACCGCGACCGCGCCCATGTCGTAGGCCTGGTCGATGGTGCCGAACATGACCTGATCGAAGCGGTTGGGGTAGGTCATCAACTCGTTGTGGTTGATCTTCACCATCATCGGGATCTTGTGCGCGTACTTGCGCGCGACCAGACCCAACACACCGAAGGTCGAGGCGACCGCGTTGCAACCACCCTCGATCGCGAGCTTGACGATGTTCTCGGGATCGAAGTAGGCCGGGTTCTTGGCGAACGACGCGCCGGCCGAGTGCTCGATGCCCTGGTCCACCGGCAAGATCGAGAGGTAGCCGGTGTTGGCGAGCCGGCCGCTGCCGTACAGCCGCTGCAGGCTGGAGAGCACGCGGTTGTTGCGATCGCTGGCGGTGAAGATGCGATCGACGAAATCCGGGCCCGGCAGGTGCAGCTGCTCGCGCGAGATGGTCTTGCAGGTGTGCTCGAGCAAGCCCGGTGCATCCTTGCCCAGCAGATCGACGAGGGTCTTGTTGATGGCCACGGGCGGAGCGTACAACCGTTCGCTGCAGCCGATGCGCCGCGGTGCGCGTGTGCATCCGCAAGCACCCAGCGCAGCCGCGCGGCCGCCGGTGACTTCGCGCACCGCCGCTCGTGCGCGCGCGCGCCCTGCTAGACTGCGGCGAGGTGTTCACGGCGCGAGCGCTGCGGTGGCTGCGTTGGGCCGCGCCCCTGGGCGCCTGCGCGTTGCTGCCCGCCTGCCGCGACCCCGCGGGCCCGGTGCTGTCGCGCTCGCAGCCGCCGGCGCAGGCGGCCGCACCACCGCCGCGCGCGCTACCACCGGGGCTCACGCGCGTGTCCGCGGCACCGCTGCGCGACGGCGCGCTGTGGCTGGCGCGCGACGCCGACGGCGGCGGATCGCTGTGGCTCGCCCGCGGCGGCGCGGTGCTGCCGCTGCGTTGCGAGCCTCTGCCGGGTGCCTGGGCCCTGCTGCTCGACGACGTCGACGGCGACGGCACGCTCGAGGCGATCGTCGCGCTGCACAAGCCCGCGAAGTTCGACCCCGTGGTGGCCAATCGCCTGCACGTCTACGCCTTCGACGGCGATCGCTGTGCGCCGCTGTGGCGGGGCACGCGGTTGGCCGGCCGCTTCGACGCAGTTGGCACCGCCGAGGCACCCGGCACGCTGCTGGTGCACGAGTGGCTCTCGCCCACGCGTCACCGCCTCGCCCGATACCGCTGGCACGACTTCGGCTACATCGTCGCGCAGGTCGACTGGAGCGGCGAGGGCGAGCTGCCGGTCGAGCACGCCCAGGTGTTGCAGCGGCTCCTCCGCGGCCCCGCCGGCAACCGGCGGGAATCGTCGTGACGCGCTGGACGTCCGCGCGCCACGAAAGCGATGCTGCCGTCCGCGCCATGACCGTCCGCCTGCGCTCGACCTCGCCCTGGACCACGATGATCGCGATCGCGCTGCTGGGCTCGTGCCGGCCCAGCGTACCCACGCCGCGCGAGCCGGAGACGCCGCGCCCGGTCGCGGCGGCCGAGCCGACGCCGCGCACGGGCGCGCTGCCGCCGTGGACGGCGACGCTGCTGCCCGAGGACGCCGGCGCGCCCACGCTCGATCACGTCGTGAACCTCGACCGCGTGCCCGGGCTCGACGCGCGGCAGCGCGAGCTGTTGGCGCGGCACGGCTTCTTCGTCGCGCTGCAGCCGGGGCCCAAGCCCGCCGACACTGCCGCGGGTCAGCGCACGCGCGCGCCGAGGCCAAGCACCTGTTCCAGGTCTACGAGCGCAACGACTACGTGCGCTTCCCGAGCTACGTCACCGTCGATCTCGCCATCGATCTCTCGCGCACCAGTACTTCTGACGTGGTGCTGCGTCGGCTCGAGCGCGAGCACCTGGTGCCCAAGCTGCGCACCGCGCTGCAGCAGCTGGTGCAGCAGACCGCGGCGCAACAGCGCCGTGCGACCTCGACCGCGGCGCGCCGCGCGGCCCACGACGCCGCGCTGTGGTGGGCAGTCGCGCTGCGCCTGCTCGACCAGTCCGCGGCCGACGATCGCCCCGACGAGATCGTGCCGCGCAACCCCTACCCGGAGATGGACGACGGCAGCGAGCGCGCACCGTCCATGACCCGGCCGCGGCCGAGCAAGCTGCCGCGGGGACTCGAGCGCGAGGTCGCATCGATCGTCGCGCGCGTGCACGCGGCCGCCGGCAAGGAGCGCTTCGAGGCCTGGGGCCTCGAGCTCGATCCGAGCCAGGCCAAGCCGCGCTCGCACTACGCCGACGACGGCGTGCTGCAGCGCTACTTCCGCGCGATGACGTGGCTGGGCCTGAGCAGCTTTGCAATCGAGGGCAGCGACGCGCGGCCCGAGCTGTTGCTCGCGCTGGTGCACGGCTTCCACGCCGCGCCCGCGGCGGCCAAGCCCCTGACCGAGGTGCTGACGCTGTCGAGCTTCATCGTCGGCGCACCGCCGACCGCGGGCCTGACCGAGGCGCTCGCGAGCGCGCGGGCGGCCGCACCCGATGCCGACGGCGCGACGCTGGACCAGTGGCTCGCGCCGCCGCTACGCGAGCCGATCCTGGCGGCGTGGCGCAAGCTGCCAGCCCATCCCATCGCGAGCGAGCGCGGTCCGGTGATCGAGCCGGTGGGCAAGCGCGTGTTCGCCGACACCCAGGCCATGGCCGCGATGCTGCCGATCGTCCGCGACCTGCCCGCGACCGCGGAGGCCGACGTCATGCGCATGATGGGTGCAGCAGGTGCGGCCGCGGTGCTGGGCGACGCGACCGCGTCGGAGATCGCCGCCGGCGACGACCCGGCGGTCGCGACCGCGATCCTGCGCCCGCGCGGCCGCCAGCAGCGTGCGCACGCGCGACGACGCGTACCATCGCACCCTGGTCGCGCTCGATGCGGTGCTGCACGCACCACCGACGTGGTTCGAGCCCGAGGCCTGGCAGCTGCGCACGCTGCAGAGCTTCGCGGGCGGCTGGGCGCAGCTGCGCCACGACACCTTGCTGTACGCGTACCAGATGGGCGCCGAGTGCGACGCGCAGGAGCTGCCGTCCCCGCACGGCTGGGTCGAGCCGATGCCCGAGGTCTACGTGGGGCTGCGCGAGATGGTCGAGCGCTTCGCCGCGCAGCTGGAACGCGCCGGCATCCACGAGGCCCCGCCCGGCGACGAGGAGGGCTACGGCTTCTCGCCGTTCGCGACCCTGGGCAACAAGACCGAGGCGATCGTGGGGCTGCTGCGCCAGCTCGAGACGTTGTCGAACAAGGAGCTGCGCGGCGAACGATTCACCGACGACGAGCGCCGCGACATCGCGACGATCGGCGGCCTCGCCGAGCACGTGCTGCTGACCTTCGCCGACGCCTACGAGCTCGGCGAGGGCAACGACGACATGGCCGTGGTCGCAGACGTCTTCACGTGGCGCGACTCGGCGCTCGAGGTCGGCGTGGCGCATCCCGAGCTCATCTACGCCGTGATCCCGACGCCGGAGGGCTGGATGCTCGCGCGCGGCGCGGTTCTGGGCTACCGCGAGCTGTGGGTGCCTGCGGCCGACCGGCTCACCGATCAGCGCTGGCGCGAGCAGCTCGCGGCGTCGAAGGACTTCCTCGCACGCCACGCGCCGCCGTGGCTCGCACCGATCCGCGCCGAGCCCGTAGCGGTGATCGAGCTGCCGCCCGACGGCCAGGCCCAGAGCCGCTGCGAGTACTTCGGCGGCGCGTTCGAGCTGTGAGCGCCCGGATCAGGCCGGATCAGAACGGATCAGAACGGATCAGAACGTGTCGAGCACGTACGCGACGACGTTCGCGACGTCCTGGTCGCTGCTGGTGCCCAGCTGCGGCGGCATCGCTTCCTGGCCGTTGAGGATCACGTTGCACAGCTCGCGATCCGACATGGTCGGGATCACGTCCGACAGGCGCTTGGTGTCGGCGGTGCCGGGGGTGTTGCCGTCCGCGCCGTGGCAGGTCGAGATGCCGCACACGGAGGTGAACGTCGCCATGCCCGCGGCCGCATCGCCGGTCAGCGCCAGCACGGCGTCGGTGCGCGCGTTGTCGGTGCCACCGCCGTCGTCGTCACCGTCTTCGTCGCCGCCCTTGTCGCACGCGGCTGCGACGGTGAGCATGAGGGTCGCCACTCGGAGAAAGCGCAGGTCGAACATCGCGCGCATGCTACCCGGGCGAATCGGGATTGCAAGGGATCGGTGGAAAGGTGGCGCGCCCGGGGACCCGCGTTCGCAGGCGCTCTGGTCGGATGTGCACGACCGGCGCGGAGAACCGCCACACGCTCGCGGGAAGCGGCGCCGGTCAGCAACGGTTGCGCCCGTGATATCTAGGGTCATGGGCTGCGAGACGACGCGAGTGTGCGTGGGATGACGGTGGTTTCCCCGCGAGCTTCGGCTGCGGCCGCGCCGCTGGTCTCGCTGCGAGGGGTCCGCAAGCGTTTCGGTTCGTTCACCGCGCTGCACGACATCTCGGCCGACATCGAAGGCCGCGCGATCGGCCTGCTCGGACCCAACGGCGCGGGCAAGACCACACTCATCCGCGTGCTGCTGGGCCTGCTCGCGCCCGATGGCGGACAAGCACTCGTGCTGGGACACGATGTCCGGGTCGAGCCGGCCGCGGTCCGCGCGCGCGTGGGCTACGCGATGGAAGGCCCCGATCGCATCGGCGGGCTCTCGGGCCTCGAGTCCGTCGTCTACGCCGGCGAGCTGTGCGGCTTGCGTCGCCGCGCCGCAATCCTGCGCGCCCACGAGATCCTCGACCTCGTCGGACTCGACGACGCGCGCATGCGGCCGGTCGAGGAGTACAGCACCGGCATGCACCAACGGGTCAAGCTGGCGATGGCGCTGGTGCACGACCCCGAGCTGCTGCTGCTCGACGAGCCCACCAGCGGCCTCGATCCCGAGAGCCGCGAGGAGCTGCTCGATCTGATCGTGCGGCTGCGCGACGGCGAGGGTCCGGCGGTGATCCTGTCGACCCACCTGCTGCACGACGTCGAGCGGACCTGCGATGCCGCGGTGATCATGCACCAGGGCCAGGTGCGCTTCGCCGGGCCGCTCGCGCAGCTCAAGGTGACGTCGTCGCGCAGCTTCGAGGTCGAGCTCGACGGCGACGCCACGGCCTTCGCGGCCGCGCTGCAGCACTACAGTGGCGTGATGCAACCCGGGCGACGACCGGGCGCGTGGATCGTGACGCTCGCGGTCGAGGACTCGCGCTCGCTGTGGTGGGCGGCGAACGCCGCCGGCGTGCGGCTGTACCACGTGCAGCGCCACGAGGCCTCGCTCGAGGAGGCGTTTTTGTCCGCGGTCGCGGCGACCCCGGGGGCCGCGTGAAGGACGAGGTCTGCGCCATCGGCTACCGCCGCCTGCCGCAACGCGGCCAGCGCTGGGCACCGTGGCCCATCGCCCGCACCGCGCTGGCGCTGGCGTTCCGCAAGCGCTCGGTGAAGATGGCCGCGGCGCTGACCGTGTTCGTGGTCTTCATGCACGCGGTCGTGATCGTGGGCCAGGTGTTGGTCGCCGAGGTCGCGAGCGAGGGCGCCGACGACGACATGATGAGCTTCGGCGCCGCCATGGTCACGCAGGTGGTCGGCAAGGTCCACGGCACGCTCTCGACCTTCATCGGCGTGCAGCTCCACGCGACCGCGCTGCTGCTGGCGGTCGCCGCTGCGGGGCTGATCGCCGAGGACCGTCGCACCCGCGCGTTCGAGCTGTACTTCTCGCGGCCGCTGCGACCTTTCGACTACGCCATCGGCAAGGCCTTGGTGCCGCTGGTGCTGTCGTTTGCGACCCTGGTGCTGCCGCTGGTGGCGTTGTTCATGATCGCACTGGGCATCGCACCGCACGCCATCGCCGACGAGCTGTGGCCGTTGCTGGCGCCGGGCCTGCTCGGCGCCATCGCGTGCGCCGCAGTGCTGTCGGCGACGCTGCTGGGCGCCAGCGCCGTGGGCGAGCGCGGCCGCACCGTCGGCGTCGCGTTCGTGCTGGGCCTGGGCGCCCTGGGCGGCTTCGCCAACGGCATGGCCGAGTCGGGCGTGCGCTGGGCTGGCTACCTCGGCCCGTTGCGCGACGTGCAGACGGTCATGGACGCGTTGCTGCAGGCGGGCTCGCCGGGCCTCATCGCCATGCTCGACATCCGCGAGTCGACCAACGACAGCGCGTGGATCTCCGCCGCGGTGCTCGCGGCGATCTCGGCCGCGGGCGTGCTCGCGGTGGTGCTGCGCCTGCGCAAGGAGGTCCGCGGATGAGCGAGGCCACCATCGCGGTCGAGGGCGTGTCCAAGCTCTTCGGGCTGGTGCGCGCGCTCGACGAGATCGATCTGACGTTCGGGCCGGGTGTCACCGGCCTGCTGGGACCCAACGGCTCGGGCAAGTCGACCCTGCTCAAGCTGGTGAGCGGGCAGCTGCGGCCCGACACCGGCACCGTGCGCGTGCTCGGCCGCGACCCGTTCGAGGCCGCGACCATGACCGAGGTGGGGCTGTGCCCCGAGCACGACAAGTTCTACGAAGAGCTGCGCGCGATCGACTTCGTCACGGCGCTGGTGCGGCTGCACGGCTACGACGCCCGCGCCGCGCGGCAGCGGGCCGAGGCCGCGCTCGCCCGCGTCGCGCTCGAGCAGCTGAGCCACAAGCCCCTGCGCGAGATGAGCCGCGGCATGCGCCAGCGCGTGAAGATCGCCCAGGCCATCGCACACGAGCCCCGCGTGGTGCTGCTCGACGAACCCCTGACCGGCACCGACCCGGTCGGTCGCAGCGACCTCATCGCGTTGGTCACCGGCCTGGGCAACAGCGGCGCGACCGTGGTGGTGTCGAGCCACGTGCTGCACGAGGTCGAGGCCATGACCCACCGCGTCGTGCTGATCCGCTACGGCCGCCTGCGCGCGCAGGGCAACATCCGGCGCTTGCGCGCGCTGTTGGTCGACCGGCCCTATCGCATCCAGCTCGAGTGCGATCGCCCGCGCGAGCTCGCGGCGCAGCTACTGCAGCTCAGTGGCACGCGCGCGGTCGCGGTGCTCGACGCCCGCACCATCGAGCTGACCACGGTCGAGCTCGACGCCGCGGTGCTGGCGATCCCCGCCGCCGCCGATCAGCTCGGACTCACGCTCGAGCGCATGACCTCACCCGACGCCGACCTGGAGAGCCTGTACCGCTACCTCGTGGCGTGAGCACCCCGCGATGACCGAGCCTGCCCCACCCCGTCCTCTCGCTGCCTCGCAGCTGGCGTTGGCGTGGTTCTGGACCCGATTCCACACCCTGCGCGCGCTTCGCAAGCCCGCCACCACGCTCTCGATCGCCGGCGTCGTGGTCATGGGCCTGTCGTTGCGGCTGGCCTCGGTCTCGCCGGCCTCGAGCATCGTCGAGTTCTATCTGACACTGGTGTTGCCGCTGTTCGCGATGTTCTTCGGCAGCGGCGGGCTGCGCGAGGAGGTCGAGGATCAGACCTTGACCTACGCGTTCGTGCGCCCGATCGCGCGCGGCTGGGTCTTCGCCGCACGCACCGCGTCCGCCGCGTTCGTCGCGCTGGTCCCGGTCGCGATCGGACTCGTGATCGCCTTCGACGGCCCGCTGGTGTTGCTGCGCAACCTCGCGATCGCGACGCTCGGCGCGATCGCCTACACCTCCGTGTTCGCGCTCGCGGGCCTGGTCATGCGCCGGCCGACGTTGCTGGGCCTGGGCATCGTCGCCTGGGAGCAGGTGGTGGGCACGGTGCCGGGGTTCCTCTCGCGGCTCACCTTGCGGGCGCACCTGCGCGGGCTGATGGAGCTCGGCGGCGGCGACGGTTTGCTCGGGCGGCTGTATCGCCCGCCGCCGTGGTGGGCGAGCCTGCCCACACTGCTCGTCGTGACGGCGCTCGTGCTCGCGTTCGGCGCATGGTGGGTCTCGCGTCGCGAGCTGGTCGTGCCGAAGTGAACCACCCGCGCGCGTCGACGCGCCGCACCCTCCTGGAAAACCCCGACGACTCGGCCGACACTTGCGGGTGGAGCATGAGCGAGCTGCCCTACTCGGTGGTCGCCCGCGTGGGCCGACTGGTCGAGGGCCGTGTCTTCCGGCTCGGCTCGGTCGACGACGTCGATCGCTACATCCAACGGCTGGCCGAGGTGGTCGACGGGCTGCCGCCGGGCACGCAAGGGGTGCTCTGCGCCGATCACCGCCCCGCGGAGCTCTACACCCAGGCGGTGACCGATCGCCTGGTCGAGTCGTTCCAGCGCATGAACACCAAGCTCGAGCGCGTCGCGATCGTGACGGGGCTGCGCAAGCACACGCTGTACATGCAGCTGCGACGGATCGTGCGCGAGGCCGCCTACGAGCCGCGGCAGGTGTTCCAGATCCCCGAGCCCGCGATCACGCACCTGATGGTCGCGCTCTCACCCGAGGAGCTCGCGCGCGCGCGTGCGTTCCTCGGCGAGATCGACGACGGCTGACGCCGCGATCGATCAGGCCAGCTCGGTCTTGAGCAGTGTCGCGACGTCGGACACGAAGCGGTGCACCGACGCGTCGGCGATGCGGTGACCGACCATCGCGTCCACGACCGTGCCCAGTGCGCCCAGCGGCGGGCGGTAGACGCCGTGGAGATCGAGCTGGGTCTCGTCCTTCGACAGCGGGTAGATCGACAGCTCCGCCTCCATCGACGGGAAGATCGCGGCCGCGCGCGCGGCCTTCCACCGCAGCTTGATCACCGTGGTCGGCACCGGCCCCAGCGGGCCCCGCGGGTGCTCCTGGGCCTCGACGACCTCGATCACGACCGCGGTGCCGACCTCGATGCCGCCGAGCTCGACCCGGAGGTTGGCCGCGAGTGCGTCGGCGCGATCGGTCGCGCTCTGGGTCGCGCGCGCGAGGATGCCGGCGAGGTCCGCTCGCAGGGCGTCGCGCACCGCCGCGTAGGGTCGATTGACGTACTCGTAGAAGCGGAGCTCGTGGGCCTGCGCCATCAGGTTTGGTTTAGCCGAACCGCCGTGCGCCTCCGCCGACGTTTCGGCGCAGGGATCGTCGGCGCGGCCGCAGGCTCTGCGCCCAGGGCCGCGGGCGAGCCAACACACGCCTCGGCTTGACGCGGGCGACCGCCGCTCGAACAATCCGCGGCGCCATGCGCTGCGACCGGAGCCTCCGTGCGTGATCGGGCCGCGCTGCGCGTGGCGATCGCGGATCCCGGCTTCACGCCGTCGGGGCGCGAGGCCACTGCCCTGCTCGAGCTGCTCGGCGAGGACGAGCACGCGCGCGCAGCCACCCGGGCGCTGCTGCGGATCCCCGCGGCCGCGGCCGCGGCGGTGACCGCCGGCTTCGACACGCTCGAGGGTCCCGCGCGCGCGGGCGCGTGCGAGCTGGTGGTTCGACTCGCGCGCGAGCACGACGCCGCGCTCGCACCGTGGTTGGTCGCGCGGCTGCGCGACGCCGACGCCGGCACCCGTCGTCGCGCCGCAACGGCGCTGGGCCAGCTCGAGGATCCGCAGTTCGAGGCGCCGCTGTTGGCGGCGTGGTCGGCAGCCCAGAGCCCCAGCGAGCGCCGCAGCATCGCCGCCGCGCTGGGCCTGCGCGCGCGCGTGGGCCACGGCGCGTTGCTCGTGCGCAGCGCCGGGCCGCTGCGCACGCTGCTGCGGGCGCGCACGTTCATGCAGCCGTCGATCGTGCTGCCGCCGGTGCGCGCAGGCGCGGCCGGGGTCGAAGGCGCGATCGTCCGCGCCCTGGCCAGCGACACCGCGCCGCACGTGCTCGCTCGCTGGACCACCGGGCCGATCCGCTGGCGTCTGCAGTGGCACGGCGCCGGCCACCGACGCGGCGCGACCTATCGCGTCGCCGCGGCCGTGGCCGAGCTGGTGCCGGCGCTGGTCAACGATGCGCGCGAGGCCCCGTGGCAGGTGCTGGTGGTGGTCGCCGGCGATCGTGTCGCGATCGAGCTGCAGCCGCGGCTCGACGATCCGCGCTTCGCATGGCGACGCGGCGCCGTGCCGGCGTCGTCGCACCTGACCGTCGCGGCCGCGCTCGCGAGCGTCGCCGGGGTCGCGGCTCGCGACGTGGTGTGGACCCCTTCGTCGGCGCCGGCGCGGAGCTGATCGAGCGCGCGCGCCTGGGCCCCTACCGCGCGCTGCACGGCAGCGACCTCGACGAGGCCGCGCTGGCGATCGCGGCCGACAACCTCGCAGCCGCCGAGGTGGCCCACGCGACGCTGGTGCGGGCCGACGCGCGCCACCACCGTCCACCGCTGCCGCCGACGCTGGTGCTGACCAACCCGCCGATGGGCCACCGCGTCCACACCGGCGGTGCCCAGGCCCTGGCCGAGCTGCTCGACGCGGCGCTGTCGAACTGGTTGCGGCAGCTGGTCTCCGATCGCGACGCGCACGGCCGCGTCGTGTGGCTCTCGCCGGTGCCCGAGCGCACCGCCGCCAACCCTCGCGCCCGCGTGCTCTTGCGGCGCGCGGTCGACCTGAACGGCCTCGCAGCCGAGCTGCAGGTGCTGCAGGTGCGGCCCGACCCCGCGCCTGCACGCCGTCGCGCGCGCGCCCGCTCGCGTCAACCGTGATACCGTCCGCGCCGTGGGATCTCGGCGCTTTCCCGTGGGCTTGGCCGCGCGACGCGTCGCGGTGGTCGCGACGCTCGCCGTCGTGGGCACCGCGTGCACGTCGGACGAGTGGCCGATCGAAGAGGACGAGAGCAGCAGCGGCGAAGAGCCCAACCCCGGCGAGCCCGACCCCGTGGTCGCGCAGCTCGTCGTGTTCGAGCCGCAATCGCCCTCGATCCACGGCCTCGGCACCGCGGTGCCGCTGGCCGCGGAGCTGCGCGACGTGCTGGGCTTGCCGCTCGACCCCGAGCTGGTCGACGGCGGCATCGTGTGGAACACCGATGCCGGCGGACCGACGCTGCTCGTGGGCGACGAGGGCGAGGTCGAGCTCGAGCCCGGCGTACACCAGATCTCCGCGACCGCACGCCTGGCCGACGGCAGCCGCCTGGTCGCCAGCGTCGGCGGCGTGTACGTGCAGTCGTACTGGACCGGCACCTACGAGGGCACCGCCGACCTCGCGATCGCGGTGATGTTCCAGGGCATCCCGCTCACGCCGCACTGCACCGGGCCCATCGCGCTGCGAGTCGACTACGACGGCGAGTCGATCGAGTTCACCGGCGGCAGCTGTTCGCTCAACGCCGTCATCACCACCTTCGACGTCGCCTACACCATCGAGGGCAGCTTCAGCAACGGCGCCGGCCACGGCACCATCGAGTACGACCTCGCCGGCTTCATCACGCTGTCGTTCGACTGGCAGGGCGCGTTCATCGAGGACGCGTTCCGCGGCAGCTTCGAGGGCACCGTGTCGATCCCGCTGGTCGGCGACGCCGACGGCAGCGGCAGCTTCGTCGCGCCGCTGCAGAGTCGATTCCTGGAGGACGCACCATGATCGCGAGCTTGGCCCTGTCGCTCGCGCTCGCGCCCGCCCCCGCGCCGCCGGTGCACCACACCGCCAGCGCGCCTGCGGACCACGAGCGCTGGATCCTGCGCCACCGCCCCGTGCGCGGGCTGTGGGAGCTCGGCGCGTTCGCGGGCGTGTTCGTCGTGGCCAGGCCCCACGACTTCTACGACGTCGAGCTGGGCTATCGCCGGCTGCGGCGGCCCGGGCCCGACGCGGGCGTGCGCGCGGCGTACTATCCGCTGTCGTTCCTCGGGCTCGAGGGCGAGTTCGCCGGCATCTGGACCGCGGCGCAGTACGGCGGCCAGCCGGCGTTCCTGTACGGACTGCGGCTGTCGGGCATCGTGCAGCTGCCGCTCGCACGGGTGGTGCCGTTCGCGATCGGCGGTTACGGCCTGGGCGGCATCCGTTCGCCGCGCGACGCCCTGGGCAACGACGTCGACCCGATCGGGCACTACGGCGTCGGCGTGAAGCTGTACGCGACCGACTGGATCGCGCTGCGGGTCGAGGGCCGGCACCTGCTCGGACCCGCCGCGCACCAACGGCGCGTCGTCGCGAGCCACGGCGAGGTGTTGTTCGGCGTCAGCGTGACGCTCGGCCGCGGCAAGCTGCGCCGCACCGCGCCGGCGAGCGCGGCCCCGGTCGCGACGCCACCACCATCCCCGCGCGACACCGACGGCGACGGCGTGCAGGACGTCGCCGACCGTTGCCCTGGCTTCGCGGGCTCGGCCACCGATGGCTGCGCGCCGCCGGATGCCGACGACGACGGCATCGTCGATCGCTTCGACTCGTGTCCGCAGGTCGAAGGTGCCGGCACCGATGGATGTCCGGTCAGCGCGGCGCCCGAGGCGACCGAGCCCGACGCGGCGTCGAAGCTACCGTGACGCGCGCACCGTGTCTCGCGGTCGGGTGACCGCGGGCCGGCGCGTGCAAGCGCCGCTCAGAAGCGACCGCTGCTCATGCGCCCGCCGTGACCGGCGATCGCGTGGTCGACGAACGCCCGCACCTCGCTGGCCGGGCGCGCGCCGCTCTCGCGCGCGAGCTCGCGGCCGCCGCGGAACACCGCGATGGTGGGGATCGATCGGATACCCAGGCGTTGCGCGACCATCGGGCAGTGCTCGGTGTCGACCTTGAGCACGACGAAGCGTCCGTCCGCGTGGGCCGCGACCGCGTCGATCTGCGGCGCGAAGGCGCGGCATGGCCCGCACCACGCCGCCCAGAAGTCGACCAGCACCGGCACGGGCGAGCCGCGGATGATCTCATCGAACGCTTCGGTGTCGACCTCGATCGGCGCGGTCAGCGGGGGCAAGACGACGTTGCACGCACCGCAGCGGGCGCGCTCGCCCAAGCGCGTCCAGGGGATGCGATTGACCTGGCTGCACTGCGGGCACTCGACCGTGTGGTGGTGACGCATGTCGCCAGCATGCGGCTGCACCCGGGCCCGCGAAACGGCGGATCCGAGCGACGATCGCGGTTTCGTGCGCGCAGAGCCTGCGGCCGCTCAATCCTCGGCAAGAGGGCACGCGGCTCGCAACCGCGAGGCCGTGGCACCCGGTGGCAGCGAGGCGAGGGCTGCCTGCGCGCGTGCACGCGCTTCGGCACGACGACCGCGTGCACACAGCAGCTCGACCCCGACGAGCTCGCGCACGTCGGCGAGCTCGCTGTCGCCGAAGCGCTCGGCGTGCCGTGCGAGCAACGCCTCGGCGTCGTCGAGCCGGCCGGCTGCGAACGCTCGTTTCGCAGCTGCGAGCAGCTCGGCATCCTCGGCCGGCAGCGGATCGACGTGACGCGACGTCGCGTCATCGGCCTGCGGCGGCGCCGGCACCATCGTCGCCGTCGGCGTACGCGATGCCACGCGAATCGCCGCCGGCGCGAGCTCCCCCGTGACCGCTGTCTGTGTCGAATCCAACGTGGACGTCGGCGCAGCCGTCGCCGCGGGCGGCTCGGCCACGGTCGCCGCGGCCAGAGGCGGCGGCTGGCTCGAGTCCGAGACCGGCGCCCCGCCCCGCGGCGACAAAGGTGGCGGCGCCGCCGGGCCGCGCGTGCCGACGTCGATCCCGACCGCGGTCGCCACCGCGACACCCAGCGCGAGCGCGGCGAGCTTGAGCCCGGCCCACGAGACCGCGCCGGCACCGAGCGCAGCGCTGCCGGTCGAGCCGAGCGCGGGCCCGATCGCGAGCCAACAGTGCTGCGTCGCGCCGCGCGGGGCACGGGTGCGATCGCGCAGCTCGATCACCGCTGCGCCGACCGCCGCTTCGTCGCCGTCGAGCACCGCCAGCTGTGCCCGCAGCTGCTGTCGCGCCACGCGGACGCGCCACGACACGGTGTTGGCGTTGGCCCCGGTCGCGCGGGCGATCTCGGCGGCGGTCCAGCCCTCGAGCTCGCTGAGCACGAAGGCCTCGCGCACGCGCTCGTCGAGCGATGCGAGGATCGACTCGACCACCATCGCGCCGTCGCGACCATGTTCGCCCGCGGGACCATCCTGTTGTGCGAGCGCGTCGAGCTTGCGACGGTGGCGTTGCTCGGTGCGGCGGTGGTGCGATGCGACCCTTCGCGCGATGCCGTACAACCACGACTTGGCCGCTGCCGGAGCATGCAGCGTCGCAAGGCGGCGGTGCGCGGTGACCCACAGCTCCTGCATCGCGTCGTCGATCGACGACGGCGGCACGCCGATGCGCCGCAACACTGCCCAGGTGAACGCGGCGTGGGTGCGGTACAACGCGACGAACTGCGCGCGCGAGTCGTCCGCCGCACGGTGCGGCTGGACTTCGTAGACTCCCGAGGTCGCGGCGGACATGCGCTGCTGGCGGTGCCGACTCTCGACGATCCTGATGCCCGGCCGGAGCCGCTTTCGTGGTCGCTCGCGTGCGACCGCCGGGACGCCGAACTCAAGGATCCGGGATCATTGTCGTTTGTCCAGCCCGCGCAGGCGTAGCTCCACCCCGGCCAGGGCGTGGACGCCGGCGGCCGCGGCGCGGTGGACCACGCGGGTGCGCGCGGGATCGACGGGGTCGACCAGGCGGAACACCGGGAAGCGCAGCGGCAGCTGGGCCTGGCCACCGATCCAGATCGAGACCCGCGGTGACACCGGCACGCGCACGCCGGCCTCGAGCTGCGCCGCGAGCCAGAGCGGTCGGCGCGTGGCACCGCCGGCGATCTCCGCCTGCACCGCCCCGATCGCGAGCCCGCCACAGCCCGCCAGATCGAGCGGACCGAGCGGCCACGTCGTGCACACCCGCGGCGCGATCGTGCCCAGCTGCACGCGCACGGTCGTGTCGGCCACACGCGCCGATCGTGGCGAGACCCAGCTGCCCGCGAGCTCGCCGCGGACGCGCCGCACACCGACCCCGAGCGCGAGCTCGACCGATGCGCTGGCACCGGGCGTGACGCCCACCGCGACGCCGCCGCGACCGCGCAGCCACACTCCGAGCGCAGCGCGTCGCGGTAGGCGGGCGGGCGCGCGCGGGCGATCGACCGTGGCGTCGGCGCGCGCGCTCGATCGCGGCGATGCCGGCCCCGCCACCGCGATCGCAGGCGTCGTCGTGGCCACCACCTGCGGCACGTCGACCGCCGCCGCGGTCGCGACCGGATCGACCCACACCCCGGCGACCAGCGCCGCAGCATCGGCCAAGGTCGCGCAGCGCTCGGCGTGCAGCGACCGCACATCGACGGCATCCGCGGCCGCCACGCGCAGCTGGAGCTCGAAGCCGTCGGCGCTGGCTTGGACCACCGCGTCGACCTGCAGCGTCGCCGGATCGACCGTGGTCCCGCTCAATGCCTCGATCCGGGCCGCGACCGACACGGCGTCCGGGCAGACGCCCGCGGGGGCCTGCCAACGCAGCCACGCGTACGAACCCGGCTCGGGCGGTTGCAGCCCCAGCACCGCGAGCGCGGCGAGCGACGCCAGGGCGACCACGGCCGCGGCAAGCCTACCAGGGCCCGCGCGGATCCGGCCCACACCCGCCCGCGCGGGCCCCAGCGACGATTCGTGCGCGGCAACCACGAATCCGCGGCGCCGCCGGGCATGACACCGATGAACCCCGGCGACGGGGTCACGCGGCGCGCCCCTGGGCACGCCGAAGCTGACAGTGGCGAACGACGAAGGTGTAGCGACGATGGCTTGGCAACATGATGTGGTGTCGATGCGGGTGGTGCTGGCGGCTGTGGCCGTGATCGCGGGCACGAGCGCGTGCGATCAGAAGTCCCTGGTGCCCTCGGGCGACGACGCGAGCGAACAAGAGAACGGTGACGACGACGACGACGACGAGGGTCAGAGTTCCGGCGAGGACGACGACGGCGCGACCAGCACGCCGGTGACCACCGGCGAGGACTGCGGTGCGCAGGGCTGCCCGCCGCCGGGGCCGCTGCCGCAGCACGCCTACGTGATCCGCTTCGGTGATCTGCCCGCGGTCGACGTGGGCGAAGACGGCGGCAGCTCGGCCGGCAGCGGTGGCGGTGGCGGCGGCAGCGACATCGATCCCGACTCGCTGCACGTCATCGTCTCCGTGGGTCCCGATCTGTGCGAGGACCCCTACGCGGCGCTCGCGTGCGACCAGTGGCGGCTGTCGTTCACGCTGCCGCCCGATGCCGCACCGGGATCGTATGCGCTGCTCGACGAGGTCATGGGCACGCAGACCGCGACCGGGCCCGACGACGGCGGCGGTGAGTGCTGGTGGGGCGGCGGCTCGCTCGAGGGCACGCTGGTGATCGAGAGCATCGACGACGTCGCGATCGTGGGTCACATCGAAGGCGCACCGACGTTCGACTTCGATGCCAACGTCGCGTTCGCGGCGACGCGCTGTCCGTGAACCACCGTGGACCGGCCCGCGCGGTCGTGCGCGGGCCACCCGGCCACGCGCGAGGCGGCCGTGGCGGCACCAGTGGCGCGGACGCGCCCGCGGCCCGATAGACCCCGCAGCGAGCAACTGCGCGATTGCAGGTCGAAACCGGGTCGAGCCCCTGCGAAACTGCAGAGACGATGGATTGGGACGACGTCCGCTTCTTCCTCGCGATCGTGCGCAGCGGCACCCTCGCGGGTGCGGCGACGGCCCTGGGCATCGATGCCACCACGGTCGGTCGTCGGTTGGCGCGGCTCGAGCAATCGATGGACGCGCGCCTGTTCGACCGCACCGCCAAGGGCTACGTCGCCACGGCCGCGGGGCAACGCATCTTGCCGCGGGCGGAGAAGGTCGAGCGCGAGATCCTCGCGGCGCTGCGCGACGTCGAGGGCGAGGACCAACGCCTCGCCGGGCAGGTGCGACTGACCGCGACCGAGATGCTCTCGACGCGCTTCATCGCGCCGCATCTGCATCGCTTCAACCGCCGCTACCCAGACATCAAGCTCGAGCTGCTGTGCACCAACCGCGACGTCGATCTCGGCCGACGCGAGGCCGACATCGCGCTGCGCCTGGCACGGCCGCACCAGGACGACGTCGTGGTCAAGCGCCTGTTCTTGATCGAGCTGGGCCTGTACGCCTCGCACGGCTACGTCCAGGAGCTGGGCCTGCCGGGCCAAAACGGTGCCCAGGGCTTCGCCGGCCACCGCTTCATCGGCTTCGCCGACACGCGCGCGTTCCGTCGCGAGAACGAGTGGGTCGACGAGCACGCGCCCGAGGCCCTGGTGAGCCTGCGCTCCGACAGCGTCTCGTCGATCATGTCGGCGGCGATCGCAGGCGTGGGTCTCGCGCTGCTGCCGTGTCGCGTCGCCGACGCCGAGCCCGCGCTGCTGCGCGTGCCCCTGCCCGATCGGTCGGATGGTCCCGACACCGGACCCGAGCCGCGCATCGTGTGGCAGGCCGTCCACCGCGACCTGATGGGCGCGGCCAGGATCCGCGCGGTGCTCGACTTCCTCGGCCGGCTCTTCGGTGCCGCCGATCCGGTGACCGCCGCCCGCGCCAGCGCGACGCCGTGAGGGCTTGCTATCCTCGCGGACCATGTCCGACGTCGAGACCGTCCGCGGCAAGAACCTGGTGATCCACTTCGAGGGTCGGCGCTGCATCCACGCACGCAACTGCGTGCTGATGCGGCCCGACGTGTTCGTGCCCAACGTCGAGGGCGAGTGGATCCATCCCGATGCCGCGAGCGTCGAGGCCGTGGTCGCGCTGGCGCACGCGTGCCCCTCGGGTGCAATCCGCTACGAGCGGCTCGACGGCGGCCCGGCCGAGGCCGCGCCGGTGGTCAACACCGTGCGTGTGCGCGAGAACGGCCCGCTCGCGGTGAACGCGGAGATGACGATCGACGGCGAGCCCACGCGGTTGCGCGCGACGCTGTGCCGCTGCGGCGCGTCGCAACGCAAGCCGTTCTGCGACGGCAGCCATACCCAGGCCGGCTTCGCCGCCAGCGGCGAGCCGCCGTCGGTCGAGTCGCAACCGCTGCCGCAACGCGGCGGCGCGCTCACGATCACACCGGCGCCGGACGGGCCGCTGCTGCTGTCGGGCAGCGTCGAGATCGTCAGCGGCACCGGCCGCACCATCGACCGCACGAACAAGTGCGCGCTGTGCCGCTGCGGCCAGTCGAGCAACAAGCCCTACTGCGACGGCACCCACCGCAAGGTCGGCTTCAAGAGCACGTGAGCGCGAAGCGACCGCGACGCTGGCCGCTGGTGCTCTGCGCGCTCGCGGCGTGCAGCGACGCAGGCGACCCGACGCGCTGCTTCGACGTCTGCGGCGAGGGCACGCGCTGCGACGCCGGCCGCTGCGTCGTCGCGGCCGCGGCCGCGCCCGCGCCGGCGGAGCCCGCTTTGCCCGAGAGCGCGCGCAAGGGCAAGGCGCGTCGCCGCGGCCGCACGGCCGCTGACGACGGTGCGACCGCCGCAGGTGGCGGCGGCAGCTACACCCCGGTCGACGACAGCCGCGTGCCCCGCTACGACGCGACCGCGACGACCGTGCTCGATCCCGCCGCCGGCAGCGAGCGCCTCGACGACGCGACCGTGCGCGCGCACCTGCGCAAGCTCGAGCCGGCGTTCGATCGCTGCATCGCCGACGCCGTGTCCGCGGGCGTGACCGTGGGCAGCGGCCGCGTCGACTTCGTGTTCGGGCTCGCGCCCACGGGCAAGGTCACCGGCGTGACCGCGAAGGCGCCCGCGGCGATCCGCGACAGCGGCGTGGTGCCGTGCCTGCGCACGGTCGTGTTCGAGCACCGCTTCCCGAGCTACGACGGTCCGCCGATGGGCGTGGACTACTCGTTCGAGATCGACTGAGACCCCGCGCGATCGCGGGCCCTCACGGATCGCTCTTGAAGATCCCGACCGAGCCCGAGGGCACCGCGACCGCGATGTCGAGCGCGCCGTCGGAATCGACGTCGCCCAGACTGACGCCGCCGATGGGCTCGCCGACCTCGAGCACCAGACCCAGCGCGAGCTGGTCGCCGTCGCCGCGCAAGATGGTGACCTGGCCGCCGGGCGGGGACGCGACGACCACGTCGGCGCGGCCGGTGCCGGCGACGTCGCCCACCGCGAGGTCGAAGGCGTCGACGACGTCGACGCCGACCGGGGGCAGGAACGAGCCGTCGCGCACACCCATCGCGACACCGACGCTGTCGTCCTCGCAGGTCGCGACCACGTCCTGGTAGCCGTCGCCGTCGACGTCGCCGATCGCGACGTGGCGACTGCCGACGCCGCCGGCGCAGACGTCGAAGCTGCCCTGCAGCGCGAAGCCACCCGCACCATCGCCGCGCAACAGGTCGACGCCCGCGCCGTAGCGGTTGCCGACGACGATGTCGAGATCGGCGTCGCCGTCGAACACGAACGCGGCCGCGGCGACACCCGCGGCCCCCTCGCCGCCCGGCAGCGGCAACGACACCGGCGCGCCGTAGGCCCAGTCGTAGCCGTTGACGAAGCCGTGCTGGAACACCGCCGCGTAGGCCGTGGTGTAGACCACGTCGATCTCGCCGCCGTCGAAGTCGGCGAGCACGACGTCGTTGTAGGCGTCGACGAACTGGCCGTTGCCCGCGATCTCGCGCAGGTACCAGCCGAAGTTCTCGCCGCTCACCGACGCCAGCGGCTGCGACAGGAAGGTCGCGTCGCCGCGCCCGTCGAAGTCGAAGTCGAGCGGCGGCGCCACCGCGACGGACTCGCCGGTGATGGTCCACGTGTCGCCGCTGCCGAAGCCGCCGACGCCGTCGCCGACCCGCACGGCGATCTGGGTGCCAGCCGCGATCGCGAGGTCGAGGATCGCGTCGTCGTCGATCGAGCCCAACGCGACGTCGACCGGCGCCACGTCGACGTCGACGTGCGCGAGCGGACCGAAGCACAGCTCACCGGGCTCGAAATCGCCGTCGCCGCAGCGTGCGTTGGGCCCGGTCGATCCGCCGTCGACGCTGCCGCTGCTGCCAGCGGTGCCGTCGGGGTCGGTGCCGACGGTGGTGCTCGCGGTCGTGCTGGCCGTCGTGCTCGCGGTGGTCGTGCCGCCGCCGTCGGTGGCGCTCGTGCCCGCCTCGCTGCCGGCGGTGCCCGTGCTGCCAGCGGTGGATCCCGCCTCGCCGCCCCCGGAGGGCCCCTCGGGCGAAAAGCACGCCGCACACAGGGGCAACAGCGCCACGGTCGCACGCCAGGCCATGACTGCAGGCTATCACACGCGCCGTCGCGCTACCCTCGCGGCGGCATGGACCCGCTGCTCGTCGCGCGATGGTTTCACCTGCTCGCCGCGGCCACCTGGACCGGTGGGCTGGTGGTGCTCGCCGCGTCGGTGGTGGTGCTGCGGCGCGCGGGTGCGGACCGCACGCTGCTGCAGGCGGTCGCGCGCGGCTTCGCGAGGCTGTCGTGGACCGCGATGGCGATCGCGGTGTCGACGGGTCTGTTGCAGGTGGTGTGGATGCAGCTGCCGTGGAGCTACGGCCGCCTCCACACCAAGCTCGGCGCGGTCGCGCTGGTGATCGTGCTGGCGCTGGTGCACCAACTGACCGCGCGGCGCAGCTCGCCGCGCGCGCGCGGCATCTTGCAGGGGTTGATCCTCGTCGCGAGCCTGGCGGTGTTCGCGGCGGCCGTGGCCCTGTGATGTTCTCGTTTGGTTTCACCGCCGCGAGGCGATCGTCCGTGCGGTGACCCACCGCCGCGGCTCGCGGCGCGCGGGAGTCGAGCGGTCGTCGCCGGTGTTAGCGTCCGCCCATGCGTCGCCCGTCGCTCCTGTTCGCCCTCGCCCTCGCCCCCGGACTGTCCGCGTGCACGCCCAAGGCGGCCACGCCCGCCACCACCGCGCCCGAGCCGGTCGCGGCCAAACCGACGCCGACCGAGCCGCCCGCGCGCAAGCCCGCCTCGCAGCACAAGCTCACCGAGGACACGCCCAGCACCACCGTCGCGGGCAACAGCTTCGTCGCGCCGGCGGGCTGGACCATGGTGGTCGACGGCGACATCACCTTGCTCGAAGCGCCCGAGGGCGACTCGTGGGTCGCGCTGGTCGACCTCGAGGCCAAGGACGCGGACGAGGCCGTGGCCAAGGCCTGGGCCGCCGCGAGCCCGGGCATGAAGTGGAAGCAGCTGGTGCGCAACGAGTCGCCGGACAAGGACGGCTGGCAGCACATCACCGGCTATGGCTACGAGGTCCCGCCCAACCTCAAGCGCGGCGTCGGTGCGAGCGCCATGTTCGCCAACGGCACCTGGACGGTCGTGTTGATCGACGTGGCGCAGGCGACCGCAGAGAAGCGCGGCAGCCAGCTGGGCGTGATGCTGGGGCGGCTGCTGCCCAAGGGCGGGCAGCTCGAGAGCTTCGCGGGCAAGCAGGCCCACCCGCTCGACGAGGCCCGCGTGGCGCAGCTGACCAAGTTCGTGCAGCAGGCGCAGGCGCTGCTCGAGGTCGAGGGCGTGGGCCTGGGCCTCGTCGATCGCGGCAAGGTCGTGTTCGCGGGCGGCTTCGGCGTGCGGCAGCGGGGCAAGCCCGCCAAGGTCGACGCGGACACGCGCTTCATCGTCGCGTCCAACACCAAGGCCCTGACCACGCTGATGCTGGCCAAGCTGGTCGACGAGGGCAAGCTCGGCTGGGACACCACCGCGACCAGCTTGCTGCCGAGCTTCCGCCTGGGCAACGCGGACACGACCGCGAAGGTCGAGGTCAAGCACCTCATCTGCGCCTGCACCGGCATGCCGCGCCAGGACCTCGAGTGGCTGCTCGAGTTCGACGATCTCACGCCCGCCGGCGTGATGACGGCGCTGGGTGGGATGCAGCCCACCAGCGGCTTCGGTGAGCTGTTCCAGTACTCCAACGTGATGGCCGCCGCCGCCGGTTTCATCGGCGGCCACGTCGCGTTCCCCAAGCTCGAGCTGGGCAAGGCCTACGACAAGGCCATGCGCTCGCGGGTGTTCGATCCGCTGGGCATGCGCTCGACCACCTTCGACTTCAAGCGGGCCATGACCGGCAACTTCGCCATGCCGCACGGCTTCGACGTCGAGCTGAAGCCGGCGGCCGCGGTGCACGAGATCAACGCCTCGGTGATCCCCGTGCGTCCCGCCGGCGGCGCGTGGAGCACGGTCCACGACATGCTGCGCTACGTGCAGATGGAGCTCGCCGAGGGCAAGCTGCCCGACGGCTCGCAGTACATCTCCAAGGAGGCGCTGCTGGCCCGCCGCGCGGCGCAGGTCGCGGTCGACGACGACACCACCTACGGCATGGGCCTGATGGTCAGCACCCGCTACGGCATCCCGATCGTCAGCCACGGCGGCGACCTCATCGGCATGCACAGCGACATGATCTGGTTGCCCGAGGCCGGCGTGGGCCTGGTGGTGCTGACCAACAGCGATCGTGGCGTCGCGATCCGTGGCCTGGTCAAGCGTCGGCTGCTCGAGCTGCTCTACGACGGCCGCCCCGAGGCCGAGGCGGCGCTGATCCAGGGCGACAAGAACTTCCGCGCGTCGTTCCAGGCCCAGCGCGCGCTCATGACCGTGCCCGCCGACGCCACCGTCGCCGCGAGCCTGGCCAAGCGCTACCGCAACGACGCGCTCGGCACCATCGAGGTGCGCAAGCAGGGCAAGACGCTCAGCTTCGACTTCGGCGAGTGGAAATCCGAGATCGCGAGCCAGAAGAACCCCGACGGCTCGGTCTCGCTCGCGACCATCGCACCCGGGGCCATGGGCTTCGAGTTCGTGGTCGGCGACGGCGGCAAGTCGCTCGTGCTGCGCGACGCGCAGCACGAGTACGTGTTCGCGGCGCAGTGATCGCCGCGGATTCCGGCGCGCCTCAGTGGAAGTCGTCCGGCACGTTGCCGAACACGAGTGACGGCGCGGCACCCAGCAACCCCGACCCAGCGGATGCCTCCGCCGATGGTGCCCGCGACGTTGTCTTGCACGGTTGCGACGCCACGCAGCAGCGTCTGCCCGTCTTCGACGAAGACCCCGCCGCCATCCTCGACCGCGAAGTTGTGGTTGACGCGCGAGGTGTCGAACAACGTGACGTCCCCCAGGGTGTACACGCCGCCCCCTTGGGTCGCCGCGGTTGTCGATCACGCGGGTGTCACCGCGCAGCTCGAAGGTCGCGGCCGCGTCGACGAACACGCCGCCACCGCGGCCGAAGGCGGCGTTGCCGTCGATGACGTTCTGCAACGGCACGGCCGGGTTGGAGTCCACGACCAGCCGCCCGCCCTCGAGGTAGATCGCACCGCCGTCAGCCTCGGCGGTGTTGGCGATGACCGACGCGTTCCAGATCAAACTGTCGCCGACGCTCGAGAGCACGCGGAAGTACGCACCGCCGCCGCTCGCCTCGGCCTCGTTGTCCATGAGCGTCGAGCCCGCGCGCAGGACCATGCGCGCGTCGTCCACGAACACGCCGCCGCCGAGCTCGGCGCGATTGCCGTACACCGCGGTGCCGCGGAGCTCCAGCGCGCCGCCGTACTTGTAGATGCCGCCGCCGTGCCAGGCTTCGCTGTTGGCGACCTCGCTGTCGACGAGCGTCAGCCGTCCACCAGCGCTGTAGATGGCACCGCCCTGCGCCGCCGCACCATCGCGGAACGCCACGCGCTCGACGTGGAGATCACCGACGGCGCGCAGCAGCCCGCCTTCGCCAGGGGTCCCGCCGCCCTCGAGCACGAGGTCGTCGAGTGTCGATCCGCCGGCCAGCAGGTTCAACAGCCGCACAGCACCGACGCTGATCAGGCGCGGCTGCGTCGGTCCGCCGTGGATGTGCACCGTCTCCGGGATCAGGATCGGGTCTTCGACCTGCACGTTCGGATCCTGGGCGAAGGTGCGCGGATCGAAGCACACCGATGCTCCGTCTCGGATCCCCACCAGCTCGAACCGCAACGACCCCGGTTCGAAGTCACCGTGCTTCGTGACGACCACGTCGCACAACATCATGTGGGGCATGTCGGGCGACAGCTGCAGCTCGCCGACCAGCTCGACCTCTTCGAGTCCCTTCACCAGCTCGAGGCGCGAGACGTGGAGGCTGCCCTCGGGCCGCTCGAGGATGGTGTAGGGCTCCGCCTCTGCGATCCGCGCGCCGGTGACCGGATCGCGCGCGAGCAGCGACTGGTCGGCGAGCGGCGAGGTCAGGAACAGCACGTGGGCTCGCTCGGGCGCCAGCGCGCGCAAGTCGAGCGTCTGCATCCAGGTCGACTCCAACGCGGCGGCATCGAGCGTGATCGCGTGGGGCGCCTGGTCGAGCCTTGCTTCCATGGCGCCGTCGCGCGCGGGCGCGTCCGCGTCCGCACGCTCGCCTTCGACCTCACAGGCGGCGAGGCCCAGCGCCATCGTCTGCAGTACCGCGGCAACTCTTCGGGCGTGCTTCATGCCCGGCGCGTGTGCATCGCTGATGCCAGCGCCGCGCCCACGTACACACGCGCGTTCGCGGGGTCGTGCGCACGGCGATGTCCCCCGAGGCACGCACGCGTGTCCCCGGGGACGTCCGCGAGCCGCGATCAGTTCGACGGGATCGCGAGCACGGTGCCGTCTTGCAGCTGGGCCACCAGCGCGACGTCGCCGTTCTCGTCGTTGTTGGCGAAGATGTTCACCTGCGCGCCGGCGAGCGGGCTCGCGTCGACGCTGAAGGTGACATCCGGGGTCGCGTCGTCGTCGACGTCGACGCCGATCTCGAGCGGGCCCGCGGGGATGTCGGGCAGGGTCGCCGAGACGCCGAAGTCGACGTCCTCGAGCAGCGGCACCGGGTCGGCGCTGATCTCCCAGATGTCGACCTGACCCACCGCGGGCGCGGCGTGGACCACGGTCACGCGCACGTTGGCGGCGTCGATGCCCTCGGCGTCGTCGACCAGCGCGATGGCCTGCAGGCCGGGCGCGCCGTCGGTCATCTCGAGGTCGCCGATGGCGACCGCGGTGTACGCGACGCCCTCGTCGAGTGTGAGCTCGGGCGCGAGCACGGCCTCGCTCGCGGGCGAGCCGGAGACCGAGACCTCGAAGGTGTAGTCGCCGGGCGGCACCTCGGCGTACTGGGTCGAGTTGCGGAACTCGAGCGCCTCGAACACCGGGCCGTCGCCGTTGGCGAACACGTCGACCGCCGGCGCGCGCACGCCCAGGTGCAGCACGCGGATCTGCGAGCTGGCGCCGGCGCCGGTGCTGTCGCTCGCGGTCGTGCTGGTCGCGTCGGTCGGGTCGGTCGCGACGCTGGTGCTCGCGTCGGTCGGGTCGGTCACGTCCGTGGTGGTCACGGAGGTGTCCGCGGTGGCATCGGTGGGATCGGTCGCGGTGCTGGTCGTGGGATCGGTGGTGGAGGTGGATCCGTCGCCGGTTCCGCCACCGTCGTCACCGCCGCACGCCGGCAGGCAGGGCAGCACCATCGCCAAGAACAGGTGAGGATTTCGCAAGCTTCGCAGCATCGGTCGGCTTCCTTTTGGGGGACGTCGTCGTCCGGGCGCCCAGTGTTTGACCGATGTTTTTCGACCTGCAATCGACCTCGCCTCGCAATTGCCGAATTCGTGCACGCAGAGGCCAATTTGTCGGTCTTCTTGCGTGTCCAAGGTTTGTCCAAAACGAACCGCCGATCGGCGCCCGCGGCGTCACGCCGGCGGTGGTGCCGGGCGAGCGTGCACGCGCCACGCGAGCGCCAACCCCAGCGCCGCGAGCCCCGCCATGGCGAACCACGCGCGCGCACCGATGCGTTCGTACAGCACACCCGCCACCGGCATGGCCACGCCCAGGGCGATGCCGCTGGAGACCGCACCGTACAGCGCGACGCTGCGGTGCACGCGGTCGCGCGCGACGTGGTCGCGGATCCAGCTGATCGCGCCCAGGTGCATCGCCGCGAACGAGGCCGCGTGCAGCACCGAGATCGCCACGAGCGGCACCACGCCCTCGAGCACCGCGGTCGCGCTCCAGCGCACGGTCGCGCCGGCGCCGGCGACGACCAGCAGGCCGCCGGCGCCGCACACCCGCACGACCGGTCCGCCCAGGGCGAACAGCACCACCTCGGCGAGCACGCCCACGCCCCACAGCGCGCCGATGGTGGTGTCGTCGAGCCCGACCTCGCGCCAGTGCGCGGTGCCGAAGCCGTACAGCACCGCGTGGCTGCCGTGCAAGCACGCGACCGCGCCGAGCAGGCGCAACAAGCCGGGCTGTCGCAACACCACGCGCCAGGGTGTGGGCGCCGGGCTCGGCGACGGCGGTGGCGCGCGCACGAACGCCAGCGCGAGCAGCAGCACCGCGGCCGCGAGCTGCAGCGTGGTCAGCACGATCGACGGCGCGCGCCCCTCGAGCATGCGGCCGCCGAACACCGCCGCGGCGATGAACGCCGCCGAGCCCCACAGCCGCACGCGACCGTAGTCGATGCGACCCGCGGCGGCCGCGTGCACGGCGATGCCGTCGAGCAGCGGCGTGATCGGTGCGCCCGCCAGCCCCAGGGTCAACGACAAGCCCAGCAGCGCGGCGAAGCCCAGGTTCGGATCGAACGCGAGGTAGCACGCGAGCACGCCCGCGCCGGCCGCGAGCAGCAGCGGTCGCGCACGCGCGCTGCGGTCGGCCCAGCTTGCCCAGCACCGGCGCGACCAGCCGCGCCCAGGTGCCCACGCCCAGCAACACGCCGACCTGCACCGACGACACGCCGGTGGACGCCAGCCACACCGGCCAGTAGGGCAGCTGCACGCCCGCGAGGAAGAAGAGCGCGACGTAGGCCACGGCGAGCCGCACGCCCGCGCCCGCCACCGCTGCCGGCGTCGAGGTTCCCGCGTGCTCGTCGGACGCCGCGGACGACGTCGTCGCGCGGGTTTCGTCGTCGCCGCTGCGCAGTGCGTCGGGCATCGATGCCGGCGCGAGTGTGGCACGGCTCGCGACGGACGCGACGGCCCGCTACGATGATCCGATGGCACCGCTGTCGCGCCTCGCGTCTGCGCTCGTCCTCGCCACGGTCGCGTCGCTCGCGTGCACGGTCGAGCAACCCGACGATCCCTTCGGCGTGGCCTCGGCCGCGCAGACCTCGGTCGGGTTCTCGACCACGGTCACCGCCAGCGGCGACGAGGGCAGCAGCAGCAGCGGCGGCAGCAGCTCGACCGGCGACGCGGGCGGCAGCAGCTCGAGCGACAGCGGCGCAGGCGGCAGCAGCGGCGAGGCCGGCAGCAGCGGTGGCCTGGCGGAGTCCTCCGGCGGCGACCCCAGCGGCGGCGGCAACGGCATGCAGCCGGCCGATGGCATGTACTCGCCGTGCACGACCGCGCGACAGTGCGGCTTCACGCCGATCCTGTGCATCACGATCGTCGACATGATGGGCAACGCGGTCGACGGCTTCTGCTCCGAGACCGGCTGCCAGAACCCCGCCCTCGACTGCGACCCCTCGCCCGGCGGCACCGCGACGCCGATCTGCGTGCCGGTCTCGCTCGACGGCAACGCCGAGCAGGCGTGCGCGCTCGACTGCTCCGGCGGCAAGAGCTGCCCACAGCCGATGGCGTGCAACAACGTGATGGGCCTGGGCATGGTCTGCGCCTGAGCCAGCCCCGACCGATCGCGAGGTGGCGGTGGTTGTCGCACAGCGCGATCGGTTCCCGTGAGCTTGGTCGCCCGCGGCCGGGGTCACCGATCAGCTCGAAAGCGGGGTCGGCCCTCGATCTGCGCTGGCGAGTTCCGGTACCGTGCCTGTGCGATGGCACGTGTGCGACGGCGACGGACGCTGGCGTCCGGGGTGGTGATCCTCGTGGCGACGACGGCGTGCAGCGCCGGTGCGTTGCCCGAGAACGGCTCGGGCTACTTCGGCACGACGTTGCCGATGACGACCGCCGGCATGACCGCGAGCACGACCGGCGACTCCGGCGACGACACAGCCGCCGATGCCAGCGCCAGCAGCGAGGGCGGCGGCAGCTCGAGCGCCGCGCCGGGCGACAGCTCGGGCGGCGCGAGCGTGGGCGAGTCGGGCAACCCCAGCTGCGGCGACGGCGTGCGCGATCCCGGCGAGGCCTGCGACGGCATGGACTTCGGCGGCGACGACTGCACCGCCTATGGCTTCGACGAGGGTGTGCTCGCGTGCGACGAGGAGTGCCACGCCATCACCGACGCGTGTTCCACCTGCGGCGACGGCGAGGTCTCGCTCGGCGAGGCCTGCGAGGTCGGCGACTTCGGCGGCGAGACCTGTCAGAGCATGGGCTACGGCGGCGGGGCGCTGCTGTGCGAGGCCGACTGCAAGAGCATCGGCACCAACGGTTGCACGCCGCTGCCCAGCTGCGGCGACGGCGTGCGCAACGGCGGCGAGCAGTGCGACGGCAACGACGTCGGCGCGGCCACCTGCGTCTCGCAGGGCTTCGACCTGGGCCAGATCGGCTGCACCGCCGCGTGCACCCTCGACGTCACCGGCTGCATGGACGACCTGACCGACTGCGGCATGATGGGTGACTTCTGCTTCTTCGACGAGAACGACCCGCAGAGCACCTGCTGCCCCGCCGGCGTCGGCGGCAACGTGCTGGGCATCTGCGACATCTTCCTGTGCGTGTGACCGCGGCGCCGCGCCGCGTCCGCGTTCAACCCTCGGGCTCGGTGCCGACGTCGACCGTGCCGCCGCCGGCGAGCCAGCGGAAGTTGTCGACGAGCACGGTCGAGTCCCACGCGGAGTCGCCGGTGTCCCAGATGGCGAAGCGGATGGTGAACTCCTCGCCGCCCTCGACCGGCGCGGTGGTGACGAGCCAGCTGGTCGCGCCGGCGTCGTCCCAGACGTCGAAGCCGGTACCGTCGAGCTCGGCGGTGCCGAGGTTGCAGCCGGAGCAGACCTCGAAGAAGGCGATGTTGACGCTCACGGGGTTGAGCATCGAATCGAACGAGATGTTGCCGTTGACCGAGCCCTCGGGCGCCGGATCGACCAGCGCGATGTACTGGTCGTTGAAGCTGGTGCAGACCCACTCGGGGTACTCGAAGGAGTAGAAGTCGAAGTTGTACGAGAAGCCGGTCGCGTTGCTCGGCGCGCGCAGGGTGACCTCGAGCGCGACGTCGTCGTTGATGTCGAGCGAGCCGGCGCACGCGGGCACGTCCTGCGGGAAGCCATTGGGCGCATTGCCGGCGCCGACGCCGTAGCAGGTGAGGCTGTCGCACGAGCCGGTCTGACCCGGCGTGCGTGCGTGCCCCGACGAGAGCACGAGCATGGTCTCGCCCTCCTGCGCGACGACGTTGTCGCCCCACTGGGTCTCGAAGCCATACTGCAGGTTGCCGCCCACCAGCGGCGAACCGTCCGCTCGGACCCACTGCGCATCGACGATGCCCCAGTCGGTCGGTCCGGCCGCGACGCGGCACAGACCGATCGCATTGGCGGCCCGCAGCGGATCGTTTTCGTCGAGATCGAGGCCGTCGTCGCAGGGCGGCGCGAGGTTGTCGACCAGGCCGTCGCAGTTCTCGTCGGCCGGCGCGGGGATCATGCCGGTGTCGTCGGGCTCGGTGACCACGACCTCGACCGCCGAGGGGTTGACGTCCTCGTCGCAGTCGTTGCAGTCGCCCTGGGCCTTG
The DNA here is from genome assembly GCA_046351635.1 of Nannocystaceae bacterium. Classification (GTDB taxonomy): domain Bacteria; phylum Myxococcota_A; class Polyangia; order Nannocystales; family Nannocystaceae; genus Xiheibacterium. Next base: position 41,663 of record JAXLYC010000006.1, on the reverse strand, counting down.
GTCCAGCCGTCGTTGTCCTGATCGTCGTTGGGTCCCGCCATGCACTCGGCCGCGGGATCGCCGGGGTTGTAGGCGATGTCGAACTTCGGCAGCATCGGATCCTCGGCGCCGGCGGACTCCGAGTCGCCGCCGCCGCCCTCCGCGGGGCCGGTGGCATCGACCGCGCCGGTGCTCGAGCTGCCGCCCTCGGTGCCTTCGCTCCCGCCGCCGGCCGAGCCGACGGTGGGATCGATGCCAGCGGTCTGCGCGGCGTCGTTGCGTCCGTCGACGCCGCACGCCAGCGAGGTCACGATCAGCAGGAGCGCGGGCGACGACTTCGAGACGGCCGAGCGGATCACGACGGCAGCGTAGAGGTGAGGCCACGCATCCGTAAAGAGTGCGCGCACAGCGATACGTGGCGCTGGCGCGTGCGATCACGCGGCGATGCGGCCGGCGCTCCCCCCGACCGCGGCCGACGCGGTCCGCCCGGTGGCGCCTCGACGCACGCGATCGCGCGCGTCCGCGGGGCACGGGCGCCTGCCGCAGCCCGGTGTGCAGCGGCGACTACCCCCTGGGCAGCGACACGGCTACCATGCCCCGGCCCGAGACCCCACGATGCCAACATTCCGGCCGTTTCCCCCCGCGCGGAGCCTTCCGGCGTCCTCGGCGTCTGTGATCGCTCTTTCACTCTTCGGTGCGGGCTGTGACCCGGCGGTCGATCACGCGGGCGCGCGCCTGGGCGATGCCCCGGCCCTGCAGATCACACCGAGCGACGGACCGCCCGCGCACGACGGCACCGCGGCGCTGCCGATGGGCCTGCTGGCCGACGGCAGCGTGCAGGGCCGCTACGTCGCGCGCATGGCGACGCTGCTCGATGGCACCGCGCGCAAGAGCCACCACCTTTTGTTCGACGACGGCGAGATCGAGCTGTCGCTGCCGCCCGCGCTCGCACCGCGCACCAGCGCGGTGGCGGACGTGCCGTGGCCGCGCGACACGGTGCTGCGCGCGACCGGTGGCTTCGGTGCGCACGGGCGCTTCGACGTCGACGACATCACCGTGGTGCTGCCGGCACCGCAGCCGCTGATCGACGCCGAGCCGTTCGACCCGCGCGTGGTCGGGCTGGTGCTGCTCAAGTGGGGCGACAACGCCGGGCTCATGAACGGCTACGGCAAGGAAGCGCTGTTCACCGGCGACGAGGCCGTGTCGGTGTTCTACGGCGAGGCGTCGTACGGGCGCGAGCGCTTCATCGGCGAGGTCTTCGGGCCCTACGAGATCGACGACCCCGGCTTCTGCGATCCCTACGGCATCGGCGCGAGCGCGCGCCAGGCCATGATCGACAAGGGCCACGATCCGACCAAGTACCAACAGCTGATGTACCACTTCCCGCAATCCGGCTGCGACTTCGCCGGGCTCGCGGACATCGGCGCGCCGCAGTTCCCCGCGCGCGACAGCTGGTACCAGGCCTCGCTCGACTGCGTGGTGCGGGTGCAGGAGCTCGGCCACAACTACGGCATGGGCCACTCGCACGCCTACGATTGCGGCGTCGACGAGATGGGCAACGAGATCGTCTTCGCCGACAACTGCACGCACATCGAGTACGGCGATCCCTACGACCCGATGGGCGGCGGCTGTGCCCACATCAACGCGGTGCAGAAGCTGTACATGGGCTGGCTCGACGGCTGCAACCTGGTCGAGGCCACCGCCGACGGCGTCTTCAACCTCTCGCCGCTGGAGCTGCCGTGCGACGGCACCCAGGTGCTGCGGGTACCGGCGTTCGACGGTCGCTACTACTATCTCGAGTATCGCCAGCCCATCGGCCAGTTCGACGCCGACGTCGGCCTCGACGGCGTGGTCGTGCACGTCGCCGACGAGCTGGGCAACTTCGGCCCCAGCCCCTACTACCTCGACATCAACGGCAACGGCCTGATGCTCGAGGGCGACAGCTTCACCGATCCCATGGGCGCGGTGAGCCTCACCGTGACCAGCGCCGATGCGACCCACGCGGTCGTGAGCGTGACGTTCCCCGATGGCGGCAGCGGCGGACCCACGTGTCTGGGCGGTGCCACGCCCGAGATGGCCGACGGGGCCGTCGGCGCGCTGTCGTGTTCGCGCTCGCCGTATCCCGCCGACGACACCGCACCGACCGTGACCATCACGTATCCCGCCGACGGCGACGTCTTCGAACCGGGCTCGGATTTCACGATCACAGCCGACGCGATGGACGACCGCTTGCTGTCGGACGTGGTGCTGTACCTCAACGGCCAGCCGCTCATCCGCCTGTTCGAGCCGCCGTGGCAGTGGGACGTCACCAACATCCCCTCCGGGCCCTACGAGTTCGGCGTGATCGCGAGCGACGGCCGCAACGAGGGCTACAGCCAGGCGGTGACGATCCAGGTCGGCGCGCCGCCGGCGGCCGACACCAGCGGCAGCGGCAGCGACGGCACCACCGGGGTCGATCCGACCGACGGCGGCACCGACGACGGCGGCTCGAGCAGTGACGATGGCGGCGCGGGTGCGCTCGACGACGACGGCGGCTGCAGCTGTCGCGCGGATCCGCGAGCGCCGGGGGCGTTGTGGTTGGCTGCGATCGCGGGGCTGGCAGCAGGCGTGCGCCGGCGCCGTGCACCGCAGCGCGCGCGCACGCGATTGACGTAGGATCGTCGGCAGAGCTTGCCGATGACCCACCGATCGCCTCTGCCCCGTCTCGTCCTGTTGTCGCCTGCCTTGCTCGTGGGCCTGTGGTCCACCGCCGCGGGCGCGTATCCGGCCTACGTGCGATCGAACGTCGGCCAGCCGTGGGGCGTGTCGACCAACGAGGCCGCGATGGATGCGGTGTTCGGCGGCGGCAGCTGGGACGACCTGCGCTTCGAGACCGTCGACCCCGACGTGCTGTTCTCGGGCTTCTATCACTTCATCTACCTCGAGGGCAGCGACAGCAACGCGCAGGAACTCGACGCGTTCCTCATGGCCAACCAGGACGCGCTCGAGACCTGGGTCGGCAGCGGCGGCACGCTCTTTCTCAACTCGGCGCCCAACGAGGGCGGCAACATGAACTGGGGCTTCGGCGGCGTCACGCTGACCTACCCCAACGCGGCCGGCTCGGGCAGCGCCGCCGACGGCACGCACCCGATCTGGAACGGGCCGTTTCTGCCCTGCGCGACGATGTTCACCGGCGGCTCGTACGCCCACGCCAGCATCGCCGGCGCCGGGCTCAACCCGCTCATCTTCAGCGACAACGGCGGCGATCCCAACCTCGCGGAGATGCCCTTCGGCAGCGGCACGGTGATCTTCGGCGGGCTCACGACCGACAACTTCTGGAACCCGCAGCCCGACGCCGCCAACCTGCGCGCCAACATCATCGCTTACCTCGAGGCCGGCGCGCAGTCGGGCCCGTGCCACAACGGCGTGCTCGACGAGGGCGAAGAGTGCGACGACGGCAACTTCGTCAACACCGACGACTGCGTCGGGCAATGCGTGGTCGCGACGTGTGGAGATCACTACGTCCACGCCGGCATCGAGGCGTGCGACGACGGCAACATGGATCAGACCGATGCGTGCCTGGTCGGCTGCATCGCTGCCAGCTGCGGCGACGGCCTGGTCCAGGCCGGGGCCGAGCCCTGCGACGACGCGAACGACGACAACACCGACATCTGCATCGACACCTGCGAGCTCGCCAGCTGCGGTGATGGCTACATCCACACCGGCATCGAGGACTGCGACGACGGCAACGACATCGACGGCGACGGCTGCAGCAGCTGCAACATCGATCCCGCGGGCGAGAGCAGCTCGGGCGGCGGCGGCGAGAGCTCGGGTGGCTCGAGCGGCGGCGGCAGCACCACCGATGCGACCTCGGGCTCGAGCTCGGGCGGCGGACAGGACGGCTCGAGCGGTGGCGGCTCGAGCGGCGCCGCGGACGAGAGCAGCGGCGGCGGCGGCAGTACTGCGACGACCGGCGGCACGGACGCGAGTGCGAGCGCGGGCAGCGGCGAGGACAGCGGCACCGGCGGCAACGCGACCGGCGGCGGTGGCGACACCTCCGGCTGCGGGTGCGCGCAGGACCGCGCCGCCACGCGCGTGCCGTGGCTGCTCGCGCCGATGCTGTTGTGTCTGCGTCGACGCAAGCGCGCGTAGTCACCGCCGCGCGTCGATCTCGCGCTCGGCCTACACTGCCGGCGCGAGATCCCATGACCCTTCGCGCTCGTCACCGCCGCTTCGCGTTCGCCACCTTCGCACTGACCTCGGCGCTGCCCGCCATCGCCTCGGCCTATCCCGCGTACGTCCGCTCCAACGTCGCGCCACCTTGGGGTGTCGCGACCAACGAGGCCGCGATGGATGCGGTGTTCGGCGGCGGCAGCTGGGACGACCTGCGCTTCGAGACCGTCGACCCCGACGTGCTGTTCTCGGGCTTCTATCACTTCATCTACCTCGAGGGCAGCGACAGCAACGCGCAGGAACTCGACGCGTTTCTCATGGCCAACCAGGACGCGCTCGAGACCTGGGTCGGCAGCGGCGGCGCGCTCTTTCTCAACTCGGCGCCCAACGAGGGCGGCAACATGAACTGGGGCTTCGGCGGCGTCACGCTGACCTACCCCAACCCGGCGGGCTCGGGCAGCGCCGCCGACGGCACCCACCCGATCTGGAACGGGCCGTTTCTGCCCTGTGCGACCGCGTTCACCGGCAACTCCTACGCCCACGCGAGCATCAACGGCGTCGGTCTCAACCCGCTCATCCTCAACGACGACGGCGGTGATCCCAACCTCGCCGAGATGCCCTTCGGCGGCGGCACCGTGATCTTCGGCGGGCTCACGACCGACAACTTCTGGTCACCGCAACCCGACGCCGCCAACCTGCGCGCGAACATCATCGCGTACCTCGAGGCCGGCGCGCAGTCGGGCCCGTGCCACAACGGCACGCTCGACGAGGGCGAAGAGTGCGACGACGGCAACTTCGTCAACACCGACGACTGCGTCGGACAGTGCGTGATCGCGACCTGCGGCGATCACTACGTCCACGCCGGCGTCGAGCTGTGCGACGACGGCGACCTCGACCAGACCGACGCGTGCCTGATCGGCTGCATCCCGGCCAGCTGCGGCGACGGCTTCGTCCAGGCTGGGGTCGAGCCCTGCGACGACGGCAACGACGGCGACGCCACCGACGAGTGCATCGACGGCTGCGTCGCGGCGATCTGTGGCGACGGTTTCCTGTGGGCCGGGGTCGAGACCTGCGACGACGGCAACTTCGACACCACCGACGACTGCCCGCTGTCGTGCGAGCCCGCCGTCTGCGGCGACGGCTACGTGCTGGCGGGCGTCGAGCCCTGCGACGACGGCAACGCCAGCGACGACGACGCCTGCCTGGTCGGCTGCATCGAGGCGGTGTGCGGTGACGGCCACGTCAACGCCGGCGTCGAGGCCTGCGACGACGGCAACACCGACGACACCGACATCTGCGTCGGCACCGAGTGCCAGCTCGCCGCATGCGGCGACGGCTTCCTGCACACCGGCATCGAAGACTGCGACGACGGCAACGACATCGACGGCGACGGCTGCACCAACTGCAACGTCGACCAGGGCGGCGAGAGCAGCACAGGCGGCGCCGAGAGCAGCACCGGCAGCGCCGAGGGCAGCAGCACGGGCGGCGGCGAGAGCAGCACAGGCGGCGCCGAGAGCAGCACCGGCGGCGAGGGCACGACCGCGGCCGACACCTCCGGCGGCAGCAACGCGACCACCGGCACCCCCGGCAGCAGCGAAGGTGGCGGCAGCTCGGAGGACAGCAGCGACAGCGGCGGCACCACGCCCGGCGGCGACGGCTGTCAGTGCAACGGCTCGGGCGGCGGCGCGGCAGGGGTGCTGCCGCTGCTGGGCGCGGTGGCGCTGCGCCGACGTCGGCGTCGCAGGTGAGTCTTCGAGGAGGAAGCTCCGCTTCCTCCCCGCCGCGCCGGCGAAGCCGTCGCGACTCCCCTCCTTCCAGTCGCTCTCGCGACGAGCCTGTCAGCGTTCGCGGTCCGGCCGCGTTTCAGCCGTCGTCGTCGCTGCCCGCGCCCTCGTCCCCATCCACAGCGCGATCGGGCAGCGGGGTCGTGTCCGCCGCGGCAGCCGCCAGGGCCTCGCGCGCATCGGGCTCGAGCGAGCCCATCGACTGCTCGAGCCGCGCGACCACGTCGCCCAGCGCGCCGGCCCACGCGCGGGCGCAGCCCAGGTGCACGAAGCCGGCGGGGCTGTAGCGGCCCTCCTCCCACCAATCCAGCGCGAGGCGCCACAGGCCGCGATCGATGGGCTCGCGGCAGTGGCGGCAGCGCGCGCGGGCCGAGGGCGAGCGCTCGATGCGTTGCAGCCGTGTCAGCCGGGGGTGCGAGATGCCGCGATCGACCAGCGCCGCGATCGCGCCGTCGGGGTCGGCCGCGGGGTGCTCCGCCAGCGCACCGCGGGTGGCCTCGGGGCGCTTGCACGCGCCGCAGCGCAGGTGGAACCAAAACGTCGCGTCGCCTTCGCCGAACGGATTCGGTGCGCGCTCGCCCAGACGCAGCTCGCCCTTGGCGATCGCGCGGCTGCACGCGCGGCACTTGGCGCGACCTGGGTGCGGGCTCGATCACGTCGGTCATGGGCGCGTCACTGCGCGCGCGCGCCGGCGTCGGCGCGCGCGAGCCGGTCGAGCTCGCGGATGTGCGCGGTGAGGTAGTCCTGCAGGATCACGAAGGCCTCGTTGGCGTCGAGCCGCTCCTCGGCCAGCTCGCCCAGGGCCCGCTCGCGCACCGCGGCGAGCTCGTCGCGGGTGCGCTTCACCGACGCGGGATCGTCCGGCACCAGCGCGGCCACGATCTTGCGCGCGTCCTGGCAGTGGGTCTCGATGCGGCTGCGCCGGGCCTGACGTCGCGCGGCCCGCAGCGCCGAGACGGCAGAAAAGAGCAGCGCGCCGATCGTGATCGCGAAGCTGATCTCGTCGATGTGCTGCGAGAAGAACGTCGGCTCGTCGCGGCGATAGAAGCGGTCCGCGCCGGGATGCACCGGGTACGGCGACAGCGCGGGATCGTAGCGCTCGCTCAGGTGCGACAGCAGGCGCTCCTGCTTCGACAGCTCGACCTTGTGCGTGAACAAAGACTCGGTCAGGCCGTGGACCAGGTCCTCGTCGAGATCGGCGCGCACGACCAACAGCGCGTGTACGCAGATGGTCCCGACCGGCCGCTCGGGCTTGCGGCCGTAGGCGTGCTCGGGGATCGCGGTGACCGAGAAGAACGGCGCGTCGAGGCGGATGCCGTCGAGCGCAGAGCCCACCTGCCCGGGCTCGCCCAGCGAAAGCAGGTCCATGTCGTCGCGCCGCAGCAGCTCGTCGACCGCGGGCGTGCGCATGCCCGCGACGATGAACGCGGCATCGATCTCGCCGCGTTCGAGCGCGGCCTTGGCATCGACCAGCGCCATGTTGCGGCGGTCGATCATGTCGGGCCCGATGTCGAAGTGGTTCAGCACGGCGTCGGCGATGGTCTCGGTGCCGTTGCCGGCCGCACCGACGCTCACGCGCTTGCCCGCCAGCTCCAGCGGCTCCGCGATCAACGACTTGCCATCGGCGCCGCGCCGCACCACCACCTGCAGCGTCTCTTGGTACGGCGGTGCGACCAGCTGCAGCTCGGCCTCGGCCACCACGTGATTCGACAGCAGCGCCAGATCGGCCTCGCCGCGCTCGATCATCTCGATCGAGGCGCGCCCGCCGGGGCTCTCGACCGCGGTGAACTCGATGCCCGGCAGATCCTTGGCGAAGCTGGTCGCCAGGGTCTCGCCCAGGGGCAAGAACGTGCCGCCGCGCTGTCCGGTCGCGATGCGCAGCCGGTCGGGCCGCTGCCCGCTGCAGGCCAGCGCGACGATGCCGAGCAGCGCGAGCGCGAGCCAGGCGGTCCAGGTCGGTCCCCGTCGATCGGCCGCGCCCATCTCGCCGCGCGACGATACCGCACCCGCGTCGCGCCATCGCGCGCGCCGGCAATTCGCGGCCGCGCGGTGTCCAAGCTCCACCCCACCGATGCCTGATCTCCGCGCGCTCCCGCTCCACTCGCTACCGCTCACGTCGGGACTGGTCGGAACGTTGCTGGCCGCGTGCACCGGCGGCACCGCGGCCCACGGCGACGGCGGCTCGGACACCAGCGGCGGCATCGCGTCGCTGTCGGCCGGCAGCAGCGACGGCAGCAGCGGCGCCGAGGCATCGAGCAGCGGCAGCAGCACCGCGGCCGACTCGACCACCGGCCCCAGCGGCCCGTGCGAGACGGTACTGTGCGGCGCCGACGCGGTCTGCTGCGGCGCCGACCAGGACTGCGCCGCCGGGACCTGCGTGCCGGGTTGCGACTCGGGCGTGCGCTGCGGCGCGGACCAGTCGACCTGCTGCGACGCGGGCGAGGTCTGCGTCTCGGACGCCTGCGTCACGCCGACCGGCAGCTGCGTCGACTCGTTCGACTGCGAGCTGGGCGAGTTCTGCGAGCCGACCCTGGGCCAGTGCCTGCCGCAGTTCGATCCCGTGACCTGCGCCTACGATCCCGACTTCGAGGAGATCGAGGTCACGCTCGAGTGGTCGTACACCGACGACCAGTCGATCTCGATCCCGACGGTCGCCGATCTCGACGACGACGGCGTGCCCGAGATCGTCGTGGTCACCACGGTCGACGGCGGCGGCGGCTACGAGGCCGGCGATCTCGTCGTGCTCGACGGCGCGACCGGCACGGCCAAGTGGCGCGTCGACGACGGCGTCGGCGGTGCGGTCGGCCCCCACGGCCGCTCGACCGCGGGCATCGCCGACGTCGATGGCGACGGCGCCCCCGACATCGTCTACGCCGGCCGCCCCAGCGGCGGGCTGTCGGTGATCCAGGCCTACGACGGCCAGGGCAACCTCTTGTGGCAATCGCACGACGAGGGCGGCGGCGCGCACGGCTTCGACGTGGTCAACGGCGCGCCGAGCTTCGCCAACTTCGACGCCGACGCCGGCGCGGAGATCGTCTTCGGCGCGGCGGTGATCGATCACGATGGCCTCGTGGTCTGGGATCAAGGCGGCGGCGGTGCGGGCGCGACCTACGGCTCCAACGGCACCTACACCGGTGGCATCTCGGCGATCGTCGATCTCACCGGCGATGGCATCGCCGAGATCGTCTCCGGTCGTCACGCGTGGTCGGTCGACTGGCAGGCCGGCGCACCGCCCACGGTCACGCTCACGCAGCTGTGGGATGCGGGCTCGCCCGATGGCTACCCCGCGATCGCGGACCTCGACGGCGACGGCGATCCCGAGGTCGTGCTGGTCGGTAGCGGCGGCGTGCGCGTGGTCGAGGGCGACAATGGCCTGCCGTGGTGCGGCGTCGATCCGACCCAGGCGATGTGCGACGCGGATCCGATGCTGCGCAGCACCGAGATCGACCTGCCAGGTGGCGGCCGCGGTGGGCCCCCGACCATCGCCGACTTCGACGGCGACGGCCGCCCCGAGATCGCCGCGGCCGGCGGCAGCTCGTACGCGGTCTACGACCTCGCGCGCGCAGGCGAGGTCATCCAGGTGCCGATGGGCGCTCCACAACCGGCGCCGGGTTCGGTGTTCGTGCGCTGGTCGCAGCAGACCCAGGATCAGTCGAGCAACGCGACCGGCTCGTCGGTGTTCGACTTCCAGGGCGATGGCGTCGCCGAGGTGGTCTACGCCGACGAGTGCTACCTGCGCGTGTACTCCGGCACCGACGGCACCGTGATCCTCGAGGAGCCCAACAGCAGCGCGACCATCCACGAATACCCGCTGGTGGTCGACGCCGATGGCGACGGCAACTCCGAGATCCTCGTGGTCGCCAACGATCACGCCAACAGCTGCGCCGCGATCGAAGGCTACCAGCCGCGCCACGGCGTGTTCCTGTACGGCGACGCCTTCGATCGCTGGGTGCAGACCCGCCGCGTGTGGACCTCGCACACGTATCACGTCACCAACGCGACCTCGGCCGGCAATTACCCTGCGGTCGAGATCGACAATTGGACGGTGCCCGGTCTCAACGACTATCGCCAGAACGTGCAGGGTGAGGGCGTGTTCAATGCGCCGGATCTCACGGTCGAGCTCGCGGTCGGCGTGAGCGATTGCCTCGACATGCAGCTGCTGCTCATCGCGACCGTCCGCAACGTCGGTGCGCTGGGTGTGCCCGCCGGCGTCGAGGCGAGTCTGTTCGCCGGCACCGATGCCAGCGGCATGCTGATCGGGACCATGGCGACGCCCGAACCGCTGCTGCCGGGCGCATCGGCCCAGCTGGTCTGGCCGGTCGATGCGGTGCCGGGCGGGGACGCGCAGAGCTTCTACGTCGTCGTCGATGGCCTCGACGCAGACTCCGGCGTGGTCGCGGAATGCGACGAGGACAACAACGACGCGGGGACCGAGTCCGCCGCGTGTCCGATCCCAGGCTGAGCGAGCTCGAACCGGGGGCTCCCCGATGCCGTACCGTCAGGACGCACGGCCACGTACGCCGCTGCGGTATGCTCGGCCCGCGTGGACGACACCGGGCCGCTGGGTCTCTCGTGGAGGTCGCTGTTCGAGGCCGTCTCGCGCCACGCACCCGTCCGCGTCGGCATCGTCGACGCCGACGGTCGCTTCCAGCTCTCGACCACCAGCCCGCAAGTCGTCGGGCAGCGGGTGCACGATCTGCTGCCGGGCCACCCCATGCTCGAGCCGCTCGCGGCCGTGCTCCGCGGGCAGACCCGGCGATGGCTGGACGTGGTCGGCGACGGCACCTACGAGATCGTCGGCAGCCCGATCGAAGCGCCCGATGGTTCGGTCCGCGGCGCGCTGCTCGTGGGCACGCTGGTGACCGAGCGCGTGCTCGCCGAGCGCCGCCTGGTCGAGTCCGAGGCGCGGCTGCGCCACATCGTCGACTCCAACATGTTGCCGATGATGTTCTGGGACGAGACCGGCCTCGTCACCGACGCCAACGACGCGTTCCTCGAGCTCATGGGCTACGACCGCGAGGCGTTGCGGCGCGGCGACATCACCTGGAGCGCCGTGCAGCAGCCTGGCCACGAGGCCGCGGACGCCCAGGCGCTGCAGGAGATCGAGGCCTGCGGCACCATCACGCCGTACGAGAAGACGCTGCGGCATCGTGACGGCGCGGCGATCCCGGTGCTGGTCGGCGGCTCCCGCTTCGAGCGCCACCGCAGCGCAGGCGTCGCGTTCATGGTCGATCTGTCCGAGCGACAGCGACGGGACCGCGAGCGCGACGAACTGCAGCTCAAGCTGCTGCAGGTGCAGAAGCTCGAGAGCCTGGGCCTGCTCGCCGGCGGCATCGCGCACGACTTCAACAACCTGCTGACCGCGATCCTCGGCGGCGCCGCGACGGCGCTGCTCAGCCTGCCGGAGGAGAACCCGGCCCACACCGACATCCACCATGTGATGAACGCGGCCCGTCGCGCGGCCGAGCTCACGCGACAGCTGCTGGCGTACTCGGGCAAGGGTCACTTCCAGATCAAGCCCATGGATCTGTCGATCATGGTGCGCGAGCTGGCGATGCTGCTCGAGACCACGTTGCCCAAGAAGGTGCAGCTGCGGCTCGAGCTCGCCGCGGGCCTGCCCGCGATCGAAGCCGACGCGGCGCAGCTGCAGCAGGTGGTGATGAACTTGGTCATCAACGGCGCCGAGGCGATCGGTGACTCGACCGGCACGGTGCTGGTGACCTCGGGCATCCAGGACATCGACGCCGCCTACTCGGGCGAGGTCTTCGCGGCGGAGCAGCTGTCACCGGGCTGCTACGTCTATCTCGAGGTCCACGACACCGGCTGCGGCATGGACGACGCGACGCGGTCGAAGATCTTCGATCCGTTCTTCAGCACCAAGTTCACCGGCCGCGGCCTGGGCCTCGCGGCCGTGCTCGGCATCGTGCGCGCGCACAAGGGCGCGGTCCGGGTCTACTCCACGCCCGGGCGCGGCACGACCTTCAAGGTGCTCTTGCCCAGCACCGAGGCGCGCCCGGCCCCGCGCGCGCCCGCGCCGGCGCCGTTCCACGGCAGCGGCCTGGTGCTGGTGATCGACGACGACGACGCGGTCCGTCGCGCGGCGCGACGCATGCTCACGCACTTCGGCTTCTCCGTGCTCGAGGCCGAGAACGGCGAAGAGGGCGTCGCGGTGTTCCGCAACCGCGCCCAGGACATCGCGCTGGTGCTGCTCGACATGACCATGCCGGTCATGGACGGCGAGGAGGCCTACCGCGAGCTGCGCGCGATCCGGGCCGACGTGCCGGTGCTGCTGACCAGCGGCTACAACGAGATCGAGGCCACGCGCCGCTTCGTGTCCAAGGGCCTGACGGGCTTCGTGCAGAAGCCGTTCACGCCCGAGGACCTGGGCAGCAAGCTCGCCGCGCTGCTCGCGAGCACCTGAGCGCACGCGGGCTGGTAGGCTTCGCGCGACCGCATGGATGGTGCTTCCCCCGTCGCGATCACGCTGGGGTGCTACCGCGCCCGGGCCCGGCGATTGCCGCGCTTCGGCGTGGAGCTCGCGGGCCTGCTCGAGGCCAGCGACGACCGCGACTGGTTGCAGCGGCTGCTGGCCCAGACCGACGCGCGCGAGGCCCTGTTCGCGCTGGTCGATCGCGAGGGGCTGGTGGTGTGCCTCGACGTCGACACCGCGCACCCCAGCTATCGCGACGTGCGCGGGCGATCGAGCCGCGGGCGACTGTCGCAGGGCGAGTACTACCACCACGATGGTTGCTCGAGCGACGCGCCGCCGCGCATCGTCGAGATCCGGTGCCCGCAGCAGCCGCAGCTGCGTCACACTCGCACCGCGATCGCGCCGTTTCCCGACACCGTGATCGCGATGCTGAGCGTGCTGCCCGCGTCGGTGCGCGCGCGCGACGAGCTCGCGGACGCCCGCGCGCTGGCGCGCGAGCCCGGCGGCGGTTCGCTCGAGGCGTGGAACCGGGCCCAGGGCGTGATCACGCGGCTGGTGCGGCGCGAGCTCTCGGCCGAGCACGCGCGCGCCTACTTCGATGCGGTCGACGTCGAGGTCGGCGCCTGGCGCGAGCCGTGGCGACTGGGCGAGAGCCGGCTCATCGCGAACCACAACGCCGGCCGCACCATGCAGCACCGCCGCGCCTACCTCGAACCGCCCGGGGCGCGACCCAACGGGCACCTGGTCAAGCGCTGGCCCGCCGAGCTCGACGCGGGCCCGTGGTGCGACGACGACGACGACGGTGCATGCGCCCGCGGCGGGTGAGCCGCAGCACGGTCGCGCTGCGATCCACGGAAATGCTCGCCCCAGGTCCTGGGTTGGCGAGCGACGGTCCGGGGCGGCGGCGTGGTGCCGCGCGCGACGCCGGCCGGGGGACGACGCCATGGGACTGCCCAACCGCTGGATGACGCTGCTGCGCGCCAACATCAACGACCGCATCGATCGCGCCGAGGATCCAGCCAAGATGCTCGACCACCTGCTGTTCGAGATGCGCTCGCAGCTGGTGGAGGCCAAGAAGGCGGTCTGCATCGCGATCGCGGACGAGCGCGCGCTGCAGCGGCGCGCCGAGCACCATGGCGCCGACGCGGCGGCGTGGGAGCAACGCGCGATGCTGGCGATCCGCGCCGGCCACGACGAGCTGGCCCGCGCGGCGCTCCTGCGCAAGCGCGACCAGGACGAGATCGCGCAGAGCTACCAGGCGCAGTGGTTCGAGCAGAAGCGGTCGGTCGAGGCCCTGCGTCAGGCGCTCGCGGGGCTGCAGCTGCGCATCGACGAGGCCGCGCGGCAACGGACCATGCTCGCGGCCCGGCTCGCGCGCGCGCAGGCACAGCGGTCGATCGCGACCACGCTGGCCAACCTGCAGGGCGCCGCGGACGGAATGTCGGCGTTCTCGACCTTCGAGCGGCTCGAGCAGAAGGTCGTGCAGCTCGAGGCCGAGGCCGACGCGATGGCCGAGATCGGCGGCAGCGAGACGCTCTCGCTCGAGCAGCAGTTCCGCGCGCTCGCGGCCCGCAGCGTCGACGACGAGCTGGTCGCGCTCAAGCAACGCATGGCCCTGGCCGCGCCGGCGCCGGTGCGCGCGCTGCCGGGCTGAGACGACGGCCGGGCACGACGCGAGCGGGGCTGGGGCGGCTCCGGCAAGCGCGGCCCGACGCAGCAGCCGCGCTTCCCGATTGCTCGGTCGTCAGCCCGCGGGCGGGATCTGATCGCAGGTCTCGCCCACGATCTGCGCCAGCGCGTTGCCGACCACGGTGGTGTAGTTCTGCGTGTCGTCGATGTCGCCCCACGTCGGGGCCTCGCCGAACGCGTTGAGGAACTGCCACACCGTCTGGTTGCTCGACTCGACGCAGCCGTCGAGCAGGCCGGCGGTGAGGATGCACTCGTCACCGCCGCACAGGGTCTTGGCGGCGGCGAGACGGTCGTGATAGGCCGCGACCGTCTCGGGCGACTTGTCGGGCTCGTCGCTGAGCACGAACACCATCAGCACCGCACCCTCGTCGCGGATGAAGCCGGCGTTGGTCGCGGCGTTGGCGGGATCGGCGGCCCAGGCGGCGCCGGCCGAGGACATCTCGAACGAGCAGCCGTCCTCGCCCGCGGCCGTCGCCGCGCCGGTGAACCACTGCTTGAGCGGCCCCGGATCGGTGTCGGTCGTGGTCGCGAAGTAGCTCATGCCCTGGAACTCGAACAGCCGGCCCTGCCCGCCGTTGCTGCCCAGGTCCTGCACGTCGGGTGTGATGTAGTGGTCCATCACCTGCTGGTCGCTCGCCGTGGTCGCGCAGTTGAACACGGCCTCGCTGCACGAGCAGCCGCCCGGCTGGCAGTAGAAGTCGGTCGTGGTGATGCCGACGTGGAGGTCGGTCGCGGGCGGCAGCTCGGCGTACATCGCATCGACGAAGCCGGGAAACGCCGCCGCGAGCGCGGCTTGGTACTCCGACATCGACAGCGAGTTGTCGACCACGAACAGCAGGTCGACGAAGGTGCAGCCCATCGCGGGCTCGGTGGTGCCGCTGTCGGCCGCGCCGACATCCAGCTTGGGCCCGTCGCCGCCGCTCGAGCTCCCGGCCGCGGTGCTGCTGGAGCCGCCGACCTGCGTGGTCGAGCTCTCGCCGCCCGACGCGGTGGTGTCCGCGGTCGCGCTGGCCGAGCCCGAGCCGAAGCTCGACGACTGCCCGGCGTCGTCACCCCCGCACGCGCCCACCCAGCCCGAGAGCAGCACCCACGAGGCTCGCTTCATGCTTCGAATGGTTGCGCGAAGCCCCCGCCGGTGCAAGTGCGCCAGATCTCCGCGCAC
The DNA here is from genome assembly GCA_046351635.1 of Nannocystaceae bacterium. Taxonomy (GTDB): domain Bacteria; phylum Myxococcota_A; class Polyangia; order Nannocystales; family Nannocystaceae; genus Xiheibacterium. The sequence continues at coordinate 26,467 of JAXLYC010000006.1, read as the reverse complement.
GTCACGGCAGCGTCAGGGACACGCCGGAGGGCAGCGCCACATCCCGTTGTAGGCGCGTCGCGATCGCGGCACGATCGGTCGCATCGGTGGCGTCGAGCTCCACCTCGGTGCAGCGCACCGCGTCGATGCGGCGGATTGCCCCGGGCTCGGCGTCGGTGGTGACGTGGACCAGGCTGAGCAGTGGCACCAGCGCACCGTCGGTGCCGCGCAGCGCGAGCTGGCTCGTCGGGGCGCCGGGCTCCGCCACCACCTCGACCAGGCCCGCCGCCAGCGGTATGGGCTCGCCGGTGAGCAGCGTGACGACCCGTCGCACCGCCGCGACGGACACACCGTGACGCGCGAGCGCGTCGTGATCCAGCTCGATCTGCCAGCGTGGCACCATCACGGCCGTTCGCGCGACCACGGCCGCCAGCGTGGCGTCACCGGCGAGCGCCGCGACCACGCGCGTGGCCGCGGTCTGCAGCGAGTCGAGCGAGGCGCCGCACAGGCGCACGAGCAAGGGCGACGGACCGCCGCCCCAGTGCACGTGGACGCCATCGCCCGGTGCGCTCGCCGATCGAAGCGCCTGCGGCGTCGCGCCCATCAACCACGCGTCCTCGGGCCCCTCCTGCAGCAGCCACGCGGGCCCGCCGTCGTTGCGGGCCAACCACGCCGCGAGCGCGCGCTCGTGCTGTTGCAGCGGCGCCGACGGCCACACCCGCGCGAGCGCTTCGGGCTGAGGTCCGAACCAACGCGCGTGACGCAGCCGCGCGTCGCGTTGGGTGAGCTCGTCGAGGGCGTCGATCACCTGCGCGAGGCCGCGGTCGTCGCCGCGGATCTGCACGATGTACGGCTGGCGCCCGTCGCTGGCCAGCGTCGGACACCGCGGCCTCCGAGCTGCGATGCCGACGTGCGCGACCTCGGTGAGCCCCACCGGTCCCACGCGCGCCGCTTCGAGGCGAGCGACCATCGCAGCCGCGGTCGGGGTCTCGAAGATGCCGGCGTCGATCCGATCGACGGCGTCGACCAGTGCGTCGACGCCGAGCCCCAGTGCGGCCAATTGGGTCGAGTCGATGCGAACCTGCGCGCGCTGCTGCTGCCCGCCACAGCGCGTGATCGATGACAAGCCCGGGATCGGTCCCACGCGTTCGACCAGCGCATCGCTCGCCGCGGGATCGGTCGCGATCTCGTCCGCGATCACGAACAACACGCGGTGATCCGCGGGGCCACGTCGCACCGCGGGTGCGAGCGCGGCCGCCGGCAACGCGCTCGAGGGCAGCGCCTCGCGCACCAGCGAAGCACCGGCGAACGGCTCGGTCCCGGCCGGCAGCGTCACGGTCACGCGGGCGAACCCCGACCATGCGATCGCATCGATGCCGGCGACCTTGCCGACGAGCGCGTGCTCGATCGGCATGACCACCTGCGCCTCCATCTCGGTCGCCGATGCGCCCGCCAGATCGACCTCGACGATGACCTGGGGCCCGACCGACGGCGGAGCGAACGCCTGCGCTGCGACCTCCATCGCAGTCGGACCGGGCGAGGGTTTGGACTCGCCGGTGCAGGCGACCACGAGCGACGACACCAGCGCGAGCGCACGCATCGATCGGTCGAGCATCGCGCATCGGCGCCGGCACTGCTACCCTGGGTGCGCGTGGCCACCGACGAAGTCCGCACCTTCTGTCGCGTGTGCGAGGCCGCTTGCGGTCTCGTCGCGGAGCTCGACGCCGACGGCACACCGGTGCGCCTGCGGCCCGATCGCGATCACCCCCACAGCCAGGGCTACGCCTGCGCCAAGGGCACGCGATTCCTCGAGGTCGCGCGACACCCGTCGCGCGTGCTCACGCCGCGGATCGACGGCAAGCCGGCGACGTGGCCCGAGGCGCTCGCGACCGCGGCGTCGCGCCTGACGCACCTGCGTCGCCGCTTCGGTCCGCACGCGATCGGGCTGTACTTCGGCAACCCCATCGCGTTCAACGGCCCCGGGCTGGCGGCGCTGCTGGCGTTCATCCGCGGCATGGGCAGCCGCAACGTGTTCTCGGCCAGCAGCCAGGACTGCAACAACAAGTTCGCCGGCGCCAAGCTCGTACACGGTTCGCCCGCGATCCACCCCGTGCCCGACTTCGAACGCTGCGAGCTCGCGGTCGTGTTCGGCAGCAACCCCTACGTGAGTCAGTCGAGCTTCGTGCACCTGCCCCGCGGCGCGACCGTGTTCGATCGCATCGTCGAGCGCGGCGGTGACGTGTTCTGGATCGATCCGCGGCGCACCGAGTCGGCCCGCCGCTGCGGCACCCACGTGCCGATCCGCCCGGGCACCGACGCGTGGCTGATGCTCGCGCTGCTGGGCCTGCTCGCGCAGCAGGCCCCACGCGATCGCCGCGGCATCGACGGCGCCGACGCGCTGTTGGCCCACGCGCGCGCGGTCACGCCCGAGCTCGCGGCGGCGCACACCGGCGTGCCGGCGGCGACCATCACGGCGCTGGCCGATCGCATCGCCCGCGCGCGCGCGACCGCGTTCCACATGTCCGTGGGCGTGAACCAAGGCGGCTTCGGCACCCTCGCCTACGTGCTGCTGCACGCGCTCGCGTGGGCCAGCGGCAACCTCGATCGCGAGGGTGGTTCGTTGCTGCACCCGCTGGGCCACGTGCTCGCGCGGGTGTTCGGCGCCGGCGGCCTCGATCCCCACGGCACCAGCCGCGTGGGCGCGTTCGAGTCCCTGCTCGGCACCCTGCCCGGTGGCATCCTCGCCGACGAGATCCTGCAGCCCGGGCCCGGGCGGCTGCGCGGGTTGATCGTCATCGCCGGCGATCCGGCGCGTTCGATCCCCGGCGGCGAGCGACTCGAGCGGGCGTTCGCGTCGCTCGACACGTTGGTGTCGATCGACATGTTCGACAACACCAGCTCGCGCCACGCCGACGTGTTCCTGCCCTCGGCCAGCTGGCTGGAGCGCGCGGACGTGTCGGGCACCAGCGTGGCGTTGCAGGCCGGCGGCCTGATCCAGATGACCGGCCCGGTGATGGCGCCCATGGGCGAGGCACGCAACGACGCGCGCATCCTCGCGGACGTCGCGATCGCGATGGGCTCGCGCAACCCGCTGTGGTGGCTCGCGCGCTTGCCGTGGCCGCAGGCGCTGACCCGCACGCTCGCGCGCGCGCTGCCGCCGGGACTGCGCGGCCCCGCGCCGCGACCGGGCCGCTGGCGGGCGCGCCACACCGTGCGGCTGTGGCATCCGAGACTCGACGACGAGCTGCAGCGGCTGCGCGCGCTCGCGGTCGACGACGCCAGCGGCCGCTTCACGCTCATCGGTCGACGCCGACGACTGGGCCACAACGGCTGGTTGCACGGCGGCGTACGCGACGGCAATCCCGACGCGTATGCGGCGATGGCCGCCGAGGATCTCGCGGCGCTGTCGCTGGCGGAGGGCGATCTCGTCGACATCGCGACGAGCTCCGGCACGTTGACGCTCCCGGTACGCGCCGAGGCAGGGCTCGCGCGCGGCACGGTGGTGGTGCCCCACGGTCTGCCGCAGCACAACCTCAACGCGCTGGTGCCCAGCGGCGAGGCTGCGATCGAACGGCTCAGCGGTCAGCACGTGATGACGGGCGTGCCCGCACGGGTGCGCGCCGCCGCACGCGAGATCGCGGCGGGTCAGGGATAGCTCGCGACCAGTTCGAGCGCGTCGAAGTAGCCGTCGCAGTGATCGCCGGCCATGTGGTGGCAGCGCAGCCGCACCAGCGCCGCGCGCGTGCCCTCGGGCGCGACGAACTCGAGCTCGAACGTCTCCCACTCGCCGCCGTCGAAGGTCTCGGTCTCGATCGCCGCCAGCTCGGTGCCGGCGGAGTCGAGGCAACGCAGCTGCACCTCGCGCGGGTCGTCGGAGGCCCCGTCACCCCGCGTCGCGCCGCGCAATCGCAGGCTCAGACCCGGACCATCGATGTAGCCGACCCAGTCCAGCAGGTCCACGCGCTGGCCGAGGGTGTGCACGTCGCCGTCCGAGGCGTTGGCGAGCCCGGCCCAGATCGACGAGCTGCCCTCGTAGGGCGTTTCGTAGGACGTCTGCCAGTCGGTCCCGCCACCGGGCGCCGCGATCCAGTGCGGCGGCGGTGAACCGGCCTCTTCGGCGTCGCCGTTGAGCAGCAGGTTCGCGCTCTCGCCGGTGCCCTCACCCTGCAACCCCGCCATGACCTGCGCGAAGCCGCCGATGCCATCGTCGTAGTCGACCAGGAGCTGGCCCATGCTCGGACCGAACGAAGCTGGCTCGAAGCGGACCACCACGTTGCAGCTCGCGCCGGCACCGAGCGATGCGCCACAGGTGCCACCGTCCCCGGGATAACTGCCGCCGACGAAGCCGAAGCCGGTGCCGATGACCGCGCCGTCCATCGCGGTCGCGTCCGCGTGGCCGACGTTGCGCAGCGAGATCTTCGCGTCCGCGGCGCTGCCCAGCGCGACGAACTCGAAGTCGACCATGGCCTCGCCGTCGATCACCAGCTGCGCGACCGCGGGCTCGCCGGAGTCGACACCGGTGCTCGCGCTGGTCGACGGCGAGCTCTGGGTCGTGCCCGCGTCCGAGCCGCCGCTGCTGCCCGCACCGCTGCTGCCCTCCTCGCCACCGACGCTCGCGCTGCCGGAGGTCGCTGCACCGCCGGAGTCGAAGTGACAACCTGCGAGCGCGGCCGCGCCGGAGATCGCGGCGCACCAGCACCCCATGAATCGCCGGCCAGACATCGATCGGCAACAGTGTAGCAACCCGTTGACCGCGGGACGAAAGCCGGTCCACGATCGCACGATGCCGACCGGTCAACGCGGCCCGCGCGACCCCAACCGCTGCTCCGAGGCCGGACGCGTCCTGCGCTTCACGGTCACCACCACGCTGCTGGCCTTGGGCGCCCAGGCGTGCCATCGCACCACGGGGCATGTCTACGTGAACGAGGGCCCGAGCCCCACGCCGCCCGAGGGCCAAGGCGGCGCCGATGCCGGGACTCCGCCCAGCGGTGGCGACGACGGCGCGACCACGCCCGAGGGCGACGACGTCAGCGACGGGCCCACCGCGAAGGGTCCGGTCATCACACCGATCGGCGACCCGCCGCCGCCGGGCGACGATCCGAAGAAGCCCGTGGTGATGGTCAACCCCGGCCCGACGACACCGCCCAAGCCGCAGCCGCCGGCGAAGCCCACGGTCATCGTGAACCCCGGGCCGACCACGCCGCCCGGCACGCCGCGGCCGTGAGCGACGCCGGCGACGACGCCGTCGGCACGCGCCGCATGCTCGCGCCGACCACGGCGCGGCTGCGTCGGATCCACATCGATCAGGTCCACCGACCGCCGTGGCCGGACTTCGCCGCGTTCGATCCGTCGGCGTGGCCGCTGGCGCTGCGGCAGGCCGCGGCGGTGCAGTGGGCCGGACGCGCGCGTGCGGAGCACGGCTCGGTGCAGCAGTTCACGCAGCTGGCCCACGCGCTCACGCACGCGTGTGCGCCGCTCGAGCTGCACGGCGCGCTCGCACGGCTGGTCACCGACGAGGTCCGCCACGCCGAGCTGTGCGCCCAGATGGCGTTGGTCTGCGATCCCCAGGGCGAGCGCGAGCGCGCGGCGTGGCTGCGCTGGCCACCGCCGCAGGAGCCGTGGTCGCCGCCACCGCCACCGGGCGCCGACCCGGCGGCGATCTTCGCCTGGGCCGCGGGGGCGATCGCCATCGCGTGCTGCCTGGGCGAGACGCTGTCGCGCCCGATGCTCGACGCGATCGCGACGGTCGCGACCTGTCCCATCGCCGAGGCGGTCGCGCGCCAGATCGGCCGCGACGAGCACCTGCACGCCGCGTTCGGCTGGGACGCGCTCGCGACCTTGCTGCCGCAACTCGACGACGCCGGTCGCAACCACGTCGAAGCCAGCCTGGCGCGGGGCCTGGGCGCGCTCGAACACACCACCTGCTGCGGCATCCCCCTGGCGGAGGTCGCCGGCCAGCAGCTCGAGATCGTCCGCACCGACGTGCCCAACCTCGGCACGCTGACGGACCTGCAGTACGCGATGATCTTCTACGCGACGGTCGAGGGCGAGATCATGCCCAAGCTCGAGGCGTTGGGCCTGCCCGCGGCGCGGCTGTGGTCCGAGCGCGGCTGATCGCGGTCACAAGCCGATCGATGCCACCATCGCCGTGGTGGTGTCGTCCGCTTCGAAGCGATACATGCTCAGCAGCAGGCGACCACCGACCGCCTCCTCGAGGTCGGACGCCTGCACGACCCCGGCCATCGGATAGGTCGTCTCCCACCGCACCGCGCTGTCGGACTCGAAGCGACCCAGCCACAACGCGACGTCGGCATCGGTCGCGACGAGCGTGAACGAGCCGTCGGCGTGGGCTGCCACGGCGGCGGGGAAGCCTCCGTCGGGGCCGGGGTTCTGCAGCGTCCACGACAGCGTGCCGTCGGCCTCGAAGCGGCGCAGTCGCGTCTCGCCCATGCCGCCCTCGACGACGCTGCCCAGGGCATAGACCGCACCGTCGCCGGCGAGCGCCACGTCCCAGGCGTAGTCGTTGCCGCCGTCCTCGTCGATCAGCGCGGTCCAGCCCACGGCGCCGGCGCTGTCGTAGCGGGCGACCCATTGATCGAAGGTTGCGTTGCCGTCGAGGGTGCCCGCGAGCACGAAGCCAGCCGCGTCCGCCGCGATCTCGAAGGCGCCGTTGCAGGACGTGCCGACGCACGCGCCGCCCGGTCCGACCGGCGTCTGGGTCCAGACGTCGGCACCGGCGCCGTTGTAGCGGCGCAGCCACGCGCTGCTCTCGAGCGCGGCGCCGACGTAGAGCTCGCCGCCCGGCCCCAGCGCGATCGCAGCGCCGAAGCCGTCGGCGGTGTCCATGCCGGTGCGGGTCCAGACCTCGGCACCCGCGGCGTCGTACTTGCGCACGAAGATCGCCGCCGGATCGAGAAACTCCTGGCCCACCACGACGACCTCGCCATCGTCCTCGAGGACGACGTCGGCGCCGTACTCGGTGCCAGCGACGGTGCCGACCTGCGACTGGTCCGGCAAGGCGCTGTCGTAGACGTCGACCCACCCGATCTCCCCGGTCGACGAGAGCGTCGCGGTGAAGATGTCGAGCGAATAGCCCTGGTCGCTCGACGCGAAAGAGCCCACGGTCGCGATGTCGCCCGCGGCGTTGCTCGCGACGGCCGAGGCGAAACCGCCCAGGCCCATGGGGTTGTCGATCTCCGTCAGCCAGACCAGCTCGCCCGAGGCCACGCAATCGCGGTTGCAGCCATCGCCGTCGACGTCGTTGCCGTCGTCGCAGGATTCGGCATCCTCGACGACACCGTTGCCGCACGCGGCCTCACCGGTCGTGGTGCCCGACTCGCTGCCGCTCGAGCTCCCGCTGCTCTCGCCGCTGGCGCCGGTGGTCGACGACTCCGCACCGCTCGAACTGTCGACCCCGCCGCTGGAGTCGGTCGCCCCACTCGAGCCACCGTCGCTCGAGCCCGCGGTGCTGCCGGCCTCGCCCGAAGGCTGGTCGACGCCGCCACAGGCCGCCAGCAGCACACACCCTGCGAGAAGCCGCGCCGCGTTTGCCATGCGTCGATCGACGGCCGCGTCGATCGATGTGACCCGCGCGCGCGCGAAGGTTCAGAACTTCGACGACACGGTCAGCATCAGCAACCGGTCGTTGCTCTCGCGCAGGCGCCCGCTCAGGGTCCGCACGAACCGCCACAACAGCTCGTAGGCCAGTTCGCGGTCGACGAACATGAGATCGCGCAGGTCGTCCTTGGGCAGCTTGAGCAGGCGCGTACTCTCGTGGGCGATGGCGTCGGCCGAGCGCGGCATGTCGTCGTCGACGATCGACATCTCGCCGAAGTACTGGCCGGGCTTGAGCACCGCCAGGGCCTCTTCGCCGATGCCCGAGACCGAGCGGCTGATCCGCACCGCGCCCTCGAGGATGAGGTAGAGCCCGTCGCCCTGGTCGCCGTGGCTGAACACCGCCTGGCCGGCCTTGTACTGCACCTCTTGGCACAGCGACGAGATGCGGCGCAGGTGCAACGGCAGCAGGCCCTCGAACAGCGACACCTGCCGCAGCATCCGCACCAGCGCGGACAGGCGACTCTCGGGGTCCGCGTCGGGTGCGGGCGCGGCCGCGCGGGTCTTGCGACGCTCGTCCGGCTGCGCCGACGACTCTTCGCCGTCGTCGATGATGCCCAGCTCCTCGAGTCCCGAACCCATGGCGTGTCCGACCCTATCACGCGACGCGGACGCCGTCTTGCCAGACCTGCTCCACCAGCGGTGATCCGGCGTGGTAGACGAGGTCGCGCACGTCGGCGGTCGCGAGCACGAGCAGATCGGCGCGGCGGCCCGGTTGCAGCGAGCCGACCTGGTCGGCGAGGCCGAGCGAAGCCGCGGCGTTGTGCGTCGCGGCGCAGATCGCCTGGGCCGGCAGCAGGCGGTTGCCGTAGCACGCGAGCGCCAACACCATCGCGAGGTTCTCGAACGCGCACGAGCCCGGGTTGCAGTCGGTCGCGACCGCGATCGGCACGCCGGCCTCGACCAGCGCGCGGCCGTCGGCGTAGGGTTTGCCCAGCACCGCCGAGGTCCCCGGCAGCAGCGCGTCGCGACCACGCCGGCCTCGCGGCAGGCGCCGACGATCGTCGTCGTCGAGGTACAGCAGGTGATCGGCCGAGCTCGCGGCATAGCCGCCGCCAGCGCGGCGCCGCCGGTCGGGCCCAACTCGTTGGCGTGCACGCGCAGGCCCAGGCCCAGGGCCCGCGCCGCGAGCAACACCCGCCGCGACTCCTCGACGTCGAACGCACCGCGATCGCAGAACACGTCGGCGTAGTCGGCCAGCTGCTCGCGTGCGAGCGCGGGCAGGATCTCGCCACAGATGCGATCGACGAACGCCGCGCGGTCGGCCGCGCTGCCGCGGCTCTCGGCCGGCACTGCGTGGGCCGCCAGGCAGGTCGTGCGCACGCGATAGCCGGCCTGGCGCGCGAGTCGACGCGCGACCTGCAGCTGCTTGCGCTCGGCCTCGAGCCGAGGCCGTAGCCGCTCTTGATCTCGAAGTCGTGCTGCAGCGTCGCATGCGACGGATGTGCGGGCGTGGCCCTGCTCGAACAGCTCGTCTTCGTCGATCGCCCGGGTCTTGCGCACGCTGGAGAGGATGCCGCCGCCGCGCGCGAAGATGGCCTCGTAGTCGGCGCCACCCAGGCGCAGCTCGAGTTCGTCCTTGCGATCGCCGGCCCACTACCCGCGTGTGCGAGGTCGACGAGGCCCGGCATGACTGCGCGGCCGCGACAGTCGACGATCTCCTCCGCGTCGGCGAACGCGTGCGGCAGCGCGGCGTGGGCTCCGACCCACGCGATCGCGCCGCCGTCGTCGACCGCGACGCTGCCACCTTCGATCACGCCCAGCTTCCTGGACATCGCCGCGGTCCGCGGCCCAGCCCGGGCCTGGGTGAAGCACCGCGTCGGCGCGGGCGAACACCCGCGCCATCACACGTCCTCGAAGATGGTGCGGCCGGGCACGCGCACGCCGTGGCTGCGTGCGCAGGCCATGGCCCCTCTTCTCGTCGTAGCCCGCGTCGACGTGGCGGATCACGCCCATGCCGGGATCCGTCACCAGCACCCGCGCGAGCCGACGCGCAGCGCCGTCGCTGCCATCGGCGACGACGGCCATGCCCGCGTGCAGGCCAGGCCGATGCCGACCGCCGCCACCGTGATGGACTGGAGATCGCGTCGACGCGCCGGCAGCGGTGTTGACCAACGCGTTGAGGATGGGCCAGTCCGCGATGGCGTCCGAGCCGCTCTTCATGCCCTCGGTCTCGCGGTTGGGCGATGCGCCACCAGCCGCAGTCGAGGTGATTGCGGCCGATGACGATCGGTGGCGGCGAGCTCGCCGTTGCGCACCATCTCGGCCGTAGCGTAGTCCGGCGCGCTCGCGCTCGCCGTAGCCCAGCAGCAGATGCTGCGCGCCGGCAGGCCCGAACTGGCGACCTGCTCCTGCGCCAGCGTGATCCAGCGCCGCAGCGATCTCTTCCGGGAACAGCGCGAGCATGGCTTCGTCGGTGCGACGGATGTTCCTCGGATCGCCCGACAGCGCGCCCAGCGGAACGGGACCGGCCCTCGCAGAACAGCGGGCGGATGTACCGGGGCATCGAAGCCCTTGATCTCGAACGCGTCGGTGACCCCGGCCTTCACCGCCCGCGCGCGGATGTTGTTGCCGTAGTCGAACGCGACGCCATCGCGCTGCAGCGCGCGCATGGCCGCGACGTGCCGGCCCATCGCGGGGTCGATGCTGCGGCGCACGTAGTCTGCGGGGTCGTCGCCGCGCAGCCGCAGCGCCGCGTCGAGCGTCATGCCGTCGGGGACGTAGCCGTTGAGCTCGTCGTGCGCGCTGGTCTGATCGGTGACGACGTCGGGCACGATGCCGCGCCGCACCAGCTCCGCAGCACCTCGGCGCAGTTGCCCGCGAGCCCGACCGACAGCGCGGTGCGGCTGTGGCGGGCCTGGTCGAGCCACGCCAGCGCCTGGTCGAGCGAGTCGGCCTTGCGCATGAGGTAACGCGTCTGCAGGCGCCGCTCGATGCGGCTGGGATCGACCTCGATGCACAGGCACGCCGCGCCGGTGTTCATGGTCGCGGCCAACGGCTGCGCACCGCCCATGCCGCCCAGACCGCCGGTGACGACCAGTCGTCCGGCGAGATCACCACCGAAGTGCTGCCGCGCGCACGCGGCGAAGGTCTCGTAGGTGCCCTGCAGGATCCCTTGCGTGCCGATGTAGATCCAGCTGCCCGCGGTCATCTGACCGTACATCGTCAGGCCCAGGGCCTCGAGCCGGTTGAACTCCGCCCACGTGCCCCACGCCGGCACGAGGTTGCTGTTGGCGATGAGCACGCGCGGCGCGTCCTCGTGGGTCTTCACGATGCCCTGCGCGCGGCCGCTCTGGACCAGCAGGGTCTCGTCGGACTCGAGCGAGCGCAGCGACGCCACGATGCGATGGAAGTCGGGCCACGAGCGCGCGGCCTTGCCGGTGCCGCCGTACACCACCAGGCGGTCGGGCGCCTCGGCGACGTCGGGATCGAGGTTGTTCATCAGCATGCGCAGGGCGGCCTCCTGCGGCCAGCCCTTGCACGACATCGCGGTCCCCCGCGGCGCGCGGATCACAGGAGCACTCATGGCGCGCACGAGCCTACGGGACGGGGTCCGCGGCGGCAACCCGCGGTGGTCGCGGTGCGCTGCGGAGGCTCTGCCGGCGGAGCTGCTAATTCCCGGTGCCGCAGGTGTCGACGGGATTCGCCAGCCGCGGCCAGTACGTCACCACGTTCCAGCACATCTCGTCCTGCGTGCCGGGCCCGCCGACGGTGGTCTCGGTGCGGCCGGTCGAGTCGTAGATGCAGTGGGTCTGCACCTCGTCGCCCGGCTCGATCACGAGGTCGACCGGGTTCATGTGCTGGGCCGAGAACAGGTACGGATCGTCGCGGTTGAGCTCGAACGCCATCGCACCATCGCGCCAGACCTCGGTCCACAGCACGCGGCCGAGCTCGTGCGCGTGCATGGCGGTGCCGAACACGTGCATCGGCTCCTGCAACAGCGTGCCGGTGGCGTTGCCGCTGCAGGTCGCGACGTGTTCGTACTCCGGCATCGCCGGCGGGATCGCGATGCCGTCGATGTCGCCGAAGACCATGGTGCCGGCGTTGTTGGGCCGCAGCGTGCGCGCGACCCGGAGATCGAGCCCGCTCGAGTCGACCGCACCGGTGTCGCCCGCGATGTTGTTGTAGTGCACCTGCAGCCGCAGCGTGACCGCGCCGCCCTCGCCGTCGCCGATGAGGAAACCGGCCTCGGCCGGCAGATCCCAGGCCTCACCGCCGGGGGCCCAGGTGTAGATCATCTCGCCCGCGAGGTCGAAGCACGAGTAGCCCGGCGACTGCCCGGTGGGGCCGTCGAGCTTGCTCAGCACGAAGTGGTGCACGTGCTTGGCGTCGTCGATCTGCGGCACGAAGCCGACGATGTGGCCCAGCTGATCGAGCGTGAACGAGAACTCGAAGCACGCGTAGTAGGTCTCGATGGTCGGCACGTTGAACGCGTCGACCCGCAGCGGCACCAGCTGTACGTCGTCGCTGCCACCGGTGCTGCCGCCCTCGCTACCGCCGCCGGTCGCACCGCCGCTGCTGCCGCTGCCGCCACCGTCGGCGTCGGTGGACGCAGCGGACGTGGGCTCTCCGCTCGACTCCGCGTCGGCACTCGACGTCGCACCTTGGCCATCACCACCACCCGCACTGCACGCCGCAGTGAGAACGACCGAGCCGAGACACGTCGCGCGAGCGAAGAAGCCCATGTTCGCCACGGTCCTGCTCTTATCAGAGCCGCCGCCACCGCGTCGCGGTGCTTTCTCACGGGGCGGGATCGGAGCGCGGCTCACGGGGGCCGAGCACACCGGCACGGCGAAGCAGTTGCGCGGTGAGCAGTAGCGGCAGGCCCTCGATGCTCGTGGGATCCGCGCCGCAGGGCCCGCGGGCCTCGATCGCGCGCATCAGCGTGATGCCGCGGTCCTCGATGCGATACGAGCCCGCGCAGTCGAGCGGCGCGAACGCGTCGACGTAGGCCTGGGCCTCGGCGCGGTCGAACGCGCGCATGTGCAGCACGACCTCGTCGACGGCCTCGTGCTCGACGCCGGTGCCGGCGTGCCGCAGCACCACGGCCGTGATCAGCCGGTGTTCGCGTCCGGACAGCTGCAGCAACTGCGCCACCGCGGCTGCGTGCGTGCCGGGCTTGTGCAGCTGCCGCCACCGCGGCGGGTCGCCTTCGCCGAGCACGGCGACCTGGTCGGCGGCGAGCACCCACGCCGCCGCGAACCGCTGCGACGAGGAGGTTGCCGCAGGCCCGGGCGAGGTTCCCGGCGCGGCCGGCGGCGCGAGGCTGCGGGCCTTGCCGCGCGCGAGCAACAGCGCGAGCCCAGCGGGCCCGAGCGAGTCGAGCGCGTGGTCGTGCTCGCGCTCGTCGAACGCCGGCGCGACCGCCTCGAACGGGACCCCCAGCCGCTGCAGCAACGCGATGCGGTAGCGCGAGGTCGACGCGAGCACGAGCGGCGCGGTCACTGCTGCCAGCACTTCTTCTTGAAGACGCCGCGCAGCTTGTCGCACTCGTCCTTTTTCTTGCCCTTGCCACCCTTGGGGGCAGGCTTGGGCGCGGGCTTGCCCGCCGCCGGTGCCGGCTCGGTGCCGCCGTCTTCCATGATCACGATCTCGCCGTCGGTGTCGCCGACGGGCTCGAGCGTCGCGAGCAGATCGAGCACCGTCTGGCGCCGCGCGGCGAGACCCTCGCAGGCCTCGGCGGGCTCGTGGCTGGCCGAGCCGGGCGGCGCGGGCTCGGGCACCTCGCCGCGTTGTACCCGCGCGAGGTAGTAGTACTCCGGCGCCGCGGCCATGGCGGTGAGGGCATCGCCGTAGGACTTGCACGGCGTCAGCGACTGCCGCGCCTGCAGCAGATCGAGCGCGATGTTCAGCTGCCGGTTCACCCGTGCGAGGTCCTCGGGCTTGCTCGCGAGCTCGTCGAGCGCGCGGTGGCGCTTGTCGTAGGGCAGCGGCTTCTTCTCGTTGTTGACCAGCTCGAGCAGGAACGGGTGGGCGTAGGCACCCATCTGGTGCAGCGCCAGGTCGAGCGCGTCGTCGCGCAGGCCGGGCGTGCGCATGATGTCGCGCAGCTCGGCGAAGAACTCGGGGTTGTCCAGCAGCGTCGGGTCGATGTCCAGCGCCGCGCCGTAGGCCGCGAGCGCCTGGGCACGCTTGCCCTTGCGCTTGGACAACACGCGACCGTGACGCCAGTTGAGCTGCGCGTCCTTGGGGTAGCGGTCGCGCAGGGGCGCGAGCAGCTTCTCGGCCTCGTCGATCTTGCCGGCGCTGAGCAGGCGATCGATCTCGGCGAGGTCGCCGACGCCGGGGCCCTCCGCCGCGAGCACGGTGATGGGCTCGTCGCCTGCGGTGGGATCGACCGCCGCCACGACCTCGTCGGTCGCGGCGGCCTCGGGCGTGCTGGCGGCGGGCTCGTCGCCCGAGTCGAGGATCCACAGCGTCGCGAGCGCGATGCCGGCGGCGCCCGCACCCACGAGCAAGCGTCGCTTGGGCCTGCGGCGCACCACCGTGGGCGTCGGTGGCGGCGGCGTGAGGCGCTCGAACGACGGCATGCGTAGCGCGCCGCTGCCGATCGCCGGCATCTCGGCCGAGGGCGTCAGGTCCTGCCGCATGATCGCGAGCGTGCCCTCGAGCACGTCGCGGAGCTCCCGTGCGCTCTGGAATCGATCCTCGCGTTGCTTCGCGAGCAGGCGCTCGACCGTGGCCGCGACCATCGGCGGCACCTCGGTCGGCAACGGCGGTGGATCGGCGCCGACCTGCATGCGCACCAGCGCCACGGGATCGTCGGACTGGAACGGCGGCTTGCCGGCCAGCATCTCGTACAAGATGATGCCCAGGGAGTAGAGGTCGGCGCGCTCGTCGGCCTCGATGCCGGCGGCCTGCTCGGGGCTCATGTACGCCGGCGTGCCGAAGATGAGCCCCGCGCGGGTGCGATGGCCCTCGCCCGCGGCCGAGGCCCCGACGATCTTCGCGATGCCGAAGTCGACGAGCTTGAGCACCTCCTGCCCGTCGTGGTCCTTGGTGAGGAACACGTTCTCGGCTTGACGTCGCGGTGGATGACGCCCTGACCGTGGGCGTGCTCGAGCCCGCGACAGATCTGCAGCGCCAGCGCCAACGCGCGCACGGCCGGCAGCGGCTTGCCCAGCAGCCGCGTCAGCTCGCCGCCGTCGAGCAGCTGCATCACCATGAACTTCATGTCGTGCTCGGTCGTGCCGTAGTCGGTGACCTGCAGACAGTTGGGATGATCCAGCCGTGAGGCCGACCGCGCCTCGCGGTCGAAGCGCGCGGAGATCTCCGCGTCGCGTCCGAGCGAGGGGTGCAGCACCTTGATCGCCACGTCGCGGTGCAGGCCGAGGTGATGCGCGCGGAACACCGCGCCCATCCCACCGACGCCCAGCAGGGCGTCGATGCGATAGCGTTCGGCGATCGTTCGACCCACCAGATCTTGAAGATCGGGGTGGAGAGTCGCGAGCGCGGCGGTCATCGAAACTCGGCGGACCCAGCATACCTGTTTTTCAAGACAGGGTACGCCGGGGCCCTGCCGCGTTCGGGGATGCCCCCGGTACCGCGCCGCGGGGCTACCGCAGCGGCTTGGTCCGCACGGTGTCCTGCTCTGGGTCGCTGTCGTCGGGCACCGCAGCCGGCGTCTCGATGAAGCTGGTGCCGAGGTCGCGCTCGATCCGCGCGAGCGCCTCCTGGGCCCAGTGCGCCAGGCTCAGCTCGTTGGCGGTGTGGAAGTCCGCGAGCATCTCTTCGAGCTCGCGACGAGCACGCGCGCTGTCGCCGAGCATGTGCGCGACCTCGGCGTCGAGCAGGCGCAGCTGCTGCAGCGCGAGGTGTTCGCCCTGCACGGTGGTCATGCCGTTCTTGGCATCCGCGAGCATGACCGAGCCGTCGCCGGGGTTGCCGCGGCGCGACAGCACGTAGCCGAGGAAGCCGCGGTTGAGGTGCACGTGGTAGTCGTGACCGTAGGCGGCGGCGAGGCGGATCGACTCGCGGAAGGCCTCCTCGGCGCGCTCGAGCTCGTCGTTGCGCAGGCACAGATCGCCGAGGTTGTGCAGCGGCGTCAGCAGCAGCCGCGGCAGGTTGGCCTGGCGGATCTCCTGCACCGCGGTCTCGATCTCCGGGATCGCGCGACCGGGATCGCCGCCGAAGACCGCGAGGTACGCGATGCCCGAGAGATAGCTCTGGCGCTGCAGCACCGGCACCTGTTCCGCGAGCGGACGGCCGAGGTCGTGCAGCCGCCGCGCTTCGCCGATCTGCCCCGACAGCGACAGGCAACGCAGGCGCACGCCGATGACGTGCAGCTTGTCCGCGGCGCTGGCCTCGGCGAGATCGACGATCTCCATGGCCTGGCGGCTCCACCGCGCGGCCTTCTCGATCTCGCCCGCGCCCAGCAACACCTCGGTGCGGCGGTTGGCGATGCGCAGCTCGAGCACGCGGTCGTGGGCCTGACGCGCGGCCTCGGAGGCCTTCTCGAGCCGCTCGAGCGTCAGCTCCATCTCGAGGTTGGCCATGCCGACGTAGCGGTCGACCAACCCGAGCCAGAACTGCGCCTGTGCGCCGAAGTCGCCCAGCAGCTCCGCGACCAGGATGCCGGCCTCGTAGTGCGCGGCCTCGCGGCGGGGATCGTCGAGCGCGCCGGCGGCGTGGCGCAGCAGCTTCATCTGCGCGCGCAGCAGGCGATCGAGCGCGGTCGTGCGACCGTAGCGACGCAGCCGCGCGATCAGTCGCTCGAGCACCTGCGCGGCGAGCTGGGGTTGCTGCGCGTCGAGCAGGCGATCGACCGCCTGCTCGAGCGCGTCGATGGCCTCGAGCGCCTCGGACGCGTCATCGAGCAGGCGCGCGCGCAGGTAGACGAAGTTGGGTTCGGGGCTGTCGAATTCCTCGATGCGCGCAGCGAGGTCGAGCCGGGTCTCGTCGAGCGAGTCCTCGTAGCGCCCGCGCACGGCCTCGCGCACCGACTCGTGCGCGAGCTGGATGACGCTGCTGCCCGAGCTCGCGCTGCGCGTGATCAGGCCCTCGCCCTCGAGTCGATCGAGTGTCCGCGAGAAGCGCTCGGGTCGCAGATCCGACAGCTGCGCCAGCTGGTGCTCCTCGATCGGCGCCTCCAGCAGGTACAAGATGCTCGCGATCTCCCAGCCCGACACGCCCAGGCCGTCGAGCCGCGCCTCGGAGCGCTGCGCCAGGGTCTTGTGCAGCTCCTCCGCCGCAGCCGAGGCCCCGCGCAGGGTCCAGGTGTCCGCGTCGCGCAGCAAGATGCCCTCTTCGATGAGCACCCGCAGGGTCTCGCGGAACGACAGCGGGTGGCCGCCGGTGAGCTTGTCGAGCATCGCCGCGAGCTCGCGCAGCACCGGCGAGTCGCCCAGCACCCCCTGCAGCACCAGCTGCATCTCGCGCTGGCTGAACGGGCGCAGGCTCCACGCCTCGGCGATCTGATCGCGGCTGAGCGCGTGCAGCAGCGGCGAGACCTTGCTGTGGGGCTCGGTCGTGCCGCACAGCAACAGCGGCGCCTCGGCGTGGTCGATGGCGCGGCACAGCTGCTCGAACGTGGCGCGCGTGGCCTCCTGCGCGCGCGAGAGGTTCGACACGTGCAGCACGTACGGGCGCTCGCGCGAGGCCGCGACGAGGAACTCGGTGATCTGATCGGCGGCCGACTCGGTCAGCGCGCGGCGACGGGCCGCGCGCACCAGCTCGCCGTAGGCCGTGACCACGCGCGAGCGATCGCCCAGCGCGGTCGCGAGCTGCACGATCACCGCCGCGAACGCGCCAACCGCCGAGGTGTCGTTGGTCCAGCAGCTGCCCTCGACGAACAGCCCGTCGCCGAGCTGGACCTCGCGCCGCAGCTCGGCCAACAGCCGCTGCTTGCCCATGCCCTCGGGCGCCTTGACCACGACCGTGCGCAGCAGGCGACCGCGCAACCGCGTGGCACTCGAGCTCGCCGGGTCCGAGCCCTCGCCGACCGGCCGCAGCACGTCCGCAGCCTTGTCGAGCAACAGCTCGCTGTAGTGCGCGCGATCGACGAACGGCAGGTGCTCGACCAGCACCCGCGCGAAGTCGCGGCGATCCTGATCGCTCTGGGCGCGGTCGCGCAGCTGCACCGCCTCGCGCCGCAACAGCTCCAGCACCACCGCGCGGGCGCTCTGCGGCCGCTTGGTCGGATCGGGCTCGAGCATGCGGCCGATGAGCTCGGCGACCACCGGACCCGACTGTTGCAGCAGCGCCCCGGCGAGCTCGGGCCGCCAGTCGCGTTGCACCCGCAACGCCTCGCGGAAGCTCTTGCCCGGGAACGGCCGCTGGCCACGGATCGCGGCGTACAGCGTCGCGGCGAGGCTGTAGATGTCCGAGCGCGCGTCGGTGAGCTGACCGCGGATCTTCTCCGGCGCGGAGAAGCCGGGCGTGCCCAGCACCGTGATGCTCTCGTCGTCCTCGGCCTCGGGGCCGGGGATCGAGTCGGGGGGGGGGCGCCGGCGAGCTCGAAGTCGATGAGCTTGGCCTGCGGCAGCGCGTCGGGATCGGCGCGCATCACCAGCACGTTGGAGGGCTTGATGTCGCCGTGGACCAGGCCCAGCGCGTGGATGTAGTCCAGCGCGCGCGCCAGCTGCAGCATCAGATCGACGATCTGCTCGCGCGTGGCGCCCTTGAGATAGCCCGAGATGTCGTCGCCGCGGACGAGCTCCTGCGTGAAGTAGAACGAGTCGGTGTCGCCGCAGCGACCGAAGTCGTGCACCGTCGCGAGGTTGGGATGGTGCAGCTGCGTGAGCAGCCGGAACTCTTCCTTGAACGCCGCCGCGAGGTTGTCGGGGCCCAGCGATCCCGGCGTGCCGAAGCTCCGCGTGACCATGCGGCGCTGTTGGATGCGCGAGTCCTGCGCGTGGCTGCTGTCGGGCGTGTTGAAGCGCGCGCCCGCGGGGCTGTCCCTGCGGATGAGCTTGAGCGCGACCACGCGATCTTCGAGCTCGTCGTACGCCTCGTAGACCGCGCCGAAGCCTCCGCGCCCGAGCAGGCGGCGCACCTGGTAGCGACGGGCGATGCGCTCGGGCGGGTTGTCCTCGAGCGGGGTGGCCTCGGGCTGCGGGTCCGATGTCATCGAGAGGATCGTTCGGAGCGAGGGGACCGCGCGGGGGCGGCAGGGTCCCCGGGAGCGGGCGCCTTCGGGTGGAAAACCGGCCCGAAGGGTAGGTCACGACAGCGCCTGCGAACAACCGCGGTCGCGTGAGTCAGGAGAGTATTCTACCGAAATTTATGGTAATGCAAATGACCTATCGAGAAGGGTGTGATCGCGGACCGGGCGTCGTACGCCGTTCGGTGCGTGGTTGTCGAGCCACCGGCCGATCCCGAGGATGAACCGCCGGGACGCGCGATTCCACACGGATTGACCGAGCGCGGTCGCAAGCCGTCAGCGCAGCAGCTGGCGCGGCCCCCACCCGGGGGTCTCGCCCGCGACGATCGCGGCGAAGTTGGCGCGACCGATGGCCGCCTCGCCGCTGTCGACCGCGAGCTCGTAGGCCGCGCTCTCACGCGCGAGCCGGTCCGGCTCGGCACGTCCGCGCGCGTCGAGCAATGCGCGCTTGAACGCCGCGACCGCGGTCGGCGAGCGGCGCGCGACCAGCTGCGCCAGCACCCGCACCCGCGCGAGCGCGGCGTCGAGCTCGGGCGCGAGCTCCTGCACCAAGCCGATGCGACGGGCCTCGTCGGCGTCGATGACCTCACCGGTGCAGCCCAACCGCAGCGCGTGCGCCAGGCCCACGAGCTCGGCGAGCTCGGCGGTGCCGCGCGCACCAGGGATGATGCCCAGGCCGGTCTCGGGCAGGGCGAAGCTCGCACGCGGTGTCGCGATCGCGTAGTCGCCCGTGAGCACGTACTCGGTGCCCCAGCCCAGCGTGACTCCGGTGGGCACGACGACGTGGAACAGCGGCAGCTGACGGATGCGCCGCATCAGCGCGCGCTGCCGCTGCACGTGCGCACGCACGCGTGCATCGTCCCAGCCCACGCGCTCGGTGACGTTGGCACCGCTGATGAAGATGGCCTTGCCGCGGCCGCTCTCGCGGCGGCTGGTGGTGCACAGACACATCACCGACGCATCCGACTCGAGCGTCTCGCACAGCGCATCGAAGGCGTCGAGCTGGGCCGTGCCCATCTCGTTGGCCTTGCCGTGATCGAGCCACAGCGTCAGCAGCTTGTTCTCGGCGTCGAGCTCGGGGTGCAGGATCGAGAAGCGTGCGAGGTCCACGCCCGGCACGCTACCGCTGGTGCTCGGGGCTCGCCAGCGCTGCGAGCTGCGCGGGCGTGTCGATGTTGTCGACCACCGCGGCGTCGTCGACCTCGACGACATCGCGCGAGCACTGCGGCGCCGCCAGGACCTCGCGCAGCGACGCCTGGGGCGACGCGGCCACGATGGTGGCGATGGTCGATCGCGGCAGCAGCACCGGGTGGCCGCGACGCCCGCCGAAGGCCGGCTGCCACACGCGCTCGGGCGCGCGCGCGAAGGCCTGCAGCAGCGCCGCGATCGTGCTCGCGCGCACGTGCGGTCGATCGACGGTCGCGACCAGCACGGCTTGCGGATCGTGGCCGACGATCGCGGCGAGCCCGGCCTGCAGGCTGGTGAAGGGCCCGTTGGCCCAGCCTGGGTGCACGACGCGGGTGGCGTCGCCGAGCGCGGCGTCGGGCAACCGCCACGCGCCCTCGACCACCCACGCCGCCGCGACGCCGCCATCGCGCAGGTAGGTGAGCACGTGCTGCAGCAGGCTGCGCCCGCGCCACTGGACCAACGGCTTGGGCGCGCCCATGCGCGCGCCCTGCCCCGCCGCCAGCACCAGCGCGGCGATCACTTGCCGGCGGACTTCTTCGCCGGCGGCGGCGCGTCGCCGCGCTTGACCGGCGGCGGCGGCGGCGGCAGCGAGCCGTCCTCGACGAAGTCGTTGGTGGCCTTGAGCGTGTCGACCGCGGACTTGCTGGCGAACAGCAGCTCGCGCGGCAGCATCGCCCCGATCGCGCCCTGCTTGGGCGCCACGCGCACGCCGAAGCTCGGGGAGCCGACGCTGCCGGCCTTCTTCAGCGCCGCGAGCTGCTTCTTGACGTCCTTGGCCTTGGTCTTGTCCTTGGCCGAGAGCAGCGCCAGGCGGAAGCGCAGGTAGCCCGAGATGTCGAACGCGGCGCAGATCTGACAGCCGCCCATCGCGGTGCGCAGGTGGTCGAGGCCCTGGTGCTGCGCGAGGCTGTCCTTGCGCGGCTTGGCGGCACCCTTGGCGACGTCGCCCACGAGCGCCTTGGCCCCCGGACCGACCGCGAGCACCGCGACCCCGCCCTGCACCAACGTCACGACCTCGAGGGTGTTCTTGGCCAGCAGGAACGAGGCCTCGTCGAGATCACCGGCCATGTCCTTGGGTGCCTTGACCGCGAGGCGATCGGCCTTGCCACCGGTGACGGGCACGCCGCCGGGCTTCCACTCGACGCCGATGTGCGCCGAGACGTTCTTGCCCGCCAACGTCTGCTGCGCCTCGACGGCCTGCCGCACCGCGTCGCCGAGGCCGCGCATGGCATCGCGGGTCTTGTCGTCGTTCTTCACGTCCGCGGCCACCACGATGGTCATCTTGCCGGCGGCGTCGACGTACAGCCCCACGACCACGTCGTTGGCGACCTGCTGCAGCAGCGTCGAGACCGAGCCCAGCGCCTGCTTGACGATGCCCAGGAACGGCTCGGGGATGCGCGACAGCGGCACCTGGTGATCGATGGTCGACTGCACCAGCTTGGGGTCGCCCCAGCTCATCGTGGTGACGAACATCGCGTTGCCCGGCAGCTTGGCCTCGACCGCGGTCGCGGCGGCGCGGGGCTTGCCCAGCGGCTCGATGCCGAGCTTCGAGAACGGCGCGTCGGCCGAGACCACGACCACGCCGTCCTTGTCGACGCCGACGTCCGCGGTCAGCTGCAGCGAGGCGATGTTCTTGAGCACGTCCGCGACCCGCTTGGCCACCGGGTTGTCGTCCGGCAGGCCCAGCAAGGCGAACGGATCGAGCTCGTCCTTGGGGATGTTCGAGACCCGTGCAGTGAAGCGATGATCGCCCTTGGCCTGGTTGCGCAGGCCCGCGGCGCGGCGCAGATCGTCGGGCGACATGCCCACGAGCAGCTCCTTGCCGGCCTCCTTGAGCATGAAGCGCGCGTCGGAGCTCTTGATCTCCCACATGCCGTCGCCCAGCGGCTGCGGCCGCGAACCCGCGGGCGCGCTCTCGATGAGCTTGCGCGCGTCGACCACCGCGATGGTCGCCGCGAGGTTCACGTCCGCCGCAGTCGCCTCCTGCTCCTGCTGGGGATAGGAGAACCACGCCGCGTGGGTGCCGACGAGGTCGAGGTTGTCGAGGAACGACGGCGCGAAGCCGGTCTGCAGCAGCGCCGCCTGCACCTGCGCACGCACGTCGAGCGGCTCGTCGCCCCAGTGCGCGGTGACCTCCTTGGCGAAGTCGAACAGCGCGCCGACGCCGGTGAGCGTCGCGTCGATCTCGACCCGCTGCACCGCGGGCTTGGGCTTGCGTGTGGCGGGCGCATCGCCGCCACCGCCGCCACCGCCCGGCGGGGTCGGTTCCGCCGGCGTGCCCGTGATCACCAGGGGCGCGTCGGTGCCAGGCTGATCCTTCTTCTTCTGGCACGACAGCGGGCCGATCGCGACGGCCAACGCAGCGGCGAACACGTACGGGCGGGGGCTCGACATGCGCGGCAGTGTACGGGCGCCCGCTGGGGCAGAGCAAGCCAGCCCGAGCGCTGCGCTGCGGCCCGGCTCAGGGCGAGGTCGGCTCGACGATCGCCGGGTCGGCGGCCGCCGCACGGCCCGCGATGCGCTCGCGGTCGAGCACGAACAGGAACTCGACGTTGCGCAATCGGCCGACGCGGCCGACCTTCTCGCCGCGGGGGTTGAAGATGCCGATCTGCGCGCCGACGTAGCGCTTGGTGTCGTGGGTGTGCACGTCGCACAGGCCAAACGGCTGCAACAGCGCCGTGATCTCCTGCGGCGTGAAGAAGCCCTCGTCGTTGAACGACAGCACGACCCAACGCGTGCGCAGCGACGACAGCAGCCGCCGCAGCGCCGCGGCGGCGTTGGGCCGCGAGTTGAACGCGGAGCTGCGCACGCGGCAGTCGGCGCGCTTGCACGCGACGCCGTAGTGCTCGGGTCGATCCCAGCGCACCAGCGTCTCCCAGACGTGATAGTTGCCGAGGTACTTGTGCGCGTTGTAGGGCGGATCGAGGTAAGCGACGTCGGCCGCGAACTCGCCGGCGAACTCGACGGCGTCGCGACCGTGGGCGCTGCCCTTGCCCGGCGCGGCGCGTGGCAACAGCTGCGGCAGCCGCAGCTCGAGCTGGTTGTACGAGCGCGGCGCCCACTGCTTGAGGTAGGCCATCTGCACGCCGGTGGTCGAGTCCACGCGATCGGCGGCCTCCATCAGCGACGTCAGCGCCACCGCCTCGAGCTCGGGCGGCAGGCCATCGGCCGCGATGGCGTCGCGGATGGCGTCGATGCGCTCACCGTTGTGCGGCTGGAAGAAGCGGCTGCGCTCGCAGAAGGTCTCGGTGAAGTAGCCGGCGCGCCCGGGCAGGCTGCGATAGTGCGCGAGCAGCTTGCGCGCGTCGGCCTCGCCCAGATCACACGCGCGCTGCAGGTGCTGCACCGTGGCCTCGGGGTCGCGCGGTGTGCCCAGGCCCAGCGCCGTCATCGACGCGGCGTAGAAGCACGCGCGCGACAGCTCGCGACCGCAGGCCTCCACGAGCATCGCGTAGGCCGCGGGCGCGTCCGCGGTCACGCCGCCCAGTCCGACGGCCAAGATGTTGGCCGCGCTGCCGCAGGCCTGGCCGTCGCCTTCGCGGCACGCGGTGCCGAGCGTGTCCAGGCATGTGCGGCCCTGCGTGGTCCAGGTCGCGCTGCCCTTCGCGACGGCCTCGATCGCGGCGTTCGAGCAGTCGACCGCGGCAGCGGTCGTGGCGGGCGGCGCGGTCGTCTCGGGGGTCGTTGGCGGCGGCGTGTCGGGCTGCCGACGGCACGCGGTGGCGAGTGCGAGCAACAACAGGCGTCGGCGCGAGGGCATCCCCGAGATGGTGCCCCGTCCGGCCCGCGGCGTCAGTCCGCGTCCCAATCCGCCTGGTAGCGGTCGACATCGATGCCGTGGTCGACGAGCGGCTTGCGGTTGCGCCCGCGCGTGACCTTGGGGCTGGCGAGGATGTAGCCCCGGATCACCTCCTCGCGTGTGACGAAGCGGGTCGCGGCGGCGAGCTCCTCTGCGACCGCGGCGACCCGTCGGCGCGCGAGCCCACGGAACAGCGCCGGCACCGCCTTGAGCAGGGACTTGAGCAGGGCCTCCGCGTCGGGCTGCCACGTGAGCACCTTGGGCAGCTCGGGCACGAAGTCGTACTCGTCCTCGCTCAGCGCGCGCCACACGTAGACCGTGTTGCCGTCGCGGTCGCGCACCGCCCCGACCAGGGACTGATCCGGCATGCGCGTCGCCGGGTGGTGCAGCCGTGCGCCGAGCTCGCACAGGTGCTCGAGTGCGGCCTCCACCGTCGGCGACTGCACGCGGATGGCGACCGGGTGCTCCGGCTTGCGCGTCGCCAGCAGCCGGATCGAACAGCTGCCCGTGTCGAGATCGACCCAGCCCTCGCCTTGGTCGCGCACCGCGAAACCGAGTGCGTCGACGTAGAGCACCCGGGCCTTGTCCAGATCCGACACCGGTAGATCCACGTGGCTGAGCCCGAAGAACGTAACCGCTGGCATGCGCGGGTGATCGTAGAGCATCCGCGCGGATGCGGTGGACCCCGACGTGCAGGCCACCGCAGCGCACGACGGCGCGACTGCGGAGCGAGCGCCCGCACCGCTGGGCCGAAACGCGCCAGGGCCGTCGCAACGCGCCGCGCGTCGCCTTTACACCTGCCCGGGTGCCCGCTACAAGGGGATCCGCGTGGTCGCGCCGAGCCATCCGGGCTCCGGACGCTGGCGCGCGCGATCCAGATCCAGCGCATCGGCATGAGTGCGTTCGAGACAGCGATGGCCGAACGGTCGATCGTGACTTGCGCGGTGGCCACGGCGACCGAGGACGGGCGCAGCGCGGACCTGCCCGGCGCGCGCCTTTGGAGGAGTGCCCGCAGTGGCTAGGCGATGGCGCATGGCCGTGGGCGCCGCGGCGATCGTGGGCCTGTGCCTCGCCGTGGGCTGCACGCAGATCCTCGGCAAGAACAAGGCGCGCGAGGCTCGCGCGGAGCCCCCGCCGAGCTTCGGTTCCCTCGATCGCGGCAGCAGTGGGCCCAGCCTCGCGGCGCAGAAGCGCTACGACGAGTTCTTCGACGACCCGCAGCTGCGGGCGCTCATCGACGAAGCGCTCGAGAACAACCAGGACCTCAACATCCAGCTGCAGGAGCTGATCATCGCGCAAAACGAGATCGCGGCGATCCGCGGCGAGTACATCCCGCGGCTCGACGCCGGCGTCGGCGTGGGCCTCGAGAAGGTCGGCGAACACACCACCCAGGGGGTCAGCGACGCCGCCCACGGCGTGCCGAAGAACCTGGCGGACTTCCGCTTCGGCTTCAAGGCCTCGTGGGAGACCGACATGTGGAGCAGCCTGCGAAACGCGCGCAAGGCGGTCAAGGTCCGCTACGCCGCGACGCTGCAGGAGCGGAACTTCCTCGTCACCGAGATCGTCGCGGAAATCGCGAATTCGTACTACGACCTCGTCGCGCTCGATCAGCAGCTGGAAATCCTCGATCGCAACATCGCGATCCAGCAGGACGCGCTCGAGATCGTCAAGCTCAAGAAGGCCGCGGCGCGCGACACCGAGTTGGGGGTCCAGCGATTCCAGGCCGAGGTGCTCAAGAACCAGGGGCGGCGCTACAACCTCGAACAGGCGCGGATCCTGGTCGAGAACCGCATCAACTACCTCGTGGGTCGGTTTCCCCAGCCGGTCGCGCGCAACGCCGCGGCGCTCGACCGCACGGTGCCCGAGACGGTCGCGACCGGGCTGCCGTCCGAGCTGCTCGACAACCGGCCCGACGTGAAGGCCGCGCAGCTGCGGCTCGAGGCGGCCAAGCTCGACACCAAGAGCGCCAAGGCGCGGTTCTATCCCTCGCTGAGCCTCGAGGCCGGCGTCGGCTACGAATCCTTCAACATCGCGCACCTGGTCGACACACCGCAGTCGCTGGCCTACAACCTCGCCGGCAGCCTGCTGGCGCCGCTGCTCAATCGCGCGGCCATCAAGGCCGACTACCGTTCGGCGAATGCCCGACAGGTGCAGGCGGTGTTCGAGTACGAGCGGTCGATCCTGCAGGCCTACACCGATGTGGTGAATCAGCTCAACGCGATGTCGAACCTGCGGCAGCGCTACGAACAGCTGTCGCAGCAGGTCGAGGCGCTCAAGACCGCGATCGACGTGTCGAACGTGCTGTATCGTTCCGCCCACCTCGATTACTACGAAGTCTTGATGACGCGGCGGGACTCGCTCGAGGCCGAGATGGAGCTGGTCGAGACCAAGAAGCAGCAGATGCAGGCGCTGGTCTCGATCTACCAGGCGCTCGGTGGCGGCTGGCGTCGCGATCCGACCGCAGCCGAGCTCGCCGCGGAGCCGCCCCCGCCGCGAACGCGGCGGGGCGGGAAGTGAACCGCGACACCGCGGCGACGCATGCTCAGCGCGCCGCGGTCGCGATCGTGACGCCGCCGGCGGCCGCCGGACGCGGACGCGCGTGGGGCTCGAGCACCGCGCGGAAGCTGTCGCGGTAGGCCCAGGCCAGACCGGCTTCGAGCAGCAGCACCAACGCCGTGACCGGGTTGGGCGGCGCGAGCACCAGGTGGAACGCGACGATGTTCACCACCACCGGGGCCAGCAGCAGCAATGCCAGGGGCACGAAGCGGTTGGCCAACAGCAGCAGG
>JAXLYC010000005.1:0-282476 GCA_046351635.1 Nannocystaceae bacterium | reverse complement strand
GGGCCGTATCGCGCAGGCCCCCGCGAGCGGCATGCCGTGGTGCGCCGGCGCGAGTCCGCGCCGCCGTAGCACCGTGAACTCGAAGGTGAGCGGGCCGCCGCAGCGCGGGCACGGTACGCGTGCGGAGCCATCACCCTCGACCAGGGTCACCAGCGGTTCGCCGCTCAGCGGCGCTGCGCGCAGCGGCTCGAGCACCCCAGGCGGCTCGTGGAGCACGAACGCAGAGAGCCACGCCGCCGACACGTAGTACGCCGGGCTGGCGCCGCCTCGGCCCTGGCGGCTCTCCATGAACAGGCTCGGCGCGTCGAAGTGCAGGTCGGCGTGCCACGACGCGGCCAGCTGCGCCCACGCGGGCCCCTGCAGCGTGAACGCGCGATGACCCACGACGACCCGCGTGGTGCGATCGGCGAGCACGAACATCACGTTCGCGAGCTTGCGCCACGGGTCGATCTCCGCATCGCAGACCTTGAGCTTGTCGCACACCACGCGGCCACGCGCGCGCCAGACCGTGACCAGCTTGAGCTCGATGCGCCCTTCCCAGTCGGGCTCGGCGTTGGCGTCGTGCGCCGCGAGCCCCAGGTGCCACTGCAGCGCGTTGCCGTGGCGACCGCGCGAGCGCGCCGAACTCAGCGCGGCCGCGGCGGCGCCGAGCGGAAGACCCACCGCCGCGCGCGCGAGCAGCTCGAGGTACGCGCAACGGGCCGGCGTCGCGGGCTCGGCCGGCGGAGGATGCGTGAGCGGCAGGCGCACGGGCGCCCGATGCTACTGCGCCTTGGGCGGGTCGACCTTGGCTTCGCCGCCGTCCTTCTTGGCGTCCTTCGCGTCGCCCTTCTTGTCGTCCTTGGATTTCTCGTCGTCCTTCTTCTTGCCCGGCTGCTCGGCGCAGCCCCAGCAGAGCGCCAACGAGAACGCCACGATCGTGGGTCGCAACAGTCGCATGACGCAGCCAGCCTACAGCATCGCGCGGCGCTGCGCGGCCGCACGCTTTGCGGAACCGATCGCCGGCGAGTCGACGCCGGGTCCGACGCCGGCGCCGGCCGTCACGGCGCGGCCGGGGTGGGCGTGCCGCCGGGCATGGGCTGCGGCCGGTTGTCCTCGCCGACGTGGACGTAGACGATCTCCGCCTGGGTCACGTCGCGCTCGGGCTCGCCGCGTGCCTGCGCCATCGGCGACTGCGCGACCACGCGGACCATGGAGGTCACGCTGGTCCGCCCGATGCGGATGACGCGGGCCCAGCAGCTGACCAGATCGCCCACGTGGACCGGCTGCTTGAACTCGACCTCGCGCAGCGCCACCGTCACGAGCTTGCCCGCGCCCAGCCCATGCGCCGCGATCGCACCCGCTTGGTCGATCAGGCTCAGGATGTGACCACCGAAGATCGTCCCGTGCGCGTTGGTGTCGCGCGGCATCGCAGTGACTCGGATCGCCAGGATCTCGGGGCGTTGCACGTCCACGCGACGATGCTGCCCCAGCGGCCCGACCGCCACAAGGGCGCGTGCGCGCGGCCTCAGCCGCCGCGACCGACCGCGCGCAGGATCGCCGCGCGGATGGTGTTGGCGTCGGCGTAGTCGGGGCAGTAGTACAGCGCCGGATCGCGCTCGGACAGCGTGCGAAAGCGGCGCTCCTCGGGCCCGAAGTCGTAACTGAGGATCACCGGGCCGCGCCAGCCGGCCTCGCGCAGGGCCCGGAGCACGAACAGGCCCTGGTTGTCCTGCTGGAAGCGACGCGCGCGCGCGACGTCGCCGTTGAACCGCGCGACCAGCTCGACCATGTTGCCCAGCAGCTCGCCCACCGGCGTCCGATCGAAGCGCATGTCGAGGTAGACCAGATCGGTGTGGGCCTGCTGCACCATCTGGCACGCGACCCTGCTGCTCTTGGCCTGGCGATAGCGAAAGCCGCCGGCGACGAAGGTCGAGAGGCAGACGTACTCGTCACCGTCCTCGACCACGAGCACCTCGACGGGGGTCGTCATGCCGCCACCGTCGCGACGCTGGTCGCGTCGTCCTCGAGCATGAAGAAGCGCAGCACCACGGCCTTGTTCCACCCCGGCTCCGCCTCGACGGCGATCGAGCCATCGTAACGCGAGAGCAGGTCCACGGTGATGCCCATGCCGCGTTCGACGGCGACCGCGGAGCATCTCGTTGCTGAGCTGCTCGAACGAGCGGTCCTTGATGCGGATCGAAGTACAGGGTGCTCCAGGCCGCGATCTCGTCGAACTCGGTCACCAGCGCCACGCCCAACCTCACCGGCGGCCGGGCATGACAGGCTGCTGCGCAGCGAGCGGTGGAACACGTTGGCGAGGATGTCCTTGAGATCGGTGCGGAAGATCCGGACCGGCGCGCCCAGCCCGCCAGCCGCAAGCGGCGCGAGCGCCTGGCCGGCGAACTGCTGCTCGCCGGCGACCTGGGCGTAGACCGAGCCGACGAAGCGTGCGTCGACGTTGACGATGCACAGCTCGCGGATGAGACCCGACAGGCGCTCGAACGCCTGACGGCCCAGGACCCGCCGGCGCGCCGCAGCGTGCGCGCCAGCTCGAGCTTGCGGCCCGATCGCAGGGCCTGGACGTTGCGCAGCTCGCCCGCGCGCGCGGCCAGCTCGTCGAATGCACGGATCATCGGCCCGAAGATCGGGATCCTTGCGCTGCAGGTTGAGCGTCACGCGGTGGGCACGGCCGACCTTCTCGAGCTCCTCGAGGTAGCCCAGGAAGCGGCCGTGGATCCCGGGCAGCCGCGAGGCTCGCGCCCGCCGGCCTGGCCCGCCGCCGCGGCGTCGCCGAACATGCGCTGGGCCAGCACGGCCGCGCGCGCGTCGGCGTCGGGATCGTCGTGTTCGAGCGCGCGGCCGACGTCGCCGAGAAACGCGGTGGCCAGGCTTGAGGATCTCGTGGCGGATGAGGTTGGTGATGCGCGCGACCCCGCAGCTCTTGGGGTCGCGCTCGAGCAGCTGCCGCAGGCTCTTGCCGCGAAAGCGCCGATGATGCGCCACGCCGGCCACGACATGAACGCGATGACCGGGCCGGCGCGGCCGCGAGATAGAACTGCAGCAGGCGACGGTCGATGGTCTCCTGCAGCGCCCGCGCGCGGTCGTAGTCGAGGTCGTAGTCGCTATTCCTCGGCGAGATAGCGATCGAGCTCGGCCGAGGCGCGCCACGGCGAGGGTTGCTCCCACAGCAGCTCGGCCAGCACGTAGCGCGCCGTGAGCGAGCCCAGGTCGGCGGCGCGGTGCAGGTGCGGGATGGCCTCGTCGGGCAGCTGCCGCCGCAGCAACAGGCCCAGGCGCTCGTGGACCTCGACCTGGTTCTCCTCGAGCGTGAGGCTCTGCTCCTGCACCGCCGCGCGTCGCCGGTGCGATCCTGTGCGAAGGCCATGTGCGCGAGCTGGTTGTAGACCACCGGCTCGCTGGGAAAGCGGTCCTTGGCCTCGAGCAGGATGCGCTCGGCGTAGGCGAGGTCCTGGTACTCGGTGCTGCGCAGATAGGCCTCGTTGATCATCCGTTGGAGATCCGGCGGCAGCGAGCGCAGCGACTCCTCGGCCGGCGGTGGGATGGCGGCGGGCTCGTCCTGGCGGATCGCACGATCGAGCTCCTCGAGCGCGCGTTGGGCCCGCGCGGCGTCGGGGTCGTCGGTGTCGGTGGCCCGCAGGAACCGCTCGTAGTGCTCGCGCGCCTTCTCGCGATCGGTGCGCGCGTAGAGCTCGCCCAGCAGCATGTGCAGCTGGAACAGATCCGGTCGCAGCCGCAGCGCAGCGGCGAGGTGCTTGATGGCGAGCTGATCCTCGGCGCCGGCGAACTCCTTCTTGTAGATGAGCCCCAGGGTCATGTGCGCCTGGTGGTCCGTGGGCTCCATGTGGATCGCCCGCTGCAACGCCTCGACCGCCGCGCCGTAGTTGCCGTTGCGCGCGTGCGTGACCCCGAGCGCGTAGTGGGCCCGCGGGAACCACGGCGAGGCCTCGGTCGCAGCCTCGAACTGCGCCTGCGCGGTCTCGCCGTCGCCGTCGCGCAGCGCCTGCATGCCGCGGCTGTACGCGGCCTCGGCCTCGGGCGTGGGCCGGAAGCCCTGGGTCGCGTCGAGCCGCTTGAGCTCGCGCTGCAGCTCGATGTCCCGCAGGATCTTGTCGACGCCCACGACCGCGGCGGAATCGCGGTGTCGCTCGGCCAGCAGGCGATAGATCGCCGCAGCCTTGTCGGGTTCGCCCAGGTCGCCGTAGAGGTCGGCCTGCAGCCGCAGCGCCTCGGGCGTGGGCTGGGTCCCGAGCTTGTCGCACTCTGCCCGGTAGCGCTCGAGCTCGACCCTCGCAGCGCCGCGCGCAGCGTCACCGGTGTCGGACGCATCGTCGCCGACGCCGTCGAGCAGCAATCGCGCCACGGTGACGCGCACGTCCGCGGGGCGCCCGGGCGCGCCGGGCTTCTCCGCCGCGAGCTCCTTGGCCAGCAACAGGCGATCGGCGGCGTAGGTCGGGCCACACGGCGCCATCCAGCTCAGCAGCGTCGCGCGCTGCTCGAGCCACGCGCCGCGCGGATCATAGCTCTCGAGCAGACGCAGGTCGCCGATGGCCTGGGTCGGGCAGCGCTCGGGCGCGGTCCGGGCCTTGCGGGCGTTGGCGCGCCCCAGCAGCGCCGTGGGATCACCAGGCTGCAACCGCAGCGCCGCGGAGTACTCGCGGATGGCCTCGTCGTGGCGCTCGCGCGTCACTGCGGCCTGGGCCCGCTGCAGGTGCTCCTCGAACTCCTGCTGCCGACGCATCGCGATGTCCTCGGCGCTCTCGCCCTCGGTGTCGCCGCCGTCCTCGGCGCCCGGCGGTGGCGGCGGCAGCTCACCGCGCGGCCCGCTGGGCGGCGGCGAGGGCAGCTTGGGCTCGGGCGCGGGCGGCTCCGCCGTGGCCACGCGCACCGCGGCGACCACCGCGAAGCCCAGCACTGCAGCCGCGCGCCTCACGAGTCCGCCTTGCGCCGCTTGAGCTTGCGCAGCTTGATGCCCAGCTGGTTCATGCGCAGCTGCACCTTGCGGCCGCCGCCGGCGTCGCCGAGCAGGGCCTGGGCCATACGACCCAGGTCGCCCGCGTATTTCTCGTACATCTGTTCCATGTACTGGCGCTCGACGTCGCAGCTGACCGCGTTGAGCGATTCACCGGGCTTGACCACGACCGGCATCCGCAGGCTGCCGTCCTCGGCCGCCGCGGCCGCGTCGGCGGTCGCGCCGGCGCGCGGGATCTCCATGGGCCGCAGCAGGTCCCGCACCACACGCGGCAGGATCGGGATGACATCGGGCCGGCTGGCCTGCGACGGATCGCCGGGCTCGACCACGTCGGCCTGATCGACCAGCTCGACCAGCGTCAGCGTGATGAGGTTGGACAAGAACATCTCCAGCTGGCGGAAGTTGCCGGGCCAGTCGAACTCGCGCAGGGCCTTGAAGCTGCTGGGGTGCAGCAGCAGGTGCAGCCGCCGCGGGTCGAGCCGCGCGGGCAGTGCCCGGGCGATCGCGATGGGCATGGGCGAGCCGTCGGCGGGCGCCTGCAATCCGCGCTGGGTCGCGTACTGCAGCACGAGGTCGCGGTTGTAGGGCTCGCGCGCGACCCGGGCAACGAAGGTGTCGAGCAGCGCGCCGAAATCCTCGCCGCGATCGCGCAACGGCGGCAGCGTGATCGCGGTCGCGGGGTTGAGCCGCATGTAGAGGTCTTCGCGGAAGCGACCGGCCGCGACCATGGTCGCGAGGTTCTCGTTGGTCGCCACCACCAGCTTGATGTCGACCACGCGCTCGTCGACCGAGCCGACCGGGCTGTAGCGCCCGTCCTGCAGCACCACCAGCAGCTGCTTCTGCAGGTCGAGCGCGAGGTTGCCGATCTCGTCGAGAAACAGCGTGCCCCCGTGCGCGCGCGACAGCACGCCGTCGCGCGAGGCGGTGGCGCCGGTGTACGCGCCCTTGACCACGCCGAAGAGGTGCGCCGCCATGAGCTCGTGCGGCAGCGTCGACAGGTCCACGGCCACGAACGGGCCCGAGCGTTGCGAGCGGGCGTGGATGAACTCGCGCGCGAGCAGGCTCTTGCCGGTGCCGGTGTCACCCAACAAGATGATCGGCAGGCGGCCCCGCGCGAGGATGGACAACCGCCGGCGCAGCGCCAGCATGCGCGAACTCTGCCCCCAGTAGAACGGCTCGTCCTCCGCGGGCGGCCGGGTGCGCCGCGCGAGGATGCCCTCGACCTGCAGCCGCAGCGAGCGCGCGTCGAGGTACTCGTCGTCGAGCAGGTAGGTGTAGTCCTCGGCGTTGAGCCGCTCGGCGTCGGCCTCGAGCGGCAGGTCGTCGCGCGAGGTCATCACGATCACCGGCAGGTCCGGGTGGCTGCGTCGCAGCCGATCGAGGATGTGCAGCCCCTGGGCGCGGCGCAGCCGTTCGAGCGAACGGTTGCGATCGCCCTTGGCCAGCAGCTCGGCCTTGTCCTCGGGCAGCAGCTGCTCCTCGGGGATGTCGAAGTGCACGTCGAGCAACACCAGCGCGATGTCGCGGCTGTGCGACAACGCGGCCTCGGCCTCGCGGAAGTTCCGCGCCGGCGGCAAGAAGGTGTGCTCGGGCATGAAGCGCGTGCACAGCTCCCAGTACTTGTTGGTGTCGTCGATGATGAGGATCGAGGACACCGCTCACCTCCCGCTCGCGATCCGGCGGTGCAGCGCGGCGAGCTGCGCACGGATGGTCGCCTGGGCCGCGCGGATCTCGGGTCGCGCGCGCGCGATCGCGGCCTGGTCGCACGCGCGCAGGGCCGGCTCGAGCGACTGCAACGTCGCGACGGCGGTCGCGACCGCGGCGAGCTCTTCCGGCCACGGCTGCGACCACGAAGCGGTCAGGCGGGCGAACACCATCGCGGCCGACTCGACGCCCTCGGGGCCCTCGCGCGTCCGCAGCAGGTCGGCGCACAGCGCATCGACCAGCGCGGGCTGCAGCGCGCCGGTCCACTCCGACTCGGCGAGGTTGACGCTGCGCCACGCGACGTACTTGCCCAGGTCGTGCTTGAGCGCCGCCGCGAGCTCCAGCTGCGCGTCGTCGTGCTCGCGCGGTGCGTCGTTCGGGGCGTCGTTCACGATGGGGCGCACGGCCATGGTCGCCCTGCTCGCCTCAGCGCGCCGGCGAGTAGCGTGTGGCCCGGGCCTTACCCGCGCTGACGACCTTGCCGGCCTTCTTCATCCACGCGAGGTAGCCCCGCAGCTCCTCGGTGTCCACGCCGAGCTTCTTCGACAGCTGGCCGATCGTCAGCGCCTCGTGCTCGAGCGCGGCGAGGATCTCGCGGAAGACCCGCTCCTCGCGGCTCTCTTCCCACTGCGCGCTGCGGCTGGGACCGGGCGACTCGACCATGCGGCGCCGCGGTGGGCTGGCACTGCCACGACGCGACTGATAGCCGGCCTGCTGCAGCGCGAGCCCGAGGTCGCGCAGTGTCAGAGCGCGCAACGCCTCGCCGGCGTCGCTTTCGAGCAGCTCGCGCAACGTCGTCGACGGCGGCATCTGGGCCAGGGTGTTCATCGCCGCGCGCGAGAGGCTCGCGCGCAATGCCGACTCGAACAGTTGAGCGATCTCCGTCATGGATCGACACACCGCGCGCCCCGTCCATCGACGGGTCGCACGTCGACGAGGACTATGCCACCGCCGACGGTGCGCGTCCACCGGGGGTGCCGAGAATGCGCGCCCGCGACGCGGGGACGCACCTGGGCGCGCAACAGCGCCCGAGCAGCGTCTGCGGCGCGAACACGCCGCCGCGCTGTCACGAGCAGGTCAGCGGCTCGAGCTCGACCGACGTCGCGCCGCATGGTTGGCAGCAATCTTCGCATTCCGCACGCCCGTCGAGGCCCACGCCCCAGCTGCGATCACCCGCCGCGCCGCCGAAGCAGACCAGCTCGCCCACGAGACACTCGATCGACTCGCTCGCCGACACGCCGAGCCCTGCGCTCGCGAACGTATCGTCCGGGCCGGGCCAGATCCAGTCGCGATCCTGCGAGAACAAGCGCCACGCGATGCCGCGGCCGTCGTCGCAGTCGTCGACGATGGACCACTGCTGCACCTCGCCGTCGAAGCAGACGCGCACGTCCTCGTCCGCGGCGTTGGCACAGTCGACGGTGCCATCGCACAGCGACGCGGTGGCCGTGCAATCGCCGGTCCCGCACACCGCCACGAAACCCTCGGCGCAGCGACAGCTGCCGGCGTCGCAGTACGCGTTCAGACCGCAGGTGGTCTCACACGGCGACAGCGCGCCGACGGGCCGGCACCCGTGCAACGCGTCGGGGTTGCCGACGTAGCTGGGGTCGCAGAACAATCGCCGTCGTTGCAGTAGGCGTGCTCGGAGCACGTTCGCGCGGTGCAGCTCTCGGAGGGCACCGGCTCGTCGGCGGGGATGTCGACGAAAGCACGCCGCGGCCGCACAAGCGACCAGCAGCCCGACGACGCGTGCCACGCGATCCACGAGGCGAGCATACCCGGATCGGCCCCGGGACGCACGTGCGGGCACGCCCGGGGGTCGCAGCGCGCGGGTCGCCGTGACACGGCGCAACGGCGGCGACGCCACGCGGCGCGTCGGCGGTGGCGCCCGCCGGGCCCGGCCGTGGGCGCGCACTGGAGCTGGTAGTCTGCGCGAGATGGCGAGTGTGCCAGCCGCCGACGCGCTCGTCCGTGCCGACCAGGCGACCCTTCTGTGGCACCCGGCGTCGCACTCGACGGACGTCGCGTTGCTGCCACCGATCGCGATCCGTGGCGCCCGCGGCCCTTGGCTCGAGCGCGCCGACGGCGGGCATCCCCTCGACGCGATCGCGTCGTGGTGGACCTCGGTGCATGGACACTGCGAGCCGAGCGTGGTCGAGGCCATCGCGAGCCAGGCGCGCACGCTCGACCACGTGATGTTCGCCGGGTTCACGCACGAACCTGCGGTCGCGCTCGCGCGCGCGCTGCTCGACGGCGCGGGGCCGGCCTACGGCCGGGTCTTCTATGCCGACTCTGGATCCGACGCGATCGAGATCGCGGCCAAGCTCAGCGTGCAATACCACCAGCAGTGCGGCGAGGGTCATCGCACGCGGTTCGCCGCGCTCGAGCACGGCTACCACGGCGAGACCCTCGGCGCGCTGGCGCTGTGCGGCAGCCCGGCCTACCGCTCCCCGTTTGCGCCGCTGCTGCGCGACGTGCTGTTCCTGCCGACGCCGGCACTCTCCTCCCACCAACACGCCGACCTGCGCGCCGACGCCGGCGCCGACGATCCCGCGTGCGAGCAGGCCCTGGCGCTGCTGGAACGTCACGCCGACACGCTCGCCGCGCTCGTGGTCGAGCCGCTGGTGCAGTGCGCCGGACAGATGCGCATGACCGGCGCGGGCTTCCACCGCCGCGTGGTCGAGCGCGCCAGGGCCCTGGGCATCCACGTCATCGCCGACGAGATCGCGGTCGGGTTCGGCCGCACCGGCCGACTCTTCGCCAGCGAGTGGAGCGGCGTCGGAGCCGACTTCCTGTGCCTGGGCAAGGGCCTGTCGGGTGGCGCGCTGCCGCTGTCCGCGGTGTTGATCGGCGCCGGCATCGAGTCGGCGTTCCACGGCCCGCCCGAGCGCGCGTTCGCCCACAGCCACACGTTCTGCGGCAACCCCATCGCGACCGCGGCCGCGGGCGCCAGCCTGACGCTGCTGCGCGCGCGGTTGGGCGAGACGGTCGACGCGACGATCGCCGCGCTGACGCAGGCGCAGCGAGCCGTGGCGCAGGCGTGCCCCGCGGTGGTCGCCAGCCGGCAGTGCGGCGCGATCGTGGCGTTCACGCTGCAACCGCGTGGTCGCATGCCCGAGCACGGCCGCATCGGACTGGCACTGCGAAGGGCCGCGCTGGCCCGCGGCGTGCTGCTGCGCCCGCTGGGCGACACGCTCTACTGGATGCCGCCGCTGGTGCTCGACGACGACGCCGTCGCGACGCTCACCCAGGCGACCTGCGCCGCGATCGACGAGGTGCTGGGATGAGACGCGCGCCGCTGGGGCTGCTGCTGGCGGGCGGCTGCGACTCGTTCGATCTGCCGCCGATCCAGCTCGACGTCGCGAGCAACTGCAACCGCGTCGAGGTCGCGCCGCTGGGCGCGTCGCTGGTCGCCGACCGCGACTGGCACACCGTGGTCACCGCCGCCGCGGACGCTGGCACCGGTGCGGCCTGGCTGTTGGTGCTGCGGCGACAGCCAGGCGGCTTCGACGAGGTCGCGTTGGTCCACCTCGATGCCAGCGGTGCCGTCGCGCGAGACATCCCCATCGACGTGCCGCCGGCGACCGTCGGCGACTTCACGCTCGTCCCCGGCACCGACGCCGGGGTCGCGTGGCTGACGCAGCGCAACGTCGGCATCTTCTTCGTCGCTCGGCTGGACGCCGACGCCGACGTCACCGTGGTCTCGTCGGGCAACCTCGCGGCGGTACCGGTGCCGTGCGGCATCGACGTGTTCGGCAACATCGTCACGTGCGACGCGTCGTCGTGGTTCCAGACCCTGGCGCTGCTGGGGCCGGAGCGCTCGCCCTACGCCGTCACGATCGCGCCGTCGAGCGACGACTTTCGCACGATCATCGTCCCGACGCCGCTCGACGAGGCGCTCTCGCCCCGCTACCCGCTCGATCCCGGGCGTGCGATCGCGATCGAACCCGGCTGCGACGACACGCTGCCACCGGAGCAACAGCAGGCCTGCGAGGCCGCGTTCACCGACTGGCACTACCCGACCCAGAGCGTGCGCGCCCTGCAGCACGACCTCGAGCACGGTGAGCTGGCGATGGCTGTGTTCCGCGAGGTCGCCGACGGCGACGACCCCGTGACCACGACCGACCTGCTGCTGGTGCGGCTGTTGTTCGACGAGGGCCGCGTGCGCGCCGACGTCCGCGCCAACGCGTCGCTGGTGCCCTCGCGCAACGACACCCGCGCCAGCGTCGCGTTCGACGGCCATGCTGCCTACGCGCTGTTCGTTGGCACCGACGGCGCACCGGTGCTGGCCCGCGCCGGCATCCCCGGCGACGCGCTGCAGGACCGCACCGCCGGTGTCGAGCTGGCGCCCGAGATGAGCCTGCTGCAGCTCGACCAGGACATCGCACTGGGCCAGCTGCGCGAAGGCGGCTGGGAGCTGCTCAAGTACTTCCCCGACGCGCCGGCGCAATCCCAGGTGAGCCGCTGGGCCGCGGAGTCGTCGATCCTCGAGGTTGCCCCCGCCGGGCCGGCGGCTTCCTGTTGCGCACCGAAGGCGGCGCAGAGCTGGCGAAGGTGCGTTGCGCCCTGCCCGACCCCGGCAGATCGTGGCCCCGACGCGCCGACGGGCCCGAAGCCGCAGCCCCAGCCCGTCGCGGATCCCGTCACGATTCGCCGATGTTGGCGGGCTACTTGCGCGCCATCGCCTGCACCGCCGCGGCTTCCGGCGGGAAGAGGTTCTCGCGCGGGATCACGACCTTCTCTCCGCCGTCCTTGGCCCACAGCAGCTGCAGCCCGAGTTCGCCCGCGGCGGCCTGGAAGTACAGCACGTCGAGCTTGTACTCGCCGGGCTCGATGCCCATGCTCTCGCACTTCTCCGTGCTGTCGTGGACGCCGTCGTTGTCCACCACGAGGTTGTCGTCGAGGTACAGCTGCGCACCGTCGCCTGCGAGCAGGCACAGGTTGTAGGTGCCGGCGGCGGTGACGTTGAGCGAGCCCTGGAAGTGGATCGCGAACCACTGCGTGAGGTCGCCGTTGCGGCCCACGAACTTGCCGCTGAACTGACCCGCGGGCACGTCGAGGTTGTCCACCGCGAAGGTCGCGACCGGCTCGGCCAGCTCCTTGAAATCGGGCAGCTCGGTCACTTCCTTGCCGATGTCGTAGACATTGCCGACCAGGCCGAAGTTGACGTCCGTGCGGGGCTTGCCGAAGCCGCCTTCGACGGGCAGCGTGTTGAACACCGCCTCCGACTTGATCGACAC
Source organism: Nannocystaceae bacterium (assembly GCA_046351635.1). Taxonomy (GTDB): domain Bacteria; phylum Myxococcota_A; class Polyangia; order Nannocystales; family Nannocystaceae; genus Xiheibacterium. The sequence goes on along the minus strand of JAXLYC010000005.1, from coordinate 270,563 downwards.
CGGCGTGCGCTTGGTCTTGCCCGGCTTCATGCCCAGGCGCTGCATGAGCACCATCGGGCCGGACGAGCCTTCCTTCACACGGATGAGCATGTGGCCGTCGCCGACCTCGACGGCCTCCTGCGCCTTGCCACCGATGAGCACGCGGGTCGTGCCCTTCTTGCCGAAGCCCGAGCCGAAGATCTCGACGATGCTGCCGGCAGGGGCGTTGGTCGGGTGGAAGCCTTCGAACGCGAGCACCTCCGTCGGCGGCAAGCTCGGGCGCGTGCGGGGCTTGCCACCGCCGCCGCTGACGGGAGGCTTGCGCGCCGACAGCGGCTTGCCCTTGCGCGGGGTCGCGCCCTGGGTCGACGTCATCGTGCGCGGCTTGGGCCGATTGGGATCGGCCGCGTCTGCACCGTCGTCGCCACCGGACGCGCCGCCGCCATCGCCATCCTTCACCTCGGCGTAGTAGTCGTCGTACTTGCCGGCATCGGGGTTGGAGCTCGACGAGCTCTTCACCGTACAGGCCATGAGCACGGCGAGGCTCACCATCGAGAAGCGCGGAAGACGGATCATGGTCGTAGTGCGTCCTTGCCGCCCGGGTTGGGTGGCGCGCCGGTGTGACGTGCCCTTGGGAAGTGCGATTCAGGGCGCTCTCGAGGCGGCACGAGAGCGAACCCCCACCGGACGCGGTGCGGCCGTTGCCGCGGCATCATGGGTCAGGGCGGCCACGATGTGCAAGGGCCCGCGCGCGCGATTCCACGGGGCGCGCGGCACGACCGGCCGCGCCCGGGGCCGGCACTCCTGGGTCGAACCGCCACGCGATCCCGCGATCACACCGCACGGGCGCGCACGCGCACCTTGTTGCCCTTGACCTCGACCTCGAACCGCAGCGCGGCCCCGCCGTGTTGCTCGGACAGCTTGGGCGCCTCGCGGTTGAGCTTGCGCAAGAACGCCGGGAACGTGAGCCCGTCTGTGGCCTCGCCCAGCGCGAGCTTGGCCGCGACCAAGCGGTCGAACACCTCGCGCGCGTGGGCGGGATCGATGAGGGCCGCCGGCGCAGCCGCGGGGGCCTCGCTCGAGCTCGGCGTCGCGCTGCGCACGGGTTCCCCGGCCGCGGCGGCGGTGCGCTGTGCTGCGCGGATCGAGTCGCGCTTGAACACGCCGCGCTCCATCTGATCCAAGATCCGGGTCCAGTACTGCGCGTACGCGATGTAGCGCGCGCGCAGACCTCCGAGGCGGAAGCGCAGCGCGGTCGAACTGAGGTGCACGCCCTCGAGCCCGCGGAGCTTGCGATCGAGGCGCTCGCGCGGGCGCGTGGGCGCGGCGCGCTCGATGCCGAGGAAGTATTTGTCGTAGAGCACGCGCAGGGCTTCGATGTCCGCCTCGAGCTCGTCGAGCATCGCAGCGGGATCGGGCGCGGCCTGCGGCGGCTTGAGCGTCGACACGCCGCGACGATGCTAGCGCGAAGGCCCCGTGGCGGAAAAGCGCGCCCGCCGGCGCCAGGGCGGCGCGGTCGCCTGCGACGTCGCCGGCCGCCGCGGCCCCTGCTATGCTGGCGCCCGCGATGGGCAACCTCTGGGCGTTCATCTTGCTCATCGGGCCGCTGATCTTCGTGCACGAGCTCGGGCACCTGGTCGCGGCGAAGCTCGTCGACGTCAAGGTGATGCGCTTCTCGATCGGCTTCGGGCCCGCGCTGCTGCGCGTGCGGTTCGGCGAGACCGAGTACTGCCTCGCGCCGATCCCCCTGGGCGGCTACGTCTCGATGCTGGGCCAGGGTGGGCAGGAGGACCTCCCGGCCGCCGACCAGGACCGCGCGCTGTCCAACAAGCCACTGTGGGCGCGCTACTTCGTACTCGGCGCGGGTCCGCTGGCGAACCTGCTGCTGCCGATCCTCGTCTACTTCTTCTTCTTCCTGCAGCACACCACGCTGACGCCCGCGGTGATCGGCACCGTGGTGCAGGGCTCGGCTGCCGACCAGGCCGGCCTGGTCCAGGGCGATCGCATCGTCGCGATCGACGGCCACGACATCCGCTCGTGGAAGGAGATGAGCCAGGCCATCGCCGAGGCGCCGGGTGTGGATCTGCGGGTGCAGATCGAGCGCGACGGCAAGCGGCTGGATCGCACGGTCACTCCGACCAAGAAGATGAGCCGCAACGCCCTGGGCGTGGCCACACCGGTGGGCCGGCTGGGCGTGCTCGCAGGCTTCTACGCGCCGCAGATCGGCATCATCGACACCGACTCGCCGGCGTACCGCGAGGGCCTGCGCACCGGCGACACCATCACATCGATCAACGGCGAGCCGGTGCGTACGGCCGAGGAGCTGCAGCGGATGCTGCAGGGCACCGGCGGCGCGCTGGTGCGGCTGACGTTCCTGCGCGCGCACCCGGTACCGTCGCCGCTGGGCACCCTGCTGTGGTACGAGTCCTCCCACGCGCAGCTGCTGCCCGGCAAGGACGGCAGCGGCACCGGCATCCTGCCGGCCAACAGCTTCGTGCGCAGCGTCGAGCCGGGCTCGCCGGCCGAGCGCGCGGGCCTGCGCGCAGGCGACCGGGTGCTCTCGGTCGACGGCACCCCGACCGGGCAGTGGGAGGTACTCGCCGACGTGGTCTCGCAGCGGCGCGACGAGCCGATGCAGCTCGAGCTGCAGAGCCCCGGCGAGTCCCCGCGCAGCGCCACGCTGCAGCTCGAGACCCGCACCTGGCGCGACATCTACCAGCAGGACCGCCAGCAGCTGTGGTTCGGCGCGCACCCGTTCGCGAAGATCTACACCTCCGAGCCCGAGCCCATCCGCGGCCGCTTCACCTACGCGCTGGGCTCGGCGGTCGAGGAGACCGGTGCGGTCATCTCGATGATGTGGACCACGCTGGTGCAGATGGTGACGTTCGAGCGCGGCGTCGAGGACCTCTCGAGTGTGGTTGGGCTGTTCAAGGTCGCCGGCACCGCGGCCGAGCAGGGGCCGGGTGAGTTCCTGCTGCTCGTGGCGCTGCTCAGCGTCAACCTCGGCTTCGTGAACCTGCTGCCGATCCCGATCCTCGACGGCGGCCACCTGCTGTTCTTCACGGTCGAGGCGATCCGTCGCCGCCCGCTGGGCCAACGCGCGCGAGAGATCGCGAGCGCGATCGGGCTGGTCGTCATCTTGCTGCTACTGCTGATCGCGGCGCGCAACGACATCCTGCGCTACTGGATGTGAGGTCGATGGCGTCGCCGTGGATGCTCGCGCTCGATGCGTCGACGCCCCGCAGCGTCGTGGTCGTGGGCCGCGTCGACCAGGGCGTCGACGCGCCCCTGCACGGGGACGTCGAGGACGAAGGCGCCAACCAGACCTCCGCGCGGCTGCACCTGCGCGTCGCCGCGATGCTGGCCGCTGCGGGCATCGCCGCGCGCGAGCTCGGTGCGATCGCCTGCGGCGTCGGGCCCGGCACCTTCACCGGCACGCGCGTGGCCCTGGCCACCGCCAAGGGCCCTGCAGCGGGCTGCGCCCGCCGCTGCGGCCGTGCTCGACGCTCGCGCCGCGGTCGCGGCCAGTGCCGCATGCGACGACGGCGGCGACGCGACCGAGGACGCGACCGAGGTGCTGGCCCTGCTCGACGCGCGCCGCGGCGGTTCACGCGGCGAGCTACCGGCTCGCCGCAGGCATCCCGCAGCAGCTGGCGCCGCGCTGCGCCGCGATCGCGACGGTGCGCGAGGCCGCCGCGGCCGCGACCGTCGCGAGATCGGCCCGGGCGTCGCGCTGGCCGCGGCGCTGGCGGGACTGCGCCTGCAAGCCATGGCCGGACCCACGGCGCGCGGCCTCGTGGCGTGCCGCGCTCGCGAGCCCGCCCGCGCTCGCGTCGGCGCAGGCCAGGCGGTGTACCGCAGTACAGCTACGCCGGTTCGGCGCGGTACCGCGCCGCGGCGCTCCGGCGTTCCGCAACCCGCATCTGTGAACCGTGCGGCGAGCGCGGGCGCTGCCGACTTCTCGCGACCGCCGGCGCCGTGCGACGCTTGGCGCAACCATGAGCGTCCGCAGCGAGCGCAACGGTCCCGTCACCACCATCGTGCTGTCGCGCCCCGACGTGCGCAACGCCGTCGACCGCGACACCTGCTGCGGCGCTGGCCGAGCAGTTCCGGGCCTTCGAGCGCGACGAGGACGCCGAGGTCGCGGTGCTGTGGGGTGAGCACGGCCACTTCTGCGCCGGCGCCGACCTGCGCGCCATCGCCGAGGGCCGGCCCAATCGCCTGGCCCACGACGGCGACGGACCGATGGGGCCCACACGGCCGATCCTCGACAAGCCCGTCATCGCCGCGATCGCCGGCTACGCCGTGGCCGGCGGCATGGAGCTGGCGCTGTGGTGCGATCTCGCGGGTGATGGAGAGCGACGCGACCCTGGGCGTGTTCTGCCGCCGCTTCGGCGTGCCGCTTCATCGACGGCGGCACCGTGCGGCTGCCGCACGTGGTCGGCCTGGGCCGCGCGCTCGGGATCTCATCCTCACCGGTCGCGCGGTCGGCGCGATCGAGGCCCACGCGATCGGACTGGTCGACCGCGTGGCCGCGCCGGGCCAGGCGCGCGCGGCTGCGGAGTCGCTCGCGGCCGAGATCGCCGCGCTGCCGCAGACCTGCCTGCGCAGCGATCGACGCGCGGTCTACGGCGGGCTGGGCCAGCCGCTGCTCGAGGCCATGCGCCACGAGTTCGAGTGCGGCACCCAGGTGCTGCGCGCGGCGGACTTCGTCGCGGGGCCGCAGCGCTTCCGCGACGGCGCGGGCCGCCACGGCCAGGGCGACCCGGGCTGATGCCCCCGCGGGCGTTCGATCACACGTCGTCGCGGGCGAGCCAGCGCTGCAGCGCGTCGGCGTCGTCGAGCCACGGGCCGAACTCGTCGTCGTCGAACGCGAGCAAGGCGTCGAGCCGGTGCGCGGTGCCGATGGGCGGCCACGGCGGCGGCGGCTGCAGCCACGCGCCCGCGGGCCCGCGCATGTGCGATCGATCCGAACCGAAGCGCTCGCGGTAGCGCGCCGCCGGCACCGCACGGAAGCGGGCCCCGGGCACGCCCGGCAGCGGCCGCACGCTCGCGTCGAGCCAGTGACGTGCGGCGGCGGGGAACTCGAGCCGCGTGTCGAGATCCCAGCTCCACGTGCGCCCGGCCGCGTCACGCGAGCCCACGAGCACGTGGTAGTCCCACACCACCGGCGCGGCGGGATGCGGCGCGGCGCGCTGGTGGAACAGCGCGACCTGCCGCGCGGGATTGCTGATCACGACGACATCCACGCGGTGCGCCAGCAGCCGCGGGTCGGCGCACAGGTGCCACGCGTTCTCCTCGCACCAGTACGGGACGTCGTGCTCGGCCCGCATCACACCCCCGCGAGGAACGCCGCGACCGCGTCGGCGACCGGCTCGGGCGCGTCGAGGTGGAGGTGGTGCCCGCCGGGCAGCGACACCGTCGACAGCGACGCGACACAGTCCATGCGCCGCCGCAGCGGCTCACCGTCGACGAAGAAGAAGCCCTCCTGCGCGCGCACGAACAGAACCGGCGCGACGATGGCGGAAAGGAACGCGATCACCTGCGCTTCGACCAGGCGCAAGCGCGACTGCCAGCGCAGCCGCGGGTCGGCGCGCCAGCGCACGCCGCCGTCGACCGCGACGAGCCCACGCGCGCACAGGATCCGCGCCGCCGGCAGCGACAGCCGCATCACGCCCTGGGCCAGGCGGGTCGCGGCGGCCTCGAGGTCGGCGTGGATCGGTGGCTGCTTGCCGCGCTTGCTGCGGGACTCGGCCAACGCCGCGGCCAGACGCGTCGGCGCCTGCGCCGGCTCGTCGGTCATCGGCCCCAGGCCCTCGATCGCGACCACCGCGTCGACGCGGTCGGGCTCGGTGCCGGCGAGGCAGCAGGCGATCGCCGCGCCCAGCGAGTGACCCATGAGCACGCAGCGCGACCAGCCCAGGGCCTCGCGCACCGCCGCGACGTCGGCGATGGCGTCGATGAAGAGGTAGCTGGCACCCGGCGCGCGGTGGCTCGAGTGGCCGTGGCCGGGCAGATCGAGCGCGACGAAGCGGTGCGGCCCCAGCCGCGACGCCAGCGCGGGCACCAGCGTCTCGAAGCTGGCCGCGTTGTCGAGCCAGCCGTGCAGGCACAGCACCGGCCGTCCGTCCGCGGGTCCCCACGCGCGCGCGGCCACGGTGCCGCCTTCGATCTCGAGCTCGAGCTCGCTCCAGGCCATGTCGCCCGAGCATGCCGAATTTCCCGCGCCCGCGCGCGGCCGACCGTCAGCGCGCGAGCGGCAGTCGCACGGTGAAGCGCGCGCCGCCTTGCGGGCTCGTCTGCACCGAGACCTCGCCGCCGTGGTCGAGCACGATCTTCTTCACGATCGCCAGGCCCAAGCCGGTGCCCTGGGCCCGCGTGGTCTGGTACGGCTCGAACACCCGCTCGCGCAGCGCGAGCGGCACGCCCGGCCGTTGTCGTCGACGTGCAGCGCGACGGTGGTGGCGCTGCGCTCGGTCGACACCGCCACGCGCACCGGATCACGACCGGCCTCGCGCGCCGACAGCACCGCGTTCTCGACCAGGTTCACCAGCACCTGCTTGAGCAGCTGGCGGTCGCCGTCGATCGCGATGGCCTCGTCCGGCAGCGTCACTGCAAGCTGATCCTCGGCGCGCTCGGTCAGGTGGCCGTAGGCGCGCTGGAACTCCTCGAGCACCTTGCCGAGATCGGTGCGCGCGAGCCGGACCTCGGGCACCTTGGCGAACTGCGAGAAGCTGGTGACCATGCGGCGCAGGCCTTCGATCTCGTCCTCGACGATCTCGACGGCGCTGCGCAAGGTCCGGCTGAACTCCGGCGACAACCCCGGATCCTTGTCGCGCAGCTGCTGCACCGCCAGCTGGATCGGCGTGAGCGGGTTCTTGATCTCGTGGGCGATGCGGCGGGCCATCTCCTGCCACGCGCCGATGCGCTGCAGGTACGCGACGCGGGCCTGGGCCGCGGCGAGCTCGTCGAGCATGCGGTTGAACGCCGCGCCCAGGGTCGCGACCTCGTCGTTGCCGCCGAGGTCGGCACGCGCGCCGAGCTCGCCGTGGGCGACCCGCGACATCACCCCGCTGAGCCGACCGAGCTTGCGCGTGATCGTGCGCGCGAGCAGCAGGCCGACCGCGAGCGCGACCACCAGCACCACCGCGCTGGCAATGCCGATCACGCGGATCACCGCGGCCTCGATCTCGTGCTTGTCGCGCTGCTGCCGCCCGATCTCGCGCCGAATCTGGCCGATCGCCTGCAGCTTCACGTCGATCCCGGGATCGATGCGGTAGACCGCGCGCAGCTGCGCGCCGGCGCCGGGGCCCAGCGGCGCGGCCACGTCGAACCACTCGAAGCGGTCCTCGGGGTACTCCGCCGCGCGATCGACCTCGGCGGCCTCGCCCCCCGGCCGTACCAGCGACAGCCCCACCAGGTCGGGCTCGCGCGCCAGCAGCGTCGCGAGCCGGGTGCGATCGGGCGCCGGCGTCGCCGCGCGATCACCCAGCGCCAGCTCGAGCGCGCTCGCGCGGGTGCGGGCCTCGTACTCGGCGATCTTGGCCGCGACCAGCTCGCCGTGGAAGTGGCCCGCGTCGTCGGTGCCGGCCAGGGCGCGGTCGAGCGCGCCGGCCCAGCGCGCGTCGAAGTACGCCACCGTCAACTGCACGAGGTAGGCCGACGAGCCCACGCACAGCGTGCCGATCAGCACCAGCGCCGCGACCACGCGCGACTCGAGTCGGCCCCACCACGGCAGGCGCGCGCGAAGCGTCGTCATCGCGGCACCAGGTAGAACGGGTTGGTGCGGACGTGGACGCTCTCCTCGGCCTCGGCGCGCTCGCCTGCGAGCACGTCGACCAGGCGGCCGAACCACTCGAGGTCGCGGCCCTGCGCACCGGTGGCGCCGCCGAAGTCCGCCGCCGGCGACAGCGGGTTGCGCAGCGCCAACACGGTCGCGAAGTAGTACGGCCCGTCCTCTCCGCGTTCGAGCGAGGTGACCGCGGCCACGCGCACGCGATCGAGCTTCACCGCCGCCGCGACCGCCGCGTCGCGCTCGGTGAACACCCGCTTGGTCCACACCCCGTCCTCGCGCGTGCTCACGACGTAGCGTCGCTTCCACGGGTCACGGCGGATCCGCACCAGCACCTCGCGGGTCTCGATGAGCTTGCGGCTACCGTGCTGCCACAGCTTGATGGTGAACTGCAGCGTGGTGTCGAAGCCGGAGTCGATCGACTCCAGCGCCTCGCGATCGTAGCGTCGGAACAGCGCCGGCAGGCTCAGGCTCATGAGCACGGCGCTGCCGACCTCCTCGAAGCTCGCGCGCTTGAGCGGCAGGGTCTCCGGCCGCGCGTAGAAGCCCAGCGGCAGCGCCAGCGCACCGTGCACGAACGTCCGACGCTTCACAGCGGCGTCCTCCGCAGCAGGTTGCCGATCGAGAGGTTGAAGGTGCCCGCGGCGGTGTCGAGTCGCAGGCCGCCGTTGGCGGCGAAGCCCAGCGGCGCAGCGGACTCGTGCGCCAGCCGTCGCGCGCGCCGCTCGGTCGCGTCGCCCACCAGTGTGAAGATCCCGGCGCTGAGGAACAGATCGCCGCCGTAGATGCCGCGGGTGCGCGCGCGGCGGAACAGCGGGATGGCGTACTCGAGATCGAAGCGACCGAACAGCGCGCCGAAGGTGCGCGTGTCGATGCCGGTGCCGAACACGTCGATGGGATTGCGAGTGGAGTAGCGGATGCCGAGCTCTCGACCCGGCGTCCACGGGCTCAGATCGCCGCTGTAGAAGCGCTCGAACACCGGCGCGCGTCCGGCGATCTGGCCGCCGGCGGCCGAGGGCCGCAGCCAGTGTCGCCACGGCAGCCGCACGTTGTAGCCGCCGGCGACCGTGAGCTTGACGTACTCGTACTGCGAGCCGACCGCGGGCGAAGACAGCTGCAGGTCGAGAGCCACGCGTGCGCCCTTGCCACCGAGCACGACCTCGTCGCGCGCGTCCCACACCAGGCCGAAGTGCGCCGAGGTCAACCGGCGCTGGCCGTCGCGCAGGCCCAGGTCGACCGCGAGCTGACTGCCGTCGGGCCGGATCCACGTGGGCGCGCTGGGCAGCACCGCGTCGACGCGCTCGAAGCGATAGTCGACGCCCAGCGTCAGCGACGGCAGCACCGGGAACAGCAGCCCGACGGTGCCGCCGTAGCGCCCGACGTCGACGGCGCGGAAGTTGGCCGGATCGGGATCGTCCTCGGCCCCCGCGGCGCGGTAGGGCTCCGCGGTCGAGAGCACGTAGGCCGAGGCGCGTACGCCCAGCGGCGCGGCGCCCAGCCGCGGCGCCTCGGCGAAGACCTGGTAGGCCTGCTGCCGGCGGCTCTGGGCGATGTGCGGCAGCGTGCCCCACACCAGCGCGCCGCCCACGTGCACGGCGCGACCGAGGAAGTTGCGCTCTGCGACCGCGAGCCCGCCGTGGAACGGGGTCATGCGCGACGAGCCGGCGTACAGCTCGGTCAGCGTCAACGAGCTGCGCTCGACCAGCACCACCTCGAGCGCGACCGCGGCCTCGTCGCCTTCGACCGGCACCACCCGCAGCGTCACCGACTTGAAGTAGCCGGTCGCGCGCAGCCGATCGCGCGCGCGGGCGATGCGGACGTCCGCGGGCCACAGCACGTTGGCGCCCTCGACCAGGCCCTCGCGCTGCAGGATCACGCCGATCTGCCGCGCCGAGACCTGCTCGCGTCCGATGATGCGCACGCTGGTCAGCCGCAGCGCCCGGGCGCGGTCGCCCTCGCCCTCGCCGTCGTCCTGCCCGGCCGCGGGCACGGATCGGCACCCGCGGTGGCCGGCGTGAGCATCGGCGGCGGGACCCGCCCGCGGCTGCGACTGGGCCCCGCGGCCGCCGACGCGCACGGCCCGAGGGCCAACGCGAGCAGGCACAGGCCGATGCAGCGGGACGACGGCACGGCGGGCGCCGAGTGTAGCGCGTCGGCGCGTGGCTTTCGGCCCCGGCGCCGCCGCGGTCGCGCGGCAGCGCGACTTCGCCATCGCCCAGGCATGTCGCGCACGCGGATCCTCTACGTCGAGGACAACGCGGCCAACCTCGCGCTCGTACGCAAGGTGCTGGAGCACGGTGGTCGCTACGAGGTCGTCGGCGTCGGCAGCGGCGAGGATGGCCTGCTCGCGGCGCGCGACGCACCCGCGCTGGCGCTGGTGGATCTCGATCTGCCGGGCATGGACGGCTTCGAGTTCGCGCGGCAGATGCAGGCCGATCCGGCGCTGTCGCGGATCCCGATGATCGCGATCAGTGCCAGCGTGATGAAGCACGAGCGCGAGCAGGCGCTCGCGGCGGGCTGCTCGCGCTTCGTCGAGAAGCCCTTCGACATCGCCGAGCTGCGCGCCATCGTCGATCAGGCGCTGCAACGGCAGGGCTGAGCCGCGCGGGTTGGCACCGCGGCGGCTCGCGGCTCAGCCGGCTGCGCGCTCGAGCGCCGCGAGCTCCTCGGGGCTGTTGACGCCGGCGGCCTGCAGCAGCGGGATGTCGACCGTGGCGATGGCGCAGCGCGGCGCGACCTCGGCGATGACGTCGGTCAGGTAGATCTCGCCCTGCGCATTGTCACGCCGCACGGTCGGCAGGACCGTGCGGAGCAGGTCGAGGTCGAAGCCGTACAAGCCAGCGTTGCACTCCGTGATCGCGCGTTCGGCCGGGCTCGCGTCGCGGTGTTCGCGGATGCCGACCACGCGGCCGTCGGGCGCCCGCAGGATGCGGCCGTAGCCGGTGGTGTCCGGCGGCGTGAACACGCCCAGGCCGATCGAGCCCACGACACACGCGCGCACGAGCTGCCGCAGGGTCTGCGGCTGCACCAACGGCACATCGCCCGAGAGCACCAGCACCGGACCGTGCAGATCGGCCATCTGCGACAGGGCGACGAGGACCGCGTGGCCGGTGCCGAGCTGCTCGGCCTGGTGCGCGAAGCGGACCTGCAGCGCGGTCGCGCTGGCGTCCGCCCGCACCGCCGCCTCGACCTCGGCGCGGCCATGGCCGACCACCACCACCACGCAGCCGGCTCCGGCACTCGCGGCCGCACGCAGCGGGTGCACCACCAGCGGTTCGCCGCGGAAGGCATGCAGCACCTTGGGCAGCTCGGAGCGCATGCGCGTGCCCTTGCCCGCGGCGAGCAGGATCGCGCAAAACCCTGGCACCGGGTCGTCGGCAGCAAGCGGGACGGTGGGGCTCGGGGTGGGCAGCGACATGGGCTCGACCGGTCGGGTCCCCCTGGGCGCCGCGGGGCTGGACCGCGTGGGCACCCCAGCAGGGCGGCGCGCGACCTGGACGCCCGCATCGCGCGGGGGCTTGGCCCCCGCACCGTAGCCGCTTCTGCGCCGACGCGGGCGATCGTGCGGTCGGGCCCCCTGCACGCATGCGTCGGGCCGCCCCCATCGGCCTCGACCCGCCCGCGCGGGGCCGCGGGCCCGCGGGCGTCCGCGGGCCCGCTCGCCCGCGGGACAACTCGCGACCGTTTTGCGTAGGATGATGCTGCGAACCCTGCGGCTCGGGCCGCGCGGCCGCTCGCCCGGCCGCAACCGCACGCGCCCGACCGCAGCTGCACGACGATGGCCACGGCGCAGGCAACTCCAGAACCGCAGCTCGGTTTTCCCACCAAGGGATCGCTGCGCCGCTTCCCGTTCCCACGGCTCATCCGCGAGATCGCGCGCGCGAACCTGACCGGCAGCTTGTACCTGCTGTCGGGCCAGACCAAGAAGGTGGTGTTCTTCGAAGAGGGCCAGCCGGTGTTCGTGCGCAGCAACGTGCTGTCGGAGTGCCTGGGTCAGGTGCTCGCGCACGAGGGCCTCATCACGCAGGAGCAGTGCGAGCAGACGCTCGAGGCCATCCGCCGCACCGGCAAGAAGCAGGGCGAGCTGCTGGTCGAGATGGGCATCCTGTCGGAGGGCAACCTGCGCTACGGCCTGCAGGCGCAGCTGCGCGCCAAGCTGTTCGACATCTTCTCGTGGGACGACGGTCGCTATCAGTTCAAGATCGAGAGCGGCGGTCAGACCTTCGGCGTGCGGCTCGACACCTCGGCCGAGGGCGTGATCCTGGCGGCGATCCAGGATCGCTGCACCGAGGACCGCGCGCGCACGGCCCTGGCCGACTCGCTCACGCTCTACCCCACCCTGCGCGGTCACCCCGGCGAGTTCGCGCGCGAGCTCGGGCTCGAGCTCACGCTCGAAGAAGCCTTCTTCGTCGCGTGCCTCGACGGCAGCCGCATGCTCAAGACCGTGATCGGCAACGGCGTCGATCCCGGCGTGGCCAACCCGGCGGCGCTGCTGTACGGCCTGGTGCAGTCGGGCGTGGTCGCGCTGGTGGACGAGCCGCAGCCGGCCCGCGCCACGCCCACGCGGCCCAGCTTCGACGGCAGCGCGGGGGAGGACGACGCGTTCGCGCCGGGCTTCGAGGCGCAGGACGTCGTCACCGAGTACGAGGACACGCCGCTGCCGGGCGAGCTGCCCAGGGTCCGCGCTGCTGGGCGATCCGCGAGGCCAGTTCGCGGCATCGAGGACGAGGACGCCGGCACCGGGCCCACGCAGCACTCGGTGTCCGCGATGCGACCCAAGCCCGAGCTGCCGCAGTCGTTGGTCGCTGCGGAGCCCGCCGGCGTGGTCGAGACCTTCGAGGAGGCGATCGACTTCGGCGAGGACGAGAGCTTCGACGGCCTGCTCGACGAGCCCGTGCCTGCGGCCGCGCGCGCGCCCACGCCGGTGATCCCGCCGGCGGCGTCGCTGCCGACGCCAGCAGTCGTCGCCGCGACGCCCCAGCCCGCTGCGCCCGTCGCTGCGGTCGCTGCAGCCCCGGCAGCGGGCGCGACGCCGAGCCCACAGAGCTCCCTGGGCGCAGCGCTCGACGAGTCGGTCGACGAGCCCTCGCCGCTGCTCGAACCCATCGACGAGCCGATGGACGAACCCCTCGACGAGCCCGCCGACGAGTTCGGCGCGGCCGCGTTCTTCGACATCCAACCGGTCGACGTCGACACCGTGGCCGAGCCCAGCTCGCCGCGCCCAGTGCCGCGCAACTCCGGCAAGTCCGACCCCGACGCCACCGTGCTCGACGCCGGGCTCGAGCCGTTGGGCCCCGGGCCCGCAGCGGGGGCGGCCGTGCTCGCGCCGATCTCGGTCGACTCCATCGGATCCGATCTGCTCGGCGTGGACGAGCTCGACAGCGTGCGGCTCGAGGACGGCGACTTCGCCGGGCTCGAGCTCGAACCGGAGGAGATCGACGCGCTCTCGAGCGGGGAGATCGATGCCGATCTGGTCGAGCCGCCGTCGATCTCCGTGGAGCCCGAGCACGAGCTGTCGCCCGAGGCGCTGGGCATCACGCCCGACGCGATCGACGACGACCTCGCGCTCGACGAGGAGCCGCCCGAGCTCGCTGCCGCCAGCGACCTGGTGAGCTTCGACGAGCTCGACGCGGTCGACCTCGGGCCCGCGCCCGCGCCCGCGCCCGCGCGCTACGGCGGCGCCGAAGCCACGATGGAGCAGGACCCCAACCCCGAGATGGTCGGCGCGGTCCGCTTCAACGAGGCCGAGGCCGCCATGGCCGAGGGCGATTGGGCCGGCGCCGTCGCGCTGCTCGAGGACGCGTACGAGAGCGGCTTCGACGTCGCCGAGCTGCACGCGATGCTGGCCTACGCCCGCTTCGAGGCCTCGGGCGAGGACAAGGACACCGCCGAGCATGCGCTCGAGCTGCTCGACTACGCCCAGACGATGGACCCGAGCCTCGACCTCGTGCACGCCTATCGCGGCGCGATCTACCGCGCGCTGCGGCAGCCCCAGCGCGCGCGCGAGGCCCTCGATCGTGCGCTCGAGCTCAATCCCTACTGCGAGCTCGCGATGCAGATCATGGACACGCTCTGACGCGCGGCCGCGTCAGGCCGCGCGGACCAGGCGCGGCTTGGGCACGTGCTTGAGCTTGGCCCGCGAGGCCCGCTCGACCTCGAGGATCTCTTCGTCGCGATAGCTCAACGCGCGCGCGACGTTGCGGACGTCGCGGCACAGCCGTCGCAGACCGTCGGGCTCGAGCGAGGCCGCGTGGTCGGTGCCCTTCCAGTGCGGTCGAGCGTGAAGTGGCGCTCGACCCAGGCGGCGCCGAGTGTGATCGCGGCGACGTCGGGCGCGATGCCGACGTGGTGCCCCGAGAAGCCGATCGCCGCCACACGGTCGCCGTAGGTGTCGGCCAGGCGCGGATCCGCGCAGGCACAGCGCCTCGACCGCGACGGGATAGCCCGAGAAGTGCACGCGTACAGCACGGTGTCGGCCAGGCGACCGTGCGCGTCGGCTTCTCGATCAGCGTGCGCTCCTCCGCGCGCGTGGTCATGCCCAGGCTGATGCAGGCCGCCGGCGTAGTGCTCACAGCCACCCCAGCATCTCGAAGTCGGTGTTGCACGCGCTGGGGATCTTGATCCAAGACGGCGCGAGGCTGGCGAGCTCGCGCGCCGAGGTCATGTCCCACGCGCTGCACGAGTAGTCGATGCCGAGCGACTCGCACAGCGCCTTGAGCTCGGCGTGACGATCGATCGACAGCTCGAGGAACTCGCGGTGCTCGCCGTAGCTGCGACCGTAGGCGTGGCTGGGATCCGGATGCGGCGCGGCGTACTGCTCGGGGCTGAGCAGCTCCTTGGGATTGCGCTTCTGGAACTTCACCGCATCGACCTGGCAGAACTGCGCGGCGGTGCGCACCAGCTCCTTGGCCAGCTCGAAGTCACCCTTGTGGTTGCAGCCGATCTCGGCGACGACGATGGGGATCGCATCGGGTCCGGTGTGCATGAAGGCCGCGTACGGTCAGCCGGCCGCGCAAGGCGGTTGGCCACCGCGGTCCGGCGCACGACCGCGCGCGGTGCGGCCGCGCGCCGACCCGGCCGAGGCCCGCCGCGCGCGCGTCAGCCCGCGACCTTGGGCGATTGGTTGGCGTGTTCGCGGCCGGGCTCGCGGGCGTCGCTGGCGCTCGGGCACCGCGGCCGGCCTGGGCTGGGCCGCAGGTGGCCCGGACTCGGCCTTGGTCGACTGCGCGGTGAGCTTGGGCGTGACGCCCATCGCGCAGCAGGTGGTCGCCCTCGTCGACCGTCGAGCACCCGCTCGATGAAGCGGACGTCGACGTGGATCGAGCGCGTGATGCCGGGGATGAACATCCAGTTCGGCGCGATCGACTCGTAGTTGCCGTCGAACGCCAGGCCGACCAGCTCGCCCTTGGCGTTGAGCGTGGCCGAGCCGGAGTTGCCGCCGGTGATGTCGAGGTCGGCGAGGAAGTCGAGCGGCACGTCGGCCAGCCCCGACGCGACGTAGGGCGCCTTGTCGGCCTTGGCCGCCGCCAGCGCGGTCGCGGGCAGGCCGAACGGCGCCTGGCCGGTGTGCTTGGCGATCATCTGCGACAACGTCGTGAACGGCTCGTACTTGGTGCCGCCCAGCTCGTAGCCCTTGACCGTGCCGTAGGTGATCCGCAGCGTGCTGTTGGCGTCGGGCGCGAGCGGGGTCTTGCTCCACTCGCGCAGCGCCGCGACGAACACCGGCCGCAACCGCGACATGTTGCCGGCGCGCACGTCCTCGCGCTGGCGCGCCTCGATGTAGCCTGCTGCACCTCGACCGCCGCCTTGACGAACGGATCCCTGAGCTTGCGCAGCGCCGCGAGGTCCTTGGCCGCGAGCAGCTTGAGCGGAACTTCGCGTCGGTGAGCTTGGTCTTGGCGAACAGCTTGGCGAGCCCGGCCTCGATCACGCCGCGGTGTCGCCGCCTTGGGGCTGCGGGCCCAACAGCGCGGTGGAGACTCGTCGGGCCGGCTCTCGGCCGGCTGCCGCGCGGCGCGGGTCAGCGCCAGGCGCAGCAGCGCGCGATCGAGATCGGGGTCGAAGGCCTTGGCGGCCGCTTCGGCCTCGCCTGCAGCTCCGCGCGCACCTCGGGGTTGTCGATCATCACGGCCACCGCCAAGGTCGCGCCGACCAGCAGGCTGGCCTCGCCGAGCTCGCGCAGCACCGTCGCGGTCGCGGGTCTTGCGGTACTCGGCGTCGAGCGCCGCGAGCTCGTCCAGCACGGTGCCGTACTTGGCCTTGCGCGCGGTGTCGGCGTCGATCCACGCCCGCAGCTCGGCCTCCGCCTTGGCCTTGTGCTCGGCGAGCCCGCCCTTTTGCAGGCCCTCGAGCATGCCCTTGAAGTTGGTGTAGTAGTTCGCGAGGCGGCGCACGCGGCTGGCGGCCTTGATCGCCAGCTCCGGTCGCTCCTTGCCCAGCGCCTCGAGCACGGCGATGGTCTCGCCGTAGCGCTCGATGTCCCGGGGATAGCGCCACTGCATCGCGTCGCGGACCTCGTCGGCGGTGCTGAGGCGGTTGGTGCGACCGGGGTAGCCCGCGACCATCACGAAGTCGCCGGGCTGCAGCGGTGTCGATGCGATCTTCAGGTGGTGCGGCGGGGTGTACGGCACGTTGTCGGGCGACGGCGCCGCGGGCTTGCCGTCCTTGCCGACGTAGGCGCGCAGCATCGCGAAGTCGCCGGTGTGCCGCGGCCAACGCCAGTTGTCGATCTCACCGCCGAACACGCCGATGCCGCTGTGCGGCGCGTAGACCAGGCGCACGTCGGCGAGATCGAGCGCGTCGACCAGCCAGTACTCCGCGCCCTCGAAGAACGAGCGCACGTCGCAGGCATGGCCGGCGTTGGCCTGCTCGCAGCGCTGCTCGATGCCGCGGGTGCGCCGCTGGATTTCGTCGAAGCGCTGCTTGGGGTCGGCGATGGCCTCGAGCCCCTGGGTGACCTCGCCGGTCACGTCGGTGAGCGACTGCGTCACGTAGACGTGCTGGTTGCCGGCCGGCCGCTCCTGCGTGCGATCGGCGGCGAGGAAGCCGTCGACCAGCAGGTTGTGCTCGGTGGTCGAGTTGGTCTGTAGCGCCCCGATGACGCAGTGATGGTTGGTGATGACCAGGCCCTGATCCGACACGAACGAACCCGAGCAACCGCCGAGGCTGACGACCGCGCCCAGCGGGAAGGCCGTGGGATCCTGCAGCGTCGCCGGATCGAACGCGACGCCCAGCTGCGCCAGGGTCTGCTTCTGCGCCGCCAGCTGCGACGGCATCCACATGCCGCCGGGGTTGTCGAAGCTCGCGGCCGCGGTCGGCGTTCCGGTGCCCGGCGGTGGCGTGGTCGTGGTCGGCTTGCACGACCATGCAGCGAACGACGCCAGCACGATCACGAACGAGGACACGCGGGCAGAAACCATCGGCGCCATCCCTAACGGATCCGCCCGAGGTGCGGGTTTCGGGGCCGGGGTGGGCGGGCGTGCGCGGGCGCTCACGCACGCGCTGCGCCGTCGCGGCGGCGGTGGTCGCCGGTGCCCGGATCGAGACCCGCCGAACCGGCCGGCCGCGTCGACGCGCCCGCGGCTGCCCGGCGAGGGCGCCCCCGGCCCTCAGGCGCCCCGGCTCGCGGCCGAGCGCGCGGCCGGCGGACCGTGCCCCCACGGCGCGGCCGCCGACAAGCCCCCGGCGCTTCGCATACGCTTGCGCCTGCTTGGTGCGTGACCGCGACCGCGTGACCCTGCTCGTGGCCAACCCCACGGCGCGCAGCGGCAAGGCCAAGCGCTTCATCGACGACGCCATGGCCGTGCTCGACGACGCGGGCCTGCGGCCGGAGTTCTTCGCGACGCTGCCCCAGGGCGCGACCGTGCCGGCGCTGGCCGAACGGCTCGAGCGCGAGGACGCCGCCCGCGTGGTCTACATGGGCGGCGACGGCACCTTCGCCGAGGCCGCCAAGGCCATCATCCTGGCGCGCGAGCGCAGCGGCATCGACGTGCCGCTGGGCATGCTGCCGATGGGCACGGCCAACGACCAGGGCCGCAGCTTCGGAATCGTCGCGGGCGTCCGCGCGTTGCGGCACAACGTCGAGGTCATCCGCGCCGGCGTCGAGCAGTGGCTCGACGTCGGCCGCATCGAGGCGCTCGACCCCGACGGCGAAGTGTTGGCGCGGGACCTATGGTTCGACAGCTGCGGCATGGGGTTTTCCGCGCGGGTGCTGGCCAAGCGCAACCGCGAGCGCGAGTGGGTCGAGCGCGTGCCGCTGCTGCGCGCGGTCTACCGCGACAAGCTGGTCTACACCTCGGCGACGCTGCGGACCCTGGTGTTCGGGGCCCTGGGCGGCGCCAACTTCGAGGCCGAGATCCACATCGACGGCGTCGGCGCGCACTACGATCGCGTGACCGACATCTTGCTGCAGGGCACGATCATCTACGCGGGCGACTGGATCTTCGATCCCACGGCCAAGCCCGACGACGGCAAGTTCGAGGTCGTGGTGCTGCGCGGCCACGCCGACTGGGCCGCCGCCGCGATCGGCGGCTACAAGCGCAACCCCGTGACAGGCGACGACCTCGAGGTGCTGGGCCTGCCGCGGCGCGAGGTCCCGCGGGGCCAGCGGATCGAGGTCGCGATCACGCCGCCACGGCGCACACGGATCCACGCGCAGATCGACGGCGAGGAGTTCATCATCGCGCCGCGCTACCGCGTCGAGAACCTGTTCCACCACCTGCGCATCATCGTGCCGGAGAACCCGCACTGGGTCTGAGTCGCCGGCGCGCCCACGCGGCGATGCCACGGCCCCGTCGCACCGCCGCCGCGACCCGCGTGGCGATTGCCGCGCGCGCGGGCCTGTGGCAGCTTTCGGCGGCGGTGGCACGGCTCGCGATCGCCCGCGCGTGCGGCTGGCTGGTGCTCGCGGCGCTGCTGCCCACCGGCTGCGATCGCGTGCGCGCCGAGATCTCGGCGCGGGTCGAGGCCGAGCTCGAGGAGCGCATCGCCGCGGTCGGCACCGAGATGCCCGGGACCCTGCCGCCGCCGGCGCTCGACGGGCAGGCGCGCCTGGCCGACAAGCTCGCGCTGTACCACGAGTGCGTCCGGCGCTCGCGCGGTCCGGTGGTCGAGAGCTGGCGCCGCTACCAGGCCGGGGTCGATCCCAAGACCGGCGTGGGCCGCCGCAACGGGCCCAAGCCCCTGGTGTACCCGGTGATGACGGAGCTGCAGCCGTGCCGGCGCGCGCACGACGAGGGCGAAGCGCTCGACCCACCGCTGCCGACCATCGAGCACGCGACCACGCGCTACCTCGAGGCCTCGATCGCCTTCGCGACGATCGCCGACGAGCTCGACCTGTACTTCGGCGACGAGCGCTACAAGAGCGACGCGTGGGCCCAGGGCAAGTTGCTGGCGCCGGCGCTGGCCCAGGCCTTCGCCGAGTTCGAGGCCGCCGAGCTGGCGCTGTCGAGCGAGCTCGACCGCGTGCGCGACGGCCTCGACGAGCTACGGCTGGGTCAGCTCGAGTCCGCCGGCGGGCGCAACCTCGCGTGGCACTGCCACCGCGTCGCACTCGCGGCCAAGGCCCACGTCCGCTGCGCACGGCGCGAGCTCGACGACGCCGAGGCCTGCGCGCGACCGCTGGGCCAGCTGCGCGATCACGCCGCGGCCATGCGGCAGTACGCCGAGGCCCACCAGGGCGAGCGGCTGCAGGCGTTCTGGTACCTCAGCTTCGACGCCGCGCTCGAGGCCTACGTCACCGACGCCGAGGCGCTCGACAGCGCGATGCACAGCAAGCGACAGATCGACGATCGCGTGCCGCTGCGCGAGGCCCTGCGCGATCGCTTCGACGAGCTGCGCTCGGCGTTCGACAACCTGCGCTTCGATCTGCGCTGAGGTCCGGGGCGCGCCGGCGCGGCGGGGAGCAAGCGGAGCTTCCTCCCCGGAGACTCAGGCCGCCTCGGCCACGCCACCTTCGGGCGCGAGATCGGCGAGGCTGCGGCGCAGCTTGGTCTTGACCCGCTGCTCGAGCTGGCGCACGCGCTCGCGCGACAGGCCCAGCTGCTTGCCGATCTCCGACAGGGTCTGGCGCTCGCCGCCGATCAGGCGGTGGTGCACGATGACCTGCTCGCGCGCGTCGAGCCGGGTGAGCGCGTCCTCGACCCGCTCGTGCACCAGGCCCTCGACCTCACCGGCCAGCAGCGAGTGCTCCTGATCGGTCTGGCCGTCGGCGAGCGTGTCCATGATGGTGGAGGTGCCGTCGCGGAAGGCCTTGGCGTCGAGCGAGAGGTCGCGACCGTCGATGCGCTGCTCCATCGAGCGGATGCGCTCCTCGCTGGTCTGGAAGGTCTCGGCCAGGCGCGCGGTGAGGTTCTCGCCCGGGCCCAGGCGCGCGGCGAGCTTGGCCTTCTCGCGGTGCAGGCGGAAGAACAGCTTGCTCTGCATGGGGCCGGTGCCGACGCCCACGAGGCTCCAGTGCTTGAGGATGTACGAGAGCACGTGCGCGCGCACCCAGTACGAGGCGTAGGTCATGAACCGCAGACCACGCTCGGGCTCGAAGCGGCGCACCGCCTGCAGCAGCCCGAGGTTGCCCTCGGCGACGAGTTCGTTGATGCGGAAGCCGTAGCCGCGGTAGCCCTGGGCGATCTTCACGACGTAGCGCAGGTTGCAGCAGACCAGCAGGTCGCCGCTGGCCTTGTCGCCGTCGCGGAACGCACGGGACAGCGCGAGCTCGCGGTCACGGTCGAGCACGGCATACCGCTCGATCGCAGTCACGTAGCGCGAGAAGCCTTGGTCGGTAGCGAGCGCGTCGAACATGTGGGTATCTCCATCGGCGGCGAACGAGCGACCCCTGAGGGTCGAAAGCGCCCCACGTGGCCCACCGGTGCGGTGGTGTCACGCTCCCGCCGCAGGTCGGCTCGACCTGTCGTGCGGAACGGATGGGAACCCTGCAACGAAAGCCCGACCGGACGGCCGGAGCAGAAACCCGAACAGAAACTCGAAGACGGAGACCTCGCGAACCCCCCGGCGCGCGTTGTCTCGTCTCCACCCTTATGCGGGGTCGGGGCGGCCGCCGCAAGGCCCGTTTCGAGGACCCACGAAGATCGGTGGTACCGTCGCGCACACCTGCAGTCATGCGTGCGGTCACGTTCCATCGTCACGGTGATCCTTCGGTCTTGACCCCCGAGGCCATGCCCGACCCCGCACCCGGCCCGCAGCAAGTGGTCGTGCGGGTGCACGCGTGTGCGCTCAACCGGCTCGACCTGTGGGTACGCGGCGGGCTGCCGGGCCTGAAGCTGCCGCTGCCGCACGTGCTCGGTAGCGACATCGCCGGCGTGGTCGAGGATCTCGGCGCCGGCGTCGATCCGGCGTGGCGCGACCGCGAGGTCGTGGTCAACCCCGGCCTGTCGTGTGGCAGCTGCGAGTCGTGCCTGTCGGGCTGGGACAACCTGTGCCCGCGCTACCGCATCCTGGGCGAGAGTGCGCCGGGCGGCTACTGCGAGCGCATCGCGGTGCCGGTGGCGAACCTGCTGCCCAAGCCCGGCGGCATGGACATGGTCGCGGCCGCGAGCCTGCCGCTGGTGTTCCTGACCGCGTGGCAGATGTTGGTCGTGCGCGCGCGCGTGGCACCGGGCGAGCTCGTGCTGCTGCACGCGGTCGGCAGCGGCGTCGGCGTGGCCGCGCTGCAGATCGCCAAGCTGCACGGCGCGAGCGTGATCGCGCTGGCGAGCAGCGATGCCAAGCTCGAGCGCGCGCGGGCCCTGGGCGCCGACGCGACCGTGCGCAGCG
This sequence comes from Nannocystaceae bacterium, assembly GCA_046351635.1. Taxonomy (GTDB): domain Bacteria; phylum Myxococcota_A; class Polyangia; order Nannocystales; family Nannocystaceae; genus Xiheibacterium. The sequence continues at coordinate 249,025 of JAXLYC010000005.1, read as the reverse complement.
ACGACCCGCAGTGGCCTGCGGCGGTGCGCGCGGTCGCGGGCGTGGGCAAGCGCGGCGTCGACATCGTCGTCGAGCACACCGGCAAGGACACCTGGGCCGAGAGCCTCAAGCTCGCGCGCAAGGGCGGCGTGGTCGTGACCTGCGGCGCGTCCTCGGGCCACGAGGCCGTCACGGATCTGCGCCACGTGTTCTTCCGCCAGCTGCAGATCCTCGGCAGCACCATGGGCAGCAAGGCGCTGTTGCACCGCATCGTGCCGCTGTTCGAGCGCGGCGCGCTGGTACCGGTGGTCGATCGCAGCTTCCCGCTCGAGCAGGCCGAGGCGGCCCACCGCCACCTCGAGTCGCGCGCACAGTTCGGCAAGGTCGTGCTGCGGGTGGCGCCGTCGCCGTGAGCGAGCCGTCGCGCCTGCCCGAGGCCCCGATCGCGCTCGCGGTCACGGTGCTCGCGGCCGTGCTCGCGGCGCTGGTGAGCCTGCCGTGCGAGGACTTCGCGCTCGACGATGCATGGATCCACCTCGCGTACGTGAAGAGCCTGCAGCTCGGGCAGGGGTGGAGCTACAACCCCGGCGACCACGAGGCCGGCTGCTCCAGCCCGCTGTGGGTGCTGCTGCTGGGCGTGGCCGACCGCGGGCGCGACCGTCGCCCGCGTGTTCGCGCTGGCGATCCTGCTGCACGCCGCGACCGCGTGGGCCGCCGCGGCGCTGGTGCTGGCGATCGCGCGCCGGGTCGCGAGCCCGCAGCAGCCGCTGCCGCCGCGCTCGATCCTCGCGCTGGGCGGAGCGCTGGTCGCGAGCGCGCCGCTGTCGTTGCACGGCGTGGGCTCGGGCATGGAGGTCGCGCTGGCCTCGGCGCTGGCGCTGGGCACCCTGTGGGCCACGATCGACGGCCGCGTCCGCACGGCCGCGCTGCTGGGCGCCGCCGGCTTGCTGACGCGGCCCGAGCTCGGCGCGATGACGGGCACGGTCGCGGTCGCCGCGGTGGCCCTGCGCGCGCGGGTCGAGCCGCAGCAGCGCCGCGCCGCGATCGCGGCGGCGGCGGGCGCTGCGGTCGCGGCGCTGTCGTGGTGCGCGTGGTTGCTCGCGACCGTGGGCCAACCCCTGCCCAACGCGTTCTACGTCAAGGGTCGCGGCGGCTCGCTCGCAGGGCTGGGCTACGTCGCCGAGCAGGTGTTGCCGTGGCAGCCGTGGTTGGTCGGTCTGGGCGGGCTCGTGCTCGCCGCGGCGGCGCTGCGGCGCGAGTGGCAGCAGGGTCGCGCCGCGCTCGCCATGGTCGCGCTCGCGGCGGTGACCGCGACGGTGGCGGTGGCGTGGACGCGACCGCTGCACGAGGGCGTGCAGTTCTTCGAGGCGCGCTACTTCGCGCCGCTGCTGGCACCGCTGCCGGTGGTGGTCGCGTTCGGGCTCGGCGCGCTGCCGCGCTGGGGCGCCGCGCTCGCGGTGGTGCCGGTGACGCTGCTGGTGGGCCTGCAGGGCCGCGACACCTTGGTGCGGGTGCGCGACGCGAGCGACGACACCTTGGTGCTGCACACCGGCGCTGCGCGCTACGTCGCCGACGCGCTGCCGCGCGACGCCGTGGTGGCGGTCGAGGGCGCCGGCGCGCTGCGTTGGGGCACGCCGCGGACCATGACGATCGTCGATCTCGTGGGCCTCAACGATCACCGCGGCGCGCGGCTGCACTTCGACCGCCGCGCCAAGGCCTGCCACTGGATCGCGCGCGCCCCGACCCACGCGGTCGTGCCGCTGCACTGGCTGCCGATCCTCGGCGAGCTGTTCCCGCTGCGGCCGCTGGCGCGCCTCGACGACCCCAGCTACACGCAGGTCGAGCCGGTCGGGCCCATGGCCGTGGTCGTGGCCGAGCTGGGCCCACCGCGGCTGCCGCCGCAGGCATGTCCGCCGGGCCCCGCACCCGACTGAGCCCCGCCGGCGCCCGCCGCCGCGGCGAAGCTGCTACTGTCCGCCCGGTCTCGGGGTCGCCTTGATCGAGTTCACGCTGCTGCACGATTTCGACGTCACGCCCGCGCAGTTCTGGGCGCTCTACCTCGATCCCGCGTTCACGCGGACCCTGCTGCTCGAGGGCCTGGGCTTCGGCACCGCAGAGATCGAGCCGGTCGTCGATCGCGACGGCAAGCGCTCGCGCAGCATGCGGGTGCAACCCAGGCTCGATCTGCCGGCGGCGGTCGCGAAGGTGCTCGGTCCCAAGCTGGGCTACACCGAGACCGGCCGCCTCGACGTGGCCAAGAGCGAGTGGTCCTACGAGATCGCCATGTCGGTACTGACCGACCGCATCCGCCTGGGCGGCCGCATGAAGCTCGAGCCCCTGGGTGAACACCGCTGCCACCGCACCAGCGTGCTGTGGGTCGAGGTCCGGATCCTCGGCGTCGGCGGGCTCGTCGAGAAGGCCGCCGAGAAGAACATGCGCGACGGCTGGGAGAAGGCCGCCGTGTGGGTCGCCGACTGGATCCGCCGCAACCCGCCCGCGTGATCGATCGGCCGGGATCGGGCCCACCGCAGCGCGACGGCCCGAGCGCCGCAGTTCTTTCCGTACGGCAGGGGTGCGAACGCGCTTGCACGGTCGCGGCCGCGATCTATGGTTGAAAGGATGCCCGCCCTCGATCAGGCAACCACCGATCGCCTGGCCCGGGGCCCCTGGTCCCTCGTGCGCCGGACCATGGGCGATCCCCGCGCCTTCGGCCAGAAGCTCCGCGCGCTCGCCCACGCCCTGAGCGGCTACGGCGACGAGGCGAAGGTCGCGCCGCGGCTGCGGCGGCTCAAGGAGCTGGGCTACATCGACCAGGTCCCGACCCGGCTGCAGCGGATGGTCGGGGCCATCGACATGCTGCGGTTCTTCATCGTGCCCTGCGCGGCGGACTACTACGCGAAAAAGGGCCTGGACTTCCGCTTCCACACCCTGCTGCGCTTCCTCGACGATCCCGCGTCGCTCATCGACCCGACCGGCTTCAACAGCAGCCGCGACGCGATCATCGGCCACGTCATGCAGGTGGTGCACGCCAACCCGCAGTACGACTTCCAGCTGCTCGAGTCGTTCCCCGACGGCATCGACGAGATGGAGAAGCAGGTCGTCGACCTGCTCGCGCATCGCCACCCGCGCACCGAGTCGATCCTCGCGATCGTCGAGGATCCCGACTACCACGAACGCCTGCTCGAGCACATCCGCGCGTTTCGTCGCGACCCCGCGGTCGCGCCGCTTTTGCGCGAGAACGTGACCAACAACCCGCACTTCGCCGAGATCGAGCGCACCTTCGGCACCGTGCCCGGCGCCATGCGCTACTTCGCCAAGATGCCGCGCACGCCGCTGGCGGCCGCGCGGCACCTGCTGACGGTGCGCGAGTTCAGCGCGAACCCGGGCGCGACCTGATCGGCGCGTCGGCCAGCCGCCGCAGCCACCACTCGGCACCGAAGCGGAAGTCGACGCGGGCCCACGCGCGCGCGGCGATCAGGCACACCAGCGTGAAGCCCACGACGAAGGCCATGGTCGCGACCGGGCCCAGGGCGCTCCAGATGCCCAGCGGTCGGCTGAGCTCGCGGAAAAGCGGCGCGTGCACGATGAAGATCGTCAGCGACACGCGGCCCAGCTCGGCCAGCGGGTGATCGTTGCGCATCGGCGCGGTGGCCTCGCGGCGCACCGCCGCGGCCACGACCCACAACGTCGGGCCCAAAAGGCCCATGACGATGGCGATCGGCGCGGGAAACCAGCCGACCTTGATCCGGAACGCGCGCCACAGCACCGAGTCGGGCGGACCCAGGCCCAGCTGCACCGCGAGGTGACCCGCGGCCGCGATCGCGACCAGCACGAAACCCACGCCAACGAGCGCGCGCAACCGTCCGGCCGCGATCATGCGGCCGGCCCAGAAGCCCACGAGGTACGTCGACAGCCACGGCAGCAGCGAGTACTGGCTCGCGGCCAGCATCAGCCGCAGCGCGCCGCCGGGCTGGCTGGTGTCGCGCATCTCGGGGTTGGTCAGCTCGGTGGCAGCTCCAGCCAGGACTGCACCAGCGGCGTGGCAGCCAGCACCACCGCCGCGGCCGCGAGGATCGCCGCGTCGGGCAGTCGCCGCCACAGTGGTGCCGACGCGATCGCGACGCCCATCAGGTGCAGCGCGAAGAACGAGCCCCACGAGAACCAGCTCGGCGTGAGCAGGTTGACCAGCAGACCGTAGCCCCACAGCATCGCGCCACGACGCACGAGCACCGCGTCGAGCCCCGGCCGCGTCCGCCCGCACAGCAGCGCGGTGCCGACGCCCGACAGCGCATAGAACATCGGCGCGCCCATCACGACCATGGTGTTGAGCAACACCAGGCCGGGGTAGTCGAAACGATCCATCCCCGGATCGGGCCCGCGCCACAGCCAGATGCCGACGTGCTGGTGGATCATGGCCAGCACGCTGAGTCCGCGCAGCGCGTCGAGCACGGCCAGCCGCGGGCCCGCGGCCGCGGCGGAAGGCGCCGCGGTCACGCGCCCAGCCGACGACGACGCCGCAGCGCGGCCAGGGCCACCAGCGCCAGCGTGCCGATGCCCGGCTCGCCCGCGACGGTGCAGCCCTTCTTGCTCGCGCCCGGCTCACCCTCGACCGGCGGCGGGCCCTCGCCTTGCGGCAGCTGGGCCGGCGGCGTGGCCTCGCCCCCGCCATCGCCGACCGGCGGCGTGGTCTCGCCGCCGCCGTCGCCGGCGGGCGGCGTCTCGCCCCGCCGTCGCCGCCACCGTGGCCGCCGCTGCCGCCCTGACGGTCCTCGCGGTACTTGGCCCACTGCGGCGGCAGGGCCGGCAGCGGAAGCCGATCGGACGCTCGCGATGCCCCGACAGCTTGGCCCCTTGCTGGGGATCTGGCCACCACCGCCGGGCGCCTCGACGCCGATGAGATACAGCGCGCGACGGTTGCGGACCTCGTCGACGTTGTCGGCGGTCTCGACCCGCAGCGCACGCTCGCCCATGCCGGCGTAGTGGATCTCGGCCCAGAAGCCCTTGTCGTAGAAGTACTGCGCGATGGCCTTGGCGCGGTTGCGCGACAGCTCGTCGTTCTTGGGCGTGGGCCCGACGGTGTCGGTGTAGCCCGATGTGCAGCCGCGGCGTGATGTTGGCCTGCACCGCCTCGTTGACCTTCTCCAGCGCGACCAGCTCGTGGAACGCGACCGCGACGGCCTCGTCGAGCTTGGTGGCCTCGTCGGGCTTCACGTCGAACTTGCCGCTGTCGAAGTTGATCTCGGTGTGCGGGATCTCGACCGACCACGGCACCAGCTTGAACTCGGTGAAGCGACCGTGCGCATCTTCGCCGCGCACGTAGACCATGAAGACCTCGGCGTTGCTGTCCCACTTCACCGTGAAGGTGCCGCCTGCGTCGACCGGGTTGTCGGTCACCAACGCCTGCGCGATGACGTCGCCGTCGGAGTCGTAGACCTTGTACTCGTAGTTCGCGAGGGCGAACGAGGTCTCGTAGGTGACGTTGTGGCGCTTGACGACGTCTTCGCGGCTGCTCTTGACCTTGAGCTTGCCGACCTTGCCCGCGGCCGCCGGCTTGACCATCTCGAAGGCGAAGTCGGCCGACATCTCACCGCCGTCGATGACCAGCTGGTACTTGGCGGTGCCGGACTTCTGCTTCCACGTCAGCTTGTGCTTCGCGCCGGCCTTGAGCGCGGGCACGTGCTTGCGGATGGTCTGGTCGTCGCCCGTGATGGTCACGTCGAAGGCCTTGAGATCGTCGTTGGCGACGATGACCAGGTAGGTCGAGCCCGAGGGTCGGTCTGACCCGGATACTCGAAGGAGAACGGGTCGGCGACGGCGGACGCGGCGACGTAGACGAGGGTGGCGGCGACGTACGGCAGCATGGCGGTGACCTTCGGCCCAGGATCCACGCGCCGAACACCGCGCGCGGCCTTGGTTTCGCGAAGGCGGTTGTACCACCCCCGCGGGCCCGCCCGGGGGGCCCGCGGACGCCTGTGCGCAGGGACGTCGACAGCTGCGCCAGCGCCGCGGCGACGGCGTGCAGGTCCACGGTCCCGCCCGCCTCCGGCAGCGCCGCCTCCAGCGGCGGCAGCTCACGCACCGCGACCAGGTCCGCGACCGCGACCGGCGAGTGCATGCCCACCAACGCCGCCGCGACCGGGCTCGACAACACCGTGAGCACGGCCTTGCGCGACAGCGGCAGGCTCCGCCACGGCGGCGGCAGCAACGGGTCGATCGCGGCGGCGATCCTGGGGTGTGGCCGCGGCCGCGCCAGCGCGGCCTCGATGGCCGTGAAGGCTTCGTGCAGCGCCGTGCCGTAGCGCTGCCACCAGCGCGCGAACTCGTCGCGGGCCTCGCCCTCGAGCGCCTCGAGCAGCGCCGCCGCGGTGCGACCGACGTGCGGTGCGACCACGTCGCGTCGCAGCGCCTGCCACGTCGCGGCATCCTGCAGGGTCTGCGCCCGGCGCGAGAGATCCTGTCCCCAGCGGAACAGATCGGTCGCGTCGTCGCCTTCGCCGATCCGCAGCCGCTGGCCCAGACCCGCGGCCCACTGCGCCTCGAGCTTGCGCACCGCGTGCAGCGCCGCGTCGCGGCCGGGCTCGGCGTCGCCGGGATCGACCAGGTGCAGCGGCACCTCGTCCACGCGCGCGCGCAGGGTGCCGCTGGCGAGCACCGCGACGCCGGCATCGTCGGCGCGCTGTAGCCACGACGACCCATCGGGCGCGTCGGCACACGCGGGCGCGAGCGCGAACAGGTTCAACGGCACGCGCATCGCCGCGAGCTGCTGCGCGGGCGCGCCGAGCTCGCGCGCGAGCGCCAGCCACGGCGGCAGCGATGGCAGCACCCTGCGCGCCGACAGCCCCCCCGCGGCGACGGTGCCGCGCGCGACCGCGGTCGCGAGCGCGCGCGCGGCCGCGACCGTGGACGCGGTCGGCTCGGGCTCGCTCACCGGCACGAGCACGAGATCGATCCGTTGCAGGCCCAGCCGCGTGCGCGCGCGATCGAGGCGCGCCGCGGTGTCGTCGGCGTCGTCGAGCTGCAGCGCGATCACCAGCTGCTCGCGCGTCCGCTCCGCGCCGCGGCACGCGGCCGCGAGCTCGCGCGCGATCATGCCGCCGTCGACCGCGGGCTCGCGCACGCTCACGAGGTTCACGCCCGCGGCCAGGGCAGCCGCGAGCGCGCGGGCGTGCAGCGGCTCGGTGTCGCGCAGATCGTCGGCCGCGAGCGCGATCGGTGCCAGCGACAGCCCGGTGCGCCCCAGCGGACGGCCGCCCGCGCCGAAGCGGCGCGCCGCAGCGGCGGTGGCCTCGGCCGTGGCCGCGCCCGGCAGCGACACCGGCGGCGCGGCGGTCCGCGGCCTCACGGCCCGCGACCCGGGCCGTCGTGGCGGGCTTCGACCACGGTGTGGATGCCACCGCGGACCATGAAGTCACCCTCGACGATCATGCGCCGGGGCTGCAGCGCGGCCACGAGATCGTCGAGGATGCCGTTGACCACGGCCTCGTGGAACGCACCGCTGTTGCGATACGACCACAGGTACTGCTTGAGGCTCTTGAGCTCGACGCACAGCGCGTCGGGCACGTAGCGGATGCGGATGGTCGCGAAGTCCGGCTGGCCCGTGCGCGGGCACAGGCACGTGAACTCGGGGCAGTCGAAGCGGATCTCGTAGTCGCGCCCGGGCCGGGGGTTGGCGAAGGTCTCGAGCGTGCGGGACGGTGTCGTGGTCACGGACGAGCGGCACCTTGGCACGGCCCCGAGGCCGCGACAAGGTGCCCGCTGCCGCCGCCTCGCGCGGCTACTTCTTGGGCACCGTGTAGTAGATGCCGTTGTACGAGTCGAGCACCAAGATGGTGTCCTTGACGCCGTCGCCGTCGGTGTCGAGCTCGACCTCGTTCCACGCGTGCGTGATCGAGCCGGTCGCGGTGTTGCCGTAGCCCATCTTCTTGAGCACCTTGTACAGCGAGCCCATGTGGTGGCGGCAGACGTAGTCGCCGCTCTTGTCGTCGAGGCCATCGACCGCGACGTCGACCGCGACCGCGACACACAGCAGCTTCTCGATCTCGGTGGGCTTGTTCTTGCAGTTGCTGATGATCTGATCGACCTGCTCGTCGGTCAGTTGGTTGAACGTCAGCGGCGCGTTGACCCACGGGTTGCTCGCGGTCGCCTGGCGGAACTGCTCCATCCACCGCACGCCCATGATCTTGGTGCCGCCGAGCTGCTTGCAGCCGTCGGGGAACGCGGGGTAGCAGTTGGCGCCCTTCTTGTCCGCGCTGGGATCGAGCGCGGGGACCAGGTCGAAGTCCTCGCCCTCGTCGATGCCGATGCCGCTGGTGCCCCACGGCTCGGCGTCGGCATCGGGCGCGGCGCCGCCGTCGCTGCCGCCGGTGGCCTCGTCGACGGTGGGCTCGGCGAGGCAGACCTCCGCGTCGGTCACCAGGCCCTCGTCGAAGCGGCAACCGTCACAGCCCTCGGCCGCGCAGCTGCCGTCGTCGGCGCCGGGCAGCGGCTCGACCTCGCCGCCGCTGCTCGAACCGTCGAGCACCTCGGGTAGGCGCGCGCGATCGCTGGCGACGTCCTCGACGCCACGCGGGTCGAATTCGGCGTCGCACGCGACGGCGCCGACGAGGGCGATGAAACCGAGACGAACGATGATGGTTGCGGTGCTGCGGTGGTGTTGGCGCATGGGCTCCTCGCCTGCTGCTACACACCGGCGCCGCCCCGGTTGCATCACGGCGACGAAAAAAAGGCCCCGGTGCGGCTGCACGCGGGGCCTTTCGCGCATGCGCGCGGGCATCACTTCGGCACGGACAGATCGGTCGGCGCGTCGCCGTCCCCACCCGCACCGCTGGTACCCGGCGCATCGCCGGTCTCCTCCTCCTCCTCCTCTTCCACCGCCGGAATCTCGTCGTCGGCGCAGCCCAGGCGCTTGGGATCGCAGTAGCTCACGACCGCGCCGGGCTTGGAGTCGGGGCACTTGTCGTAGTCGTCGGGGATGCCGTCGCCGTCGCGATCCTTGCCGCAGCCGATGGGGTACGGGCTCTTGCCGTCGTCGCACAGATCCTTGACGTGATCCTCGAGCGCCTTGCAGACCTTGCCGATGGTGGCCGCATCGGTCGGATCGGAGACGCTGCCGTTGCGCCACGAGCGTTGGTTGGCCGGCACGATCTCGCAGTAGACCTTGCCCTTGGGCGGCAGGTCGTCGGTGTCGTGCCACTCGACGGTGTCACCGTGCGCCCACGACTTGCACCAATCCTGCGGGCTCACGCACGAGGTCGTGGGCGAGTTCTCGGGCTTGCCGATCGGATCGATCATGCACTGGCCGTCCTCGCACGTCGTGACCATGGTCGCGATGTGGTAGTTCCAGTTGCCGCCGGACGGGTAGCGGATCACGACCTTGTAGACCAGGTCGTCGCAGGTCCCGGTCGAGTCGGGCGGCGTGAACGCGCCGCACCACTTGCCGTCGGGCCCGTGCAGATCGAGGCTGCAGGCCGAGTCGACCGCGCCCAGCATCGCGGTCGCGCGATCGAAGCAGTGCTCGTCGGCGTAGCAGTAGTTGCGGCAGGTGTTGAAGTACTCGCCGGCCGCGACCTTGTGATAGACGTCCTTGGGCACGCAGTCCTGGCGTCCGTCGAGCTCGGGGCAGCTGGGCATCTCCAGCGCGGCGTCTTCGCCCGGGCAGATGTCGATGGTGCCGGTCGACGAGCCGCCGTCGTCGCCGACATCGAGCTGGGCCTGTTCGCGATCGTCCTGTTGTGGCTCGACGCCGCGGGGATCGAAGCCATCGACGCAGCCGCCGAGCGCGAGCACGGCGAGCAACGACGAACGAAACCGGGGGTGATTCGTTGCAGAGCGAGAGACGGATCGGGTCATGGGACTCCTCGCTCGCTGCTACACGCGAGCGGGCCCGCGGTTGCATCGACCCGGACGAAAGCCGCGCGCGTCGTCAACCCTGCGGGTGCAGGCGCAGGTGCAACTGCTGCCGCGCGCGCGCGAGCCGAGCCTTGATCGTGCCCTCGGGCACGCCGAGCGCGTCACCGATCTCGCGCACCGACAGGTGCTCCCAGTAGTGCAGCTCGAGCGCGATCTGGGCGTCGAGCGGCAGCGAGCGCAGGGCCTCGTGCAGCTTGGCGCGACGCTCGTGCTGCGCCAGCGCGCCAGAGGGATTGGCGCTCGGGCCGTGGCCCAGCTCCGCGACGCTGGTGACCAGTGGATCGAACTGCTGCGCCTGGCGCTGGTGCTGGCGGTAGTAGTTGATGAGGCGGTTGCGCGCGGCCGCGAAGAGGTAGCTCGCGAAGCTGCGGCCCGCGCCGTCGTGCTCGATGCGATCGCGCGCCTCGATGCAGGCGGCCCAGGTCTGCTGGCACAGATCCTCGGCCACGACGTCGACCTTGTTGGCGAAGAACCGCCGCAGCCGCGCCGCGTGTCGGCGCACCAGCTGCTCGCCGGCACGCGCGTCGCCGGCACGCCAGGCGTCGAGCAACGAGGCGTCGTCGGAGGCCGGTTCGCTCACGGGGCGATCCTATCAAGCCCGGCCGCCGTACCGGCCGTGGCGCGTCGTTTGCAGCCTACCCGCGCGCCGCCGGGGGGCGAGGGATGGGCATGCCCGAGTTGAGCACGACAGCACCCGTGATGGGCAACGGCAGCGGGATCACCTCGCTCTTCGCTGCGTGCGCTGGCAGCGACGACGGCGCGCCGACGTGGGTCGAGGGTCTCGCGCGCAGCGCGGGCCGCCCCGACGCACCCCTGGGCCGCTATGTCCTGCGCGAGCGCCTGGGCGCGGGCGGTTTCGGCGTGGTCCACCGCGGCTTCGATCCGATGCTGCAGCGCGACGTCGCGATCAAGATCGTGCGCCGTCGCGGCGCCGCGCACGAGGCCGCGCTGCAGCGCGAGGCCCAGGCCCTGGCCCAGGTCGAACACGACTGCGTCGTGCGCGTGTTTGACGTCGGCCGCTGCGGTGACCACCTCTACATCGTGATGGAGTACGTCGCCGGCACGACCCTGGCGCAGTGCTTCGCGCGCGGCCTGCCGCTGATGCAGACGCTCGCACTGCTGCAGGCCGGGCCGGTCGCGGCTCGCGGCCGCGCACGCCGCGGGCCTGGTCCACTGCGACTTCAAGCCGGGCAACGTCTTGGTCGGCGACGACGGCAGCGTCAAGGTCGCGGACTTCGGGCTCGCGCGCTGGGCCCAGTCCGAGGCCGAGCTGCACGACACCGGCGACGATCACGGCTCGCCTCGGCGAGCGCCGCGCCGTGGGCGGCACGCCGCTGTACATGGCGCCCGAGCAGCATCGCGGCGACGTCGTCGACGCGCGCAGCGATCAATACGCCTCGCGCTGACGCTGCTCGAGGGCCTGTGCGGCGCACGCCCCGCTGGCGCCGGGCTCGGTGCCGGCGCTGTACCACGCGCGAAGCTGCGGCAGCAGTACGTCGATCCCCACGGCGTCCCCGGCCTGCCCGCGCATGCGGCCGCTGCCATCGCACGCGCGCTGTCACCCGAGGCCGCGCGACGATTCGCGGACATGGACGCGCTGCTGCGAGGCCTGGCCCGCGCGGCGTCGCACGTCGCGGCGCGGCGTGGTCGCGATGGCGGCCGCGGTCGCAGCAGTGTTGCTCGGCGCCGAGCCGCGCGCGCGCGGGGGCGATCCGGGCTGCGGCGACGCGCTGCATTCGCTGCACGAGCGCGCGCGGGCCCAGCCAAAGGACGCGGCCGCAACCGCCGTGCCCGCGTCTGCGCTGCCCGAGGCCGTGGTCGAGAGCATGACCGCCCTGGTCGCACGCCACGAGGACCAGTGGCGTGCGGCCGTGCACGACGCCTGCGAGGCCGCGCCGCGGCTGCGCCCCGAGATCGCCGCGCCTGCAGTCCGACGCCGACGACCCCGCCGCGGTGCTGGCGTTGGCCTCGACCGCGGCGCCGCAGGACGCTCGCTGGCCGTGGCCGAGCTGCCCGAGCCACGGCGCTGCCTCGGCGGTGGCGCGGCGATCGTGCACGCAGCGGCGCTGCGCGACGAGCCGGCGCGCGGCGACCGTGCACGCGCTGCTGGGCGATCGCGACGGCTCTTGCGGCGGGACGTCTGCGCGGCTGCGCAGCACCGCGAGGACGACGACCCGCTGCTGCAGGCCGAGCTGGCCTACTGGGAGGCCACGCTCGCGCGACACGACGGCGAGACCGCAGCGGCGCTGGCGGGCTTTCGAGCGCGCGTTCGTGCTGGCGCACGGCCCACGCCGACGCGCTCGCGCACCGCTACGCGGTCGAGCTCGCGAGCCACGTCGCGCTGTTGCACGACGACATGTCGCGGCGCGGCGATGGCCCGCACCGCCGACGCGATCGCGCCCGACGAGCTCGATCCGATGCGCCCAAGCGTCGCCGCCGAGGCGCGGCTGGCCACGCGCGAGGGCGACCAGGACGTGGTCGTGCGCCACACCACCGCCGCGTTCGGCGCTGCTCGACGCTGCCGGCCTGCGCCGCACACCATTGGGCGTGCGCGTCCAGATCATGCGCGCCGACGCCGAGCTGGCGCTGGGCCGGCTCGAGGGTTTCGAGGCCCGCACCCGCGCGCTGGCGATCGAGGTCGCCGCGATCGGTGGGGCGCCCAGCCGCGCCATGGGCGACGTGCATCGCCTGCTGGGCTCGTACTTCGCCACGGTCGAGCGACTCGACGACGCGCTGCGGGAGCTCGACGCTGCGCGTCGCCTGTTCGAGCACCACGGCGAGGCGATGCTGCTGGCGCAGGTCCATGCCGCGCGGGCGCAGGCGCTGGCGGTGCTCGGACGCCTCGACGACGCGGTCGCCGCGTACCACGCGGCTATCGACGCGATGCCGGAGCTGGCGCAGGCCGATCGTGGCCTGTTGCAGCTCAATCCTCGAGCTGGCGGACATCGCCGCGGGTGCCGAAGGTGGCCGGCTCGAGCAGGGCGCGACCGATCTCGAGCAGGCCGCGCTGCAGCTGCGCTCGCTGGGCGACGCGCACCCGTGGGTCGCGTTCGCCGAGGAGGCCCGCGCCGACCTGGCCGCGGCGCGGGGCGATCTCGCCGAGGCTGCGCCGCGCTTCCGCGCCGCCGCGAACGGCTTCGCGCGCGCGGTCTGGACCGCGGCACTGGATGGCCGCGTCGGCGGCTCTCGACGCGTCGCAGGCCGAGCGCGCACGCGGGCGCCTGGGTCGCCGCCGAGCGGTGATCTCGCGCGCTTCGACGCCGACGACGTGCCGCTGACGCTGGCGGTCGCGCGCGATCATGCGCGGCTGCGCCGCGCTGCGCCTGGCGCAGCACCGCCGGTGTGGAGGCGCGGGCGTGCGCGCTCGCGTCGGCGATCCGGTTGGCGCCGTTGCCCGCGCCGGGCACCGAGCAGCTGCGTGTGCAAACCGGCGAGTTGCTCGCGCGCACCGACGCGCCGCGGCGGCTCAGGCGGTGACGCCGGTGGTGCTCGTGCCGCCGCCGCTCGAGCCACCATCGCTGCCCGAGGAGCCCGAGTCGCTGCCGCTGCCGCTGTCGCTGCCCGTGCCGCTGTCGCTACCCGTGCCGCTGTCGCTGCCCGTGCCGCTGTCGCTACCCGTGCCGCTGTCGCTGCCCGTGGCGCCGGTCGTGCCTTCGAAGCCGCTGCTGCTCGGCCCCGGCCGCGCCCGAGGAGCCGGCGGTGCCCGACAGCGAGCCGCTGCTGTCGCCGTTGCTGTCGGTGCCACCGCTCACCGAGCCTTCGCCACCGGTCGACCCGCCGGTGACGCCCGTGGTCCCGCCGCTGTCGGCCTGCGAGCCGGTGCTCACTTCCGTGCCTTCGATGCCGAGGCAGCCCGCACACACGCTCAGTACTGCCAGCCCAACCCAACCACGCATGCAATGGACAGGATAGCCGACGGTGGCGCTCGGCGGCCAGTGCGACGGCCGTGGCCCGCGCCGGTGGCCGCCGCGGCAGCACTACGCCGATGGCTGCGAGGGCCGGCGCATGCCGCGGCGCTGTACTACGATCGAGGCCACGCGCGTGCCGGCCTCGCCCCAGACGCCCGCCGAGACCTCGCCCGGCCTCGCCGCCGAGCCGGTCGCAGTGGCACATGCACGCAGCGACGGCGCCTTCCGGCTGCGCGGTGATCTCGTCGGCCGCTACGTCGTGCTCGACAAGATCGGCTCGGGCGGCATGGGCATCGTGTACGCGGCCTACGATCCGGAGCTCGACCGCAAGATCGCGCTCAAGCTGATCCGACCCGGCGCACGAGGGCGCGTCGAGGTCGCGCGCGCGCGACTGCTGCGCGAGGCCCAGGCGATGGCGCGGCTGAGCCACCCCGCCGTGGTCGCAGTGCACGATGTCGGCACCTTCGAGGACCAGGTCTTCGTCGCGATGGAGTTCATCGAGGGCATGGACGCCGCGCGCTGGCTGCAGCTGGGGCGACGGTCGTGGCGCGACGTGCTGGTGGTGTGGCGCCAGGCCGGCGAAGGGCTCGCAGCGGCCCACGCCGCCGGCATCGTGCACCGCGACTTCAAGCCCGAGAACGTGCTCATCGGCAACGACGACCGCGCGCGGGTGCTGGACTTCGGCCTCGCGCGCACGGCCAAGGACGACGCCACCCTCGAGCGCACCTCCGACGGCGAGAGCGCCAGCCCGGCGTCGCCGCTGACGCTCGCGACACCGGTGCAGCTGACCCAGGCCGGTGCGGTCGTCGGCACGCCGGCGTACATGGCACCGGAGCAGCACACCGGCGGCACGGTCGACGCGCGCACCGACCAGTTCTCGTACTGCGTGTCGCTGTACGAGGCGCTGTACGGCGAGCGCCCGTTCGCGGGCGAGCGTGCGCCCGAGATCGCGTTCAACGTGGTGCGCGGCCGCGTGCGCGAGCCGGCGCGCGAGGGCCCGCCGGTACCGGCGTGGCTGCGCAAGGCGGTGTTGCGCGGGCTCGCGACCAACCCCGACGAGCGCTACCCCGACATGCGCGCGCTGCTGGCCGCGCTCGCGGCCGATCCCGCCGCGCGGCAGCGTCGATTCGCGCTCGCGGCCATCGGCGTGGGCGTGCTCGGAGCCGGCGCGCTGCTGCTGTCGGGTTTGGTGCCCGACGAGGCGGTGTGTCGCGGCGCCGACCGCAAGCTCGAGGGCATCTGGGATCCCCCGGTGCGCGCGGAGGTCGAGCAGGCCTTCGCCCAGAGCACGCGACCGTACGCACCCGATGCCCTGGCCTCGACCGTGGGCCTGCTCGACGAGCACGCGCGCCGCTTCATCGCGCTGCACACCGACGCGTGCGAGTCGACCGCGATCCGCAAGGAACAGTCGCAGGAGATGCTCGATCGCCAGGTCGCTTGCCTCGAGCGGCGGCTCAAGGACATGCGCGCGCTGACGCGACTGCTCGCGCGTGCCGACGACGGCACCGTCGCGCAGGCGGTCTCGCCGCCGCGGCGCTGCCGTCGTTCGAGCCCTGCGCTGACCGGGCCGCGCTGCTGACCCCTGGCGCGGCCCTGACCGGCGAGCTCGCAGCGCAGCTCGAGGCGGTCGACGAGCGCCCCGCGGCGGGCGGTCAGTGCTCGCGCCTGGGGCTGTACGACGAGGCACTCGCGACCGCGCGCGACGCCGTCGAGGCGGCACGCGGGCTCGAGCACGGACCGACCATCGCGCAGGCGCTGGTGCTGCTGGGCCGCGCCGAGAGCGCGATGGGCGACGGCGAGGCCGCCGAGGCGACGCTGCGCGAGGCCGCTGGCACCGCCGACGAGGTCGGCGCCGATCTCGTGCGCGCGGAGGCCAACAAGGACCTGGTGTGGGTGGTCTCGGGCACACCCGCGCGCGCGCGCGAGGTCGAGGGCCTCGCACAGCTGGCGACCCACACCCTGCGCCGCATCGGCGGCGACGCGCTGCTCGAGGCCGATCTGCACGAGAACTTGGGCGTGGCCGCGCGCCGTCGCGGCGACATCGCGGCCGCGGTCGCCGAGCACGAGCGCGCGCTGGCGCTGCGGCGCGCCAACTTGCAGCCCGGCGACGCGCGCGTGGCCGACAGCCTGCTCAACCTCGGCACCGCGCTGACGGACTCGGGCCGCTTCGACGCAGCCGATCGCGCGCTGTCGGAGGCCGAGACCATCGTGCGCGCGCTCTACGGTCCCCGCCACACGCGCGTGGCCACGGCGCTGCACTCGCGCGGCATCGTGCGGCTCAAGCGACGCGAGTACGAGCCCGCCGCGACGCTGCTGCGCCAGGCCACCGAGATCCGCGAGGCCGCGCTACCCAAGAACCACTTCCTCATCGCCAGCTCGCACCACGACCTGGGCGAGGTCTTGCTCGCGTCGGGCCAAGCCGAGCAGGCGTTGTCGGAGTTCGACCACGCCGTGACCCTGCGGCAGGCTGCGAGCGCGCCCAACCCGAGCTCCCTCGCCAACTCCTTGCGCGGGCGCGGCCTCGCGGAGCTGGCTCTGGGCCGCGTCGAGCAGGCGCGCGCATCGCTGCAACGCGCCGATTCGCTGCTGGCCGACGCCGACCCGCTCACGCGCGCGGAGATCGAGTTCGCCCACGCGCGCGCGCTCGTCGGTGCCGACACGCCGCGCGCCATCGCCCTGGCCCAGTCGGCGCGGTCGCGCTACGCCGCGTCGGGCCAACACCCCGCCGATCTCGCCGCGGTCGACGCATGGCTCGCCGAGCACGGCGTGCCCGCACCCGCCCGACCGCCAGGGCCGCCCAGCCCGAGCGCACCCACGCCGTCGCCGGGCCCCACAGGCGCCGCCGTCGGCCCCGCCCCGCCGCGCGGAAAAACGCCCCTGGCGCGCCGCGGGCCCGCCGTGCTACACACCTGCCCCCGCACGGCGAGCATAGCTCAGTCGGTTAGAGCGCTGGATTGTGGATCCAGAGGTCACGGGTTCGATTCCCGTTGCTCGCCCCGCCGTCGGACCCGCGCCGCGCCGCGCCGCGTCGGCGCAGCAGCACGAGCACGACGCCGAGCCACGCTGCACCGCCAGCGCGACCGCGCTGCGTGCAGCCGCAGCCGCCGCCGTCGTCGCCCTCGCCCGCACCGCTGGTGCTGCCGTCGTCCGACGCGGTCGCACCGTCGCCGAGCGTGCCGCTGGTCCCGCCCGCGCTCGCGCTGTCGCTGGCACTGGCGCTGCCGCCCGAAGCCGTCGCGCTCGCGCTGGCGCTGCCGCCCTCGCTGCCGCTGCCGTCCGCGGGCCCACCCGTGGTGTCCCCGCCGCCGCTCTCGCCGCTGCCGCCGCCGCTGCCCTGCCCGCTGCTGCCGCCGTCGCTCGAGCTGCCGGCCGGCGCCTCGGTGACGTGGATCGTGACCTCGTCGCGATCCCACTGGCCGTCGTCGTCGACGGCCAACACCTCGAAGCTGTAGTCGGTCAGCGGCTGCAGGTCCGACAGATCGAGCGCTGCGCTGTCGGCATTGGCCATGGTCGCCGCGGGGCCGGCGGTCTGCGTCCAGGTGTAGGCGACGGCGTCGTCGTCGACGACGGTCGCAACCAGCTGGGTCTCGCTGGGCACGACGTCGGTGTCGTCGGGCGCGGTGACATCGGGGCGATCGAGCGCGAGAAACCAACTGTAGATGCCGTCGCTGTCGTTGGCCGCGCTGTACTCGCGGAAGTCGACGTCGAAGCCGCAGCCTTGATCGGACAACCACTCGAGTGCGCCGACGCCGGCGTTGATCGGGTCGATGGTCTGCACCCACGAGGAGTGGCCGACGTTGTAGTACATGGTCATGCGCCCGATCGGTCGCGGCTGTCCGACCGCAGCGACGCACGCAGGGTCGGCCGGGTACTGGTCGGGGTTGTTGTACGCGTACAGCATCTCGACCTGATCGCAGGGGTTGAACACGCCCGGACCGAGGTTGCCGTCCTGATCGTCTTCGCCGTGGAAGACCCAGAACGCGGTGTCGGCGAAGTCGCAGCTGACCAGGCCGCCGACCTGGCCGCCGGGGGTGGGCACGGCCGCAGTGAACTGGCGCGGGTTGGCCTGGACGTACTGCATCGTGCCGCGTCCACCCTGGCTCATGCCGGTGAGGTACATGCGCCGCGGATCGACCGGGTAGTTGTCGAGCACGAACTGGAAGAAGGCCGCGAGCTCGTCGAGGTCCCACTCCTGCTGCGAGAACGTGGGCACGTCGTTCTGCGGCGAGACCATGATGAACGGCCGCGCGACGTCGTCCCACGCGTCGGTGCGGATCAGCAGCTGCGGCCCCCAGGTCAGGTTGCGGCACAGGCCGTCGCCGTTGCACTCGTCGACGGTGCACCAGTCGGCGTTGCCGGGGCACGACGAGTCGGAGTCGAACTCGCCGATGCCGGGCAGGAACACCAGCAGCGGCAGGCGCTCGTCCATGCCGAGCTCGTCGTAGTTCGCCGGCAAGTACTCCCAGTAGCCCAGGGTCCAGGGATCGCCGGGATCCAGATCGATGCCGCGCAGCGCCCCGGGTGTCAGCTGATCGGCGAACGGCGGATCGGCCGACGCGGTCGCAGCCGAGGACGCGACGAGGACGAACGCGAACAGGGACCAAGACGAACGAGCGGTGATCGGCACGGTGGGCTGCGATCATGCCACAGCGCCACGCGCCGCCGCCTCCGGCGCGCGCCCGGCGTCGATGCGGCCGAGCGGACGCGCGGGCCCGCGCGCCACCGCAGCGCCGGTGGTGCTCGACGGCGCGACCGCGAGGCAGTATCAAGACCACGCGTGAGCGCTCACGAGCCACCGACCTCGGGCGACACCCAACCGGCCGGCCCTGCCGCCCATCGCACGCTGCGGCTGTTGTCGTCGTCGGGCGGCTTGGCCCTGCGCAGCCTCGCGGACGCCAGCGCGATCGCGGCGAACCCCGCGGTCGTGGCGGAGGTCTTCGGCGCCACCGACCCCGGGCGGGTGCGCAAGAGCAACCAGGACCAGTTCCTCGTCGCGGCGCTGGAGCGCTCGCTGTTGATCGAGGGATCGAGCCTGCCGGCGGAGGCAGGCACGCGCCTGGTCGACACGCCGCAGGGGCGGATCCTCGTGGTCGCCGACGGCATCGGCGGTCACGGTGGCGGCGAGGTCGCCAGCGCCGTGACCATCGACGCGATGGCGCACTACTGCTTCGAGGCGATGCCGTGGGTGCAACGGCGCTCCGAGTGCAGCCGCGAGGAGCTGGCCAAGGGCCTGCGGGACGCCGTCCGCACCGCGCAGGCGCGGGTGCGACGGGTCGCCGAGCGCAAGGCGCTCGACCGCAACCTCGGCACCACCTTGACCATGGCCTACGTCGCGTGGCCCGAGCTGCTGCTCGTGCACGTGGGCGACAGCCGTGCGTACCTCATGCGCGACGACGTGCTCCACCACCTGACCGTCGATCATACGCTCGCGCAGCAGATGGTCGACGGCAAGCTCATGACCCCGGCGCAGGCGGCGAAGTCGAACCTGAGCCACGTGCTGGTCAACGCGGTCGGAGGCAAGAGCGACGAGCTCGAGGTCGAGCTGCGGCACCTGACGCTGCAGCTCGACGATCAGCTGCTGTTGTGCACCGACGGCCTGTACGACATGGTCGACGACGCCCAGCTCGCGGCCGCGCTGCGGCGCACCGATCAGCCGGTCGAGGCGGTCGTGCTCGCGCTGATCGAGGCGGCCAACGCCGCCGGCGGCCGCGACAACGTCACCGCGGTGCTGGCTCGCTTCTGAGCCCGCGCCCGCGGTCGTCTGGGTCGCGATGTCGCGCCGGCGATCAGCGGGCCGGCACCGCGATCGTGCGCGTGCGTTGGCTGCGGCGATAGTGCTCGAATCCGGCCGCCTCGGCCACGCCCGATGCGATCGAGCGCCGCTGCTCGGCGTCGAGCAACACCGCGGCGTCGCCCGTGATCGAGGAACGCGCTCAGCGCGAACAGCACCGCCGGCATCTTGATGCCCAGCAGCACGTCGAACGCAGCCTGGCGCACGCCGCCGGTCGCGCGACCGGGGAAGCGCGTGGCCTGCTCGCGCTGGATCGCACCCCGCCAGCGCGAGCGCGGCGCTGCGATGCGCGCTGGCCCGCAGCTGCTCGACCATCGACTGCGCCTGCGGCACCGCGCCGCCGCTGCCGGGTGCGCTGCCCGCCGGCCCGTTCTCGCGCCGCGCGGTCAGGGCCGCGTCGACGCTGCTCGCCTGGGCATCGAGCACGTAGGTCTCGAAGCCCGACTGATCGTGCCTGGGGGAGGCGTTCGCGTGCAAGCTGACGAACACGTCGGCGCCGCCTTCGTTGGCCCGCGCAACGCGGTCGGCCAGGGCCAGGGTCCGATCGTCGTCGCGCGTCAGCACGATCGCGGCGTGCGGCAGCCGCTCGCGCAGGATCTCGCGCACCTCGATCGCCAACGCCAGGGTCACATCCTTCTCGTGCACGTCGCCGTGGGCGTTGGCGCAGCCCGAGTTCGATCCACCGTGGCCGGCGCTCGAGCACCACGGTGTAGGATTTCTCCAGCAAGGGCCGCGGCCCGGTCGTCGGCGTGGGGCTGCCGCGGACGGGCGGCCGCCAGGGCGGCCACGGCGAGATCGAGGCGAGGTCGGGCATGCCCGCCCTACATGTAGGATGGGTGGACCCGCCCGGCCAAAAACCGGCCGAACCGGGCCCTGCGGCGGGTTTGCGCGCTGATGCCCACCACCTTCCGCCGTGGACCCCCGCTCGACCGCTGCCACGCCGCCGCGTTCGCCCTCGTCGGCGGGCTGCTGCGGATCCTGGCCTCGGCCGTGCTGGGGATGGAGCGGCTCGATGCGCTGACCGCCGCGTCGCAGGAGGGCCGTGGATGTACCTCGCCGCGAGCGCGGGCGTCAACCCTCGGGAGCCTCGCGCTGTGGATCCTGCGGCGACCGCTCGTCGCCGCGATCCGTTCCTCATGCTGGCGAGGTCGCGATCCTGTGGCCGCTGTCGCGGCGCATGTCTTGGTGGGTCTGGCGCTGCACGGCGAGTTCCTGCTGCACTTCATCGCGACCGCCTGCGCGTGCGCGGCGGTAGTGCGCGCTGGCGGCGCGCGCGACCGCGGACGCAAGGCGGTGCGCTGGCCCGCAGCGGCGTGCCTGCTCGTGACCGCGATCGCCGGCGTGTGGGGCCACCTCGCCGAGGTCCGCGGCGCGGTGCGGGCGGAGCAGCTGGCCCACGGCGTCGTGGTGATCTCGACCCTGGCCGCGGCGGGCCTGTTGATCGTGCGCGAGCTGCTGGTGCAGCCGCGCTCGCTACGCGCTGGGCCGCGGCAGGTATTGCTCGCGCCGCCGGCCGTGCAGGCCCTGGCGTCGGGCCCGTTCGCGCTGGCCAGGGCGCCGGTGCCCCCGGAGCTACGCGCGCCGTTTCTCGGCCTGCTGGTGCTGTCGGCCGCGCGCTGCTGACGGTGCTGCTGCGCCCGCGACCGCCGCGGGCGATTGCGATCGGCATGACGCTGCTCTCGGCCATGTCGGTCGCGACGCTGTATCTGGTCTACCGCGGCAGCTTCGGCAAGCTCGAGGACGGTCTGGGGCCGCTGGTGCAGTCGATGCTCGGCTTCCTGCCGCCCTACCCCGACGCGGTGCCGACCGGGGTGCTGGTCACGGTGATGGTCGGTGCCTTCCTCGCGCTGCAGACCGCCGGCGGCTCGCTCAGCGCCGAGGATGCGCGCGATCGCGGCATCGGGCTCGCGCTGGTGATGGTCGCCGGCGTGGGCTGGTCCAACCCGCAGCTGGTGCTCATGTCCGCGGTCGGCCTGACGCTGTTCGCGATCGATCTCGACGGCCTGCAGGCGCCGCCGCGGCCGCCCCCGCGCCCGCTCGCGCAGGTGTTCGACGAGCTCGCGGGCACGCTCGGGCTCGAGGCTTCGACCGTCGCCGCCGATCGCCGCGGCCGCAGGATCCTGCACGCCGTCCGCGGCGTGCACCGCGGCCTGCCGGTCGAGCTCCGCGCGGAGATCGACGGCGCGCGTGCGAGCGTGCGCGGCCACATCGGAACGATCGGGCGCGGTCGCCCCGACGCGATGCTGGTGCCCGGCCCCGGCGCGAACCGACCGGCGCACCCGCTCGCGCGCACCCACGCGGTGCAGGGCTCGCTGCGCGTGCTCGAGCACCACGGCGAGGGGCTGCTCGACGCGTGCCTGCCGTTTTCGACCCTGACCCTGGGGCTGTCGGGCGCGGGTGCCGAGTTCAGCTTCGGCGACGACCTGCACGGCTTCGACGATGCACCGGTGGCCGCGCTGCTGCGCGCGCTCGGTCGCAGCTACGCCGAGGACGAGCCCGCCGCCTGAGTGCCTCGCGGCCCGCGCTCAGCCGGCGGAGAAGAAGCGCCGCAGCGCCTCGAAGAAGCCTGGCTTGCCCGCGAGTTCCTCGAGCTCGCCGTCGTCGAGCCACACACCGCCGCAGTCGAAGCACTTGTCGACCCGCACGCCGCGGAACGTGATCTCGAGCAGCTCCATGCCGCACTTGGGACAGCGCATGTAGTGCAGTGCGCGCGCAGCCGTGCGTTCTTCGGGCGTCAGCTCGGCTGCGCGCCGGGCTTGGGCCTCGCGCCGTGCCTGGACCTCGTCCCAGCCCGGTCCATCGTCGTGCTCATCGGATCCGCCCACCGTCATCCTCCCGCCGGTTCTTCGCCCGCGTGCGCGTCCACGTATGCACGCGCCGACGCGTGCGACGGATCGTGCTCGAGCAGTCGCTTGTAGAACGAGACCGCCTTGCTCGTGCGCCCGGTCTTCGCCGCTGCCTTGCCCGCGCCCTGCAACGCCGACATCATGTTGGGCGAGCGATCCAGCGCGCGCTCGTAGGCCTTGAGCGCGCTGTCGTAGGAGCCGCTGCGGCTGTACGCGTCGCCCAGGCACAGCCAGCCGTCGACGTCGCCGGGGCGCTTCTCCAGCGCCTTGCGCAGCAGCGGGATCGCACCGGCGGCGTCGCCGGACTCGGACTTGCGGCAGCCGCGATCGACGAGCCGCTCGGGCGACTCGCTGGGCTCGCCCGTCGCGGTGCCCGGCGGCGTCGCGGTGCCCGGCGGCGTCGCGGCGCCCGGCGGCGTCTCGCCGCCCGGCGGTGTCGCGGTGCCCGGCGGCGTCGCGGTGCCCGGCGGCGTCGCGCTGCCGGGCGCCTCGCGGGCGCCGGCTTGGCGACCTCCGGCGCGGCGACCAGGGCCCCGCCAGGCGCGAGCGCCCGCAGCAGCGCGTGCGACCGGCTGGGTCGGAGACTGCGCGAGCACTGCTGCGCGAGCGTCCGCGCGCTCGGGCTCACCCGCGCGCGTGGCCGAGCGCGAGCACCAGCTGCGCGACGATCGACGGGCGCGCGAGCGCAGACAGGGCCGCACAGGCGGCCTCGGGCAACTTCGCAGCGTCGTCGCGCAGCAGCGGCGCGACCGCGAGCAGCGGCGCCAGCTCGGGATCGTCGCCGGGCGCGGTCACACCGGCGCGCCCCTGCGCCGCGTGCAGCAACGCCTCGGCCCGCGCGCGGCCGGGCGTGGCCGCGTCGAGCTCCGACACCCGCGCGGCGGCACGCACGGCGTCCTCCTGCGCCCAGAAGCGCGCGTCGGTGCGCAGCGCGGGATCGATGGCGCCCCACAGCTCGTGCACGAGCGCGCGGGTGGCCAGCACCTCGGCCTGCAGCACGCGCAGCGCCGTGGTGTCGCCGCCGCTGCCGTCGATCGCAGCCTGCAGCGCTGCATCGGCGCGCGCGAGCGCCTCGGGATCGGCGGACTGGATCGCCGCGCGGGCGTCGGCGAAAAGCGGCGCATCGTCGCGCGGACTCGCAGCCGCTTGCTCCGCCGCCGGCGCGCCGCCGCCGAAGACGCGCGCGCGCACCTGCGGGATGCCGAACACCACCGCGGCACCCGCGAGCACGCCGAGCGCGGCGTACACCGGCCAGCTGCTGCGACGGCCTCGAGCGGCGGCGCGACCAGCTGCACCGGCTCGGCTGGCGCGCGACGGCGGCGGACCCGGCGCCTCGACGACCGTCGGCACCGGCGGCGGCATGGCACGACGCGGGGCCTCGATCACCGGCTGCGTGATGGGACGGACGTGCTGCGTGACTGCGTCGAGCATCGACATCGGTCGACTGACGCGATCATCGACCACCGGCGAGGGCACGGCGCGCGAGGGCGGTGCCGCGGGGCCCGTGGGCGGCGGTGGTGGCCGCGGACCCCGCGCGGGGCCGAGCCATCGTCGCGCGCGCTGCGGGCCACGGCCGCACCGGGCTCGGGCTCGAGCGCGCCGTGGCCGGTCGACTGCTCCGCTGCGCGCGACACGATGCTCTCGAGCGCGGCCGACCCTCGGGCACCGCAGGCGTCGGCGCCCGCGAGCGCGGCACTGTGTTCGTCGCCGGCGTGGTACCGAACGCCGGCGGCGGCCCCACCCTCGGAGCGCCGAACGCTCCGAGGGCGGACGCTCGGTCGGTTGCAGCACCGGCGGCAAGCCCGGGAAGCCCGCGAACGCCGTGGTGAACTCCGGCATCTCGCCCAGGCGCACGAAGTGACGGCCCGAGCGCGACACGCGATCGTCGGGGTGCAGGCGGCCCTCGAGATCCACGCGCGCAGCGTCGCGAGGTCCGGCGCAGAACACGAGATCGTCGAGCGTGCGGACCTGCTGCACGGCGCGCTCAGGCGGCACGACGCGCCGCAGTCGGGGCACGTCACCGGCGCGCTGTCGGGCCCGATCTCGCGGTCATCGAGCGCGAACTCGGTGTTGCAACTCGCGCAGCGGACGATCACGGCGGTGCTCGCCTCCGACGGTACCATAGCCGCCCACGCGGCCACGGAATTGTCGGCGCGCGGGCCGGCTCCAGCTCCGCCGATGCGCCGCCGGAGCACCACCGAAGCGGTCAGCGCCCCGCGACCAACCCGAGCACGCCCGCGATCGCGCTCGACACCAGGGCGGTCGCGACCAAGGTGCCGAACAGCTTCATCGGCAGCGGCACGTGCTGCACCACCCGCTCGAGCCCGGCCTCGGCGTGGCACTGGGGGCACGCGTGGGGCGCTTCGTCGGCCTGGACGTCGTGGTGGCAGGCGCTGCAGCGGTAGTGCACGTCGGCGCAGGTTGTCGCGCACCGCTGCCGCGGACGTCAAGCCCGGGCGTAGGCGGGACTTCACGGGGGGTTTACGGCTGCTCCCGCTGCCTGCGAGCCGCCGAGCTGGCACAATGACGAGGCGTGCGGGTCTTGCTCATCGAGGACGACGTGAAGCTCGCCGAGCGCACCGCCGAGTACCTGCAGGATCACGGCGCGACGGTCGAGATCGTCGGCGACGGCACCGCAGGGCTGGCGCGCGCGCGCGCCGGCAGCCACGACATCGTGCTGCTCGATCTCATGCTGCCGGGCATCGACGGGCTCGCGCTGTGTCAGCAGTTGCGCCAGGGCAGCACGGTGCCGGTGATCATGCTCACCGCGCGTGGCGACGAGGTCGATCGCGTGGTCGGTCTCGAGCTCGGCGCCGACGACTACATGCCCAAGCCGTTCAGCCCGCGCGAGCTGCTCGCGCGCATGCGGGCGGTGTTGCGCCGCCAGGGCGGCGGCGGCGGCGGTGACGAGCGCCAGGCGGGGGTCGTCGGCGCGCTCGCGATCGATCGCGAGCGTCGTACCGCCAGCTTCGAGGGCGTCGCGCTCGAGCTGACGGCGTTCCAGTTCGATCTGCTGTGGGTGCTCGCGCGCGCGGCCGGCAAGGTCCTGCCGCGAGACCAGATCTACAACGAGGTCCGCAAGCTCCGCGGCGAGGCCCCGACCAGCTTCGACCCCAGCGTCGATCGCTCGGTCGACGTCCACCTCAGCAAGATCCGCGCGGCGCTGGCCGCCGCGGCGCCGGCCGGGGCGGGCTGGTGCGCACGATCCGGGGCGTGGGCTACGTCCTGGGAGGCGACGAGTCGTGACCGCGCGACCGCGACGCCGAGCCTCTTCCGACGCATCTACGGCACGTTCGTGATCACGTTCCTGGCCGCGGCTGCGGTCGTGGGCACCGGCGGTTGGCTGCTCGCGCGCACGCTCGGCGCGGAGTGGATGAGCGCCGCGATGGAGCGGCTCGACGCAGAGAACGACGCGTGGGTCGCCGATCTGGCCGACCCCGACGCGCTGCGCGGCGGCTGACGCAGCTCGACCGCGAACTCGGCACCCACAGCGCGGTCTACTCGCTCGACGGCGAGCGCGTCGCCGGCGATGGCCCGCCGCACACGCCACCGCGCATGCTCGAGCGCGAGCGACGGTTGCGGCGCGGCAATCCCATCGTCCACCGCAAGGGCGACCGGCCGTTCGTGGTCGTGCCGCTCACCCGCGGCGACGACGAGGTCGTCGCGATCGTGCACGTGGTCCTGGGCCCGCCGCGACCGCTGCGCGTCGCCGTCGTGGTCGTGCTGCTGCTCATCGCCGCCTTCGGCCTGGGCGCGTGGCGACTGTCGCGGGATCTGACCTCGCGCATCGGCGCGCTCGATCGCAGCGTCGGGCGCATCGCCGACGGCGAGCTCGCGCACCGCGTCGCGGTGCCGGGGGTCTCGGCCGACGAGATCGACGAGCTCGGCGGCGCGGTCAACGACATGGCCGCGCGGCTCGAGCAGCTGGTCGCGGGCCAACGCACGCTGCTGGCCAACGTCTCGCACGAGCTGCGGACCCTGATCGCGCGCACCAAGGTCCTGCTCGAGATCCTGCAGGAGCGCGTCGAGATGGCCCGCGCGGCTGCCAACGCCGGTCAGCTCGGCCTGCTCGCGCGCGTGCGCACGGGTCTGGTCGAGATGGGCCAGGACATCCTCGAGGTCGAAGCGCTGATCGGCGACCTGCTGACCTCGGGCCGGCTCGAGCTGCGCGGCGACCTCGGGGCAAGGGCAGCGTCGAGGCCACGGCGGTCGATCTGCCGTCGCTGCTCACGCGCACCGCTTCGCGCTTCGGCGCCACCGTCGACGTCGCGCCCGGCCTCGCAGTGGTCGGCGAGGCGTTCCTGCTGGAGCGGCTGCTGTCCAACCTGCTGGCCAACGCGCGCCGTGCCTGCCCCGACGGCGCGGTGCAGACCAGTGCCGTGCGCGAGGGTGATCGCATCGTGCTGCGCGTGCAGGACGAGGGCCCCGGCATCCCGCCCGAGGCGCGCGAGACCGTGTTCGAACCCTTCCGCCGCCTCGACGACGCGCGCTCGCGCGACAAGGGCGGTGTGGGCCTGGGCCTGTACCTGTGCCGGCAGATCTGCCGCGCCCACGGCGGCACCCTGGTCGCACGCGGCCGGCCCGACGGCGGCCGCGGCGCGTGCCTCGAGGCCAGCCTGCCCGCGTGAGCGGCGGGCGGCGCTGCTACACTGCCGGGCGCCGCCGTCATGCTCCCGCACCAAACCGATTTCCTCGAGCTGTTGCTGCGCTTCGAAGTGCTGCGCTTCGGCGACTACGCTCAAGTCCGGCCGCCGCTCGCCCTACTTCGTCAACGCCGGCCAGCTGCGCACCGGCGCCGCGATCGCGGCGCTCGGAGCCGCCTACGCCGCGCACGTGCGCCACCACGGCCTGCGCTGCGACATGGTGTTCGGGCCGTCGTACAAGGGCGTGCCGCTGGCGGTCGCGACCGCGATCGCGCTTTCGCAGGGCGGCAGCGACACCGGCTACGGCTTCGATCGCAAGCAGGCCAAGGACCACGGCGAGGGCGGCGTGTTCGTCGGCACCGCGCCGGCGGCGGGCATGCACGTGGTGGTGGTCGACGACGTGATCACCTCGGGCCAGTCGATCCGCGAGGCGGTCGAGCTGGTGCGCGGTGCGGCGCCGGACGTGGTCGTCAGCGGCGTGGTGGTCGCGATCGACCGGCAGGAGCGCGGCCGTGGCGAGCGCACCACCGCGCAGGAGCTGCACGCCGAGCTCGGCCTCGCGGTGCATCCGCTGCTGCGCATCGAGGACGCGGTCTCGTGGCTGCACGGTCGTGCGCTCGACGGTCGCGTCCTGGTGGACGACGCCCGCGCAGCGGCCATCCGCGCCCACCTCGCCGAGCACGGCGCGCGCCCGGGCGCGGCATGACCCGCGGCCGCGCCTGCGCAGCGCTGCTGCTGGCGCTCATGCCGGCCTGCGACGAGTCGCCGGCGGGGCTGCTCGATCGCGAGACCCCGCTCGCGGTGATCGAGACCCGCGGCGACGCCCGCGGGCAGGCGCGCAGCGGCACGTGGTCGGCGAGCATCGATCTCACCGAGTGCACCTGCCCGGACGACTTTCCGCTGGTGTGCTACGGCACCGGGCTGCCGATGCCGCTGTCGGGCTCGCTGCAGCTGGTCGAGAGCGACGGCGTGCTGCTCGCGCGCACGGTCGCGTCGCCGACCGCACCGCTGGCGGCGATCGAGCTGCTGGGCCCGCTGCAGCACGACGGCAGCTTCTCCTGGGGCTGGTGCAGCTGGCGCAGAACGTGGGCGTGCGCTCGTGGTTGCACGCGCGCTTCGACGGCACCTTCACGGCCACCGCGACCGCGCCCGACGCTCCCTCGGACCACGCCGAGGGCACGCTCGACGTGCGCACCCACGTGCACCTCGCGGTGCCGATCGAAGGCAGGCCGCAAGACGTGGTCTGCGGCGCGAGCTACGACATCGTCGCGTCGCGCTGAGCCGCCGGTCGCCGCACCTCAGCCGGCGTCGATCGCCCGCGCCGCGGTGATGACCCACTTGCTGCGCGGGACCTCGACGCGGGTCTCGAACAGGATCGTGCGGCCGTCGGCGGTGAAGCGCGGCTCGTCGTCGCGGATCTCGTTGCGCGTGAGCACCTTCATCGCGCCCTGCTCGACGTCGACCACCGCGATCTCGGCGTCGTCGTCGTGATCGGGGTCGGTGTCGCCACCTTGGACCACGAAGGCCGCGCGGCGGCCGTCGGACGAGACCACCGCGCCGCCGATGAAGTTGGTGGTCGCGAGCAGCTTGGCCGAAAACGGCGTCGGGTCGAGCTCGTAGACCGTGGGTCGCCCGTCGGCAACCAGCGGTGTCTTGCCCTCGGCCATGGTCGGGTTCGCGAACATCGCCGCGATCCCCTGGGGCAGATCGAGGCGGTAGAGCCGATCCTCGGCGCCGCCGTAGACCGCGAGCAGCGCGTTGCGACCGGGCACCGCGAGGACGTCGCGCACCGAGCTCGCGCCCTCGAACACCGTGGTCGAGAGCACGAGCACGCGCAGCGGCTCCTCGGTGCTGAAGAACGCCAACCACTCGCTGCCGTCGGCGAGGTAGCGCGCGGTCGCGACCAGGGTGGTGGCGTCGAGCCAGCGCAGGCCGGACAGCTCGGTCGACTCGAGCATGCCCAGCACCTGATCGGGCTCACCGGGCGCGGTCACCGAGACCACCGCCAGCACACCCGCCTGCCCCACCCGCGCGATGCGGCCCTGCGGCGAGACCTGAATCGGCCCGTCGAGACCCGGCCGCGCCGGTGCGACGGCGCCGAGGCTGGTCCACGCACAGCTGCCGGGCTTGCTGGCGTCGAACTTCCACAGCGTGTCGCCCTCGCGGTGCGACGACGACACCACCGCGCCGCCATCGGCCGCCCAGGTGAAGCCACGCCAGTCGCCGACCTCGAGCCGCCCGCCTTGAAGCCCCGCGCAGGGCTGCCGCGCGGCCGCGCCGCCGTCGGGGGTCCCGAACGACAGCTGCTCGAACGGCGCGAGATCGAGATCGGCGCGCACGGCATCGCGCGTCACCAGCTCGATGCCGCGGCTGACCGACAGCACCTGGCCGTCGGGCAGCGGCTGCGCCACACCGCTCTCGAGCGTCTCACCGATCAGGCGCGGCTTGTGCTCGCCGCGCTCGGGCTCGCTGAGCAGCTTGGCGACGTCGTCGACGACCTTGCCCGCCAGCCGCTCGGCCTCGGGCACGTCGTCGAGCTTGCGCATCGCGTCGCGCAGGCGGTCGCGCAGCTGCAGCTCGCCGACCGCGAGCGACTCGGGCTTGCGCAACGCCGCCAGCTTTTCCTGCTCGAACAGCGCCTGCAGCAGCGGCAGCAGCGGATCGCGCAGCACCTTGCTCGGCGGCGGGTTGACCGTGACGACGTGGGGGAACGCGAAGTCGCCGGCCGAGACCGCGGCCCAGCGCACCTCCGGGCCGAAGCTGGGCACGCCGCCGTCGATGTCGAGCGCGGAGAAGTCGACCTCGCCGGGGGCTTCGAACACCACGTAGCCCCAGCCGAAGCGATCGGCGAGCGCCATGATCGCGGGCACGCCGTCGACCTCGAGGTCGGGGACCTCGTCCTTGGCCTTGTTCACCCACGCTTGCAGCGAACCCTCGGCAGCCTCGAAGCCCGCCTCGGTGAGCACCGCGGAGTAGCCGACGTGGGTTCCGCGCGTCACGACCAGGACCTTGCCGGCCTCCTCGGGATTGCCGGTGCCGCCCTTGTCGAGGAACGACCACGCCGCGGCGCCCAGGGCCGCGGCGATCAGCACGCCCAGCGCGACGAACTTGCCGCGACCACTTCTGCGCAAGGTCTCGAGGTCGGTGCTCGAACCGTACTCGCCCATGGCCAGCACATTGGCACATTTGGCGGCGGCTTTGCCCGCGCGCGCCGGCGGCGGGCGCGATCAGCCGCGAAAGCGCGCAGTTGTGCGCCGCGAGCTCCGTGGCCGTGGGCGTGGAGCGGTCGGCGCCTGGGCGGTGGCAGCGAGGGCTGCGGCGTCGGCTAGGGCCATCGCCCGAGCACGGATCGCACGCCGCTGGCGAGGACGCCCAGCCCGTCGCCGGCCACCGGCACCTCGCCGCGCGCACGCCATCGCGTGAAGTCGGGGTGGTTCTCCGGATACAGGAACGCCTCGGGGTGCGGCATGATCCCGAACACGCGGCCGCTCGCGTCGCACAGTGCCGCGGCGGCGTCGGTCGAGCCGTTGGGGTTGTCGGGCCAGCGGCCGGTCGGCTCGCCACGCTCGTCGACGTAGCGCAGCGGGATCAGGTGCGCGTCGCGGACGCGGGCGAAGCTGTCGTCGTCGGCGAAGACGATCTTGCCCTCGCCGTGGCGCGCGGGCACCTCGAGCGAGGCACCGCTGCTGCCGCGGGTGAACGCGCAGGGGCTGTCGCGATCGAAGCCCAGCCGCACCCAACCGTCGCGGTAGCCCAGCCGGTCGTTGTCGACGATCGAGACCTGCTGCGGCGCGAGCCCCTCGCCCCGCGCACGGCCCAGTGCCGGCAGCAGGCCCAGCTTGGTGATGGTCTGGAAGCCGTTGCAGATGCCGATCACGTGGCCGCCGTCGTCGACGAAGCGCGCGAGCGCGTCGCCGAAGCGGAAGCGCAGGCGGTTGGCGAGCACGCGGCCCGAGGCGATGTGATCGCCGAAGGAGAAGCCGCCGCAGAACGCCAGCACGTGGATCCCGGCCAGGGCCGCCGCGCCGGCCTCGACGAGCGCGCCGGTGTGGACGATCTCCGCCTGCGCCCCGAGCATGCGGAAGCCGGCGGCGGTCTCGGCCTCGCAGTTGAGGCCCCAGCCCGAGAGCACGCGCACGCGGACCTCGTGCGCGCCGTCGATCGGCTGCAGCGCGAAGGACCACGCGCTGCGCGGTGCGCTGGGCTCGTACGGACGGGCAGCGTCCACGGCCGACCTCAGCCCGAGCTGCCCGAGCTGCCGGAGCCGCCCGTGTCGCTGCCGCCGTCGGTGTCGCCACCGCCCGCCGGACAGGCGTAGAGCACCTCTTGCGGCAGCATGTCGACGCCGCCGACGCGCTGGGCCGCGAAGGTCGAGCCCATCAGGTCGAGCATGAGCGGCTGCGTGACCATGCCGGTCACGGTGCCGCAGAACACGTCCTCGTTCTGGATCGCGCCCTTGAGCGTGAGCGTGGCGACGATGTCGCTACCGGTGATGGGGTTGGCCATGCCGGTGACCATCAGCGGCTCGCTCACGACGATCTCGAAACCGCCGCCCGCGTCGACCGGCGTGGCCGCCAGGGTCAGCGGATCACCGATGGGCTGGCGCGGCGTCGTGGTGCTGCCGACGTCGAGGCTCAGCGGCTGCAGGTCCATCGCCAGCTGGCCGCCCATGCCCTCGGGGGTGAAGGTGACGGTGCTGAAGAACTGCAGCGGGTGGGTGGGATCGATCACGGCCGAGAGCGCGAACAAGAAGGTGCCGTTGACGTCCGCGAGCGCGCCGCCCATGTCCATCTTGATGTTGGCCGCGTCCTCGCGCTCCTCCTTGGTCTGCTCGAGGAACGCGTCGTACTTCTCCTGTGGCTCGGGGCTGGGGCAGCCGCTCGCGAGCGCGCACAGCGTGAGCGCACCCAGGGCCGGAAGCAGTCGCCGCGAGGCGATCGCAGCACCGGCGAGACGACGGACGGAGGCGACGGGGACGTGGGCCTGCGGCATGACGGTTCGGGCCACGGCACGCGGCCGCGGCAACCCGGGCGGATGATGCCCGAAACCCGGGCCCCCGGAAAGCCGCGGCCCGTTGTAGAGTCCGCCAGGCCAACGCGGCCGCCGAGGGCGGGCGCGACGGCCCCCGCACGAGCTTGCCCGAGGACCAGAAGCGATGGCGCACGCGAGATCGATGAAGCCGACCCTGACGACTGCCGCGGCCCTGGGCCTGCTGGGCGTGATCGCATCGTGGAGCACCGACGCGCGCGCGTCGGGCATCTCGGCCGCACGCTTCGGCGGCGAGCACGGTCACCCCACGACCGACAACCCGACCGCGCTCTACTACAACCCCGCCGGCATCGCGCTGTCCAAGGGCACGCACATCTTCGTCGACGGCACGATCGCGCTGCGCTTCGCCAGCTACACGCGACCGGGCACCGAGGTGAACAGCCCGCAGACCACCGATCTCGCGCCGGGTGCCAACGACGGCAAGGCCACGCTGTTCAATGCCGTGGCCGCGCCGTTTCTGGGCATCACCAGCGACTTCGGCACCGACTTCATCTACGGCGGCATCGCGGCGTACTTCCCGTTCGGCGGCTCGGCCGTGTGGGACAAGAACAAGACCTACCAGGGCAACCAGCAGTTTCCCGGCGCGGTCGACGGCGTGCAGCGCTGGTACTCCATCGACGGCACGATCCGCTCGATGTACATCACCGGCGGTCTCGGCTTCAACATCCGCAAGATCGGCCTGTCGCTGGGTGTGACCGGCAGCGTCATCCGCAGCAACGTCGAGACCATCCGCGCGCGCAATGCCGACGGC
This sequence comes from Nannocystaceae bacterium, assembly GCA_046351635.1. Lineage (GTDB taxonomy): Bacteria > Myxococcota_A > Polyangia > Nannocystales > Nannocystaceae > Xiheibacterium. The sequence continues at coordinate 216,149 of JAXLYC010000005.1, read as the reverse complement.
ACCGACGATCTCGTCAACGGCATGCCGCCGGACACGATGCTCAAGGAGGGCCGCAGCTTCATCAACGTCAACGGCTGGCAGGGCGGCTTCGGCATCGGCGCCATCTACGACGTGCTCAAGCAGGGCAAGTACTTCATCGGTCTGTCGTACACCAGCCAGCCCAACGTCAGCGGCGGCATGACGCTCAAGGGCACACTCGACAACGCGCTGGCCCTGGGCGAGCCCTCGCAGAGCAAGGTCGAGCTGACGCAGTCCATGCCCGACATCATCCGCCTGGGCTTCCGCGCCCGGCCGACCGCGAAGTACGAGATCCGCGTGTTCGCCGACTACACCCGCTGGTCGGTGTTCGACAAGCAGTGCGTCATGGACCGCAGCTTCCCGGATCGCAACTGCAACTTCGCCCACCCCGACAAGGCGCTCGACGATCCGACCAACTTCGGCGGCGACGCGAACCCGGCGGTGGTGCAGCACCTGCCGCGCTTCTGGAAGGACGCCGGCGGCGTGCGCGTGGGCGGCAGCTACTGGTTCGTGCCGCAGGTGGAAGGCTACGTGGGCCTGGGCTACGACAGCACCGCGGTGCCGCTGCAGACGCTCGACCCCGCACTGATGGACGCGCACAAGATGAGCGTGTCCGCGGGCGTGCGCTGGCAGGTGGTGAAGAACTTCGCGCTGGCGTTCACCGCGACCGAGCTGGCGTTCTTCCGCACCAGCACCAAGGGCAAGAGCGCGCTCAACCAGTTCCAGTCACCCACGCGTCAGCCCAGCGGCAACGGTGTGTACCGGCAGTTCTTCCAGCTGTTCAACATCTACCTCGACATCTCGTTCGGCTACGGCGGGCGCAAGGACAAGAAGGCCAAGGGCAAGTCCAAGGTCGCCGCGCCCAGCACCCCCAGCGGCAGCGGCGGCGCGACGATCGAGGCCGGTGGCAAGACCGCACCGGAGCAGCCCGAGCCCGAGCAGCCCGAGCCCGAGCAGCCGGCGCCCGAGGAGCCCGCGGCCGACGACGCCGCGGCCGAGCCCACCGACGATCCGACTGCACCCGCCGGCGACGGCGGCTGAGGCCGCGTCCGCCGGCGACGGCACCCAAGCCGCCCCCGCCTCACCGCGCCGCGCGGCGCACGTGCGTGTCGAGCCAGGCGATCTCTTCCGCCAGCAGGTGCAGCACGTTCTCCTGCGCGGCGTAGCCGTGGGCCTCACGCGGCAGCACCAGCAGGCGCGCCACGCCGCCGTTGCCGCGGATGGCCTGGAACAGCCGCTGCGACTGCAGTGGGAAGGTGCCGGGGTTGTCGTCGAGCTCGCCGTGCACGAGCAACAGCGGCTCGTCGATGCGATCGGCGTGCACCAACGGCGAGACCTCCACGTAGGTCTGCGGCGCCTCCCACAGCGTGCGGCGCTCGCTCTGGTAGCCAAACGGGGTGAGCGTGCGGTTGTACGCGCCCGAGCGCGCGATGCCAGCCTTGAACAGCTGCGTGTGCGCGAGCAGGTTGGCGGTCATGAACGCGCCGTAGGAGTGGCCGCCGATCGCGACGCGCTCGCGGTCGATGCCGTGCGCGACCGCAGCGTCGATCGCCGCCTCGGCCGACCACTGCAGCTGCTGCAGCAGCGTGTCGTTCATGGTCTCGGGATCGCCGACCACCGGCATCGACGCGTCGTCGAGCACCGCATAGCCGGCCGCCAGCAGGGCCAGCGCCGAGGTGCCCGAGACCCGCAGATAGCGGTTGGGCGAGGCGCGGACCTGACCGGCGGTGTCCTTGTCGTTGTACTCGAGCGGGTACGCCCACACGAGCAAGGGCCAGCCCGACGCCGGCGGCGCGCCCGGCGGTAGCCACAGCGTGCCCGACAGCGCGACGCCGTCGCGACGGCTGTAGCGCAGCAACGTGCGAACGACCCCGCGCAGCTGCGGGCTGGGGTCGGGCCACTGCGTGAGCACGGTCCGCGAATCACCGTCGCGCAGCACCAGGTTGGGCGGCTCGGTCTGCGACTGCTCGCGCGCGACGATGCGTTGTTCGCGTCTGCTGGCCGACGAACTCGATCGAGGCGTCGGGCGGGACCGTGCAGGCGTGCGCGTGCCGTCGGCGAGCGCGAGTCGATCGAGGAACGGGCGGTCGCCGTCGTCGGTGGCGCCGTCGCCCGCGAGGAAGATCGCGTCCTTTTCGACTACCGCGAAGATCGCCCGCTGGTTGCCGGGCAGCTGCTGCCGCACCGGGTCGCCGGGGTCGCCGTAGGCGTCGTTGACCGAGCGGATCGAACAGCTTGCGCGCCGCGGCGGTGCCTTCGAGCGGCTGCAGCCAGGTCGAGCCAGCGGCGGTCGCGGTCGTACTTCATGACCAGCGCGGCCGCGCGATCCGCCAGGGGCTCGAGGCTGCGCGCGATGCTGCAGCCGCGTGGCTCGCGCGCGTCGAACGGCGCGTCCGCGACGATCAGGCGATCGCGGTGCGGCACGGCCTTGCGTGCGGGTCGCCGTCGTCGAGCGCCTCGAACCACGTCAGCGCGCCGCCGCGGGCGATCCACGACAGCTGCCGCGGTCCTGTGCGAACGCCCCTCGATCGATCGCCTCGGCGGCATCGTCGTCGGCCAGGGTCGCGGATCACGGCGCCGGCCGGAATCGCGCACCTCGATCACCCGCGCGAAGCGCCTGAACGGCACCGCGAAGGAGAACGGCGTGCGCAGCCGCTCGACCAGCACGGTAGCGGCCATCGGGCGGAGGGTGCGAACGACGAGACCATGCCGCGCTCGCCCAGCGGCGTACGCGTGCCCGCGAGGTCGACGCGCTCAGTTGAGCTGGCCGCTGGCCCAGTGCGCGAAGCGGGCCGCGTCGTCGTGGTGCGCAGCAGGTCCTGCCACGTGCGGTTGGGCGCGTGCTCTTCGCCCTGGCCTCGATCATCGGCCCGGTCGGCACCGTCGGCGACGCGGCGGCGGTCCGCCGCGATCGTCGGCCAGCACCACCAGCGCGTCGGGGCCCAGCCAGGGTACGCCGGCGATCAGATCGACGACGTCGAGCAACCGCCGCGGTGCAACCCCGTCGTCGCGCGACGCGACCCACAGGCCCACGCGATCGCGCTCGCTGCGAGCCAGGCGATCGTGCGCCGTCGGGCGACCAGCTCGGCGAGGTGATCGCGACCTCGGCGCCGGCGCGAGGATGCGCTCCTGCCCGCCGCCGATGGGCAGCACGCCGAGGTGATCGAAGCTGCGCAGGTGGCGTTCGGAGCCGCGCTGCACGTCGATGCGCACGCCGGCCAGGCCTCGAACGGTCGCGCGACCTTCAGCGGCGGCATCGCGTGGGCGTGGCCCAGCAGGATGGCGTCGCCGCCGGGCGAGACCCACGCCTGCGGGCTCGGGCGCGCGAGCACGAGATCGCGGACCGCCTCGGGCGGTCGACGAAAGCTCGACGGCGTGACCGAGACGCTGCCGCCGTCGTCGTCGCAAGCGCGGGCTCGCTCGACGCCGGCGCCGGCGCGGGCGTCGGCGGACAATCCTCGGCCGGGCCGCCCCGGCGAGGCGCACGCGAGCGCGAGGCACAACCCGCCGATCCGCAGACCACCCGTCGCGACCCTACGCGCCACCATGCGCGCACGAGCCTACCAGGCCGCCGCGCAGCTGCGCACGGGCCGGGGCTCAGCCGCTGCCGTCGTGGCCCGGCAGCGGCGGCACCTCCTGGACGCAGGCGTCGGGCTTGTAGCCATAGCCGTATGCGTTGCAGAAGCCCTCGCCCGGCCGCGGCACGTCGCAGAAGACGTAGTCCTCGGGCAGGCCGCGCCCGCGACAGTCGGCGTCGACCTCGCACGAGGGCTGGCAGTAGGTGACGTGGGCCTCGCAGACCCACTGACAGCGATCGAAGCGGTCGTCCGCCGCGACGCACTCGTCGTCGCTGTGGCAATCGCGGACCGGTTCAAGAGCGGCGGCGCGTCGTCGTCGGCGCAGCCGACCGCGGTGAAAAGCCCGAGGGTGAGCCCGAGGGTGCAGCGCAGCAGGTTCATGGGTCGCGACCTCGGGACATGCATCCCCGGTCGCGGCGGGCGCCGTCACGAAACCATCCCAGCGCCACCGCCGGGCCCGGCAGTGTCGCGCTGCGCCGCGGGCACGGGCACGGGCACGGAGCAGGGTGTCCGGAAGAACGCTTCGCGTTCTTGCGCACCGCTGGGGCTCGCGCCGCCGCGGTCCACCGCGCGCAGCTGCGGCTCGGGCAGCTGCAACCACGATGCGCCCGCGACCGTGCCGCGCAGCTCGGGCGGCTGCGCCACCGCGCGCTCCAGGGCGACGAGCCCGAACGGCTCCAGCTGCGCCTGCACCCGCGCGCGGTCGGCCGGCGCGCTCGACAGCAGGATCCGGCCGGTCGACTCGGAGAACAGCGCGTCGATCGGGTTCGGCGCGACGGCGTCGAGCGCGACTCGATCGCCACGCTGCTGGCGAGCAGCGCGTGACCCAGCGCCACCGCGAGGCCACCGCGCGACAGCGCCGACGCGCTTTCGCGCACTCCGCCCGTCGGCGACCAGCGCCGCGAACGCGGTAGCGCGGCCACAGCCTCGCGGGATCGGCCCTGCGCACCGCGCCGGCGTGGCCCTGGCCGCGCCGGCGCAGCAGGCTCGAGCGTCGAGCTCGCTGCGGGTCTCGCCCAGCAGCCACAGGTCGCTGCCGGCGACCAGCACCGGATCGAGCGCCTTGCCGACGTCGTCGATCTGGCCCATCACGCTGACCAACAGCGTCGGCGGGATCGAGATCTTGGTGCCGCCGATGAAGGCGTCGTTCTTCATCGAGTCCTTGCCGCTGATGAGCGGCACGCCGTAGGCGACGCAGGCCTCGTACAAGCCCCCGCAGCACGCGACCAGCTGCGCCGCTTGTGCGCGCGCCGTCGGGCGTGCGATCGCTGCGCACGGGATCGGGCCAGCAGGAAGTTGTCGAGCGCGGCGATGCGATCGATGCGCGCACCGGCGCACAGCACCCGGCGCACACCAGTCGACGCACGCGCGCGCCATCGGCGGCCGCGTCGTGGTCGGCGTGTAGACCGATGCAACGCCCGCCCAGCACGACGCCCTCGCGACGGCCGTGGCGCACGCGCGCGACCGTGGCGGTCGCGGGCATGTCGCGCGCGACCCTCGACCAGGGCTTGATGACCGACAGGCCCTTGACCTCGTGGTCGTAGTGACGCACGAGCTCGGCCGTGGCGCGTGCTCGGGCAGCTCGAACAACGCCACCAGCTCGGCCTGCAGCGCCGCGGGCTCGCGCAGCTCCGCCAGCTGCGGCGCCGCCGCGGTGGGCACCAGCCGCGCCGGCAATGGCGGCAGCGGCACGCCGTCGTGCAAGAACGCCAGCGACAGATCCGGCGACCTCGGTCTGCCCCCAGCGCACGACCAGGCGGCCGCCGTCGGTGAAGCGGCCCAGCACCGTCGCGAGCACCTCGTAGCGCTGGGCCAGCGCCAGGAACGCATCGAGCTGGGCCGGCGGCACCGCCACGGTCATGCGCTCCTGCGCCTCGGACACCAGCACCCTCCATGGCTGCAACCCGGGGTACTTGAGCGGCGCGAGCGACAGATCGAGCTCGGCGCCGCCGCTGCTGCTGGCCATCTCGCCGACCGAGGACGACAGCCTGCCGGCGCCGTTGTCGGTCATCGTCGAGGACGAGGCCCACGGTCGCGCGCGACCGTGAGCATGTCGAACATCATCTTCTTGCGTGATGGGATCGCCGATCTGCACCGCCTGCACCGGCGCGCTCTCGTCGAGCTGCACGCTGGAGAAGGTCGCGCCGTGGATGCCGTCCTTGCCGATGCGGCCACCGACCATCACGATCGCGTCGCCGGGCGCGGCGCGCTTGTCGTGGGTCGGCCGCCCCGCGACCGTGACCGGCATGGCTGCGACCGTGCCGCAGAACACCAGCGGCTTGCCGACGTAGCGCGCGTCGAACAGCTCGAAGCCGCGCCGTACGGGATGCCCGACCGATTGCCGCCGTCGATCACGCCGTGGTGCACGCCCTCGCGGATGCGTCGCGGATGCATCAGCCCCGCGGGCAGCGGCGCGGCGTGGTCGGGCGCGCCGAAGCAGTAGCCCCACACGTTGGTCAGCAGGTCGGCGCCCAGGCCGGTGCCGAAGCTGTCGCGGTTGACCCCGACGATGCCGGTCATGGCGCCGCCATAGGGGTCGAGCGCCGAGGGCGAGTTGTGGGTCTCGACCTTGTAGACCAGGTGATCGGCGTCGGTGAAGCGGACCACGCCGGCGTTGTCGTGGAACACCGACACCAGCCACGGCGCCTGGGGTGGATCGAGGCCGTCGCGCGCGCGCGCGCGGCCGCGACGGCCTCGGTCGCAGCGCGGATGTAGTCGCGGAACAGGCCCTGCTCGACCCGGCGCGGGCCCGCGGGTCCGTCGAGCTCGATGGGCGAGGCGAAGATCTTGTGCTTGCAGTGCTCGCTCCACGTCTGCGCGAGACACTCGAGCTCCGCGTCGGTGGATCGCGGCCACGCTCGCGGAAGTGCGCCGCGATGGCGCGCATCTCCGCCAGCGACAGCGCGCATGCCCTGCTGCGAGATCCGCAGCAGCGTCGCACGGCGTCGCGCAGCGCGACGCGTTCGACCCGCGGCGGATCCATCGCGCCGGCGCGCGGCACCTCGAGCACGAGCGTCCGCGGCAGCGTCTGCCGTCGCGCGCGCTGGATCAGCGGGTTGCACAGCAGCGTCTGGGCCGCGGCCGCGACCGCCTCGGCATCGGGGCCCCAGAACGCGAACAGCACCGAGCTGTAGGCCGCACCGGCCAGCGCGCGACCGAGGCAATCCGCCGCGGCGCGCTGCACCGTCGCGCCGACCGCATCGGTGACGCCGGGCCGCAGCCCGATCTCCAACACCAGCGCACCCGCGGGCCAGGGGTCTGGCAGCATGCCGACGGCACCGATCTCCGCGACCGGATCGACGATGGCCGCGAGTACGCGCGCAGCCTCGTCGTCGGCGAGCCCGAGATCGAGGTGGTAGACGCGACGGGTCGCGATCGCGCTGGGGTCCACCGGCCGGCCCAGCCAGCCCGACAGCCGCACGGCCGTCTGTGCCGCGAGCGCATCGCGCCCATGGCCCCGCGCCTCGACCTCGAAACGATGGATCGTCGCGCCCACGAGCAGCCGCTTTCGCGCCCTTGTCCCCGATGCGCGTCATGGGTGTCAAGTCGCCCCGCGGCCGCGCGGCGTCGGGTCCTCGCACGCGCGGCCCTTGACACCCGCGGCTGCCCTCTGCACCATCGATGGCGTTGCAAGTCCGGTGGTCCTCGGCGCTCGGCGTGGCCGATCGCGGGGATCGTCGAGCGGGTTCCCTGTCGGGATTCTGACGCGCGCGAGTCCGCGTCGCGCCGCCGCTGCCGGACCACGAAGGTGCGACGAGCATGGGCCACCCCGAGCAGCAGCCGGAGGCTGCGCAACCGACGGAATCAGGCGCTGAGCGAGCCGACGACGCGTGGGCCGACTCGCTGCGCAGCGTGATGCGCGACGTGATCGCCTCGCTGCCCGACCACGCGACCTTGGGCGAGCTCGTCGCCGCCACGCGCGCGAGCGCGACCATGGGCGCGGTGCTGCAGATCTTCACCGTGCAGGAGCTCATCGACGCGGTGCGCAAGCGCCCTGCCCCGGCGGCGAGGCCCGCGGCGGCCCCCGCGAAGAACGGCGCGCCCCGCAACGGCGCGCCGGTGCAGTACGACGCGGACGGCAACCCGGTCATGGATCTGGGCGATCCCAGCGCGCTGGTGATTCGCCGCCGCGCGGACGTGCCCGACGGCGACATCCGCGTGCTGCGCTGCCTGGCCGAGCGCGGTGGCCTGCGCGAGAGCGAGCTGGCGACCTACGTGAACCTCACCGGCGAGCAGCTGCGCATCATCGTGCGCAGCCTGCGGGCCAAGGGCTTCGTGCACCTCGAAGGCAGCGGCGTGAAGCGCCGGCTCAAGATCACGCGGCACGGCAACGGTTACCTGCGCAAGCAGTGAGTCCTCGGGGAGGAAGCGCCGCTTCCTCCTCGCCGCGCCGAAGCGGCGCGCGGGCCCGACAGCGCGGGCCCGCGGCACGCTCGGGTTCAGCCTGCCGGCGGAATCGCCGACGAGATCGCGCCGGTGAGGCACTTGATCGCGTCGCTGAAGTCGTCGTCGCAGATCGACTCGATGCAGCAACGCGCCGACGACTCGTCGAGGTTGGGCGTGGCCGGATCGTCGGGCTGGTTGAGGCTCTCGCAGACCTCTTGCACGCGCGTGGGGAAGATCGCGCTGCCGTTCTCGTTCGGCAGCCCGGCGCGATGTTGCCGAACTCCCAGATCTTGTCCTCGACCTCGATGCCCTCGTCGATGTCGGCCTGCGAGAGATCGGTGTCCTCCCAGACGCGGAACTCGAGCGCAGCGACACCGCCGGCGGTGGGCTCGTAGGGCGGGTTGGGGTTGTGCGCGGTCACCTCGGGCACGCCGAGGATGCCGAGCATCACCACCGGCTGCTTGCGATCCTTCACGAGGTAGTCGAGGTACGTGATGTACCGGTCGGTCGGGTGCAGCACGCCGTTGTCCGTGGAGATGCAGTCGGTGTACGCACCGGTCGCGTCGGGCCCGCTGCACTGCACGCCCGCGTTCCAGCAGATCGCCGACGAGGGCGAGGGCGAGTCGGTGTGCGGGTTGACCTCCCAGTACTCGTTGTTGGCCTCGTTGGTGAAGTACGAGAAGCCCTCGGGCGCGGCGACCGAGCAGTCGACCTCGTCGGTCACGATCGCGATGGCCAGCACCGCGCCGTCGCGCAAAAACGGCTTGTTGAACTGCGACCACTCCTCGGAGGCCTCGCAGCCCTCGCTGTTGGGATCGTTCCAGCACGCGCTGGGGTTGATCGCCTGCAGCATGGTCTCGAGCGGCGCCTCGTAGCCGCAGCCGTCGATGCCCTGCGGGCCGATGCACGACAGCGCCTTGGCCGGGTCGTCGGTCGGCACGTTGGTGCCGGCGGCGTCGAAGTGCAGGAACTGGTCCGCCGGCGCGATGTCCATCGGGCAGTTCGTCGTGCAGGCCTCGGGGATCATCAGCGGGTCGTGGGTGTCGAGCCCGGTGAAGCGGTTGATGCGGGCGTTGCAGCCCTGGTAGACCGGCGCGCCGCGCCGCGGCTCGTAGTCGGGCTTCTCGAACGGGGTGCACAGCGGGTGACCGAAGTCGGTCGTGGTCACCATGATGTTGACGCTGGGGTACAGCGGGTTGCCGGCCGCGTCGGTCAGGTTCTGCAGCTGGTTGACCAGCAGCGGGAAGTTGGCCGCGAGGTTGAGCTGCTCCTCGCCCATCGTGCCGCTGTTGTCGATGATGAAGACCAGGTCGATCATCGTGCAGTTGCCGTCGGCCTGGCAGTCACCCGGGCCGCCGGTGGTGTCCGGCAGCGAGTCGAGCTTCATGCCGCCCGAGCTGCTGTCCGCGCTGGTCGAGTCCCCGGCGGTCATCGTCATGCCGACCGAGACCGTGGACATCGTGGTCTCGTCGGCGCTGGTGACCATGGGCTCGTCGCGGTTGTCCTGGCAGCCAGGCAGACAACAGACGGCCGCAGCGGCCAGGATCAAGCGAGGGGAAGTCTTCATGGATCGATGCTCCGCGTCGTACGTCGGCGGGCGTGCCCGCGTGCGTGGGACGTCGCCCGGCAGTCTGTCAGAGGGGTCTGACAGCGACAAGGCCAGCGGCCCTTGGGGATGAATGGTGGCGGGCGCTCGCCCCTTCGATCGCGGGCGGCGTCGGCGACGGCGAGCGAAAGCGTGCACGGGGCCAGCGGCGGCGTGGGTCCGCGCACAGGCAAAGGCCCCGAAACGAGACGAGCGCGTGGCACCCCGGCTGGGGCATCCACGCGCTCGTGCGCTCGCCCAGGGGCGAGCGGGGCACGCCCAGCGTCAGCCGGGCTGGGTGATCGACTCGCCGATGATGCCGGTGAGGCAGTCGATGGCGGGGCTGAAGTCGGGGTCGCAGATCGACGTGATGCAGCAGCGGATGTTGTCGCCGTAGTCGAGCGCGTGGCAGACCTCCATCACGCGGGTGTTCGGCGTGGCCTGGCCGGTGAAGTTGCCCATGAGATCCTGGCCGGTGCAGGCAGGCCCGATGCCGAAGTCGAACTGCTTGTCCGCCGCGGTCTCTCCGCTCATGAACTCCTCGGGCAAGATGTCGCCCGCGGGGTACTGGCCGTCGATCCAGTCGCGGTACTGCAGCGCGAGCTCGCCGCCGGCGACCGGATTGTACGGCGGATCCTCGTTGTACGCGGTCACCAGCGGCACGCCGAGGATGCCCAGCATGATGACCTCCTTGTTCTGGTTCTCGCGCAGATCGTTGACCAGGTACTGCGTGTAGCGGTCGATCGGCTGCAGCTTGCCGTCGTCGAGCGAGGTGCAGTCGCTGTACACGCCGCTGGCGTCGGGGCCGTTGCAGGTCACACCGGCGTTCCAGCAGATCGCCGAGGACGCCTGCTTGTTGCCGTTGTTGGGGTTGATCTCCTGGTAGGCCTCGTCCTCCATGATCGAGTAGTCCTTCACGGAGCACTCGACCTCGTCGGTCACGATCGCGATGGCGAGCAGGGCGCCCTGGCGCAGGAACGGCTTGCTGCCCTTGTTCCACGACGCACCGGGGTTGAGCGCCTGCAGCATCGTCTCGAGCGGCGCCTCGTAGCCGCAGCCGTTGATGCCCTGCGGGCCGATGCAGGCGAGCGCCTGCGCGACCGCGGAGTCCTGCGTGCCGTCGCCGTTGATGTCCTTGGGCGGCACGTCGGGCACGTTGGCGCCGGTCGGGCTGAACGCGATGAACGGATCGGAGGGCACGATGTCCGACTGGCACACGGTCGTGCACGCCTCGGGCACCATGTCCGGGTTGCTGCCCAGGCCGGTGAAGTCGTCGATGCGGGCGTTGCAGCCCGAGGTCGTGGGCGCGCCCTTGGCCGGCTCGTAGCCGGGGGGCTGGAACGGCGTGCACAACGGATTGCCGAAGTCCGTCGTGGTCACCATGATCTGCACGTCGGGGCTGACCATGTTGCCCGCCGAGTCCTCGAGGGTCTCGAGGCGCTCGATCAGGCGCGGGAAGTTCAGCGCGAGGTTGATCTGCTCCTCGGCCATCGTGCCCGAGTTGTCGATGACGAACAGCAGATCGATCTTGATCGGTGCAGCCGAGATCGACGCTGCCGCAGCCACCGCCGGTGCCTGCGCCGACGTCGAGCTTGTCGCCGCTGTCCGCCTCACCGCTCGCAGAGGCATCGCCCGCGCTCGTGCCGTCGGTGCCGGCGGTGAGCGTGGTGAGGCTCGCCATCGTGGTCATCGAGTCGGAGGCGGTCTCCTGCTCGCGGTCCTTGTCGCCGCAAGAGCCCAGGCCCATCGCCACGGTCCCCAGGATGGTCGCCCACTTCGCCAGCTGTCGATTGCGTGTCATGTCAATGTCTCCCCCCTGCACGGTTGCTTGGTCGTCGCCCGGCGACCCGAGGACTCCACGGTACCAGAGTCGACACCACCAGGGCCGACAATCGCGGCGGGGCGGGCCGCATCGCAGCCGTGAGCTTGCCGCTTCGGCGACCGTGCGAGCCCGTGAGCCGATCGGAGCCCGTGGTGTCGTCGTTGGGTTTGGCAGGCCGGCGAGCGGCCCGCCGACGACCCCTGGTGCGCGCGCGGTCGCGTCGCGCGCCCGCGGTCACAGCACGAAGTTGACCAGCCGGCCGGGCACCACCACGACGCGCCGGGGCTCGACGCCCACCAGGCGCTTGGCCACGTCCTCGACGGCGCGCGAGCGCCACGAGCTCGTCCTTCGAGGCCGACTTGGGCGCGGCGATCTCCGCCCGCCACTTGCCGTCGACCTGGACCACGAGCGTGAAGGTGTCGTCCACCAACCACGCCTCGTCGGCCGCCGGCCACGGCTCGTGGGCCAGCGACGCGCCGTGGCCCAGCACCGCCCACAGCTCCTCGGCGAGATGGGGCGCGTAGGGCGCGAGCAGCAAGCAGAACTGCGTCGCCGCGCCGCGCGGCAGCATCGCCTCGGGATCCTTGCCGGGATCGCCGGCCGCGACGATGTCGCGCACGAAGACCATCAGCGCACTGATCGCGGTGTTGAACGACAGCCGCTCGGTGCGGTCGGTGACGTCCGCGATCGTGCGGTGCAGCAGCCGCCGCTGCCGCGGCGTGCCCTCGCCCGGCGCGAGCGCCCGCGGCGTCGCGGCCTCGGCGGTGCCGTCGTCGGCGGGGAAGAACAGCTTCCACACCCGGCCCAAGAAGCGGTGCACGCCGGCGAGGCCCTCGGTCTGCCACGGCGCGCTGTGCTCGAGCGGGCCCATGAACATCTCGTACAGCCGCACCGAGTCGGCGCCGTAGCTGGCCACGACCTCGTCGGGGTTCACGACGTTGCCGCGGCTCTTGGACATCTTGTCCCACTGGATCTCGACCGGCTCGCCGGTCTCGCGCACGACCCAGCGCTTGCTGCCGGGGCGATCGGGGTCGTCGCGCTCTTCGACCTGCGCGGGCAGGAACACCAGCTTCTTGCCGGTGTCGTCCTTGCGGCGATCGAGCGGCAGGAACGTCGCGCCCAGGATCATGCCCTGGTTGACCAGGCGCCGGAACGGCTCGGGCTCGCTGACGTGGCCCAGGTCGAACAGCACCTTGTGCCAGAAGCGCGAGTACAAGAGGTGCGTGGCGGCGTGCTCGACCCCGCCGACGTAGAGATCGACCGGCATCCAGTACGACTCGGCCTGCTTCGACCACGGCAGCGTGCCGTTGCCGGGATCGCAGAAGCGCAGGTAGTACCAGCAGCTGCCGGCCCACTGCGGCATGGTGTTGGTCTCGCGCACGCTGCCGTCGGGCAGCTGCTTCCACGCGGTCGCGCGCGACAGCGGCGGCTCGCCGTCCTCGGACGGATCGTAGTCGGCGACCTCGGGCAACAGCACCGGCAGCTGATCTTCGACACCGGCACGACCTCGCCGCCGGGCGCATACGACAGCGGGAACGGCTCGCCCCAGTAGCGCTGACGCGAGAACAGCCAGTCGCGCAGCTTGTACGTCACGCGCGCGCGACCGCGGCCCTGCGCGACCAGGTGGTCGATCATCTGGCGCTTGGCCTTGGCCGTGGGCAGGCCGTCGATGACCGGTGAGTGCACCGCGACGCCCTCGCCCACCAGCGCGGCCGCGGCGATGTCGACCGCGCCACCGCCTGGCGGCGCCACCACCTGCACGATCGGCAGCGACATCGCGCGCGCGAACGCGTGGTCGCGCTCGTCGTGCCCCGGCACCGCCATGATCGCGCCGGTGCCGTAGCCCAGCAGCACGTAGTCGGCGATCCAGATCGGATCTTCGCGCCGGTCAGCGGGTGGATCGCATGGGCACCGGTGAAGGCACCGGTCTTCTTGCCCTCGATCGACTCGGCCTGGCGCTCGCGCTCGCTGCGGCGGGCGGTGCGATCGACGTACGCGCGCACCTCGGCCTGCTGCGCCGCGGTGGTGATGGCCGCGACCAGCGGGTGCTCGGGCGCGAGCACCATGTAGGTCGCGCCGTAGAGCGTGTCGGGCCGCGTGGTGAAGACCGTGAGCGCGCCGTCGTGGCCGTCGATCGCGAAGTCGATCTCGGCGCCCTCCGAGCGGCCGACCCAGTTGCGCTGGATCTCGAGCACGTGCGGCGGCCAGTCCAGGCCCCTCGAGGTCGGCGCGAGCAGGCGCTCGGCGTACTCGGTGATGCGCAGCACCCACTGCCGCATCGGTCGGCGCACGACCTCGTAGCCGTCCTCGACCTTCTCCGCGACCTCTTCGTTCGCCAGCACGACGCGCAGCGCCGGGCACCAGTTGACCGGCGCGTCGTCGAGGTACGCGAGCCGGCGATCGTCGCGGTAGCGCGCGACGGCGGCGGTGCCGGCGGCCGCGATCGCGGGCGGGATCGGCAGCTGCGCGATCGGTCGCGCGCGCTGGGCCTCGCGATCGTAGTACGAGCCCCACAGCTGCAAGAAGATCCACTGCGTCCAGTGGTAGTAGCCGGGGTCGGTGGTGCTGAGCTCGCGACGCCAGTCGTAGGAGAAGCCCAGGCGCTTGAGCTGCCGGCGGAAGTTGCCGCTGGCGTTCTCGATCACGCGCGCGGGGTGGACGCCGGTCTTCATCGCGTGGCGCTCGGCCGGCAGACCGAAGGCGTCCCAGCCCATCGGGTGCAGCACGTTGAAGCCGCGCATCCGCTTGTAGCGCGCGATGATGTCGGTCGCGGTGTAGCCCTCGACGTGGCCGACGTGGAGGCCGTCGCCGGAGGGGTACGGGAACATGTCGAGCACGTAGAACTTGGGTCGCTCCGGATCGACCTCGGCGCGGAAGGTCGAGTTGCGCTCCCAGTACTCCTGCCAGCGGCGTTCGATCGCTTGGTGGTCGTAGACCATCGGGGGCGACGCTAACACCAAAGCCCCGGCCGTGCTGCCGCCCCGCGACCGGGGGGCGCCCGCACGCGCGGTCCGCCGCTCAGCCGTCGGGACAGGGCTGGCCGATGGGCACCAGCGTCTTGGCCGCGCGCACGTCGAGGTCGACCGAGGTCACCCGCACCGAGGTCTGCAGCATGGACTCGGCGTAGCACTCGAGCGTCGCGGCCTCGGGCGAGCGATCGGCCACGACCTCGACGGCGTACTCCGCCGCCCGCTCCACGACCACGCCCAGCTGCACGGTCGGGTCCGTGATGGGACAGCTGGCCATGTCGCCCTGCAGCAGCGGCGGCTCGGCCGGCAACGTGCACGGCGACGGCGGCGGGTGCTCGCAGCCGACCTGCACCGCGGTGATCTGCACCGCGACGACCTTGGGGTCGTTGCACACGCTGTTGGCGACCTGCGCCAGCAAGGTGGCATGGGGCTCGTCGGGGCCCGTGGAGCTCGAGGCGCCGGCGGGCTCCTCGCTCGACGAGCACGCCGTCGCGCACAGCCAGACGAGCGCGACGCGGCGAAGGCGGTGGGCGGGGCGCAGCGGCATCGGGTCCGACCACGATACACCACTTGGGCGGTGGCCCCGGCGTGCACGAGCGGCGCCGGGCCGTGCTAGCATGGGATCGATGTTGGGGATCGCGATGTGGGCATCGTGCGCTGCCGCGCTGGCACGCCCGGCGGGGATCGCTTGCACCGCGCTGGGCATCGCGCTCGCGCCACCGCTCGTGCCGCTGGCTGCGGCCGCGCCGACCGCGGCGCCCGCGGACGAGCTGCGATCGGGTCCGGACGCGGACCCGGCGGCCGAGCCCGCCGATGCGCCCGACACCGCCGCCGCGCTGGCGCAGGCGCGCGCGCTGTACGAGGCGGGCAAGGCCCACTTCGCCACCGCGGACTACCTCGGCGCGATCGAGCAGTGGACCGCGGCGTTCCAGCTGGTGCCCGACGAGGCCGAGGCCGCCCGCATCAAGGCGCTGCTCATCTACAACATCGCGACCGCGCGCGAGAACGCCTACGACATCAGCGGTGACCTCAGCCACCTGCGGCAGGCCAAGGTGCTGATGGAGAACTATGCCGCGAGCATCCCGGCGTTGTATGGCGACGGGCCCGAGGCCGAGGACGAGCGCGCGAAGATCACCCAGCGGCTCAACGACATCGCCGCGCGGATCTCGGCGGCCGAGCGCAAGCAGGCGCGAGCCGGGGGCGGCCGCAACGACGACGGGCCCGACGATCGCGACGACGCCGCTGGCCGCGGCACGGCGCTGATCGGCAGCGGCGCGGCATTGCTGGTCGTCGGCGTCGGCGGCCTCGCGATGATGGGCGGCGGCCTGGCCATGGGCAAGCGCGCCAACGACCTGGGCGGCATCGCGCCCGACGACATCGCAGCCCGGCGCGACCAGTTCGATCGCGGCCGCACCGGCAACGCGCTCGCCATCGCGGGCGGCGTCGTCGGCGGACTGTTCGCCGTCACGGGTGCGGTGCTGCTGGGTGTGGGCGTGTCGCGGCGCCAGGCCGGCAAGAAGCACGCGTGGACGCCGGTGGCGGCACCTGGCTTCGCCGGACTCGCGCTGCGCGGACGGTTCTGACGTGGCCGCGCCTGGGCGCGGCGCTCAGCGCAACGGCATCGGTGCGACCAGCACGTCGTCGATCCACCATCCGCGGGGTTCGTCGACGAAGGCGCACTGCACACAGTCGTTGCCGTACTCGAACACGATCTGGATCGTGTGGCCGCGGAACGCGTCGAGGTCGTAGACCACCGCGCCTTCGATCGGCTCCACCGACGTGAAGACCTCCTGGTCGTCGCGGCCCCACTGCGGGTTGGGCGGGTGCGTGGGCGGCGTGCAGTGGTTGGTCAACGTGCCGGAGTAGCCGCCCTCGGGCACGAGCTTCTGCGCCTCCTCGATGGGCGCGCCGTCGACCAGGACGCGCACGACGCCGCCGTCACCCAGCTCGAACGGCGGGCTGCACGCGTCGAGCACGAGCTCGTGGGTGAAGCGCAGCTCGATGCGGAAGCCATCGTCGACGTCCGCGGGCACGACCACCATCGGCGAGAACAGCCGCGTCACACCGGAGTAGACGTACTGGTCCATGATGCCGGTCAGCTGCGGGATCTCGCCGCTGCGCCAGCGCCCGTTCTCCAGCACCCAGCCCGGCTTGGTCAGCCCGGGCGTGTCGTAGGACAGATCGTAGTCGGTCACGACCCACTCGCCGACGCCACCGCCGAAGTCGGTCGCCAGCAACGTCTGCTGGCACTGCACCGTGCAGCGATCGAGATCACTGCCGTTGCTGTCGTCGCAGTGCTCGGCCGCGAGGTTCTCGTAGTCGTCGCCGCAGGCGCTCGCGGTGCAGTTCGCGTCGCACGCGGGCGTGTCCATCAGCTCGGTGTCGCACTCCTCGGTCGTCACGCCGTCGTCGACCTCGGTGCTGGGCGCCTCGTAGTTGGTCAGGCCGTCGCCGCACACCGGCAGGGTGCAGTCGACGTCGCACGCCATGTCGGGCGTGCCGGCCGCGATGGGCTCGCACTGCTCGCCCTGGTCGACCACACCGTCGCCGCAGCTGCCGCCCGCGGTCGTGGGATCGGTGCTCGCCGAGCTGCTCTCGGAGCCCGAGCCCGTGGCCGTGCCGTCGGCCTCGACGCCCACCGGCACGCCGCCGCAGAAGCCGTCGATGCAGCGATCGTGCAGGCCGCAGTCGAGATCGGCGTTGCACGGCAGGCCGGTCGCGTCGGCGCCGGTGAAGCAGCCAGGCGCGACCGCGACGAGCGGCAACCCCCACAGCGCGATGGTTCTCGCGAGCAACGGCGAGATCGGACGGACAGGCATGGCAAGTCAGCGCAGCCGCTCGCCCGCGGTCGAGCAGCGCTCGATCGCCATCGTAGCAGGCCCGGTGTGGATCGGGCCAGTCGTCGGTCGGGCCGGCACCTCCGCGCCGCGCAGGAACGAAGGCGGCGCGGCGCCGGCCGTGCTAGGCTCGCGCACGTATGCTTGATCATGATCGTGGTGGCGTTGGGCGGGGCCTCGGCGCATGGCCGACGACCGTCGCGCTCGCGCTGGGCCTGGGCCTCGCAGGGGGCTGCAAGCACGAACCCGCCGGCAGCGCCGAGGGAAGCTCGAGCAGCACGACCGGCACCTCGTCGACCGGTGCGGACTCCTCCGCCGACACCGGCACGACCGTACCCGACGGCAGCAGCAGCGGGACCAGCGTGGGTACGGTCGCGACGTCGACCGGCTCGAGCTCGACCACCGGCGAGGAACAACACTGCGGCGACGGCCAGGGTGGCATGCACGAACTGTGCTTCGCACCGTCGCAGTCGATCTTCGTCGACGCGCCCGCCGCCGCGCTCGCGGCCGCCGACTTCGACGACGACGGCGCGCTCGACCTCGCGATCGGCCACGCCGACGGCCTGACGGTGCTGCTGGGCGACGGCGCCGGCGGCTTCGCGCAGGGCGACGCGCTGGGCCTGCCGGGGGTCTTGGCCGTGGCGGTGGGCCAGCTCGACGCCGACGCGGCGCTCGATCTGGTCGCGGCACACGGCGACGACGACACCCTCACGATCGCCGTGGGCGCGGGCGACGGTAGCTTCGTCCCGCTCGATCCCATCGCGGTGATGGGGATGCCGCCGCCGGCCTCGCCGGCCGCGCTCGCGGTCGTGGACTTCGACGACGACGGCGACGACGATGTCGCGGTCGTCGACGCGCTCGATGCCCGCGCGCACGCGTTCTTCCAGGACCCCGCGGGCAGCTTCGTCGCCGGCTGGTCCGGTGCCGTGGGCGGCAGCCCCGGCGGCGTGGCCCACGGCCGCTTCGACGGCGACGCGCTGCCCGACCTCGCGGTCAGCAACCGCGCCGGCAGCAGCCTGGCGCTGCTGCGCTTCGACGAGGGCGCGAGCGGCTTCGAGGCCATCGACAGCGTGCTGGTGGGCGCGGGTCCGCGGGCCGCTGCCGCCGCCGACCTCGACGGCGACGGCGACGACGACCTGGTCGCCGCCAACGGCGACGGCGACAGCGTCTCGATCGTGTTGCAAGACGGCGGGTTCGCGGCGCCGCTGACCTACCCCGCCGGCGCGGAGCCGCGCGACGTCGCCATCGCCGACATCGACAACGACGATCGCGTCGACGTCGTAGTCGCGCTCGCCGGCGCCAACGCCGTCGCGGTGCTGCTGCAGGATTCGGACGGCTGGCTCGCCGCAGTCGCGGTGCCGACGCTCGCGCTGCCGACCGCGCTCGCGACCGGCGACTGGAACGCCGACGGGCTCGGCGACATCGCGGTCGCGAGCGCAGGCCGTGCGGGCGGCGTCGCGGTGTTGCTCAGCGATCCATGAGCCCCGGCGCGCCCCCTGACGAGCGTGTCACGGGCACCGCTGTCACACGGCTGTCCGTGCGCGCATGTGGGAGCAATCTGCCCCGCGGTGCCCCTGCAGGCCTCGGCAAGCCCGCCGCGAGGTGCTATGGTCCAGGGATAATGTTGGTTGGAATGCGTCGTGGCGTGTTGGCGGCGGCGATCGGCTCGAGCACCGCGGCCGCGTTGCTCGCCGGTTGCAGCTCGGCGGACACCAGCTTCGGCAGCGGTGCGGGCGACGAGACCGACGGCGAGGTCTCCGACGGCTCGACCGGGCCTGGCCCGGTGAGCACGAGCTCGGCCGACACCGCGGACACCTTCGGCGAATCCACCGGCGGCGAGGACACCTCGGGTGAGGGCACCGACGGCGCGATGCCGCAGGACGACTGCGCCGAGGTCGACTGCGGCGGCGTGGGCACCTGCCAGCTGGGCTCCGACGGCGCAGCGGTCTGCGTCTGCGACGAGGGCTACGCCGCGCTCGGCCCCAGCTGCATCCGCTGCGAGCCGCCCAAGACCGAGGACCTCGCGATGTCGCGGTCGCAGGTCTCGGTCACGCTGACCATCGACGGACTCGCGCCGCCGGCCTCCGACCTCGAGTTCGGCGAGCTGTGGCTGCGCGACCGCGCCGGCGGCGACGAGATCCGCCTGGGCGACACGCGCACGAGCCCGGCGGTCGCCTCGGTGCTCGCGGGCGAGTACGAGCTGTTCTACCAGTGGCAAGCCGGCGAGGTCGTGGCACCGGGCAATCGCCGCGCCGCGATCGCGACCATCGACGCGGGCAGCGACGTCGACACCGTGATCGACCTGCAGGTGGTGCGACTGCAGGGCAGCTTCAGCTTCGACAACACGCCCGCGCCCGCGAGCGACGTCGAGAACGGCCGCGTGTGGCTGGTCGAGCCCGCCAGCGGCGACGAGATCCTGCTGGGCGAGACCCGCTTCGGTGAGTACGACGCGTTGGTGCTGCCGGGCAGCTACGTGGTGCGCTACGAGGGCATCGCGGGCCAGGACGCGGCGCCCGCGAGCACGCGCCGACGTCGGCGCGCTCGACATCCTGCCGGGCGGCCGCGCGCACGTTCGACATCGACATCCCCACGGTCGAGGTCGCTGGCAACCAGCTTCGACGGCGTGGAGGCGCCGGCAGCGACGTCGAGAACGGCCGCGTCGCTCGTGACCGCCGGCGATCGCGTCGTGCTCGGCGAGACCCGCTTCGGCAGCTACAGCCGGCGCGTGGTGCCGGGCAGCTACGACGTCGTCTACGAGGCCCTGGTCGGCGCCGAGATCGCGCCGGCCAACACGCGCGCGGTGGTGCGCACCCGCTGCAGACCGGCCTCGGTGACGACGACATCGACATCGCGACCGTCGCGCTCTCGGGTGTGTTCACCATCGCCGGCGAGCCGGCCCCCGCTGACGCCACCGACGACGGCTTCGTGATGCTGCGCCACGCCAGCGGCGGCGAGGTCGTGCTCGGCGTGACCTCGGCCGGCAGCTACCAGCGCCGCGTGGTCGCGGGCGTCTACGACCTCTACTACGCACAGGACACCAGCAGCCTGGACGCGCCCCGCAACGCCAACGCGCGGCTGGGCGAGCTGATGGCGGTCTCGGGCGCGCCCGCGGACATCGACATCGCGCGGGTGCGGGTCTCGGGCGAGATCACGCTGGGCGGCGCGCCGCCGCCGGACTCGGAGTACCAGGACGGCCACCTGTTCCTGCGCGAGATCGAGACCGGTGACTCGGTGCTGCTGGCCAACACGCGCGCGGGCTACTTCGCCGCGCCGGTGGTGCCAGGTCAGTACGAGATCGTCTACGCGGCCGATCACGCGGCCGGGCCCCTGCCCGCCAACACCGGCGCCGTCATCGGCGATGTCACCGTCGACGACACCGCGGTGCAGCAGTTCTCGATCGACGTGCCCGTGCTCGCCGTCGGCGGCGCCATCACGCTCGACGGCGAGACCCGCCCGCCTCGACCACCGACGTCTCCGCCAACCTCTACCTGGTCGATGCGCGCACCGCCGATCAGATCTACCTCGGCAGCACGATCGACGGCGCGTACGCCTGCTGACCGCCGGGTGACTACCTGCTCTTCTATCGCGTGGTGAACAGCGCCGGCCTGGTCCCCACGAATCGCAACGCAAACCTCGGTTGCTGGCACCTGCAGTGAGCGTGGCCGCCTCCGACGCGGCAGTGGATGGGATGGCGGCGATGGCACGGAACTCGGCACATCGGACTCTGGGGAATCGCGCTCGCGGCCGCGCCAGGCGGCTGCATGGAGGACACCGCCAGCGGCAGCGAGGACGCCGGCGGTGCGACCACCGGCCAGCAGCGCCAGCGACACCGCCAGCGACGGCGGCCCCGAGGGCAGCACCTCGGCTGGCGACGAGGGTGCCACCGCCGCGGACGAGACCGGCGCCACCGGGGCCAGCGACACCGCGACCGGCGGCAGCGGCGACGCCGGCGACGGCGTCGACACCACCGCCTGCGCCTTCGCCGACTGCGGTCCGCGGGGCAGCTGCACCGTGCGCGAGGACGGCACCGCGGCGTGCAGCTGCGCCTCGGGCCAGGTCGCCGCAGGGCTGACCTGCCTCGAGTGCGCCCCGGTCGCGGGCGAGTACGACGTCGAGGTCGGCAGCGTCGACGCGCGCGTGATCCTGACGCTGGGCGGCGCGCCGCTGCCGGCACAAGAGCTCGAGAGCGCGACCATCGAGCTGCTCAACCCGGGCTCGGGCGAGCGCGTGCTGCTGGGCACCACCGACACCGGTGATCTGAGCGCGCGCGTGGTCCCGGCGCGCTATCACGTGCTGTGGCGCTGGCGCGCCGGCGAGGGCGTGCCCGGCAACACGCAGGCGATCATCGGCAACCTCGACGCGACCGACACCGGTGTGGCCGAGATCGACCTGTCGCCCGTCACCATCTCGGGCGCGTTCAGCTTCGACCAGGCCGACGCCGCGGGTCTCGAGTCCGAGTACGGCCGGGTGTGGCTGCGCAACGTCGGCACCGGCGACGAGGTGCTGCTGGGCGAGACCCGCTTCGGCAGCTACACCCAGGTGGTGCTGCCCGGCACCTACGAGATCCACTACGAGGGCATCGCGGGGCAGGACATCGCGCCGCGGAACCGTCGCGCGTCGGTGGGGTCCATGGTGATCCTGGTGGACGACGGCCCGTCGCAGGTGTTCGACATCGACGTGAAGACCGTCGCGATCGCCGGCAGCTACCAGCTCGACGGCGGACCGACGCCGGGCGTGGACGTCGAGAACGCGCGGATCTCCCTGCGCGACCCCGCGACCGGTGACGAGTTCGTGCTCGGCGAGACCCGCTTCGGCAGCTACAGCGCGCGGGTCGTGCCGGGCCAGTACGACGTGGTCTACGAGGGCCTGAGCCTGGGCACGATGATGCCGATCAACCTGCGCGGCGCGCTCGGCAGCCTCGACACCGACGAGCCGTCGGCCACCATCGCGATCGCGAGCGCGACCATCAGCGGCAGCTTCTCGGTCGACGGCGTGCCCACGCCCGCGGACGCCAACGACGACGGGGTCGTGCAGCTGCGCAGCGCCGACGGTGGCGTGGCCGTGCTGGGCAACACCGCGCTGGGGAGCTACGAGCGCGTGGTGCTCGCGGGCAGCTACGACGTGCACTACGTGCAGGACACCGCCGGCGAGCTGTTGCCGCTCAACACCGACGCGGCCGTCGGCAAGCTCGACACCGCCGACGGCGTGGTCGACATCGACATCCCCACCGTGCTGGTCGACGGCGTCATCACCATCGGCGCGGGCGCCCCACCCGACTCCGACTACGACGACGGCTGGATCTACCTGCGCGACGCGCAGACCGGCGACTCGGTGCTGTTGGCGAACACCCGCAGCGGCGGCTACGCGGCCCTGGTGGTGCCGGGCACCTACCAGGTGGTCTACGCGGTCGAGACCGCCGGCGGACAGGTGCCGATCAACACCGAGGGCGTGCTGCTCGACACGGTGCAGATCGACGCCGACCAGAACCTCGACATCGACGTGCCGGTGTCGGCGCTCTCGGTGTGATCGCCAACGTCGGCGGCGCGCCGGTCGGGGCCGAGCGCGGCAGCGTCTACCTGAAGCCGGTCCAGGGCGGCACCCGCAGCCTGCTGGGCTCGACCGCCGACGCGGGCTTCGCCAAGCCGGTGATGCCGGGGCGCTACCTCGTCAGCTACGGCGCCGACGTGCCCGGCGCGGTGCTGCCGCGCAACCCCGATGCCCCGCTGGCGTGCATCGAGCTGGGCGGCTGAGCGCAGCGCGTGCCGAGCCGCGCGGCCACCTCGCTCACGGCCCGGTCGGCCGCAGCCACCGCACCAGCGTCAGCGACAGATCCTCGTTGAAGGTGATGACCAGCAGCGCCAGCAGCATGAG
Source organism: Nannocystaceae bacterium (assembly GCA_046351635.1). Lineage (GTDB taxonomy): Bacteria > Myxococcota_A > Polyangia > Nannocystales > Nannocystaceae > Xiheibacterium. The sequence goes on along the minus strand of JAXLYC010000005.1, from coordinate 193,083 downwards.
CGTGAGAAACGGCAGCGTCATCTTGTACAGCTGCACCACCGGGCGGTTGAACGCCAGCGACGAGATGAACAGGTTGAGCCCGACCGGCGGCGTCAGGTAGCCGATCTCGAGGTTGGCCAGGAAGATGATGCCCAGGTGCACCGGGTGCACGCCGTACTCCGCGGCGATCGGCGTGATGAGCGGGACCACCACGATGATGGCCGAGAAGATGTCCATCAGGCAGCCGACCACCAGCAGGAACAGCGTCAGCACCACCAAGAAGGTGAAGCGGCTCTCGATGTGCCCGCGGATCGCATCGAGCAGCTGCATCGGCACCTGCTCCTGGATCAGGTAGTTGGTCATGCCCATCGCCACGCCCAGGATGAGCATGATGGCGCCGACCATCACCAGCGACTCGCGGATGACCTTGGCGAGATCGGGGACCTCGGGGTCGCGCGAGACGATCTTGATGTCCTTGTAGACGAACACCTCGATGACCAGCAGGTAGATCGCGCAGATGGCCGAGGCCTCACCGATGGTGACCAGGCCGCTGGTCACGCCCGGCACGCCGTAGATGCCGACCACGACCACCACCGGCACCAGCAGCTCCCACTTCGCGGCCCACGACGCGGCCACGGCCTCGCGCAGGTCGAAGGGCGTGCGCGCGACGCCGACGCGGCGGCCGGTCCAGAAGCACCAGCCGCCGAGCACCAACAGGAACAACAGCCCCGGGGCGATGCCGGCGACGAACAGATCGTCGATGCTGGTCTCGCCGACGATGCCGTAGAGGATGATCGGCAGCGACGGCGGGAACAGCAGCCCGATCGAACCCGAGGACGTGATGAGCCCGAGGCTGAAGCCCTCGGGATAGCGCTCCTTGAGCAAGATGGGATAGAGCAGCCCACCCAGCGCGATGATGGTCACGCCCGAGGCGCCGGTGAACGTGGTGAAGAAGGCGCACGACGCCACCACCACGATGCCGAGTCCGCCGGGCAGCCAGCCCAGCAGCGCCCGGCTCACACGCACGAGCCGATCGCCGGCCTTCGACTCGGCCATGAGGAAGCCCGCGAGCGTGAACAGCGGAATCGTGACCAGATGCGGGTTGGTCGCGAGCTTGTAGTGCTCCTCCGAGAGCACGACCAGGTCGGTGCCGGCACCGCTGAAGTTGCTGATGCCGATGGCGCCGAGCACCGAGAACAGCGGCGCGCCGAACATCGCCAGCGCGATGAGGACGACGACGACGAGCAGGCCGGTCATGGCTGCACCGCCTGGTCCTCGCGCGCGGGCGCGGACGCATCGTCGGGCTGCCCCGGTGGTTTGTGGCCGGTGGCGGCTTCGACCAGTCGCACGGCGAAGTGGAACGCGAGCAGGCCGAAGCCCAGCGGGAACATGAGCTGGAAGGTCCACTCGTCGGCCCACGAGACCAGCTCGTGGGGGTGCTCGCGGCTGATCGCGACCAGGTCCGCGCCGGCGCGGGCGAGCACCAGGCAGACCGCGAGCGCGAGGCCGTTGGAGACCACGTCGAGGCCGCGTCGTGCCCGCGGGCCCAGCAGCTTCGACAGCGCGTCGACGTTGATGTGCTTGCCCCGGTGGGTCGCGAGCATGCCGCCGAAGAAGCTGACCAAGATGACCAGCTGCCGCAGCACCACGTCGATCCACGACAGCTTGAGGCCGTCGATCAGCGTGACCATGCGCGCGGCGAACGAGCCCGGCTCGGGCGGTCCGCCGAGATCCTCGTCGCCCGTGGGCGCGCCGCCGCCACCTTTGGCGTCGATCATCGGCAGGTTCGCGAACGGATCCTCTTCGTCGCCGAAGTCGTCGGCGAACGGATCGTCGGCGGGTGCATCCTTGGCCGCGACCTTGGCCGCGGGCTTGGCCGCCGGCGCGTCGCCTCCTCGCTCCCAGTCGCCGCCGAAGCCCTCGGCGGCCTCGTCCGGCGGCGCGGCGTCGGCCGCCGGCGCCGCGGCGGGCTCGCCCGGCGGCGGCGCGTCGCCTCCTCGCCCCAGTCGCCGCCGAAGCCCTCGGCCTCGAGGCTCGGCCTTCGCGGGCTCGGCCTTCGCGGGCGCCGTCTTCGCGGGCTCGTCGTCGTCCGGCGGCGGCGCGTCGCCACCCTCGCCCCAGTCACCGCCGAAGCCCTCGGCCGCGCCGGGCTCGGGCTTGCTCGCGGGCTTGGGCGCATCGGACGTCGGCGCCGGCGCGGCCGCTGCCGTGGGCTCGGGCGCGGCCGCAAGCGTCGGTTTGGGCCCGCTGTGCGCCCAGTGCTTCTGCAGCGGCACCAGCACGTTGCGGTACAGCACGTTGTAGCCCGCGAGCGCGAGCATCAGCAGCACCAGCGCCACCGCGACGGCGCCCTCGAGGCGGATGAGCGCCGACTCCAGCGCGCGCAGGCCCTTCATGGGGCTCGGTCCTTACCCCAAACCCGCCGAACCGGCGACCACGGCGGCAAAAGCCCGCAGCCACCGGCTCCGAGCAGGCCGCGACGAGTGCACCGCCCATGCTCGACGTCTCTCGCGGGCGCTGCACTCGGAACGCGGACCGGCTGGGCTCAGGGCGCGGACTTGAGGTGCTCGAGCACCTTCGCGACCAGATCGCCGTCGAGCGTGCCGTCCTTGATCAGCTTGTCGCGGGCCTGCACGGCAACGCTGGCCCACTTCACGAAGTCGGTCGGCTCGATCACCTCGATGCCCTTCTCCTTGAGCGTCTTGATCGCGCGGCCGTTGTCGCCGCGGATGCGCTCGAGCAGCTTGCCGTAGTTCTCCTGGGTGATCTCCGTCAACGCCTGCTGGTGCGCGGCATCGAGGCTGTCCCACGCCTTCTGCGTCAGCACCGAGCCGCCGATGCCGACCGACAGCTTGAGGTTCGTGACGTAGGCGGCCTTGGTGTACCACTGCAGTGCGATCGCACCGTAGGGCGAGTTGGTGAAGGCATCGATGAGGCCGGTCTGCAGGCTCGGCAGCACGTCGGGCACGCCCAGCGGCACCGCGTTCACGCCGGCCACCTCCATCACCGCCTTCGACACCGGGTCGGTGTCCCAGACCCACATCTTGGTCGACTTGATGTCGTCGGGCACCTTCACCGGCGTGTTGGCGAACAGGTAGATGAAGCCGACGTCACCCCACGCGCCGAGCTTGAAGCCGCCGGCGTTGAGCAGGCCCTCGAAGGTGTCGCTCATCGCCGTGCGCACGTGGTCGAGCTGCTTGTTGTCCTTGAACAAAAGCGGCAGCTGCAGCGCGAGCAGCTGCTTGTTGATCTCGCCCAGGCCCACGCTGGTGAGCGCGGCGCCGTCGAGCTGGCCGTGCCGCATCTTGCGGACCATCGCGCCCTCGTCACCCATGGTGCCGCCGGCGTAGATCTTCATCGACAGGCCGCCCTCGGTGCGTTCCTTGAGGTCGCGTGCCGTCTTCTCGAACGCCTTGTGCCAGCTCGAGCCCTGCGGCGCGAGCGTGGCGATGCGCAGGACCTTGCCGCCGGCGCGGCCGATGAGCGGGACCGCGAACAGCCCTGCGGCGGCCGCGACGGCGCTGTGCGAGAGGAACGTGCGACGGGTGGCGCGGAGGCGGCGGGTCATGGCGTCGAGCCATTCATACCCGAAGGTGGCTAGCGCAATGAAGCCACCGCGCGCGGCCGCGGTGTGCCGCGGCCTCGGCCACGCCTGGGCCTCCTGGGCCCGGCGGCGCGCGCGGGCTCACTGCGGCACGATGAGATCGTCGGCGTGGGCCCGCCAGAACCGCGCCCGCGCGCGGGCGACCTCGGTGTTGAGCCGCAGATCGGGCTCGGCGTCGACGTCGGCCTCCAGCACCTGCGCGATGAGGCGATCGAACAGCGCCTGGTCCTGCACCTGCGGGCAGTAGAAGCGCGCGTAGAGGTACGGCACCAGCAGGTTCTTGCGGCCCCACTTGGCCATGGCGCGATCGAAGAACTGCTTGGCGATCTCGGGCTTGCCGCCGAAGATCTTCGGCCGCGACGCGTGGTAGACCGCCTGCAGCACCAGCGGTGTGCCGGCGTTGTAGTCGGGGTCGAGCTCGAGCATGCGCGCGAGCATGCGCTCGACCGAGCCCAGACCGGTGAGCGCCTCGGGATCGTCCTTGGCCAGGTTGATCTCGGACAGCCAGCCGTAGGTGGCCCAGAACAACCCCGGCGCCTGCTTGCGATCGAGCTTGGCCAGCTCCGACTCGAGCTTGGCGTAGTCGCCGGCGAAGGCGGCGCGCTCGAGCGCGGGCTCGTCGAGCAGGCGGAAGCCGTAGGCGCGGCCGCGCAGGTAGTGGATCTTGGCGCGGCGTGTGAGCTCGTCGACCTCGGCGTCGGTGCCGTCGAGGTCGGCGCGCTCGAGCTCGCTCTCGATCATCGCGAAGGCGTACGAGTTGTAGCCGCGCGCCAGCAGCAGCAGCAGCGACTCGTTCTTCGGCGACGAGACCAAGAAGGTCTCCAGCGTCTTGAGGCTGGCCGGGAAAGCGCCGCGCGCGAACTCGAGGTCGCTCTCGCGGTCGAGTGCGATCGCGCCGAACTCGAGCATCCCCGAGGTCGCGTTGGCGGTGAGCTTGTTGAGGTTGCAGCCCGATCCCAGCAGCGCACTCGCGAGCGCCAGGGCCGAACAACGCAACGCAGGGGCGAACGAGATGCGCGACATCGGCGGGACCTCTCGGGGCGCGCGAGTATCGCAGCGCCGCGCCGCGCCGACAACCGGCCGCCGGGCCCTGCGCCCGGCTGCGGCACGCCGTGGTCGCGGGGCGCTCGCTGTGCCGCCCGGTTTGGCGTAGGCTCGGGACCGGCCGCGCCCCGCGGCATCGATCGATGCGACGTCGCCACAGCTCTGCCCTCGGCCTGCTCGTCGCGGTCGCGACGATGGCGGGCTGCAGCACGAAGGTGAACCAGTGCAACGAGCTGGTCGCCGCGATCAAGCGCCACACGGGGCCGATCGGCGCCGAGGTCGAGCACCTCGGCCAGGTCGAGAGCGACCCCGCCCTCGCCGACGGGTTCAGCCGCGTGGTCGCAGCCGCGCGCGACGACATCGCGGCGCTGCGCTTCGACGACACCGAGCTGGCCGCGCTCACGCAGCGCTACCTGGGCCTGCTCGACGAGCTCGACGGTTGGAGTCGTGGCCTGGCCCAGGCGGTGCGCCACGGCGACGTCGAGGCCCTGGGCACGGCCAAGGCCTCGGCCGCCGGCGTGGTCGAGAAGGAGCGCACGATCGTGGGCGAGATCAACGCGTACTGCCAGGGCTGAGCCGCGACGATGCGATTCGATCCGAGCGCAGATCCCTGGGGTGTGGTGATGCTGGTCGGCGTGGCCCTGGCTGCGTTCGCACTGCTGTGGGGCCTGGTCGCGCTGCTGCTGCGGACCTCGGCGCGCGGCGCCTTCCGCATGGTCGGCTTCGCCGCGTTCGTGTACCTCGGCGGCGCCGCCGGTGGCACCTGGGCGCGGGTGATGGCCACCCCGCCCGCGCCCCCACCTGCGCCTCCGCCCGGGCCCGCGCGCGTGATCAAGGCCGAGGTCCCGCCCGATCCCGACGAGGTCGCGCCCAAGGCCACACCGGCCAAGCCCGGCGCGCCCACGCCAGTCGAGCCGCCTGCCGCGGTGCCCAGCGAGCCGCCCGCAGCGACCGCGCCGCCGCCGACCGAGGCGCCGCCGATCGAGCCGGCGGTCGCTTCGCCACCGCAGCCGCCCGCCGATCCCGCGCCGGTCGCCGACCCAGCGCCGGTCGTGCTCGCGGCCCCGAGCCTGCGCGGGCGCGAGGCGCTGCGCTTCGTCGACGACGTCAGCCACGACGCGCGCAAGTGCGTCGACGCCGAGGCGGTCGCGGCCGCGCTACGCGAGCTGCCGGGCATGCTCGACGAGGTCTCCCGCCCTCGCGCCGAGAAGGCCGCGTTCAAGCTCGAGCAGTGCCGCCGCAAGCTGGTGTTCGCGCGCAGCTACACCATCCGCAAGCATCGCGTCGGCGATCGTGAGGCCTTCGCCGACGCGCTGCCGCAGCGGCTGTCGGCCCAGGGCCTGTCGGTGCTGGTGACGCTGCGCGGCGCGGCCCACGAGCGCATCCGCATCGGCGGCGCCGGGCTCGACGAGGCCCGCGCCAGGGCCCTGCTCGACGGCGGCCTGCGCGACGAGCTCGCCGACCACGGCTTCGTCACCGCGACGTTGGCGAACATGAAGAGCGCCATCGACGAACGCTTCGAGGTGCCCAGCGATCAGGATCTCGCGGCCCGCGAGCTCGCGCCGCTGGGGCTCGATCGCCCGATCGCGTTGCCCTCGCCGTGAGCTCGTCTCAGTGCACGGGCTCGTTCTCGCGGCCGCGCTCGGCCCGTTCCTGACGCTCGCGGTCGCGGAGAAACTGCCGCACCGCCCGCCAGTCGTCCGCCTCGGCCGGGGTCGTACCGCCCAGGAACGCGCGCAGCGGGGCGTTGGGGTGATCCTCCGCCAGCGGCGCGATGGCCCAGCGCAGCACGTCGTCGATGGTGTCTGCGAACTTGAACTCGATGGCCTTGAGCACGGTCTTGGGCACCTCGTGCAGGTCCTTCTCGTTCTCGCGCGGGCAGATGACCGTGGTGATCTCGGCGCGGTAGGCCGCGAGCACCTTCTCCTTGAGCCCGCCGATCGGCAGCACCTTGCCGCGCAGGTTGATCTCGCCGGTCATGGCGACGTCCTTGCGCACGGGCACGCGCAGCAGCGCAGACACCAGGCTGGTGACGATGGTGACGCCGGCCGAGGGACCGTCCTTGGGCACGGCGCCCTCGGGGAAGTGCACGTGGAAGTCGACGTACTCGTAGAAATCGGGCTCGAGCCCCAGCACGAGGCTGCGCGCCCGCACGTAGGTCACCGCGGCGTGGGCCGATTCCTTGATGACGTCGCCGAGCTGACCCGTGAGGGTGACCTTGCCCTTGCCCGAGGTCACCGTGGTCTCGACCGGCAGCAGATCGCCGCCGAAGCTGGTGTAGGCCAGGCCGTTGACCATGCCGATGGAGTCGATCTCCTCGGCGCGGTTGAAGCGGTACTTCCGCGGCCCGAGCAGCTTCTGCACGTACTTCGCGTCGACCTTGAAGCTCTGGCCCTTGCGCGGATCCTTGACGTACTCCCGCGCGATCTTGCGGAGCACCGCCGCGGTCTCGCGCTCGAGCGAGCGTACGCCAGCCTCCTTGGTGTAGTGGTGGATGAGCTCCTTGACCGCGGGGTCGCCGACCTGGATGTCCACGCCCTCGAGCCCGTTCTGCTCGACCTGCTTGGGGATCAGGTACTGCTTGGCGATCTTGAGCTTGTCCTCGTCCGTGTAGCCCGACAGCTCGATGATCTCCATGCGATCGCGCAGCGGGATCGGGATGGTGTGCAGCGAGTTCGCGGTGCAGATGAACAGCACCTCGGACAGGTCGTAGTCGAGGTCGAGGAAGTGGTCGACGAACGCGACGTTCTGCTCGGGGTCGAGCACCTCGAGCATCGCGGCCGAGGGATCGCCGCGGAAGTCCATCGACATCTTGTCGATCTCGTCGAGCAGGAACACTGGGTTGGCCGAGCCGGCCTTGCGGATGCCGTGCAGGATCTTGCCCGGCATCGCGCCGATGTACGTGCGACGATGGCCGCGGATCTCGGCCTCGTCGCGCACGCCGCCCAGCGACACGCGCACGAACTTGCGCCCCGTCGCCCGCGCCACGCTCTTGGCCAGCGAGGTCTTGCCCACGCCCGGCGGGCCCACGAGACAGAGGATGGGCCCGCGGATCTTGTTCACCAGCTTCTGCACCGCGAGGTACTCGACGATGCGCTGCTTGGGCTTCTCGAGGCCGTAGTGGTCCTCGTCGAGGATCTTCTCCGCCTCCTCGACGTCGAGCTTGTCCTCGGTGCGCTCGAACCACGGTAGCGCCAGCACCACGTCGATGTAGTTGCGCACCACCGTGGCCTCGGCGCTCATCGGGCTCATCATCTTGAGCTTCTTGAGCTCCTTCTTGAGCCGCTCCGCCGCCTCCTTGCTCATCTTCTTGCGACGGATGCGCTCCTCGAGCTCGGCGATCTCGTTCTTGAACTCGTCCTGGCTGCCGAGTTCCTTCTGGATCGCCTGCATCTGCTCGTTGAGGTAGTACTCCTTCTGGTTCTTCTCCATCTGCTTCTTGACGCGCGTACGGATCTTCTTCTCGACCTGGAGAATCTCGATCTCGTTCTGCATCAGCTCGAAGAGCTTCTCCAGACGGGCGCGCACGGACTCGGTCTCGAGCAGTTCCTGCTTGGCGGTGAGCTTGAAGTTGACGTGGGCCGCGATGGTGTCGGCCAGCCGTGCGGGGCTCTCGATGCTCTGCACCGAGACCGCCAGCTCCGGCGGCACGCGCTTGTTGAGCTTGACGTAGTTCTCGAAGGTCGACTGCACCGAGCGCACCAGCGCCGCCAGCTCCGGGTCGTCCTCGCCCTCGCCCTCGGGCTGCAACAGCTCGGCCTCGACGAAGAAGCACTTGCCGGTGTCGAGGTACTTCTCGATCCGCGCGCGGGTCTTGCCCTCGACCAGGACCTTGACCGTGCCGTCGGGCAGGCGCAGAAGCTGGATGATCGTGCCGATGGTGCCGACGGTGTGGATGCCCTCGGGCTTGGGGTCGTTGACCTTGGCCTTCTTCTGCGCGCACAGCAGGATGTGCCGGTCGTCGGCCATCGCCTCCTCGAGCGCGGCGATCGACTTCTCACGACCCACGAAGAGCGGCACGACCTCGTGCGGGAACACGATGAGCTCGCGGAGCGGGAGCAGCGGAATCTTGCGTGCCATGGTGGTGCATCGCGCGACCGGCGAAAGCCTGCTGCGCGCGTTCGAAAGCTAGCATCTTCGCACGATGGGGGTCAAACCGCGGCGGCTCGCCCGGCCGCGCGCGCACGTCCGACAGTGGGCCGCGCCGGTGCGCACCGCGGACCGTGGCGACCACCCCGATCGTGGTGCACGCGCGTCGCTCGACCCGGTCGATCGGGTCGTCAGTCCCCTGCCGCACCGAGCGGGCCCGCGAACCAACGCCACACGCGCGCGGCGGCGCCGGTCAGCAACACCACCCATGGGGCGGTCGCGCCGCCGGGCAGCGCCGCGAGCACGATCACGAGCTCGAACATCGGCGAGCCCTCCATCAGTGGCGGCAGCCGCACCCCCAGTCGCGCAGCGACTGCGTGTGCGTCGGGCAACGCGAACACCGGCGCCTCGTGCCCGCGCAGCAGGAAGCGCGCCTGCGCCAGCGCGATCATCGTCGCCGCGCCGCCGGCCGCGAGCAACACCAGGCCCGCGATGTCGGCGCGCGCGCTCTGGGCGATCACGGCGTAGGTCAACCCGCCGCAGGCCGCGGCGTGCCCGAGCGGTCGCGCCGCGCGGGCCAGGCGCTGCCCGGCGACGTCGCCGACGTCGCGATCGACGTGTTGCCGCAGCACCCGCACCGACCCGAGCAGCTTGCTGACGTGCACGCCCGCGAGCAGGCACAGCGCCGCGATCAGGAATCTGCAACCCTGGCCCTGCGAGCGTCAGCGGTAGCACCAGTGCCACCAGCACGAGCGCGACCAGCTCCAGCTGCGACGGGCCCGCAGCAGGCCGCCATCGCGCGCAGCGTCGGCACGCCCAACCATCGCCGCCACGCCGACGGCGCGGGCGGGAACACCTCCTGGGCCTCGAGCACCAAGGTCTCCGCGCGCGCGAGGTCTTCGCGGTAGACCACGCGCACGACATCGCGTGGACCGATGCCCTCGGGGTACGGCAGCTCCTCGCAGATCGGCAGCTCCGCGGGCACGTGCCGGGTGTCCGACGAAGCTCGCGGCCGGGCGTCCGGCCTCGTCGTACAGCGTGTAGCGCTCGTCGTCCTCGAGCGGGTGCGCGACCATGAGCTCGAGCAGGCCGCGCGCACCGAGGTGGTCTCGAACACCACCAGCGCCGCGCCGGGCAGACGATCGCCGGTCGCGACCTCGCGCGCGCCCGGCCCGCACGGCGTGGTGCCAGGCGCGAACAGGATCGGCTCGAAGCCCACGCGCTGCGCGTCGGCGACGAGTCGACGGATCGGACTCGCCCCCAGCACGCGGGTCGCCGGCGCGACGCGGCTGTCGGGATCGGGCAACACCACCAGTGCCGGCGGCGGACCGCCGACCTCGGCACCGGTGCGTTCGAGTTGTTGCAGCGACTCGGCCACGCGCGCCGCGATCCTACCAGCGGACGATCCGCGACGGCCGCGGCCACGACGATCCCGAGATCACCCGCGCGAGGGCGCGACGCCGGCGTCGACACGGCACCGCCGCGCCGACGCGGAGCGGGCCAGCGGCGGGCGCCGCAGGCCGCACGCGGGCGCGCGTGTGTGTGGCTTGGAGACAGCGCCGGCCATGCTGCGCGCGCGTGCGCGTCGAACCGCCGTGGCCCGTCCCACGGCGCGGCGGGCCGTGGCGCGAGCAGGCCTGCTATGCTCTGCCGGACGGGACATGACCGGGCCCAACGCCAGCGGTGAGCCGACGCAGCGCGCCGACGTCGAGGCCGACACCATCATCGAGGGGCAGAAGCGGACCGACGAGGGCGACAGCCACGGGCTGTCGCCGGGGACCCGTCTGGGCCGCTACGTGGTGCTCGAGGAGATCGGCCAGGGCGGCATGGGCCTGGTCTTCTCCGCCTACGACCCCGAGCTCAACCGCAAGGTCGCACTCAAGCTTTTGCGCCCCAACCAGTCCGAGCGCAAGCGTGCGCGCTCGCGGCTGCTGCAAGAGGCCCAGGCGCTGGCCAAGCTGGCGCATCCCAACGTCATCACGGTCTACGACGTCGGCACCATCGGCGAGCGCGTGTTCGTGGCGATGGAGCTCATCGAGGGCACCACGCTCAAGGGCTGGCTGGCCGAGAAGCCGCGGCGCTGGGACGAGGTGCTCGAGGTGTTCATCCCCGCCGGTCGCGGGCTCGCAGCCGCGCATGCGGCCAACCTGGTCCACCGCGACTTCAAGCCCGACAACGTGCTCATCGGCCGCGACGGCCGCGTGCGCGTGATGGACTTCGGCCTCGCGCGCCCACTCAACAGCGAGGCGCTCGACACCGACGCGCCTGCGCTCGACGACGACGACGACGACGACGACGAGCGCCGCGGCGACGACGGCCAGGACGCGCTGTACGAACCCATGCTCACGCAGACCGGCTCGATCATGGGCACGCCGGCGTACATGGCACCCGAGCAGCACCTGGGCCAGCCGACCGACGCGCGCAGCGACCAGTTCGCCTTCTGCACCTCGCTGTACCAGGCGCTGTACGGCGAGCGCCCCTTCGACGGCGAGGACGCCGGCTCGCTCACGGCGCAGAAGCAGGCCGGAAAGATCCGGGAACCACCCAGCGGGGTCACGGTGCCCAATTGGGTGCGCCGGATCCTGCTGCGGGGTCTGGCGCCCAGTCCCGCCGATCGCTTCGCCACGATGGACGCGCTGCTCACCGAGCTCGGCAAGGACCCGCGGGTGCTGCGGCGCAAGGTCCTCACCGGCGTCGCGCTGGGCACCGCGATGGTCGGGGCCATCGGCGTCGCGCAGTACATCAAGAACCTGCCGCCGTCGGTGTGCCGCGGCTCGGGCGAGCTACTCGCGCAGGTGTGGAACGACGCGCGCAAGGCCGAGGTCACCAGCGGGCTGTCGGCGGTCGATCGGGCGTTCGTGCCCGACACCGTCGCGCTGGTCGGGGCCACGCTCGACGGCTACGGCCAGGCCTGGACGCAGATGCACACCGAGGCCTGCGAGGCCACGCACCTGCGCGGCGAGCAGTCCACGCGGCTGCTCGAGCGCCGCAACCTGTGCCTGCAGGATCGACTGTCCGAGCTCGACGCGCTCGCGGCGGTGTTGGCCAAGGCCGACGTCACCGTCGCGGCCCAGGCCGGCTTCGCCGCGATGGAGCTGCAGCCGATCGCGCAGTGTGCCGAGACCGAGGCGCTCAACGCCGAGGCCGAGCCGCCGCAGGACACCAGCACCGCCGAGGCGGTCGCGGCCTCGCGCCGCCAGCTCATGCGCGTGCGGGCCCTGGGCAACACCGGGCTCGTGCGCGACGCGGTGTCCGAGGCGCAGTCGGCCTACGCGCGCGCGCAGACCATCGCGACGCCGGCGGGCGAGACCTACCAACCCATCGTCGCCGAGGCGCGCCATCGCCTGGGTGAGGCCCAGGCGCTCGCGGACGACGACCCCGCGGTCGCGAACAAGAACCTGCAGGAGGCCCACTGGCTCGCCGCGGGTGTGAAGCACGACGTCGTCGCCGCGACCGTGGCCGCGGCGCTGGTCTCGGTCGCCGGCCGCAACCTGCGTCATCCCAGCGACGGGTTGTCGTGGGGCCGCCACGCCGACGCCGCGCTCAAGCGCATCCGCATGTTCGGTCGGCTCGAGGCGCGCATGCGCCACGACATGGGCGTGGTCCAGGCCGCCGAGGGCGAGTTCGCCGCGGCCCGCGAGGCGCTCGAGGCCTCGCAGGCGCTGTTCGAGAAGGAGCCGGCCAACGCGTGGTGGTTGGCGTCGGTGCACCGCGAGCTCGCGCTGGTGAACCTGGCCGAGGGCCGCATCGCGGACGCGCGCGCGCAACACGACGAGGCCCGCGAGATCTTCGTCGCGGCCCTGGGCGCCAGCCATCCCGACAACGCGCTCGCGCTCGCGGTCGCGGCCCGCATCGCCAGCGCCGAGCGCGACGTCGAGGGCGCGCGCGCGCGGCTGGGCGAGGCCATCGGGCTGATCGAGACCGCGATCGGTCCCAACTCCACGCGGCTGCTGCCGCTGCTGCGCCAGCGCGCCGAGCTCGAGCGCGACCAGGGCGACTTCGACGCCGCGATCGCGGCGCTGCAGCGGGCCCACGGCATCGCCCGCGACGCGTGGGGCGATCATCCCAAGGTCGCGCAGGCGTTGTTCGAGCTCGGCACCGTGCTGGCCCAGGCCGGCCGCGTCGACCAGGCGCGCCAGCAGCAAGACCGCGCGCTGTCGCTGTGGGAGCGCACCCGCGGCAAGGACGATCCCGACGTCGCGTTCGCGCTCACGAGCCTCGGCGAGCTCGACCTGGTCCAGGGCCAGGCCGGCGAGGCGGTCAAGCGGCTCGAGCGGGCGCTCAAGCTCCGCGGCGGCCGTGGCCTCGATCCGCAGCTGCTGGCGCAGACGCAGTTCGCGCTGGCGCGGGCGCTGCACACGGTCAAGGACCGCTCGCGCGCACGCGAGCTCGCGGCCAAGGCCCGCGATGCCTTCGCCAACGGCAAGCCGCCCTCGCCCACGCGCGCCGCCCAGGTCGAGCGCTGGCTCGCCGAGGTCGGCGAGACCTTGCCCGATCGCAACGGCACGTTGTGAGCGCGCGCCCCGGCGGCACTCACCACACGTAGCCGACGGTGCCCTCGTCGACGAAGCCGAGGGTGTCGACCGCGTAGTCGTGCTCGGCCTGGCTGGTGGTGAAGAAGTGATCGCCGCTGGTGCCGTCGTACGAGCGGTACAGCGCGGTCGAGCCCGGCAGCTGCGCCGTGCCGATGTAGCCCATCACGCCTTCGTTGACGCTCAGGCCCTCGCAGCCGGCGTCGGTGGTGTAGTGATGGAAGCCGCCGTTCTGGTAGCAGCGGTACCATGCGGTGGTCTGCGGCTGTGCCGCGGCGTAGAGGAAGTAGAAGTCGACGAACTCCTGCTGGTAGCCGCAGCAGAAGCCCTCGTTGGGGTCGACCGAGTAGAAGTGTTCGCCGCTTTCGGGGTGCCACCACCGCGTCACGCCCACGCGGCAACCAGCCAGCCCTTCGTCGATCTGGCCGTTGCAGTCGTCGTCGGCGACGTTGCAGCTCTCCGCCTGCGGCGGCGGGGCGTTGCACTCGCTCCACGCGCCCGCCGAGCAGGTCTGCTGGCCCACGCCGCAGGCCGAGTCGCACGACTGCGACAGCGACTCGTCGACGCTGCCGTCGCAGTCGTCGTCGAGGCCATTGCACTGCTCGTCGGTCGGGGTCCCGGGGAAGCACTGCGCCGGCACGCCGCCGTCGCAGCCGGGCACGGTCGCGGCGCACACGCCCTCGCCACAGCTGAGCTCGGGGATGCCGTCGTCCACGATGCCGTCGCCGTCGTCGTCGAGACCGTTGCAGACCTCGCCGCCGGCGCCCTCGCCAGCGGTGGTGGCCTCGGCGGAGTCGCCGGTGTTCGCGGTGCCGGGACCGTTGCCGGTGCCGCCGTCGTCACCGCTGCCCGAGCCCGAGGCCGAGGCGTCGTCGCCGAAGGTCGCGTTGCCCTCGGCAGAGCCCGCGTCGCCGATGGTCGCGCCGAAGCTGCCGCCGCCCGAGTGGGCGCCGGCGCACGCGGCCGTCGCGGCACACAGCAGCGCGGTTTTCCGGCGCAGACCCGACGCGCGCATCACAGCCGATCATGGTATCGAAGCGCCCGGCCGCGCGCCAGCGCGCCCGCGGAGGCGGCCCGGGCCGGTGGTGGCCTGTCAAACCTGCGGGGGGCGCGGGTCAATCGGCGGCGTCGGGGAAGGCGCCGTAGGAGTAGAGCGCGTCGAGATCCACCTCGGTGGTCGGTGCGATCTGGCGCAGCTGCGGCAGGCCCACGCGCTCGCGGTCGCCGACGATGGCGATGATCACCGGTGCGTCGACCAGACTCGCCGCCAGGGCCGAGAGCTCGTCGGGCGTGGTCGCGGCGATCCGCTGCCACAGCCACGGCCGCGGATCGCTGCTCTCGCCGAGCTCGTCCCAGCCCTCGACGGTCCAGCCCAGCCAGCGCGGCTCGAGCCGCGACGCGCGGTAGCGCTGGTCGAGCGCGCGCTGGGCCTCGCGCCCGCGCTCGGGTTGGATCTCGGTGGTGCGCAGCAGCGTCAGGAACGTGCGCAGGGCCTCGGGCACCTTGTCGGCCTGGGTGCTGAGCCAGCCGCGCAAACCCGCGGCGTCGCGGGTGCGCTCGCCGACGTCGTAGACCGCACCGGCGCCGTAGGCCAGGCCGCGGGACTCGCGGATCTCCTGGAACACCAGCGCGCTCATGTTGCCCGAGAGGTACTCGGAGAACAGCTCGGCTGCCGGCCGCTGCTCCCGCGGCAACGGCCCCTGCGGCATCAGCACGCGCACGGTCGCCTTGGCGCCCTCCTTGTGCAAGAAGAACACCTGCGGCCCCTTCACGCCGCGCCACACGCGGACCTGCGCATCGCCGAGCTTGCGATGATCGCGGCCGCGCGCGACCACGGCCGCGGCCGCGTCGGCGTCGCGCGGGCCGAAGTACAGCGTGCGGTGCTCGTGGTCGAGCAGGCCGCGGATGAGTGCGCGCAGCACCTTGGGCTTGGCCTTGGCCAGCGCGCGGTTGCTGGGCTGCTGCAGGTAGGGGCTGCGGCGATCGAACTTGGCGTAGGCCTCGAGCGCGGCGATGACCTCGTCGTCGTCGGCCATGCCGTCGCTGCGCTCCGACAGGGTGTTGGCCAGCAGCTGCGCGCGACGGTGTCCGCGTCGAAGCGCGGCGCCGCGAGCCAGCCGTCGAGCAGCGCCAGCGCCGGCTCGAGCGAGGCGTCGGGGCCCGAGATCTCGACGCGGCTGTACTCGGCGCTGCACGCGGTCTCGATGCGGGCGCCCAGGGCGTAGATCCGCTTCTGCAGCGCCTCGGCCGACTCGGCGCCGGCGCCCGAGAGCTCGAGCAGGGCCAAGGCGTGGCACAGCAGCGGCTCCTTGCGGTAGCCCCGCTCGAACGCGTAGCTCAGGGTGAACAGGTCGTTGCGCGGGTTCTTCACCGCGATCATCGGACCCGCCGGCAACGCGCGGTGGACGTAGTGCTCGCCCTCGAGCGCCCACACCGGCTCGAGCTGCGGCGTCGCGAGTGCGCCGACCTTCTTGGCGAACGCGCTGCTGCGCGACGGGTCGATCGCGACCGGTGTGATCGTGGGCTTGTCGATCTTGGGCAGCGTGGGCTTGCCCTCCTTGCGCGCGACCACCACGAAGTCGGGGCCGAGGTAGCGCTTGGCCACCCGCAGCACGTCGTCGCGGGTCACGGCCGCGAACGCGCGCTCGTACGCGAGCACATCGGGCCAGCCCTGGTGCAGCACGAACGCCTGCATCATCGCCGCGGCGCGGCCGTGGGTCGACTCGAGCAGGCGCTTGCGCTCGACCTCGTGGTGAAGCTTGGCGGCGGCGACGTCGGCGTCGGTGAACGCGCCCGCGCGCAGCTTCTCGATCACGCCCAGCAGCAGCGCCTCGACCTCGGCGAGCGACTGGCCTTCGCGCGCGACGCCCTGCACGCCGAGCCATCCGGCCTCGCGCGCCTCCTGGTGGAAGCTCAGCGCCATCGGGAGTTTCTGCGTCAGCTCGAGCTCGGTGTTGAGCAGGCCGACGCTGGCGTCGTCGAGCACGCGGTCGAGCACCGCGAGCGCGGGCGCGTCCTGATGGCCCGCGGCGACGCCGAGCCACGCGATCGCGACCTCCTGCTCGCCGGGGGCCTCGACCTCGCGGAAGACCCGGCCCGCCGGCGGCGGCAGGGTGCCGGCGTGGGGCGGCTGCAGCGGCGCGGGCTGCAGCCGGCCGAAGGCGCGCTCGAGCTGGCTCAGGGCCTCGTCGCGATCGACGTCGCCGGCCAGCACGATGGCCATGTTGTTGGGCACGTACCAGCGATCGAAGAACTCGACCATGTCGCCGTAGGCCGGCGACTTGAGGTGCTCGACGGTGCCGATGGTGGTCTGCGTGCCGTAGGGGTGCTCGGGCATCAACGCCGCGCGCATGGTGTCCCAGACGCGCTCGTCGGGCTCGTCGAGCGAGAGGTTCTTCTCCTCGTAGACCGCCTCGAGCTCGGGCATGAACAGACGGAAGACCGGGTCGGCGAAGCGCTCGGCCTCGACCGCGGCCCAGTGTTGCATGCGGTTGCTCGGCACCTCGGCGATGTAGACGGTCTCGTCGTCGGAGGTGAACGCGTTGACGCCGTCGAAGCCCATGGTCGCGTAGAGGCGATCGAGCTCGTTGGGGATGGCGTACTTCGCCTGCGCCTGGGTCTCGGCGTCGATGCGCGCGAGCACCCGCTTGCGCCCGTCCTCGCCCTCGGTGCGGCGCAGCTCCGCGTACAGCTCGCGCACGCGCTCGACGTGGGGCGACTCGGCGGTGTAGTCGGTGGTGCCGAGCTCGTCGCTGCCCTTGAACAGCATGTGCTCGAGGTAGTGCGCCAGCCCGGTCGAGTCCGGTGGATCGTGCCGGCTGCCGGCCCGCACCGCGACCCATGCCACGAACTTGGGCTCGTGGCGATCGACGCTGAGGTAGACCGTCATGCCGTTGGACAGGCGATCGATCGTCACCGCCATGGGGTCGTCGGCCAGTGGCTTCGCCTGCGGTGCCGGCAGATCCGATGTCGGCGAGGGATCGCCGCTGCTGCGCCGGATCGACCGCCGGCGGCACGGCGGGACGATCGGGCGCGACCGTGGGCGGTCCACCACGCCGTGGCCCGCAGGCACACAGCCCGCCGGCAGCGGCGAGGACGATGGCGAAACAGACCCCGGCGGCGCGTGACATCGTTGCCGGCCGTGCATAGCAGCGCGGCCGTGCATGCGGCAAGCTGGCCGGCCCGAGGCGTGCGAGCGCAGGAGTTTCGCGCGGGCGGGGCCCCCGCGGGCGCGGCGAGCCGCGACCGCCACGGCACGATCGCAGCGCGGGTGCACGCGCGGGAACCTGCGGTGCGGTGCGTGCGTGCAGCCGCTTCGGCGACGGCAGACGGCGGCTGCGATCGCGAGCGCGATGGCTCCAGCGTCCGTGTGCAACCCGCGACCGCGGGCCCCGTCGCGGGGACAAGCCGCCCCTTTCGCACGCTCGCCCCGCGCCAAACCGCTATCCTCCGCCCGCGCCGATGACGTTGTTGCCGACCCTGCTGCTGCTCGCGCTCGCGCCCGCCCCGGGTCGCGCCGAGCTCGGCGGCGCGCGCTACATCGGACTGCGCGAGGCGGCGCGCGAGCCCGAGTCGATCCCGGCCAGGCCCGCGGCACGCAGCCGCACGATCACGCTGCGCCGCGAGCACGGCCAGCTGCTGCTGGTCGCGCGCTGGCAGCTGCACGCGGACGAGCCGGGGTGGTTCTTCGGCGAGCTCGCCGGCGGTGCGCTCGTGGTCTCCGAGGTCACGCTCGACGGGCACACCGCGGCCGCGACCGGCGGCGCACCCAGCAGCGTGGTCGCGTGGGTCTCGGGCACGCACACGCTCGAGCTGGTCGCGCGCGTCGACGGCGACCCCAGCCACGGACCGCTGCCGATCACGCTGTTGCCCGCCGCCATCGGCGACGCCGCGATCGCGCCGGCGCTGGGCCTGCGGCTCTCGGCGGACGACGGCAGCATCGTGCACGCGGCCGGTCACACCCTGGGCGGTACCGCGGCGCTGCGGCTGGAGCTGGCGCCGCCGCCGGAGCCGCCGGACGACGCCACCTTGGCGCTGGGCCGCGTCGGCGTGGGCCTGGTGGTCGGCGACGCCGAGCTCACCGGGCGCGCGCGACTGCAGTGGGTGCTGCGGCGCGGCGCGCTCGAGCGCGTGGCCTTCACCGCGCGCGACGTCGGTGCCGACCTGCGGGTCGAGGGCCCGTTCGTGCGCAAGGTCGATCGCGACGGCGATCGTGTCGTGGTCGAGCTGCAGTCGCCAGCGACCGATCGCGTGGCGCTCGATCTGTCATGGTCGGCGCCCACGCCCAAGGGCGACACCGCGATCACGCCGCCGTCGTTCGTGCTCGACGGCACCAGCCGCACCGACTCGAGCTTCGAGCTCGCGCGCGACGGCGACGTCGACGTGGTGCCCACGCTCGAGGGTTGGCAGCCCACCATCGCCGCGCGGCTGCCGGGCTGGGGCCGCGATCTCGCCGCCGGCCAGCCCGCGGCGGCGTTCGTGCGCCACGGCGAGACCAGCGGCAAGCAGTCGCTGCAGCTGCTGCGCTTCGTGCCGGTCGAGGCGCCCGCGATCGTGGTCGGTCGCGCGAACTTCTCGCTCGCGGCCGCACGCTCGGGCCAGGTGCTGCTGACCGCGCGCTACGAGGTGGTCAACGAGCGCGCCTCGCACCTGCGCCTGCGCCTGCCCGCGGGCGCGCGCCTGCTCGCGGTCGAGATCGGCGGGCTCGACGTGCGGACCGCCCGCGACGGCGACACCATCCTCATCCCGCTCAAGCGATCGCTCGAGACCGTCGCGGGCCTGATCGCGACGCCGGTGACGGTCGCGGCGCTGCTGCCGGGCGCGCGCTGGCGTCGTCGCGACCGTCGCGAGATCCCGCTGCCGTCGGTCGAGGCGCCCATCCGCGACGTGCGGGCGCGGCTGCTGCTGCCGACCGAGACCAAGGCCACCATCGAGGTGCGCGAGGCCGGCGTGATCGGCATCGAACGCGCGCCGCGGCCGCGACGGGTGCGCACGCGCGGGCCTCGGCGCGGCTTCGCGACCAGCAAGAACGCCGCCGAAGCGCCCGGCGACGCGGCCGCGCCCATGGGCGCGCCGAGCCTCGCGGACGATGTCGGCGTGCGCCAGGCCCAGGAGGACGCGCTGCTGCGCGAGGCCGAGGAGGCCTACAACGACAACGACTTCGACCGCGCGCAGGACAAGCTCGACGAGCTCGACGCCGCCGGTCTGGGCGGCGACAACCTGCGCAAGCTGCAGTCGAACCTCGACGTCGTCAACGCCCCGCCGGCGCCGCCCGAGCCCGAGGCGGTGCAGGCCGGCGCGGTCGTGACCTCGGCACCGACGGCGCAGAAGGTCGGCATCGCCCGGCGCGTGAAGGAACAGGCGCGCGCTCGCGCGACCGGCTTGCGGCTCGAAGCCCGCGGCCGCAAGGAGAAGGCCAAGAAGCTGCGCGCCTCGGGCGACTACAAGGCCGCCGAGCAGGAGTACCGCCGCGCGATCGAGCAGAGCAAGCAGCTCGACAAGCTCGAGCAGGACGAGTCGCGCACCTACGAGTTCGAGGCCGCGGATCTCGAGGCCGAGCTCGAGGCGACCAAGACCGAGTCGGCGGCGCGCGAGCGGCTGGAGTCCGCCAACCAGCAGCGCCTGTTCGCGCCGCCGGGCGCGGCCGCGGGCCTGCGCCGCGGCAACGGCGTCGAGCTGGGCCTGGGCGCGCCGGGCCTGCCGTGGGCCCCCGACGCCGACGCGTGGACCGCATCGGTGCCGGCCGACGCGCTGCCGCTGTCGCTGGGCGACGGCCCGCAGGCCAACTTCGGTCCGCGCGTGCTCATGCCGCTGCACGGCGGCGAAGCCATCCTCTACGCCTTCGATCTCTGGAGTCCAGCCTCGCAGCACGTGCTGCGGGTCGAGTCCCGCAAGCGCAAGCGCGCGCACCTAGCCCCCAGGAGTTCGCCATGCACACCAAGTCCGCCCTCGCCGCCGCCCTCGCCGCCGTCCTGGCCTGGCCCGCCCACGCCCGCGCCGAAGATCCGCCCGAGCGCGTGGTGCTGCAGCTCGACGAGTTCCTCAAGCTCTACGAGGCCACGCGCAAGCGCGAGGAGGAGCCGCCGCGCGACGGCGCGCTGGCGTCGGCGCGCTCACCGCGGCGAGGTCGTGTTCGAGGACGGCAAGCCCTCGGCCGCGGTGTTCCGCGCGAAGCACCACGTCGAGGTGCTGCGCACGCGCGGCTGGGCCCGAATCCCGCTGCTGCCCGCGACGGTGGCGCTGCAGTCGGCCAAGATCGGCGGCAAGGAAGCGCCGGTGGTGATCGAGGGCGGCTTCTACACCCTGGTGACCGATCGCCGCGGCGCCTTCGACCTCGACCTGCAGTTCGGCGTCGCGGTCAGCACCGCCGAGGGCCAGAGCAGCCTGTCGTTCCAGCTCGCGCCCTCGGGCGCGACCGAGATCGAGCTCGCGGTGCCGGCCAAGGAGGACCTCGACTTCACCGTCATCGGCGCGCAGCTCGAGTCCGACAAGGTCGTCGGTGGCAACCGCGTGGTCGAGGCGACCCTGCCCGCGACCGGCTCGCTCACGGTGCAGTGGCAGCGCGAGATCCCCGAGGCCGAGAAGAAGAGCGCGCGCATGTACGCCGAGGTCCAGACCCTGGTCTCGCTGGGCGAGGGCGTGCTGCGGACCACGACCACGGTGCAGCACACCATCTTGTTCGCCGGGCTCGACAAGCTGTCCTACGAGGTGCCCAAGGGCATGACCGTGCTCGACGTGCGCGGCGCGTCGATCCGCGACTGGAAGCTCGGCGAGGACGGCAAGCTCGACGTGGTGCTCAACTTCGCCGCCGAGGGCAGCTACAGCCTGGTCATCGACCTCGAGCGCGCGATGCCCGACGACAGCAAGGACCTCGCGGTGCCGGTGGTCTCGCCGGTGGGCGCCGAGCGCAGCAAGGGCTATCTGGGCATCGAGTCGCGCGGCAACCTCGAGATCGCGTCGAGCACGACCGAGGCGGCGACCCCGGTCGACGTGCGCGCGCTGCCGGCGGCGATCCTCGGCGTCACCGACCAGCCGCTGCTGTTCGGCTTCAAGTACGTCGGTGCGCGCCCGAAGATCGAGGTCGCGACCGGCAGCCACGCCGAGGTCGACGTGCTGGTCACGCTGCTCGATCAGACGTTGGCCAACACGATGTGGACCCGCGAGGGCCGGCGCCTGACGTCGGTGACGTACCAGGTCCGCAACAACCGGCGACAGTTCCTGCGCCTGGCGCTGCCGCAAGGCGCCGAGCTGTGGAGCGCGTCGGTCGGCGGCCGCGGCGTGCAGCCGGCCAAGGCCAGCGACGGCCGCGTGATGGTGCCGCTGCTGCGCTCGCAGGAGCAGGGCGGCATGCTGTCGTCGTTCGACGTCGAGGTCGTCTACGTCGAGGGCGGCGAGGCCACCGACGAGCGCGGCCGCGGCACCTTCAAGGCGCAGCTGCCGGTCGCGGATGTGCCCAGCACCTACGTCGGCTGGACGGTGTACTCGCCCGAGGGCACCAAGGTCGGCCGCTTCTCCCACGAGGGCACGCTGCAGCACGTCGACGGACTGTCGATGCCGATCCCGCGTGCGAGCGGCTACATCGAGGCGCCGGTGGATCAGCCGGCGCAGCAGCAGGTGCTCGACGGCAAGGACTTCGCCGCCATGCCCGCGCCCGCGGGCAACGCCGCCATGGGCCAGGGCGCCACGCCGGTCCAGGTCAGCCTGCCGCTGTCGGGGGAGACCACGTACTACGAGAAGCTGCTGGCCTTCGGCGACAAGGAGCAGCTCGAGGTCAGCTTCCGCTACCGCGGCCTGCGCAAGAAGTGAGGCGGCAAGGCCGGACGCAAGGCCGGGGCCGGCCGTGGTAGAACCCGGGCCTCGCCCCTGGCCGTGTCGTCGTCGTCCCGCTTGCAGCGCCTGCGCGCGTTCATCGTCGCCGAGCGATGGACGATCGCCATCGTGCTGGCCGCGTTGCTGGTCCGGCTGCACTGGAACCTCGTCGCCCATCCGCTGGGCGAGTACATCTACTCGGACATGAACGGCTACAACTCGCGCGCCGAACGGCTGGTGCGCGAGCCCTGGGGTCACTACGAGTATCACGCGTTCTTCCCCTTCGGCACGCACCTGCTGGCGGCGGTGCTCAAGGCGCTGTTCGGCATGCAGAACTTCGCCGCGATCGGCGTGGTCTATGCGCTGCTGGGCGCGACCTGTGTGCTCGCAGCCCATCGCATCGCGCTGCGCGTGAGCCAGTACCCCGCGGTCGCGCACGCGCTGGGCCTGTTCCTGGTGGTGTACTACCCGCACCTGTCGACCGGCGGCTACCTGCTGTCGGAGCTGCCGTTCTCGACCTGCTTCCTGCTCGCCACCTGGTTCTCGATCCGTCTGGTCGACGAGGGCCGCATGCGCGACGCAGTGCTCATGGGCGCGTGCGCGGGCCTGGGCGCGTGGTTCCGGCCGCAGATCCTGATGTCGGTGGCGCTGCTCGGGGTCTACTGGCTGTGGCGGCGCAAGGCCATGCCCAAGCTGCGGCTGGCGCACCTCGTCGCGGCCAGCGTGCCGCTGTTGCTGCTGCTGGGCCTGTCGGCGATGCATTTCCGCTACCAGACCGGCCGCAACGGCCTGGTGTCGGAGAACGGCCCGTTCAACATGGTCTTCGGCCGTTGCCACAACTCGAAGATCGAGTCGCTGCCCGACGGCAAGGGCCACGGCAAGGTCCACTTCCGTCCGCCCGAGTTCCTGCAGCTCAACAACCTGCTCGACCGTGCGCGCAAGGAGGGCCACAAGCCGCAGGTGCAGCTCAACCCGGTGATCGGCGACGTGCTGCACTACCCCGGCTACATCGGCGACACCGCGCGGCACAACCAGTACATCCGCGAGTGCCTGGCCAAGACCACGATCGGCCAGCAGCTGCAGTACACCTGGCTCAACGTCGCGCTGCTGTGGCGCTACAACATCCCGTGGCCCGACTCCGGCCGCGGCCAGTGGCGCGAGCCCGCACGGGTGTGGACCAAGCTCTACGAGGTCGCCTTCGCGATCCCATCGCTGCTGTTCCTGGTCACGCTGCTTCGCCGTCGCTGGGTGCGGCAGGGCTGGCTCGCGGTGCACATGGTCGCGATCCTCGTGACCGCGGCGCTGTACTTCGGCGGCACCCGCCACCGCGCGTCGTACGATCCGTTGCTGCTGTTCTTCGCGTTCGAGGTCTATGTCACCGTGGCCGTGTGGGCGTGGCGACGCATCGCGGCCCGCCGGCGGGCCGCGCGGGCGGGCCGCGGTGACGCGGCCGCGCCGGTGGGTTAGAACCGAGCGGCGATGCGCCGTCCACCGCTGCAGCCTGGGATCCTCGCGCCCGTCCCCACCCACGCCCGCTGGCTGTGGTTTCGCATCGACGATCCCGATGGCGTGTCGGCCGCGCTGCGTCGGCTCGCGGCGCAACCGCTGGGCGACGCGATGGTCGTGGGCCTGGGCGCGACCACCGTCGCGACCGTGGGGCTGCAGCTGCCGGGTCTGCGCGCGCCGGCGCCGACCCACGGTAGCACCACGGCAGTGCCGCACACGCCCGCGGCGCTGTGGTGTTGGCTGCGCGGCGATGATCGCGGCACGCTGCTGCACCGCGGCCGCGCACTCGCAGCCATGCTCGCGCCCGGCTTCGCGCCATCGTCCGCACTCGACGGCTTCCGCCACGACGGCGGCCGCGATCCTCACCGGCTACGAGGACGGCACCGAGAACCCCACGGACGACGCCGCGGTCGCGGCCGCCTGCGTCGGCGAGCCCGGCGGCGACCTGCCCGGCAGCAGCTTCGTGGCGGTGCAGCGCTGGCAGCACGACCTCGCGCGCTTCGACGCAATGTCGACCCAGGCGCAGGACCACGCGATCGGACGCCGCCGCAGCGACAACGAGGAACTCGCGGACGCACCGGCCTCGGCGCACGTCAAGCGCACGGCGCAGGAGTCGTTCACGCCGGCGGCGTTCGTGCTGCGGCGCTCGATGCCGTACGTCGAACGCGACGGCGCGGGCCTGCTGTTCGTGGCGTTCGGCCGCAGCTTCGATGCCTTCGAGGCGCAGCTGCACCGCATGCTCGGGCTCGAGGACGGCATCACCGACGCGCTGTTGCAGTTCACGCGCCCGGTCGAGAGCGCATACTTCTGGTGTCCACCGATCGAAGGCGATCGCCTCGCGCTGCCGTGATCGACGGGCTGCCCGCGCGCCCGCCCAGAACCCGACAGCGAACGCCGACAGGCTCGTCGCGACCGCGACTGCAAGCAGGGGATGCGCGACGGGGAGGACGCGGAGCCTCCTGCGCGAGGCCTCACTCGGGCGTGAACAGGCACGCGACGTCGACGCGGGCCGGGCCCAGCTCGAAGCCGGCGTGGTGCCACACGCAGCCCATCCAGGTGTCGCGCAGCTGCTCGGCGGTGGCGCCACCGTCGACCCGTGGCGGCAGCCGTGCGCCCAGCGAGCGCTCGCAGCGACGGAAGCTGCGCGCGAGCACGGTCTCGCAGGCGTCGCGATCGACCTCGGTGCAGCGGCGGAAGCGACCGCCCACCACGCACGCGTCGCGCACGAGCCCGCGGCGCGCCCACGCGATCCACCCGGTGCGCTGCGGCCCGGCGGCGGTGGCTGTGGCGGCGCGGCGCACGACAGCAGCAGCAGGGCCCACGCCGCGGTGCGGCGCGCCGCCGTCACGGCGAGGCCTCCGCGGGGCCCCCGCGCGCGGCGGCAGCTCACCGCAGCTGAGCTCCTCCTCGTAGACGTAGCCGAAGTGGCGCACCGGCGCGGCGGCACCGGGCTCGACCAACGCGAGCGCCAACGGCAGCGCCGGACGACCGCTGCGACAGATCGCGCGCGCGAGCACGAACTGCCGCAGCGCACGGGCCTCGTCGATCACGCGGCGCGACGGCGAGCCCGCACCGGCGTCGTAGCGCGCGAGCTCGCGGACCAGGCCCAGCCCCGGCACGAGGAAGCTCGGTGCCCTCGCCGACCGGACGCGCGGGCCCCAGCCGCGGCCGCAGCGACGCCGCGAAGAAGCGCCACCGCGACGGCCGCGGTGGCTCGGTCGACGCGAGCGCGCGGCCGATGCCGACCAGGCGCGCACGCGCGTCGACGAGGTCCTCGTCCGCGAAGCGACGGCGTCGCGGCGCACAAACGTCCTCGAGC
Organism: Nannocystaceae bacterium; assembly: GCA_046351635.1. GTDB lineage: Bacteria > Myxococcota_A > Polyangia > Nannocystales > Nannocystaceae > Xiheibacterium. Next base: position 167,702 of record JAXLYC010000005.1, on the reverse strand, counting down.
GCGGCGTGGACCTCGGTGATCGTGCCGAGGCGATCGGCCAGCGCGATCCACTGCGGCTCGAACGACGCGGCCGCGGCCTCGGCGGCATCGCGCCCAGCTCCGCGCAGCACCGCGGGCACGTCGATGCCGGCCGCCGTGGTGCAGCCCTCGGGCAGCTCGATCTCCGGCTGCGGCGCCGCGATGCGGGCGCCCGCGACCAGCAGCAGCCGCGGCGCCCAGGCGCAGGCCGGCCCCGGCGCGACGCAGCGCTCGTGCGCTGCGACCAGCTGCGCGAGCGCGTGACCGCACTGGTGCTGCGTGAACGCGGCGTCGTCGGCGAACTGCGTGCGGTCGCGCGCGCGCCGGTGCGGTGCGACCGCTTCGCGCAGCTTCGGCAGCGCCGCGCCCAGCTCGGCGCGGAAGTGGGTCAGGATCGCCGCGTCGGCCCAGTCGAGGAACGGCTCGAGCTGCGCGAGGCCCTGCTCCTGTCCGCGGGCCAGGGCCGCGAGCGCGGGCTCGCACGAGCCCGCGACCGCCGCCGGTTGGGCGCGCCACTGCGCCTCGGACAGCGACGCGTCGTCGATCACGAGCACCGGCGCGCCCTCGCCGATCCGCGCGCGCCACGGCGCCGCGATCGCGAGCCCGCCCAGCTCGCTCTCGTCGACGACCGCGCCCGGCGGCGCGGGCGCCAGCGCCTGCACGAGCGGCTGCGCCGGCAGGAACTCGAGCCGCGCGGTCACGCCCAGGCTCAGCAGCGCCGTCTCGACGCGGCGACGCCACAGCGGCCCGTCGAGCCGCGGGCCCAGCTGCACGCGCAGCCGCGGCGCGTCGCCGATGGCGCGGGCGAGCGCGCCGAGGTCGCCAGCGACCGTCGCAGGTGGATCCCACGCGACATCGAGCGACGGCATCGGCAGCGCGTCGAGGTTCGCGTCGGGACCCGCGGGCAAGCGCGTCGCGTCGGCGCTGCGCAGCCGCGGCCCGGGCGCGCCGCACGCCGCACACGCGAGCACGGTCACCGCAGCCAGCCCGATTCGGCGACGACGACGCTCCGGCACGCGCACGCAAGCACGTTATACTCCGGCCGTGACACGACGTGCACGCCGCCACGCCGACCGGGCTTCCCTCGCACGCACGTTGGGCCTGGGCTCCACGCTGGCGGTGGGCCTGGCGCTGGTGTCGACGCCGGCGGCCGCCGCCGACAACGACGACGTGCTGGTCGAGTTCCACTTCCAGCCGGTGCCGAACACCCAGATCGCGATCTGGCTGGTCGACGCCAACGGCCAGTTCGTGCAGGACGTGTTCGTCACCCAGGCGACCGGCACCTTGGGCATCGGCAACCGGCCCGGGCGGTGGGACTTCCTGTCGAGCTGGCGCTTCCCCTACGGCCCGCGGCCCCAGGTGCTGCCGGTGTGGGCCCACGCGCGGGGCAAGAACTACCCCTCGCTGAAGTTCCACGACGACGATCCCTCGGACGCCGACTCGCTGGGCTGGCACGAGAACTCGAGTTCTCCCGAGCCGTACTTCTGCCGCCCGCTGTCGGAGGTCGAGAACGAGACCATCTCGACCGACACGATGACGTGCCCCTCGCCGGCGACGTTCCAGTCGGACAAGGGCCGCTTCGACGGCGGGCAGACGCCCTACCCACCGCGCAACGATCTCGTCACCTTCGAAGACGGTGGCGACCACGCCGACGTGCACATGTTCGGCGCGCTCAACGATCTCGACGCGGTCACCGGCGCGACCCCGGTCGGCGACGAGCCCGAGCTCGTCACCGCGATCGTGCCGCGCGCGATCGCCGAGCTCGGCCCGATGACGGCGTTCATCGAGGTCAACCTCGAGCACGACGAGAACGACGCGTGGGCCTTCGACCGCGACACCGACCACTACGTCGATCCGCGCCTGTCGGGCTACGGCGTCGAGTACCTCGGGCAGCCCTCGGTGGTGTACCAGGTGCAGTTCGAGCCGCTGCAGGCCGCGTTCGCCGGCACGGACATGTACGCCGGCTACGGCGAGTGGGACGGCAGCACCGGCGATCTGCACGAGCCCGACAGCAGCATCTCGACCGACGCGGGCAGCGGCGCGGACCGGCTGTCGCTGTACACCAAGAACGGCGAGACCTTCCGCTTCGGCGTCTACAGCCACGGCCCCGGCAGCGGCAACGATCCCACCGGCGGTGAGACCACCGGTGACAGCAGCGGCGAGAGTGACTCGGGCGACGATGGCTGGGGCGGCGGCTGCGACATCCATGCGCTGCCGCCGGTCGACTACTTCGAGCTCGAAGCGATGGACTTCGATCGCGTGCGCGTCCACTTCGCGATCCCGGCCGACGCCACCACGGAGCAGATCCGCAACGTGCGGCTGTACTACCGCAGCGGCACCATGGCGCTCGACGAGTCCAACGTCGGCGCCGCGATCCAGGCGACCGCGACCTTGGCCGACTGCTCGGGCCCGTTCGAGCCTGGCGTGCAGATGTGGTGCGACGTCGACGAGCTCTTCGGCCGCTACACCTATCAGATCGGCCTGCGCTACGAGGACGGCTGCAGCAACCGCAGCACCCTGGTCGCCGGCATGGTCGAGACCCCGGCGCAGAAGTTCCAGACCGTCGACGGCTTCTGCTTCATCGCGACCGCGGCGTGGGGCGGTGCGTGGACCGATCGCGTGCAGGCGCTGCGGTACTTCCGCGACCTGTACCTGCGCCAGACCGGCTTCGGCACTGCGCTGGTCGAGTTCTACTACTTCAACAGCCCCAAGCTCGCGGGCCTCATCGCCGAGCGCCCGTGGGCGCGCGCGCTGACCCGCGCGGTGCTCAGCCCGGTCGCCGATCTCGCCCGCGCGGCCACCCGCGTGCAGCCGCCAGGCGCGGGCTGAGGCGCGCGGCCACCCTGCGGCCTGGCGCGCGGCTGATCGCACCGCGTGAGTCGTGGCCCCAGCAGGCCCGCGCGCGCGCGCACGCGTTGCATGCAGCCAGCGCCCCCGAGCGCGCCCGCGACGGCGAGCCCGCGTCGCGCGTGCCGAGCAGCTGGTGGTATTCGTCGTGCGATGCAGTCGATCGCTGCCTTGCTCGCGGACTCGTGGCGCTCGGCCCGGGCAGCGTCCCGGCTGCGACGCCGCGCCCGCTCGCGCTGGCGCTGCAACCCCGCCACCACCGCCACCGGCAGCGGGCACCGACGCGCCCCGCCCACCACGCCGACCCCCGTGACGCCGACCGAGCCCACGCCGGTCGTGCCCGATCCGGTGGTGCCGCCGCCGACGACCAAGCCCGGCACGCCCAAGCGCGTGTACATGCCCGGCAGCAAGAACGAGCCGGTGGTGCTGCCCACCCCGGTCGAGCCCACGCCGATCAAGCCCACGCCCGTGCAGCCCTCGGGACCTCAGCCAGTGTTGCCCGGCACCGAGCCCGGCGAGGGGACTCCGGTCGCGATCGTGCCCGACGACGGCAACGACGAGCCGGCGCCGCGACGCCGCGATCGCCGGCGCCGCGATCGCACGCGCACCTCGCCCAACGTGGACGACGGCGGCAGCGCGGTCTCGGACCGCTGCCTCGCGCCGCTGCAGCGCTGCCGCACCCTGGCGATCACCGGCATCGCGCTCTCGGCCACCGGGGCCGCGCTCGCCGGTGGCGGCGGCGCCCTGCTGGGCCAGCCGCAGACGCCGCTGCGCGAGGATCCGACCATGGTGAAGAGCTTCCGCCCTGGCGCCGTCATGGTCGCGCTCGGCGGTGGCCTGGTCATCACCGGCATCGCGGTGCTCGCTGCGGGCATCGTCGCGCATCGCAGGGATGCGTCGATGCGGCGGCGCACCGCGCTGCTGCGCGCCACGTTCGGCGTGCGGGTGGTGCCGTGATCGCGCGCGGGCGCAGGGCGCTGCTGCTGGTCGCCGGCCTCGCGGTGGGCGTCGGCGTCGGGCTCGGCAGCGCGTGCCGGATCCCCAACCCCGAGCACTGCTCGAACCAGGATCAGCCCGGCTCGGCGTACTGCGCGTCGCTCAACCCCGCGACGCCGTTCTGCTCGCCGTGCCACTCGAAGTACCACGGCTGTCTGCCGTTCCCGCCGACCAGCTGCGACGGCTTCGCGACCGGCGACACCGGCGGCGGCTCCAGCTCCTCGAGCTCGGGCACCGGCGGGTGATCGCGCCGGGCGGCTGCCACGCCGATCTCCCTCGGCGTGCGGCGTCGTCGTCCGATGCTGGATACGTACTCGAGATTACGGCCGAGTTCAGGCCACTCGAGGCAGTCGGCTTGAAAACCTGACGTAGCCGCCGTACGCCGGGGAACAAGATGGTCCCCTCGTGCGGGAAACTCGGCGTGCGGCCCGTAAACCCCGGAGCACCTGGTGTCGAAGTGTACGCAGGGAGAGGCCGAGCCATGGCGCGGTTGGGAACGCTCACAATCTTCGCTTGCGTCGCGATGATGGGCTGCCAGCAGGTCGACGGCGAGACGGTGGGCCCACGCGGCGGCACGGTGGTGTCGCAGGACGGGCGGCTCTCGCTCGAGATCGACCCCGGCGCGCTCGCCCACGAGGTCGACATCACGATCACCCCGGCGGACTGCGCGACGATGGACGTCGACGCGGCCGGGCCTTGCTACCACGTCGGGCCGGTCGGCACGGCGTTCCTGCTGCCGGCGCTGCTGACCGTCGAGCTCGAGCCTGGCGACGTCGAGTCGGCCGGCGAGGACGACCTCGCGCTGTCGGCCCTGCGCGAGCACGACTGGCGCGTGCTGGCCGACCGCACCTACGACCGCGAGCACGGCATGGTCGCGGCCTCGGCGACGTACCTGTCGTCGTTCGCGGTCGTGCCGGTGCCCGGCGACCACGTGCACGGCCACGGCGACGACGACGACGAACACGAGCCCTCGCGCGACTGAGTCGCGCTCGCACCGGCGGGGTCAGTGCAGCAAGTTGGTGGTGACGCGCGCGCCACCGCCGACCTGATCGACGAAGCCCTCGCCCGCGACGCCGGCGGCCGCGAAGGCCTCGTCGAGGATGGCCAGCAGCGCCTCGGCGCGACCGCGGTCCGACGCGATCGCGAAGGTGGTCGGGCCCGCGCCGCTGATGCTGCACGCGATCGCCCCGGCCTCGCAGCACGCGGCCTTGGCCTCGAGGTAGCCGGGGATGAGGGGCGCGCGCGCGGGCTCGACGATGTCGTCGGTGATGGCCTCGCCCAGCAGCGCGAGCTCGCCGCGGTGCAGCGCGTGCACGAGCAGCCCCAGGCGTGCGGCCTGCTGCACCACGCGCGCCAGCGGCACGGCGGTCGGCAGCGCCGCGCGGGCCTTGGCGGTCGGCAGCGAGTAGCCCGGCGTGTAGACCGCGAGCCACAAGGATGGCGGCACCGGCAGCGGCACCAGTCGCAGCGGATCGAGCGACGGCAGCAACACGATGCCGCCGGTGATCGCCGGCGCGACGTTGTCGGCGTGGTCGGCCCGCAGGCCGCGGCCTCACCGGCGCGCGCGGCCTGGACCAGCGCCGCCGCGGGCAGACCCAGCTCGAGCACGGCATCGACCGCGACCACGGCCGCGGCCGCCGATGCGCCCGACGAGCCCAGGCCGCTGCCCAACGGCAGGCCCTTGTCGAGCTCGAGCTCGACGCCCTCGCCGGGCGCGTGCGCGGACAGCAACGCCGCGGCGGCGACCGCCGCGGTGTTGCGCTCGTCGCACGGCAGCTGCCCGCCGTCGCCCACCACGCGCACCAACGCGACGCCGGGCTCGTCGCGCCGACGCGCGCGCACGGTGTCGCCGCGGGCGCGCAGCGCCAGTCCCAGGCAGTCGAAGCCGGGCCCCAGGTTGGACACCGTCGCCGGCGCGAACGCCTCGATCCACGGTCGCGCGCGCACGCAGCTCCTCAGCGCTTGAGCGCGTCGTCGATCCAACCCGCGATGGTGCCGCCGAACAGCAGCTCGTTGGTCAGACGCCCGTTCACGAACACCGCCGGGGTGCCGCCGATCTCGAGCTGCTCGCCGTCCTTGCGATCCGCGTCGATGCGCGCCTCGCCCTTCTTGCCCTCGTAGCTGGCCTTGAAGCGCGGCACGTCGAGGCCGATGGCCTGCGCGTAGCCCATGATGTCGTCGTCCTCGAGCTCGCCGAAGTGCTCGAAGATCTGATCGTGCATCTCCCAGAACTTGCCCTGCTCGTGCGCGGCCTCGGCCGCCAGCGCGGCGTGGCGCGAGCGCTCGTGGCCGGGGCCCTGCAGCGGGAAGTACTTGAACACCAGCTTGGCGCGCCCGCGGAACTGGTCGATCGCGGCGCGGACCTTGGGCACCTCCGCGCGGCAGTGCGGGCAGGTGAAGTCGGCGAACACGACCACGGTGACCGGTGCGTTCTCGGCCCCGTACACCGGCCGGCCCTCGGTCGGGATCTTGCGCGGCTGCAGATCGGTCACGATCTGATCGAGCGCGTCGCGGATGGCCGAGGCCGTGGCGCCCGAGGCCAGCGCGTCCGCGACCAGCTGCGCGACCACCAGCGAGTCGCGGCAGCTGCCGTCGTCGCGCAGCGAGACCGCGATGCTGTGCGGCTTGTCGCAGGCGCTGGGCTCGGAGTTGATCAGCTGGAAGAAGGTTTCCTTCTGCGAGTCCGAGAGCTTGTCGAGCGACACGCCGCGGGCCTCGCGGATCTCCTCGCCCTTGGGCAGCTCCTCGCGCTGCTTGTCGCGCTCCGAGCTGGACTTGGCCGCGTCACCGGGGGCGCCGGCGTCGGGCGTCTTCGCCTCCGGCGTGGTGCAGCCACTGCACGCCGACATCACGAGCAACGTGAAGACCAACGGGAGCTGCCGGAGCGGTCGCAACGGCTGCGAAGCTAGCGCAGCGCCCTGCCCGCCGCAACCGGTGGGCCCGGGCGCGCGGGGCGGCCCACGCCGCCCTCGGGCCGGCCGCGAGAGCCCCGCGGGGGGCGCGAGGGCGGCGCAGGATCGCACTGCGGAGTTGCGTTTGACAGCGCGGTCACGGCCTTGCGATACACCCGCGGGCAAGGAGGGTCCTCTTCATGAAGATCCTGGTGACCGTCAAACGGATTCCCGATCCGGTGGAGCCGCCGAAGTTCGCCGGCGGCCAGATCGACACCTCGTCGGCCAAGTGGGTGCAAAACGAGTTCGACGAGTACGCGATCGAGACCGCGCTGCGCCTCGCGGAGGTCGGCGGCGGCACCGAGCGCCTCGCCGAGGTCGTGGTCGTGAGCGTGTGCCCCGCGACCAAGCGCGAGCACGTGACCAACTTCTTGGCCATGGGGGCCAACCGCGCGGTCGTGGTCGACGCCGACGACACGCAGCTCGACGCGCAGAGCGTCGCGCAGCTGATCGCCGCGGTGTTCCGCAAGGAGGGCGCCGACCTGCTGGTCTCGGGCAAGCTGTCGCAGGACGGTGAGAGCAACGAGGTCGCCCAGCGTGTGGCCGGCCTGCTCGACCTGCCGCAGGCGACCTTCGCCGCGAGCGTGGTGTGGGACCGCAACGCCAACGCGTTGCAGGTCGCGCGCGAGGTCGAAGACGGCGTCGAGACCAAGCGCGTGCCGCTGCCGGCGGTGCTCTCGGTCGACCTGCGCATCGTGCTGCCGACCAGCGTCCGCAACGGCGCGACCCCGGCCGACCACCCCTACCCCGACAAGCCGCGGCTGGCGTCGCTGCGCGGCATCACCATGGCGAAGACCAAGAAGGTCGACGTGCTCAAGCCCGCCGACCTCGGCGTGAGCACCGGCGCGAAGGTGCAGACCCGTAGCGTGGTCGCGCCGCCCAAGCGGCAGGCCGGCAAGATCGTCGCGTCGGTGGAGGATTGGTCGAGAAGCTCGCGACGGAGGCGAAGGTGCTATGAGCAACGTTCTCGTTGTAGTGGAGATCGGCGACGGCAAGCTGCGCGCCCACAGCCTGCCGGGCATCACCGCGGGCGCCCAGCTCGCGGCCGCACTCGGCGGCGAGCTGCACCTGCTCGTGCTCGGCGCGGCGCCCCAGGCCGCGGCCGAGGGCATCGCCGCCGCGGGCTACGGCGCCAAGACCGTGCATGTCGGCGCCCACGCGGAGCTCGAGCCGTTCACGGCCGAGGCGTGGGCCGATGCGATCGTCGCCGCGGCACGCAGCCTCGGCGTGGCCGCCATCGGTGGTACCGCGACCTCGACCCTGCGCGACGCGCTGCCGCGTGCGGCGGCCGTGCTGGGCGCGCCGCTGGCCCCCGAGGTCACCGCGATCAAGGGCCCGCGCGTGTTCCTGCGCGAGGTCTCGGCGGGCCGCGGCATCGCCGAGGTCGCGCTCGAGGGCGAGGTGGTGTGCTTCACCGCGCGCGCCAGCGAGTTCGCGCCGGCGCAGCCCGGTGCGGCGGCGGGCGTCGCCGCGGTCGCGGGCATCGCCGCGGCCAAGCGCGGCACCACGGTGCTGTCGATCGAGAAGACGCAGAGCGCTCGTCCGGCGCTGACCGAGGCCAAGGTCGTGGTCTCGGGCGGACGCGGCATGCGCGAGGGCGCCAACTTCAAGGTGCTCGAGGAGCTCACCGACCTGCTCGGCGGTGCGCTCGGGGCCAGCCGCGCCGCGACCGACGCGGGCATGGTCCCGGCCGATCTGCAGGTGGGCCAGACCGGCAAGGTCGTCGCGCCCAACCTGTACTTCGCCGTCGCCATCTCCGGCGCGATCCAGCACCTCGCGGGCATGAAGAACAGCAAGGTCATCGTCGCGATCAACAAGAACGGCGAGGAGCCGATCTTCCAGATCGCCGACTACGGCCTGGTCGCGAAGTGGGAAGACACGCTGCCGCGGCTGGTCGAGCTGGTGCGCGCGCGCAAGGGCTGAGCGAACCCCGGCGCGAGCCGAGCCGTCGCCGCACACGCGGCGACGGCAGCGTGACCGCGCCCGCGCCCGCTGGGCCGCCGCGCTGACGCGCGTGCGCGGCATGCAGTACCCTGGATGCGCGGATGAGCACCGAGCCGACGCAGGCCCAGCCCGGCGACTCGGCCGGCGCGCTCGGCATCGTGCTGGCCGCCGCCGCGACCCACTTCGTGACCGCGCGGGTGCTGCTCGCAGCCCAGGGCGGCATCGAGCGCGCTGGCGCGCTGGGTCGCGACGCGCTCGACCTCGGCGTGGTCTGCACCGGCGTCGCGTTGCTGTGCCTGCTGTGGCTGCGCGCCCGGAGCCACCGCGCCGCGCGGCTCGGGCGCGAGCTGCCGCTGCTGCTGGTGCTCACGCCGCCGCCGACGATGCTGCTCGCGATGTGGTGGAGCGGCGACGACACCCTCGGCGGCCGCGCGATGGCGCCGGTGCTCGCGAGTGGGCTCGGTGGCGCGTGCCTGGCCGCGGTGGTCGCGGCGCGCGGGCTGCAGGCGCTCACGCAGCGCGGCGCGCTCGAAGGCGACGCCGGCCTGTTGCCGCCGCGGCTGTCGTGGTCCCACGCTGCGACCGCGGCCCTGGCCGCGGCCACGGTCGCGCTGGTCGGCTTCGCGGGTGCGACCGCGACGCGCTGGCCCGACACGCTGCAGTCGCTCGCGGGCTGGGCCATCGCCGGTGGCGCGCTCTTGCTGACGCTCGCGGTCGTGGCCAGCTGTGCCGCCGCGGCCTCGCTGACGCGTGACGTCGACGCGGTCGCGCGCCGGCTCGAGGACCTCGGCCACGGCTCGCAGCCGGTCAGCGCCAACGCCATCATCACGACCGAGGCCGACGAGCTCGCGCAGCTGCTGGCCGAGCTCGAACGCCTGCGCGCGCGGCTCGACCAGGAGCAGCGCGTCTACCAGGACGCGCTCGAGCGCACCCAGGCGGCCGACGCGGCCAAGGCCGAGTTCCTCTCGGCGGTCAGCCACGAGCTGCGCACGCCGCTGCATACCGTGGGCGGCTACGCGCAGCTGCTGCTCGCCGGCATCCCCACGCCGCTGACCGAGGCCCAGGCCGACGACGTGCGGCTGATCCAGGCCGGCGGGCGGCAGCTGCTCGAGCTGGTCAACGACATCCTCGATCTGTCGATGATCGAGTCGGGTGATCTGCGGCTTTCGTTCGCCGCCACGGACGTCAGCGCCCTGGTCGACGAGATCGTCCGCATCCACCGACCGCTGGTGCGCGAACGCGAGGTCGCACTGCGGGCCGAGCTCGCCGAGCTGCCCGACGTGGTGTGCGACCGCCGCCGCATCGGTCAGATCCTGACCAACCTGCTGAGCAACGCGATCAAGTTCACCGAGCACGGCAGCATCGTGGTCAAGGCCGAGCCCCTGGGCAGCGACCGCATCGAGATCGCGGTCGCCGACACCGGCCTGGGCATCGCGCCCGAGGACCTGCCGCTCATCTTCGAGGAGTACCAGCAGGCCGGCACCATCTCGCGGCGCAAGAAGGGCACCGGTCTGGGTCTGGCGATCGCGCGCAGCATCGCGCTGGCCCACGGCGGCACGCTGTCGGTCAGCTCGCGGCTGGGTCGAGGCTCGACCTTCACGCTGGTGTTGCCCATCGATCCGCCGCGGCGTCCGACCGCGATCGACATCGCCGAGGAGGCCGCGCGCGCCGTCGTGCGCGCGCGCGCCCGCGGCGAGGCCAAGGAGGGCGCGTGAGCGAGTCGACCCCCGCCGCGCCCCGACTCGGGCAGCGAGATCGAGCTGAACACGACCTCGACCGGGGTCGCGGTGGCCGCGGCGCCGCAACAGTCGCGGCAGCTGGGCAGCAGCGGGCGCCTGCGCGTGGAGCTCGCGGTCGTCGGTCGGCTGGCGTTGGCCTCGCTCGCCGCGGCCGCGCTGGCGCTGCTGTGGATCGTGATCGAGGGCGGCGGCCGCGTGCCCTCGACGCAGACGCTGGCGCGGCTGGCGGTGCCGCAATTCATCGCCATGGCCGCGATCGCACTGCGCACGGTCTTCGACCTGCCAGCGGCGCGCTGGGAGCGACGCGGCCGCTTCAGCGCGCCGCCTCTGCCGTGGAGCTTCGTCGCGGTGTCGTGGTTGCTGTGGCCGGTGGCGCTGGTGCTGTGGTGGCGCGATCGCAACGCCCGGCGCGTGCTCGCCGGCGACGACGCCGTGGTCGCGGCACACGCCCGGCTCGCGCGCGCGCCCTACGGCGCGGCGTTGCGGTGCTTCGGCTGGTCCGCGATCGCGTTCGCGGTCGACCTGCTGCTGCTCGCGGCCGAGCGCCCGCTGACGCGCATCGCCGAGGTCGCGCTGCTGCTGGCGTGGTGGGGCGGGCTCGCGGCCATCGCTGCGCTGCTGGCCAGCTCCCTGCGCGCGGTGCTGCGACCCGAGGTGCTGACGATGCCGGTGGTGCCGCCGGTGCGACCGCCGCTCGATCTGCGGGTGCGGCTGCTCGCGCTGGTCCTGCCGGCCGGTCTGGGCGCGGTGCTCGGGCTCGCCGGCGCAGCGATGCTGGTGGGCGAGACCGTCGCGCGCGAGCGCGCGGTCGAGCACGCGCGCGCGACCCTCGACGACGCCGCGGCGCGGCTGGTCGGCGGCGACAGTCGTGCGGTCGGACGCATGCTCGCGCAGGTCCCCGGCCTCGCGCTCGACGACGGCACGCGGCGGCTCGGTCGCACGCCGACCCACGTGGGCGAACACGACGGCGCCTACGACGGTGACGACGACGGCCGGCCCGACGTCTACGTGTTGCACGTCGGCGAGCACACGCTCGCGCTGGCGTTCACGGTGCCGAGCAGCGGCATGATCGTGCCGATGACGCTGGCGGCAGCACTGGCCGCGATCGCGCTGGTGCTCGGCGCGGTGCCGCTGGCCCATGACCTGCGCCGCGACGCCCGACGCGCGCAACGGCAGCTGGCCGCCGTCGCGCAGGGCCGCGTGCCGTCGCAGCTGCCCGGCCACGCGCTCGCGACCGCGGAGATGCAGCGGCTGGTGTCGTCGGTCGAGCAGCTGCTGTCGCGCATCACCGAGTCCAACGTCGAGAAGTACGTCGCGATCGAGAAGTCGAAGGAGGCCGACCGGCTCAAGAGCCAGTTCCTCGCCAACATGAGCCACGACCTGCGCTCGCCGCTCAACTCGATCCTGGGCTTCTCCGAGCTGCTGCTGTCGGGTATCGACGGCCCGCTCGCGGGCGAGCAGCGCGAGATGGTCGAGACGATCTACAACAGCGGCCGCGAGCTGCTGCAGGAGATCGACGACATCCTCGACGCCGCCAAGATCGACGCCGGCCGGCTCGAGCTCCACGCCGAGCCCACGCCGCCGGCGACCTTGGTCGCGCGCGCGGTGGCCAACGCCGGGCGCCGCACTGCGCCGGCGATCGAGTACGACGTCGACGTCGCGCCGACCCTGCCGCCGGCGTTCGTCGACCCCTACCGCACGGTCCAGGCGCTGGAGAACGTGCTGGCGTTCGCGGCCACGCGCGTGTCACGGGGCCGCATCGGCGTCAAGGTGCAGATGTCCTCGTCGGGCCGACGGCGGGTGATCGCGGTGGAGATCCGCACGCCGGTGGCGCCCGCGAGCGCGGCGCAGCTGAGCGCGGCGCGGCGCGGGTTCCACCGCATCCCCGGCCACCGTGGCCTGGGGCTGTCGCTGCCGATCGCGGGCTCGATCGTCGAGCTGCAAGGCGGCGCGCTCGCGATCCGCGAGAGCAGCCGCGGCATGGTCTTCCGCATCGAGCTGCGCGCGCTCGAGCTGCGGCGCACCGGACCGCACAAGACCACGCGCGGCGACTGAGCCCCGCCGCGCGGGCGATGGCGCGGGCCCGGCGGCGCTGTTACGCTGCCGGCGATGTTGACGCTGGTACCGCCGGACATCGAGCGCTACGTCGCCGACCACAGCACGGCCGAATCGCCGCTGTTCGCGGCGTTGCGCGAGCGCACCTACGCCGAGCTCACCGCGCCGCAGATGCAGGTCGGTCCGGTCGAGGGCGCGCTGCTGCGGATGTTGGTCGCGCTGACCGGCGCACGCGCCGTGCTCGAGATCGGCACCTTCAGCGGCTACTCGGCGCTGTCGATGGCCGAGGCCCTGCCCGACGACGGTACGTTGGTGACGTGCGACATCGATCCGGTCGCGACCGCGGTCGCACGGGACTTCTTCGCGCGCAGCCCCCACGGCCACAAGATCGAGCTGCGGTTGGGCCCTGCGCTCGAGACCATCGCGGCACTGGCAGCCGCCGCTCGCCGCTTCGATCTGGTGTTCATCGACGCGGACAAGACCAACTACCCCGCGTACTACGACGCGGTGTGGGAGCTGTTGCCGCGCGGCGGTCTCATCGTAGCCGACAACACGCTGTGGAGCGGTCGCGTGCTCGCACCGCAGGACGACGACGATCGCGCGATTGTGCGCTTCAACGCGCGCGTGCACGCCGACCCGCGCGTCGACCACGTGCTGCTGTCGGTCCGCGACGGTGTCATGTTGGCACGCAAGCGCTGAACGCCGCGACAGTGCGACGGCCACGCGCGTGCGCTTCGGTCCGGCTTTGCAGCGTCGCCGCGGCCGGCATAGACTTCGGCTCGGATGTCCTCGGTCCTGCCCGCGCCACGGCCGGCGCCCACCGCCACCGCGGCCCACGCGACCATCGCACAGGTCCGCGCCGCCGTCGCGGAGGTCATCCGCGGCAAGGACGAGATCGTCGAGCTCGCCCTGGTGGCCCTGGTCGGTCGCGGCCACGTGCTCATCGAGGACATCCCCGGCGTCGGCAAGAGCACGCTCGCGCGCACCTTGGCCCAGGCGGTCGGCGGTGAGTTCCGGCGCATCCAGTTCACCAGCGATCTGCTGCCCGCGGACCTGGTCGGCGTGACCGTGCTGCGCCCCGGCTTCGAGCGCAGCGAGTTTCGGCCCGGCCCGCTGTTCGCCAACTTCGTGCTCGCCGACGAGATCAACCGCGCGCCGCCGCGGACACAGAGCGCCCTGCTCGAGGCCATGGGCGAGCAGACCATCACCGTCGACGGCACCTCCCACGCCCTGCCCTCGCCGTTCATGGTCGTCGCGACGCAGAACCCGACCGAACACCACGGCACCTACCCGCTGCCGGAGTCGCAACGCGACCGCTTCATGCTGCGGTTGGCCATGGGCTACGCCGCGGCCGACGTCGAGAGCGAGCTGCTGCGCGCCGCCGGTCGCCCGCCCGAGCGCGCGGTCGCGGCCAGCGGCACGCTGGAAGCGGTGCTCGCGGCGCAGCACGCCGCCGACGAGGTCTTCGTCCACGCCGACCTCGCGGGCTACGCCCAGCGCGTGGTCCAGGCCACCCGCGGCCACGCCGGCATCCGCTGGGGCGTGAGCACCCGCGGCGCGCTCGCGTGGGTGCGCGCGGCCAAGGCCCGGGCTTGGATCGAGGGCCGCGCGCAGATCTCGATCGACGATCTGCAAGAGCTCGCCGTCGCCGCGCTGGCGCACCGCATCATCGCGAACGGCTCGGGCGACGACGGCGGCGCGGTCGCGGCGGAGCACGTGCGCGAGATCGTCGCGACCACGGCGGTGCCGCGCTGAGGTCGGCGTGGCGGCGAACCGACGCAAGCCCTCGCTGCTACGCCGCGCGCTGACGGCCCGCGGCCGCAGCCTCGAGATCACGCGCGCGGGCTGGCTGTTCATCCTGCTGACGCTCGCGGTCGGCTTCGCCGCCATCAACTCCGGCGCCAACCTGCTGCACGCGGTCTTCGGCGCCCAGATGGCGCTCATCGTCGGCAGCGGCGTGCTCAGCGAGGCGATGGTGCGGCGCACGCTCGCGCGGCGCGTGCCGGTCGGCGAGGTCCATGCGCGCCAGCCCGCGGCGCTGCGGGTGGAGCTGAGCAACACCGACCCGCGCGTCGACGTGCTCTCGGTCAGCGTCGAGGACGACGACCGCGACGAGGACGCGGGCGCCTGCGCGCCGGTGTTCGCGGTGCGGATCCCCGCCGGCGCCACGATCGAATCGCCCTCGACCGTGACGTTCGCGCGACGCGGCCGCCATGCGCTGCCCCGCGCGGTGGTCGCGACGCGGTTCCCGTTCGGTCTGTTCGTCAAGCGCCGCGAGCTCGCACCCGCCGGTGCGATCGTGGTCTACCCCGCCGTGCACCCGGTGCCGCCCGTCGCCGGCGCGCACGTGCGCACCGAGCTGGGCGAGTCGGCGCGTCGCAGCGCACGCGCGGGCGAGTTCTTCGCGCTGCGAGAGTATCGCGACGGTGACGACGTGCGCCGCATCCACTGGCCCGCGGTCGCGCGGTTGGGCCGCCCGGTCGTGCGCGAGGAGGAGGCCGATGGCGACGTGGAGCTGGTGCTCGAGCTCGGTCGCGGCCGCACCGGCGATCCCGGGTTCGAGGCCGAGGTCGAGCGCTGCGCCTCGATCGCGCTGGCGCGCCTGGCCCACGCCGGCGTGGCCGTGGGCCTGCGCTACGACGGCGCGCTGGTGGTGCCCTCGGGTAGCGGCGAGGAGCAGCGCCGCCGACTGCTCGAGTGTCTCGCGCTGGTGGGGGACGCCGCGTGAGCGCGGACGCGTCGCTGCACGCGGCCGTCGCCGGCCACGGTGCGCTGCACCGCCTGCGCGACCGCTTGAGCCTGCTGCAGATCGCGATCGCGACCGCGACCGTGGCGATCGCGGGCGGCATCTCCAACTGGTCGCTCGGCGGCGCCGCGGCCCTGGCGGCGCTCGCGTTCCTGCGACCGCTGCCGCCGGCGCCCTCGCGCGCGGCCGAGCGACTGTGGACCGTGGGCATCGCCGCGGCGCTCGTCGCCACCTTGGTGCGCGCGGTGGCCTCGGGCGAAGTCCTCGACGCCGGCATCGACTTCCTGCTGCTGTTGGTGGTGCAGCGGCTGTTCAACCGCCAGCGCGCGCGCGAGCACATGCAGCTGCTGCTGCTGGGATCGCTGCTCATCGTCACCGGTGCGGTCATCAACGCCGGCATCAACTATCCGCTGCTGTTCACGGCCTACCTCGGGGTCGCGGTCATGACGTTGCTGCTCAACCACCTCGCGGCCGAGGGCGAGCGACTCGGGGCCCGCACCGCCGCCAGCGTCGCGCGCGAGGGCATGCGCTCGCGCGCGTTCCTGTGGCGCGCCGCGGCACAGGTCGGTCTCATCGCGGCGATCGGCGCGGTCGTGACGTTCGTGGCGTTCCCGCGCTGGGGCGTGGGCTTCTTCCTGCGCGGCGGGCTCGCGCGCGACAACACCAGCGGCTTCTCCAGCACCGTGGATCTGGGCGACTTCGGCCGCATCAAGACCGACAACACCGTGGTCATGCGCATCGAGCCCGACGGCGGCGACGCCTGGGGTCCGCGGCCGACCTGGCATTTGCGCGGCAGCAGCTTCGACGCCTACGGCGGCGGGCGCTGGTGGCACCGCGCCGACGTCGAGGCCACCTTGGTGCCCGGCGGCTTCGTGCAGCTGCTGCGGCGCCCCGGCGCGACGCCGCCGCTGCGCGCGAGCCGACGCGCGCTGCCCGAGCTGGTGCCGCTGCCGGGCTTCGCAGCCTCGACCGAGATGTTGTTCGCCACCGTGACGCTCGAGGACATCGGCGTGGACGTGCTGTTCGCCGCGAGCGAGCCCGCGGGCGTGCGGCTGTCGCCGCGGGGCCTGCTCGAGCAGCGCTACACGGTGCGCGGCGGCAAGAGCGACGAGCTGCGCGCCGAGAAGGCCCCGGGACCGATCCGCTACCAGTTCGTCTCGCGCATCGGCACGCCCACGCGCGCGGAGCTGCAGGCCCTGGGTCGGCCGACGGCGACGCCCGAGCTCGCGCCCTACCTCGCGCGCGCCCCGGGCTTGACCCCCGCGGTCGCCGAGCTCGCGCGGCGCCTGGGCGAAGGCCAGCGCACGCGGCTCGATCAGGTCGAGGCCGTCATGGCCCACCTGGGCGGCTTCCGCTACACGCTCGACAACCGCCCGTCCGAGCGCGTGCTCGCGGGCGCCGACCCGATCGAGGGCTTCCTGTTCGACACCCAGGCCGGGCACTGCGAGTACTTCGCCACCGCGATGGTGCTGCTGCTGCGCGAGCTCGACGTGCCTGCGCGCATCGTCAACGGCTACTACGGTGCGCACTGGAACCAGGTCGGCGAGTACTACGCCGTGCGCCAGGCCGACGCGCACTCGTGGGTCGAGGTCGACTTCGGGGCGCTCGGTTGGGTCACGTTCGATCCGACCCCGCCCGGTGGCCGCGTGGCCGGTGACGAGGCCGGCTGGTGGCCCGCCGCGGCCGAACTCGTCGACGCCGTGCGCAACGCCTATCTCGAGTGGATCATCGACTACGACTCTCGGCAAGCAGCCGACGCTGTTCGAGAACCTGGGCCTGCGCGACCGGGGGCCACCACCTGCGCTCGCGCGCTGGCGACCGCTGCTGTTCGCGCTCGGCGGCGCTGGGCCTGCTGGCGATCGTCGCGCGCTGGCGTCGCGCCCGGCGCGCGCCGCCGCGGCTCGAGACTGCGCTGCGGCGCATGCAGGCCTGGCTCGCGCGCCGCGGGCTACCTCGCGGGCGCAGCGGAATCCGTGCCACGTTTCTGCGGCCGCGTCGCCCGCAGCGAGCCGGCGCGGCGGCCGCGCTGGTGGAGTTCGCCCGGCGTTACGAGGCCGGGTGCTGGCGACGCCGACGCAGCCGCGATCGCAGCAACAGCGCGGGCGCTGCGCCGCGATGCTGGCGCTGCGGGACGCGCCGCGTCCGCCCGCGCCGCCACCATGACGGATCCGAGCTCGACCTCTCTGCTGCGCGACAAGGTCGGTGGCCTGCGCCAGCAGCGGCACCGGCGAGGCCATCGCGCTGCTCGCGCGCGAGCACGCCCGCGTGGTCGTGCCTGCGCGAGTCGATGGCCCTGGCTGGCGGCGCTGTGCGACCAGCTCGCGGGCGCTGCTGGCGCGAGCTTGCGCCGCTTCGGCGCCGGCCTGCGACCTGGGCGCGACGAGGTCGCGATCGCGCGCGCGTTCGGCGACCGTTCGCGATCGCCGCGGTGGCGTCGACATCCTGGTCAACAACGCGGGCCTGGGCCGCAACGCGCGCCGCCGTGCAGCGCGGCGCGACCGCAGATTCCGCGAGATGCTCGAGCTCAACGTGCTCGCGCTCGCGGTCTGCACCCGCGAGGCCGGTCGCCGACATGCGCCGCCGCGGCGACGACGGGCACGTGGTCCACGTCTCGTCCATGGCCGCGCACCGATCCCGCGCGGCAGCGTACGCCGGCGCGACCAGCGCCTGCCGTGCGTGCGCTGCTCGAGTCCCTGCGCCAGGAGCTGCGCGAGGCCGGCAGCCGCATCCGCGTCGGCGCGGTCAGCCCCGGCTACGTCCGCACCGAGTTCGCCGAGGTGTTCGAGCGCGACCCCGACGCGGGCGCGCGCACCTACGGCCGCTTCACCGTGCTCGAACCCGCCGACGTCGCCGCGCTGGTGCGGCAGCTGCTGCTCGCGCCGCCGCACGTGCAGATCCACGACGTGCCGGTGCGCGCCTGGTCGATCAGCCCGACTGATCGCCGCCGTCGCGCTCGCCGGCGAGGTCGCGGGCCGTGCGCGAGCGCGGCACCGCGCCGGGCGAGGGCCATTGCGCAGCAGCAGGATACCGCACAGCGGCGTGGTCACGCCGAACCAGTAGCGCCTCGTTCTTGAAGGGTGCGCGTGCGCCGCTTCATGGCGCTGGCCTGGCGCGCGCGGGTGGTAGGGCACGCGCGCTGAAGTGGGTCAGCTCGTAGTGCACCAGCGCCAGCGTGACCGCACGCGGCCGGCAGCCACAGCGACCAACCCAGCACCGCCGCGACGATCGCACCGCCGGTGGCACCGGCGACAGCCACCAGGATGAACAGGTAGCGGGATCGTCGGGCACGCGGTGGTGCTTGGCGTGGGCCCGTTTCTGCGCCACGCCCACGGCCACGGCGAAGCCGCGGCAGGTGCAGCACGGCGACGGTGCAGGTACTCGGCCGGGATCCACAGCAGCACACCCGCGAGCACCGCAAGCGCGCGCCCGGGCAGGCGGGTTGCGCTCGCGTCAGCGACACCAGCGCCGCGGCGCACCGCCAGCGCGGCGAAGTCGCCCAGGCGCAGGCCTCGGCGGCACGAGCTTGGCGAAGCGCTGTAGCGGCTGGCTCATCGCAGGGCCTCCGGCAGCACCACGCGATCGACGAACCGCGGGATCGAGCGCGACGCGGACCAGGTTCCCGCGCCAGCAACACGACGGTATCCATCGGCAGAGCGGCAGCGATCAGCACCATGGCCGCCGCCGAGCAGGCCCACGACCGCGAGCGCGGCGCTGCTCGATGACCGCGGCCGCCGCTGCGCGCTCGGCCGGCGCGAGGCTCTCGTCGATCGGCGCCGGCAGATGGAACGCCGGCCGCGCGATGGACAGGTCCAGGGCACCGCCGTTGCGCAGCGGCCGCCTGGCGCGGCGCGCGCGCGGCGAAGTAGGATTGCGGGCGTCGGGCCGCACGCCGATGGCCGACAGGTAGACGAACCGCGGTCGACTGCCGCACGCGGCCGCGGCGTCGACGAGCCAGCGCGTCAGGCCGTAGTCGACACGCGCATAGGCCTGGGTCGCGGCCATGCCCTCGCCGCGCGCCCGCTTGCGCGTGGTGCCCAAGAGCGCGAACACCAGGCCTGGCTGCCACCGGCGAGTAGCTCGCGGCCATCGCCTCGGGCTCCCACGGCGTGACGTCGACATCGGCGCCCAGCGCCTCGAACTGCGCGCGGAACTCCGGCAGCCGCGGCGAGTCGGGTCGCACGTGCGCGACCGTCTCGATGCCGCGCTCGCGCAGCGCCGCCACGGTCGCGCGGCCGGTGTAGCCGGTCGCACCGGCGACGAACGCCCGCGCGTGCGTGGTCTCGCATGGTCGGCGCCGCCAGACTAGCAGGGTGCGCAAGGACGCTTCGCGTTCTGCGGCACTTGCTCGTGCACCGCCACAGACCGCCGCCGCGGGTTGCTGGCGCCTGCGCTCAAGGCCAGGTCGGCGCGCGGCGCGGCTCGGGGCTGGTCGCGATCTCGCTGGGGCTGGCTTGTCGCCATCCGCTCGAGCTGCCGCAGTCGAACACCTGGCCGCCGACGGTGACGGTCACGGCCGCGCCGGCCGCGAGCGCGCCTGGCCGGCGACGTGCCCGCCGTGGCCGCGCTCCCAGGCGTCGCACGCGTGCTCGACATGGTCGATCCGGCGCAGCTCCGCGCGAGCGTCGATCGTCTCGCCGGCTTCGGCACGCGCCACACCCTGTCCGACCGCGCCTCGGCGGTGCGCGGTATCGAAGGCGCGACGCTGATCGAGGGCCGTTGCAGGTCGCCGCGGTGCCGCGGCCGGGCGCATCCTCGCTGCAGATCGCGCTCGATGCCCACGCGGTCGCGCCCGACGGCAACTGGTCGATCGCCCGGTCGAGGTCGTCAACGGTCGCGACGCTGCCGGGGATGCGCACGCCCGAGGCGATCTGGTACGTGGTCGCGATCACGACCCGCGCGAGCGACCCGATGGACGCGCGCGGCGACGCGCCCGGGGCCAACGACGACGGCTCCGGCGTCGCGCTGCTGCTCGAGCTGGCGCGGGTGCTCGCGCCGCGGCACACCGATGCGACCGTGGTGTTTCTCGCGACTGCAGGCGAGGAGCAGGGATTGGTCGGCGCCCGCGCCCACGCCTCGCGCCGCCCGCGAGCGCGGGCTGGCATCCGCGGCGTGCTCAGCTTCGACATCGTCGGCGATCCCACGGTGCTCAGGCGGCGTGCCGCAGCGCGACGTGATCCGCGTGTTCTCCGAGGGCCTGCCGCTGGGCGCCGACGCGGCCGAGCTCGCGGCGATCCGCGCCCACGGCGGAGAACACGACGCGCGCTCACGACAGCTCGCGCGCCACGTCGCCACGACCGCGCGCTGGCATGCGCTCGCCGTGCAACCGCGGCTGGTGTTCCGCCCCGACCGCTTCCTGCGTGGCGGCGACCACACCGCCTTCGCCGAGCAGGGCTACGCGGCGATCCGCTTCACCGAGCCGGGCGAGGACTACGATCGCCAGCACCAGGACGTGCGCCGCGAGGGCGAGCGCGAGTTCGGCGACGTCGCCGCGCGGGTCGATCCGCACTACCTCGCCGACGTCACGCGCACGGCCGCGGCCGCGTTGCTGCACCTGGCCAACGCCCCGAGCGAGCCCGGGCGCGCGCGCATCGAGGTGCATGCGCTGGGCCACGACACCACGCTGGGCTGGGCCGCCGCCCCCGAGGCCGACGTCGCCGGCTACGAGGTCGTGTGGCGCGACACCACCGCGCCGTCGTGGCACGCAGGACGTCGGCGCGACCGGTCGGCCAGGACGCTGCCGCTGCACGTGGACGACTTCCGTACCGGCGTGCGCAGCGACGCCGACGGCTGGCGGCAGCGCGGTGGCGCGCCGTGCCGCGCCGAAGCGCCGGGCAGCCCGTCCGTGACGCCGCGCTGAGCTGACCTTCGCGCCTGCGCTCAGCGATCGCGCGGCACCACGGCCGCCAGCGCGAACGCGGCGGCGCTGGTCGCGTGGTACCACAGCCCGGGGCCCGCACCGCCGTGGAACTGCAAGTCGCCCCAGGCGAACACGCCGAAGATCGCCAGGGCACCCGCGCGCGAAGAAGCCCAGGTCGCGGCGATGCGGCGGCACGTGCCCGCTGGCGATGCGGTGGATGTACAGACTCGCGAGCACGGCGACGAAGCCGACCAGCAGCCACGGCGCGCGCGGGGCATCGCGGCCGCTGGTGCTGCGCACGACCACCAGCGCGAGCAAGACCGCGCCTCGAACATCAGCCACGAGTTCCACGCCCGCACCGCCGCGCTGGCCCAGGCGCCCGGCCGCCGGCTGCCGTAGAGCACCGCGAGCCCGAACAGGTGCGGCGCGCCCACGACCAGCGTGACCAGCAGGCCCTGCAGCCAGTCCTCGCGCCAGGCCTCGAGCAGCACCCGCACCAGCGAGACGTCGCCGTCGTGCTCCAGCGGCAACCACGCCACGCCGACCAGCACCAGCGCGACCAAGGTACGCGCCACGGCAGCGGTGACGGAACCAGACCGGATCGCTCATGGCCCGATGCTACGCCGATGCACGCCGCGCCGCACTGGGCCGCGTACGCGTCACTGCGGCGGCACCGGGACCACGGCGCCGGAGCCCGACGCGTGACCGCCGTGCTTCTTGTGCCACGCCTCGACGTCGCGCCGGCGCTGCTCGGTCGCGCGTTGGTCTGCAGCGGACGCTCAGCCGAACGCAGCCGAGAGCTTGGCGTCGTCGCGGTTGCCCTCGTTGACCGCGGCGAGCGCGGTGAGCGAGTCGAGCAGGGCCCCGGCCACGCCGTTCTTGCCGCGCACGAACAGACCACCGCGCACGACCATCGCGTCGCCCTCCTCGACCACCGAGCCGGCGAGGCTGCCCCAGGGGAGCGTCGATCTTGGCCATGGCCTCCATCTCCTGGTGGAAGCGCTCGGCCTGCAGCTCGTCGACGCGCTTGCGCGCGCGCTCGGCCTCGGCGAGCCGCGCCTTGAACGCCTTCGACTTGGGCACCTTGGCGTCCTCGGGGCTCTCGACCTCGACCGGGCCCATGCTGACCGAGCGCCCGAACATGGTCATCCGACGAGCTCGAAGTCCAGCAAACCGCCGAACGCCGAGCCGACGATCGACGCGGCCGCGAGCGCCGCCGACACTCCCTTGCCCTTGGCGTCACCGGCGGCCCCGGACTGCAGCCGCTTGCCCAGGCCCGCGTCGGTCGCGATCACCAGGTGGTGACCGAACACGCCCACGTGCAGCGGCCGCAGCTTGGGCACGGTCAGCGACCATCCGTCCTTGCCCTTGCGCATCGTGACCTCGGGCTTGCTGCCCTTGCGCTTGGCGTTCTCGCTGACGACCATCTTGCCGACGCGTTCGATCAGCGCGTCGGCCTTGCTCGCGTCGGCCAGCTCGATGTCGAGCGCGAGCCCGATCGCGTCGGCCTCGTGATCGGGCCGCGGATCGAACTTGCCGTCGAGCGTGACCGCGAAGCTGTAGCTGCCCGACAGCAGCGGCCGTACTGGCGGCGAGGTCGATGCCGTCGGCCTTCACCAGCTCCACGAGACCTCGGCCGTGCCTGCGCCTCGTCTGCAACCACAGGTCGGCGAAGTCGAGCGCCTGCGCGACGTCGACGGTGCCGTTCATCAGCCACATCGGCCGCCCCGACAGCGCCTTGGGCAGCGCCGACTCGCCGGCGCGGTTGCGGAACAGCAGCGCGAACAGCCCTGCGTACTCGATGCGGCCTCGGCGACCAGGCCGGTGGGCTTGGCCGAGACCGACCACGCGGCCTTGCCCACACCGGTCAGCATGCGCTCGCGCAGGGTCTTCTCCGCGGCGCGGCGCCGTGCCCAGCGCGCGTTGTCCTCGTCGACCTGCTTGGCCTGCCCGAGCTCGGGCGATGCGCTGGCGGCTCGCCGCCGCCGGCCGGCGAGTTCGTCGCGGCCCAGTTGCCCATCTCGGCCGGCGTCTCGCGCTCGCTGCCGACCTGCTGCCAGATCGTCAGGCTGGGTGTCGAGGTAGGTCGTCGGCCGTTCATGCACCGTGGCCTGCGAAACCGCGTGATCGCCGCCATCAGCACGCGGCATCGGCCGTGGCGACGTCGAGCGCGATGTCTCCTTGGCATCGCGGTCCTGCATCGCCGATGAACGCGGCGAACGGGGCCCAGGACGAACGCGCCGCGCTCGTCCTTGATCCGGCAGACCTGCCGCCGGCCATCGGCGACGGCCACGACGTCGCCCACTTCGACGCGGATGAAGGCGCTCAGCGGTGAAGGTCAAACTGGACGGAAGGCAGTCGGACAGCCGCACGAAGAATCCGCCGCATGTCGGCGGCTCGAGCGAGACCACGCGCCATGCCCATGGCTGCTCAACCACGCCGATCTCGATCTCGCCGTCGAGCAGGCCGGTGCCGAGGTTCTCGATCAGCTCGTCGGCGAGCCGCAGGTAGTGCTGCGGGAACGAGCGATCATCAGGTCTGCCGATGATCTCGGCGATGCGCTGGGTGACGCGACCTCCATCATCATCACGGTGCGCGGCGGCAACAGCTCGGCGATGCGGCTGACCGGCGCCAGCGGGGTCACGTCGGCGCCGCCGCCACCCGCACCCGCGCCGGGGCCGTCGCCGGGGGCCGCCGCCGCCTGTCGGGAGGCGACCAGGGCTTGCGCGGCGAGCAGCCGAGCGAGAGCGCGAGGGCGAGCTGCCGAGGCGACGACGGCGGCGGTGGGGCGGGACATCGGCCTCACTTTTACCGCAACTGCGCCGGCGGCCGCACGCGGCCGCTGGTCACAGCAGCGGCTGCAGCCACGGATCGGCGGCCGCGAGCTGCTGCAACCGCGCCGATGCGGCGCAGACCCGCAGCAGCGTCGAGCGGGCCGCGGCCGCGCCGATCGCAGGGCCAGCGCGCGCGCGATCGAACGCGACGTCGATGCGCTCGGCCCATCGCGCCTGCGCGCGATCGAGGGCCGCGAGCGCGCCGCGGTGATCGCCGCTCGCCAGCCTCGCGCGCCCGAGGCCGCGCCGCGCCAGCATCGGCCTGCGCCGACGCGGTCGCGCGCTCGGCGTGGCGCAGGTTCGCGCTCGCGCGACAGCGCGAGCAGGCGTAGGCCCGGCGGGCGCGCGGAGTCGTCGGGCGACGCGAGCAGCCCGGCGTCGATCAACGCGATGGCCTCGGTCCACGCCGTGCGGGCCTTCGTCGTCGCGCTCCAGCGCCGCGAGCACGTCACCCAGGATGTTGCGCGCGGCGGCGTCGTCGGGGTTCGCAGCGACGTAGGGTCCGAGATGTCGTCGAGCGCCGCCGTTGCGCCGCCGTCGAGCTCGAAGCGCGACAGCGCCCGCAGCAGCCGCACCACCGGGTTGTCACCCGCCGCCAGCATCGCGCTCGCGCTCGCGGCGGCCCTTGCGGTTGCGCCCTGGCGGTCCACAGCGCGACCAGACGGTTGAAGCGGGCCTTGCCGTCGCCGGGCTCCTCGGCGAGCACCACCGCGAGCGCGTCGGCGGCCAGCACGGGCGCCCGAGCACGTGCAGCGCGGCCGCGGCCGCCGCGTGGGCCGAGCCGTTGTCGGGCCGGCGAGATAGGCCTGCCACGCCGCGACCGCCTGGGCGCGGTGGCCCCGCTGCGCCAGCGCCTCCGCGATCAGCCGGTGCGCCAACGCGAGCTCGGGCAGCTGCGCCAGCGCGGTGTGGGCCGCGGCGATCGCAGCGGCGGCGTCACTGTCCCCGGCGGCTCGCTGCGCGGCCCACAACGCTCGGGCAGTGGCAGCACCACGCGCCCGCACGCACCGTGGTGCACGTCGGCGACGCGCGCGTCGCCGTCGTCGTAGAACGCGATGACGCGCAGGCCGGAGAGCCGAACTCGCCGCCGAACTGCTCGGTCTTCAGCAGGCGCGCGCGTTGAAGTCGGCCGTCCTTGCAGGCTGGCGCAGCACGTCCGCGCTGCTCGATCAGCACAGCGGCGCCGGGCTTGCCGCGCGCAGACGCCCAGCAGGCCTTGCAGGATCAGGCTGGTCCATCGCGTCGAACGGCCGCGGAGGCGAGGCCGCCACGGCGTTGGCCGGCGGTGGCGTCGAACGGGCCGCGCCGAGCACCAGGTGCAACTCTCCCAGACGGGATGGGTCCACGTCACGCCGCGATCGTTGGCGCGCCGGTCGGGATGCATCACCCCAGGGATACGCGCGCCCGTCGTCGCCGCGCGCGGCCTTCTCCCACTCCGGCTCGCGCGGCAACCGAGCACCGATCCACGCCGCGTACGCGCGCGCGTCCGCGAGCGTCACCGCGTTCACCGGGTGATCGGCGGGCGTGCCCCACGGCGGCGCGGGCGGGCGGCGGTGCCCGGTCGCGCTCGCAGAACGCGAGGTACTGCGCCCACGTGATCGGGTCGCGCGCGATCCAGTAGCCGCGCGGCATCGGGTGACGGTGCACCGGCTCCTCGTCGGCGGCGGCGTCCGAGCCCATGGTGAACTCGCCGGCCTCGACGCGCACGAGCACGAGCTCGGGCCCCGACGGCGGGACCAGGGTGCCGAGCAACGGCACGACGACATCGGGGGCCGCGCTCGCGGCCGCGTTCGCTTCGGTCATGGTGCAGCGCTAGACCGACCGCGACCGCGGCCGATCACCGCCGCGACCGCGCCGGCGCGCGGCCAGGTCACGGCGGCGAGCGGCCCTCGCCCAGGATGTTGCGGCGCAATCGCTCGGTGGTCTGGGCCACGCGCGAGACCTCGTGCGGCGAGAAGCCGGCGAAGGCCTCGTCGAGCAGGGTGTTGCTCACCGCGATGAAGCGCGGCAGCGCGCGGTAGGCCTTCGGCGTGGGCGCGAGCAGCATCGCGCGCGAGTCGTCGGGATCGGGCTCGCGGCGGACCCAGCCGGCATCGTGCAGCGCGTGGACGAAGCGCCCGACGGTGACCTCGGACAGGCCCAGCTCGGCCGCGAGCGCACGCGCCCGCAGCGGCGCGCGGGCCTGGAACAGCACCATCAACGCGCCGGCCTGCGCCGGCGTGACGTCGCGCAGGCCCTGCTCCGACAGCAGCTCGGCGGTGCGCCGCTCGATCACGCGGTGGATCCGCGTGAGATCGAGGTAGGCCTCCGCCTGCAGGCGGCGCTGCGCCAGTGCGGTCCGCGGCTGCGTCGCAGCAGCCCCGGGCACGTCGGAACCCGGCGCTGCGCCACTGCGAGCGCTGCGGCGGGGGCTGTGGCCGTGACGTGCGTCGTCTGACATCGGGCGGTGGCCGCGACCACCGGAGATCGCGGTTGCGGCGAGATACTAAGCATGCTTAGTTTCCCCGCGCAAGGAGTCCCGATGCCCGAAGCATACCTGTTCGATGCGGTCCGCACCCCGCGAGGGCGCGGCAAGGAGACCGGCTCGCTGTACACGGTGCGGCCGATCGATCTCTTGGCGCAGTCGCTCGCCGCGCTGCGCGACCGCAACAGCCTCGACACCAGCCAGGTCGAGGACGTCGTCATCGGCTGCGTCACCCAGACCGGCGATCAGGGCGCATGCATCGCGCGCTTCGCCGCGCTCGAGGCCGGCTACGACGTCGACGCCGCGGGCGTGACCGAGAACCGCTTCTGCGGCTCGGGCCTGCAGGCGGTCAACACCGCCGCGGCCATGGTCGCGTCGGGCTACCACGACATGGTCGTGGCCGGCGGCGTGGAGAGCATGTCGCGCGTGAAGATGGGCAGCGACGGCGGCGCGATCTGGGACCCGACCACGCAGTGGCACGTCGGCTCGGTGCCGCAGGGCGTCAGCGCCGATCTGCTCGCGACCCTGCGCGGCATCACCCGCAAGGACGCCGACGAGTTCGCCGTGACCAGCCAGCAGCGTGCCGGCGCCGCGCTCGAGAGCGGCAAGTTCACCCGCTCGGTCGTGCCGGTCAAGGATCAGAACGGCCTGGTCATCCTCGACAAGGACGAGTACCCGCGGCCCGACACCACCGTCGACAAGCTCGGCGAGCTGCAGGCGTCGTTCCTCATGATGGGGCGCCAGTTCGGCCTCGATGCGCTGACCAAGGACCGCTACCCCCAGGTCGAGCGCATCGACCACATCCACCACGCGGGCAACAGCTCCGGCATCGTCGACGGCGCGGCCGCGGTGCTGGTCGCCAGCAAGGAGAAGGGCGCGTCCATGGGCCTGCGCCCGCGCGCGAAGATCCGCGCGGTCGCGCTGTGCGGCACCGACCCGATCCTCATGCTGGCGGGGCCCATGCCGGCCAGCCGCCGCGCGCTGAAGAAGGCCAAGATGGAGGTGAAGGACATCGACCTCTTCGAGGTCAACGAGGCCTTCGCCGCGGTGCCGCTGGCGTTCATGCGCGAGCTCGGCGTGCCGCACGACAAGGTCAACGTCCACGGCGGAGCCATCGCGCTCGGCCATCCCCTGGGTGCGACCGGCGCGATGCTGCTGGGCACCGTGCTCGACACCCTCGAGCAGAGGAATCTCGCCACCGGCCTGGTCACGCTGTGCATCGGCGGCGGCATGGGCATCGCCACCATCATCGAGCGCGTGTGAACCACGGGAAGGAATCGCAGACCATGACCACCGAGAAGACCCGCAACGGCATGGCCACCCTCGCGTTCGACGACGCCACCGGCGTGGCGACGATCACGCTCGCGATGGAGGGCAAGGTCAACAAGATCAACGACGACTTCGGCGCGACCATGCAAGAGGCACTGGCGTGGGTGAAGGCGCGCACCGGCCTGCGCGGCCTGGTGATCGCCTCCGGCCACAAGGACTTCTGCGTCGGCGCCGACATCGACCGCCTGTACAAGGAGCGCAGCGCGGTGACGATGGCGACGCGACTGCGAGAGCTCAACGGCATGTACCGCGCGATCGAGACCCTGGGCGTCCCGGTGGTCGCGGCGCTGACCGGCAGTGCGCTCGGCGGCGGCTACGAGCTCGCGCTCGCGTGCCATCGCCGCATCGCGCTCGACGACGCCAAGGTCCAGGTCGGCCTGCCCGAGGTCAACCTCGGCGTGATCCCCGGTGCCGGCGGCACCCAGCGCCTGCCGCGGCTCATCGGCATCCAGGCCGCGCTCGAGCACATCGCCCAGGGCAAGGTCGTGCGCGCGCCCAAGGCCGTGAAGATCGGCATGGTCGACGAGCTCGCCGCGACTCCGGCGGAGCTGCAGCTCAAGGCGGTGGCGTGGATCCACGCCAACAAGTCGTTCAAGCAGCCGTGGGACCGCAACGCGCCGATCCCGGGCCCGCAGCCGGGCTCACCCGAGGCGCGGCAGATCTTCATGGCCGCCTCGGCGATGCTCCGCAAGAAGACCGCGGGCGTGTTCCCCGGGCCGGAGCTGGCGATCTCGAGCGTGCAGGAGGGCCTGCCGCTGGTGTTCGACCGCGCCATCGAGGTCGAGAGCCGCTACTTCACGCAGCTGGCGATCTCGGACCAGGCCAAGGACATGATCCGCACGCTGTGGTTCCATCGCACCGCGGCGGAGAAGCACGAGGGCCTGCCCAAGGTCGAGGACGCCAACATCCGCAAGGTCGGCATCCTCGGCGCCGGCATGATGGGCGCGGGGCTGGCGTTCGTGTCGGCGCAGGCCGGCTACACCGTCGTGCTCAAGGACGTGAAGGAGGAGCAGCTGGGCAAGGCGCGCGAGCACTGCAAGGCCCAGGCGGCCGAGCTCAAGCACCTGGGCGCGGCGGGCCAGCAGGCCATCTTGGATCGCATCAGCTACACGCTGGCGGCCGATGATCTCACCGGCTGCGACCTGATCATCGAGGCGGTGTTCGAGAACCTCGAGCTCAAGCACGCGGTGACCAAGGAGGCCGAGCCCAAGCTGGCCAAGGGCGGCGTGTGGGCCAGCAACACCAGCGCGATCCCGATCGGCGATCTGGCCAAGGTCTCGGCCGCGCCGCAGAACTTCATCGGCCTGCACTTCTTCTCGCCGGTCGAGAAGATGCAGCTGGTGGAGGTCATCACCACCGCGCAGACCTCGAGCGAGACCCTGGCGCGCTCGCTGGCCTACACCCGCGCGATCAAGAAGCTGCCCATCGTCGTCGGCGACGGCTACGCGTTCTACACCACGCGGGTGTTCTCGGCGTACATCCTCGAGGGCGCGCAGCTGGTCGCGGAGGGCCACGACCCGGTGCTGATCGAGTGGGCCGCGCGCAAGGCCGGCATGGTCGTGCCGCCGCTGCAGGTGTTCGACGAGGTCACGCTCACGCTCGGGGTCAAGGGCTTCAAGCAGAGCCGCGCCTACGGCAAGACCAACGAGCTGCCGGCGTTCGCCCTGGTCGAGCGCATGGTCGAGACCCACGGCCGCGCGGGCAAGGCCGCGGGCAAGGGCTTCTACGACTACGGCAGCGACGGCCGCGCACTGTGGCCCGGCCTGGCGCAGCTCGCGGTCGGCAAGCCCGCGCCGGAGAACACCGGCGTGGAGGTCATCGCGCGCCGGCTGCTGACGCTGCAGGCGCTCGAGGCCGCGCGCTGCGTCGCCGAGGGCATCGTGAAGAACCCGCGCGACGCCGAGGTGGGAGCGATCTTCGGCGTGGGCTTCGCGCCCAACACCGGCGGTCCGCTGAGCTACATCGATCGCCGCGGCCTGGCGCAGTTCGTGGCCGACTGCGACGCGCTGGCCAAGGTCTGCGGCGCGCGCTTCGAGCCGCCGCAGCTGCTGCGCGA
Source organism: Nannocystaceae bacterium (assembly GCA_046351635.1). Classification (GTDB taxonomy): domain Bacteria; phylum Myxococcota_A; class Polyangia; order Nannocystales; family Nannocystaceae; genus Xiheibacterium. The sequence goes on along the minus strand of JAXLYC010000005.1, from coordinate 137,866 downwards.
CATGGCCAGCTCGGGCAAGACCTTCTTCGAGAAGGTGTGAGATCGCCGGCACCGGGACCGTCGCGCGGTCCCGGTGCCCCTTCCCTCGCTTCGCCGTCATGCCGCTGCACCCCGCGCCACCTCTGCCGGCGAAGCTCGCCGAGCTCATGCCGCAACCCCGCGGCGCCTACGAGCTCGTGCGTGGTCGCCACGCGGGACGCGAGCTGCACTTCGTCGACGCCGGCCCGCGCACGGCCGACGCGGTCGTGCTCGTGCACGGCAACCCCACGTGGTCGTTCCTGTGGCGCAAGGTCATCGCGGCGCTGCCCGAGTACCGCTGCGTCGCGCCGGATCTGCTGGGCTTCGGTCTGTCGTCGCGGCTGCCGCGGATGGAGGACCACACCGTCGACGGCCACGCCGACGCGCTGGCCGAGCTGATCGAGGCCCTGGATCTACGCCGCGTGCTACTGGTGGGCCAGGACTGGGGCGGTCCGCTGTGCGCCTGCGTCGGCGCGCGGCTGCCCGATCGCGTGCGCGGGCTGGTGCTCGCGAACACCTCGGTGCTGGTGCCCGAGCGCCCGCGCGGTACATGGTTTCACCGCTTCGCGCGCATGCGCGGGATCTCCGAGCTCGCCTTCGTGGGCCTTGGCTTCCCGCAGCGGACGTTGTGGTCGGTGCAGGGCGACAAGCGATCGATCCGCGGCACCGTCGCGCGCGCGTACACCTGGCCGCTGCGGCGCATGCGAGAGCGCAACGGCCCGCTCGCGCTCGCGCGCATGGTGCCCGACGATCTCGCGCACCCCAGCGTCGACGCGCTGCGCCGCGGCGAGCGCTGGGTTCGCGGCTACGGTGGACCGGTCGCGCTGGTCTGGGGCCTGCGCGATCCGATCCTGGGCCGGGCGCTGCGCCGCCACATCGAGGCGCTGCCGCACGCTCGGGTCACGCAGACCCAGGCCGGGCACTTCCTGCAGGAGGAGGTCCCCGACGCGCTGGCCGAAGCGATCGTGGCGGTCTGGGCCGCGGGCGAGCCGGCCGCCGGCGCCTGAGCGGCGCGCCGCTCCCGTGCCGCGGCGGCACGCCGGCCTCGCGGCCGCTGACATGTTGTCAAACGATCGCCGGGCGCGGTGCGTCGCGCTCTCCCTTTGCAGCGCGTCCGCGCGTGGCATCATGGTTGCAGCTTCCGCGGCGCCCGGCTATCGAGCGCCGGGCGACCGACCGATGGCCTGCGTCGACCCCAGTCCCCTCCGCCCGCGTGCCTCGCGGGGTCGCGCCGCGTGGGTCGGCGCGCTGCTCGCGGTGCTCGGGGCCGCGCGCACGGCCGCGGCCGCGGAGCCGCCGTCGGGCTCGAACATCGACATCTGGTACTACGTGACCAACGAGGACGGCGATCGTGCGCGCCTGTTCTCGTCGACCGACCTCACGCGCTTCGTCAACCGCGCGCGCTGCGAGTGCGGCCACGCCATCTCGACCAAGGTGCTGCTGCGCCGCGCGATGACGGCGTACGACAACACCGTGCGCATCCAGACCTTCGTCGGCAGCCGCTGCGACGTCGCGGCCGGCACGGTCAACCCGCAGGCCAAGCCCTGCGTGCGCATCCTGAGCGACTCGCCCAACGCCTACACCAAGGCGATCAACTTCAACTTCGATCCCATCTGGCTGGCCGGCGGCATCGACCCGCAGGGCTCGCAGGACCTCGGCGAGGCCGTGCCCTACGGCAGCTGCGAGAGCGGTCAGGGCGACGCGGGCGTGTGGGTCTGCATCGAGAACGGCATGCAGCCCGAGTGTCAGGCCGACGAGTTCCAGATCCAGGGCACGCAGAACAAGAACTCGGCCATGGGCATGGCCCAGGCGATCCACTACGACTTCGATCCGCCGCAGACGCTGCCGAGCAACTTCACGTCGCAGTCGGGCGACGGCGCCGTGCTCATCACCTGGGACCAGCTCGCGACCGGCGACATCGCCGGATTCCGCGTGCTGTGTGCCGACGAGAACGGTCAGCCGCTGCCGGGCAAGGGCCTCAAGAACCCGGGCTTGACCGGCAAGGTCAACGGCACGCTGTACTTCACCAAGGAGAACCTGTGCCCCGATGGCGTGTTCGGTGAGGACACGCCCGCGGACAGCGGCACCGGCGGTGACTCGGGCGGCGGCTCGACCACCGACGGCGGCTCGACCACCGACGGCGGCTCGACCACGACCGCCGGCATCGGCTGGGACCCGCACGAGATCGAGCTGCAGGTCGACCCGAGCGACGGGTTGTTCGCGACCGGCTCGAGCACGGGCGGCGGCAGCACCGGCAGCGGCAGCACCAGCGGCAGCACCAGCGGCGGCAGCGACACCGGCACGCCGGCGTTGCCGTCGTCGGGCATCGAGTCGCTCGACTGGGACTACGTCTGCACCGGCCACATCAGCGGCACCTCCCGCGAGGCGCGGATCTCCGGGCTCGAGAACGAGAAGCCGTTCCAGTTCCTGGTCGTGGCCTACGATCTCGCGGGCAACCCCATCGCGGCCTCGGACGTGCTGGTCGCGACGCCGCGCGAGACCCTCGATCTGTGGGAGCAGTGCGAGCTGCAGGGTGACATCTGCGGCTCGGGCGGCTTCTGCAAGTGCACCAGCGAGCCCGGCTTCGATCGCGCGGCGTGGTGGTTGCTGGGCCTGGTGCCGATCGCGGCGCGGGCGCGTCGGAGGCGTGCGTGAGCGCGACCGCGGCGGTGCTGATCGTGCTGCTCGCAGCTGCGCCCGAGGGTGAGCCGGTCCCGGTCGCGCCCGAGGTCGTGGTCGACGCGGACGCCGAGAGCCCCAGCGCGCCGCCGGGCGACGACACCACCGCGCCCGAGGACGCGCTGCCCGACGATCCCACCGCGACCGCGCCGGCGACCCCGAGCCAGGCTGCGGCGCCGGTGCCCGAGCCCGCGCCGGTCGATCGCTGGCCGCAGGGCGCACGCGCGGGCAAGCGCCCGCCGCCGTCGGAGGCCGCGATCGCGCGCCAGAGCACGGTGCCGCCGCGCAGCGAGGGCCGCCGGCGCTTCGCCAAGGCGCGCCCCGGCAGCCGGCAGCGCTTCGCCGCCGAGATCAAGCTGGGGCCGTACCTGCCCGAGGTCGACTCGCGCTACAGCGGCTCGGGCTTCGGCCCCTATGCGACGATCTTCGGTCGCACCAACGCGCGCGGCGAGACCATCAAGAAGCCCAAGCCCGGCGTGATGCCGCTGTTCGCGTTCGAGTACCAGTTCGCATACCTCGGCGGCCCCCTGGCCGTGGGCACGCAGCTGGGGTTCTTCCTCGATCGCGCCGACGCGCTGCTCGCCAACCCCAAGCCCGGCGAGAACCTGCGCACCAAGGCCGACAAGATCAAGTTCGGCATGGTGCCGATCTCGGCCCTGCTCATCTATCGCTTCGAGCTCGCCGCGGACTTCTTCCGCGTGCCGCTGGTGCCCTACGCCAAGGCCGGGCTGACCTACGCCTTCTGGTGGATCAAGGACGGCAGCGGCCACATCGCGCGCAACACCCAGGGCGACAAGGGCTCGGGCGGACAGGTCGGCTGGCAGCTCAACCCCGGTCTGATGCTGCGACTGGACTTCATCGAGCGCAACACCGCCAAGAAGCTCGACCAGTCGACCGGCATCAACCACACCTACGTGTTCGGCGAGTTCCAGCTGACGCGCCTGCGCAACTTCGGCGTCGGCGACTTCATCGACCTGGGCGACAAGACGTTCTTCGCCGGCTTCGCGATCGAGTTCTGAGCGCCCGGCTCAGCGGCGGCGTCGTACGAAGCCCAGCAGCTCGATCGCCGGCTGCCGCGGCCCGCCGGGCGCCTCGCCGCGGACGTAGCCCGCGCGCGCGAGCGCCCGCAGGGCCTCGCGGCGCGCGGTCACGCGCTCGGCCCGATCGATGTGGGAGCTGACCACGAAGACCTGCGCGGGTGCGCGGGCCTGCAGCTGCGCGACGAAGTCGTCGGCGTCGGGGTCGAGCACGTCGGTCGGCAGCGGGTAGACCGTGAAGGGGAAGCGCACCAGTGCGTACGGGATCGCGACGGTGACGTCGCCGGGTGCGGCCTGGGCGACGATGGCCTCGGCGATGCCGCGCCAGGGCTCGTAGCCGGCGGTGGCGTACTGCTTGCGCAAGCCCGCGAGCGCGCGCTCGCCGATCGCGACGACGGGATACGCGGCCAGCAGCAGGCCCGACGCGATCGCCAGCGGCAGCGGTACCGGGCCGCGACGCGCGAGCAGGCGCTGCGGCAACGTCAGCACGGTCGCGAGGCCCGCGCCCAGCAGCAGCGCCACCGGCACCAACGACGGCATGAAGTAGCGCAGCGTGACGAAGTGCTCGGGGTTGCGCACCAGCACCACCGACAACGGCGCGACCGCGAGCAGCGCGAGGCTGCCGACGCGTGCGCGCGCCGACCATGGTCCGGGCACCAGCGCGAACGCGGCGACGATTGCGATCCACGGCGTGTCGAGCCCGAAGCTCGCGAGGTCCACCATCAGTTCGCGGGCGTTCTCCACCGGCCCCGCGCGCGAGCTCAGCTGGCCGCCGCCCGCGGTCAGCCACACCTGCAAGAGGCCCGGCAGCAGCGGTGCGCTCGCGAGCGCACAGGCCCCGAGCGCGAGCAGCCACCGCGACCACGGCACGCGCACGCCCCGTCGGCGCGCCGCCCACAGCCAGCCGCCGCACCACAGCGACAGCGCCGCCAGCAGCGGCAGCGCGAACAGGTGCAGCCACAGCGCCGCCGAGGCCAGCAGCCCGACCGCGACGAACTCGCGTCGCCGCGGCGGCGCGCCGTCGCGGTCACCGGCCTCGAGCACGCGCGCGCACTGCCACAGCAGCAACCCGGCCACCAGCGCGAGCAGGCCGTAGTGACGGGCCTGCTGCGCGTACTTGATCGCGTAGGGCATGCACGCCCACGCCAGCCCCGCGGCCGTGCCGCCGGGGCGTCCGAACCACCGCGTGCCCAGCAGCACCAGCACGGCCACCAGCGCGGCGTTGCCCAGCACCGACGGCGCCCGCACGCAGGGCTCGGCCACGCCACACACCGCGATGGTGGCCTTCATCAGCAGGAAGTAGCCTGGCGGATGGTGGGCACCGCCGAAGGCCTCGCCGCGCATCGCGAAGATGTCGGCGAGCGAGCGACGCGCGTCGAACACCGTGAAGGTCTCGTCGAGCCACAGGCTCGCGTCGGCGATGCCGATGCTGCCCAGCACCAGCGCCACCGCGGCGCACGCAGCCGCGAGCACCGCGGGCTGGCCCAGCCGATGCAGCGCGCCCGCCATCGCTCGCTGCCTCAGCGGCCCCGGCGTCGCGCGGGTCGCTCGGGTCCCCGCGCCTGGCCCGGTTCGTCGGTGGTGAGCCGGCGGATGAGCGCGAACTCGATCTGACGCCGCGCGATGCTGGCGTCGACCAGCTCGACGATGACGCGGTCGCCGATCGCGATGGTCATGCCGCTGCGGTCGCCGGTCATGCGCGCGACCAGCTCGTCGACCTCGAAGACCTCGCGGGTCTCCCGCTCGAGCGCGGCGCGGCGGACCATGCCGTCGACCGGCGGCTCGTCGAGCGTGACGAAGGCGCCGGCGTTGGACAGGCCGGTGACGCTGCCCTCGAAGCGATCGCCGATGCGGTCGCGCATGTACGCCGCGCACAGCAGCGCCTTGGCGTCGCGCTCGGCCTGGGCCACCGCACGCTCGCGCTCGCTGGCACGATGCGCGATGGCATTGGCGATGTGGCGCTCGGGCATGCGCGGCACCGGCTCGGCGCCGCCGTGGCCGCCGGTGCGCGCGAGGTGGGCCTTGAGCACGCGGTGATCGACCAGGTCGGCGTAGCGTCGGATCGGCGAGGTGAAGTGCAGGTACGCGCCGCTGGCGAGCGCGAAGTGACCGACGTTGGCGGTCGCGTACTCGGCCTGTGCCAGCGCGCGCAGCAGCAGCCCGTGGATCGGCCCGCGGCGCGGGTGCTTCTCGAGCTTGCGCAGGAACGTCTGCATGGCCTTGGGCGAGCGCAACGCCTCCGGATCGACCTCCACGCCGAGCAAGCCCGCGATGGCGCAGAAGCGTTCGACCCGCTCCTCGTCGGGGTTGGCGTGCACGCGGTACAGCACCGGCAGGCGGTACTTCGCGGCGACGCGCGCAACCGCCTCGTTGGCCGCGAGCATGAGCTCCTCGATGAGGTTGTAGGCCCGGGCGATCTCGGGCTTGGCCCGCGAGTGCTCGATCGAGCGCACGCGCTCGGGGTCGTCCTGGTCGAGCTTGACCTTGACCTCGGGCAGGTTGAGCTCGATGGCGCCGCGACGCAGCCGCGCGCGACGCAGGCGATCGGCGACCGCCCGCAGCTCGATCACGCGGGCGCGGACCTCGGCGGCGCCGGCCTCGCCCGTGAGCATCTCCGCGGCCTGCTCGTAGGTCAGCCGCGCGCGGCTGCGGATGATCGCGGCCATGACGTCCGCGTCGCCGACGTTGCCGCGCTCGTCCACGTCCATGGACACGACCATGGCGAGGCGCTCGCGCTCGGGCACCAGCGAGCAGATGTTGCTCGACAGCTCGGGCGGCAGCATCGGCACCGCGCGGTCCGGCAGGTAGCAGCTGAAGCAGCGCAGCGCGGCTTCGACGTCGAAGGGGTCGCCCTCGCGCACGTAGTGCGAGACGTCGGCCACCGCGACGTGCAGGCGCACGCTGTCGCCCTTGCCCGGCTCGACGCAGACCGCGTCGTCGAAGTCGCGCGCGTCGGGCGGGTCGATGGTCATGAACGGCAGCCCGCGCAGGTCCATGCGCCCGGCGTGGTCGGCGGCGGTGACCTCGGTGGGCACGCGGGTCGCGGACTGCAGCACGTGCGGCGGGAACTCGGGGTCGACGCCGTGCTCGAGCAGGATCTTGATCGCCTCGGTCGCGAGCTTGCCGGGCACGCCCAGCACCCGATCGACGGTCACGAGCAGCCGCTCGCTGCGGGGCTCGGGATACTCGACGATGTCGGCGAGCACGGTCATGTCGAAGGCGTCGGGCGTGATGTCGCCGACCACCTCGACCGCATCGACGATGCGAGGATCGTCGGGCTGCAGCGTCGTGCGGCCCCGCTGCCGCCGCAGCAGGCCCGACAGCCGCGTGCGCTGGCGCGCGACCACCGAGCGCACCACGCCCTCGTCGCCGCGCTCCGCGGCCCAGTGCGACACCAGCACGGTGTCCCCGTCCATCGCGCCGTGGCGGTTGTGCGCGGGGATGAAGACGGTGCCGGAGCGATCCTCGCGCTCGGCGAAGCCGAAGCCCTGGGGATGGACCGACAGCCGGCAGCGGACCGTGTGCGGCACGGTCGCGCCGCCTTCGAGCTCTGCGACCGGCGCGACCGCGCGCTCGGGCGTGCCGCGGTCGCGGCTGCGCGGGCGCGGCGCGCCGTCACCCGCGGCGCTGCGGCTGCGGCCGCGTTGCGACGCGCTGGCCTCGCGCTGCGGCGCTGCGACCTCGCGCTGCGGCGCTGCGGCCGGCGCTGCCCATCGGGCCGCGCGGCCGCGGCCTCGCGGCCCGCCCTGCGCTCGCGCTTGGCCTTGTCGCGCCGGGTCTTCTGCTGCCGTTGTGCTTTTCGTCGCGCCACGTCGAATCGTCGCCTGGGGCCCGCACGCTACCCGGTTGTCGGCGGCGCGGCCAGCTCAGCCTGCGACCGCGCGGACGATGCCGTCGTCGCAGGCGACCACGAGCACGCCGCCGGGGGCCAGGACCACGGGCGCATCGAGATCCGCGGGGAACTCGAGCGACCATCGCAGCGCGCCGCGATCGGACAGCGACCACAGGCGATCGTCGCGGCTGCCGAAGTACACGTTGCCGTCGGCGTCGACCAGCGGCGTCGCGACCAACGCGCCTCCGGTCGCGAAGCTCCAGCGCAGCTTGCCCGAGGGCTCGAGCGCGTAGAGCTTGCCGTCGGACGAGGGCACCCGCACGCTGCCGTCGGCGACAACCGCAGCGGCCGCGCGGATGGGGCCCTTGGTCGCGAAGCTCCACGCGATCGCGCCCTGGCGATCGACTGCGTAGAGCTTGCCGTCGTCGGCGCCCGCGAGGATGTGATCGCCCGCGCGCACCGGTGCACCGTCGACGTCGGCACCGATCCGCAGCGACCACTGCAGCTTGCCCTCGCGATCGACCGCGGTGAGGTTGCCGTCGTAGCCGCCCCACACCACCAGCGATTCGATCGGCAGCGGTGCGGTCGCGACGTGTCGCGCCGGTCGATCCGCGGGCGCATGCCAGCGGATCGTGCCATCGGGCGCGACGCGGTAGACCCCGTCGGCGCCCACCAGCACGTCGCCGTCGGGCAGCACCACTGGGCCGCCGTCGACGTCGCAGCGCGTGCCCTCGGGCCCCGCGGCGCGCGGCGGCTCGCAGTCGCCCAGCCGCAGCCGCGAGCGCACCACGCCGTCGTCGCCCAAGCCGTACAGCGTGTCGTCGTCGGCTCCGATCCACACGCGGCCGCTCGGATCGAGCGCGGGCGAGGACCACACGATGCCGTCGAGCGCGACGTCGTAGCGCACGCCGCCGTCGGCGATCGCCGCGCGCACGACCCTGCCCGAGTGGCTGGCCACGACCACGGAAGGCTCGGATCCGCCCAGCACCAACGGCCGTCCGGTCACCACCGCACCCATGTCGATCGACCAGCGCAGCTGGGGGGTCGCGGCGGGCCCACGTAGGGCTTCGCTCACGGGTTCGGGCCCAGGCCGCGCCACGCAACGACCCGCGTCGCAGCGCTGCTCGGGCGGGCAGTCTCCGTCGGCGCGACACGCCGAATCATCGTTCCGTGGGCCGCCAGGCCGGCACGCCGCGAGGATCACCCCAGCGAGCCACGGCGCGACGCGCCGCGACGGCGGTCCGGGTGCTGCAACCAAAGGTACGACATCTTGCACGGCGACCCGTTCATTGTGAAGAAAACGGGCTTTGACTTCCAATTCTGTAGGTGGTAGTCGTACGGAACGGTCGAGGGCCCAAGAAGGCGTAAATCCTCGTAGTTTCAAGGATTTACGCGGGTTGTCCGCGAGGGGATCCAACCCTCGCACCCGGCCGGGCGAAACCCCGAGTTTCCGCCGCCTCTCGAGCCGATTCCGTCGAGGTACGAACATGGTTGCTGACCAGGCCGCACACGCGCGCGACACGGAAGAGCCCGTCGAAGAGATCTACTACCGCAAGGGCGACATCGACTTCTGCTTCCTGCTCAACCGCCGCCACCACAACCTCCGGGTGTTCGACTACCGCGTCGGGAACTACCAGCAGAAGCGCGACTTCTTCGATCGCATCGCGCGGACCGAGGGCCTGCGCAAGGTCTTCACCGTGGTCGAGAAGCAAGACAGCAAGAGCTGGCGCTCGGTCGGCTTCTCGCGCGAGGGCGCGATCCCAGGCTACTTCCGCACCGCCGACGCGTACATCATGAGCCGCGTCTACACCGACGACGGCGAGCCGATCCAAGGCGGCGCGCCCAAGCTCGTCGCGCCCACGGCCCACTCGAAGGAGAAGGTGCCGGCCAAGCCGCGCGGCATGACCTCCGAGGTGGTCTCCGACGTGCGGCGGCTACAGTCGGTCGCGTCGTCACTGTCGGAGTCGTCGATGTACGCGCCGTTTCGTCGCGGCACGTTCCACCCCGATCTCGGCTTGCTCGCGAAGATGGGCAAGAAGGAGTACTGGGTCGGTGCCGAGACCGACAGCTCCTTCGGCCACGCGAAGATCGACATGCTCACGCCGCCGGACAAGGACGTCGACGTCAGCGTGCTGGCGTTCTGCGTGCGCGCGCTGCTCGACGAGCTGCTCAAGCTCGAGACCGCGTCGGTGTTCTCGCTGTGCGCGGTGGATTCCCCGCTGTCGAACCAGGTCTACGCCGAGCTCGGCTTCAAGGTCACGGCACGGCTGACCGACCACGTCACGCGCGACGAGGAGTTCATCGGCGCGCAGCTGTGGCACCGTCGTCTGGCCAACACGCCGACGCCGCGGTTGCCGTCGTTCATCTAGCCGCCAGGCCGCGCCGCGACGGCTGCGGCGCCGCCCTGCTCGCGCGAGGGTGTGCATGAGCGAGGACCAGTTCGCGACCGTCACGCGGATGTCGGCACCGACCCCGAAGAAGGCGGGGTCGGTCGCGCGGCTGTCCGTCGTGCATCCGGCCGAGCTGACGTGGACGTGCACGCTCGATGCGGGCGTGCGGACCATCGGCCGCTCGACCACAGCCGAGCCGGGTCCGCTCAAGCACGAGACCGTCTCGCGCAGCCACTTCGAGGTCGCATTCGACGCGGCCCTGGGCGTGCACGTCGGCCGCGATCTCGGCAGCCACAACGGCTCGCGCGTCGACGGCCACGCGGTCGGTTCCGGCGCGGTGCCGCTGCGCGACCAGGCGGTGATCCAGCTCGGCGACGTCACGCTCGTGCTCGATCAGGGGCCGCCGCCCTCGCCCGAGGCGATGACGCCGTGGCCCGAGGTCCCCGGCGGCTCGCTCGCGGCCGCGGCCCTGCGCGCGGCGCTGCTGCGCGCGGCCGCGGATCCCTCGCCGGTGCTGCTGGTCGGCGAGACCGGCACCGGCAAGGAGTTCGCCGCGCGGGCGCTGCACGAGCGCAGCGGACGTCGCGGCATGTCGAGCATCAACTGCGCCGCGCTCTCGCCCCAACTGATCGAGAGCCAGCTGTTCGGCCACGTGCGCGGGGCCTTCACCGGCGCGACCGCGGACTCGCCGGGCCTGCTGCGCGCGGCCGACGGTGGCACGCTGTTCCTCGACGAGATCGGCGAGCTGCCGCTCGAGCTGCAGCCCAAGCTGTTGCGCGCGCTGCAAGAGGGCGAGCTGCAGCCGGTCGGCAGCACCAAGGTGGTCAAGGTCGACGTGCGCGTCATCGCGGCGACCAACCGCGATCTCGAGGCCGCGGTCGAGGCCGGCAGCTTCCGCCGCGATCTGCTCGCGCGGCTGTCGCTGTGGCAGGTGCGTCTGCCACCGCTGCGCGAGCGTCGGGCCGACGTGCTGCAGTGGCTCGAACGGCTCGGCGCGGCATGGTTCGCGCGCCGCGGCCAGCCGCCGCTGCCGCTCGCGCTCGATCCGGAGATCGTCGAGGTGTTGCTGCTGCACCGCTGGTCCAGCAACCTGCGCGAGGTCGATCGACTGGTGCACGCACTCGCCGGCGATGCTGCGGTCGCGGCGGGCGAGCGGCTGGGTCGCGGCGACCTGCCGCCATGGTTCCTCGGGCAATCGGACGAGGGTGCCCCAGCGGCCGAGCCCAGGGCCGAGCCCAAGGCCGCGGTCCCGGTGCCCACGCGCGAGGAGTTCCTGGCCGCCCACGCCCGGCTGGGCGGCAGCGTCCGTGCGCTCGCGAAGCACTTCGCGCGCGACCGCCGGCAGATCTATCGCTGGCTCGAGGCCTACGGGCTGCGCCGCGACGACGAGGGTGGCCCGTGAGCCGCGAATCCCGCGACCCGGTGCCGACCACGTGAGCCCGCGTACACCGAGCCCAGCTCCCGGGCGCACGACGAGCGCCGGGCGGCGGCGGTCATGACGAAACCATCGCTTTGCGCCGACGCGGTTTCGCGGTAGGAAAGCCCTCGGTTCGGGTCGGACCCTCGGCCCAACGTTCTGGAGGACACGACGATGAAGATCGCAACCAGCATGCTGTTCCTCGCGGCGCTCGCCATCGGCGGCTGCGAGAAGAAGGACACCACCACCGCCAACCCGGACGACGCGACCAAGACGGACGCGCCGGCGACCGACGCTCCCGCGACGGACGCTCCGGCCACCGACGCGCCCGCCGAGGGCGACGCGCCGGCCGAAGGCGCCGAGACCGCGGCCGAGCCTGGCTGATCGCGACTCTCGCTGCGCGGGGCGGCAGGCCGGCAGGTCCGGCGGCCGTTCCCTACCTCCTCGAAGGGCTCCCATACGGGAGCCCTTCGTCGTTTCCGGACCTCGGGCATGCTGGCCTGCGTGCACCGCCGCCTGCTCGCGCCCCTGTCGCTCGCCGCCGCCTGCAGCTCGCCCGCCGCGACGCCGACCGACGCGACGACCGGCTCGAGCGGCGCGTCCGACGAGGACGGCACCGCGAGCACCGGCAGCGACAGCGGCGGCGCCCTGGGCCCCGACGACGGCACCGTCACCTTCTATCGCGACATCTTGCCGCTCGCGCAGCAGCGCTGCATCGGCTGCCACAGCGACGGCAACATCGCGCCGTTCTCGATGCAGCGCTACGAGGACGCGTGGCCGTGGCGCGACGCGATCGCAGCGGCGGTCGCCGACGGCTCGATGCCGCCGTGGCTGCCCGGTCCGGACTGCAACGACTACGCGAACGATCCCACGCTCGACGCCGACACGCGCGCGCTGGTCCAGACCTGGGCGGACGAGGACGGCCCGCGCGGCGATCCAGCCGACGCACCGCCGCAGATGCCGCCGGCCGTGGACGCCCTGCCGCGGGTCGATCTCAGCCTGGGCGCGCCCGATCCGTTCACGCCCAGCGGCACCGACGACTACCGCTGCTTCCTGCTCGACTGGCCGCAGGACACGCCGACCTTCGTCACGGGCTTCCGCGCGGTGCCGGGCAACCCCGCGATCGTGCACCACGTGATCGCGTATCGCATCACGCCCGATCGCGTCCCGGTCTACGAGGCGCTCGACGCCGAGGATCCCGAGCCCGGCTACACCTGCTTCGGCGGACCCGGCGGTGACGTGACCGACCCCGGCGCGGGCCTGTGGCTGGGCGCGTGGGCGCCGGGCGGCCACGCGTCGGTGTACCCGGCGGGCACGGGCCTGGCGATGAGCCCCGGCTCCAAGGTCGTGCTGCAGGTGCACTACAACCAAGGCACGACCACGGGCAGCGACACCACCGCGATCGAGCTCATGATCGACGACAGCGTCGAGCGCGAGGCCTTCATGCTGCTGTGGGCCGACCTCGACTGGCTCGGCGGCAACATGCCGATCCCCGCGGGCGATGCCGACGTCGAGCACCACTGGGCCTTCGATCCGACCGTCGTGATGGACTTCCTCACCGACGTGATCCCGCCGGATCAACCGTTCCAGCTGCACTCGGCCGCGCATCACATGCACAAGCTCGGCACCACCGCGCGGCACCGCATCACCCGCGGGGACGGCACGACCACGTGCCTGCTCGACATCCCCCGCTGGGACTTCGCGTGGCAGTCGTTCTACGGCTTCGCGGAGCCGGTGACGTTCCAGCCCGGCGACGTGCTCGAGCTGTCGTGCCACTGGGACAACCACGCCGGCGACGCGGACGTGAATTGGGGCGAGGGCACCAGCGACGAGATGTGCTTGGGGATCTACTACGCCACGCCGATGCCGTGAGCGCCGCCGCAGGGTTCACGCAGTGATCGCCTGCAACGCACGCGTTCGTGACCTGGCCCGCGCACGCTCGCGCACGTGATCCACGACGATCGATTCCCCGAGCGCTCGCGCGAAACCGACGTCACGCTGCCGTTGCACGCGGCGGTCGAGCTGGCTCGACGCTGGCCTGGCCCGGTGCGCATCGCCGCGATCGACCGCGACTGCTTCGCCGAGCTGTACCTCAACCGCGGCTGCGTCATCCATGCCGAGGTCGCGGGCCTGCTGGGCGTGCCCGCGGTCGCGGCCATCGCCGGCGCGCCCGAGCTGCGCTTCGCCATCGAGCGCGGCCGCTGGCCGCGGCGCTGCTCGATGCTCGCGCCCTGGGACGCGCTGCTGCGCGAGGTCGCACGGCTGCGCGCGCAGCCGCGCCCGCCGGCGGTGCGCGACGACGACGAGACCACGATGCCGATGCTCGAGGGCTGAGCGCCGCGGCTCATCGCGCGGCCGCGGGCTCGAGCAGCGGTGCGAACGCGTCGGGCCACAGCCACGCGACGCTGCGCAGGGCCTGGGTCGCGAAATCGTCGGTGAAGTCGACGAAGACCTCGAGCGCGTGGGGCCGCGGCACCGCGTGGCCGCGCGCATGTCGACCCAGCCACGCGACGTCGGCTGCGGCGTCGGCCAGCGCCGCGGTGCGGGTGCAGTAGGTCGTGGTGTAGCCGCCGTCGCCGGTGGCGAACGCGAACACCAGGTAGCGCTCGCCCTCGCGGAAGCCGAAGGCGCAGGTCTTGGGCGCGGTCACCACCAGCAGGCGCGCGGCCGGGCCCTTGTGCACCGCCTCGACCAGCAGCTCGGTGCGGAAGCCCTGCTCCAGCACGAACGCGTGGCTGCGCACTCGCGCCTGCACCACCGCGGCGGCGCCGGCGAGGCTCGGCGCGAGCTCGGGCCGCGGCTGCGCGCACTGGCACGCGTGGGCGCGCGCGGCGGGCAGCAGCGCCAGCAGCGGAGCCAGCAGCAGCAGGGACACTCGCGCGGCGCGGCGCAGCATGGGCCGAGCCTAACGCGCTGCGGCGCCGATCGATCCCGCCGCCGCCGACAAAGGTGGCAGCGGTGGATCCGCGGCGGCCGGCGCGACGCCTCCGCGAGCGCGCACGGGCCTGAGCCGCGATCCCGGCCCGATGCGATAGTGATGGCCGCGCCACTGCACCTCGCGGCGGATCCACGCCAGTGCCCACAGCCCCAGCAGCACCGCGTCCTTGCACGGTGTCGCCGCGACCTCGCGCACGCGCCACAGCCCGCGCAGCGCCTGGCTGCAGCCGGCTTCCACGCCGCAGGACACCGCGATGGCGGCCGCGGCGACGAGCGGCCAGCCCCAGCCCGCGGCGGTGAGCACGGCCAGCGACGCGAGCGCGAGCCACCAGCACGACGGCAGCAGCAGCGGCTCGCCGAGGTACGCCCACGGCGCGATCCACCGTCGCATCTGGCACCACCGCAGGTGCCGCGCGGCGAAGCGCCGCATCGTCCACGCGCCCGCGTGGGTCGCGACGACGTAGCCGCAGGTGACCACCCGCAGACCCGCGCGCACCATCGCCTGGCCCATCGCGTAGTCCTCTGCGAGCACGTCGCCGAAGCGCTGCAGGCCCCCGATGCGCGCGAGCGCGTCGCGGCGCAGCAGCATCGACTTGCCGATCACGCACGGGTGCCCCACCCACGCGCCACAGCTGACCGCGCCGGCGATGACACCGCCCAGCTGCAGCGCCTCGCAGGCCGCGCCCAGGGTCTGCGCGTCGGTGCCGACCACGGGGTTCGCGACCAGGCCGACGTCGGCCGGCGCGAGCTCGGCCACCATCGCGCGCAGGTAGTCGGGCGCAACGCGGACGTTGGAGTCGCTGATGAGCAGCGCGTCGTGCTGGGCATACGGCAGCATGCCCAGCAAGTTGGCGACCTTGGGGTTGTGGGCCGCGTCGTCGCGCCCGAGCGCGACGTCGCTGCGGCGCGCGCCGAAGCGCCGCTGCAGACGCCGCACCACCGCGAGCGCCGGATCGTCCGCCGCGGTGACGCCGAACACGAACTGCAGCGGCCCGGGATAGTCCTGCTGCAGCAGCGAGGCGAGGTTGTCCTCGAGCCCGTCGTCGAGTCCTCGCAGCGGCTTGAGCACGGTCACCGGCGGCGCGCGCAGCAGCGCCGGGCGAGGTCGTCGCACGTGCCACGCGCTCAGCAACGCCAGCGCGCCGCGCAGCAGCAACGACAGCGCACCGGCACCGGCGAGCAGCGGCAGCAGCAGCGACCACGAACCATTCGGCAGCTCGAACCACGACTGCGCCTGCGACATCTCCGGCCTCCGTTGTGCAGGCAGCAAAACCCGATCGCGCGGCGAGCCCATGACCCGCGCGTGACGTGCGGGTGAACTCCGCCGGCGTCGCGCAACTGTCACGCGCTCGCGATCGCGGCGTGATCCGTGCCGGTCACACCGGACACGTGAGCACCGACGTCGTCCGCACGCTGGTTCACCTCTCCGATCTGCACTTCGGTGCGAGCCCACGGCTCGAACGGCGCACGGTCGCGCTGGTCGACGCACTGCACCGCGCACGCGTCGACCACGTCGTCGTCACCGGCGACGTCACCGAACACGGACGCCGGTCCGAGTTCGAGCGCTTCCTCGCGGTCTTCGACGGCTTCGCCCACCGCGGCCGGCTCACGGTCGTGCCCGGCAACCACGATCGCCTGGGCGACGACGTCGGCGACCTCGCGATGGCCGGTGAGCGCGTGCAGGTGCGCCGCGCGCCGGGCCTGCACCTGGTGCTCTGCGACAGCACGCGGCCCGGCCCCGGCTTCGCGTTCGTCGCCCACGGCAGCCTCGTGCACGAGACCATCGACGCGATCGAGCGCGCCGCCGCGACGGCGGCGTCCGACGCCTTGGTCGCGGTGCTGCTGCACCACCACGTGTTGCCGCGCCGGCACGAGTCGGTGCTCGAGGCGGTGGGCTCGGCGCTGGGCCTGCCCTTCGCGGGTGCCCTGCCCCTGGGCGCGGCACTGCTGCAGCGCCTGCGCGGGCGCTGCGACCTCGTGCTGCATGGCCATCGCCACCGGCCCATCGCGCAGTGGCTGCCCGGCGCGCGGCCGTTGGGCCTGTTCAACGCCGGCTGCAGCCCCGCGCTCGCGGCCGCGCGAAGGTTCGTGCACGCGCGCGGCCGCCTGCTCGCGACGCCCGCGTGGCTGGGCCCACGCGCGGCGTCGGCCGCCGCGGCTCAGCACCCGGACTTGTCGCAGGCGCAGCCGCTGCCGCCGTCGTTGACGATCTCACCCGCCTGCGGGACCGCGCAAGTCAGGTGCGTGTCCTTGTCGCCGCAGTCGACCACCAGGTCGTGACACGCGTTGGTGGCGTCGCCGACGCAGGCGACGTCGCAGGTGCCACCGCCGCAGTGCAGGTTGGTGCTGTGGCAGGCGTTGTCGTCCTCGCACTGGATCTCGCAGGCGTAGGCACCGGCGGGGCAGTCGATGGTCGCGCTGTGGCAGGCGTTGTCGCCGACGCACTCGACGCGGCAGTCGTAGCCGGCCGGGCACACGAGGTTGGCGCCCTCGCACGCGGTCATGCCGTTGCAGTCGATGGTGCACTGCGCCGCGACGCAGCCGCCTGTGCACGCGTCCGGACATTGGGCACCACCGGGCGCGGGATCGTTGTCGACGCAGACGTCACCGCCGCCGGAGCTGCTGCCACCGCTGGGGTCGGTCGTGGTGCTGCCGCCGCTGGGGTCGGTCGTGGTGCTGCCGCCGCTGGGGTCGGTGCTGCTGCCCGCGCTGGCGTCCGTGCTGCTGCCCGCGCTGGCGTCCGTGCTGCTGCCCGCGCTGGCGTCCGTGCCCGAGTCCTCGCCCATGGTCGTGGACGCGGTGGTGCCGTTCGTGCTCGTGCCCTGCGTGGTGGCCGAGGCGCTCATGCTGTCGAGCGTCGTCGCGGTGGTGTCGACCGAGCCGCCCGAGCTGCCGCTGCCGCCCAGCGTGCCCTCGGCGGAGCCGCTGCTGCCGCCGCTGGCGTCGCCGGACGCCTCCTGGGGGTTGCCGCCACAGGCGGCGAGAAGGACGGTCCAAGCCAGCGCGAGGCCGCGCGAGGTGCAGCAAGCCATGCCCCTACCTTAGCCGCAATCCCGCGCAGTGGCCACGGACCCGCGGGGCGCCGGCGCGCGGCCGGGACGCGACCGCGCCCCCCGCGTCAGCGCGACAGGCTCGCGCCGGCGGCGTCGAGCATCGCCTGGGTCACCAGGATCACGCCCGCCTCGGTGCGCTCGAACATGTCGGCGTCGCGCACCGGGTCCTCACCGATGACCACGCCCTCGGGCACACGGCACTGCGGCGCCACGATGCACTTGCGCAGCACTGCGCGCCGGCCCACCACCGCACCCGAGAGCAGCAGCGAGTCGCTGACGTCGGCGTACGAGTTCACCCGCACGTCCGTGAACAGCAGCGAGCGGTGGACCTGGCCACCCGAGACGATACAGCCGGCCGAGACCAGCGAGTCGACCGCGAAGCCGCGCCGATCGGGGTCGTCGAACACGAACTTCGCCGCGGGCCGCTGCGACTGGTAGGTCCAGATCGGCCAGCTCTCGTCGTACAGGTCGAGCGAGGGCGTCACGCGCAGCAGATCGGTGTTGGCCTCCCAGTAGCTGTCGAGCGTGCCGACGTCGCGCCAGTACGGCTCGGTCGCGCCGGGTGGGATCACGCAGGACTCGCCGAAGGGGTGGGCCGCGACGCAGCCGCGATCGACCAGTCGCGGCAGCACGTCGTGGCCGAAGTCGTGGGTCGAGTCCGGATCACGGAAGTCCTCCGCCAGGACCTCCATGAGCAGGGCCGCGTCGAACACGTAGATGCCCATGCTCGCGTAGCAGACCCCCGGGCGCCCGGGGATCTCGGGCGGGTTGCGCGGCTTCTCCCAGAAGCGCTCGATGCGACCGCTGGTGTCGACCTGCACGATGCCGAACGACGAGGCCTGCGCCCGCGGCACGTCGACGCAGGAGACCGAGACCCCGGCGCCCGACTGGATGTGGCTCGCGAGCAGGCGCGAGTAGTCCTGGCGATAGACGTGGTCGCCCGCGAGGATGATGACCCAGCGCGGCGCGTGGCCGCGGATGACCCCGAGGTTCTGGAAGATCGCGTCGGCGGTGCCCAGGTACCAGCTGGCCTGCTCGGTCTGCTGCTGCGCCGGCCACAGCTCGACGAACTCGCCGAGCTCGCCGCGCAGGAAGCTCCAACCGCGTTGGATGTGCGAGATGAGCGTGTGCGCGCGGTACTGCGTCACGACCGCGACGCGCCGCAGGCCCGAGTTGAGGCAGTTGCTCATCGGGAAGTCGATGACGCGGAACTTGCCGCCGAAGGGCAGCGCCGGCTTGGCCTGGTCGTCGGTCAAGGCGCGCAGCCGCGTGCCGCGACCGCCGGCGAGCACGATCGCCAGCGTGCTGCGCAGGGCGGCGTTGAGATCGACTCGGGGCGGGACCACGGCGCCTGGGGTTTTGCCACGGCGCGCCGCAGGCTCCAAGCGCACGGCCTGCCGCAGACGCCAAGGGTGAGAACGGCATTTGCGGCGGGCCGCGGGCGGCGGTGGCCGAGCGGCCGGCTCGCCGGGCGAGCCCGCGCCTTGGTACCCTCTGCGCCGCCCATGCGAATTCTGCAGGTCGCCTCCGAGGCGGTGCCGCTGTGCAAGACCGGCGGCCTCGCCGATGTGGTGACGGCGCTGTCGCAGGCCCTCGTCGACGGTGGTGACGACGTGCGCGTGCTGCTGCCGGCGTACCGCGGCATGCTCGAGCGCGTCACGATCGAGCGCCGCTTCGAGCTGGGCGATCCGCTGGGTCTGGGCGTACCGGCGCGGATCGCCTGCGCGACGCTGCCCGGTACGCGCGTGCGAGAGCGTGGCTGCTGCAGTGCGACGCGCTGTTCGATCGCGCCGGCGGTCCCTACGTCGACGAGCACGGTCGCGACCACGGCGACAACCACCTGCGCTTCGCCCTGCTCGCGCGCGCGGCGGCCGAGCTCGCACTCGCCTCGGGGCCGATGGGTTGGCCCGTCGACGTGGTGCACGCCCACGACTGGCAGTCGGCGCTGGTCGCCGGCTACCTCGCGTGGTGGGGCCGCGGCCGCCCAGCGACGGTGCTCACGGTGCACAACCTGCAGTTCGCCGAAGCCGCTTCGCGCCGCAGGTGCTGGGCGCGATCGCGGCGCCGCCGTGGAGCTTCTCGCCGGCGGGGCTCGAGTTCTACGAGATCTCCCTGCTCAAGGCCGGGCTGGTGTGGGCCGACCGGGTGACCACGACGAGCCCGACCTACGCCGACGAGATCCGCACGCCCGAGGGCGGCATCGGCTTCGACGGGCTCTTGCGCCACCGCGGCACCGCGGTGGTGGGGATCCTCAACGGCATCGACGACCGCGCGTGGGATCCCGCGAACGATGCCGCGCTGGCGCAGCACTACGACGCGTCGTCGCTGGGCGACAAGCAGCTGTGTCGCCGTGCGCTGCAGCGCGAGCTGGGCCTGCAGGAGCAACCGGACGCGCCGGTGCTCGGCCTGGTCGGACGGCTGACGTGGCAAAAGGGCATCGACCTGCTGCTGGGCGGCATCGACGTCGCCCTGGCCCAGGGCGCGCAGCTGGCCATGCTGGGCTCGGGCGAGCCCGAGCTCGAGTCGGCGCTGGCCCAGCGCGTCGCGGCCCACCGGGGCGCAGTGGCGCTGCGGCGCGGCTACGACGAGGCGCTGTCGCACCGCATCTTCGCCGGCGCCGATCGTTCCTGGTGCCGTCGCGCTTCGAGCCCTGCGGCCTGACGCAGCTGTACGCGATGCGCTACGGCACGCCGCCGGTGGTGCGGCGCACCGGCGGCCTGGCCGACACCGACCGCGACGAGGACAGCACCCCGGCGCCGGCACCGGCTTCGTGTTCGACGCGCCCGAGCCCGGCGCCTTCGCGCGCCGCGCTGCAGCAGGCGATCACGACCTGGCGCGATCGCCCGCACTTCGAGGCGGTGCAGCGTCGCGGCATGGCCGGTCACTACGGCTGGGCCCGCGGCGCCGCGGCATGCCGCCGCGTGTACGAGGAGGCCATCGCAGCGGCGCGGACGGGTCGACGGCGAGCGACGGCGCCTCGCGCACGCGCGCGGCTGCAGCTGCTGCTCGCGGCGGCGCTGTTCTCGACCGGTGGCGCGGCGATCAAGGCCGCGGCTGAGCAGTGCAGATCGCCGGCTTCCGCTCCGGCGTGGCCGCGCTCGCGGTGTTGCTGCTCGCCCGCGCCGCGCCGGCGAGCGACCCAGCGCGCGCGCGGCCGCGGTCGGCGTCGCCTATGCCGGCACCGTGGTGTTCGCCCTGGCCAACCGCCTCACGACCGCGGCCAACACGATCTTCCTGCAATCGACCGCGCCGGTGTACGTGCTGTTGGCGTCGCCGTGGCTGCTGCGCGAGCGCATCGGTCGACGCGAGCTCGCCTTCGTCGCCGCTGCCGCGTGCGGCCTGCTGCTGTTCGTCGTCGGCACCGAGCCACCGCGCACCAGCGCGCCCATTCCCGCGACCGGCAACCTGCTCGCGATCGCTTCGGGCATCACCTGGGCCGGCACCCTGGTGGGCCTGCGCCTGATGGCGCGCCCGCGACCGCGGCTCGCGGCGGCAACGATCCGATCCACGCCGTCGTTGCCGGCAACCTGCTCGCGTTCGCGCTGTGCCTGCCGTGGGCCCTGCCCTGCACCCCGACCGCGACCGACCTCGCGGTGCTGCTGTACCTCGGCGTCGCGCAGATCGCGTGCCCTACCTGCTGGTCTCCGGCGCGGTGCGCCACCTCGGCGCGCTCGAGACCTCGCTGATCCTGCTGGTCGAGCCCGTGCTCAACCCGCTGTGGGCGCTGCTGCTGCGACGAACGCCAGGGCCGTTCGCGATCGCCGGCGGCGTGGTGCTGCTGGGCGCGACCGCGACCAAGGCGGTGCTCGATCGGCGCTGACGCGGCCGCGACGTCACAGCCGCTTCGCGAGATAGATCGCCTGCTCGCCCGCCGCCGCGGTGCCGTCGTACAGCGTCGCGTCCGCGCCGACCAGCGCGTAGCCCATCCGCTCGTAGGCGGCGATGCCGGGCACGTTGATGTTGCTGGTCTCGAGCCACACGCGGTGGGCCCCGTGGGCGCGGCCGTGGGCCTCGATGCGCTGCAGCAGCGCGCGGCCCAGGCCGGCGCGGCGGTGGGTCGGCGCGACGGAGAGGTGCCACAGCACCAGCCGCGCGTGCCAGGGCTCGAGCTCGCAGGCGGCGAAGCCGACGATGGTGCCGGCGTCGTCGGCGACGAAGGCGGTGTCCCAGCTGGCCCAGTGCGCGAAGACGTCGGCGATGGGGTAGCGGTGCAGCCGCGGCTGCGGCAGCGCGCGCTCGCGCAGCGTCAGGCTGCGCGGCCCGAGCTCGAGCGCGAAGATCGTCGCGGTGGTGAAGGCAGTGTCGAGCGCCGCGACGCCGGCGCGATCGGCCTCGAGCAGGGCTCGGATCTCGACCACGGCCCGACGATAGCGCGCCGACGATCCAGCCGCACCGGCGCGGCCGCGGCGTGCATCCGTGCACGGCAGGGCCGCGCGGCGCCCGTGCTACGGTCGGCCGCGCGATGGCCAACGTCCTGGGCGAGCTCCTCGAGCTGCTCCGCCTCGAGCGGATCGAGCACAACCTCTTCCGCGGGCAGAGTCAGGACCTGGGCTGGGGCAACGTCTTCGGCGGTCAGGTGCTGGGCCAGGCGCTGTCGGCCGCCGAACAGACGGTCGAGTCCGACCGCCACGCCCACTCGATGCACGGCTACTTCCTGCGCACCGGCGACGCGCGCAAGCCCATCGTGTACGAGGTCGATCGCATCCGCGACGGCAAGAGCTTCACCACGCGACGCGTGGTCGCAGTGCAGGACGGCCACGCCATCTTCACCATGGCCGCATCGTTCCAGGTCGACGAGCCCGGCTTCGAGCACCAGGCGCCCTCGCCCGGCGGCGGTGATCCGGAGGTGCTGGTGTCGGAGCTGGCGATGGCGCGCAAGTTCGCCGACCGCATCCCGCCGGCGCTGCGCGAGCAGGCCACCTGCGACCGGCCGATCGAGATCCGCCCGCTCGAACACTACGATCCGAGCCGCCCCGACGTACGACCGCCGCAGCGCAAGGTGTGGTACCGCGCGATCGATCGGCTGCCCGACCGCGCGCAGCTGCACCAGTACCTGCTCGCCTACGCGTCGGACTTCAACCTGCTGGGTGCGGCGATGCAACCCCACGGCGTGTCGTGGATGAGCCCGGGCATGCACGTCGCCAGCCTCGATCACGCGATCTGGTTTCATCGCCCGTTTCGCATGGACCAGTGGCTGCTGTACGTGATCGATGCCCCGTCTGCGAGCGGAGCGCGGGGCCTCGCACGGGGGCAGTTCTTCACGCAAGCCGGCGAGCTGGTCGCCTCGACCGCGCAAGAAGGCCTGATGCGCCAGCGCCCGCGCTGACGCGCGGGCGCCGCGTGGTCGAGGCGATCCCGGCGCCGTGGCCCTCGGGATCCGCCGCGGGCGCAGCCACCCGAGGGCGTCCACGGCGGCTTTGGTCGATCGGCCACTTCTTGCCGGGGCTGTCACGGGTTGCCGCGAATCGCCGCCAATGATAGGCAGTGGACATCGCGACTGCGATCGAATCGTTGGTGGTGCAGCTTCGCCCGCGCTCGGAGGCGCGCGGCGACGCGGAGTCTTTGCCCGCTGCGGACCCGCGCGACGCGGCCGACGAGCCCGTCGAGCGCGTCCCGGTGAGCCTGGACGCACTGGCGACCACGGCGACGCTCATCATTCCGCCGCCGGCCCCGCCGACGCCGCCACCCACGCCGGTCGCTCCACCCGTGGCGCGGCGCCTGGGCGCGCTGCGAGAGCTACTGGGCGCCGTCGACGACGCTGGCACGATGCCGCTGGCGGGACCGCGGGAGGATACCGACACCCGCTGGGCCGCGGTGCTGCTGGGCTGGCTGGTGCCCGAGGGGCTCGAGGCGCTGCGCCGCACCGACGCGGGCACGCGCCTGCTCGCGGCTGCGCCCGAGAGCGCGCAGGAGACCGCGGTGCTGGTCGGATCGATGCTCGAGAACCCGCCGCTGTCGTCGATCACGACCGCGCTGATGCTGGGCGAGTGGCTCGACCTGCGCGATCTGGGCCCGGCCGTCGCGACCACCTGTGGCATGCCCACGGGTCAGGCCACGCGGCTGGTGCCGTCGCTGTTGGCGTGGCGCGACGAGCTGCGCGCGCGTGGCTTCGGCCCGCGTCAGGTGATGGAGCATCTGCGATCGCGCACCGCGTGGATGCGCGGACTGTCCGAGCGCAGCCGCGATCAGCTCGCGCGCCTGGGCGTGGTCACGCGCGACGCGGTGCTGCAGCTGCCGCTGATGACCCTGCGGGCGCAGCCGGGTTGCCGCCCCGAGACCCTGCGTGAGATCGAGCGCTTCCGCGGCGCGCTCGCGCAGCTGCCCGAGGCCGATGCCCGCGCCGACAAGCCCCGCGCGACGCGGCGGGTCGCCGGCGCGCGCGTGGCCAAGTCGGCCGAGCTCGCGACCCTGAGTGTCTCGCGCGCGATCGCGGCGCCGCCGAGCCCACCGGAGCCGGCCGAGGCGGCGCCTCCCGAGCCGGCGCCGATCGAGGTCTCCGCGGCGGCCGCGAACGCGGTGCGCCTGAGCGCGCGGCAGCTGGTCGCGCAGCGTGGGTGTGCGTCGCTGGGCGCGCTCGCCCGCGCCTGCGCGACGGTGCCCGACGCCGCGCTGCCGCCCCAGGCCCTGCGCGAGGTCTTGGCCGCGGATCCCGGCGTGCGCTCGCTCGAGGGCGAGCTGGCGTGGTTCTGGATCCCCGAGGTCGGCCGCAACGCGCTGCTGCAGCGGGTCGCGATCGCGACCTCGGGCACCGACGCGATCGACGGCACGCGGCTGCGCGAGACCCTCGCGGCCGATCACGCCCTGGCCCGCGACCTGCCGCCCGCGACCGTGCTCGCGGCGCTGGCGGAGCAGCTGCGACAACACGTGCACCCGCCGGCACCCGAGCCGGTGCACGTCGACGAGCGCCCGCGGGTGCTGACCATGCCGCCGCCGCCCAGCGGCCGGCCGGCGATCGACGACGACACCACGGTCGAGCGTCTCGCCGAGCTCGCCGGCATCAGCGTCGACACCCTCGTGGCGCTGGCGCTGCAGGCCTCGCACGAGCGCGAGCAAGCCCAACGTCGCGCCCGCCGCGGCCGCGCGTGAACCCGCGGCTCACCACAGCAGCAGCCACGCGAGCAGCAGCGCCACCGCAGCGAGCATCCACCGTGCGCCGCGACCGGGCACGGCGCGGCCGCTGCGATCGAGCCCCAGCCGCAGCGCCGCCGCGGTCGCGGCGACCCACCCGAGGAACGCGAGCGCCGCCAGGGCCGGCCGCACGCGCGAGCGGGTCGCACCCTCGCGCAGCAACGCGTGGTGCTGGGCGCGCGTGCGCACCGGATCGCCGACGCGCTCGGTGAGCGCGGCGATGCGATCGTCGACCTCGGCGAGCACGTCGCCGTGCGGCACGTCGAGCGCGCGGCTGCCCAGCAGCGCGCCGCGGAGCTCGCGACAGGCCGCGAGCGCGACCGTGTCGTCGTCGGTGCCGTCGGCGATCTCCAGCAGGCGCGCGAGCGCGACCTCGTCGTGCTGCGACAGCGGCAGGCGCCAGCGCAGCGCGCGGCCCAGGTGCACGATCTCGCCGTCGACGTCGCCGGCCTCGCGCGCAGCCGCAGCCGCCGCGAGCTCGCCGCGGGCCTCGCACTGCACGCGCACGAGCAACGGCGTCAGCACCAGCGCGAGCACGGCAGCCGGCAGCCGCACGCGTGACCACCACCGGCGCGGCGCAGCCGGCGGGGCGCGGCCGCGGTCACGTGAAATCTCGCCGCGCGAAGAGCAGCGCCGCGACCACCAAGCACGCGCCGCCGTACGCAGCGCCGTACAGGCCCGCCTGCGCGACGTAGCCCCAGCCCACGAATGCACCGTGGATCGACACCGGCGTGGCGTCGCCGAGCATGCCGCCCGAGACGTAGAACGCGTGGAAGTCGGGCAGCACCGCGGCCACACCCGACAGCAACGCGCCGATCGGCGTGTCCGCGAGCTTGCCCTCGGCGAACGCACGCAGCTCGCCGCTGTTGCGCCCGACGATCCACAGCGACGCGGTGAACATGGCCGACAGATACGGCGAGGAGAACGACGAGAACAACAGCGCCACCGCGACCACCAGCCACAACTCGAACAGCACCATCACCTCGGCGCGGACCAGTGCGATGTCGTGCAGCCCGCCCTCGAGCGCCAGCACCACCGCGAGGGTCGCGGCCATGACCGCGACCAGCAGCGCCAGCGTCACCGCCAGGCCCAGGAACTTGCCGGCGAGGAACTCGTGCCGGTGCAGCGGCTTGGGGATCACGAAGAACACGGTCTTGCGGTCGAGCTCCTTGGACAACAGATTCACGCCCAGAAACAGCGCGATGACCAGGCCCACGCCGCTGATGCCGGCGAGGCCGAGGTCCTTGATCACGCGGGTCTGCTCGTGCAGCGACAGCTCGCCCAGCACCACCGAGAACGCCATCAGCAGCGCGGCGAACACCACCAGCACGTACAGCACGCGGTTGCGCGTGGCCTCGCGGAAGGTGTTGAGCGCGATGGCCCACACGCGTGCCAGCGCGCTCACGGGCTCGCCTCCGCGCTGCGGCCGGGCGCGGCGGCCTCCTGCACGAACAGCTCCTCGAGGCTCTGGCGGTGCGGCGCCAGCGACAGCAGCGTGCCGCCGCCCTCGAGCACCGCCTTGGCCACGGCGTTGGCGGCCGCGAGATCGGCGACCCGCGCGACGCGGCCCTCGCTGGTGCGCTCGTGCTGGCCCGGGCCCGCGGCGATGCGGTCGCCCAGCGCGTCGTCGGCGGTGTAGAGCACCTCGACACCGTCGATCGCGGGGCTGAGCAGCTGCCCCAGTGGGCCGGTGTCGCGCAGCTCGCCGCGCACGAGGATCGCGACGCGATCGCACAAGAGCGTCGCGTCCGACAGGATGTGGGTCGAGAAGAACACGGTCTTGCCACGCCGACGCAGCGACACGATGATGTCGCGCACCTCCTTGCGGCCGATCGGATCGAGCCCGCTCATGGGCTCGTCGAGCACGACCAGCTCGGGATCGCCGATGAGCGCCTGGGCCAGGCCCGCGCGCTGCAGCATGCCCTTGGAGTAGCTGCGCAGCGGTCGGCTCGCGGCGTGGCCGAGCCCGACCTCCTCGACCAGGGCATGCGCGCGCTGACGCCGGATCGCCGCGGGCAGGCCGTGCAGGCGGCCGACCATGTCGAGCAGCTCGAGCACGGTGAGGTAGTCGTAGAAGTACGGGTTCTCCGGCAGGTAGCCCAGGCGCTGCTTGGCCTCGCGGCGCCCGACCTCGGTGCCGAACAGTCGCGCGGTGCCCGAGCTCGCGAAGATCAGCCCCATCAGGATCTTGATCGTCGTGGTCTTGCCCGCGCCGTTGGGACCCAGGAAGCCGAAGATCTCGCCGGGCTCGACCGCGAAGCTGACGCCGCGCAGCGCCTCGGTCCGTCGGCGCGCGAGCCCGCGGACGAAGGTCTTGCGCAGGGCTTCGACCGAAAGAACGCTCACCGGCGCCGCCAGTGTAGCGGCGGCTGGCGCGCACCCAAGCCCGGCGCTAAGCTGCCTCGCCGATGCGCGAGCGCGCCAGCTTGGACTCGGGCGTGACCACGACGACGCGCCGCCGCTGGCTCGCGCGCTGCGCCGGCGCGGCCGCGGCGTCCCTGGCCGCCGGCGCGGGCGCGGCCCCGCCCGGCCGGATCCCGGGCTGGCCCAGCGGTGGCCGCGACGAAGAGCCCATCACCGTCGATCTGCCGCAGCTGCGCTACGACGGCAACTGGCAGCCGCGCGGCAGCGCGATGCGGGTGCTCGCACGGGAGCTGCGGCTGCGCACGCGGCTCGAGCCGGTGGCCGAGCCCAGCTCGCTCGACGCCGAGCGCACCGAGCTGTTCGAGACGCCGTTTCTCTACATCGCCGGCGACGAGGCGCTGCCGACCCTGACGCGCACCGCCGAAGCCAACCTGCGGCAGTTTCTCGACCTCGGCGGGCTCGCGTTGTTCGACGCCGCCGATGGCGGCACCGACGGCGCGTTCGTGCGCTCGGTCGAGGCCCTGCTCGGTCGCATCGCGCCGGGTAGCCAGCTGGCCCCGGTCGCGCGGGACCACGTGTTGTTCCGCAGCTTCTATCTCGTGGACGAGCCGGTCGGTCGCACCGCCGCGTTCGATCACCTGCTGGGTATCCAAGAGGAGGGCCGGCTCAAGGCCCTGGTGATGCGCAACGATCTCGGCGGCGCGCTCGAGGAGCTGCCCGACGGCCGCGCGGCCCACCCGTGCACGCCCGGCGGCACCGAGCAGCGCCAGTGGGCCATCCGCTTCGGCGTCAACGTGCTGCTGTACGCGACCTGCACCGACTACAAGGCCGACCGCGCCCACGTCGAGACGTTGCTGCGCGCGCGCAGGTGGCGATGACCGAGACGTGGAGCCTCGCGCCCGGCCACGTGCCGTCCGTGCCGCTGCTGGTGCTGCTGGGGCTGTGCGGCGCGGTCGCGGTGATCGAGGCGGCGCTGGGCTTCGTGCAGCGCGGGCGGCAGATGCCGCCGGCGCGCGCGCTCGCGGTGCTGCTGCTGCGGCTGCTCGCGGTCGCGGCCCTGGTCGCGATCACCTTCGAGCTGACGCTGCGCTTCGATCGCGTCGCGCCCTCGACCCGGCGCGTGGTGGTGCTGGTCGATCGCTCGGCCTCGATGGCGATCCCCGACACCGCCGAGGACGGCACCACGTCCACACGCCAGGTTCGGGCCGAGGCGATGTGGGCGGCCAGCGCGGACGCCCGCGCGCAGTGGCGCGACGACGGCCTGCGCATCGACGTGCGCGGCTTCTCGCGCGAGGTCGAGGCGCTCGGCGGCGAGGCGGCCGAGACCCTCGCGGGCGAGCCCCGCGGCGCGGCCTCCGATCTCGCGGCTGCGCTGGCGAGCCTGGGTGACGACGACGCGCGGCCGGGCGAGCGACTGGCCGCGGTCGTGGTCGTGAGCGACGGCCTGGTCGGCACCAACGACGACGCCGCGTCGGCGCAGCTGTCGGAGGTCGCGGCGCGGCTGGGCGTGCCGATCACGACCGTGAGCACCGGCGCACCGAAGCTGCGCGACGTCTCGGTCGCCGAGGTACGGGCGGGCGAGTTCGCGTTCGTCGAGAACGTCGCCGAGTTCGAGGCCACCGTCGTGGCCCACGGCAGCAAGGGCGAGACCGCGACGGTGCAGCTGGTGCGCAACGGCGAGCGGGTCGGCGAGCGCACGCTGCGGCTGTCGGGCGACGGCGTGCCGCAGCGGGTGCAGTTCGAGGTCGCGCCCGATCGCGTGGGCCAGTTCGTCTACGAGATCGTGGTCCCGCCCCTGCCGGGCGAGGCGACCGCGGCCAACAACCGCCGCGCCTTCGTGATCAAGGTCCTGCGCGACAAGGTCCGCGTGCTGCACGTCGCCGGCCGGCCCGACTGGGACGTCCGAGCGCTGCGCACGCTGCTGCGCCGCGACCCCAACGTCGAGCTGCTCAGCTACTACATCTTGCGCGACTTCGACGACATCGCGCGCGAGGACACCGAGGCGTTGTCGCTGATCCCGTTCCCGACCGAGGAGCTGTTCGAGCAGGAGCTGGGCTCGTTCGACCTCGTGGTGCTGCACAACTTCGATGCGGTGCCGCACTCGGTCGGACAGTACGTCGACAACATCGCGCAGTTCGTCGAGGACGGCGGCGCGCTGGTGCTCATCGGCGGCGACCTGGGCTTCTCCGACGGCGGCTACGGCGGGGGTCAGATGGCGCAGCAGCTGCCGATCGAGCTGCGGCGGCCGGTCGGGCACGAGCGCGCGCGCGTGCGCCCGACCCTGACCGACGCGGGCCGTCGCCATCCCATCACCGCGTGGCTGCTCTCGGGCGACGGCCGCGCGTGGGAGGCGTTGCCCGAGCTCGACGGCTACAACCCGGTGGCGCTGCGCGACGCCGCCGGCATCGGCGCGACGACGCTGTTGGCCCACCCCGGCGAGCTCGACGAGCGCGGCCAGCCGCGGCCGATCCTCGCGGTGTCCGAGCCCGGCAAGGGCCGCGTGGTCGTGCTCGCGACCGGCTCGACCTGGCGGCTGGGCTTCGCGCCCGAGCTGGCCCTGGTCGACGGCGCGCGGCCCTACGATCTGCTGTGGCTGGGCGTGGTGCGCTGGCTGCTGCGCGACGACAGCTCCGGCCGACTGCAGCTCAAGGACGAAACGCGCCGCGCTATCGTGGACGAGCCGGTCGAGCTGCGCGCGCGCACGCTGACGGCCGCGTACGCGCCCGAGCCCCAGGTGCCGCTGTCGTGGTCGGTCGGGGTGCTCCGCGGCGTCGGCGAAGGCACCGACGACACCGCGGCCGCGGCCGAGCCCGCACTGCACAGCGGCGGCTGGGTCACCGACGAGCTGGGCCGCGCGCAGCGGACCGTGCAAGGCCTACCGATCGGGGCCTACCGCGCCAAGGCCCGCCGCGCCTCCGACGACGATGGCGCGGCGCCCAGCACCGCGGTCGAGCGCGTGTTCATCGTCGAGGCCCCCGGCCGCGAGCTCGGCCGCATCGACGCCGACCCCGGCATCGCGCGGCTGCAGGCGCTCGCGCGGGCGACCCACGGCACGGCGATCGACGCTGCCACCGGCGGCGTGCTGCCCGAGTCCCTGCCGACGCTCGCGAGCGAGGACGCCGCCGGCCGCGTCACGGCCCGGCGCGAAGTCGCGCTGTGGGGCGACCCCTCGGCGCTGCTGCTGCTGCTGCTCGCGCTGGGCGGGAAGTGGTGGATCCGCCGCCGAGCGGGCGCGGCGTGAAACCAGCCCGCGCAGGCGCGGCGTGAACCAACCCGCGCGGAGCGCCGAGCGTGAACCAGCCCGCGCGGGCGCGGCGTGAATAACCCGCGTCTGCGCGCCGTGCGATGATCTCCGATCGTGGCGCGCGCGGCGCGACGACCCCGAGGACGCGCCGACATGTCCCGTCGGCCCGCCCGCGCGCGCCGAAGCCGGCCAACCCTTCGATCGCTACCTGCTGCTGCGCGCGGGTGGTCACGGCGGCATGGGCGTGGTCGCCGGCTGGTGACGATCCGCGGCTCGATCGTCACTCGCGCTCAAGCTGCTGCACGAGCACGAGCCCGAGGTCGGCGCCGACGCGCGCGCGCGACTGCTGCGCGAAGCCCAGGCGCTCGCGCGGCTGGCCACCCAACGTCGTGCCGGTGTTCGACGTCGGCGTAGCTCACGAGCGTGGGGCCGTGGCGATGAGTACGTCGACGGCTGCACGCTGTCGGCGTGGCTGCGCCGGCGTCGCCGCAGCGTCGCGGAGATCCTGCGCGTGTTCGTCGACGCCGCGCGCGAAGCTCGGCCGCGCACGTGCTCGGCATCGTGCACCGCGACTTCAAGCCCGACAACGTGCTCATCGGCCGCGAGGGCACCGACGAGCGCGCGCGCGTGGTCGACTTCGGGCTCGCGCGCGCGGGCGAGTCGACCTCGGTGAGCAGCCTCGGCCGCGACGCCGAGGCACCGTCGCAGCCGATCGCGATCGACGCACAGGCGAGCGACGATGCGATCACGCGGGTCGGCATCGTGCTGGGCACGCCGGCGTACATGGCCCCGGAGCAGCACCGCGGCTTGCCGCTGTCGACGACCGACCAGTACGCGTTCTGCGTCGCGATGTTCGAGGCGCTGACCGGCGTGCGCCCGTTCGTCGCCGACACCAGCGCGCGGCTGCTGCGACTGAAGCTGCGGGGCGTGCCGGCGTGGCCCGCGACCGCACGCGGCGGATCCCGGCGTGGCTACCCAGGGTGGTCGCGACCAGGCTGCAGGCCGAGGACCCGCGGCGCGGCACGGCAGCATGGACGCGCTAGTGGACGCGCTGCTGCGAGGCCCCGCGCGGGCACGGCGGCGTCCGCTGCTGGGCGCAGCCGCCGGTGCGGCCGCGATCGCAGCGGTGCTGGCGTGGCCGCAGCCGCCGGCGCGCTGCGACAGCCGGCGGCAGATGGCCCCGCTGTGGTCGCCCCGCGCGCGCGCAGGGCCTGGCGGCGCACTTCGCCGCGGCCGGGGTCGCGCACGCGCCCGACACCTGGCGACGCACCGCCGCGGCGCTCGTCCTTCGACCCGCGCCGCGTGGCAGCGTACAGCAGCAGCTGTGCAGCGCGATGTGGCGCAGGCCGACGCCGCCGCCGGCGGCGATGCGGCCGAGGCTCGACGCGCACGCGCAGTGCCTGGGCCAGCGCCTGCATGCGCTGGGCGAGTGGATCGACGTGCTCGAGACCGCCGACGCGGAGCTGGTCGATCGCGCAGTCGCTGGCCACCGTCGCGCTGCCGCGCGAGGCTGCGCCGATGCCCCGCGGCCGGGCACCGCGAGCGACCCGCGGCTGCGCGAGCAGGTCGACGCGATCGACCGCGCGCTGCGCGGCACGTGCTCGAGAACGCTGGCCGCTACACCACCGCGGTCGAGACCGCCGAAGCGGCGCTGCGACAGGCGGCCGAGCTCACCGACCCCGCGCTGCAGGCCCGCGCCGAGTACACCATGGGCAGCGCGCTCGAACAGGTCGGCGAGATCGAGCGCGCGCGCGATCACCTGCGCGAGGCGCTGTGGCGTGGCAGCGCGGTGGGCGACGACGTACTGGTGGCCGACGCCGGCACCGAGCTGGTGTGGATCGACGGGCTCGACGCGCCCGATCTCGAACGCGCGCTCGAGTGGAGCCGCCACGTCGGCGCCGCGCTGGCGCGGCGGCCCGACGTGGCCCGGCAAGCGCGCCTGGCCAACGCCTGGGCGCGATGTACTCCGGCGCGGGGCAGCCGCGCGAGGCCGCGGAACAGTTCGGCGCGGGCGCTGGCGCTGAACGTCAACTGACGCCGAGGCCCAGCCCCAGGCCCAGCCCACCGCCGAGAGCCCCGACGTCGCGACCGCGCAGATGAACCTCGGCATCACGGTGGCCGAGCTCGGTCGCCTGGCCGAGGGCCGCGAGCTGCTCGAGCGCGCGCAGGCGATGTACGCCGAGATCGAGGGCCCCGATCACCACGACGTCGCCAACGTCATGGACGCGCTCGGCGGCGTGGCCCTGCGCATGGGCGACTACGACGCCGCACGCGAGCAGTTCGTCGAAGCGCTGCGCCGACGCAGCGCGCGCTGCCGCCGGGGCACGTCGCGATCGCGCGATCGCACAACAGCCTGGGCTCGCTGCACGAGGCCGCCGGCGACGACGTCGAGGCCGAGCAGGCCTACCGCCGCTACGCGCTGGCGATCTTCGTGGCGACCCTGGGCGAGGAGCACCCGTTCGTCGGCGCGACCTTGGCCGGCGCCTCGGCAGCACGATGTGCCGTGCCGGCCGCTGGGCCGAGGAGCCCAGGACCACGCGCAGCGCGGGCTCGCGCAGCTGCAGCGCGCGCTTCCGCCGGAGCACCCGTGGATCGCCCAGGCCCAGCTCACGCTGGTGCGCACCGCGCTGGGCCGCGGCGCGCTCGACGAGGCCGCGCGCGAGCGCGACGCGATCGTGGCCAGCTGCGCGCCGACCGAGATCGACCCGGCGTTGTGCGCGGTGCTCGACAGCACCGGCGCAGCCATGCGCGCGGCCGCGGCGAGGCCAACGCGACGCCGCGACTACGCGCGCGCGCGGTCTGCGCGCGCTGGGTCTGCAGGCGAGCCGCGACATCACCGAGCTCGAGCGCTGGCTCGCCGCGCCGCCGCACTGTGAGCCTGTCGAGCGTCCCCTTCACAGACCGAGAGCCCCGCGCTGCACCCGTTCCCGGCCGCCGGGCTTGGTGATACACCGCGGGCATGACCGAACTGCTCGCCCTCGACCCCGACGACTTCACCGCCGCGCTGCGCGGCCATGGTGGCCGCGCGATGCTGTGGTGGGATCACGATCAGGTGCGATGGTCAGCGACGCACGGTGGCTCGCGCCGCTGGCCGCGTGGATGAACGCCGACACCCGCGATGTGCACCGCCACGAGGCCGTGTGCTCGCGGTCGCGCCGCAGACCGGCGCGCTGATGGGCGCGTTCGTCCACGCGACCGTGCGCGGTCAGGCCGCCGGCGGCCGCTGCGCTTCTGGCCCTACGCCACGGTCGAGTCGCTGCTGCGCGACGGCCTGCAGCTGTCGCTGGGGATGTCGCACAAGGCGCGCTGGCGGGGGCTGTGGTGGGGCGGCGGCAAGGGCATCGTCGCGCGACGCAGGACGCGACGTGGCACGACCCGCAGGACTGCATGCGCTGTACCGCGAGTACGGCGAGTTCACGACCTCGCTGCGCGGCGTGTACATCACCGCCGAGGACGTCGGCACCGGTCCCACGGACATGGCCCACGTGTTCGAGACCACGCGGTGGGTCACGTGCGTGCCGCCTGCGGTCGGCGGCAGCGGCAACCCCTCGGAGGCCACCGCCAAGGGCGTGGTCTGTGCGATGGAGGGCGCGCTCGATCACCTCGGCAAGGGCGATCTGCGCGGCAAGACCGTGGCGATGCAGGGCGCCGGCAACGTCGCGGCGTACATGATCGAGACGCTGCTGCAGCGCGGCGTCGGCCGGGTGGTCGCGACCGACATCGACGCGGCGCGGCTCGACGCGTTGCGTCAACGCTGGGCCGCTCGCCCGGTCGAGCTGCGCCTGGCCGCACCCGGTGATCGCAGCATCTTCGCCGAGCCCTGCGACGTGTTCGCACCCAACGCCCTGGGCGGCGTGCTCGAGCCCGAGACCATCGCGATGCTGCGCACGCCGATCGTGTGCGGCGCAGCCAACAACCAGCTGCTCGACGACCGCCGCGACGACGGCCTGCTGGCCCAGCGCGGCATCGCGTACGTGCCCGACTTCGTCGCCAACCGCATGGGCATCGTCAATTGCGCCAACGAGCAGTACGGCCGCGTCGAGCCCGACCCCGCGATCGAGCGCCACTTCGGCCGCGACTGGGACAACGCGGTCTACGTCATCACGCGGCGCGTGCTCGAGCGCGCGGCCAAGGACGGTGTGACCACCTCGACCGCCGC
This sequence comes from Nannocystaceae bacterium, assembly GCA_046351635.1. Lineage (GTDB taxonomy): Bacteria > Myxococcota_A > Polyangia > Nannocystales > Nannocystaceae > Xiheibacterium. The sequence continues at coordinate 103,608 of JAXLYC010000005.1, read as the reverse complement.
GAACGCGCTCGCCGACGAGGCCTGCCGCGTGCCGCACCCGATCTGGGGCCATCGCGGCCGCGCCATCATCGAGTCGCTCGCGGCTGAGCGCCAGCTGCGGCAGCGCGCTGTCGCGGGCGAGCACGAAGCGACCGCTCGCGCCCTCGGTGGTCCACGTGCCTTCGATGCGCCTCGCCGCGAGATCGAGCTTGCCGGTGTAGACGACCTCGTGGGCCACGCCGCCGCGGCCGTCGTAGCGCTTGGTGAAGCTGACGGTGAGTTCGCGATCGATGGTGCCGCGCAGCGCCATGCAGCTCGCCGCTGGTGTCGTCGCCGAAGGTGTTGGGCTCGACCATGGTGCCGCGCAGCTGCTCGCCTGCAGCGAGCACGAGCTCGGCGAAGAACACCACCGGCGGCGTCCACCCCGCCGCGTCGTAGAGATAGGTGCCCGACCAGCTGCCCGACAACGGCGCGAGATCGAGGCCGGACGCCGGCAGCTTCGCGGCCGCGCTGGCCTCGACGGCGACCGCGGCGGCGGACTCGCCGCGCTGCGGCGAGGGCTCGCGCGACACCTCGGGCGGCGGCTCCGAGGCCGGCGCGGGCTCGGGCGCCGGCGCAGCGACGATCGCGGCCGCCGACGGGCGGCAACCGGACAGCGCGAGCACGATCGCGACGACGCGGCGCATGGCGCAGGCCTCAGTATGACCGCAACGCCTGGCTCGCGCCCGCGGCTGCAACCGCGCGCGCGCCGGCGGGGCTCAGCGCTGGCCCAGCGCGCGGCGGACCGCGACCGGCAGCTCGTTCACGCTGCAGCGAAGCTCCAGGCGCGACTGCTTGACCGCGACCCCCGGCGTGCACGGCAGCACGTCCTCGCCCGGCAGCGTGAACACCATCGGCCGCAGATAGCGTCGCGCCAGCTCGGGCGGCACGTCCTTGGACGACAGGTGCAGGCTCACGCGCCGGCCCGCGACCTCGAGCTTCGCGTCCAGGTGCATGCCCTGCACCGTGACGTGGACCTCTTCACCGTCGAAGCGCACGGTCTCGCCCAGCACCCGCGAGATGGCCTCGCCGGTCACGCGCGCGACGACCTCGGCGTGATCGATGCCGGTGACCGACAGTTTCTGCTCGCGCAGCAACAGATCGCGATCGATGCGGATCTCGTCGACCACCAGATCGACGTGCTCGACACCGACGCCGGCGTCGGCGATCTCGTCGAGCGTGACGTGCAGACGATCGACGCGCTGGAACAGCAGCACGTCGGCGAGGAACGGGAAGCCCTCGATCTCGACGGTGGCCTTGCGCGTGTGCGGCAGCACCTCGACGATGCGCTTGCCGGCCTCGGCCTCGGCCATCTGCCGCGCGGTGCGATCGAGCCACCAACCGACCGCCAGCAGCACCGCCAGCAGCACGCCGACGACGATCAACACGATCCACAGGCGCTTCATCTTCGCCACGCTTCCTGGGCGCCGATCGAGGCCGGCCTCAGTGCAGCTTCACCGGCCGCCCGGGCGCCCACGCCAGCTCGAAGTGGCCCAGCATCACAGGCGAGTCCTCGGTCAGCCGCACGACCGCATGGCTGGGGCCCTCGGTCATGCCGGCCGGCCGCACACCGTTGGTGCTCGCGAGGTCGTAGACCAGCAGCGAGCGCGGCGATTCCTCGGTCACCAGCGCGTGCACCCGCGAGAGGTTGCGGCCGTGGCCCGCGAGCGAGCAGCGATCCGAGTAGCGACCGATCAGCAGCCCACGCTGCAGCTGGCGGCTGTCGAGCTCGAGCTCGCGCACCTCTTCACCGCGACCGGCGGGCTTGGTCGATCGCAGCCGCAGCACCCCGCGCGGCTGCGGTCGCGCGTCGACGTCGAGCCCACGGTAGCCACCGAACTCGCGCAGCTCGTCGCCGCCCAGGTGGGCCACGCCGGGCTCGCTGGTGGCGCTGACGGCCAGGCGCACGCCGCTGCCGGCGGGATCGAGGCCGGTCAGCGCGCGGAAGCTCTCCTGATCGGAGCCGTCGAGCAACGCCACGCCGGCGCTGCCACCGGGCAGCACGAACACGATCGTGCGACCGAGGCTCACCAGGCCGTGGCCCATGAGCGAGAAGCCCGGCACACGCTTGCCGTCGGCGAGCTGGACGCCGGCGCGACCGCCGAGATCGTAGCCGCGATAGCGAATCGGACCGTCGCCGGCCCACGCCGTGAGCAAGACGTGACGCAGGCTCACGCGGTTGTCGTTGGGGATCGACAGCGCGCAGCGGTTGTGGCGGCCGATGACGACGGCGCGCGGCAGATCCCGAGGCCGCCGCAGCACCCGCTGCGCGACCGGGAAGCCCTTGCGATCGGTGGCGACCACGAGCGCATCGCCGACCTCGACGCCGGCGACCAGTGCCTTGAGCACTGCGCGTGCGCGACCGAAGCACTCGGCCAGAAGCGCCGTCGGGTTGGGCTCGTCGAGCGCCTCGGGCGCCAGCTCGCCCCCCGCGACGATGCGGTGCTCGTCGGCGCTGTCTTCGGGGTTGAGCGGCACCTTCGTGCAGCGTAGACAAGCCCGAGGGCTTGCGCCAGCCGTCCGCGCGCCCTGGGCGATGGCGGGCACGTGGCCGCACCTCGGGGTGGTTCGAGCCGGGCGCGACCGCGGCCATCGGATCGGCAGGGCCCCCGTGCGACCGAGCCCGGGCCTGCCGCGTGACGGGGCGGCGGCGCCTTTCCGATGGCCCCGGCCGGTGGCGTCCCGGGCCGGGCCGCTCGGCTGAACAGTCGGCCAGGTACCCGAGCGCGTCGGTTTCCGGCTAGGGTCGCTCGCCCCGGGCAGATCTCCCGCGGCGCTCGATCCTCCTCTGGGTGCCGCGCGCGAGGGCAATCCCAGCCCCGCGGACCGACCCGGCGGCGCCGAAGATCCAGCCGCCGCGAAGCGACAAGGCAAGGCCATGAACACCCCCGACATCACCACGATCCTCGGCAAAGGCAGCGCGTTCGACGGCAAGCTGACGTTCGAAGGCGCCGTGCGCATCGACGGCGAGTTCTCGGGTGAGATCCGCACCCAGGGCACGCTCATCGTCGGCGAGTCCGCCGAGGTCCGGGCGCAGATCATCGCGGCGCGCATCATCATCGAGGGGGTCGTGCGCGGCGACATCAACGCCAGCGAGTCGATCGAGATCCACGCACCCGCGCGGGTCTACGGCAACCTCGCGACGCCGGCGCTCGAGATCCAGCGCGGCAGCGTGTTCGAAGGCAACTGCCAGATGGACGGCAGCGGCCAGGTCGCGACGGCGAGCAACGGCCAGCGCAAGCGCGACAAGGCCGCGGCGAGCAGCGACGCGATCGTCGCGGGTTGACGCCACGGCGGCCTGACGCCGCACGGCCGGCCACGCATCCGCAAGCGAGCATACGTTGCGCCGTCGCCGGCCCGCAGCGCGTCCGTGCGCGGGCCGGATCGCGCGTTCGCGGCCGCCGCGACCGCGCGCGGCGGTCGTTGACGCCCCCACCGCGTGGTAGCCAGCGCGCGCGTGCGCGGCGAATTTCCTTCTCGCAGACTCGATCTGCTGCTGGCAGCGCCGGTCGTCGACATCGACGGCACCCTGTTCGTGCAGCTGGGCATCTTCCTCGCCCTGGTCGTCATCTTGAACGGGTTGCTGTTCAAGCCCTGGCTCGCGACGCAGGCGCGCCGCGCCGAGGCCATCGAAGGCGCCGCGCGCAAGGCCACCGATCTCGAGCATCAGGCGGACGGCCTCGTGAAGGACTACGACAGCCGCCTCGCCGCCGCGCGCGAGCAGGCGGCGGATCTCCGCGGCACTGCGCGGCGCGAAGAGGAGGCCGCGCAGGCCAAGACCCTCGCCGCCGCGCGCGAAGAGGCGGCGCCAGGCCGCCGCCACGCGCACGCGCCTCGCCGAGCAGGCCGAGGCGGCGCGCGGTGAGCTCGGCGGCAAGATCGACGAGCTCGCGCAGACCATCGCGACCAAGCTGCTCGGAAGGAGCGCCTGACCATGCGCCGCGTCGCATCCTCGCTGCGCCCGCTGTCGATCGCGTTGGCGATCGCGTTTTGCACTCCCGGCCGTGTCGTCGTCGGCGCTCGCCGCCGCACGCATCGACGACGCGCCCGCGGCCGCACCGCACGGCGCCCCCACGGCGCCCCCCACGGCGCGCCCACGGCGGACGGCAAGGCCGGCGCTGCGCCGGCCAAGCGCCGGCGAGCATGGTGCCGCCCACGACGACGGCCACGGCGGCGGCATCGTGTGGACCAGCCCCATCCTCGGCAACAACGGCAAGATGGGGCTGCTGTGGATCCTCATCAACTTCGCCGTGCTGATGTGGCTGCTCGAGAAGCTGCTGTTCTCGAAGCTGCGCGCGCGCACGGCCGCCAAGAGCGACGACATCAAGTCGCAGCTCGACCGCGCGACCGCGGCGCGTCAGGCGGCCGAGTCGGTGATGAGCGACGTCCGCAAGCGGCTCGACCGCATGGACAAGGAAGTCGGCGAGATCCTCGACGAAGCCAAGAGCCGCGCCGAGGCCGACCGCAAGCGCATCGTGGCGGCGGCCGAGGCCGAGGCCGCGGCCATCCGCGAGGCTGCGCGCGCCGCCGGCGAGCGCAGGCCGAGGTGCGCTGCCGCGCGATCGAGCGCGAGATCGTCGAGTCCGCGATCGTCCGCGCCGAGGCGCTGCTGCGCGAGCGCTTCGGCGCCGCGGACCAGCGCCGCATGGTCGAAGACTTCATCCGCCAGGCCGAAGCCACGCCGCTGCGCGCCGAAGGAGGCCCGTCGTGATCCCCGGAGCCCTCGCCCGTCGCTACGCCCGCGCCCTGCTGGGGCTCGCGCCCAACCCGGCCGCGCGCGACAAGTACGCGCGCGACGTCGTCGCGCTCGCGGAGTTGTCCAAGGCCGCGGACGAGAACGGCCTGACGCTGCTGGTCGCGATGTCGTCGCGCCGCTTCGCGGTGTCCGACCGCAAGAAGCTGCTCGAGGCGCTCGGCCGCCGCGTCGGCGCCGACGCCATGGTCATCAAGTTCCTCGCCCACGCGATCGACAAGGACCGCATCGTCGGCCTGCCGGAGATCGCGCGGGCCTACGTGCGCCTCGCCGACGAGGCCGCGTCGCGCGTGCAAGCCGAGGTCACCTCGGCCGCACCGCTGCCGCCCGAGACCGTCGACGCGCTGCAGGCCGCGCTCGCGCGCGCCAGCGGCAAGACCGTGGTCATGACGACCAAGGTCGACCCCACGCTGCTGGGCGGCGTGGTCACCAAGGTCGGCAGCTTCGTGCTCGACGGCAGCCTGCGCTCGCAGCTGTCGCGCATGCGGCAGCAGCTGCAGGGCTGAGCCGCATCGCTTCCCTTCCCTCCCAGACCCCCACTTCCGCGCCGACACCATCCTTCCCAGGCGCGCACCAGCGAGTCGAACATCATGGAGATCCGAGCCGACGAAATCAGCCGCATCATCCGCGAACAGGTCGCGGGATACGACAACAGCCTCTCGGTGCAGGAGACCGGCACCGTGCTGACGGTCGGCGACGGCATCGCGCGCGTGGACGGCCTGGGCAACGCCATGGCCGGCGAGCTGCTGGAGTTCCCCCACGGCGTGCGCGGCATGGTGCTCAACCTCGAAGAGGGCAACGTCGGCATCGCGCTGCTGGGCAACGACCACCTCATCAAGGAGGGCGACGTCGTCAAGCGCACCGGCACCATCATGAGCGTGCCGGTCGGCGACGCGCTCATCGGTCGCGTGCTCAACGCCCTGGGCGAGCCCATCGACGGCCTCGGCGCCCTGGCGACCACCGACACCCGCGTGGTCGAGCTCAAGGCCCCCGGCATCGTCAAGCGCAAGAGCGTGCACGAGCCGATGCAGACCGGCATCAAGGCCATCGACTCGATGATCCCGATCGGCCGCGGTCAGCGCGAGCTCATCATCGGCGATCGCCAGACCGGCAAGACCGCCATCGCCGTGGACACGATTCTGAACCAAAAGGGTCAGAACATGATCTGCGTCTACGTCGCGATCGGTCAGAAGCAGTCGACCGTCGCGACCGTGGTCGACCGCCTGCGTCGCGCCGGCGCGATGGAGTACACCATCGTCGTCGCCGCAACCTCGTCCGAGTCGGCGCCGCTGCAGTTTCTCGCGCCGTACTCCGGCGTGACCATGGGCGAGTACTTCCGCGACAAGGGTGGCCACGCCCTGCTCATCTACGACGACCTGTCCAAGCAGGCCGTGGCCTACCGCCAGCTGTCGCTGCTGCTGCGTCGCCCGCCGGGTCGCGAGGCCTACCCGGGCGACGTGTTCTACCTGCACAGCCGCCTGCTCGAGCGCGCGTGCAAGCTCTCCAACAAGGAGGGCGCGGGCTCGCTGACGGCGCTGCCGATCATCGAGACCCAGGCCGGCGACGTCTCGGCGTACATCCCGACCAACGTCATCTCCATCACCGACGGCCAGATCTTCCTCGAGGGCCAGCTGTTCCACCGCGGCATCCGCCCCGCGCTCAACGTCGGCATCAGCGTGTCGCGCGTGGGCGGCTCGGCGCAGATCCCCGCGATGAAGCGCTACGCCGGCAACCTCCGGCTCGAGCTGGCGCAGTACCGCGAGCTCGAGGCCTTCGCGCAGTTCGCCTCCGACCTGGACAAGACCACGCGCCAGACGCTCAACCGCGGCGCGCGGCTGGTCGAGCTGCTCAAGCAGCCGCAGTACCAACCGCTCGACGTCGCACTGCAGGTCGCGTCGATCCGCGCCGGCACCACCGGCCAGCTCGACGACCTCGAGCTGGCGCACGTGGCCCGCTACGAGCGCGAGCTGCACGAGTGGCTCAAGGACAAGCGCTCGCAGCTGCTCGAGCAGATCCGCACGGCGCGCAAGAAGGAAGAGCTGGCCCAGCTCGACAAGGACCTCGACGAGGCCTTCGCCGCGTTCAAGAAGACCTTCAAGGCCTAGCCGTCCCATGGCGAACCTCAAAGAGCTGCGCAACCGCATCGCGTCGGTCAAGAACACGCGCAAGATCACCGCGGCCATGAGCCAGATCGCGGCCGCGCGCCTGCGCAAGGCCCAGGACGCGGTCATCGCGGCCAAGCCCTACGGCGATCGCATGCGTGACGTCATCGAGTCGCTCGTGGGCGGCATCGATCCGTCCGAGCGCGCCGCGGCGCATCCGCTGCTCGCGACCCGCAAGGTCGAGCGCGAGCTGCTGGTCGTGCTCACCGCCGACCGCGGGCTCTGCGGCGGCTTCAACAGCAACATCGTGCGCGCGACCCTGGCGCACATCGACGAGCGCCGCCGCGAAGGCGTCACGGTCGAAGTCATCGCCATCGGCAAGAAGGCGGTCTCGTCCCTGCGGCACGCCAAGGTGCCGCTGCGCTCGACCCACGACGCGCCGACCCTGGCCAGCTTGGTGACGATGTCGAAGACCGTGATCGCGGACGCGATCGCCGGCTTCGGCGCCAAGCCGGGTGAGCGCTTCGACGCGGTGCGGCTGCTGTTCAACGAGTTCGTCAGCATGCTGTCGCAGAAGGTCCACAACGACCCGCTGATCCCGCTGGTGCCGGGCGAGTCGGCCGGCGCCGGCGCCCGCGAGCCCAGCTACGAGCCCTCGCGCGCGGTCATCCTCGAGCACCTCGTCGCGCTCGCGATCGAAGCGCGGCTGCAGCAGGCGATGTTCAACTCGATCGCCGCCGAGATCGCCGCGCGTCGCGTGGCGATGGACGCCGCGACCGACAACGCGACCGAGATGATCGCGGACTTGACGCTGGTCTACAACCGCGAGCGTCAGGCGGCGATCACGAAGGAATTGATGGAGATCATCGGCGGCGCCGAGTCCCTCAAGGGCTAGCCCGTCCCAGCGATCCGCGGAGCCAAGATCATGACCACCAGCTTCACCCCGCCCTCGGACAAGCCCCTCTTCGGCGACCTTCCGCCCGCGCCCACCGTGTCGGTCGGCAAGGTCGGTCGCATCATGCAGGTCATCGGCCCGGTCGTCGACGTGGAGTTCGAGGACCACCTGCCCGAGGTCAACGTCGCGCTGACGGTGACCAGCAAGGCCATCGACGACCGCCCGGACAACCTCGTGCTCGAGGTCGCGATGCACCTGGGCGAGCGCACGGTTCGCACCATCGCCATGGACTCGACCGACGGTCTGGTCCGCGGCATGCCGGTCAAGGACACCGGCGCGCCGATCTCCGTGCCGGTCGGCAAGAAGACCCTCGGCCGCATCCTCAACGTCGTCGGTCAGCCGGTCGACGAGCAGGGTGACGTCGGCACCGAGGATCGCTGGCCGATCCACCGCAAGGCGCCCGCGTTCGTCGACCAGAGCACCAAGGTCGAGCCGTTCAAGACCGGCATCAAGGTCATCGACCTGCTCGCGCCGTACCGGCGCGGTGGCAAGATCGGCCTGTTCGGTGGCGCCGGCGTCGGCAAGACCGTGTTGCTGATGGAGCTCATCAACAACGTCGGCAAGAAGCACGGCGGCTTCTCGGTGTTCGGCGGCGTCGGCGAGCGCACCCGCGAGGGCAACGACCTCTACTTCGAGATGATCGAGTCGGGCGTCATCGAGGCCGAGTGGGACCACGACAACCGTCAGGTCAACAAGATCGACACCGAGAAGTCGAAGGTCGCGCTGGTCTACGGCCAGATGAACGAGCCGCCCGGCGCACGCGCCCGCGTGGCCCTGTCCGTGCTCACCATCGCGGAGTACTTCCGCGACACCATGGGCCAGGACGTGATGTTGTTCATCGACAACATCTTCCGCTTCACCCAGGCCGGCTCCGAGGTCTCGGCGCTGCTGGGTCGCAACTTCTCCGCGGTGGGTTACCAGCCCACGCTCGCGACCGAGATGGGCGTGCTGCAGGAGCGCATCACGACCACGACCAAGGGCTCGATCACCAGCGTGCAGGCCATCTACGTGCCCGCCGACGACCTGACCGACCCTGCGCCCGCGACCGCGTTCGCGCACCTCGATGCGACCACCGTGCTCAGCCGCGCGCTGACCGAGATCGGCATCTACCCCGCGGTCGATCCGCTCGACTCGACCAGCACGATCCTCACCCCCGAGGTCGTCGGCGAGGAGCACTACAAGGTCGCCTGCCGCGTGCAGCAGATCCTGCAGAAGTACAAGGAGCTGCAGGACATCATCAAGATCCTCGGCATGGACGAGCTGTCCGAAGAGGACAAGATCCTGGTCGCACGCGCGCGGAAGATCCAGCGCTTCCTCAGCCAGCCGTTCCACGTCGCCGAGCAGTTCACCGGCAACCCCGGCAAGTTCGTCGAGCTCGAGGACACCGTCACCAGCTTCCGCGAGATCATCGAAGGCAAGCACGACAGCTTGCCCGAGCAGGCCTTCTACATGGTCGGCGGCATCGCCGAGGCGGTCGAAAAGGGCAAGGAGCTGGCGAAGAAGGCGTGAGCCCGGGCGCCGCCGGGCGCCCGCACCACGACCGCGCCCCAACGCGCCCCCCAGGAGCCGACAGAGCCATGTCCGACACCGCGATCAAGCTCGACATCCTGACGCCCATGGGCGCCATCCGTGACGGCATCGACGTTCCGGGCGTCGAGGTGCCGGGCGTGCTCGGCGAGCTCGGCATCTTGCCGCGGCACGAGTCGCTCATCACCGCGATCGTGCCCGGCGGTCCGCTTCCGCGAGGGCGCCAACGCCGTCAAGCTGGCGGTCGGCTCCGGCTTCGTCGAGGTCAAGGAAGCCGGCCGCGTGATCATCTTGTGCGACCGCGCGGTCGAAGCCGGCGACGTCGACAAGAGCGCGGTGCAGAGCCGCCTGTCCGAGGTCCGCACCGCGCCTCGAAGCGCGAGCGGGGCCCCATCGACGCGGCCGAGTTCCGCGCGCTGCAGGACGAGCGCGCCTGGCTCGAAGCGCAGCTGCGGCTGTGATCGTCGGCGGCGCGTCGCGACGCCGCGTGGCCGTCTGTTGTGAAGAGGAAGCTCCGCTTCCTCTTCCCGCGCCGGCACAGGCACCTTCGGGTCCCTACTGCTTGCGGTCGTCGGCGCGACGAGGGGCCGTCAGCATCCGCGGACAGCTCCTCAGCGCCGGGGCTTGCCGCGGCCCTTGCCGGGTCCGGTCGGCGGACCGCGATCGACCTCGTCGAGCGCCTGCTTGATGAGCGAGGCGATCTCGGACTTGCTGACCTCCTCCGCGACGCGCTCGCGCGAGGCATCGGTCGCGGGCGCAGCCGCGGGCTTGGGCACCGGCGTCGGCCGCCGCCCGACCGCGGTGTCCACCGTCGACGGCGGGATCGTGGCCGGGCGCGCGCGGGCGCCGGCATCGAGGCCGACGCCGGGGGCGCAGCGGTCGAGCCGGGCGAGCTGCCGTACTCGCCGGTGCGCCGCGGCGGCGCCGCGGTCTCCGACGTGCTCGCGCGCGGCACCGCGGGCGCCGTACCACCGCGACGCGGCTCGGGTGGCCCGAACTCGCCGGTCGACTTGGGCGGGTGGTTCGCGTCGGGGATCCGCCCCTCGGTCGTGGACGACGACGACGACGGCACCGAGCTCGCGACGACGCTGCTGCCGGCGACGCGGCGCAGGTCGACCGCACGCGAGGCGATCGAGCGCAGCGTGTCGGCGACGTAGCTGTGGACCTCGCGCGCGACCCGATCCTCGATGACGACGAACTGCACCCCCAGCACCACGCCGGTGCGGGCCTGGCTCGCGCGCACGACCACGCCGTCCGCGTCGTACCAGCGCGGTGTGGTGCCGCCGAGCAGGCAGAAGTTCACGCGGATGAATTGGCCCGGACGTCGCGCGATCGGAGAGAGCATCGCGAGCCCTGCCGCGCTGATGTCGAGCGCGGTGCAGTCGACGCGCTCGTCACCGACGAACGCCACCACATTGCCGTGCAGCGGCGCTCGTGGCTGACTCCTGCGTTCTTCCCCGGTAGGCATCGTGGGTGGCGTCCCTGATACGCTAGCACCGTCGGTACGGGTCCCGTGGACCGGCGGCCCGTCCGGCGGCTTAAATCCTGCGCCGCCGCCGCGGGCGCGCATGATAGACCGACGATCGGAGCACCGATTCCAATGACCGCTCGACAGACGCCGCCGTGGGCCGTCGTGACCATCGACGTGGAGGCAGAACGCAGCTCGCGCGACACGTGGGCTGCCACACTCGACTTGCTCGACGACGTCGCCGCGATGCTCGCGAGCGTCGAGGGGATTGCCGGCGTCGAGACCCGCGATCCGCGAACCATCGGCGGTCCCCAGACGCCCCAGCTGGTGGTGTACACCGCCCCGGAATTCCTCGATCGCGCCGAGCGGCACGCGGCGGCGCTGATGCAGGACTTCGGCCTGCGCGGGCGCCTGCGCGCCGAGGTGCGCACGGACGACGACTGGCGCGACGCGTGGAAGCAGTTCTATCGCGCGCAGATCCTGGGCCAGCGCCAGCTGCTTCTGCGCCCCAGCTGGATCGCGCGCGAGCCGGGCGATCCCGAGGTCGAGCTGGTGCTCGACCCCGGACGCGCGTTCGGCACCGGCCTGCACGAGACGACGCAGCTGTGCCTCGATCGGATCTGCGCGCTGGCGCGCGGGCCGGCACCGGCGCGGGTCCTCGACCTCGGCTGCGGCTCGGGGATCCTCGCACTGGCGACGGCGCGGCTGCTGCCCGGCGCCGCGGTGGTCGCGATCGACGACGACCCGGAGGCGGTCGAGACCACGCACGAGAACGCGATCGCCAACGAGCTGCAGGCGCGCATCGAGCTGCGCACCGGCGACGTCGACGCGCTCGGCGCCGCGCAGTTCGATCTCGTGCTCGCGAACATCCGCGCGCAGACCTTGATCCCGCGCGCGGGCGCGCTCGCGTCGCTGTGCCGCAGCGGCGGCGCGGTCGTGCTCTCGGGCATCCTCGACGACGAGCGCGACCAGGTCGCACGGGCCTACGTCGACGCCGGCTTCGTGCGCGACCCCGAGGTCGAGCCGTGGCCGCGCCAACGCGGCGAGTGGGTCGCGATCGATCTACGGCGCGCGCCATGAGCCTGCGCGTGTTCCACGACGGCGCGCTGGTCGAGGGTGAACGCATCACGCTCGCCGACGCCGAGCACCACTACCTCGCGCGCGTCCGTCGGGCGGGCGTGGGCGACGTGGTCGAGCTGCTCGACGGGCGCGCCCACGTGGCGCGGGCCACGGTCGCATCGCTCGATGCGCGACGGGCCGTGTTGCTCGTCGACGCGCTGCTGGTCCGTCCCGATCCGCCGCCGCTCGAGCTGTGGCTCGCGTTGTGCGATGTCGATGCGTGCCTCGACGCGATCACGATGGCGTGCGAGCTCGGCGTCACCGCGATCGCGTGGGTGCGCTCGACCCACGCGCAGCCGCGGGCACCCGCGGCCACTCGCGTCGAGCGGGTCGTGCGGGCCGCCATGCGGCAGTGCGGCCGCCCCCGCCCGCCGGAGATCTCGGGCCCGGTCGCGCTGGCCGAGCTGCTCGCGCACGCCGAGCCAGCCGGCGGCGTGATCGCGTGCCAGCAGCTGCGCACGCCGCAGTCCAGCGCGGGCCCACACGTCGCTCGACTGCTCGTGGGGCCCGAGGGCGGCTTCACCGACGACGAGGTCGAGCGCTGCCTCGCACACGGCATGCTCGCGCGCGCGCTCGGGCCGTGGACCCTGCGTGCGCCGACGGCCGTCGCCGCCGGCCTGGCATGGCTGCACGCGCACCGTTGACGCCGGGGCGGCGGCGGCAGCCGTGGTAAGCTCTCGCGCCTGATGGCACCCCGGCGCCCGCGACCGCCCAAGCCGTCGTTCTGCCCGGTGTGCGACGCCACGCTGTCAGCCGAGGTCGCCGCAGGGACCGAGCCGAGCTGTCCGGTGTGCCGCGTGCCGCTGCTGCCGATGCGCGCGGCGGGGCTGTGGCGACGCTTCGCCGCCACGGCCATCGACGCCGCGATCCTGCTGTTCACCGCGGGCCCGCTGGCGTGGCTGCTCGCGTCGCTCAGCGACGAGCCGCCGCTGCTCGGTGGCAAGACCGCGCTCGAGGCACTGTTGCGTCTGTTCGAGCTCGAGCCCGGCGCAGTGTTGCGCAAGGCTGCACCGCTGGCGGTGATGGCGGTGCTGTACCTGGCGCTGTTCTGGCACCTGTCGGGTCGCACGCCGGGGCAGTCGGTGCTGAAGATCCGCGTGGTCGACCGCAACGGTCGCCGGCCCGGGGTCGTGCGCACGCTGGTCCGCGCGGTCGTCACGGTCGTGGGCCTGGTGCCGGGTGCGCTGGGTTGGCTTTGGGTCCTGGTCGACATGGAACGCCGGGCCTGGCACGACTGGCTCGCCGGCACGCACGCGGTGAGGGACGCGTGAGCCACCTGCGGCGATACCTCGAACAGACCGGCGCGCTGCCAGCCGATCACCTCGACGCCGCGCTGCGTCGGCAACAGATCTACGGCGGCAGCCTCGACACCGTGTTGCTCGAGCTCGATCTGATCGACGCGCACACCCTCGGCGAGCTGCTGGTGCAGGCCTGCGGCCTGCCGCTCGCGCCGTTCGAGTTGATCGACGAAGAGCGCGACCGACCGTGGCACGCGCTGCCCGACGACGTCATCGAGATCGGCTGGGCCGTGCCGCTGTGCGACCGCGCCGGCACGGTGTGGATCGGCGTGCACCCCGATCTGCCCAACGAGCGACTCGGCGCGCTGTACCGCATGATGCCGGGGGTCCAGGCCTTCGTGCTGCCCGAGTGCGGGCTCGAGAAGATCGCCGCCGAACGCACGGCGTCGGTGGTGCCGCAGCGCTACGCGGTGCTGTGCGTGTCGTACCTGAGCGCGATGCGCCGTCGGCCGTCGGTCTCCGACATCGGCTTCCCGATGCTGCACGACCCCGGCTCGGTCGGATCGCTGGTCTTCGCGATGGGCGACTCGGTGCCGCCGCCGTCGGTGGCCTCGCCCGACACCGAGCGCACGCGCGCGCCGACGCTGCCGCCCGAGTCCAGCGAACCCGAGGACGAGTTCGAGCGTCGACCGACGATCGTGTTCGAGCCGCCGGTCGTCGCCGCGCAGGCCAGCGACGCTGCGGCGCCGACGTCCGAGCCACCGCCGCCGCCGGCCGGGGACGCGCTCGACCACGCCGACGCGACCATGCCTGGACGCGGGCGCACGCTCATCCTGTCGCGTGGCGTGGCCGCGCCGCGCATGCCACCGCCGCCGCCGCTGTCGAGCGAAGCGCCGGCCGGCGCGACGACGAGCCCGATCCCGCCCGTGGGCAGAGCCATCGCGCCACCGAGCCGCCGCTGTCCGAGCCGCGCGCGCCCGCGGAACGCAGCGTCGCGGCGACGCCCGAGCCGGCCGCGCCGGCGGTCACGCCCGGCCCGAGCCCGAGCCCGCTGCCCCCGCGCGCGAGGAACCCACCGCGGTCGAGGCCGGCGCGCCCAGTCGCAGCGACGACGCCGGGGCCCGTCGCGACTTCGCCGAGGCCATCGTGCTCGCGCCCTCGGGCAACGTCGTGGGCGCGCCGCCGCCGGTGCGCTTCACTGCGCGCGGCACGATGATCGCGACCGCCCGCGACCTCGAGCAGCAGTTCCGCGCCACCGACGTCGTCGGCCGCATCACGGCGCTGGGCACCGAACTCGACCATGCGCGCACCCGTGAGGCGGTGATGGAGACGCTCGCGCGCGCGCTCGCGGTGCTGAGCCCGCGCTTCGCGGTGCTGCGGGTACGCGGCCGCGAGCTGGTGGGAATGGCCGGCCCGGGCTCGACCCTGCCCGACCCCAGCGGTCGCGTGGTGCCGATCGGCGACGCTGGCTTCGTGGCGCGCGTCATGGCCGACGCGCGCGTCGCCGCGGTGCTCGACGACGAGACCTTCGCACGCGCGCTGGGGCTCGCCCACGGTCGACCGTGCCTGTCGCGCCGCATCGACGTGGCCGGGCGCCCGACGTTGGTGGTGTACCTGGACCGCGAGGGCGACGAGTTCCTGCCCGCCGAGGCCGCGCTGCTCGACGAGGTCTGCGCCCATGCCGGTCGCGCGCTCGAGACCGTCGTGAAGCTGCGGCAGAGCGAGCGCGGTCGCGGTGGCGACGACGACGTGCTGCCGCCGCCGAGCTCGCGCACCTCGGTCGCACCGCCGCCGAGCTTCGGTGTGACCGGCGGTGCGGCCAAGCCGTGGGCCCCGCCGCCGCTGCCGCCTGGCGCCCTGACCGCGCCGCCACCTCTGGATCTCATCCCCACCGACGGCCCGCGCCCACGCACGCGCACCCTCGTCGACGGCTCGCCACCGCCACCGGGCGCACCGGGGGCACCGCGCCCGCGACCGACCACGCCGATCGACGCGCCGCTGCTGGGCGACGGTCGTCCTGCGATCGGCGAGCTCGGCACCGGCTCGATCGACGGCTTCGGGCCCCTGCCCGCACAGCCCGGCGAGGCCGAGGGCCCGCGGATCACCGAACCCTACGACGGCGGCCGCGCGCCATCGGCAGGCGGTGAATCGACCCGGGCGGTCACGTCGATCGGCACCGGGCCGCGGCCGCAACCCGCCGCGGGCACGCCGACGCCACTGCCGCCCGATCACACGCCGCGCGGCGGGCACATGCTGACGATCCACGCGATGCCGCCGCCGCCGCCGTTGCCACCGCCGCCGCCGATGGCCGCCGACGTGAGCCAGCCGCTCGACACGTTGATGGGCCTGCCGCCGCCGGTGTCGAGCCACGCCCAGGGCCCGCGCTTCGTGCCGCCGCCGATCGACGAGCGCGACAACGACGGCATCATCCCGCTCAGCTCGCCGATCGATCAGCCCTCGATGCGCGGGCGCATCGAGCTCGACGAGGAGGACTGGGCCCACCCGGGCAAGCAGCTCGCGAGCGAGTCGATGCAGCGCCGCATCGACTCGCTGCTGCGTGCGATCGCGGGCGGCTCCGGCAACGTCGCCGATCTGCGCGCGCTGGGCGAGCCCGCGCTGCTGCGGCTCGCGGCGCAGTTCCCCGGCCTGCTCGAGATCCTGCGCCGCGACCTGCGGGCCTTGCCGCCGCCCTCGGCCCACGGGCCGCTGGTGCGCACGGCCATCCGCGTCGGCGCGGAGCTGGTGCCGCACCTGGTCGATCTGTTCGACCACCCCAGCGCCGACGTGCGCTTCTATGCCGCGTTCGTGTTCCAGGAGCTGCGCGACCCCCGGGCCATGCGGCCGCTGTCGGAGCTCGCGTTCGACACCAGCGGCGACGTGCGCGTGATCTCGATGCGCGTGCTCGAGACCTATCGCCGCACGCCCGGCTTCGCCGAGGCCGCGCGGGTGGTCCGGGCCCAGCTCGACAGCACCAACCGCACGCGGCAGCTGTACGCCGCGCGTGCGGTCGGCACCCTGCGTGACATCGAGGCCATCCCCAAGCTCATCGACCTGCTCAGCAGTCGCGATCGCTTCGTGCAGGAGGCCGCGCTCGAGTCGCTGTGTTCGATCACCGGGCAGCAGCTCGGGCTCAAGCCGCACCGCTGGAAGGCGTGGTACGCCGACAACGAAGCTCGCCACCGCGTCGAGTGGATCATCGACAGTCTCAAGCACCGCGACGTGCCGGTGCGCCGCTGGGCCGCGGACGAGCTCACGCGCATCACCGGCCACCGCGTGCCGTTCTCCGCGACCGGCGACAAGCGGGCGCGAGAGCTGGCGATCGAGGCGTGGAGCGACTGGTGGACCCAGCGTGGCCGGACCCAGCTCGACGCGTAGCCCGGGCTACTTGCGGACGATCTCGATGGTCTTGATCGTGACCGGCTCGTAGGGGCGATGGTTCGCGCGCGCGTCGACCTTCACCTCGCTGATCGCGACCGGCACCTTGGGCTCGCACTTGCCGAAGATCGCGTGCTTGCCGTCGAGGTGCGGCGTGGGCACGGTCGTGACGAAGAACTGGCTGCTGCCGGTGTTCTTGCCGCGGTTGGCCATCGACAGCAGGCCCGGCTTGTCGTGCCGCAGCGACTTGTCGAGCTCGTCGACGATGACGAAGCCGGGGCCGCCGCTGCCGCTGCCGGTGGGATCGCCGGTCTGGATCATGAAGCCCTTGATGACGCGGTGGAACAGCACGCCGTCGTAGAACTTCTTGCCCGCCCACGCATCGCTCTTCTTGTCGTACGACTCGCGGACGCCGCGCGCGAGCCCGACGAAGTTGGCGACCGTGCCGGGCGCCTTGTCCTCGAACAGCTCGCACTCGAACTTGCCCATGCTCGTGTCGAAGATTGCGGTCAGCTTGCCGGGCTTGCCCTGCGCGAGCGACTCGTCGCCGGCGAGCGCGTCCTCGAGCGTGAACACGCCCTTGCGCGGATCGCCTTGCGCCTCGGCGTACGCGCGGACCTCCTCGGGCGTCATGCCGATCGGCGGTGCCTGGCCCTTGGAGAAGCTGCGGCCCTCGGCGGCGTCCTTGGGCGGCGCGTCGCCGGCCTTCGCGTCGGCCTTCGCATCGCCGTTCGCGCCGGGCTTCGCATCGGCCTTGCCGTCCGCCTTCGCATCGCCCTTGCCGTCCGCCTTCGCGGCGGCCTTGGCCGGCTTGACCTCCTTGGTCGCGGCCTTCGCCGGCGGATCGCCCTGTTTCGCCTCCCCCATGCAGGCCACGGGGATCAGCACGACAGCGAGCGATGCGACGAGGAAGCGCGTGGGGTTCATGGGATCGGCCTTCTAGCGGGGGGTGTACCCGAAGCCGGGCAGGCCGCCAAGCCGGCAGGGCTTCGTGGCGCCAGGCGACGACGGCGCGGGCGACCGCGGGGCGCGGCTGCGTGGCAGGACGCGATCGATCACGGATCGGCCCGGCCGCGACCATCGACCCGATCGGACGGCTGCGTGACGTCGGGCCCCGTGCAAAGCGAGTGGACACCGATCGCCGCGACGACTAGCCTTGCGCTCGCGGTGACAAACGGCAGCCGTGCGCTCGCATCGGGGTCCGTGGCGCGCGTCCGGAGGCGGTCCCTCGCGGCCGCAGCGGTGTTGGCCGCGCTGCTCGGCCTGGGCGCGGCGGGCGGGTGCAAGTCCAAGTCGAACCGCGGCGAGCTGTCGCCGCCCGACGACGCGGCGGCGTGGGAGGAGCGCTACGCGGTCGCGTTCGACGACGACTACACCGCCGCCGGGCTCGAGCTCCGCGGTCGCGCGCCGCACGACGTGCTCGATCAGCGGCTGTTCGGCGCGCGGCTGGGCCACGCGGATCTCGTGCTGCTGGTGACCGTCGATCAAGTCTGGGGCCGCGGCCGCTACCAGGGCCGCAAGGCGCAGTACCTCGACGTCGAGCTCGGCGAGGTGCTCTACGGCAGCTTGCCCAAGGGCACGCGCGCACAGCAGCTGCTGACGATCGACGGCGAGGACGAGCTGCCGGGCGCGCTGCAGGGCCAGAACCTGGTGCTGTTCCTGCGCTGGGCGCCCGGGGCCAAGCCGCCCTACCACCACCACCTGATGCCGGCCAACGAGGCCATCGTCGCGTACATCCGCTCGCTGGTCCGCCACGCGCGGCAAGAGGGCGCGCTCGACGGCAGCCGCAAGGGCAAGCGCAAGCGCGGCCGTCGCGGCGCGGCAGCGGCCAGCGACGACGCGGGCGACGGCGCCGCCGCAGTAGCGCGCGCCCGCCCACGCCCGCGCCACCCCCCGGGTGGCCGACCGACCCCATGCCCACGGGCGGCCCGGCTTGACGACGCCGCGGCCAGCCGGTACATACGCGGTCCCGCTCGCACCGCGAGGCCGCGCGCGGGGCACACGCGGGCGTGTAGCTCAGTTGGTTAGAGCGCTGCCCTGATAAGGCAGAGGTCGGGTGTTCAAATCCCCCCACGCCCACGAACGAGCCGCGACCACGGGCCCTGCAGGCCGTGGCCGGCCCGCGGGGGATTAGCTCAGTTGGTAGAGCACCGGCTTTGCAAGCCGGGTGTCAGGGGTTCGAGTCCCCTATCCTCCACCGCGAGCCGCGAGGCCGCGACGGCCGATGCGGCGGCGGCACCGATTGCCGCTGCGACGGCGGTGAGGCCTGCCGCGTTCGAGCGACCGTCGTACGATCCATCGATCGTGTCGAGCGCGCCAGACGAGACCACGGTCCGCAACCACGGTCCGCCGTCGGCGCTGGGATCGCCCAGCGAGCGTCGTCGCGCTCGCGCGCGGCTCGAGTCGGTGTTGTTTCCCGAGGCGCGCGCGGACGAGGGCGAGCTCGGCCGCTACGTGGTGGTGGGTGAGGCGGGCGCCGGCGGCATGGGCGTGGTGCTGCGGGCGTACGACCCGACGTTGCGCCGCGAGGTCGCGCTCAAGCGACTGCAGCGCAACGCCGACGGTACCGCGCCGGCGTCGCTGCTGGCCGAGGCGCGCGCGATGGCGCGGCTGAGCCACCCCAACGTCGTGACGGTGTTCGATCTCGTCGAGTTCGAGGGCCGCAACTACATCGTGATGGAGTACGTCGAGGGCCAGACGCTGCGCGAGTGGTTCGCGGCCGGACCGCGAGCGTGGCGCGAGGTCGTCGCGGTGATGATCGACGCCGCGCACGGGCTCGCCGCGGCCCACGCCGCCGGCATCGTGCACCGCGACTTCAAGCCCGCCAACGTCCTGCTCGGCGGCGACGGTCGACCACGCGTGATGGACTTCGGGCTCGCCAGCGCCGCGCGAGAGCCCGAGACGGCCGCGAGCGCGTCGCACGACGACGCATGGATCGTCGGCACGCCGGCGTACATGGCCCCCGAGCAACAGGCCAGTGCGGCCGCCGACGCGCGCGCCGATCAGTATGCATGGTGCGTCGTGCTGTACGAGGGCCTCTACGGCGAGCGCCCCTTCGCCGGTCGCTCGCTCGAGGCGTTGGCCGAGGCCAAGCGCGCCGGACTGCCGCGCCTGCCGCGACGACCCGCGATCCCGCGCTGGCTCGCGACGGTGCTGCGACGTGGCCTCGCGCCGGTACCCCAGCAGCGCTTCGCGTCGCTGCCCGCGCTGCTGTCGACCATCGAGCGTGGCCGTCGGCGCGCGCGGATGGGGACCGCCGCACTCGCGCTCGCGGGGCTCGGTACCGTGGGCCTGGGGCTGCTGGCTCGCGAGCGCCTCGACGAACGCCGACGCGCGCAGGCCTGCGACGCGCTCGCGGCCGCGGTCACGTCGGTGTGGGCGCCGCCGGGCGCCGCTGCCCGAGTCGCGCTCGAGCGCGCGTTGACCGGTGCGACCGACGACGCCGCGGTCGCGTCGCGCTTCTCCGCGCGGGCCGACGCGTGGGCGCAGCAGTGGTCCGAGGCGCGCGCGGCAAGCTGCCGCGCCGCAACGGTCGAGCACCGCTGGGACGACGCGCTGCGCTCGCGCGCCGACGAGTGCCTCGACGAGTCCAGCACCGTCATGTCCGCGTTGCTGCACGAGCTCGAACGCGGCGAGCGCCACACCGCGATGCGTGCGATCCAGGCCGTCGCCAGCATGCCGCCACCGCAGGGCTGCGCCGATCCGGAGCAGCTGCTGCGCCGCCCGCCGCTCGCAGCCACCGATCGCGAGGGCGCCCACGCGATCCGTGCGCAGCGGTGGCACGCGCACGCGGCCGTGCTCGCGGGACGTCACGACGACGCGATCGGGCTGGCAGCGGCGGCGCTGGCCAGCGCGCGCGCGCGCGACGACACCGAGCTGGTGGCCGAAGCCGAGGTCATGCTCGGCCGTGCCTACAGCCGCGCGGCCGATTTCCCGGCCGCGCACGACGCCCTGGTCGAGGGCTACCTCGCGGCCGGTCGCAGCGGCGCCCAGGCGGTCGCGCTCGCTGCGGCGACGCAGCTCGCGTTCGTGGTCGGCGTGCGGCTCGGTCGCGGCGACGACGGCCGCTTCTGGGGACGCCTGGCCGAGGTCGAGCTCGCACGGCTGGGCGGCGGCGCCGAGCTCGATCGCGCGGCGCTGGCGACGAACCTCGCCGGCATCGACTACCAGCTCGGTGCGCTCGACGATGCGCGCGCGCGCTACGAGCAGGCGCTCGAGATCCGCACGCGCGTGCTCGGCGAGATCCACCCCGACACCGCCGCGCTGCAGCTTTCGCTGGGCAACGTCGCGATGGCGCGGGGCGACGCTGTGGGCGCGGACCGCTCGTACGGGCGCGCGCGCGAGGTGTTCGAGGCCACGCTCGGCCCCGAGCACCCCGACGTCGCGCGGGCGCTGGGCAACCTCGCCAACGCGCGCGCGCAGCTGGGCGACGACCGCGGGGCCGAGGCGATGCAACGGCGCGCGCTGGCGATCTCGCTGCGACAGCAGGGTCCGGATCACGCCGACGTTGCGCTCAGCCACGCGGGGCTGGGCAAGATCTTCCACGGGCGCGGCGAGTTCGAGCGCGCGATCGCGGAGCATGCGATCGCGCTCGAGCTCGCGCTGCGCGCCTACGGTCCCGACCACCCCAACGTCGCGATCCACCTCGACAACCTCGCAGCCGGCTACGGGCGCGCCGGCGGAGCCCGCCCGCGCGCTGCCGCTGCACCGCCGCGCGGTCGAGATCTTCACAGCGGCGCTCGGGCCCGAACACACCGAGACGATCCGGGCGCTGCAGAACGTGGCGCACTGCGAGCTCGCGCTGGGCCACCCGGCCGCGGCCGAGTCCCTGTACGCGCGGGTGCTCGCGACGACGGCCGCACGCCCCGGTGTGATCCGATCGTGATCGCCGGCATGGTCACCGACATGGCCGAGGCCACCGCGGCCGCGAGCCGCGAGGCCGCGACGGCCGATCACCGTCGCGAGCGACGCGGCCACGCGAGCAGCGACAGCAGCACCACCACCGCGCTGCCGCCGTCGCGGCCGTAGTCGCAGCCGCAGCCAGCGTTCGCGCCGCGGCTGGTGCCGGGCAGCACACCCGCGCTGCCGCCGTCGCTGCTGCCCACGCCGCTGCCACTGCTGCTGCTCGCGGCGGGCTCCGTCGCACCGGTGCCGTCGTCGAGCGAGCCACCGCCGCTGCTGCCGTCGACACCGCCGCCCGAGCTGCCGCCGCCCTCGCCGCTGCCGCCGGTGCTGGTGCCGGCGGGTCCGCCTTCACACACGCAGTAGTCGCTTTGATGATCGTTGACCTCGTCGCAGGGGATCCGCGTGGCCTCCTGCGAGCAGCCGGGTTCGCCGCCGTACCGCGCGACGCAGTCCATGCCCGCTGCGGCGCACAGCGCCACGCAGCCCTCGCCCTGGCTGAAGACGCCCTCGCAGTGCATGGGCGCGCTGGCGCAGACCTCGAAGCCGGCGGCGGCGATCGGATCGCACGGCGACGGCGGCGGCGGCTCGCAGTCGACCAGCTCGAAGCTGGTCTCGTCGGCGGCGTCGCTCTTGGCGTCGTCGGTGCCATCGAGCACGAGCCGGCAGCTGCCCCCGACCACACACCAGATCTCGCCCAGCTCGACGTGCACGCAGCCGTCGCCGCGCTGGTCGACCACGACGGTGTGCTCGCTGCCGTCGTCGCCGACCAGGGTGTAGTCGGCGTCGTCGGTACGGTTGGCCGAGGCGCGGAAGCTCGTGGTCACGCGGTAGGTGCCGTCGACCGTGATGTTCGGGGTCCAGATGGCCTTGCCGTCGGTCGAGCCATCGCCGACGTACTGGCTGAGGTAGCGGTAGGTGCCCGCGCACGCGTCGACATCGTGGCTCTGGAAGTTCTCCGGCTGCTCCTCGCCGTAGCCCGAGCCGGGATCGTCGTTGTCCACCGTCACGACCACGCCGTCGCACGGCGCCGCCGCGGCCGCGCGCGGCAGCGAGGTGGCCAGCAGCAGCGTCGTGATCGCCAGGGCGCGAGACATCGCCCCCGAGGATCGCGGATGCAGGGGCATTTAGGCCAGTGCCGCCGCCAGCATCGCCAGCACCGGCTTGACCGCGGCGCTGCGCATCGTGCCGGCGGCCCCCAGCGCGTGGACCGGTGGCCCGGCCGCGGCGTGCTCGGGCAAGAGCTCCAGCAGGCCGCCGGCGGCGCGCGGCTCCAGCATGAAGTCGAGCACCTGGCAGATGCCCAGGCCCGCCGCCGCGCCCGCCAGCAGCAGCTCGCCCTGATCGACGACGAGCTGCCCCTGCACCGCCACCGCCACGGTCTTGTCGCCAGCCGCGAAGCTCCAGCGCCGCGGCTTGCCGTCGGGTGCGAGGAAGCGCAGGCACTCGTGCTCGCTCAAGGCCGCGATCGTGCGCGGCACCCCGCGCCGCGCGAGGTACTCCGGCGACGCCAGCGTGACCCAGCGGGTGCTCCGCAGCCGTCGCGCGACCAGGCGCGAGTCGGGCAGCTCGCCGATGCGCACCGCCACGTCGGTCTGCGCGATCGGATCGAGCCAGCGGTCGGTGACCTGCAGGCGGATCGAAAGCCCGGCGTGCCGTTCGAGCAGCCGCGGCAGCGCCGCGACCACGCGCCGCGCCGCGATGAACGGCACCGTCAGCCGCACCTCGCCGCGGGCGCTGGTGCGGGCCGGCGCGACCGCCTCGCGACCGTCGGCCATGGCTGCGAGCGCGCGGCGGCAGTGCTCGAGGTAGACCGCGCCCTCGCGGGTCAGCCCCAGGCGCCGCGAGGTGCGCTCGAGCAACCGCACGCCGAGCTCGCGCTCGAGCTTGGCCACCGCCTTGCTCACCGCCGCGGTCGAGACGCCCAGCTGCGCCGCGGCGGCGCGGAAGCTGCCGCCGTCGACCACCGCGACCAGGGGCTGGACCCCCGAGAACCGCTCGGACAGCGTCGTCAACCTGAGGTTGATGATGGGATGCCGCGGCACACCTGGTCAAGCCCGCGCGCCGGTCCTAGCCTGCAGTCGTCACCCCGGAGCAACCCAGACATGAAGATCGGCATCCTCGGCACTGGCATGGTCGGCAACACCCTCGGCGGCAAGCTCGTCGCGCTCGGCCACGACGTCACCATGGGCGCGCGCGCGGCCACCAGCGAGAAGGCCGCGGCCTTCGCCCAGGCCCACGGCGCGCGGGCCCGCGCCGGCAGCTTCGCCGACGCGGCCGCGTTCGGCGAGATCGTGTTCGTCTGCACCGCCGGCGCCGGCACGCTCGAGGCGCTGCACGCCGCGGGCGCGGCCAACCTCGCGGGCAAGGTCGTGATCGACGTGACCAACCCGCTGGATTTCAGCAAGGGCTTCCCGCCGCGCCTGTCACTGTGCAACGACGACTCGCTCGGCGAGCAGATCCAGCGCGCATTCCCGGCCGCGCGCGTGGTCAAGAGCCTCAACACCGTGACCTGCAGCGTCATGGTCGACGCCGCGCGGCTGCCCGGCGATCACGTCATGTTCGTGGCCGGCAACGACGCCGCGGCCAAGGCCCAGGTCACGGCGCTGCTGCGTGACGGCTTCGGCTGGCGTACGGTCGTGGACCTGGGTGACATCAGCCAGGCCCGCGGCACCGAGATGTACCTGCCGCTGTGGGTGCGGCTGTACGGCGTGCTGGGCACGGCCGACTTCAACATCGCGATCGTACGCGCCGGCTGAGCCGACCCCAGCCCCGGCCGCCGCGCGGGCTCAGCCCTTGATGCGCAGGTTGCCGGGATCGAACATCGGCCGCAGCGAGGCGACCGCCGGCACCTTGGTGCCGGCGACGTCGACCTCCCAGCGCCCGGCGTCGATCCACGCCTGATCGATCGCCGCACCGCGGCCCTCGACCATCGCGAGACCGACCGCGCCGCCGAGCGAGAAGCCGTAGGACGCCGCGCGCACGTAGCCGACCTCGACGCCGTCGCGGTGCACGATCTCGGCGTGGTAGAGCATCGGCTCGGGCTCGAGCAGCCGCACCTGCACCAGCCGTCGCGGCAGCGGCCCCGCGGCCTTCTTCGCCAGCACGGCGTCGCGGCCGATGAAGCCGCCGGGCTTGTTCAGGTCGACCGCGAAGCCCAGCCCGACCTCGAGCACGCTGTCGGTGTTGTCGATGTCGTGGCCCCAGTCGCGGTAGCCCTTCTCCATGCGCAGGCTCGCCAGCGCCTTGAGGCCGGCGTGGCGCAGGCCGAACTCGCTGCCGTTGGCCAGCAGCCGCTCGTACACGTGCACGGCCTGCTCGGTCGGCACGTACAGCTCGTAGCCGAGCTCGCCCAGGTAGGTGATGCGCACGCACAGCACCCGCGCGAACCCGATGTCGATCTCGCGCGCGCTGCGGAACGCGAACGCGTCGTTCGACAGATCCGCGTGGGTCAGCGATTGCAACAACGCGCGCGAGCGCGGCCCCTGCACGTTGATCTGCGCGAAGCCGGAGGTCACGTCGGTGACGAACGCGTGCGCATCGCCGAAGTGACGCCGCATCCACGCCTCGACGTGGCGGTGCGCGGTGTCCGACGCGACGACCCAGAAGCGCTCGTCGTCGAGCTTGGTCACCGTGAGGTCGGCCTCGACGGTGCCGCCCTCGTCGAGCCACTGGGTGTACGTGATGACGCCGCACTCGCCGTCGACCGCGTTGGCCGAGATCCGATCGAGCATGCGACCGGCGTCGCGGCCCTGGACCAGGAACTTGGCCATGAACGACATGTCCATCAGGATCACGTCGTTGCGCGCGGCCTCGTGCTCGGCCTGCCAGTACGGGAACCAGTGCTGCCGGCCCCACGAGTAGCCCTCGATGGTGGTGGTGCCGCCGGGCGGCGCGTACCAGTCCGCGCCCTCCCAGCCGCTGACGTCGCGGAAGCAGGCCCCGGCCGCCGCCAGGCGATCGTGCAGCGGCGAGCGCTTGGCGTCGCGCGCGGTCTGCATCGTACGCGTGGGATAGTGGCACTGGTAGACCATGCCCAGCGACTCGACCGTGCGCGTGCGCCGGTACTCGGGGTTGCACTGGTAGCGCTGCAGCCGATCGATGTTCATGCCGGTGACGTCGACGTCGGGACGGCCGTGCATGATCCAGTGCGCGAGCACGCGGCCGAGACCGCCGCCGGTGATGATGCCGATCGAGTTGAGCCCGGCGGCGACGAAGTAGTTGCGCAGCTCGGGCGCCTCGCCGACGATCGGACGTAGATCGGGCGTGAAGCTCTCGGGGCCGCAGAAGAACTTCTTCACGCCGGTATCGAGCGCGATCGGCACGCGCCGCATCGCGGTCTCGAGGTACGGCGCCATGCGATCCCAGTCGGGCGCGAGATCGCCGAACGAGAAGTCCTCGGGCACGCCGTCCACGCGCCAGGGCGCGCACACCGGCTCGAACAGCCCGATCATCAGGCCGCCGACCTCCTCGCGGAAGTAGCCGTACGACGCGGGGTCCTCGATCACCGGCCAGTCGGACGACAGCCCCGGGATGGCCTCGGTGATGAGGTAGTAGTGCTCGGCCGACTGCAACGGGATGCTCACGCCGTCGCGCTCGCCCAGCTGCCGCGCCCACATGCCGGCGCAGTTGACGACGAACTCGGCCTCGATGTCGCCCTGCTCGGTGCGCACGCCGGTGACGCGACCGCGCCGGTGCAGCACCCGCTGCACCGCCACGCCCTCGAGCAGGGTCGCGCCGTGCATGCGCGCGCCGCGGGCCAGCGACATGGTCACGTCGACCGGGTTGGCGCGGCCGTCACCTGGGATGTAGAAGCTCTGCGAGCACGTCGTCGGTGCGCGAGCGGGAACTGCTCGGCGACCTCGCGCGCCGAGATCTCGTGCACGTCGACGCCGCAGTGGCGGTTGAACGCGGAGACCCGGCGGAACTCCTCGAGCCGATCGCGCGAGGTCGCCAGCTCGATGAAGCCGACCGGCTTGAAGCCGGTGGCGACGTCGGTCTCGGCCTCGAGCTGCGCGTACAGATCGCGCGTGTACTTGCGCATCTGCGTCGAGGTCTCCGAGGTCGAGCCGAACGTCACGATGAGCCCGGCAGCGTGCCAGGTGGTGCCCGAGGTCAGGCGGTCGCGCTCGAGCAGGACCACGTCGGTCCAGCCGGCCTTGGCGAGGTGGTACGCGACCGAACAACCGATGATGCCGCCACCGATGACGACCACGCGCGCGCGATCGGGCAGAGCTGCAGGGGTCATGGCCGCGGAGCATACCCGCGCTGTGCTCGCGCCGGGCACCTGCTACGCTGCCGCCACGATGGGGCAGATGGTGAACTCGGACACGCTCGGCGCGGACACCCTCGCGGCCCCCCGCGGCCCGCGCTGGCGCGCAGGGGTCGGTCGCGCGGACATCACGGTGTGGCGCCCGGGCGTAGGGATGATGGGTTGGGGCATGCTGCACAACTACGTCGAGCGCGCGGCCACACCGCTGTCGGCGCGGGCGTTCGTGCTGCAGGACGTCGCGAGCGGCGAGCGCCTCGCGATCGTGTGCTGCGAGCTCGCGTTCATCTCGCTGGCGCTGCGCGAGGCGGTCGCGACGCGCCTGGCCGCGCAGCACCCCGGCCTGGGCCTGGGCCTCGAGCGCGTGATGCTGCTGGCGACGCACACCCACTCGGGTCCCGGCGGCTTCACGCACTACGCCTTCTACAACGTCACCATCCCCGGCTTCTCGCAGTACGTGCTCGACGGCCTCGCCGACGGCATCGTCGCGGCGATCGTGCGCGCGGCCGGGTCCATGGCGCCGGCGCGGCTGGGCTACGACGTCGGTGAGTTCGCGCCCGAGGTCGAGCTGGCGTGGAACCGCGCCATCGACTCGTACAACCGCAACCCCGACGTCACACCGGTGACCGAGGCCGAGGCCCACCTCGCCATCGACCGCAAGCTGCGGCTCTTGCGGATCGATCGCGAGGACGGCCAGCACCTGGGCTCGATCAACTGGTTCGCGGTCCACTGCACCAGCGTGCACAGCGACAATGTCGCGCTGCACTTCGACAACAAGGGCTACGCCGCGGCCACGGTCGAGGACGCCCTGCGGGGCCGCAACGGCACCGCGCCGGTGGCCGCGTTCGCGCAGGGTGCCGCCGGTGACGTGACGCCCAACCGCAGGCGTCATCGCGGCCGGCCGTGGGTCCGCGGCGAGTTCGCCGACGACGACGCCAGCGCGCGCCACAACGGCGAGCTGCCGGCCCGGCTCGCGCGCGACGTGCTGGCGCGCGCGGCCACGCGTGCGCCGCTGGGCCCGGGCCTGCGCGTCGCGCATGCCTTCGTCGACATGTCGCGGGTCGCGATCGATCCCGAGTTCTGCGGCGGCCGCACCGATCTGCACACCGGCCCGGCCGAGATCGGCATGGCGATGTTCTTCGGCACCGAGGAAGGCCCGGGCCTGCCCCGCAGCGTGCGTGGGCTGCAGAAGTGGATCGCGCGCGCGCGGCCGCTGCTGCGCCGCGCCGACGCCAGCGGCGATCCCCAGCGTGCACGCGCGCAGGTCGAGAAGGTCACGTGGGTCGAGAGCGGCCGCGCGCGGCTGCTGGGCCTGCGTCGGCTCGATCGCCTGCCGGCGCTGCCGCTGCGGGGCCGCGCCCGCGGTGCGCTGGCGATGTTCCGCGCGCTCGGGCACGCAGGCGCCTCGGCCAAGCCGTGGACGCCGCAGGTGCTGCCGATCCACATCGCGGTCGTCGGCGAGCTGGCGTTGGTCGCGGTGCCGCACGAGTTCACCACCGTGGCCGGCCGTCGGCTGTGCCGCAGCGTCGGCGCCGTGCTCGAGCCCGTGGGCGTGCGCGAGGTCGTGCTCGCCGGCTACGCCAACGCCTACGCCGGCTACGTGACCACACCCGAGGAGTACGAGCTGCAGGACTACGAGGGCGCGAGCACCCACTTCGGCAAGTGGACCCTGCCCGCCTACCAGACCGTGTTCGCGCGGCTCGCCGCGGAGCTCGTGCGCGGCACCGGCGACGACGCGGGGATTCCTCGCGCGCGGCCACCGGAGTTCACCGCGGCCGAGCTGCAGGCGCGCGCGTTCGCGGGCTGAAAGTCCGGAACCTCACGCTCCCACGCGCGTCGCGCCGCGCCGCCATGCGGCACGCTTGCGCGGGGGATCGATGACGATGCGACGACGCGTGCGCTGGACGCTGACTCTCGCGGCAGGGGTCGCCTGCGGCGGGGCCGACAACACCGACCCGTTCGCGGCGGACACCTCCGCGACCGGCAGCAGCAGCGGCGGCGGCTCGATGTCGGCCTCGACCACCGCCACGACCGGCGCGGACAGCTCGGAGGGCAGCGACGGACCCGGGCCCAAGCTCGACCTGTTGCAGCCGGATCTCGACCCCGACTTCCCGCCGCCGTCGTGCAAGGTCGTCGACGGCATGGACGCGGTCGGCGAGTGCGGCACCCAGGCGCCGCCCAACTCGTTCGAGCCCGACGTGCAGTGGAGCTGGGACGGCGGCGCGGTCATCTCGACGCCGCTGGTCGCCAACCTCACCGACGACGACGGCAACGGCGAGATCGACCTGTGCGACACGCCCGACATCGTGGTCGCGGCGGCCTCGGGTCTGGGCGCAGCGATCACGATCCTCGACGGCGCCACCGGGGTACAGCAGCAGCAGTTCGGCACCATCGTGAACAGCTTCGTGACCCCGGCGCTGGGCGACCTCGACGGCGACGGCGTGGCCGAGATCGTCAGCGCCATCGGGGCGCCGCTGCTCGGCCAGCTCGCAGTGGTTGCGTTCGACAACCACGGCACCGTGCTGTGGCAGACCGAGCCGATGTGGCCGCAGGACCAGGGCGGGGCCCTGGGCCTGGCGGACTTCGACAACGACGGCTCGCCCGAGGTCTACGCCGACGGATTCGTGCTGCGCGCCGACGGCACCGTGGTGTTCCAGGCCCCGGCCCAGACCGGGTGGTTCCTCGCGCAGCGCAACACCGCCTCGGTCGCGGCGGACCTCGACGGCGACGACGACCTCGAGCTGGTGCTGGGCCAGGCCGCGTACCACCACGACGGCACCGCGGTCTACGTCGACACCACCATCAAACCCGGCTACCCGCAGATCGCCAACCTCGACGACGACGACGATCCCGAGATCATCGTCAACAACGACGATGGCATCACCGTGCTCGAGCACGACGGCACTGCCAAGTACCGCGACCAGAAGCCCACCGGCGACGCCGGCCTGGGCGCGTGGTTCCGACCGTCCACGGTGCACGACTTCGACGGCGACGGCGAGTCCGACTTCGCGGTGAGCTCGGCCGCGAGCTACAGCGTCTACGACCGCACGCTCGACATCCAGTGGACCGCGCCGGTGCAGGACGGCAGCGGTTGGGCCGCCGGCACCGCGTTCGATTTCCTCGGCGCGGGCTATGCCGAGGCGATGTACGCCGACGAGGCGCACCTGTTCGTGTTCGACGGCGAGGGCATGCCGCTGCTGCAGGTGCCGCGCAGCTCGCAGACGCTCATCGAGTACCCGGTGGTCGCGGACGTCGACAACGACGGCTCGGCGGAGATCGTGGTGGTGTCGAGCAACGACTGGGACGGCAACCAGACCGCGCCGAGCGTGCAGGTGATCCGCGACGCGGAGGACCGGTGGATCCAGGCGCGGCGGATCTGGAATCAGCACACGTACCACGTGACCAACGTGCGCGAGGACGGGACCATCCCGGCGGTCGAGCCGAAGTCGTGGTTGCTGTTGAACACGTATCGGACGAACGCGCAGATCGAGAATGGCTCGGTGTGTCAGCCGCCGGCGGGGTGACGTCGGTGGGACGCACGGGCACGAAAGCCGGGTGTACGGCCCAACCCGCTCGGCGTTGCGCCGCCGGGGCTAGCGCGAGACGCCGACCACGCGCCAGCTGCCGAACTTCTTCTCGAGCACCAAGATGACGTAGTCGCTGCCGATCTTGGTCAGGCCGTACAGCTTGGCGTCGCCCTCCTGCACGCCGGCGGGCACGCTGCCGAAGAGCTTGCGCAGCTCCGCGGCGGTGTGGATGCGCGCGGCCTTGGGCTTGCCCGCGGCCTTGGACTCCTCTTGCATCGTGCGCAGGATCTCGCGCAGCTCCTCGCGCGTGCGCGCAGCGACGGCGTCGCCGGCGGAAAACGGCAGGCTCGAACGCGCGACGGTGCGATCGATGTCGCCCTTGGCGAAGTAAGCCAGCCACTCGTTGGCGAGCTTCTTCGCGGCCTCGTCCGCGCTCTCGTCGGACTCGCCCGCAGCCGGCGGCGTCGGCGAGCCACCACCGGCTGCCCCACCGCTGCCGCCACCGGAGCCGCCGCCGCCGCCGCCACCGGAGCCGCCACCACCGGAGCCGCCGCCACCACCACCGGAGCCGCCACCACCGCTGCCGCCCTCACCCTCGCCGTGTCCACCGTCGCCGTGGGCGTGCTCGCCCTCGCCGTGCGCATGCCCGGCGTGACCGCCCGAAGGCGCGGGCCCTTCGGCGACGCGACCGGCCTTGGGCTTGGCCAGGCGTCGACCGAGCGACTCCGACTCGCTGCGACCGCCACGGATCTCGCGATCCGGATCGGGCCGGTCGCCGCCGCCGGTGCCGTCGAGGATGAACGGCTGCGCGCCGAAGGTGCCGCAGGCCCGCTCGTCGCGGTGGAAGGCCCAGTGCACATAGATCTTGCCGTTGCCGGAGAGAATCTCCTTGGGCGGATCGAGGAACGGGCCCGACGACCACACGACCTCGCGCGCCGCGGCATCGAACGCGAGGTTGCCGGAGTGGCGCACGGTCGTGACCTTCTCGATCTTGCCCTCGCGGTCCATCACGATCTCGACCCGCGACCACAGCTTGAAGTCGTTGAGCGGGTGCGAGTTGCCGCGGGTGTCGAGCTGCTCGAGGAAGCCCCACGCCCACGCGTCGTGGATGGAGCGGTGCATCTGCGCGATGAAGCGCGCGAACGGGTGCTTGCGCGAGCGCAGCGCGGTCTGGTTGCCGACCTTGACCTCGGGGACCATGTTCTCGAGCGGCGACTGGTAGTGCGCGCGCACGTCCTCCCAGACGCCCTTGGTCTTGGACTCGTGCGAGCCGTCGGGCCGCTTGGGCGCGTGCTTGTCCTTGCCGAACAGCGCCAGCAGGTCCTTCTGCCGCGGGCGGAAGCGGTAGACCGGATCCTTGGAGTCGATCTTCGCCTGGGCCTGCTGCGGCGCGATGCTCGACTGTTTCTCGCGCTCGCGCTGCAGCGTGCCGTCGGCGGCCTCGTCCGCGAGGGCCTCGGCGGCGTCCTGCGCCATCTGGTGGTCGCGGTGCTCGAGCTCTCGCATCGCCAGCAAGCTCTTGGGCTGCGGGTCGTCCTGCTGTGGGCGCTGCTCGACCTTCGACGGCGGCTCCGGCGGTGAGGTCTTGGCGGCCTCCGCGGGACGCTCCTGTGCCTGGGCGATCTTGCTCTCGTCCGCGGTGCCGATGGCGGGGTCGGTCGAGGGTGCGATCTGCGACGCCTGTGGCTTGACCGCGTCCTTCTCGAGGTTCGTCACCGCGGAGCGCGTCTGCTCCTGCACGTCGCGGTTGATGTTCGACAGGTAGTCGGCCTGCTCGGGCGAGTCCTTCTCGTCGAGCTCGTCGGGCTGCTCGACGCTCTTGAGCTGCTCGAGCACGAAGTCGACCTTCTCCGCCGGCGCCTCGGGCTCGGGCTCGGGCTCCTTCTCGGGCTCGGGCTCCTTCTCGGCCTCGGGCTCGGGCAGCTCCTCGAACTCGATCTGCGGCTTGAGCTTGGGCTTGGGCTTGGGCTTGGGCGGCGGGGGCGGGGGCGGCGTGACCGGCTCGGGCTCGGGCTCGATCGGATCGAGCTCGAGGTACGTGACCGTCTCGGGGCGACACTGCAGCTGCTCGGGGCTCGGCAGCTCGCCGGTCACCAGCCCCTCGAACAGGTTGTGCAGCAGGCACGCGTCGATGCGCGCCTCGGTCCACGTGAGCCGTTCGAGTCCCAGCAGGGTCGCCAGATTGATCGCGAGCGACACGAGGCCGCACGCGACGATCAGCAGGACCCGGCCGGGACGCCGACGCACTCGGAAAGCCTAGCAGCCCGGCGCGCAGGCATCGGCGCCACCGTCGTGGGGCCGGCTCGCGCGCCCGGCGCGACGAAACCGGCTAGTGCAGCCGGCGGTAGACGCCCACGACCTTGCCGAGGATGTCGACGGTGCGGAAGTCGGCGCGGCGCACGTAGATGGGCTGCATCGCCGTGTTGGCGGGCTGCAACCGGATGCGGTCGCCCTCGGGGTAGAAGCGCTTGCACGTGGCCTCGCCCTCGATGACCACGACGATGATCTCGCCCAGCCCGCGGCTTCGCTTGCGCACGAAGATGTAGTCCCCGTCGAAGATGCCGTCGTCGATCATGCTGTCGCCGCGCACGACCAGCCCGAAGACGTCCCTGGCCTTGACCGCACCCAGGAAGTGGCGATCCACCACCACGCGGTCGATCACGTTCTCCTCGGCCAGGATGGGTTCGCCCGCAGCGACGCGACCGAGGATCTCGACCTCGATCTCCTCGCGCGGCGCACCGTGGTCCACCGGGCGCAGCGCCCGGCTCTTGAGCTCCTCGCGGACGAGGTAGCCCTTGCGCTCGAGCGCCTTGAGGTGGTCGTTGACCCCGTTGGTCGAGCGGATGCCCATGTGCTCACCGATCTCGCGCAAGGTCGGCGGATAGCCGCGCGCGTTGAGGCAGTCGGTGATGTAGTCGAGGGCCTGTCGCTGCCGGTCGGTCAGGTCGGGTCGCACGGGGCGATCTCCTTGGGTGGAGCGGGGATGCGCGGGGTGGTCCATCGTGGTGCGTCGGCGCGCGGGCGCGCGGGGGCGAGCTGCGTGGGGAGCGGCCGGGCACTTCAGGCGCTCGCACGGCGGCTGGGCGCCCGCTGCGCGTGCACTGAACGTGTGTACCGCAAGCCCGGGTCGTGGTCAAGACGGCCGCTGGCGCGGTGCCGCGGCCGGGCGTGGGCGACACTGGTCGCGCGCACAGCCTGACAGGTTCACCCCGCCGCACCAAGAAATCGGCACCTGCCGGGGGCGTGTGTCATCCTCGTGCAGGGGCAGCAATGCTTGCGCGAGCGAGTCGCTGCTTGCCGGGCTGGCCCGGAGATTGGACGAAACACCGCGATGCCACTGCTGCTGCTACGCGCCATCATCACCGGGTTCGGCTACAAGCTCGGCACGGAGCTCGCGCGCTGGGCCATCGACAAGGTCGGCAAGGGCAGCGGACAGAAGAAGGCCAAGGGCAAGCCCGAGGGCGCGGCGGCACCGGCGGGTGAAGGCGACCTGCCCGAGGGTCTGCCGGGCGACCCTTCGACGATCGCCCCGGGCGACGGACGGGCTACTCCCCCTCCTCCTTCGGGCGCTCGTCCTTCGGCTTGACGTCCTCGCGGGTCCGGATCTGCGTCTCCTGCTTGGTGATCTTCGGCTGCGCGAGGCCGTCGGCGGCCCGTGAGAAGCGGACCTGCATGTTCACGTCCACGACCAGGCCGGCGATGACCTGCTGCAGCAGGTCGACCGCGTCCATCTTGTCGAGAAAGCTCCGCATTTCCGCCGAGACGATGCGCATGAGCTCTTCTTTGGTCGCCTGCGTGACGCCGGTGACCAGGTCCTGACCCTTGCGCAGCGCGCCCTCCGGATCGAGCAGTCCGGTGAGCTGCTCGCCGAGGCGGCCGAGCCTCGTCTTGCGATCGTCTTGGTCCCGTCGCCCGTCGCGTTCGTCCGCCATGGTTGGCCGAAACCATAGCGGATGCCGTGCGAGCACGCCCCCGCAGCGTCCGCGAGGGCCTGCCCTGGCCCGCGCGGGCGCAAGGGCGATCACCAGCGATCGGCACCGTGGTGGCCCGCCGGGGATCGGCAAAGGCCATCGGATCGGCCGCGCGAAGACTGATCTTTCGTCAATCATTCCAGCATATTGAACCCCATCCACCGCGCGGGAAAAACCGCTTTCCAACGCTGTGGGGAATGTGATACGGAGCCGCGCGCGTCCGCGGCGAAGGTCCAGTTTCTGGCGGACGGCCGACCCAACCCTGTAGGCTCCTCCTAGCTATCCTACATCTGACTACGTCTCCCTCGACGCATCAGCTCCGGCACGAGTCGGACCGTCTCGAACTCCCCCTCCCAGGCAACCAATGACCGCGTACTACCTCGGACACCTCAGCGCTGCCCTCGTGATCATCGGCCTGCTGGTCGCCACGCTGCGTGTGACCCGTCGCGCCTGATCCTTTCCGCCGGCTCCGCCGCTCGGGGCCCCCGTCCGCACTGCAGCCCCAAGGCGAGGCGAATGCCCGATCCGACGCGACGGCCCAGTGCTTTCCTGCCCGCGCGCGCCGGCCAGGCCCAAGGCCTCGCCCTGCCGGAGTGGCTGCCGCAGGACATTCGCGAGATGCAGCTGCTGCTGACCGGCGACTCCGTCGTCGACTGGCACCGGCTCGACATGCAAGGCCCCGACGACGTGCGGCGGCTGTTGCGGGTCAACAGCATCGACGTCGACAACGCCGAGGACCTGCGCCGGCTCGCCGACCTGCGCGCCCGCGCGGTCCACTACCTCACCGAGAACCTCGGCCTGCGTCTCGACGAGGCCATCGT
Organism: Nannocystaceae bacterium; assembly: GCA_046351635.1. Lineage (GTDB taxonomy): Bacteria > Myxococcota_A > Polyangia > Nannocystales > Nannocystaceae > Xiheibacterium. Next base: position 68,563 of record JAXLYC010000005.1, on the reverse strand, counting down.
CAGCGCGATCCCGGCGACCGAGCTGCCGCTGCACGCGTCGCAGCGCGGGCGGCTGCAGCGACAGGCGTGCGTGCTGCTCAAGGTGATGCACATCATGTATCACCTCGACGCCCGCGAGCTGCGGACGTTGCTGTCGATCCCCGACAACGCGCTGTTCGAGCTGGTCGAGCAGTCGATCATGGTGCTGTTCGACGAGCTGCGGGCCTCGGGCGTGCCCGTGGTCGAGTTCGCGTGGTCGCGCAAGACCCCCGATTCGCTGGTGACCAAGCTCTTGGTCAAGCGTGAGACCAGTGCGGCGCGGGTGTTCGATCGCCTGCGCTTCCGCGTGGTCGTGGAGCGCTTCGAGGACATCTTGCCGACGCTGCACGTGATGCTGACGCGCTTCGTGCCGTTCAACTACGTCGTGCCGGGTCAGACCGTGAACAGCCTGGTCGACCCCGCGCTGCTGGACCGGCGCGCCGCGGATCCCGGCGACACCGGCCGCGTGGCCCCGACGCCGCAGGAGGTGCCCAACGAGTTCTCCGCGCGGGGCTACGAGGTGCTCAACTTCGTCGCGGATCTGCCGGTGCGGGTCGACGCGCTGCTGGGCGAGCAGGATCGCGGCAGCGGCAACGTCGTGTTCGTGCTCGCCGAGTTCCAGGTCATGGACCGCGCGACCGCGATCGCGAACGAACAGGGCGAGAGCTCGCACGCGGCGTACAAGCACCGTCAGCACCAGCGAGTGCGCGAGCGACTGCTCCGGGGCCCGCGCAAGGCCGCCGAGGGCGGCGAGAACGTCGACGATCCGGATCCGTCGCGCAGCGGCTCGCGCCCGAGTGCGGACGTGACCGACTCCGGTGCGCTGCGCCTGCGCGACGGCAAGCCCGAGGGCTGAACCGCTAGCGCTGGGCGTCGCGGGCGTCGTCCTCGGTCGCGTCGTCGTCGTCGACGATCGTGATCTCGGGGACCACGCGCCCGGAGGGATCGAGCTTGATGCGGAAGCGCGCGCTCTGCCCGGCCGCGGGCTCGCGCGGCTCCGGGGTGCGCTCGGGGGCCTCGGGACGACCAAGCTTGAAGCCAGCATGCCCGCGGAGTAGCACAGCGCCGCAGGCGGGCAAACAAAACCCCGGCCGCAGGCCGGCGAACCTGGCGCGGCGGCCCGCGGACGCCCTCGTCGCCCCGGCCGGGCGTCAGCGGCGGGCCGACCGTCGGCGACGGCGGCCGGCGCCGACGAAGAGCTCTGCGAGCCCCAGCGCAATCGCGCCGGGGCCGGTCGCGCGGCGCCGCTGGAGCACGCGCAGCCCGAGTCCTCACCGGTGCCGCCCGAGGCGCCCACCGTCGCGGCACCGGTGCCGTCGCCGGGCTCGCCCGTGGTGCCGCCGTCGGTCCCCTCGCCGCCGCTCGATCCGCCCTCGCTGCCACCGCCGCCGGTGGTGTCGGCCGAAGCCGGCGCGTCGACGATCACGAAGCTGCGCTCGGCGCTGGCCTCGTTGCCCGACTCGTCGACGATCTCGACGCGGATGGTGTGCGTGCCGTTGCCCAGGCCGTGGCCCGCGGGCGCGTCGCCGCCCTTGACCGGGAAGTCCAGCGTCGCGTCGAGGAACTTCGCGTCCTCGACCGCCGCGAGGTCGTCGAAGTAGATGGTCGTGGTCAGCACCTGCGGCCGGCGATCGTCGTCGAGCGTGAGCACGAGGTTCCAGTCGTCCTGGTACGCGAACTGGGCGCCCTCGGTGGGCTCGTCGATCGAGACCGTCGGCGCGACCGTGTCGGGCACCGTCGGTCCGAACACCAGCAACAGCTCCTGGTACGAGTTCTGCTGCGAGTTGCCGCAGAACATCGAGTGGATCTGGTTGCACACGCCGAAGCTCGGGTTCAGGTCGGTGTCCGACACGATCTGGCTGCAGACGTCGCGGTAGGTCGGATCGGTGGTGCCGCCGGCGGTCGGGTAGAGGTTGTCGAGGTCGTCGTCGACGTGCTCGAGCCCCCAGGTGTGCGCGGCCTCCTGGTTGATCACCGTGGCGATGGTGTTCGAGCCCGAGTCGACCAAGAATGCGAAGCTGGTCTCGTTGGGGTCGGAGTTGCCGCAGTCGATCGACGGCGCGATGCCGCCGACCTGGCCGACGTCGAAGCTGGGCTCGCCGACCACGACCATGGCGTAGGGATTGGACTCGGGCGGTCGCTCCGACACCGTGATGATGCCGAAGTCGGCGGTGTCGGCCCGCACCGCCTGGATCACGGCCGCGCGCGCCGACTCGTCGCCGGGGAACGGCATCATCTGGCCCTGGATGATGGTCGAGCAGTCGTTGTGGCTGTCGTCGCCGCAGCCGCCGTTCATCATCGGTCCGTCGAAGTTGACGAACAGCAGCGTGGGCGAGCCCAGGGCCAGCGGCGCGTCGGGCTCGATGCCGAAGCCCTTGGCCTTCGGGGCGCGGCTCGGATCGGTGATGGGAAGCGCTCGCCCGCGGCCGCGGACGTCGGCACCGCGACGAGGGCAGCGAGGACGAGGGCACGGGCGGGGGGGACGATCGCGCCTAGCACAGCGCAGATGGTGCCCCAGCGGCGGCGGGGCCAGGGCCGCTGCGTGCGAACACCAGCGTGAGGTTGTTCGCGGGCATCGTCACGGTCTCGCGCAGCACCAGCGCACAGGTGGCGGCGGCCGCGACCACGTCGCTGCGGTCGCGCACGCCCCAGGCGGGGTCGCTCGCGCGCAACCGGGCGTCGAACTCGGCGTTGCTGGGCGCGGTGTGGACCCCGTCGATCATGAACGGGCCGTAGAGCACGAGCACGCCGGTGTCGGCCAACACCGCCGCGGCGCCGCGCAGCAGCGCCAGGCACACCGACCACGGCGCGATGTGGATCATGTTGGCACACACGATCGCGTCGATCGGCGGCTCGGGCCACGGTCCGGCCTCGACGTCGAGCAGCACAGGTGGCGCGAGGTTGGGCACCGCGGCCTCGCCGGCGTGGGCGCGCCAGGCCGCGATGCTCGCGAGCGCCCCAGGGTCGGCGTCGCTGGGCTGCCACTGCAGCTGCGGCAGCGCGGCGGCGAAGAAGGCCGCGTGCTCGCCGGTGCCGCTGGCGATCTCGAGCACGCGCCCGCACGGCGGCAGCACGCGACGCAGCACCTCGAGGATCGGCTCGCGGTTGCGCGTGGTCGCGGCCGCGAAGCGCCGACCGTCGGGCTCGCTCGCGGGTTGCCAGGGGCTGGGGCGGCGTGCGTCGCTCATGCTCGCGTGGGCCCGGCGCTCAGCCGGTGGTGCCGCCGCCGGTGGTGGTGCCGCCGCCCGCCTCGCCGCCGCCGCTCGAGTCGCCGCCGGTGGTCGCGTCGGGGTCGAAGCGCCCGATGGCGATGGTCTCGAACACCGGCACGCAGGGATCGTCGGGGCAGTACAGCTCGTGGTTGGTGGTGGCCAAGTGCGCCGTCAGGTGGCCCTTGCCGGGCTGTGCGTTGGAGATGTTCACCGTGACCGTCGCGCTGGTGACCATGCCCTGGGCGGGATTGACCACGCCGATGTACTGCGACAGGCACATCGGATCTTCGGCGCAGGCGGGAAACTCGACGTCCTCGAGCACGTGGACGATGCCGACCGGACCGGGCTCTGCGGTCGACGCGGCCGGCACCAGCGTGAAGTTGAGCACCGCGACGGTGACGTCGAGCTTCTGCCCCGAGGTGGTGAACTGATCGCCGGGCACCGGGCTGACGAACGTCACCCGCGGCACGCCGTCGTCGAACCAGAACATCGAGCGCGCGATGGCCTCGGGGTTGTCGTAGTCGCGACCGTCGGACAGCCGCGCGACCGCCCGCAGGCGGTGGCCACCGGCCACGGACGGCACCGCGATGTCGACCGGCACGCCGGCCTCGGCGTCGCCGCTGGCGACCGACGCGACCTCGACACCGTCGAGCAGCACCGCGATCTGCCCCTGCCCGCGCGTGCTGTTGGGATCCATCGTGGGATCGACCAGCGTCAGGCCCGGTGCGCGCACCGTCACCGTCACGGTCGAGGTGCCCGCGCCCTGCGACCAGTCGACCTTCTGTTCGAACTCGGGCGAGACGATCTCGACCGCCGGCGCCGCGTCGGCGCACTGGCCGACCAGGCACACCATCTCGCCGGGGCACGGCATGTCCTCGGCGCACGGGATCGGCGGCTCGCCGGTGGTGCTGGACGACGAGCCGCCGTCTTGCGGCGGCGGCGGCGAGCTGCACGCGCCCAGCCACAGGATGCACGGCAGCCAGGGCCCCAGGCGCCGGCGAGCGATCGAAGCGAAGTCAGACATGGCCGTGCATGGTACCGCAGCGGCGCGCCATCAGGGGCCGCAGGCACAGCCGGGCGCAGCGTGGCACTGGCGATCGGCGGCGATGCAGGCGTCGCCGCACGGCTTGCCTTTGCGGCACACGCGACAGCACGCACGCGCGGGCGATGGCTCCGCTGCGGCGGGCGCCGCCGCGGGGGTCCCACCGTGCGTGCTGGGACGCTCGGGCACGCCACCGTCGCGACAGGCCCGCTGCGCCGCGGCCACCGCTTCGCGTTCGCCTGGGTCGCCGTGCAGCTGCCAGCGGGCCTCGATCCGCAGCCATGCGTCGACGTAGGTGCAGCGCGAGCCCGGCTCGGGCGGCAACCATGCGTCGAGACCACGGCTGCCCTTCGAACGGTTGGCGCTCGCGAGCACGGCCACGAGGTGATCGGGATCGGACAGGTCGTTGGCGTACGCGGTGCGCTGCGCCCGGTTCCACCGCGCCGCGCCGTGGGCGTGCGCCCAGGCCAGCGGCACGGTGTGATCGATGTCGAGCTGACGCGGATCGGTGATGGTGCGGTCGGTGTAGGGGCAGCGCCAGCGCCCGCGCGCGACCTCGCAGCGCTTCGCGTCGGTGAACTCGACCGCGATCTCGGACTCCTCGATCAACACCTCGGTGCGCGTGTCCTGGCAGTCGCCGTCGGCGTCGATCCAGTGGGGCCACTGCGCGCGGTCGTACGGCGGGGTCGCGCCGGGCGGCGACGCCGGCTCCGCCGAGGGCTCCGCGGCCGCCGGCGGCTGGGCGGCCGCGGCTTCGGTCGCAGGCGCAGTCGCGGCGGCCGTGGCCACCGCGGCCGCAGACGGAGCGGCGGCGGCCTGGCGCGCGCGCGCAGGCCCGCGGTCGCGGCCGCCGTGCCATCGGGCGGCTGCGCCGGCGCGACCGCAGCCGGCGACGATCGGCAGGCCGAAAGCGCGATCGCGGCGCCTGCGATCACACGCCGTTGCCACGCTTCGCGGATCCGTGCGCGCATCTTCGGGCCCGTCGGCCGCCGCAGCGTAGCACCGCGACCGCGCGCGGCCGGGCTTTTTTTGGCATGATGCAGCCGCGTCATGGATGGTCCCGGCGTGTTCTGTCCGCAGTGCGGCGCGCCGGCGCCGTTTCGCGGCACGCTCGTCACGTTGGTGTGCGAGTACTGCGGCTCGACCATCGTGCGCGACGGTGTCGACATCGCGCTGGTCGGCAAGGTCTCCGCGCTGGTCGACAACGGTTCGCCGGTGCTGCTGGGCAGCCGCGGTCGCCACCGCGGCGTGCCGTTCGAGATCATCGGTCGGCTGCAGGTCGAGTACGGCCGCGGGCACTGGAACGAGTGGTTCCTCGCCTTCGCGGACGGCGGCACCGGCTGGCTGTCCGACGCCCTGGGGCAGTTTGCGGTCACGCAGCCGCGCGCGCGACCGCTGCCGCTGAACGCCCCCTTCGGCGCCATCGCGGTCGGCATGGTGCTCGCGTTCGACGGCGCCACGCTCACGGTCGTCGATCGCCGCGCCGCGCAGTACTGCGGCAGCGAGGGTCAGCTGCCGATGGCGGCGACGCCCTCGTGCACGTACTACGCGGTCGATCTGCGCGGAGCGGCAGGTGAGTTCGTCACGCTCGACTGGGGCGAGTCGCCCGAGCACCCCAGCCCGCAGCAGTACGTCGGCACCAACACCACGCTCGCGCAGCTGGGCCTGCACCCGCTGCGCACGTTCCAGGGCTGGCCGCGGCCGCAACCCGTCGCCGCGGGGGCCGGCCCATGAACCAGCCGGTGCCGATCTTCCGCGACGAGGCCAAGACCTCCGCGCTGCAGTGTCCCGCCTGCGGCGCGCCGATCCAGCGCACCGGCTTCGGCGCGATCGTCCGCGTGGTCTGTTCGCACTGCGGCAGCGAGCTGTCGCCGACGGAGTCCGACACCCTGCGGGTGCTGCTGCACGTGCAGCGGCAGCAGCGTCCCAGCATCTTGCCGCTGCACCTGCGCGGCGAGCTCGGCGGCGCGCAGTGGGAAATCATCGGCATCGTGTGGCGCGAGGTCACGGCCGACGGCAAGGTCTATCCCTGGCAGGAGTTCCTGCTCTACAACCCCTACCTCGGCTATCGCTACCTGCTGCACTTCCTGTACGACCGCCACTGGGCCTTGGGCACGCCGCTCGACGGCGCGCCGGTGATCACCGTCGGCAACCGCCCGACCGCGCGCTGGCGGCAGCACCGCTTCCGCCACTTCCAGCGCGCGCAGGCCCGCACGATCTACGTCGAGGGCGAGTTCCCGTGGCAGGTCCGCGTCGGCGACGTGGTCACGGCCGACGACTACGTCGCGCCGCCGCTGGGGCTCTCGGTCGAGCAGTCGGTCGACGAGAGCGGCACCGATCTGCAGTTCACGCTGATGGAGCACCTCGACGGCGCCGCGGTCTACCGCGCGTTCGGCCTGAAGGCCACGCCGCCGCGCCCGACCATGATCGGTCCGCTGCAACCCAACCGCTGGGCCGCCGGCCGCGCGCTGACGTGGGTCTCGTGCGCGGTGCTACTGCTGGTGTGGCTCGCCGCGACCATCGTGTACTCGTCGTCGCGACAGGACCGCGAGGTCTACCGCGGCCACGCGGCCACGCCCGATCCCATCAGCGACGAGCTCGATCTCGGCGACGTCGGCACGGTGCAGACCATCGAGGTCGAGCTGAGCGCGACGCCGCTGTCGAACGCGTGGGCCTACGCCGAGGTGCTGCTGGTACCGCTGTCGGGCAGCGAGGACGCCGTCGGCGTGGGGCTCGAGGTCGACGAGTGGCACGGCGTCAGCGACGGCGAGTCGTGGCACGAGGGCGACAGCCGTGCCCGCACCGCCGTCGGCGCGGTGCCCGGCGGCCGCTACGCCATCCAGGTCGCGCCACAGTCGGGCACCGGCACCCCGGGCGCGCCGGCGCAGCCGCTCGAGTACACCGTGGTCGTGCGGCGCGACGTCGTGCTCGCGCGCTACATCCTGTTCCCCTTCCTCGTCATCGTCGGCTTCCCTCTCGTGTTGGGGCTGGCCGCCCTGGGCTTCGAGAGCGCGCGCTGGCGACAGAGCGACTACGCGCCGCAGTCGTGAACCCCATGCGCATCGCACCGCGACACATCGTCTACTGGCTGCTCTCGTTGGGCTCCCTGGGTCTGCTGGCCCTCGACGCCCCGCGCGGAGCTCTGCTCACCACGCAACCCGACCGCGGCGAGGTCGAGAAGGGCTCCGGTACCGTACGCGGGCGACCCATCTACGTCTGGTCCGGCGGCGGATACCACGGAGGCAAGTGATGCCGCTTCAACTCTCCCCCCTGCTCGCGATCGTGTCCGAGAACACCTTCGTCGCGGCGCTGGTCTTCTCCGCCATCGGCTTCGCGCTGTTCGGCCTGGCGTTCCTGGTGATCGTCAAGGTCTCGCCGTTCTCGATCCGCAAGGAGATCGAGGAGGACCAGAACATCTCGCTGGGCATCATCATCGGCGCGGTCATCATCGGCATCTCGATGATCATCAGCGCCGCGATCCAGGGCTGAGCCCGCGCGAGCCGCCGTGAGCGACGCCCAGCCCCCCGAAGGCGAGCCCGCCGCCGCAGCCGCGGCGAGCGTGCCCCGTCGCGGCGATCGACTGCTGCTGCTGTCGGTGCTGGCGGTCGCGACCGCCGGGTTGGTCTACGAGCTGGTCAGCGCGACCATGGCCTCGTACCTGCTGGGCGACTCGGTCACGCAGTGGAGCTTGGTCATCGGCGTGTACCTGAGCGCGATGGGCCTGGGCTCGTACCTGTCGCGTGGCATCGAACGCGACCTGCACGGCCGCTTCGTCGCGATCCAGCTCGGCATCGCGTGGGTCGGCGGGTTCTCGGCCGCGCTGCTGTTCCTGGGCTTCGCGCAGCTGTCGACGGTGCGGCCGCTGCTGTTCGGCCTGCTCACGGTCGTCGGGACCCTGGTCGGACTCGAGATCCCGTTGCTGCTGCGCATCCTCGAGCGTGGCGCGGCGCTCAAGGACGTGGTCGCGCGCGTGCTCGCGTTCGACTACGTCGGTTCGCTCGCGGCGAGCCTGTTGTTCCCGCTGGTGCTGCTGCCGCAGCTGGGCCTGGTGCGGACGGCCATGGCGCTGGGCCTGGTGAACGCCCTGGTCGCGGTGTGGTTCCTGCGCAGCTTCGCCGACGAGGTCGGGGCCCACGCCCGCCGCACGCTGCTGGCGTGGCTGACCGCGGCCGCGCTCGCGTGCGGGTTGGTGTTCGCGCCGGCGGTCGAGGCCCTGGGCGAGCACGAGCTGTACGACGCGCCGGTGGTGTTCTCGCAGCGCACGCCGTACCAACGGCTCACGCTCACGCGCTGGCGCGACGACCTGCGGCTGTACATCGACGGCAACCTGCAGTTCAGCTCGCTGGACGAGTACCGCTACCACGAGGCGCTGGTGCACCCGGTGCTGGCACTGGCGCCCGAACGCGAGCGGCTTCGCGTGCTCGTGCTCGGCGGCGGCGACGGTCTCGCGCTGCGCGAGATCCTCGCCGACGCGCGCGTGGCCGCGGTGCAGCTGGTCGATCTCGACCCGGCCATGACCGAGTTGTTCGCGCACCACCCCGTGCTGGTCGAGCTCAACCGCCACGCCTTCGACGACGCGCGCGTCACGGTCGACAACGCCGACGCGATGCACTGGCTGGCCGAGCGACGCCGCGGCGGCGCCGAGCCCTTCGACGTCGCGATCGTCGATCTGCCCGACCCCAACGACTTCTCGCTGGGCAAGCTCTACACCCACTCGTTCTACCGCCTGCTCGCGTCGCAGCTGACGCCCGACGGCGTGATGGTCGTGCAGGCGACCTCGCCGTATCTCGCGCCGCAGGCCTACTGGTGCATCGTCCGCACACTGCAGGCCGCGGGGCTTTCGGCCCTGCCCTACCACGCGCACGTGCCCAGCTTCGGCGACTGGGGCTACGTGCTCGCGTCGGCGCGGGGCATCGCGCCGCCGCGACGGCTGCAGCCCGGCGTGCCGCGCCGCTTCCTCGACGACGCGAGCCTGCCGGGCCTGTTCGTGTTCCCGGCCGATCAACGACCGCCCGAGGTCGGCATCAACCAGCTCAACGATCAGCTGCTCGTGCACTACTACGAGGCCGATCTGCAGTCGCCGGGGCGACGGGGATGACGCTGCCGCGGCGCACGGTGCTGCGGGCCGGCGCCGCGACCCTGGGTGCGCTCGCGTGTCCGAGCCGCGGTGGCGCGGCGCCGACCGTGCGTTGGGTCGGGCCCGATCCTGCGCGCGGCCATCTGCTGCGTGCGCGCGGCGAGCCGCTGCCGCCGCCGTCCGAGCGTCGCCGCGCGCGCGTGGTCGTGGTCGGAGCCGGCGTCGCGGGGCTGTCGGCGGCGTGGCGGTTGCAACGCGGCGGTGAGCACGACGTCGCGGTGCTCGAGCTCGACGACGCCCCCGGCGGCACCGCGCAGGGCGGCAGCCTGCCGCGCAGCCGCTACCCCATGGGCGCGCACTACCTGCCGGTGCCGCAGCCGGGCTTCGAAGCGCTCGAGGCCCTGCTCGAGGATCTCGGCCTCGTGATCGGCCGCGACGCCGCGGGCCGGGCCGAGTACGAGCCCACCGCGATCTGCCGCGCGCCGGTGGAGCGCTACCGCCACCGCGGCCAGTGGCACGCGGGGCTGTACCCCGCCGCCGGCGAGAGCGCCCAGGAGGCCGCGACCTTCGAACGCTTCCGCGCGACGTTGCGCGGGCTCGACCGCCGCGGCGACGACGGCCGCCGGCTGTTCGATCTGCCGCTGCAGCGCAGCAGCGAGACGATGCGCGCGCTCGACGGCTCGACCCTGGCGCAGTGGCTCGCGCGCGAGCGGCTCGAGGGCTGGCGCCTGCGCTGGCTGTGCGACTACGGCTGCCGCGACGACTACGGCTGCACCGTGACGCAGACCTCCGCGTTCGCCGGCCTGCACCACTTCCTCGCGCGCGGGCTCGAGGACGAGCACGATCGCATGCTGCTGACGTGGCCGCAGGGCAACGCCGCGCTGTGCGAGGCGCTGCTGTCGCGGCTCGAGCTGGGCGAGCGGCTGTCGCTGGGTACCGTGGTCGCGGCGATCGATCCGGATCGCGGCGAGCTGCTGGCGCTGCAGGCCGGCGACGGTGCGCTGCCGCGCGTGATCGCGTGGCAGGCCGAGCACATCCTGTGGGCCGCGCCGCGCTTCGTGTTGCCGCACGTGCTGCCGCGCGGGCGCGACCCGTTGCCCGCGGGCGCGCGCACGTACACGCCGTGGCTGGTCGCCAACGTCGAGGTCGACGCGGCCCCGACCGGCATCGGCGCGCCGCTGTCGTGGGACAACGTCGCGATCGAGGGCGATCACCTGGGCTACGTCGTGGCCAACCACCTCGAGCCGTTGTCGGAGCGCCACCGTGCCGGCGCGGTGCTGACCTACTACGAGCCCAGGCCGGGCGACGACGCCGCTGCGCTCGCGCGCGCCCGCGAGGCGCTGTTGTCCGCCAGCGCCGAGGCCCTGGCAGAACACGTGATCGCGCAGCTGGCCGCGATGCACCCGAGCCTGCCGCCGCACATCCGCGCGATCGATCTGTGCCGCTGGGGCCACGCGATGGTGCGCCCGGTCCCGGGCGCGATGTTCGGGCCGGCGGCCGCGCTCGCGCACGCGCCCATCGGCCGCGTGCGACCGTGCGCCGCCGATTGCTCGGCGCTGCCGCTGTTCGAGCAGGCCTTCGCCAACGGCGTCGCCGCGGCCGAGGCGGCCCTGGCCCAGGGCGGCGCGAACGTGGCTACGATGATCCCGACGTGAGCCCCGCACGCGACACCGTTGCACGCGACGCGCTGGCGTTCGTCGTGCCCGGGCTCGTGACCGCCGCGATCGCGATCGCGCTCGGTGTGGGCAGCGACGGCCCCGCGGCGCTGACGACCGGACAGTGGCTGGTGCTGGTGCTGATGATCGACGTCGCGCACGTGGGCGACGATCTTCCGCACCTACCTCGATCCGGCGGCGCGGCGACGCCACGCGAAGCGGCTCTGGGCGCTGCCGCTTCTGTGCGGCTGGCTGGGGTTCCTGTTGCACCTCGAGAACCCGGCGTGGTTCTGGACCGTGCTCGCGTACGTGGCGATCTTCCACTTCATCATGCAACACGTCGGCTTCGCGACCCTGTTCGCGCGCAAGCGCGGCGAGTCGGACGCGGATCGACGGCTGGTGAAGTACGCCGTGGTCGCCGGCACGCTCGCGCCCGTGCTGTGGTGGCACGGGCACCTGCCGCGCAGCTTCGCGTGGTTCCAGGACGGCGATCTGCTCGCGGGCGTGCCCGCGGCGCTCGGCAGCGCCGCGCTGGTGCTGCAGCTGCCGGTGCTGGCGTGGTTTCTCGCGCGTCGCTGGCGGCTCGCGCGCGCCGGCCGAGCCAACCCGATGGTGCTGGGCCTGGTGCTGGTGCCCGCGCTCAACTGGCATCTGGGCATCGTGGTGTTCGACGACGATCGCATCTTCACCCTGACCAACGTGGTGATGCACGGCGTGCCCTACGTGGCGCTGGTGTGGCGCACCGGCGGTCGCACCCACGCCGCGCGGTTGTTGTCGCGCCTGCGCGGTCGCGCCTGCGCCGTCGCGGTGGTCGCGGCCGGCTACCTGGGCCTGTTGCTGCTGCTCGCCGCGCTCGAGGAGGCCGCGTGGGATCGCTGGATCTGGCACGACCACCCGCAGCTGTTCGGCGACGGCGGCGACTGGGCCTGGCCCATCCGCTCGTGACCGCGGCCGTGGTCGCGCTGCTGACGGTGCCGCAGGCGACGCACTACCTCCTCGATCGCTACATCTGGCGCGCGGGCCCCGACAACCCCGAGCTGGCCGAGGCCCTGGGTTGCGATGAGCTTCGTGCAACAGCTGGCGGGTCCGCGCGCGCTCGTGCTCGACGGCGGGCTCGCGACCGAGCTGGCCGCGCGCGGCCACGATCTCGACGACCCGCTGTGGTCGGCGCGGCTGCTGCTCGACGCGCCCGCGGCGATCGTCGAGGTCCACCGCGCGTGGCTGCAGGCCGGCGCGGACGTGATCACCAGCGCGAGCTACCAGGCCTCGCTGCCGGCCTGCGCGCGCGCGGGCTCGACCACGACGCCGCGATCGCGCTGCTGCGCGAGGCGGTGGCGCTGGCGCGGCGCGTGCGCGCTCGAGCACCGCGACGCCTTTGTCGCGGCCTCGGCCGGCAGCTACGGCGCGAGCTTGGCCGACGGCTCCGAGTACACCGGCGCGTTCGGCCCGATCGACGACGAGGCGCTGGTGCGGTTCCACCGCGAGCGCCTGCCCGGCTTCGTCGACGCCGACGTGATCGCGTTCGAGACCATCCCCAGCGCGCGCGAGGCCGCTGCGATCGCGCGCGCGCTCGTCGACCACCGCGGCCCGCCGGCGTGGCTGTCGCTGCAGCTGCGCGCGCCCGATCGCACCGGCGCCGGCGACACGCTCGAGGCCTGTGTCGACGCGGTCGCCGAGTGCCCCGCGATCGTGGCCCTGGGCGTCAACTGCTGCGATCCCGCCCACGTCGCTGCAGCGCTGGCGCGGCTGCGCGGACGCAGCGAGCGACCGCTGGTCGCCTACGCCAACGCGGGCGAGCGCTACGACGGCCACGCGCGCTGCTTCGTCGGCGCGCCGCTGGGGCCCGCCGCCTTCGCCGCGCTCGCAGCAGCTTGGATCGCCGGCGGTGCGCGGCTGGTCGGCGGCTGCTGCCGCACCGGCCCCGCGCACATCGCCGCGCTCGCAGCGATGCGCGACGCGGGTTGAGCGGCGCGCCGCGCCGGCCCGCACCGGGGGTTGGCGCGCGTGTGGGCGCCCGCGCAGCCGCTGCCGTACACTGTCGCGCGCGTGGGCCCCGGCCCGTGCCGGCGACATGCCCATCGCGCAGATCCAGCTCGCCCTGGTCGGGGCCCTGCCCGCCGTCGCTGCGATGTGGCTGTTCGACTGGCTCGACGCCAAGCGACCCGAGCCGCGCGGGACCCTGCGCCGCGTCGCGCTCGCGGGCGCACTGTCGGCGATCCCGGTGGTGGCGCTGGGCGAGCTGGTGAAGTGGCTCGCGCCGGCGGCGTTGGTCTCGGGCGGCGGCGCGCCGACGAGCTACGTGCAGGCGCTGTTCATGGCCTTCGTCGTCGCGGCGATCCCCGAGGAGACCGCGAAGATGCTGAGCATGCTGCTGTTCGCGTGGCGGCGGCCCGAGTTCGACGAGCGCATGGACGGCATCGTCTACGGCGCGCGCGCGGGCCTGGGCTTCGCGCTGGTCGAGAACGTCGCGTACCTGCTGCTGCTGCCCGACTCCCTGGCCGAGTACGTCGCGCTGTTCGTGGGCCGCGCCGTGCTGGCGGTGCCGGCCCACGCGACCTGGGGCGCGGTCATGGGCTACTTCGCGGCCGTGCGTCGCTTCGATCGCCGCGGCCCGGGCTTGTTCGGCGGCTGGGCGCTCGCGGTCGCGCTGCACGGCGTCTACGACACGTGGCTGTTCTCGGCCCCGGTCGCGATCGCCGACGGCGCGACGTGGCTGTCGCTGGGCGTCGCGGGCGTGCCGGTGGTCGCGTACAGCGTGCCCGCGGTGATCGTCGCCGGCGGCGCGCTGCTGCTGTGGTCGCTGATGCGCCGGGCCCTGCGCGACGACGATCACCACCTCGGCCCCGGTGACCGCGTCCATCCGCCGCAGCGGTGACGGTGCCGCGGCTCAGGGCTCGGCCTGGGCCACGCGGAACAGCTGCCGCCCGATCGCCACGATCGCACCGAACGGCATCAGATCGCCGCTGCGCAGCCGCAGCCAGGTACCGTTGCTGCTGCCGAGATCCTCGAGCCGCACGCCGTCACCCTCGGGCACCAGCCGCGCGTGCTGGCTCGACACGAACGGATCGTGCAGCAGCGCGATGTCGGAGCCGCCGCGGCCGATCACCGCGGGCACGCCGACCGGCACGGCGAGGCCGAAGCGCAGCTCGTCGTCGAGCAGCTGCACGCGGCCGCGGATCTCCGGCCGCGTGCCGCGGGGATCGGTCACGCCCGGGCTGGCGTCGAAGCACAGGAACTGCTCGCCGACGCGGAAGTGATCGCCGTCGCGCAGCCAGCGGGGCTCGTCGAGCCGCAGCCACTCGCCGCCGCGCGAGCCGGGATCGATCAGGCGCACGCCCTCGGGATCGCTGACCAGCCGCGCGTGCCACTCGTCGAGGTAGGGATCGTCGCGCCATGGGCCGTCGAACTCGCGGCCGACGTCGCGCGTGCCACCGCGTGGCACGACCTCGGCGTCGACCGGCACGCCCTGGCCGGGGAAGCCCGTCGGCGCCAGGCGGATGAGCAGCGCGGCGCGGGCGGGCGGCAGCGCGAGGGTGTAGCCGGGGGTCTCGGCGTCGTCCTCGTCCCGCGCGTCACGGTCCGCGTCGGCGTCGTCGTCCGCGTCGGACTCCTGGTCCGAGCCCGATGCGAACGCGATCGCGGTGGGCTCGTGCGCGGCGAACCCGTCGGACTCGCGCGGCGCGTCGGGATCGCACGCGTCGTCCTCGTCGCACGGCAGCGCGCGGCGCTGGGTCTCGTCGTGGGCCCATGCGGTCACGTCGACGCGCGTGATCTCGTCCGCGACGGCGCTGGGGCTCGACCACACCGCGGTGATGTCCTCGCTCGACATCAGCTGCCACATGATGTCCGCAGCGGTGCGCTCGGGCAGCCGCGCAACCGACTCGACCGTCGCGGTGGTGCGTCCGGCGGACTCGATCATGTCGAGCCACGCGCGCTCGATCTCGCCGCGCGGCAGCATGCCGTACGCGGTGGTGGCCTCGACCCGTCGACCGCACTCGCCGCAGAAGCGCGCCCACAGCGGCATCGCGGTCGCGCATGCCTCGCACTCGCGCCGCGCGTGGTGTGCCCAAGCGATCCCCGTCGAACCAGCCGCCTGCACGTCGAGCCCTGCCGTGTCCATCGTCCCGTCACCGGCCGCGGCGGCGGCATCGGTGTCCCTCCCAGGCTGTACGACCCGGCGCCACGGGCGGATCGCCGGCGGCGCGGACCGGCCCCCAGCGGCGCGCGCGCCGTGGAGCGACTCGAGCTGGCTCCTTCAGTCCCTCGCGAGCGATGCCGCGACCAACTTGCCGTTTTTGGGGAACGCCGCGCAGTAGCGGTAGCCCGGCACGTACATCACCGGCACCGTCGCGCCGGGATCGAGCTCGCGCGGATGCCCGCTCATCGACACGCCCGCGCTGCGCTCGCCCGACGCGTCCTGCCACACCACCGTCGCGTGCGTGAACGGAGTCCCCCGGATGGACAGACGGCGCGCCGCCTTCACGGTGCCGTCGACCAGTACGCCGTCGCGGATCAAGCGTCTGGCGGGCGCGAGCCTGCTGCGTACCCACCGCCAGTACAACGCCCACGCGCCGACGAACGCGCCGATCCAGCCGCCCAGGACGAAGGCCTTGGCGACCGACCCCGGATGCGGGCCGACGATCCACATGCCGAGGAACAAAGCCGCCGTGGCCATGCCACACGCGACGAAGAACCACAGCGCGCCGTAGAGCACGAAGCCGAAGATCGAGTCGATGCGCCGCGCATAGCGCCCGCACAGCGCCGCCGGTCGCGGCGTGGGCGTGGTGCGGAGCGTCTCGAGATCCGACATCGACGGATCGACAGTATCAGCAACGGCGCCGGCGCTGGTGGCCCACGCGCGGTGTGGACAGAACCCCGAGGCGTCGGTCGACACGGCGACGCGAAGACCCGCGAAGCCGCGGATCTCACGGCTGCAACGCTCCCGCCCGCCACGCTGTGTGCTCGCGGCGGTGGACCCAGCGCTCCATCGACCGGGATCGGACGCGCGCACGTGGATCGCGACACGCGGGGCCTTGGCCATGACCACGGCCACGCGAGGCCCGGGCCGCGCGGTCCACGAGGGACAGACCGCGCGGCCGGGTTGGGACAGCTACAGCGCGCGCTCGCGCAGCAAGAAGGTGTAGCGCGAGCTGCTGGTGCCGTTGGCGATCCACCAGAACTCGTCGGTGGTGCCGGCGTACTCGAACGCGCCGTAGTCGACGCCGTTGGGCCAGAACTGGTTGGTGGTCGAGACCACCGCCAGGCGCGACTCGAAGTCCTCGTGGGTGGTGACGTCGAGGAACTCGTTGCTCAGCGTGCCGATGCCGCTGACGTTCTTGGACTCGAACGTGGTCCAGGTGGTCTGGATGTGGCCGCACTTGTTGGTCAGCCGCACCGCAACGAACGCGATCGCGTCGTGGTGCGCGGTGTTGGGGATGAACTGCGCGCCGCCGGCGACGGCCTCGGCCGCGGCTGCCACGATCGCGCCGTAGGCCCCGCCTGCGGCGGTGGCGATGGCCGCGACCGCGTGCATGGCGTCGATGAGGCCGTTCTTCACGTCCTTGAGATCGGAGTTGTCCTGCTCCATCGCGGTGACGGTGAGATCGACGACCTGGTTGTGCTTGAGCTTGCCCTGCCACAGCTTGGGCGCGGCGACGTGGTCCTGGTCCTTGTTGGTCCAGCCGCTGGGCGAGACCGTCATGCCGTTCATGGCCTCGTAGTAGTCGTCGGCCGAGGGCAGCCGCTTCTGCCCGCTCGAGGTGCCGGGGCCGAGCCGACCGATGGAGAAATACAGCTCGTCGCGATCGCCGTCGCCCGAGGTGCTGGTGGTCTGGTTGACGGTCATGCGCGGGATGTCGAGCACGACCTCGCGCTCGTACTGGTCGGGGGCGCTGCCGCAGTCGTAGGGGTTGTCGGGCGGCGGCACCGGTTCTCCGGCCTTGCGCTTGTGCAGCAGCACCGCGCGCGCGGCGGCCTTGGTCTTCGCGTCCGAGAGCTTGGCCTTGGACTGCACCTTCACGAAGTACTTCTGATCGGTGGTGCCGGTGTTGTGCTCGGGCAGCAGGCCCTCGAGCGTGATCTTGAACTGCGCGCTGCTGTTGGGCAGCGTCACCGCCGGGACCTCGCCCGAGGCGATCTTCGCGTCGTTGGCCCCGGGCAGATCCTTGTACAGCTCCCAGCGGGCCCACTCGACCGGGGTCTTGTCGATCCACCGCACGCACAGGCGCGCGGGCCGGTCGTAGAACTCGAGCAACGAGGTCCAGTGGGGGAACTCGCTGGCGCAGCCGGGATCGACCTCGACCTTGCCGTTGACCATGGCCTCGGTCGGAAGCTTCGGCATGTTGCCGGCGGTGGGTTGGATCGTGGGCCCCAGCGCGAGCGCCAGGGGCGGTGGGCAGGACGTGGGCAGCGGCCGGCGCGACGACGAGGGACTCGACGGCGAGCAGGCTCAGGCCCGCAGCGATGAACGTGCGTGCGTGGATCATGGTGGCTTGGTTGTCGGGGGGCCCAGCGCGCCGCGCGAACCGCTCGCGCCCTTGCGCTGTGGCCCCGTTCGTCCCGACCGAGGCGCGCGGCGCCGCGCTTGTGACCGCGATCGCCGTGGCCGCGGGCCACGTCGCGCTCGCCCGCGTGGCGTGAATACGCGGCGGGCTCACTCGATCGGCGTGAAGCCGGGCAGCTCGGCGAGGCCCATCGGCACCGCGAAGCCGCGCGCGGTGCCCACGCCGCCGGCGGCGTCGTCGTTGCGATCGCATGGCGTCGTCGCCGACGGCAGCACGCGCGGACCGTGGCCGCCGTCGGCGCAGTCGCCGTCGCGGACCTGCTGCACCGACTCGAGCACCAACGCCGGCGAGAAACCGGCGTCGAACTGCGCCCCGGCATCGTCGGCGCCCTGCGTGAAGTCGAAGCCCTGGCCCGCGACCGCGGTCAGACGCAAGGTGACCTCGTAGGTCGCGCCCTCGTCGACGTGCCAGCGGTGGTTGTGCGTGTCGTAGAAGCGGGCGTCGCAGGCGCTGCTGGGTGGCTCGTACAGCGTGAACGTGACGCGATAGATCTCGACGCCCTCGATGACGCGCGGACCCGAGGCTGCGTCGACGGTGGCGCTGTCGACCACGCCACCGACCTCGATCCGCGCGCGCGGATCGGCCGGGTCGCGCGCGAGAACGTGCCGGTGTCCTGGTAGGTCGTCGCGCCCTCGAACGGGGTGAACACGCGGGTGCGCTCGAGATCGCTGACCGCGAGGCGCAGGTAGTGGGGGTAGGTCGCGACCGCGTCGGGTCGACCTTCGGTGCGCCCGCGGGCACGTCAAAGCCGCCGTCGGCGTCGTGGCTGTGGTCGTCGGCCAGCAGGTACAGGTTGCTGTGGAACGACGAGCTGCCGGGCGTGCTGTCGTCGGCGAGCGAGCCGCTCGCCAGCGCGACCAGGAACTGGTCGACCCCCAGCGGCAGCTCGCCGCTGCGCCCACCGCCGGGCGGGTCGAGCGCCCGCCCGCGGTGACCGCGGGACCGAAGGTGAACGGGTCGCCGTGGCTGGTGCCGACGGTGCAGCTGTCGCCGCTGCCTTCGCATCGCGGTGAAGCTGGCGGCCGCGCGCGCCTGGGTGCCCCAGGTACCGCCGCGTCGGCGGCATGATCGCTGCCGAGATCTCAGCGGAACGGTCGCCCCGACGGATCGGCGACGTAGGTCTCCTGCACCTCGCCCCAGTAGCGCGAGATGCAGTGACTCGCGACGGCGGGATCGGCGACGGTGCCGAAGCTCGCGTCGTAGGCGTGCTCGGGCGCATCGAGCACGGCGTGCTCGAGCACCTCGCCGGTGATGGCGTCGACGTACAGCAGCGTGCGTCCGGCGGTCGCGGCCGCGCCGGCGGTGGGGTAGCCGCTGGCGATGACCAGCCGCGCGCGCGGCTCGGCGCCCAAGATGTTGCCGGGGACCTCGTACGCGAGCGCGGGCCGAGCCCAGGTCTGGCCCAGCCAGGCGTCGTAGTCGTCGGCGAGCGCGGCGTCCTGCGAGGTCCACAGCACCTCGATCGGACCACCGCTGGCCGCCGGGCTCATGTGCGAGACGTCCAGCACCACCAGCTCGGCGGCGCCCGCACCGAACCCCAGCACCGCGAGGTGACGCCAGCGGTCCGCGTCGGCATCGAAGACCCAACCGACGTTCGCGGTCGCAGACACGCCGTAGCGATGCTGCGCGAGCTCGGCGGGCTGGCCCATGGTCGCCGCACCGGTGCGCCACTGCGCGACCGCGCCGGGCAACAGGAAGCGCGGGATCACACCGAACAGCTCGTTGCCGCTGTCGAGCTGGAACGCGTGCAGTAGCCCGAGGTCGTCGCCCAGCAGCACGGCCTCCTGGTAGCGGCGGTGCGGCGATGGATCGTCGATCACGCCCGCGCTCGACCACGCGTCGGCGGCGAAGTCCTCGAGCGACGCCGGCAAGCCCGCGGCGTCGACCTCCGACAAGACGCGCCCGGCACAGTGCGGATCGCGGATCGCCACCGAGGGCGACAGCCCCAGCTGCGGCTTGGGGATGCGGCGCACGACCGTCGGGGCGGAGTTCGCCAGCCCCGGCAGCTTCCAGCCGCCGGTGAAGTCGCGCCCCAGCAGGAAGGCGGCGAAGTCGTCTGCGTGCAGCGTGATCTCCGACGCCGTCATCGCGCCGGTCTCGGCCAGCTGCGTGCGCAGCTCGGCGCTCGCGCGGCCGGAGTCGTCGGTGATCGCGGCGAGCGTGTGGTCGGCGTCGTAGGTGTAGATCCGGCGATCGCTCCACAGCGTCTGCGCCAGGCACTCGCCCGCGTCCCACACGCGGCCCTGGGCGCAGGGTCCGAAGGTCTCCTCCTGCTCGGCCGGCTCGAACGCCACGTCGACGCACCACGGCGCAGGGTCGCCGGGTGCCTCGGGGTCCTCGTCGGTGCACAGCGCCCGCGCGAGGTGCCCGTGCCACGCCGGTGCCTCGGTGTACGCGCGCAGGCTGGTCTGCACGATCGCGCCGCGCCCGGCCGCGCCGCTCTCGCCCACGCCGAACTCCTCGATGCGCGCACCCGGACCACTGTCGATCTGCACGCTCAACGCGTCGCGCACGATGGTGGTGAGCACCGTCGCGAGCGTCGCCGCGGAGTCGGCCAGGTAGGCGCAGCCGTGGGCGGGGTCGCTGGGGTCGGCGCAGGTGTCCCAGTCCGCCGCCGGGGTGTCGTCGCACGGCGAGCTGCACGTGCCGGTGCAGGCCCCCGCGGCGGCGCAGGCCATGTCGTGCAGCTGCGACTCGTCGAGGAAGAAGCCCACGACGTAGGTCTTGATCGACAGCTCGTTGCGCAGCGCGGCGAGTCGCTGGTGCAGCGTCGCGCCGCCCTCGCTGCTGGGCGAGGGCTGCCCGTCGGT
The DNA here is from genome assembly GCA_046351635.1 of Nannocystaceae bacterium. Classification (GTDB taxonomy): domain Bacteria; phylum Myxococcota_A; class Polyangia; order Nannocystales; family Nannocystaceae; genus Xiheibacterium. Next base: position 48,186 of record JAXLYC010000005.1, on the reverse strand, counting down.
GACCAGCACGGCCGTGGTCGGCGCGCACACGTCCGACGACTGCACCGAGGTGACGTACTTCAGATACGACGCCACGCTCGCGTGGCTGTAGACCGCGTTGGACTGGGTCGGGCTCTGCGGCACCGTGCCGATGGAGCTGGCCCACGGCGTGCCGCCGTCGGCGTCGACGCCACCTTCGATCATCGGCGAGGCCGCAGCGATGACCGCGGCCTTCGCCGCCGCGGCGCTGGTGGGACCGCGCAGGCTCGCGTCGATGTTCGCCGGCAGGTCGAGATAAAACGGCGCGTACAGGGCCGCCTGACTGCCGGCCCCGACCGCCGCGACGCCCAGGAAGGGCACGCGGAAGCCGTCGTAGGGATAGCCCACGCTCGCGGAGTAGCCGGGGAAGCCGTCGACGTAGGGCCAGTAGTAGAAGTCCTGGCCCCACACCGCGCTGTCGAGATCGGTGTGGGTCGTGCCCCAGTCGCCGACAGTCGCGTAGAGCACGAGCTTGTCGGGGTCGCTGGTCGCGTTGAGGTTCGCGCGCACGCCCATGAACTGCGGGAACCACTGCACCTTGCGGGTCGCATTGGTGTTGCTGCCCATGTTCGCCTGGGTGGTCGAGATCAGCGGCGACGCCGGCACGGTGCCGGTCTGATCGTCGGCGGTGATCACCGAGCCGACGCCGAGGTTGTCCCAGCGCAGGTAGGGATACGGCCGGTTGACGTCGTCGCACAGCCGCCAGCCGCCGTAGTAGCCGGTGTACTTGTCGACGTTGTCCCACACGAAGTAGCCGTGATAGGTGGTCCACGCGAAGCGATTGCCGTTGGCACACTTGCGCGGCACCGCCGTCGGCGGCCGGTTCTGATCGAAGGTCATCAACGCGAACGAGGCCGCGTCGCCGGCCGACTCGACCACCGACTTGACGGCCTTGCGCGCGACCGCGATGCGACTCGAGCTCGAGCCCACGCCCGACTCGCACTCGTTCCAGCGACACTGCTGCTCGCTGGCCTGGGCGCGCCACGACATCGAGCCCGAGGTATCGAGCACGAACAGCACGCGTGGCCGCACGGTCGTCGCGCCACCGAGGCCCTGCAGCACGTAGTAGGGCTGCAGCCGCGCCTGCGCCCGTGCGCCCAGGCACAGGCACGCGAGCACGAGCAGACCCATCGCGACGCGCACGAAGCGAGGGCGCAGCGGGGCGAGGGCGTGCAGCATGGCGCGGGCGGACGGCTCCGACGCCCTCGGCATCGCCCCGGCCGCGCCGCGGCTTGATCCCCGGGCCGCCGCTGGGCCACCTCGGCGCAGCCGCGGCCCCGGTCCGCCCGCGGTGTCCGCCGCTGGGCCGCGGCCGCGCGCCGGGCCCGGGTACCATCGAGGCTGCGATGCAGTGCGACGCGCTCGTGGTCGGTGCCGGCGTGGTCGGGCTCGCGACCGCGTGCGCGCTCGCCCGCGCCGGCCGACAGGTCGTCGTGATCGAGGCCGAGCCCGCGGCGGTGCAGCACGCGTCGTCGCGCAACAGCGAGGTCGTGCACGCGGGGCTGTACTACGAGCCCGGCAGCCTCAAGGCGCGCGCATGCATGCAGGGCCGCGCGCTGCTGCTCGCGCTGTGCGAGCGCACCGGGGTCCGCGTGCACCGCTGCGGCAAGTTCGTGATCGCCGCCAGCGACGACGAGCTGCCCGCGTTGGCGCAGCTGGCCGCGCGCGCCGCCGCCAACGGCGTCGAGCTGCACCCCCGCGACGGCGATGCAATCGCGGCGATCGAGCCCGAGGTCCGCTGCGTTCGCGGGCTGTGGTCGCCGAGCACCGCCATCGTCGACAGCCACGGCCTCGCGCGCGCGCTGCTGCGCGAGCTCGCGGACGCGGGCGGCAGCGTCGTCTACGGCTGCCGCTTCGAGCGCGCCGTGCCCACCGCCGCGGGTGTGCGCGTGCACGCCGGTGGCGACGAGGTCGACGCGCGCACGCTGGTGCTCGCGGGCGGCGTGGCCACGCCGCGGCTGCTCGCGGCCGTCGCGGGCGCGCGCTGTCGCTTCGCGCTGCCGACCCGGCTCGCGCGCGGCCACTACTTCGCACTCGCCGGCGGCCCACGGCTGCGCCACCTGCTCTATCCGCTGCCGCAACCCGGCGGGCTCGGCATCCACGTCACGATCGATCTCGAGGGCAACGTGCGGCTGGGCCCCGACGTCGAGTGGATCGACGCCTGCGATCGCGACGGTGCGCTGGCGCTGGACTACCGCGTCGACGAGTCGCGCGCCGATGCGTTCGTGCACAGCGTCGCGCGCTGGGTGCCGGCGCTGCGGCGCGAGCACCTGCGCCCGGCCTACGCCGGCATCCGCGCCAAGCTGGTGGGCCCGGGCGAACCGGCGCACGACTTCGTGATCGCGGATCTGCAGCGAGCACGGCGTCGCCGGGGTCGTCGCGCTGCTGGGCATCGAGAGCCAGGCCTGACCGCGTGCCTGGCCCTGGCCGCGGCCGCGGCCGCGACCGTCGACGCCTGAGCGCGATTGCGCCAGCGCGCCGCGACGCGCCGTGGGAACCACCGCCGCGCTCGCGGGACGAACCTCGATGATGCATCGCGTCCTGCCGCTGCCGCTGCTGTGGGCCTTCGCGTGCCGGGCCACCGGCAGTGAACCGCCGCCGCGCGAAGCCGTCGCGGCCCCGCCGGCGCAGCCCGAGGCCGCCGCCCCCGCGCGCGCCACCGCCACGGGGCGCCGCGCGAGCCTCGAGCTGCACTCGCGCGCGATCCCGGCGGTCGACGACGATCAGGCGTGGCTGTTCGGCCTCGCCTGGGATCGCACCGGCTTCGTTGCCGGCATCATGTACCTCGACGATCGCGACGCGCTCGAGCTGCGCCCGGTCGGACGCGAGCGCATCGAGGCACCGACCGCGACGCTGCGGCTGGGCACCACCCAGGGCTTCCCGGTCGCGTTGGTCGCCGCGGTCGACCCGGCGGCGCCGCCAGTGGTTGGTGTTCGAGGGCCGCACGCCGCAGCTCGCGTCCGACGGCCGCTTCGTCGCAGCCAGCGTCGACGGCACGCGTCGCGAGCTCGCGCGCTTGCCTGCGCCCGCGCGCGCCCGCGGCGGCCTCCACGGCGAGCGCGAGCAGACCGTGCGCAGCGCGTGGGCCTCCGCTGTGCTGCCGACCGGCGCGCTGGGGTGGAGCGAGAGCCTGGTGCGCAAGCGCACCGCGGCCGAGCGCGCGCGCGAGCGCAGCCGCGGCGGACCCGACGAGACCCGCGACAGCGTCTCGTCGTGGATCACCGTGGCCGAGCTCGTGCGCTTCGGCGACGCCGACGGCAGCCACGACGCGGCGCGCGTGACCGCGGCGCCGGGCACCCGCGTCGCGTGGCAAGACGTGGCGCTGGCCGACGGCGGTGGCTTCGTCGGCGGCTACACCGTCGAGCGCGAGGCCGACGGCACGCGCTCGCTCGACGTGACGCTGCAGCGCTACGATCGCGGCGCGCGGCCGCGCGGCGCCGCGATCACCCTCGCCGCGCCCGCGCGCGCCACCACGACCGCGCTCGCGACCGACGGCGACGGCCCGCTGTACCTGGTGTCGGATCGCTCGGCGCCGGGCGAGCCCGCGCCGGCGCTGGTGGTCACCACCGTCGCGCCCGACGGCACCATCGCACCCGAGCGCGCGATCCCGGTGCGGGGTTGGATCGCGGATGCGCTCGCGGTCGTGCGCTGCGGCGGCAGCACCTGGCTGGCCTACGACGCGTACGCCGAGGGCTACGAGTCGCTCGACGTGGTCGCGCTGCGGCCCGACGGCGAGCTCCCGCCGCAGCTCCCCGCCGGCGCCGCGCATGCGTGGGTCGGACACGATCCGGGCCCGCAGGTCGCGGGCACGCGACCGGGCCGGGTGTTGTTCGCGGCCTGCGGCCCGACCGACGCCGCGGTCGCGTTCGACCGCGCGACCACGGCACCGGGCAGCGCGACGCCGGTGCGTGGACTGGTGTTCGCGCAGTGGTCGACCCGACCGCACCGCGATCCCTGAGCGCCGCGGACGGCGTGCGCGAAGCCGCCGCGCGCCCGTGCTATCGTGAGCATCGTGGACGACGCCGAGCTGCTGCAGGCGTGGCGCGCCGGCGCCCGCGGGGCCGGCGAGCAGCTGGTACAGCGGCACTTTCGTACGGTCTACGGCTTCTTCCGCAACAAGCTCGACGGCGACGTCGAGGATCTCGTGCAGCGCACGTTCCTGCGCTGCGTCGAGGCCCGCGACGCCTTCCGCGGCGAGGCCAGCTTCCGCACCTACCTGCTGGCGATCGCGCGCAACGAGCTGTTCGGTCACTACCGCGGCCGCGGCGTGCCGCTCGATCCGGCGACGACCTCGTTCGCGGTCGCGGCCGGTGGCGCGAGTCCGACCGAGCTGCTGGGCGCGCGGCAGGAGCAGCGCCTGCTGGTGCGGGCGCTGCGGAGCTTGCCGCTCGACGATCAGATCCTGCTCGAGCTGTTCTACTTCGAGCAGCTGACCGGGCCCGAGCTCGCGCGCGTGCTCGAGGTCCCCGAGGGCACCTGCCGCACGCGGCTGCGACGAGCCCGGGCGCTGCTCGAGCGCGCGCTGCAGGAGCTGGCCCAGGCCGGTGAGGCGCTGCGCGCGACCACGGACGACCTGGAGCGCTGGCTCGGCTCGCTGCGCGAGCTGATCCGCAACGAGCGCGGCGCCTGAGCCTCCCCCACGCGTGCGCGGACGGGCCGCCCCCGCGCGCTGGCTGGGTTTCTGCTATGACGGGCCGCGATGTTCGAGACCATCTCCAGGGGCTTCCGCGCCGCCCGCGAGCGTCTCACCGGCAAGGGTGAGCTGACCGAGGAGGTCATCGAGGCCGCGCTCAAGGACGTGCGCATGAGCCTGCTCGAGGCCGACGTGGAGTTCCGCGTCGTCAAGCAGTTCCTCGCCGCGGTCAAGGAGAAGGCCATCGGCACCGAGGTGCAGCTGGTCGCGCGGCAGGGCGAGAGCAAGATCCGCGTCAAGAGCTCCGATCACTTCGTGCGCATCTGCCACGACGAGCTCGTCGCGCTCATGGGCGAAGCGGACAGTTCGCTGCACGTCGCGAACCGCGGCCCCACCGGCATCATGATGGTGGGCCTGCAGGGCTCGGGCAAGACCACCAGCACCGGCAAGCTCGCGCGCCGCCTGCAGAAGGACGGCAAGACCGTGATGCTGGTCGCGTGCGACGTCTACCGCCCCGCCGCCGTGCGACAGCTGCAGGTGCTGGGCGAGCAGCTCGGCGTGCCGGTGTTCGCCAAGGAGGGCGCCGACCCGGTCGAGATCGCGGCGCAGGCCAACGAGGAGGCCGCGCGCGGCGCCTTCGACTACGTGCTGTTCGACACCGCTGGCCGCCTCGCGATCGACGAGGCGCTCATGGGCGAGCTCGAGCGCATCAAGGCCAAGGTCAAGCCCGCCAACATCCTGCTCGTCATCGACGCGATGATCGGTCAGGACGCGGTCAACACCGCCAAGATCTTCGACGAGCGCATCGACGTCACCGGCGTGATCCTGACCAAGCTCGACGGCGACGCCCGCGGTGGCGCGGCGCTGTCGATCCGCTCGGTCACGGGCAAGCCGGTGAAGTTCCTCGGCATGGGCGAGACCCTCGATCGCCTCGAGGACTTCCGGCCCGAGGGCCTCGCGGGCCGCATCCTGGGCATGGGCGACCTGGTCGGCCTGATGCAGGACTTCCAGGCCGTGGTCGACGAGGAGACCGCGGCCCGCGACGCCGAGAAGATGCTCGGCGGCTCGTTCACGATGGACGACTTCCTCAACCAGATCCGATCGATCCAGAAGATGGGCTCGATGAAGGACCTGATGGAGAAGATGCCCCTGGGCAGCCTGCTGGGCGGTCAGGTGCCGCAGGAGGCGCTCGACCAGGCGATGAACGATCAGGAGCTGACCAAGATCGAGGCGATGATCCAGTCGATGACGCGGGGCGAGCGGGCCAAGCCCGACGTGTTCCTGCTCGACGACGACGCGCCGGCCTCGGGCGCGGCTCGCTGGACCCGCAAGCCGCGGGCACCGCGACCCAAGGACCCCAGCAAGTATGCCGAGATGGGTGCGGAGAAGTTCGTCGGCAGCCGCGTCGCACGCGTCGCACGCGGCAGCGGTCGCAGCGAGGACGACGTGCGCGGCCTGGTCGGGCGCTTCCTCGCGATGCGCGAGGTCTTCGGCATGCTCGGCGGGCTGATGGGCGGCGGCGGCATGCTCGGCAACCTGCCCGGCATCAAGCAGCTGCGGCAGCTCGGTGCGATGCGCAAGCTGGCGAAGAACCCCGAGATGATGCAGGGGCTGCTCGGCGGCGGCATGCCCGGCATGCCCGGCATGCCCGCGATGCCCGGGCTGCCGCCGGGCGCACCCGCAGCGGCGCGGCCGGCCGCAGGCCCGCCGCGTCCTGCCGATCGCGATCGCGCCAAGGCCGATCGCAAGAAGCAGAAGGACGCGCGCAAGAAGAACCGTCGTCGCTGAGGGGCACGCGTGGCCGAGCCCAGCGACGCCGAGCTGCTCACGGCCTGGGGCGCGGGCGATCGCGCCGCCGGCGAGCGCCTGTTCGCGCGCTACTTCGAGGCGGTCGTGCGCTTCTTCCAGAACAAGGTCGGCCGCGATCACGACGACCTGATCCAGCAGACGTTCCTGGGCTGCCTCGAGGCGCGCACGGGCTTCCGCGCCGACGGCAGCTTCCGCGCGTTCCTCTTCGGCATCGCCCACAACGTGCTGGGCAAGTACCTGCGCGGCCGCTACCGCGAGCCCCAGGCGCTGGACTTCGCGCACGTGTCGATGGCCGAGCTCGGCGACAGCCCCAGCATGATCGTCGCGCAGGACCAGCGACAGAAGCTGATGCTCGGCGCGCTGCGGCGGATCCCGCTCGATCACCAGGTCGCGCTCGAGCTGCACTACTGGGAGGGCATGACCGCGCAGGAGATCGGCGAGGCGCTGGCGCTGCCGCTGGGCACCGCCAAGACCCGGCTGCGGCGGGCCAAGGCGCTGCTCGCCGCCGAGCTGTCGGATCTGCTCGCGGGCGTGACCGGGGCCGAGCCGACCGAGACGCGCCTGGACGGCTGGGCCGCGGGAATCCGGCAGCAGCTGGCCCGTCCCGGCTGAGCGACGATTTCATCGCGCTGGCGCAATCCCGCCGCGGCGCTCGCGGTACGTCAGGCCCGCCGCGATGAACGACGCCGCCCTGCCCTCGCCCCCGAAGCCCCTTCCCTCGCGCCGCTCGGGCTCAGGCGCCTGCGCGGCGCCGTGCGGGCGGGCCTGTTCGCGACCCCGGCCGAGCTGCCGCGGCTGGGCGCTACACGCTGCTGCGCTGCATCGGCCACGGCGGCATGGGCATCGTCTACGTCGCGCGCGACGAGGAGCTCGGGCGCGAGGTCGCGATCAAGCTGCTGCCGGGCCGAGCTCGGCGGTGGCGACGAGCGCCGGCTCGAGCACGAGGCCCGCGCGCTGGCGAAGCTGTCGCATCCCAGCGTCGTGACGGTGTTCGACGTCGGCGAGCACGACGGCCATCGCCATCGCGATGGAGTACTATCGTCGGTCCCGGGATCTGCGGCGCTGGCTCGACGCCCCCCGGCCCGCTGCGCGGGTGCTGCGCATGTTCGTCGCCGCCGGTCGCGGGCTGCAGGCGGCCCACGCCGTCGGGCTGGTGCACCGCGACTTCAAGCCCGACAACGTGCTGGTCGGCGACGACGGTGTCCGCGCCGTGCTCGACTTCGGTCTGGCGCGCGGGCCGATCCAGCGCCACCGGGCCGGCGCGGCCGCCAGGCCTGCCGACCGGGATCGATGCGCTGGCGACGACGCCCTTCACCTCGGCAGGCGCGCTGATCGGCACGCCGGCGTACATGGCCCCGAACGGTACCTCGGCGAGCCCGCCGACGCGCGCACCGACCAGTTCGCGTTCGCGGTCTCGCTGTACCACGCGGTCTGGGGCGAGCGCCCCTTCGCCGGCGAGGACGCGCACCAGCTGGCGCTGGCGATCGTGCGCGGGCGCGTGCGACCCGGCCAGCCGCGCTATCCCGTGCCGGCATGGCTCGAGGCCGCGCTGGCGCGGGCGCTGCAGGTCGACCCGGGCGGGCGCTTCGAGGCATGGCCGCGATGCTCGCGGCGATCGAGGCCGGGCTCGAGCAGCCGGGCCAGCCCGAGCTCGACGCGCTGCCGGTGCGCGGCATGGGCGGGGCCGGGCGCGGCGGCGCGGTGGTGGTGCACGACGAGGGCGCGCTCGCGTCGCTGCACTCGCTGGGCTCGCTCGCCGACGAGGGCGCCCTGGTGCCGACGCCCTCGTCGCCGCCCGCGGTCGCGACGGCGACGGCGATCGCCACGCCACCCGAGCTCGAGGACGGCGGCGCCGTCACGCAGCTGACCGCGCGGCGCAGCCTGCCGGGCGCGGTGTCCGAGGCCGCGCTCGAACGCATGACCCGCGAGCTCGATCGACTCGAGCACGCGCGCGGTCGGGTGGCGCGGCTGGGCACGGGTCTGACGTGGACGACCGAGGCGCTCGAGCTGCACGTCGACGTCGACAGGCGCGGCACCAATCTGCTGCTGTGGCGGCGGCTGGGCGGCGCGCTGCGCCGAGCGCCTCGTCCGCAGCGGCATCCTGGGCTTCTTCGGCGGCTCGCTCGCAGTCGATCGCCGAGGGCCTGGGTTGGCTGCGCGGCGGCAACGATGCCGCGGTGGTGCTGGGGCTGCTCGTCGGCGGCGTGTGGATGGGCGTGCGCGCGGCCAAGCGCCGCGCGCCCAGGCGGCGCTGCCGGGCAGGCGCGCGCAGCGAGTTCGTCGCCGACCGCGTGGCCCAGCTCGCGCGCGGCCGCGAGCTGCCGCTGCCCCCGGTGGCTGACCCGCGCTGCGGGCCGAGCTGCTACGATGCCAGCGACCCATGTCCGACGGCGACGACGCGACGCTGCTTGGCGCCTGGCGGGCGGGCGACGAGCGATCGGGCCAGGTGCTGTTCGAGCGGCACTACCCCGCGGTGTTCCGCTTCTTCGCGACCAAGCTCGGCGACGCGACCGCGGCCGACCTGACGCAGAAGACCTTCCTCGCCATCGTGAAGTCGACCGAGCCGACCGCGCCGGTCCAGCACGTGCGGGCGTACCTGCTGGCCTGCGCGCGCAACCAGCTGTTCATGCACTTCCGCCAGCAGGGCCGCCGCGGCAGCGACGACGAGCTCGGCAGCACCAGTGCGGTCGCGCTCGCGCCCTCGCCCGAGTCCAACCTCGCCGCCGACGAGCACGAGAAGCGCCTGCTGGTCGCTGCAAGGTGCTGCCGCTCGAGCAGCAGATGCTGCTCGAGCTGTACTACTTCGAGCAGCTCGGCACCGAGGCCCTCGCCCAGGTGCTGCAGATCCCACGCGGCACCGTGAAGAGCCGGTTGTCGCGGGCACGGGCGGCGGCGCGCGAGGCCTACGAGCACGCGAGCCCGAACGCGCACGGGAGCATCGATGACCTCGAGCAGTGGGCACGCCGCGTCCGCGACGGCCGCGGGTGAGCCGGCGGTGGTCGGTCGTGTCCTCGGCGTCGCCGATGCACGAGCTTGCGCGACCGCAACGATGGCGTCGGTCTCGTCTCGCTCGGGCCCGGCCGCGCATGACGTCGGCGCAGGGACGCTGCAGTTCCCCCCGCGGCCCGATACACTCGTGGATGATGCGCGCGCGATCGATCGGCCTCGCCTGTGCGATCGCACTCTGCACGCTCGGGTGTGAGAAGCCCCCGCCGCCCTCGCCGCCCGCCGGCGCCGATCGTCCCCGCCCGCGCCGATGACGATCCCCGGCGACGCGGTCGTGCGCGCGGGCGCGAGGCTGTGCCTCGACGCGACCGGCGACGCGAGCGTGACGCTCCCGGACGACGGCAGCGTGCCCGGCTTCGCGGTGCACGTGGTGGCGCGTGCCGGCGATCGGCTTGCGGTCGAGCCGCTGTCCGCGGGCGAGCACCACTGCGCGGGTGCGCTCGAGGGGCTCGCCGATCTGCGGCTGCGGCTGTTCGCGGACGCGTCGGCGCTGCTGCCGGTGCTCGCCGACCACTACGCCCATGCCTTCGCCGACGGCACGCGCGTAGAGCCTGTCGCGCGGCGTGCCCATCGTCGGCGACGACGCGCTGTTCGCCCGCGGCACGACATCGTCGTGCCGCTGGACGCAACGCAGCGCGGCGCGACGTATGGCCGGCCCAGCCGCTGCCGGTCGACGGCGGCGAGCTGGCGCTGCCGTGGATGCCGGAGCACCGGCTGACGTACGGCGGCACCACGCTCGCCGAGGACGCGCTGCACCGCAACCTCGGCGGCGTGGTGCAGTACGCCGTCCGCGAGCGCAACCACGCGCTGGTGACCGTGCGCGGCTTGTGTCGAGGTCACGGCAGAGGATCAGCTCCGGATGCGGGCGACGACCCAGCAGTTGATCGGGGAGCTGCACGGCGGCCCCGTGCAGGAGCTGGGCGGCGGCGACGAGCGGGTTCGGCCTGGTGGGCGGTCGCATCGGCGGCGAGCAGGCCGAGCCCGCGTCGCCGTCGCGTCGTGCGACCCAGGCCGTGCGCGCAGGCGCCACGATCTGGTGGCCCGACGGTCGCGAGGCGGGATCCGTGCTGCGGACACTGCCGCTGACCGCCGCGCCGCGCGACGACGGGCAGCGACGCTGCTCGCGCTGCCGCTGGGCGCCGCGCCGACGCCGACGGTGCCGCTTTGCTTCGATGCGAAGGACTTCGCGCCGCTCGCCACGTCCCCGCGGTCAGGGTGCCGTCGGTCGAAGCCGGCGAGGGACTCGACGGCGCGATCATCTCGCGGATCCTGCAGGCGCACCGCAACGGGATCCGTCGCTGCTACCACCAGAGCCTCGCGCGCGACCCCAGCGCGAGGGTCGTGACCGTGGAGTTCACGCTCGACCCGGAAGGCACGGTGAAGACGGTGCGCCCCGCGCGGCGGCAGCTGGGCGACCCCGAGCTCGGCGATTGCATCGGCAAGGCCATCGGTCGCTGGCGATTTCCGCGCAGCAGCGAAGGCGGCACCGTGACCGTGACCGTCCCGCTGGCGTCCACCGCCCAGTGATCGCGGGCGACGGTGGGCACCGAGGGCGTTGCGGTCGTGCGCACGCCACCTTGGCGGCGTCGCGGATCACTCGTAGAGGATGTGCGCCGCGTGGTGGCCGTCGACATCGAGCACGTCCATCGGTACGACCACGAACGAGACGCGATGGCCGACGTACGCACCGATGCGATCGATCGCCACCGTCGGTGCGGGCGGACAACGCGAGCAGCCACGCAGCGTCAGCTCCTGCCCGTCGGCGAGGCAACCGAACTGGCCCGACGTGGCTCGGTGCAGCCACAGCGGCCTGCCCTCGCGATCGAAGCGCCGACAGGCGATCGGCGGTGCGCGCGGTACTGGCGCATCGGGCGTGCGCGCCCGCGACGGGGACGATCGACGGCGGCCCGCGACGGCAGGGTCGCGCAACGCGACCACGACCTCGTGGGGCAAGGCGCGCAGAGCCATCGTCCTTGCTGGCGCGAGGGCATCGTCGGCGACCAGGCCTGCTCGCGGGCCTGCGGGTGTAGACCGCCGTGAGCCCGCCGGAGCAACCCAGCTGGACCGCGAAGTCGGAGGTCGACGGCGGCAGGCGCTCCTCGTACCGCGATCGATCTCCTCACCGGTGTCCCGCGCCAGCGCGACGACGCGGATCGTCTCCGCGTCGTACGCCGCGAGCACCACGGTCTGGAGCGCACCCGCTGATCCAGCGCACCTCGGTCAGGGCATGGCCGTCGGCCGCTTGCGTCCTCGACCAAGGCGCGGGCGCGGTGGATTCGATCACGACGTCGGGCTCGGGCTCGAGCGACACCGACAGCCCGGCCTCGATCGAGGGGTCGGGCGCCCGGTCGCGACACGAGCCGAAGCGGCATGGGTGATCGCGGCGGTCGGGCCGCGCGTGCCACGAGCCACGGCGCATGCGCCGGGCGCGGCGAGGTCGAGGCTCACGGTGGCTGCAGCTCAGCTGCGGCGCAGCGGCGCCGACGGCCGGTGCCGGGTCCGGGCTCGCTCGGCGCGTGGGCCTGCACCAGCGCGGGTCCGGCTCCGGACGCCGCGGCCGACGCGGCCTCCGACGCTGCGGGCCCCACGGGTGTGCACGTCCACGAGCACCACCACGACCATCATGCCCACGCATCGGACAGCGCTCGCGACAGCAACCGCCCGCGCGAAGGTTCCACCCGCAAGGGCGCCGTGCCGATCGCGCGGCCCACCCGCTTCGGCGCAGCACGGCGTCGACGGGCGGCCGCGCTGCGCCACGGTGTCGTCGGTCGGCGGGCGCTCCTTCTCCGAGTGCGCCAGCACGAACGATGCGGTCGGGGGACGGGCGGGATGGACTCGTGCTCACAGCCCGCAGACGCCGTTGGCGTCGCAGAAGCCCGAGCAGCACGATCCGTTGGGGTTGTTCGCAGGCCCGCAGGCGTTGCCGTTGGCGATGCAGTTCGAGCCCATCTCACAGCTGGCGTCGCCATCGGCAGAGACCTCGAAGACGAAGTTGTCGTTCTGGGCCGGACCGCAGGTGATGGTCTCGGAGCCCTCGCGTCTGTGGCGGAACGTGACCCGCAGATCCTTGGCGCAGCCGGGCGCGGGGTCGGTGCTGGGCGCGAAACAGGCGCTGTCACAGCGACAGCCGTCGTCGTCGCAGCTTTCGGCGACGCGATCGGTCACGTCGACGGCGTGACCGCAGTTGCCGGCGTAGACCGCCTGCTCGATGTCGATGCCGTGGCAGGCCGCCAAGCCGGCGGCGCCCAGCGCGAGCGCCAGGGCGCGCAGTGGCGGGCGCCGTGGGGCGCGAGGTGGGGGGCACAGGGAGTCGGGCATGTCACTGCGGTGCGCCCGGCGGCGAAATCGATCCCCGCCGGCGGCCGATGCGGCCTCGCGAGGGCCCACGGGCGGGGGCCTTCGTGGCCCCGCCGCGATCGCGGTATCGTGATCGCATGCACTTGCGTGGTCCGTGGTGGTCTCTGATCCTGCTCTTCGCTGCTGCCTGCAGCTCCGACGATGCCGAAAGCACCAGCGGCTCGGGCAGCGCGGGTGACTCGAGCGTCTCCGCGGGCAGCGGCTCCGACGGCAGCACCTCAGCCGCCACCGCCGGCTCGCAGTCCGGCAGCGGCGACGGCAGCGGCAGCGCCAGCGCCAGCGGCTCGACCGGGGCCGCGAGCACCGGCAGCGACTCGGTCACCGCCAGCAGCGGCGCCACGACCGGCGATCCGTGCGACTGCCCGCTGGGCGCGTACGTGCCGGTCTGCGGCGTCGACGGCATGACCTACGACGCCACCTGCGGCGTCGAGTGCGTGCCGGTCGAGATCGACTGCCAGGGCGAGTGCCCCTGCACGGGCATCATGTGTGGCGACGTACAACGCGCCGTCGACGAGGTCGTCTGCACGCAGATGCTGCCCGGCGTGCCCGGTGGCGAGCCCACGTACACCTGCGGCCCGCTGCCGCCGCGCTGTGCGGGGCTGCAGCAGCCCGACTGCAGCTGCGTCATGCCGCAGATGTGCGACTGCACCGAGGGCCCGGCGGGCAAGTTCACCGTGACCTGCGCCGGCGTCTGAGCCGGCGTCAGGTCGCGTCGTGATCGCGGCTGGCTTCGTCGCCGTCTTGCGGCGGCGGTCCGGGGATCCGGTAGACCTCGTCGAGCCAGTTGCCCAGATCGATGATCTTGCAGCGGCGGGAGCAGAACGGCCGCCAGCGAAAGTCGCGGGGCACCTCGTCCTCGCGGCCGCACGTGGGGCAGCGGAGCTTGAGGGTCTGCGGCCGATCGTTGCGGTCCACATGGGTCTCTTGGCACAGCCTGCGCGCGCGCGCAAGGGTGTGCGTGCGCATCGACGATCAGCGCGCGCGCGGCCGCGGTGGATCGTCCAGCAGCGCCGTGATCGCAGCGAGCACCGCCGCGGGTGCGTCGAGCATCACGAAGTGACGCGCGTGGTCGAGCGCGAGCAGGCGCAGGGCCGGCACCGGGGCGAACTGCGACGCCGCGATCGTGCGCGCACGCTCGCGCGCGGGGCCGCGGAAGGCCGCCAGCGCCACGATCGCGAGCAGCGGCACCGCCAGCTGCGGCATCGCGGGTCGCAGATCGCGGCACAGCACCTGGGCCATCACCGCGGCCGTGGTCGCGACGTCCGAGCGCATCGCCGCGGGCAGCAGCGCGTCGGCCACCGCCGGCGAGGCCACGCTGGCGCGCAGCCGCCGGGCATGCGCGAGCCGCAGCGCCTCGCCCGCGTGCGCTGCGTGCTCGGCCTGCAGCGCAGCACCGACCGCGGCCGCGCGACCGTCACAGCCCGCGAGCTCGGCCACCGCCGGCAGGGCATCGAGCGCGACCACGGCCCGCACCGCCTGCGGCCGCTGCAAGGCGACCGCCAGCGCGAGCACGCCGCCCAGGCTGTGCCCGACCAGCACCACCGGTTGTGCGCGCGACAGCTCGCCGACCAGCTCGCCGAGCGCCCGCTCGTACGCCGGCAGCTGCGGCGAGGGGCCGGGCGGCACGCCGTCGAACCCCGGCAGCGTCACCGCGTGGCAGCGCAGCCGCGGCGCGAGCCCCCGCAGCAGCGGCGCGAGCGAGTCCACGCCTGCGGCGAGCCCGGGCACCAGCACGCACGGCGGACCCGCACCGAAGCCGTGCAGCCGCAGGCCGAACGCCTCGCGCACCGCGGCGCCCGGTGGCAGCCGCAGCGGCACCGGCTCGACCGGCACCGCGGCGCCGCAGCCCGGCAGCGCCGGCGCCGCGGCCCGCGGCGTGCCGGGCCCGTCGTTCATCCGCGCTGCTCGAAGGTGTCCAGCAGCGCCGCCAGCTTGGGCCCGACGTGCTGCTCGAACGCGAGCACCGCCTCGACGACCACGGCGTAGTGCTCGATCAGGATGGCCTGGCCGGCGTCGCACAGCTGCTCGCGGCGGAAGCTCTCGTCGTGCAGGCACTCGGTGATGCTGCCGTCGGCCAGGTGCGCGCAGGCGGCCAGCAGGTTCTCGGGCACCAGGCGGTGATCGCCGGTGACGTGGCTGGGGTCGAAGATGATGGGCAAGATGGTCTGCCGCCGCGCGTACGACAGCGCGTTGAGATCGGGCTGGTTGCGGCAGTAGCCGCCCTTGGTGAACAGCGTCTTGACGCCGCGCTCGCACAGCACGATGTCGAGGTCACCCTGGTTGGCGATGTACTCCGCGGCGTGGAACCACTCGCTGACCTCGTTGCCGAAGCCGCGCTTGAGCACCACCGGCGTGCCGAAGCGCCCGACCGCCTCGAGCAGGTCGAAGTTCTGCGCGTTGCGGGTGCCGATCTGCAACATGTCGGCGTGCTCGCCGATCTCGGGCACGAGGTTGAGGTCCATGACCTCGGTGACGTAGGGCAGCCCGGTCTCCTCGCGCGCACGGTCGAGCATGGCGATGCCCTTCATGCCCAGGCCACGCCAGTCGGTCGGGCGCGTGCGCGGCTTGAACGCGCCGCCGCGCAGCATCATGCGATCGAGGATGCCGAACCGCTCGCCCACCGCACGGATCGCGTGGGCGATCGCGAGGGTCTGCTCGAGCGTCTGTGGCGAGTCGGGCCCGACCACGAACAGGTGGTGGCCTGCGCCGAAGCGCCGCAGCTTGCCGTCGGGCCCGGCCACCTCGACCACGCGACGCTCGCGGCGCAGCGCCTTGCCGTCGGCGCCACGGACCGTGCGGGCGATGTTCTTGAAGTCCGAGGTCACGCGCCAGGTCGCGCGCACGCCCGGCAAGTCGCGCAGGTAGCCCTCGCGCGTGGCGAACTCGCGGGTGTCCCCGATGACGTGGATGGTGCTGTACACGCCCTCGCGACTGGTGATCTCGATGGCGAGGCCGAAGCGCGCGGCGAGGTCGCGGATCTGATCCACGGTCGACTGCCGACCGTTCTCGAACTCGATGATCATGGCGCCCACGGGTGTACCGCTGCGCTCGCCCGGCACGCAAACGCCCGCGCGCACGCCCTGCGCGGGCCGGCCGGCAGCGCCCGCGCTCAGGCGCGGCGCAGCGCGGCCATGGCCGACGCCAGCCGCTCGCAGCCGGCCTCGATGACCGCGTCGGCGGTCGCGTACGACAGCCGGATGTGCCCCGGCCCGCCGAAGGCGCCGCCGGGCACGGTCGCGACGCCGTGCTGCTCGAGCAGCCAGCGCGACAGCGCGGCGTCGTCGGGCGCCGGGTCGCGCCCGAGGTAGGCACCGACGTCCATCCACACGTAGAAGGCGCCGTCGGGCACCGGCACGTGCACGTCGGGGATCGCAGCCAGGCGCGCGAGCATGAGGTCGCGACGCCGCGCGAACGCGACGCACATCGCGTCGACCTCGGGATCGACGCTGGGATCGGTCAGGGCCGCGAGCGCGGCGTGTTGCGACGGCGTCGCCGCGCCCGAGGTGGTCTGCCCCTGCACCCGCGTCGCGCCCAGCACCAGCGCCTCGCTCGCGACGAGGTAGCCGATGCGGTAGCCGGTCATCGCGTAGGTCTTCGACACGCCGTCGACGATCGCCAGCCGCGGGTGCAGGTCCGCCTGGGTCCGCACGATGCTCGCGTGGCGTAACTCGCCGTAGGTCAGCCTACGTTATATGTCGTCGGCAATGATCCACGCGCGCGGGGCCCTGTGCGCGACGACCTCGCCCAGCGCGCGCACGCGGGCGGCGTCGTAGCCCGCGCCGGTGGGGTTGCCGGGACTGTTGAGCACCAGCGCGCGGGTGCGGGGCGTCAGCGCGGCCTCGAGCGCCTCGGGCCGCAGTCGGAAACCATCGGCGCGCGTGGTCGCGATCTCGACCGGCACGCCGCCGGCGAGCCGCACCATGTCGGGGTAGCTGACCCACGCCGGCGTCGGGATCACGACCTCGTCGCCGGGCTCGAGCAGCGCCTGCAGGAAGTTCGCGATCGAGTGCTTGGCGCCGCACGAGATCAGCACGCGCGAGGGCGTGATGGCGCTGCCGTGCACCTCCGACAGGTGCGTCGCCACGGCCTCGCGCAACGCCGGCATGCCCGCGACCGGGGTGTAACGCACCGGCTGATCGCGCACGAACGCGGCGGTCGCCTCGCGCACCGCGGTGGGCGGGCGGAAGTCGGGCTCACCGGCGGAGAAATCGTGGATCTCGCGGCCCTCGGCCCGCAACGTCGCCGCGCGCGCTGCCATCGCGAACGTGGCCGAGGGTCGGATCGACGCCGCGCGCTGGGAGATCGAGTCGTCCACGGTGGCGCCGATGGTACCAGCCCGGCTCACGGCGCGCGTAGGTAGTCGACCTGGACCTGGCCGTAGATCTTGACCGCCTCGGGCTCCACCGCGGCCGGCAGCTGCAGCGGCGGGACCTGGCCGCGAACGCGCTCGCGCTCGCAGACCACCAGTGCGCGCGGGGCCAACCAACCATGTTCGACCAACGCTGCGACCACGGGATCGAAGACGTGCGGTGACGCAAACGGCGGGTCGACGAACACGAGATCGTAGCGCGCGCGCGTCCCGGGCCCGCCCGCGAGCCAGCGCGTCGCGTCGATGCGCGCGACCTCGGCCCGCGCCGCGAGACCCAGCACCTCGAGCTGCTGCGCGAGGTGTCGCGCCACGCGCCCGTCGAGCTCGCACACCGTGGCGAAGGCCGCGCCGCGGCTGAGCGCCTCGATCGACAGCGCGCCCGAGCCCCCGAACAGATCGAGCACGCGCGCAGCTTCGACCTCGTCGCCGATGCGATCGAAGATCGCCTCGCGCACCCGCGACGCGGTCGGCCGCAGGCCGGGCACGCCCTCGGGCACCGGCATGAGCTTGCGACCGCGCAGGGTCCCGGCGACGACGCGCTGCATGACCTCGCGCGCTCGCGGGCGTCAGGCCCGGGCTGCCACCACCATCGCCGGCGTCCACGCGGTGCGCTCGAGCTCGTCCTCGCGCGCCAGGCGTTCCCAGCCCCGCCGCAACAGGCGGCGGCGACGGATCCACGCCGCGGCCAGCAGCGGCACCACGACCACGAACGGCAGGCCGCCGCCGGCGAGCAGCGGGTACCACACGAAGCGCGCGGGCAAGCCGTCGCGCCAGCGCGCGGCCAGCTCGTGCAGCGGTGCACCGTAGGTGCGGGCGATCGCGTCGTCGAAGCTCTGGCCCTGGCGCATCGACGCGAACAGCTGCCGCAGACTCGCGTCCGGATCGCTCGCGACGCGGCTGCCACCGGGCTCGGCGCGCAGCCGCGGCGCCCTCGCCAGGGGCTGGCCGCGCAGGAACTCGACCAGATCGCGCGCGGCGGCATAGGCGACCGCGGCGTCGGGGCCGTCCTCACCGTGGAACAACGCCTCGAGCCGCGCCATGTCGGGCACGCCCCCGCCGAACACCGCGCCCGCGAGGGTCTGCGCCCGCGCGAGGCTGATGCCACCGGTCATGCTCTCGGCCACGCCCTCGTGGAACCACCGCGGCAGCGTCGCACCGGCGGTCGCGCGATGCAGGATCACGTGGGCCATCTCGTGCTTGAGCAGCCGCTCGAGATCGGTGGGTGAACCATCGGGACCGTGCCGCGCGATCACGATCTCGCCGGTCTCGGGCCGAGCGACGCCGGCGACCCAGTGCGGCATGCCGGTGGCCTCGGCGACACGACCGGCGTGATCGACGAAGGTGACGTGCAGCGTGTCGTCGACGTCGAGCGCCAACGGCACCTCGAGCTCCGACCACCACGTCGGCATCGCCTGTGCGAGCGCGGCGGCCTCGTCCTGCAGCGCGGGTTCGTAGCGCAGCGTCGCGCGACCGATCACGATCTGCGACGACGCGCGCTCGACCGCGAAGCCCTCCGGTCGTCCGGTGCTCGCGAGCGCCGTGCTCGCGCCGGCGGCGAAGATCACCAGCAGGACCGCGACCGCGAGCAGCAGCGAAAGCCACGCCGGCGCCGTCGCGTGGACCGCCGCGCCTCAGGCCCGGCCGAGGCGCCCGGGGCGGGCGCAGGGTATGCGTGCTCATGGGGAAACCTTGAGCACGACCACGTCCTTGCGCAAGGCGTTGGCGACCCAGCGGAGAATCCACGGCGACGCCGGATCACCACGATGGCCACGCCCGCGGCGATGCCGTCCGCGCCTTGGCCGGCAGCCGCCCCAGTCGACGCTCGCGCGCGCCCGCGCACGAGCTCGGCGTGCTCGGCCCCACAGCGCGCCCACGAGCCCGAGTTCGTCCGCCGCCGCGACCGCCACGCAGGCCCAGCGGCGAATCGAGGCGGCAGTCGTGCGCGAGCAACACCGGCTCGCTGCGCTCAGGCACGTAACCGACGAGCACCACGAGGTCGTCCTTGCGATCACGGCACACCGTGTGACCGTCGCCGCCGCCCGGTCGCAGCCGGCGCACGGTGGTCGGCGGGTCAGGGCTCACGCGCGCGCTGGCCTCGAGCCGATCGAGCAGGTTGCGTTCGGCCTCGGATCCGGGGGCCTCGGGCGCGAGCCCGACCGCGACCACCAGGCGATCACCGGCCTTGGGCGCCGGGACCGGGCGCGGCGGCGGCACGCTCGCGCCGACGTCGCTCGGGGCGGGCGTCCGCGGACGGTGACGCGAGCGCGGGCTCGGGCAGCTCGCGCGTGTCGGCCGTGGGCCACGGCGTCGCGGCCGCTGTCGTAACCGCGCAGGCCCTGCGGCGAGGCGAGCGCGCGCGAGAGCAGCGCGATGCCGATCGCGATCGCGAGCGCGACCGCGGCGCGACGCATCACGGCGTCCCCTTGCGGATCCGATCGAGGAGCCACTGCCCCAGCGCCCAGGTCTGACGCGCGCGCAGGTACTGGTGAACTGCACGCCGCACTCGCCGGTGAGGCCGATCAGCGCACCTCGGCCTCGGCCTCGATCGGCTCGGCCAGGCTCGGCAACGCGACGCTGATGCGCCAGCGGTCACCCACGCGCAGGGCCTCGGGTAGCGCCACGCGGACGAGCGCACCGCCGGGCTGAGGTTGATGGTCTGGCCGCGCGTGGTCGTGCCGCGTGCGGTCACGTCGATGGCCAGCTGCGTCGGCGTTCGCTCGGCCTGGCGTTGGTCGGGGCGCGACATCGGGCGGGAGGCGAGTGTGTCGGGCGCGATGACTTCGGGTCAACGGCTGCGACACCCGCGGCGCGCGTGGCCCGGCGCGCGCGCGCGGCTCACTCACCTGCGGGCCAGGTCTCCGCGCGCGGGGTCGGCGGCGCTCGGAGAACCACACGCGGTACGCCTTCATCTTGCGCACTTGCTCCGCGGGCGCGCGGCGCTTGCAGGTCGCGAGTTCGTCGCTGCGCGCGGGCGCGCCCCAGCGCGCCTCGGGACAATCGTTGGGGTTGTAGCCCAGCTCGAAGGCGGCGCGTCGCTCGATCAGATCGCCCAGGGTCAGGCGCTGACGCGAGCCGTCGCTGCGGGTGTACTCGAACGCCAGCGATCCATCGGCCAGGGCCTGCGCGCGCTCGCGCTCGAGCGCGGCGACCACGGTGTCGAGATCCTCACCGGGGCGCAGGAACGCCTTGGCGTTGCGCCGGACCTTGTCGCCGAAGCCCATCACCAGGTCGATCGCGATCAGCAGACGCAGGTCGCGCGCCGGCGTGGCGAAGTTCTCCCACGCGCCGGTGGTCTCGAAGATCGCGTGGCCGCTGGGCATCGCGATGGTGCCGCCGCCGCCGGCGAAGTGGCCCTCGCCGTTGTCGACCGAGGTCACGCGCACCTTCGCCGCCTCCAGCAACGCGACCATCGCTTCCTGCTGCGCGCGCCGGGGGTCCCGCGGGCCCGGGGTCACCAGCGCGTCCATGGTGTCGTAGAAGCCGTGCGCGTCGAGTCGCTGCTGCTCGTCGCTGACGTCGCCGTAGCCGGGGCGCTTGGCGATCGCGGCGTCGTCGGCCGAGACCAGCTGCACTGCGTCGTCGCGGCGCACGCGGTCGATGGGCCGGAACGCCTTGAAGCCGCTGCCGCCCAGGCCCGGGTCGGGGTTCCACAGGAAGTTGCCCTCCCAGAAGCGCTTGCGCGTGATGCTGCCGTCGGGTTGGCCGTCGATGGCGTACAAGATGCCGGGATCGTCGCCTGCGGGATCGACCAGCTCGACCACGACGAAGACGTGGCCGTAGGGATCGGCGTAGATCACACCCGGCCGCAGGCCGCGGCGATCGAGCGCGACCGGGTAGAAGTCGGTGTCGTCGTCGCCGAAGGCAGTGCGGCCGTTGCCGGTGTGCACGCCCCACGCGAGCGTGCGACGGAAGAACTTCTGCACCACACCGAGCTCGCCCGGCTTGCTGCCGTCCGCGCCGCCTTCGGGCGGGCCGACCACGCCGCGCAGCTTGCCGCAGCGCGGGGCCTTGCCGGGCGCGCCGCGCGAGCAGCCGCGGAAACCGAAGGGCAGTCCGCGCTTCCACGCGAAGTAGGCGCGCAGGAAGTACGGCGTGTCGGCGCAATCGGGCTTGAGGTGCAAGCCGACCTTGGTGTCGCTGCTGTCCTCGCGCCAGCCGAAGTGATCGAACAGCAGGTTGCGCGCCGGCTCGCTGGTGAGCTCGTGCAGCGCGCGGCGGGCCAGCTCCTCGCCGCGCGGGGCGTGGAACAGCGCGCGCACCCACGCGGAGAACAGCGCCTCCTCGGCCGCGGTCCAGCTGCGCGACAGCGGCCACACGCCGTCGCTGCTGGCATCGCGCACGCGCCGACGCGCGCGGCCGCCGACGTCGAGCGTCGCGCACGCCAGCCCGGTGCCGTCGCGGCCGACGACCACGCGCACGCGGCCGGCCGGCGCGCGCGCGATCCGTGCCTCGACCGAGGCCGGCACGCCGCTGCGGTGCACGATGCTGCCAGGCTCGATCTCGCCGCCGTCGCCGGCGAGCAGCCGCAGCGCCAGCGGTTGCTCGCCCGCGAGCGTCGCGGCCACGATCGTGAGCGGCTCGCCCTCGATCGGATCCTGCGGCGAGACCAGGATGCCGACGGTGTCGTCGTCGCGTGCGGGGCACTCGCCGGCCTGCGCCGCGGTCGGAGGCGCGGCCGCGCGCGCGGGCGCCCCGACGCCGGCAACGCTGCCGCTCGAGCCCGCCGCGACCGGCGGCTCGTCGGACGCGGCCGGCGCGGCCGCGCCCGCGGCGGCGTCCGAGGGCGGCGCGACCTCGCCCGGCGCGGCGACGTTGCGGTCGCACGCCGACGCGAGCGCGCACGAGAGCGCCACCGCGAGCCGCACGCGCGCGAGCTGCCGCGCCCCCGCCCCGAAGTGCCCGCACCGCCTCGTCATCGTGCGAAAGGGATACCGCCGCCGCGGGCACGTTGCCAGCGCCGCGGGCGATTCACGCGCGCGGGCAGGCCGTGCTAGTCATGGCCCCATGCGCGTGCTCATCGCGGACAAGCTCCCCGCCGCCGGCGTTCGGGCCATCGCGGCGCTCGGCATCGAGGTCATCGATCGACCCGAGCTCGGCGCCGCCGACCTGCCCGAGGCGCTGGCGCAGACCAGTGCCGACGTCCTGGTCGTGCGATCGACCAAGGTCAGTGCGGAGTGCTTTCGCCGCCGCGCCGCGGCTGGGCCTGGTCGTGCGCGCCGGCGCGGGCGTCAACACCATCGATGTCGCCGCGGCCAACCGCCACGGCGTGTTCGTGACCAACTGCCCGGGCAAGAACGCCATCGCCGTGGCCGAGCTGACCATGGGCCTGATGCTCGCGCCTCGATCGCAACCTGGTCGACGCAGTCGTCGAGATGCGCCGCGGCCATTGGAACAAGAAGCGCTTCGGCAAGGCCCAGGGCCTGCACGGACGCTTGCTGGGCCTGGTCGGCTTCGGTCACATCGGCCGCGAGGTCGCCCGGCGCGCGCGCGTTCGGCCTGTCGGTCGAGGTCTTCGACCCCGCGCTCGACGACGCCACCGCCGAGGCCGCCGAGGTCAGCCGCGCCAGCGACCTGCACGGGCTGCTGCGCCGCAGCGACATCGTCAGCGTGCACGCCCTACAGCAAGGGCACCCACCACCTGCTGGGTGGACGCGAGCTCGCCATGCTCAAGGACGGCGCGGTGCTGCTGCACACCGCCCGCGGCGGCGTGGTCGACGACACCGCCTTGGCCGAGGCCGTCCGCTCGGCGCATCCGCGCGGCGCTCGACGTGTTCGAGGAGGAGCCGGCCGAGAGCGAGGCGCCGTTCGCCTCGCCGGTGCGCGAGCTCGCAGGCCTGTACGCCACGCCGCACATCGGCGCGTCGACCGAGCAGGCCGAGCTGGCCACCGCCCACGAGGCGGTGCGCATCATCGACGACTACCTGCGCACCGGCAACGTCGGCGCCGCGGTCAACCTCAAGCGCGAGCGCGCGGCGCACTTCACCGTGGTCGTGCGCCACCGCGATCGCGTCGGCGTGCTGGCGCAGATCCTCGGCGGCCTGCGCGAGGAGCAGCTCAACGTGCAGGAGATGCAGAACGTGGTCTTCGAGGGCCACGAGACCGCATGCGCCACCATCACGCTCGAGAAGCAACCCAGCGCGGCGCTGCTCGAGCGACTGCGCGGCCAGCCCGACGTGCTCGCCGTCGACCTGCGCGCGGTGCCGTGAGCCGCGCGCCCGTCATCGTCGTCGACGACGCGATCCCGTGGGCAGAGCAGGCCCTGGGCGAGCTCGGCAGCCTGCGGCCGATCCGCGGCGGTGCGATCGATCGCGCCGCGCTCGCAGATGCCGACGCGCTGGTGGTCCGCACCGTCCCGCGCGTCGACGCGGCGCGGCTCGCAGGCACGCCGGTGCGCTTCGTCGGCAGCGCGACCGCGGGCCGCGATCACCTCGACGTCGCGGCGCTGCAGCAGACCGGCGTCACGGTCGCGTCCGCGGCCGGCTGCAACGCCACCGCGGTCGCACAGTACGTGCTGACGGCGATGCACGTGATCGGGCTCGAGCGCGATCCGAGCCTGCTTGCGGGGCCCATCGCCGTGGTCGGCTTCGGCGAGGTCGGCCGCCGCGTGACGCGGCTGCTGCGGTCGCTGGGCGCGACCGTGCGCGTGTGCGACCCGCCGCTGGCGCAGCGGCGCGAGCGCGAGTCCCTCGGCGACGGCGCCCTGGCCGAGCTCGCGCGCCGCGAGCCGCTGCTGCCGCTGCACGAGTGCCTCGCGGGCGCGCGCGCCGTGACCATGCACGTGCCGCTCGAGCCCGGCGGACCCGCGCCGACGGTCGGGCTGCTCGACGCCGACGGCCTCGCGCGACTGGGCCCCGACGCGCTGGTGGTGAACACCGCGCGCGGCGGCGTGGTCGACGAGTCGGCGCTGGTGCACTGGCTCGACGCGGACCGCGGCCGCGCGGTCCTCGACGTGTGGTCGGGCGAGCCCGCGATCGACGTCGTGCTCGCGGATCACTTCGCGGTGCGGTTGGCCACGCCCCACGTTGCGGGCTACAGCCTCGAGGGCAAGCTCGCCGGCACCACGATGATCGCAGCCGCGCTGGCGCAGCACCTCGAGCGCGCGGCGTCGTGGCGCGGCCACGAGGTGCTCGGCGAGACCGAGACGGTCGCGGCCGCGACCGGACCCACCGCGTTGGCGCGTCGCGCCGCGGCGCTGCGCAGCTGCAACCCCATCGAGCGCGACGATGCGGCCCTGCGCGCGCTGCTGCCGGCGCCGATGCGCCAGCGGCTCGCCGGCTTCGAGGGCCTGCGCCGCAACTACGCCCTGCGCCGCGAGCTCGAGCACTTCGGCCTGCCGCCGGGGGTCGACGACGGCCTGCTGGGCCTGGGCCTGCAGGGCCGCGGGCGCGCGGCCATCGTGCTGGTGGCGCACGGCAGCCCCGACCCGACTGGCGTCGCCCACTCGACGCGGCGGTGCTCGAGCTGCGCCGACGCGAGCCGGGCATGACCGTGGCACTCGCGTTCCTCGATCACCTCGCGCCGCGCCCCGCGGAGGCGTTCGCCGAGCTGGCCGCGGCCGGGGTCGCGCGCGTGCGCGTGGTCGCAGCGTTTCTTTCGCCCGGCGGCGGGCACGTCAAGCGCGACGTGCCCGCCTGGTCGAGGGCCGCCCGCGCCGCGCACCCCGAGCTCGAGATCGAGCTGGTGCCCGGCGCGGTCGGTGCCGAGCCCGAGGTCATCGATGCCCTGGTCGCGGCCGCGCGGCGGCTCGCGACGCCGTGACGCGCGCGCGCCGGGTCCGGCCCGCACGCGCGCGCCGGATCGGCCTCAGTTGGGCACGTACAGCAGCTCGAGCCCGTCGACGAGATCGGGCGTGTTGCAGCTGTAGTCGAAGCCGTCGACCGAGCTGTGCTGGATGCCCGAGGTCGCCTCGGCACCGCTGTCGCCGATGTTCCCGGCCGAGAGCGTGTCGGGGTAGCACACGATGATCTGCCCGGTGGACTGCATCAGCATCGCCTGCACGCGGATGAGGTCCATGGTGTCGCCGCTGAAGTGGGCCGTGTCCCACTGGACCACGAAGCGCAGGTCCCCGTCCACGCCCAGGGTCTGGTACCAGATCTCGCTGTTGACGTCGCTGGGGTTGAGATCGTCCCAGAAGACGTAGAGGTTGTTGTCCGACGGCGCGGTGACGTCGGGCAGACACGCGTTGCTGTAGGTCAGGTAGGTCTCGTCGCCGAAGTGCAGCACGCCGTTGCTCTCGATCGCGACGTTGGTGTAGCCCACGCCGTACAGCGGGAAGTCGAACCCGATCGGCACCGCGAGCACGCTGTCGTCGGTGAGACCGGTGGGCGTGCCGGTGCCGCTGATGTCGTCGCACTGCAGCTGCGCCAGCTGCAGCGCGTAGCCGTTGTAGCCGCTGTCGCTGCCGAACGGCAGCCCCGGGATGTCGCAGTTGGCGAGATCCCAGCCGCAGCTGGCCGTGCACGCCAGCTCGCCGCCGTCGAGCCCGAGCGAGGCACAGGTCTCGCCCTTGAGATCGCTGCCGTCGCAGACCTCGCTGGCGTCCGCGACATCGTCGCCACAGGTCGCGCACGCCGTGGTGTCGAAGCCGCCGCACGCGGGGTTGCACGCCAGCGTGCCGCTGTCGAAGCCGACCGTGGCGCAGGTGTTGCCGCCCAGCGCCGTGCCGTCGCAGAACTCCTCGCCGTCGACCACGTCGTTGCCACACGTGCCGCAGACCGTGAAGTCGAAGCCGGTGCAGTTGCCGGCGCAGGCCAGCTGACCGCTGTCGTAGCCGAAGCCGGTGCAGGTGTTGCCCGCCAGCGCCGTGCCGTCGCAGAACTCGGTGCCGTCGATCACGTCGTTGCCACACGTGCCGCACCCGCTGGTGTCGTAGCCGAGGCAGTCGGCGGCGCACTCGAGGTTGCCGCTGTCGTAGCCCAGGCTCGGGCAACTCGCGCCGCCCAGGCCGCCGTCGCACACCTCGTCGCCCTCGATGTCGCCGTCGCCGCACTCGGCACACGCCGACAGATCGAGCGCGCTGCAATCGGGCAGGCACGCGACCGCGCCCCCCAGCGGGAAGCCCTGATCCTGGCACGTCGCACCGCCGACGTCGTCACCATCACAGGCCTCGCCCTCGCTGACGACGCCGTCGCCGCAGCCCGCGGGCGTGCACGCGCTGGTGTCGAAGCTGCAGTCCGCGGCGCAGCCGAGCAGGCCGCCGGCGAAGCCCTGCGACACGCAATCCGCACCGCCGAGATCGGCGCCCTCGCAGTCCTCGCCGCCGTCGATCACACCGTCGCCACAGATGCCGCCGGTGCCCGAGTCGGCGCTGGTGGGACCGCTGCTGTCCGAGCCCCCGCTGCTGCCACCGCTGCCGCCGTCGCTGCCGCCGCTGCTGCCGTCGGTCTGAGAGCCCGCGTCGTCGCTGCCCGATGCACTGTTGTCGTCGTCACCGGTGTCGACCGGCGTCGAGCCGGACTCGTCGCCACACGCCGCCAGCACCAGGCCGGCGCCCCAGATCCAAGCAAGTCGCGTTCGCATGGCGGGACCTTAGCCCCGAGGCACCGGCGGCGGCCCGCTTTCGTCGCGATGTCCCACGTGCGAGCGCTCTCATGGCGCCGGCGCGCGCAGGCCCGAACCATTTCAGGTGCCTTCGCGACCCACGGCGTCTGGCAGTGGGATCTCGACCTCGAGCGAGACGTCGGTGTCGTCGGCATCGGCCCCGAACACCGCGAGGTAAATCCCGCGCTCGAGCTCCTGCTGCGTCGACTCGCCGCACTCGAGGTGGATCGCACGCGGGTCCACGCTCGCGCGCGACATCGACCAATTCGTGACCAGCCCCGCACCGCTCGCGGGTCGCAGCAGCTCGACCCACCCGCCGGCTTCGCCGTCGACGCGGATGGTCGCGAGCCCGCCGCGCTGCACGTGCAGCTGCCGCACGGTGTACAGCCCACCGCCGCCTTGGACCAGGGGCCCGCGCGTACCGTCGTCGTCGCACTGCAGGTGGACGTGGTCGCCGCCCTCGGCCGCGCGGCTGGGCGGCACCTCCTGCGCGGCGAAGCCGCGGTAGTAGACCGGCGCGCGCTCGAAGTACTCGTCTTCGATCTCGTCGATCGATTGCTGGAAGATGCTCTCGAGCGTCTCCGCGAGCACCGGCGCGTCGGCACCGTCGACGATGTCCTCGGCCAGTCGGCGCATGCCGAACTCGCCCTTGCGATCGTGCACGAACCGCATGAAGTGGGCCGCTGCGGCGTAGTCGAGCCGACCCGAACGGTAGGCCTCCTTGGTCAGGCGCAGCTTGTCGAGCGGGCGGCCGTCGTCGCGCTCGGGCCGGTACCACACGTCCACGCCGGAGTAGATTTCGGCCATGCCCTCCTCGACGAAGTAGGTCTTCGCGGTCGAGTCCAGCACCGCGTGCACGATCTCGTGGGTGATCGACGGCCCGGTCGAGAACAACACCCGCGTGCCGGGGAAGAAGCAGCCGCTGCGGCCTTCGCCGCACTGCTCGGTGACGTCGTCGAGCCAGTACACCACGATGGGCGCGTCGTTGCGTGGCCGCGCCAGCTCGAGCTCGAGTGCATCGACGTGCTGATCGAACTGCTGCAGCGTGCCTTCGCAGATGCGCTCCTCGAACGCGGTGCCGATCATCAAGCGCTCGGTCTGGTACGTGATGTCCGGCAGCGCGTTGCAGCCGATCGCGATCGCGGTGTGAAAGCCCAGCAGCAGCTGCCGCGTTGGGCGACCGTGATGGGCTCGACCATGCTGACGCTGGTGCTCGCGCTCGCGGCCTCCGACGAGCCGCGGCCGATCGGCTCGCGCCTGGGCGCGACCGCGACCCGCGGCATCGAGCGCAAGAACGCGTTGTCGTTCTCCGCCGTGGTCGAGGCCCCGCGCCTGGGCGTCGCCATGGGCTACGAGCGCCGCATCCATCGCTTCATCAGCGCCGGCGCGCAGCTCGAGTACGCGATCCCCAAGGACGGCTACGGTCACCTGCAGGGGTTGACCGAGACCCTCGCGCTGTCGCTGTGGGCCCCGCGCGCCTTCCGCGGCTTCTACGTGCAGGCGAGCACCGCGGTGGCCGAGTCGGTGCTCGCGGCCCAGTCCCGCTTCATCCGCGTGACGGTCGCGCCCGGCGTGGCCGGTGGCCTGCGCTGGCGCTTCGGCCGGACCTTCTTCGTGGGCGCGCAGCTGGGCCTGCGCTGGGCCCTGCGCGTGCGTGACGACGCCGCCATCTGCACCCACGCCGTCGCGTGCCCGGCCACCCGCACCGGACCGGTCGTGCGCGCCGCGTTCGACATCGGCTTCACGTTCTAGTCCCATCGTGAGCGCCAACGCACGGGTGGCGGGCGCCTTACACGCAGGCCATGGCCCCGGCCGCCGGGGTCAGAAGCTGCCCGCGACGACCGCCCGGAAGCTGTCGATGCCGAGCTCGCGGTCGAAGCCGTGCGCGTACTGCAAGCCCAGCGTCACCGACTCGGCATAGCCCAGCCGGAAGCCCAGCAGCAGGGTCGCGCCGGTCGACACCAGCAGGTCGCGCAGCCGCAGCGGCCCGCTCCACGCGCCGCCCCAGTCCACGAACGGCAGCATGCCGACCCGCTGGAAGAACACCGGCAGGGTGCCCAGGCCGCGGTCGGCGTCGTTGTTCGGTAGGCGGTTCGACAGGCTCGCGACGCCGAAGTAGCGCCCGACGATGGTGTCGCGGTCCTGCGGGTTGTTGGGTCCGGCGTAGCCGCGCAGCAGCCGGCACGCGCCCGCGGTCGTGGGCGCGCGCGACAGCAGCGACATCAAGATGTCGGTGCCGTAGCTGTAGTCGCCGACGCAGAAGGCCCCGCGACCGGGGATGCCACCGGCCGACGCGCCACCGCGCAGGGTCAACACGAGCGACTGGTGGCCGCGCCACGGCATCGGGATGTTCTCGCGGTACGAGAACTCGCCCTGCAGGTCGCTGAAGTCGCCGCCGAGTCGTCGATCCAGCACGTTGAGGCCCACGCCGACGGCACGGCCGCGTTCGGGCCCGAACGCGAAGCGATTGCGGCCGTCGAACTCGTTGCTGTAGTCGAGGTCGAACGAGAACGTCGCGAAGTCGCCGACCTGCGGCAGCGCCGAGGCCGGCGCATTGGGATCGATCGGAGTCTGGCCCGCGTCGAGGCTGCGCGCGCGCGTGAACGCATAGCCGAAGGTCGCGGTCAGCGCCAGGCCGGGCTCGTCGCAGCACCGGCACGCCGACCGCGGCCGCAACCCGCGTGGTGCGCTCGCGATAGCCGGTGACCTGGTAGTTGCCGCCGTGGTCGACGGCGTTGTCGTAGACGTAGGCCGAAGCCGCGGCGGCGCGAGTAGCCGCGGCTGAACGACACCCGCAACGTCGGGAAGAAGCGCGAGGTCTCGCGGTGACGCCGCCGGTGGCGACGCGCTCGTCGGGGATGACGTTGACGTTGCCGACCAGCGCAGCCCGACCGCGTCGGTCAGCCCGGTGCCGAAGCCGAGCGCGGTGCCGGCCGAGCCGGTGGTCAGCCTCGAGCGCGCCGAGCCGCAGCACGCGCGGGTACATGGTCTTGATCGGGCGGTAGCGCTTGCTCTGCAGCGCCGGCGGGCGCCCGGCGCTGCCAGCCAGCGGCGTGCGCGGATCGTCGGCCGGCGGCAGGAACGAGGTCGCGGGCGCGGCCGGCAGCCAGGTGTCGGCATCGAAGGGCATGACCCACAGGTCGTAGCCGAACGCGCCGTAGCCGACGTAGGCGATGCGCGTGCCGTCGTGGCTGACCGAGGGCTCGAACGCACCGCCGAGCACGTTGCTGACCTGCGAGACCACGCCGGTGTCGAGCTCGTAGGCGTAGAGGTTGAACACGCCGTCGCGATCGCTGGAGAAGATGATGTGGCGACCGTCGGGCGACCAGGTCGGCGACAGATCCATGTGGCGGTCTGCGGTCAGCCGCGTGGTCTCGTCGCGCTCGCGGTCGTACAGGTACAGGTCGCGGTAGCCACCCTCGCGCCAGCCCGAGAACGCGACCCGGCGGCCGTCGGGCGAGAACCGCGGGGTGTAGACCTGGCCGATCTTCGACAGCGCCGGCAGCTCGACCACGTCACCGCTGGCGAGATCGAGGAATCCCAGGCGCGACTGCGCCACGTCGTTGCGGCGGAACACCACCGTGCGGCCGTCGGGCGCCACGTGCGGCTCGGTCGCGCGCAGGCCGAAGGTCAGCTGCTCGGCGTCCTTGGGGTCGCCGCCGTTGTAGCGGTACAGATCGGTCCAGCGGTAGCGCAGGTCGTGGACGCCGATCTGCTCGATCACGAGATCGCCGCTGTGACCGATGAAGCTCGACTCCCCCACGCTCTCGATGTCGATGACGTGTTCGACATCGACGTCGGCGCCCTGGCGGCCGATGCCGCGACCGTCGCGGATGCGACCGCCGCTGCTGGCGATGCGCTTGAGCCCCTCCTCGCGGTGGCCGTCGGCCTTGTAGAAGTAGACCCAGTCGTCGTCGGGCGCCCACATGGGGTAGCGCGTGACCTCGCCGGAGAACGTCAGGCGTCGGCCCTGCCGCAGGCCGCGGTTGCGGATGCGGCGGGCCTGGGCCTCGAAGCGCTCGACGGTGTCGGCCTTGAACTCCTGCCACAGCGTCTGGAAGTCGACGCCCAGCACCTTCTGTACCGCGCGGTTGATGCCGAAGGGCACGACCTGGCCGCCGTAGATGTGGCTGAGCTCGGCGAGCTTGTCGTGGCCGTAGTGCGCCGCGATGTACTGCATGAAGTGCGCGCCGTACAGGTAGACCGAGCTGCCGTGGGGGAAGATGCGCGCGCCGCTCGAGACCTGGTCGAGCGCCTGGAACTGCCGCTCGAGCACGGCCATGCGGATGAACGCGTCGAACTGCGCCGAGCGGCGGCGGCCCTGGCTCGACAGTCGCGATTCCTCGACCACCGCGACGCCCTCGACCATCCACCGCGGCTGCACCACGTTGGGCGAGGTGACCTTGCCGAGCACGCCGAAGCCCAGCAGCGCGTTGGCCAGCCGCGAGAGCCCGTGCACGGTGTCCAGGTGCACGACATGGGTGAGTTCGTGGCTGATGAGGATGTCGATCCAGTCGTCGTAGGCCTCGAGCACCGACAACGCCTCGGGCGCGGTGGTGTAGGCGTTGATCCGCGGGTACGGCACCACGTTGGCGCTGCCGTTGGCGGTGTCCTGCGTGTCGACCAGGCTGATGTGGGTCTTGAGGAAGACGCGGTGGGCCCAGCCCAGGGTCAGCTCGGCGTAGGCCTGCTCGGCGACCATGGCCACGCGCTCGGCGGCCTCCTCCTGGGTCGCGTAGTAGTGGATGTAGAAGTGCTCGGTCTCGATGGTGCGCCAGCGCAGGTCGTTGTTGCCCGCGCGTGCGGTGGCGCCCGTGGCCAGCCACAGCAGCAGCGAGAGCACCAGCGCCATGGGGCGCCACAGCGCGCGGCTCATCGCGCCCTTTCGCCCAAGAACCCGTCGATCGCGGCCGCCAGCGCGCGCGGCTGCTCCTCGGGGATCGCGTGGCCGCAGCCCTCGATCACCACCGACGCCGCGTGGGGCAACGCCGCGGTCCAGCCCTGCCGATCCGCGGCCGCGATCGCGCCGTCGCGATCGGCCCACACGAGCAGCGTCGGGCACGACAGCGGCGCGTAGGCAGCCGCCAGCGCCGGCGTGCGCTCGAGCTGCAGCAGCAGCGCGCGTGCGGCTGCGAGTCCGCCATCGCGCGCGAGCCGGTCCCAGTACAGCGCCGGCGCCAGCGCCGCCGTCGCCGGCACCGCGCGCCAGCTCGCCAGGTGCGGCGTAGATCCGCGGCGCGGTAGACCGTCGCGAACGCGACCAGCGCGGCAACGTCGCGAGCCGCAGCTCGTGGGGCAACTGCAGCGGGCCCAGCAGGGCGCGATGGCCACGACCGCGCCGACCTGCTGCGGCCGCAGCACCGCCAGCGCCATGCCGACCAGGGCGCCGACGCCATGGCCGACGACGTCGAGCTGCTCGACGCCGAGCACGTCGAAGGCGTCGCGGCCACGCACTCGGCCAGCCACGACAGCTCGTAGTCGCGGACGGCCTGGGGGCCGCGGTCGATCGCTCTCGCCCGCGCCGGGCAAGATCGAGCACCAGCTCGCGGCGGTCCGCGGCGCCCTCGCCCGCCGCGGCCGGCCCGAGCAGTCGCGCGAACTCGTGGCCGCACAGGAGCAGCTCGTGCAGCAGCAACCGCGGCCGCGCGTCCGCCAGCGGCCCGGTGTCCGACACGAACACGCGCAGCGACTCGCCGCCGGCGCCGAGCTCGACCAGGCGCGAGCGATCGTCGGTCGCACGCGCGTGCGCGCTCATCCCCGCCCTCTTGCGACCGCCGCAGCGGCCCTCGTTGACGGCCTTGGCGCTGGCCGCCACCGTGCAACAGGTGCTCGAGATCGCGTCTGCATGATCTCGAGCACGCGCCGCTCGGCGTCCTCGGCGTCCTCGACTTCGAGCACCTCGCGCGCGAGCGCCTCCATGTCCGACAGGCTCGAGCTGCGGATGATGTTCTTGATCACCGGGATCGCCGAGGGATGCATGCTCAGCTCGCGCACGCCCAGGCCGACCAGCACCCAGGTGTAGCGCGGGTCGGCTGCCATCTCGCCGCACAGGCTCACGCTGATGCCGGCG
Source organism: Nannocystaceae bacterium (assembly GCA_046351635.1). Taxonomy (GTDB): domain Bacteria; phylum Myxococcota_A; class Polyangia; order Nannocystales; family Nannocystaceae; genus Xiheibacterium. The sequence goes on along the minus strand of JAXLYC010000005.1, from coordinate 15,384 downwards.
GCCTTGCCGGCCGCGCTGACGCGGTGGATGAGCCGCAGGATCGCCGGGTGCAACGGCCGGTACAGGTAGCTGACGTCGTCGTTGGTGCGGTCGATCGCGAGCGTGTACTGGATGAGATCGTTGGTACCGATGCTCATGAAATCGACGTGGCGCGCGAGCACGTCGGCGACGATGGCGGCGGAGGGCATCTCGACCATGATGCCGATGGGCACCGACTGCCCGTGGGCAACGCCCTCGTCGGCCAGCTGCGCGGGCCTCGTCGATGACCGCGAGCGCGGCACACAGCTCGGAAGTGCCGCTGACCAGCGGCAGCATGATGCGCAGCGGCCCGTGCACCGCGGCGCGCAGCAACCCACGGACCTGGGCCCCGAACATGCTCGCTCCCGCAGCGCCAATCGCAGCGAGCGCAGGCCCATGGCGGGGTTGTGCTCGCGCTCGCCACGTAGCGGACCAGGTCGGTGGGCTTGTCCGAGCCCAGATCGAAGGTGCGGAACACCACCGGGTACGGCGCGGGCACTTGCGCAGCGCCGCCTTGGCGTGGCGGTAGTGCTCGTCCTCGGTCGGCGGAACCTCGCGCTCCATGAAGATGAACTCGGTGCGGAACAGCCCGATGCCCTCGGCGCCGTGGAACAACGACGACGGCACCTCGGCGTCGAGCGCGACGTTGGCGCGCAGCACGATGTGCGTGCCGTCCTGCGCGATCGCGGGCAGGCCGTGCTCGCGTTGGACTCGCTCCTCGAACACGTCGTAGCGATCGCGCACGTGTTGCCAGCGATCGAGTTCCTCCGCGCCGGGCCGCACCAGCACGACGCCGTCGATGGCGTCGACCACGACCATGTCGTCGCTCTGGACCAGCGCGGATGTCGCCGACCCCGACCACCGCCGGGATCTCCGGCGAGCGGGCCATGATCGCGCTGTGCGAGGTCTGGCCGCCGACGCCGGTGACGATGCCGACCACCTGCGCCCGCGCCAGCTGGGCGGTGTCGGCGGGGCTGAGATCGTGGGCGATCACGACCGAGCCCGGCGGCGGTGACAGCTCGCCCTCGTCGACGTCGCCCATGTGCAGCAGCACGCGCTCGGCGAGGAAGCCGATGTCGCTGCCGCGCTCGGCGAAGTACTCGTCGTCGGCGCGCTCGAGCGTCTCGCGGATCTCGGCGGCGACGCGGTCGACCGCCCACTCGGCGCTGATGCTCTCGTTGCGGATCAACGCCTCGACCCGCTGGCGCAGGTCGGGGTCGCGCAGCATCATCTGCTGCGCCTCGAGGATCTGGCGGTGCTCGCCGTGGGGCAGGCGGTTCTTGATGGCCTCGAGCTGGGCGTGGGTGCGGCCCAGGCCCAGACCGAAGCGCGCGAGCTCCTCGTCGGCCTCGGCCGGCTCGATCTCGCGGCGGGGCACGTGGAAGTGACGGCGATCGATGACGTACGCGCGACCGATACCGACGCCGGGGCTGGCGGCGACGCCCGACAGCTCGCGACGCGCACGCTCGCCCGCCGGCGTCGGCCGGCTGCCGGGCTCGGTCGCGCGGCGCGGCCGCACGCCGTCCTTGTCGCCGTCGCTCACGTCTCGCCGAATCCCTGCCCGACCAGCTGCGCCAGCGCGTCGTAGGCGGCGTCGGCTTCGGCGCCGGTGCAGCGCAACGTCACGGTCGCGCCCTTGGCCGCGGCCAGCATCAGCACGCCGAGGATGCTCTTGCCGTTGACCTCGCGCTCGCCGATGCCGATCCACACCTCGGCGTCGAACTTGCCCGCCAGACCCACGAACTTGCTCGCCGCGCGGGCGTGCAGGCCCAGTTGGTTGACGATGGTGAGATTTCCCCGTCGCTCGCTCATCCGCTCCGTCCTGCCCCTTCGCCGTCGCCGTCGTCGCGGCGCTCGCTGACCACCACTGCGCGGTGGGCCGCATCCGCGCACGCATCGGCCACGTGCGACAGACTCGCGACGCCGCGGTCGAGCGTGCTGAGCTTGAGCAGCATCGCCAGTGACACGCCCGAGACCACCGCGAGCGCGTGGTCCTGGCCCTCGCGCTGGGCGCACTGGCACGGGCTCGCGCCCAGCAGGTCGACCAGCACGACCACGCCGCTGCCGCGGTCGGCTGCGGTGATCGCCGCGCACATCACCGCCGACAGCCCCGCGGTCTCGCCGACTCCGGCATCGATCGCGACGACGTCGTCGAGCGAGCCCGGCGGCGCGATGCCACGGGCGGCGTCGAGCAACGCGCTGGCGGTCTTGCCGTGGCCGACCACCGCGACGCCGACGCGCGGGTTCACGGCGACCTCCCGACGTCGCGGTGGCGCACGACCACGCGCAGGCTCGCGCTGCGCTCGGATGCCAGCCGTTCCTCGAGCGCCTCGACCAGCGCGACCGAGCGATGCTGGCCGCCGGTGCAGCCCAGCGCGACCGTGAGGTACGAGCGGCCCTCCGCGCGCATTCGCGGGATCACGAAGCGCACCAGGGTCTCGACGTGCTCGAGCAACGTGCGCGCGTCGGCCTGCTCGAGCACGAAGCGGGCGACCGGCTCGTGCAGGCCCGACAACGGCCGCAACGCCGGGTCCTCGTAGGGATTGGCGAGGAAGCGGCAGTCGAACACCATGTCGGCCTCGCTGGGCACGCCGCGGCGGTAGGCGAACGACTGCAGCACCACGCGCAGGCCGGTGCCACCGGCGTAGCGATCGCGCACCAGCTGTCGCAGCTGCCGACCGACCAGGGTGCTCGAGTCGATCGTGGCGGTCGCACGGGCGCGGATCGGCGCCAGCGCGTCGCGCTCGCGGTCGATCGCGCCGGGCAGCTCGCCCATGGGATGCAACCGCCGGGTCTCGGCGAAGCGGCGCACCAGCACCTCGTTGGCCGCCTCGATGAACAGCACCTCGAGCGTCACGCCCATGCGCTCGAGCCGGACGCAGGCCTCGTCGAACGAGGCCAGGTGCTCGGTGTCGCGGGCGTCGACACAGACCGCGACCGCGCGGCCCTCGTCGCTGCGCTTGACCAACTCGACCAGCTCCGGCAGCAGCGGGATCGGGCAGTTGTCGACACAGAACACGCCGAGGTCCTCGAGCGCGCGCAGGGCCGTCGACTTGCCGCCACCCGACAGGCCCGAGAGGATCGTCAGGCGCACGGCTACTCGACCTCCGTCATCGGGATCACGCCGGAGGACCCGGCCGGCAGCGGCTCCGGGCTCCACTCACCGCCGCCGGCGGCTGCGAGCCGGGCGTTGATCTTGTCCTGGAACTCCCGCGCGCTGTCGTGACCGCGGTACTTGAGCAGCTGGTTGCGCGCGACGACCTCGATCAGCGACGCGATGTTGCGACCCGGTCGCAGCGGGATGCGCACCAGCGGCACGTCGACGCCGAGGATGGGCCACACCTGGCCCTCGGTGCCGAGCCGATCGAAGTCGCCTTCGTCGACCTCCGACAGCTCGACCACGACCTCGATCTTCTTGTTGTCGCGCACCGCGGCCACGCCGAACAGGTGCGTGATGTTGAGGATGCCCATGCCGCGGATCTCCATGTGGTGCTGGTGGAGATCGTTGGCCGCGCCCCAGACCGTGTCGGGTGGGCGCACCGTCACCTCGACGACGTCGTCCGCGACCAGGCGGTGGCCCTTGAGCACCAGATCGAGCGCGGCCTCGCTCTTGCCCACGCCCGAGCGACCGATGAGCAACACGCCCACGCCGAGCACGTCGACCAGCACGCCGTGGATGCTCGCGGTCGGTGCCAGCAGCTCCTCGAGCCGGCGCGTCACCCGCGAGATGAACGTCGAGCTCATCAGCGTCGAGCCCAGCACCGGCACGCCGCCGTCACGCGCGGCCTCCATGAGCGCATCGGGCGGCTCGAGCCCGCGCGTCAGCACCAGCACGCACGGGTCGCGCGCGATGTACAGCCGCAACGCGCGGCCCAGCTGCGCCGGCTCGAGGCTCAGCAGGTAGTCGATCTCGGTCAGCCCCAGCACCTGCACGCGGTCGGGGTACACGTGCTTGGTGAAGCCGGCGAGCGCGAGCCCGGGCTTCTGGATGCGCGGCCGGCCGATGCGCCGCTCCAGCCCGCCCCAGTTGGACAACTGCTGCAGCACGAGGCCGGCCTGCGCGCCCTCGGAGATCAACTGGCCCACTTCGACCCAAGCCTCGCGGCGCATCGTCGTCCTTTCGCCCGCGCCCGCAGCCGTCTCAGAACAGCTTGCGGCGCTTGCTGCTCGACAGCAGGCCCAGCTGCTCGCGGTACTTCGCGACCGTGCGGCGGGCGATGTCGATGCCGTCCGCCTTGAGCAGCTCGACCAGCCGCTGATCGCTGTAGGGGTGCGCGCTGTCCTCTTCGTCGATGAGGACCTTGATCTTGGTCTTGACGGCCTCGGACGCGAGGTCCTCGCCGTTGCTGCGGCTGATGCCCGCGTTGAAGAAGTACTTGAGCTCGAAGATGCCCTGCGGCGTGTGCACGTACTTGTTCGTGGTCACGCGGCTGACGGTCGACTCGTGCATCTGGATGTCTTCGGCGACATCCTTGAGGATGAGCGGGCGCAGGTGCTCGACGCCGCGGTCGAAGAACTCGCGCTGGAACGCGAGGATGCTCTTGGTGACCTTGAGGATGGTCCGTTGACGCTGCTGGATCGAGCGGATCAGCCACTGCGCCGAGCGCAGCCGCTCGGTGATGTATTCCTTGGCCTCGCGGCTCTGGCCCATGGCGCCGCGGTAGAAGCCGCTGATCTTGAGCTTGGGTAGGCCGTCGTCGTTGAGCGTGACGACGTACTCCTCGCCGATCTTGGCGATGTAGACGTCGGGCACGATGTACTGCGGCTCCTCCGCGGCGTAGGCCCGCGCCGGCCGCGGCTCGAGCCCGAGCACGATCTTGGCGGCCTCGTAGACCTCCTCGATCGGCTCACCGGTGTCGCGCGCGATGGCGGGATAGGCCCGCTTCTCGAGGTTGCCCAGGTGCTTGGCGATGATGGCCCGCACCAACGGATCCTCGATGGGATCGTCGGGGTGGTTGACCTGCACCCACAGCGCCTCCGAGAGGTTGCGCGCCGCGATCGAGACCGGGTCGAGGTTGTGGATCCGCCGCAGCACCTGCTCCACCCGCAGCACCGAGTAGCCCGAGCGCTTGGCGATCTGCGGCACGGTCTGGTCGCGCATGTAGCCCGCCGGCGACAGCGAGCGCACGATCCACTCCGCGATGTCCTCCTCGACCGGGTCGAAGTTGGACAGCCGGATCTGCCACATCAGGTGCTCGGCCAGGGTCTCGGGGCGCGACGCGGTCGCCTCGAGCGACGGCATCTCGTCGTTCTCGACCCGCACCGCCGAGCCGGTCGCAGGCGCGTAGCTGTAGTTCTCGAGGTAGGCCTCCCAGTCGAAGTTCTCCTTGGGGCCGTCGTCGACCTTGAGCTCCTCGGCGCGCTCGCGCGTGGCGTTGCGCTCGGCCCCGTCGTCGCGCTGCATGTCGAGGCCGTCTTGCATCTCGACCGACGAGACCGGCTCGTCGACGCTGCTGCCGAGCTCGGCCTGCTCGTCGAGCAGCGGGTTCTCCAGCAACTCGCCGCGCACGAGATCCTGCAGCTCCATCCGCGAGAGTTGCAGCAGCTTGATGGCCTGCTGCAGCTGGGGCGTCATCACCAGCTGCTGGCTCATCCGCAGCTCTTGGCGCATGTTGAGGGCCATGAGCGGTCTCTGAACTCCCGATGGGCGACGACAGGTGGCCGCGCACGCGCGCGGGGCACCGTGGCCGAGAGGATAGCACCGCCGCGGGGCCGCTGCCGAGCTGCTGCCGCGCGGGGGGCCACGCGGGGGTGCACGCGCCGCGCCGCGCTGGGCCGCTCACGGGCCCGTGCGCGGGCGGACGCGTGGCCGCTGATGTGCGCCGCCGTGCTCGCCCGCGACGATGGCCGCTTGACAGGCGACTACATCTGGGCGCGCGCGTACTCGCTGACCGCGGCGATGTAGGCCGCGAACAACGGATGCGGTGCGGTCGGGCGACTGCGGAACTCGGGGTGGAACTGACACGCAACGAAGAACGGGTGCGTGCTGGTCGGCAGCTCGATCATCTCGACCAGTCGCGCGTCGGGCGAGAGTCCCGAGAGCACCAGCCCCGCGGTCTCGAGCCGGGCGCGGTAGTCGTTGTTGACCTCGTAGCGGTGGCGATGGCGCTCGGAGATCCGCGGCTCACCGTAGATCTTCGCCGACAGCGTGCCGGGCACCAGCGCGCAGTCGTAGGCGCCCAGGCGCATGGTCCCGCCCTTGTCGCGCACGTCGGCTTGGTCCGGCATCAGGTCGATCACGCGATCGGCCGCGTCGGGCACGAACTCGGCGCTCTGTGCCGCGGGGATGCCGGCGACGTCGCGCGCGAACTCGATGACGGCCATCTGCATGCCGAGGCAGATGCCCAGGAACGGGATGCGGTTCTCGCGGGCATACCGGATCGCCTCGATCTTGCCCTCGCTGCCGCGCTGGCCGAAGCCGCCGGGCACCAGCACGCCGGCCATGCCGCGCAGCAGCTTGGCCGCGCCGCGCACGACGATCTCCTCGGCGTCCACGTAGGTGATTTCGACCGCGGCCGAGTTCGCCAGGCCGCCGTGGACCAGGGCCTCGGACAGGCTCTTGTAGGACTCCGCCAGATCGACGTACTTGCCGACCATGGCGATCTTCACCCGCTGCTTGGGCGCGCCCAGGGTGTCGACGATGCGCTGCCACTCGTCGAGCTGCGGATCGCGGCTCCAGATGTTGAGCAGCTCGCACAGCTTGTCGTCGAGCCCGGCCTCGTGCAGCGCAAGCGGCACCTCGTAGATGGTGCGCTTGTCCTCGAGCGGGATCACGCAGTCCATCTGCACGTTGGTGAACAGCGCGATCTTGTCGCGGGTCGAGCGGTCGATCTTGTGGTCGCTGCGGCACACCAGCAGATCCGGCTGGATGCCGATCTCGCGCATCTTCATGACCGAGTGCTGGGTCGGCTTGGTCTTGAGCTCGCCGGCGGTCGCGATGAACGGCAGCAGCGTCAGGTGGACGAACACCGCGTCCTCGCGGCCGACCTCGAGCCGCAGCTGCCGGATTGCCTCGAGGAACGGCAGGCTCTCGATGTCACCGACGGTGCCGCCGATCTCGACGATGAGCACGTCGACACCCTCGGCCGCGGCGGTGATGGCTTCCTTGATCTCGTTGGTGACGTGCGGGATGACCTGCACGGTCTGGCCGAGGTAGTCGCCGCGCCGCTCCTTGCGGATGACCGACTCGTAGATCTGGCCCGAGGTGTAGTTGCTGTGCCGCGTCATGCGATGCGACACGAAGCGCTCGTAGTGGCCCAGATCGAGATCGGTCTCGGCGCCGTCGTCGGTGACGAACACCTCGCCGTGCTGGGTCGGGTTCATCGTCCCCGGATCCACGTTGAGGTACGGGTCGAGCTTCTGCAGTCCGACCGTGAGCCCGCGGCTCTCGAGCAGCGCGCCCATCGACGCCGCCGTGAGGCCCTTGCCCAGCGACGAGGCGACGCCGCCGGTCACGAAGATGAATTTCGTTCGCTTGGATCGCCCGGGTCGCATGGCGCTGCACCTTTGCCACGTCGGCGGCGCCCACAAAAGGCGCGAGGCCGACTCCCGGGCGTGCAGGTTATCACGACCGCGACCGTCAGCGACGCCAGCGTGCGGCGTGTCGCCACGCGGCGTCGCCCTCGGAGGCCGAGGGCGTCGAAGCTGCGCTCGCACCGCGCGCGCATCGACCACCGCTGCGGCCGCAGCCGCGATCCGGGCGCTGGCGCCCGCATCGAGCGCCCGTGGGCTCGGTCACGTGCGGATGCTCGGCGATGTAGCGGGTCGTGACCGAGGTCCCGCGCGCGAAGTCGGGATCGTCGAGGATCCGCAGGTGTAGCGCGAGGTTGGTCTCGACGCCGAGCACCACGGTCTCGCGCAGGGCCCGGCGCATGCGCGCGATCGCCTCCTCGCGATCGCGACCCCTGGTGGCGAGCTTGGCGATCGCGGGATCGTAGTGGCTCGAGACCTCGCTGCCGCTGGCGACGGCCGCGTCGACGCGGATCTGCCCGCCTTCAGGCCACTGCACCGCGGTGACGCCCCGGTCGCGGTAGAAGGTCCGGGATCCTCGGCGTAGATGCGGCACTCGATGGCGTGGCCGCGCCGCGCGATGTCCTGCTGCCCGTAGCCCAGCGGCTCACCCGCCGCGACCGGAGCTGATCCCACACCAGGTCGCGGCCGCACACCAGCTCGGTCACCGGGTGCTCGACCTGCAGGCGCGTGTTCATCTCGAGGAAGTAGAACCGCGGCCCTGCCGGCGTCTCCTCGAACAGGAACTCGACCGTGCCGGCGCTGCGGTAGCCCACCGCGAGCGCCGCCCGCACCGCGACCTCACCCATCTTCGCGCGGACGTGCTCGTCCATCTGCGCGCTGGGACTGGGCGACTCCTCGATCACCTTCTGGTGGCGTCGCTGCACCGAGCAGTCGCGCTCGCCCAGCCACACGCAGTGGCCATGGGCGTCGGCCATGAGCTGGATCTCGACGTGCCGGGCGCTCAGCACCGCTCGCTCGATGAACACGCGGCCGTCGCCGAAGGCCGCCTCGGCTTCGCGCTGCGCGGCGGCGAACGCCGCCGCGACGCCGCCGCGCTCGGTGACCACGCGCATGCCCTTGCCACCACCGCCGGCGCTGGCCTTGATCATCACCGGGAAGCCGATCTCGGCCGCGACCGCCTCGGCATGATCGGCGTCGACGACGTCGTCGACGCCAGGCACCGTCGGCACGCCCGCGGCGGCCATGGCCTTGCGCGCGCGGACCTTGTCGCCCATCACCTCCATCGCCGCGGCGGGCGGGCCGATGAAGGCGATGCCGGCTTCGTCGCACGCGCGCGGCAGGGCGGCGCGCTCGGACAGGAAGCCGTAGCCGGGGTGGATGCCGTCGGCGCCGGTGCGCCGCGCCGCGTCGATGATGGCCTCGATGCGCAGGTAGCTGTCGCGCGCGGGCGCCGGCCCGATGTGCACCGCTTCGTCGGCTTCGAGGGCGTGCAGCGCGTCGACGTCGGCGTCGCTGTAGACCGCAACCGTCGCGATGCCGCGCTCGCGGCACGTGCGGAAGACACGGCGAGCGATCTCGCCGCGGTTCGCGACCAGGACCTTGCGCAGACGCGGCACGCCGCAGCTTTACCACGGCGCCGTCGCGAACGCGCCGCGGCTCAGCGCGCGGCCGGCTTGCCCGCGGCCTTCGGCTCGGCCGGCGCCGATGCCGTCCCGCCCGCGGCGTCGCGCTCGGCATCGGGCTCACTCGCACGGGCCGCGCTGGGCTCGGCCGCGGTCGCCTCGTCGCCGAGGTCGTCGGGCCGCGCCGCGTCGACAGCCGGCTCGCCCGCATCGGGCGCGTCGACGCCGATGGGATGCGCCAGCGTCGGCGGCGGCGGCTCGGGCCACAGCGCCGGCGGCGAACGGTCACCGCAGCCCGCCGGCAGCGCGACGCTCGCGAGCATCACGCCCAGCCAGCGCCGCGGCGCCGTCATCACTCGTCCTCGTCTTCGGCCGGCTCGGCTTCGCCTTCGTCGGCGCCGCCAGCGGCATCGTCGCCCAGGCCGGGCGCATCGATCTCGGGCGCGTCGTCCGGCAGGTCCTCGTCCTCGAAGCCGCCCTCTTCCTCGTCGAACTCGCCGTCCGCGCCCGGAGGCGCGTCGGTGGTCTCGTCCTCGTCGGTCCCGACCGCCTGCTTGTTGAGCGCCTCGGGATCGGCCTGCAGCTCGTCGACCTCGACCTCGTCGTCGTCGGCCTCGCCCTCTTCCTCTTCGAGCGCGCGCAACGACGCGGCCTCGAGGAAGGTGTGCTCACCGGCGGTGACGCGCAGCTGCCGGCGCTGTTCCTCGATGAACTCGCGCATGGCGTTGGGCACGTCTTCCTTGAAGCGCACGCGGTTCTTGCTGACCTCGCGCAGGGCAGTGACGCCTTCCTTGTTGTCGCACTCCACCAGCGCACGACCGCGACCCTCGCTCAGCGCACGGGCGCGGCGCGAGGCCAAGATGGTGAGCGCAAAACGGTTGGGGACGCGAGCGAGGCAGTCCTCGACGGTGACGCGGGCCATGGGCCGCGGAGTATGGCGAGCCCGGTGCAGCCGCGCAAGTCCGGCCCCGCAGGCGCCGATCGGGCCGAAACCGGGCGAGCCGGCGAGCAGACCGGGCCCCAGGTGCCAAGGGGGCGCCGACCGCGGGCGCCCGCCGCCCCGTCACATCTCGACGAGGATCTGCTGCCCGCGCTCGCGCAGCTCGAGGCTGTCTTGCACCCACCGCACGAAACGCTTGGCGACCTCGGGCTCGAACTGGAACGCGTCGGCGAGCTGCAGCAGCGCATCGACCTCGCCGTCGACGAGCTTGTTGTCCGCCATCGCGGCGCACACGGCCTGGTAGAAGAGGAAGATCCGCGCCTCGCGGTGGCGCACGGCCCGGGCCACGCGCAGCAGGTCCGAGGGCGCCGAGAACTCCTTGCGGACCAGGTCGCGCTCCTCGGGCAGCAGCATCATCTGCCCCATGAGTTCCTCGACGAAGTGACGCTCGCTGTCGGAGACCTGATCGTCGCGCGAGGCCATGATCGCGACGGCGCGTGCAACCGCGACCTGCTCCTCGGGGGTGATGAGTTCTCCGATGGGAAAGTCGAGCATGTCGCGGTCCTCGTCATCGCAGGGTATCCGAACTCGGGCGGCGCCGACAACCGGTTCGACGCGGGGGCAGTCGGCGGCAACACGACGTCGCGCCGGTACGCCCGGACGCGCGCGGGGCTGCAGCTTCGTGTGCGCGGGCCGTGCGGACGTTCGCCGCCGTGCACGCGCGAGAGCACGCTTGACACCGGGAGCGTGAACGACGATCCAATTGGCTGGTGCGGTTGCTCCGCATCGCTCCCTGACAAGCTTTTTGTTCCGATCGTCGAGCCAAGGGAAATCGGTGCGAATCCGATGCGGCTCCCGCCACTGTGAACGGCGACGACGGCAGCACGCATGCCACTGGGCACCTCGCCTGGGAAGGCGCTGCCGAAGAGCGACCCGTCGAGTCAGGAAACCTCTCGCGATCGGCCGAGCGCAACGTCTGGTGAGACGGGAGTCTTCTCGCCCTTGCTCGCGACCAGTACCACCCAGGTGCTGTCGGCCGCCCTGTGGTGCGCCGCGGCACCCCCCGCCGCCCGCGGGGCCGAGGCCCCCGCTGATCCGCAATCCGCGGAGGACGCGTCGCGCTACCGCACGGTCGTGCGCGCGCCGCCGCGACGCGGCGCCGCGGCGCGCTCGCCGGGGTTCGTGTCGGTGCTCGCGCTCGACGACCCCAAGACCGCGACGCCGCGCGACGGTCTGGTCGAGGTGCTCTCGCGCGCGCCCGGTGTCCACGTACGCCAACTCGGCGGGCTGGGCCAGTTCGGCGCCGTGTCGATCCGTGGCAGCGCGCCGCAACAGGTCGCGATCTTCATCGACGGCGTGCCGGTGAGCGGCAGCATGGCCGGGCTCGTCGATCTCGGCGACCTGCCGCTCGACGGCATCTCGCGGGTCGAGGTCCATCGCGGCTGGATCCCGATCGCTTACGGCGCGGCGGCGATGGGCGGCGCGCTCGATCTGGTGAGCACGCCCGGCGACGCACCGCCGGCGGTGCGCGCCGAGGCCGGGCTCGGGTCGTGGTGGACGCGGCAGGCCGCGGTCGAGCTGCGCGGCCGCGCGCGGCGGGTCGGCTGGGCCGCGCGCGCGTCGTATGCCGGCAGCACCGGCGCGTTCACCTACTACGACGACCGCGGCACGCGGCTTCCGGGCGACGACGCGATCGCGCGGCGCAGCGGCAACGGCTACGACCGCGTGCTCGCGCAGCTGCGCCTGGGCGCGCGCCGTGGGCGTTGGCGCATCGCCGCGCACCAGCTCGCGGTCGGCAAGCGCGCGGGCGTGCCCGGCCCCGGCAGCGCCCAGGCCCACGCCGCCGGCAGCGATCAACTGCTGTCGCGCTCGATCGTGCGGCTGCGCCGACGGCGGCGGACGCCCGGGCACGCGGCTCGAGTGGCTCGCGGGCGTCGGCGTGGGCGCGACGATTCCGCGATCCGCAGGCCGAGCTCGGCGTCGGCCGCGACGACCAGCGCGCGCTCACGCTCGACGTGTACCTCTCGCCCCGGCTGCGCGTGCCGCTGTGGCGCGAGGCCTGGCTCGGGCTCGTCGCCGACGGCCGCGGCGAGCGCATCGCGATCGACCAACGCGTGCAGCGACCCGACGGCTCGCCCAGCGGCGACGCGATCCGCAGCCGTGCCGGGGTCGGTGCCGGCGTCGAGCTCGAGCAGTTCGCCTGGTCGGGCCGCGTGCAGGTGGTGCCGGCGGTGCGCGTCGACGGCGTCGCGAGCCGCTTCGCGGTGCCGCCCGGCCAGGGCGAGCAGGACGATCGCGGGCGCAACCGTGCGTTCGTCGCCGTGTCGCCGCGGCTGGGCCTGCGGCTGACGTTGCTGCCCGCGCTGAGCCTGCGCGGCAGCTTCGGCCGCTACTTCCGCGCGCCGACCCTGGTGGAGCTCTTCGGCGATCGCGGCTTCTTCGTCGGCAACGAGGGGCTCGTGCCCGAACGCGGCCTGGTCGCCGACGGCGGCGCGACGCTCGAGCACGACGGTCGTCACGGCGGCGTGTTCGGCCACGTCGCGGGCTTTTGGATCCGCAGCCGCGATCTGATCCAGTGGATCGCCGCCGGGACGCTCGCGCGGCCCGAGAACGTCGCGGCCGCGCGGGTGCGTGGCTTCGAGAGCTCGCTGGGCGCGCGCGCGCCCGATGACCGCCTCGAGGTCTCGCTCAACTACACCTGGCTCGACGCGATCGACCGCAGCGGCGACCCCGGTCGCGACGGCCACGCGCTGCCGGGGCGTCCGCGGCACGATCTGTTCGCGCGTGCCTCGCTGGGCTGGCGCTTCCATCCGCGCGGCGTGGCGTTCGAGCCGCGGCTGGTCTACACCGCCGAGCTGGTCGCGCGCACGTTCCTCGATCCCAGCGGTCGCTACGTGCTGCCACCGCGGGCACTGCAGGCGCTGGGAGTGCAAGCGTGGATCGACGCGCGCGTGCTCGTGGGCGTCGAGCTGCGCAACCTGCTCGACGTGCGCACCGCGACCGTGGTGCTGCCGGTGGGCCAGCGGCAGCCCAGCCCGGTCGCGATCGCCGACTTCATCGGCTATCCCCTGCCCGGCCGCAGCGTGTGGGCCCACGTCCGCGTCGAGTTCGAGCTGGGCGGGCACCGCCACGGGAGGCGACGACGATCATGAAGAACGCGGGTTCGCGCTGGTATTGCTCGGCGGGTGCGCGCCGCCATGCTCGACGGGGCCTGCGACGACGGCCCCGTGCGCGCTGCGTCGCTCGATGCGCTCGCGCTCGAGCACCCCTGCGCGATCGATGTCGATGCCCCGACCCGGCTGCTGGTCACCACGACGGACTTCGCCAGCGGCGCGGTCGCGGTCGTCGATCTCGCCACCGCCGCGGTCACGCCCGACGTCGCCGCCGCGACGACGGACTCGATCCAGCATGGCGACGGCGCGGCGTTGTTGCTCAACCGCTATCAATACGACAGCGTCACCGTGCTCGACCCCTCGCGCAGCTTCGCGGTCGCCGGCGAGCACGCGGTCGCGGCCGCGTGCAGCGACGCGCCAACCCCCAGGCGCTGCTCTTCGATCCCGACGGCCGCGGCTGGGTCACGCAGCTCGACGTGCCGACGCTGGCGCCGTTGTCGCTGTCGCGCGACGAGCAGGACGATGCGCCGCCGGCCATCGACCTGCGTGCGGTGCCCGACGACGACGGCAACCCCGACGCGGGCCTGGGCTTCGCATGCGGCGCAGTCGGCTTCGTCGCGGTGCAGCGGCTCGATCCATCCTATGGTCGCGTGGGTCCCGACGAGCTCGTCGCGGTCGACCTGCTGCGCGGGCACGTGCTCGACCGCGATCCCGAGCGCGCCGGCGCCCAGGGTCTGCCGTCCGACGGCGCGTGGCTGCGGCAGCTGCGGCGCGATCCGAGCGACGCGCGCGGCCACACCGTGTTGGCGCTGTCGACCGGCATCGAACGCTTCGACCTCGCGGCGGGCACGGTCGACTGGGCGGTCGCGCCGGCGCGCTTCGCCGCGGTCGCGCTGGGTGGCCCGCGGCAGCTGCGAGGCCTTCGACATCGACGACGGCGGCACGGTCGCGTACGTCGCCGCCTATGCGGCCGACTTCTCGGCGGTGTCGCTGCGGCGCGTCGGGCTCGACGACGCGGCGCCGCAGCAACCCGAGCGCTTCGCGGACGGTTTCGACTCGGTCGAGCACACGCTCGAGCTCGTCGACGATCGCCTGTGGTACGGCAGCACGCGGCGCGACGCGCCCGGGCTGTGGCAGTTCGACGTCGGCGGCGCGGTGCCCCAGCGCCTGGCGGGGCCGCTGTCGACCGGACTGCCGCCCTACAGCATGGTGGCGATCCCATGAGCCGCGCGCTGCCACTGCTCGCGCTGGCGCTGGGCTGTGCCGCAGACCCGGCTCCGATCGAACCCGTCGCAGGTGAGCCCGCCGTGCGCGGCCGCTGCGAGCGTGATCGCGGCGATGCGTTCGTCGACTGCGTCGACGCCATCGAACCCGCTGCGCCGGCGAGCTTCGGCCACGACGCCCTGCCCGAGGTGGTGCTGGGGCCGCCGACCCCGGCCACCGGCGCCGGCGGCAGCCTCGAGGTGGCCTCGCTGGGCTGCGGCGGCCGCATCACCCTGGGCTTCGCCGGGCCGGGCATCGTCGACGGCGACGGCGACGACGTGATCGTGTTCGAGAACGCGTTCGCGACCGCGGACGGCAGCTTCGCCGAGCCCGCGGCGGTGCTCGTCAGCGACGACGGTGAGACTTGGTTCGGGTTCGACTGCGACGCCGACGGCGCCGCCGACGGCTGTGCCGGCGTCACGCCGACGGCGGCCCGCGACGCCCACGAGGCCACGGTGGTGGCGACCGCCGGCGGCGATGCGTTCGATCTCGCCGCGGTCGGCCTGTCGCACGCGCGATGGCTGCGACTGGTCGATCGCACGCGCGAACACTGGCACGGCGAGATGTGGTGCGAAGGCGCGAGCGCGGGCTTCGACCTCGACGCCGTCGCGGCGGTGCCGCGATGACGCCGCCACGCGGGTGGCCGCTCGCCGCGGTCGTCGCGGTGGGTCTGGCGTGCGGCGGCCAGGCGCCGCGGGCGGGCCACGCCGAGCGCATCGTGTCGCAGGTCGTCTTCGCCGACGAGGAGCTGTGGGCGCTGGGGCCCGAGGTCCGCGCGCGCGTGGTCGCGATCTCGGGCTTGGCCGACGACGCGCGCTACAGCACCTTCACCGGCGGTTGGCCGGCCGCACTGCCGCGTGTCGCCGGCGGCGAAGCCATCGTGGCGCAGGGCCCGGATCTGGTCGTGACGGCCGAGTTCACCGCGGCCGAGACCCGCGCGGTGCTCGAGCAGCTC